>CAVPVP010000004.1:0-518615 GCA_963709205.1 uncultured Solirubrobacterales bacterium
GCGGTTGCCGCCCTCATACGACGAGTTGGCCGCCCGCGCTCGTGCGGTCGAAGGGCTGCTGACTCTCCTGACCGACCGCGTCGATGCGGCGCTTATCGAGGGCAGCTCGGGGTTGCGGGCGATCTCGAACTATGCCGTCGGCTACGACAACATCGACCTCGAGGCCGCTTCCGCGCGCGGGATCCCGGTCGGCAACACGCCCGACGTGTTGACGGACGCCACCGCCGATCTGACGTGGGCGCTGATGCTGGCGGCCGCGCGCAAGCTGCACGAGGCCGTGGCGGCGGTCCGGGAGGGCGACTGGCTGACGTGGGAGCCGGCCATGTATTTGGGCGCCGCGGTCCAGGGCGCCACGCTCGGGATCGTCGGGATGGGGCGAATCGGGCGGGCGGTGGCGCACCGGGCCTCCGGGTTCGACATGGAGGTCCTGTGGTCCGGTGGTGGTTCAGCCGGGTCCGGTGGGGGTCCGGCGGGATCGGGTGGCGGTCCACCGGGGTCGGGTGGCGGTCCACCGGGGTCGGGTGGCGGTCCGGCGGGATCGGGTGGCGGTTCCGAATTGGGCGTACCGCTCGACACGCTGCTCGAGCGCTCGGACTTTGTCTCGCTCCACTGCCCGCTGACGCCCGAGACCTATCACTTGATCGACGACGCCGCGCTGTCGCGGATGAAGTCGACCGCGATCCTCGTGAACACCGCCCGGGGACCGATCGTCGACCACGACGCATTGCGGCGCGCCTTGATCGCCGGCGAGATCGCCGGCGCCGCGCTCGACGTCACCGATCCGGAGCCGCTCGCGCCCGACGACCCGCTGCTTTCCGCGCCCAACCTGACCGTGGTGCCGCACATCGGGTCGGCGACGCGGGTCGCCCGCGAGCGGATGGCCGACCTCGCGGTCGACAACCTGCTGGCGGGACTCGACGGCCGGCCGATGCCTCATCAGGTCGGTCGCTGAATGCGACGAGCGGTCGTCGACATCGGGACGAACTCGACGCGACTGTTCATCGCCGACGTCGAGGACGGGAGGGTGGTCGACGTGCTCGAGCGCCGCACCGAGATAACGCGGCTCGGCGCGGGGGTCGATGCGGACGGCCGGTTGAGCGAGGCAGCGATGGAGCGCGTGTTTGTCGTGCTCGACGACTACCGAGCGCTGATCGACCGCCACGGAGTCGTCCGTTCCGTGGCTGTTCTGACGAGCGCGGTCAGGGACGCGGCCAACGGCGCCGAGTTCGCTCGGTTAGTCGGGACGCGTTGGGGGTTCGAGCCGCACGTCCTGACCGGGGACGAGGAGGCGGGGCTGACCTTCCTGGGGGCGACCAGCGAGCGCGATCCCGACGACCCGACCCCAACGCTGGTGATGGACATCGGCGGCGGCTCGACCGAGCTGGTCATTGGCGCTGGCCGCGAGATGACCTTCCACGTGTCCACCCAGGCCGGAGTGGTCCGGCAGACCGAGCGCCACGTCCATTCCGACCCGCCGACGCCGGCCGAGCTCGACGAGCTCGCGTCCGATGTCCGGTCGATCCTCGAGTCGGCGGTGCCGGAGCGGTTCCGGCGGTCGGTGGCGTGGGCGATCGGGGTGGCGGGGACCGCGACCTCGATGGCCTCGATCGCCCAGGAGCTCGAGCCCTACGACCCGGACAAGGTCGAGGGGTACGTGGTCAGGACAGATGAGTGCCGGCGGATCCTCGATCGGCTGGCTTCGTTGACCCTGGTCGAGCGCCGGCGCGTGCGTGGTCTGCACCCCGACCGCGCGCCCACGATCGTCGCCGGCGTGATCATCCTGCTCGAGACGCTGACGCTGTTCGGGCTGAGCTCGTTCGAGGTGTCGGAGAACGACATCCTCCGTGGCGCCGCACTCGGGCTCGACTGACGCGAGCGGCCGGCCGCACGCCGATCGTTATGCCATGGGAGTGCGCCGCCGGTGGTGGCCCACTGCCGTGCCGATCGAGCGGTTCGAGGGACCGGTCCTGCTGATCAGCGGCGGAGACGACCAGCTGTGGCCGTCCCCGGTCTTTGCCGACCGGATCATGGCCTCGCTTCACGCCGATCCCGCGCGCCACGTGCATCTGAACTATCCGGGCGCCGGCCACCTCGTATACGACATCCCGTCCCTGCCGGAGGCGACCGAGCAACGCGGAGGGCGCGGCTACCTCCTCGACCTCGGCGGTAGCCTTGCCGCGGACAACGCCGCCCACGTCAACGATTGGCCGGCCGCGATCCAGTTCATCCTGTCGAACTGATCGCGGCTCACCGGCGACCTGCATTACACGTCAATCGAGCGCATTCGCCGGGACCGTGGCGTGTGAAGCGTGTGGGGCATGCGTACTACGGCAAGGTCCCCGTATTCCACGCCGATTGACGTGCTATGCAGGTTCAGGTGGACGCGCGGAGGCGGAGGCGGATGTCCGCGCACTCCTCGCACACCGAAGCGGGGACGATCCCGGCGCGCATCAGGAGGCCGAAGACCTCGCACCCGAGGCAGACCGCGAAGAACGACTCGAGGCCGGTGGCGACCACGAACAGGCCTAGCACGACGTCGGTCGCGGTGTGATCGCCGAGGATCAGCCCCAGCACGAGCGCGGTACTCGCCATCACGGCCCCCATGCCCTGGGCGAAGCGCTTCGGCGGGCCGGGAACGGGCTTCTTGGCGCCGAGCCGTGGCGCGATCACGTTCTGAGCGGTCCAGCCGAGCGGGCTTAGCGTCGGACCGGTCAGGACGCGCGCCCAGAACCCGTAGGTCAGCGGGATCAGCAGCCAGTACGCGCCGGTCGCGAGGATCGCGAGCACGGTCAGCAGGACCACGCCGGCGACGACGCGCGCCGCCTTCTCGTTCACGGGGTTGGGAAAAGAAAACAGCCCGGCCACGATTTCCAGTATAAGAGACCGGAATTAGTGCCTATAAATACCTTGCCGCCGAGGTAGATCATTCGTCCAGTCGAGGTTCTAAACAGAACTGGACGAATGTACGATTGTCCCGCACTGCGTTAGTGGGAATGATTGCTGCGGGGCCAGGTTTGTCCTTGGCTCCCAACATAGGCTCGGGCGAAGCCGCAGACATCGGCGCCTCCCGCCGTCCGAGCCACTCTAACCGGCCCTTTCTGGCACGTACCCCTGCCCGTCCCGATTGGGCCAAACCTGGATCGGAAGCCGCCCGCTGAGAATGCGGGCGGTTTTCGTATTCGTGTCCGGCGCATCGTGTGCCCGGCGGCCCGTGCGCAGGTCACTCGTGTCGTCGGCGCCCTGGGTCGAGCGCGAGTGCCGCCGGGCGCACGTCGCCACCGTCCCCTCGATCTTTGGTGAGCCTCGCGAAAGTCCTCCCGGCGGAGTGAGCCCTCTCCACCTAGCTCCACCTAGCCCTCTCCCCGTAGCCCTCTGCCCTACGCGAGATTCGAGCGGCGCGGGTATGCGACGGTTGGATCTGTCAGGACGTTGATGAGCGTCGCCTCGCCGCTCTCCAGCCCGCGCTCGAGGGCCGGGCGCAACTCGGAAGGCGTCGTCACCAGCTCGCCTTGGCAACCGAGGGCGGTGGCGACCTGGTCGTAGCGGGTCGCCGGACGGAGGTCGGCGGCGACGGAGTAGCCGTACAGCGCCTCCATCGGGTGCTTCTCGAGCGCCCAGATGCCGTTGTTGCCGATCACCGCGAGGACGGCGACGCCGTGGCGGGCGAGGGTGTCGAGCTCCATTCCCGAGAACCCGAACGCGCCGTCGCCGAGGAGCAGGACCACCTGTCGATCGGGCCTGGCCAGCTTGGCCGCGAGCGCGTAACCGAATCCGCAGCCGAGGCACCCGAGGGGCCCGGGATCGAGCCAGCAGCCGGGCTCGAACGAATCGAGCAGGCGGCCGGCGTAGGAGACGAAGTCGCCGCCGTCGCCGATCACGATCGCGTCCCGGTCGAGCACGCGCGACAGCTCCCCGTACACGCGCATCGGGTGAAGCGGCGCCCGGTCGTCCGACAACTCGGCGGCCTCGGCGTCGCGGCTCTCGTCCTCTACCGTCCGCAGCGACCCGATCCAGGCCTCGCGCCCCGAACCGGGACCGCCGCGGCCGGCGTCTTCGCGCCCCGAACCCGGACCGCCACCGCCGCCGGCCTGACGCCCTGAACCCGGACCGCCGCCGCCGGCGGCCTGCGCCCGCCGGCCGCCACCGGCGGCCTCGCATAGCGCTTCGAGCGTCGGCGGGAGCGCGCCGTACAGCTCGCCGGCGAGCGCCCGGGGTGAATCGCGATCGGGCTCGGCGGCGTCGATGGCCACGATCTTCGCGTCCGGCGCAAACGCGGCGCCGAATCCGAGACGGAAGTCGAGCGGCGCCCCGATCACGAGCGCGACGTCAGCGCCCCGCAGGCCCGTGCTCCGTGCCCGCGAGAACGCGAGCTCGTGATCCGCGGGCAGGCACCCGCGCGCGAGGCCGTTCAGGAACACCGGGACCCGGAGTTCCTCGGCGAGCGCCCGCAGGGCTTCCTCGCCCCGCCCCCAGTACAGCCCGGCGCCGGCCATGATCACCGGCCGCTCGGCGTCGCGGAGCAGCGCTGCCGCCCGCTCGATGTCACGAGCGTCCGCGCCCGGACCGCTCCACGGCTCCCCCGACGAACCACCAGGCTCAAGCAGGTCGCCCTCGCCGAACACGTAGTCGAGCGGAAAATCTAGGAACACCGGCCCCGAGTGCGGACTGATCGCGGTCGACAGCGCACGATCGATCAGCCCCGGGATCCCGGCAGTGTCCTGCGCGGTGGCGGCGAGTTTGACCAGCGGGCGGACAAACGGGACGTGGTCGATCTCCTGGAGCGATCCCTGCCCCCAGCGGAACTGCGGCGCCCGCCCGCCGAGCACCAGCACCGGGGAGCGGTTCTGCGCCGCGGACGCGATCGCGCTCATCCCGTTGGTGACGCCGGGGCCGGCCGTCAACGCGCACACGCCGGGGGTGCGAGTCACCTTGGCCCAGCCCTCGGCCGCGAACGCCGCCGTCTGCTCGTGGCGGACATCGACGATGTCGATCCCCTCGGCCCGGCAGCCGTCGTAGATCGAGAACAGATGGCCCCCCGAGAGCGTGAACAGCTTGGTGACGTCATGAGCGCGCAGGCGCGCCGCGATCAGCCGCCCGCCGTGAACCTGGGTACTCGTCTCGGCGTCCGTCGCCACGGACGGGGACGCTACAGAGCGTGGGCGGCAAGCAGCGCCGCACCCTCGGTGAGGATGCGTTCGCCCTCGATGAAGCGGCGGCCGAGCCGGAGCGCGGGCAGCGCCTTCACCCCGCGAGCGTGAAGCCCGCGCGCGGTCGCCCACAGCGGCCGATCCCGAGCCGCGTCACGCGCCGCCGACAGGCACCCGTCGAGCGGAAGGCCCGCAGCCGCGGCAGCGATCCCGAGGATCTCGGGATCTTCCAGATCGAAGCCGCCGCAGAACGCCAGCCGCGCGGCGGCGAGCGCGAAGCTCGCGCCGGCGCCGTTCTCGGCGGCGTACGACGCCGCCCTCAGAGCATGCCGCGCGTTGGCCGGAAACCGGTCGGGCCACACGAGCGGAAGGCGCGCCGCTAGCGCGTAACGCTCGGCGAGCTCATGGGTCGCGTCGATGCGGGCCCACCGCGCACCGCCGTCGAGCCCGACCGCCGGCGCCGGTACCCAGTCGACCTCGCCCAACACCCGCTCGACCCGCTCGGCCACCAGGTACGAGAACGGACAGGCGACGTCGTAGAAGAACGCCGCGCGCACACCCCCCCTGGGGCGAGACCGATCGGCTAGCTGATCCTTCAGCTCGATCACTTCACCCATGTACCTCAGAAACGGAGCTGAACGTCAAAACTGACGTAAAGCTCTCTTCTGCGTTGACCCCGTGTTAAGCACCTACCTGAACAGCCGTCGGACTACTACAAAATGGGCATTCGCGCAAGCAATAAACCCCCGAACGTCCGTTAGACTCGAACTTGGTAGGTACGCACCGTCCACCGGGAGGACTCTCCATTCCGCACGTACCCCCACCGAAACGCCACCCCTACGATCAATGGTCCCCGGACGCCCGGGCGCTCGACCTTGTCGGCGACAAATGGACGCTGCTGATCGTTCGCGATCTCGCGGCCGGCCCCCGACGGTTCGTCGAGCTCCAGCGGGTCCTTCCCGGGATCTCCACCGAGCAGCTGCGCTCGCGGCTGAACCGGATGGTCGCCGACGGCATGCTCACCCGCAAGCGCTATCGCGAGGTTCCGCCGCGCGTCGACTACGAGCTCACCGCGCGGGCGCGCGAGCTGATGCCGATCCTCGGCGAACTGGCCCGTTGGGGCTACGAGTGGGCGTGGAGCCCGCCGCGCGCTTCGGAGTCGGTCGACCTCGGCGCGATCTTCAGGCTCGCGCCGGGGCTCATCAGCCGACCCGCCGCGACCGGCACGGTCGAGTTCGACGTCGATGGGCCTGACGGCCGAGCAGCATTCGCGTTCGCGCTGGCAGAGGACTCGGTGACCGTCGACGAGCACCCCGGTGACGCCCCCGACGCGCGCGTTACCGGGCCCGAGTCGGCATGGGTCAAGGCCTTTTCCCCCGAGCGCGACCGCACCGGACTCGAGCTGACCGGCAATCAGGAGCTCGCCGGCGCGCTGCTCGACGGGTTGCTCGCCATCGGCGGGCGCGCGTCCGACCGCGCCCGCGAGGCCGCGTAGCCGACCGCGCTCTATTTGCTCGGATAGGTCGCCGCGAGCAGGTGCGGGATCTGGCCCGGCTGAGCGCCCGGCAGGTTCGGCGCGACCCAGCACGCCTCCGTAGAACCGGGCCCGGAACCGCTCGCCGGCACCGAGCCATCGCCGCCTGCGCCGGTGTTCTTGCAGTCCCACGATGGGAAGTTGCCCTTGGTGAATATCTGTGGATTGGACAGCCAGATCGGGCCTGGGTAGGTGTTGCCGCGGTTGTTCGAGTCGCGGTTGGGCGCGAGGGACAGCGTCTCGGCACCGGTCGGCGAGAACTGGCGCAGGTAGTGGCCGATGCCGCCCGAGAACGATGTCGTGGTCGCCGCGATCGGTGAGGCGCCGTTCGAGATGAAGTCCGAGATCAGCTGCTGGTGATCGGACAGCCAGCCGAGGATGGGGTTGAGCTGCTCGAGGAACGTCCCGAGCGAGCCGAGCACCGGGGTCGCGCCGGTCAGGATGTTGCGGACCGCGGGCAGGCCGGTCTGCGAGACCGTGATCAGCGGCCCCAGGTTTGTGAACAGGTGGCGGAGCGGCGGCGAGAGCTGCTGTACCGATTGGAGCGTCGGCTGTAGCTGCTGCGCCACCGGGTCGAGCTCCTTGATCAGCGGGTCCGCGTTGACCGAGAACGCCTGGAGCTTTTGCATCGTGGTCTTGGTCTCGTTCAGGAACGTGGGGAACACCTGGAACGTCTTCGCGAGCTGGTTGTTGTTGGCCGCGGTGGTGGCGAACGTCTTCTCCCCGCTGGTGATCAGGTTCTGGAGCGCCGCCTGGTTCGCGCCGAGCGCCCCGAACACGGTGCCGCCGTTCTGCAGGAGGCTGACGACGGCCTGGTGTTGGACGTCGAGGACCTGGAGGATGTCGGTGGCGTCCGCAGCGAACGACGGCAGGTTGCCGAGCACGTCGTTGAGGTTCTGGTCGTTGCCGCCGACGGCCGTGGCGAGCTGCTGCTGCCAGACCTGGAAGGCGTGGCGTGTGGTCGGATCGAAGGCGTTGAAGATGTCGGACAGCTGCACGTCTGACTGCACCTGCCCCTGCGGGATCGTCCCGCCGTCGCGAATCGGCGGGGCGTTCGGGTTCCCCGGGATCAGCTGCACATAGGTCTCGCCGAGGATCGTCTTGGTCCGGAGGATCGCCTTCGTGTCCTGCCGGATCGGCGTGTAACTGCTCTGCATCTGCAGCGTGGCCTCCGTCAGGTTGCCCTTCGGATTGAGCCCTGTCGAGACGACCTTGCCGACGGTCACCCCGGCGATCCGCACGTCGGCCTCAGTCGCCAGGTCCTGCGCATTCGGGAACGACACCGTGACGCGATAGCCCTGCGCGCCCAATGGGATCGTGCCGCCGAACGACAGCCACAGGAACAGCAGCAGCCCGACACACGACAGCGCGAACAGAACCATCGTGATGACGCGGGAGATCGGAGGGCTACCGGTATGCATCAGTGTGATCCGGTTGGGAGCTTGGGGAGGAACAGGTTCGACTTGGTGCCGGCAACGCCGGAGCCGGCGTGCGGCGACAACGCCGAGATGCCGGACAACGCCGAGTTCGACTGGGCGGTCGCGGTCGCGGGATGCTGCTGCTGGTACTTGGCGTACGCCGCCTGATCAGCGGCGGCCTGGGTCGGGCACAGTCCGGTGTTGGTGAGAACCGGCGTCAGGTTCATCAGCACCTCGGTCAGCGGCGAGGCGTTCGCGAGCTGGGCGTACGTGGCGCAGCTGGCCTGCAGGAACAGCGGGCGGAAGTCGCCGTTGGCGTCCTGCACCGAGAACAGCGTGCGCGCGTTGTGGTCGAGCCACGCGAGCCACCACAGGTAGCCGTGCTCGGTGTTCCCCGGGTTGTAGCCCACCATGTTCACGAAGTGGTTCAGCACCGTGAACACGTTGGACAGATTCGGGGTGGCCGCCGCGAGGTTGACCGCGGCCGGGCGGAGGTTGCGGACCACCGGGCGTGAGGCGACCACGAACGGACGGATCTGGTTCTTCACGATCGGCGCGCCCGGCACCGCGAGCGCGGTCAGCGCCTGGTTGGCTCCCTTGATCGCGCCGGCCGCGGGCAGCAGATTGGTGGCCGCCGGCCCCAGCTCCTGCGCGAACGCCTGCACCTTGGCGAGCGTCGCGGTGGTCTGGTTGAGGGTGCCCGGCAGGTCGGCGACCGCGCGGCTGACGTTCCCGCCCTCGGATGCGAACGCGCTGAACACCTTCTCGCTCGAGTCGATCAGCTGGACGATCTGCGGCTGCTTGGCCGCCAGCGCCACGTTGAGGCGCTTGAGCGAGTTGACGAGCTGGCGGAGATCGGTGCCGCGCTGGGCGACCGCCTGGTTGAGGCGCGCAAGGTCGCGGTGGGTCGGCTCGAACCGCTCCATCACCTGGGCGAGCTGATCGCCGCCGTTGTTCTTAAGGCCCTGCCCGGCGCCGTTCACGAGCAGGTCGAGGTACTCGCGGCTGTCGGCGTCGAGCGAGGACAGGATCTCGTCGAGGTTCACGACCGGCATCGTGTTCGAGACCGGGATGGTGTAGCCGGACTTCGCCGCTGGGGCGTTCCCGATCCCAGGGCTGAGCTCGATGAACATGTCGTCGAGGCCGGTGCGCGGGCGGAGCAGCGCGGTCCAGTTCGTGCGGATCAGGCCCTGGTACTTCTTGTCGATGCTCATCTTCACGACGCCCTCGCCGTTGTTGAGCGATACCCCGCTGATCAGCCCGACCTGGACTCCCGAGATCCGGACGCTCTGACCCTGACCCGGCGTGACCGCCTGAGCGGTCGAGAAATCGGCGTTCAGCGTGTACTGGCTCGGCGTGATGAACGGGATGGAGAGGCGCTCGTTGGTGAGGATGTATCCCGCCACCCCGATCGTGATCACGAGCAGCGCGAGGATCGCCGCGAAGTCCTTCCAGTGCTCTCTGATCGCGCGCTTCATCGGACGGCGTGGCTCGTGGGCTTGGGGGCAGTCGTCGTGCTCGCGGGCGTGAGCGCCGGCATCGCCGCCGTCCCCAGACTGAGTCCCCCGAGCGAGGCGAGATTCCGGACCTGGGGGATCGCCGCGGCCGCTGCCGACTCCCAACGCAGCGAGGCGCCGGGCGCGGACAGGTTGCTCGACTCCTGCTGCGGCGGGCCGCCGGTCGGGGCGTTGAGGTCGGTGATCGGTGGCTGGGTTTCGCAGGGGACGTTGGGCTCGAGCGGCGGCGCGTGCTCACCCGGCGGCGGCTGCGGCTGCTCGCCTTGGATCGGCGCGAGCGCCTGACCGAGCAGCCCAGGCTGGAGCGAGTACGTGAGCGTGCCGCCGGTCCCGAGGATCCGCACGTACGGGCCGTTGGCGTCGAAGTTGCGAGACTCGCCGGCCAGCCCCGGGAGGAAGTCGACCGCTTCGACGTACACCGGGCGCGGCGGGAATCCGTTGGACGCGTTGAAGTTCGGATCGTTGATCGTCAGCTTCGTCCACGGGATCACCACGCCCGACACGCAGCTCGAGGCCGGACGCACGCCGTTGGCCATCAGCGGGACGCTCGCCCGCGTCAGGTTCGACAGGGCCGGCACCGTCTTCGCGAGGTCGGCGGTCAGTCCCCGCAGCTCGGACGGCGAGACGAGATAGCGCAGCTGGGTGATGAACGGCAGGCTGGCGTCGATCATCGGGCCGGTCGACTTGACGCCGGGGATCAGCGCCTTGGCCAGCTGCGGCAACGGGCCGGGCGCGCAGTTCGGCACCTGCGCGCCGGAGCAGAACGCCGCGTTCAGCTCATGGAACGCCGGGATCGCCGCCGCGAGCGTCTTCGGCAGCTCGGCGACCGCATTCGAGAGGGACACGTTCTCGCGCGCGAACGCCGCCGCCGTCGTGTTGAAGTTCGTGATCAGGTTCTGGAGGTTCTGCGGGTGGGTGTCGATCGCACCCGACACCGTCCCCTGGTCGTTGATCGCGTTCGACAGGTCGTGCGGGTCGATGCCGAGCGCGTCGTGGGCGACGATTGCCGAGTACTCGTACGCCGGCAGCCAGTACTTGATCGAGGCGTTGTAGGACGGACCGCCCTTCTTGAGCGCAGTCCCGAACTGCTGGAGCAGCGTCTGAAGGTTCTGGCGCGTGCCGGATTGCAGCGAGGTCAGGACCTGGTCGAACTGCACCGGCTCGGTCCCCTGCTGGATCGGGAACGTGTAGCCGGAAGGCGCGGTCGCCGCCTCCGGGGTGCCCGGGCGCATGTCGATGAAGAAGTTGCCCTCGAGGAAGATCCGCGGCCGGATCGCAAACGTCGCGTCCTTGTGGATCGGCAGGCCCTGGTCGCTCACCGTGAGCGTCACGTCGGCGGCCGAGCACTGCTGGCTGGGCCCGGGAGAGGTCTTCTGCGGCGTGCCGCCGAGCTTGCACCCGGGCACGGGGCCGACGCCGGTCACCTGGCCGACGTCGATGCCGGCGATCCGCACCGGCGAGCCCGGCTTAACTCCGTTGGCGTTCGAGAAGACCGCGTGAACCGTGTACTGGCTGGCGAACGGGTTCGCGAACTTCGTGAAGCCCAGGTAGACGAAGACGACGATCGCGATGATGGCGATCACGCCGGCCTTGAACGGGGAGATGCCGCCTCTGCGAATCCGCTTGCGCATCAGTTGTTCCCCGGGACCGACGGCGTGACCGGCCCTGTTTGCGGTGCGCGGGTGAACGTCTCGCCGGCGGGCACAGTCGCGCGGCCCGCCCACGTCGGGCCCTGATCGCCGGGCGTGTGATTGTCGGTCGCGAGATCGCGACCCTGCGGGTCGAGGGCGTTCAGCTTCAGCGGATAGCCGCGCTGGCCGGTCTCGCAGTCGGCGTTGCCCTGGCTGTCGACGGCGGCGCCGTACGTCTGGCCGTGGAAGTACTGGTTGCCGCCCTGTGACGAGTCGAAGCTGCCCCCGTTGACCGGGGCGGTGGCGCCCTGGTCGGAGACGTTGTTGGACTGCGCCGAGTTGCTCTGCATCAAAAGCACGCGTTGAGCGAATCCGAACGACGTCGCCTCGGAGATGTGCTCGGACAGGTACGTCCACCAGTAGTTCCAGTCGTCGCACACGGTCTGGAACGGGCCGAGGTAGCGGACCATCGGGTTGAGCGTCTGGACGGTGTCGACCAGCGCGTTCAACCCGATGTTGGTCCCCGGCGCCGAGGCCAGGGTCTGCAGGGCCCGCATCGTGTCCTGCAGCCTCGAGTTGAGCGCCGGCGTGCGGCCGAGCACCTGGGTGCCCTGCTCGAGTGCCGGGTTGAGCACCGGGAGCGCGACCTCGAGCGAGTGGGTGGCCGGCGTCATGAAGTGCCCGAACGTGGTCAGGTCGGTGAGTAGCGGCTGCTGGGCGATCAGCGACTGCGTCGAGACCTGCTCGGTCGACGGCGACTCGGCGATCGTGGCCTTCAGGTCGGCCGGGTTCCGGTCGATCGCGCCGAACGTCGTCGCCAGCTTCCCGAACAGCTGAGCGTTGACCTGCGCCACCGGCGCCACCGCGCCCATGAACGAGTTGAGGCCGGTGAAGAAGCGCGTGAGCTCGCTGCTCGGATCGGACAGGTAGCGGGCGACGGGCTCGAGGTGCCCGAACAGCGACGGCAGGCTCGCGATCGTGTCGTTCAGCGCCGAACCCCGTGACGCCAGCGTGTCGCCGATCCCGACCAGGTCGTCCTGGGCCGCGGCCCGGGTCTTGGGGTCGAACATCTTGAACACGTCGTCGAACTGGACGGGCACGTTCGTCTGCGACACCGGCAGCGTCGCGCCATCGGCGAACATGTGCGTCGAGGTCCCCTTGTGCAGGTCGAGGTACTTCAGCCCGAGCACCGACCGAGGCTGGATCGAGACGGTCGAGTCGATCGGGACCTGTCCGTAGGCCTTGTTCAGCTTGAGCGTGAGCTGCGCCCCCGCCTGCCCGTCCTCGAGCGCCACCGGCTTGAGATCGGACACGATCCCGATCAGGTAGCCGCCCTCGCGCACGTCGTTGCCGGCGACCAGCTCGGACCCGTTGGCGATATCGATCTTGAGCTCCCGCGTGGGCACGAACGGGAGGCCCTCGTTGGCGTTGTAGGCCAGGAACACCCCGACCAGCAGCACGAGCACGGTGACCGCGCCGATCAGGACGGGGTTCGTGAAGGCGGATTGCCGGCGGCGCGTCATGGCGACAGGAGGTAGTTGAGGAGCTGCTGGGCCTGCTGGGCCGAGGGCGCGCCGTTGTTCGGAGTGCTGGTGGTGGTGCTCGTCTGCGGCTGGGACGGCAGCGGCACGCTCGGCACCGACGACGTCACTCCGCCGAGCGGAGCGGTGGCAGCGCCGACGGCCTTGTTGACCTGGCCGAGCGCGTTCTGGACGCTTGGCGGGGTCGGTGGACTGACCCCGGTGGATGGCAGCGCGCTCGACGCGCCGTTGCCCGAGGCGGTTGCCGGCGGCGTCGTCGCCTTGCTGCCCTTCTTGGCGTTCGGCGCGTTCGTGCTCAGCGCCGCCGCCGGGCACTTGGTGGCGCTCGTGGTCGGACCGGTGTGTCCCGGAGGCGCGCCGCCCGGATCGGGCACGCACGCACTCGGGTCGGAGGGATCGGTCTCGTTGACCCCGGGCTGGTTCGGACCGAGCCACGAGTAGCACTGGCGGTAGGCGGAGCCGTTCTGCTTGAGGTTCGAGGCCACGGTCCCGGGCGACGCGTACGGCGAGCACATCGGGCTCGCGAACGCGTCGACCGCGAGCATGTGCCCGAACTGCCCGAACTCATTGATCGCCAGCGGCTGGTTGAACGCGTACTGGAGCAGCGCCTCGAGGCCGCTGAAGCCCTTGCCGCCGGGGCTCCGCGGGTCCGGTTCGACCGCGCGGTTCTGGTTGTCGAGGTCCGCCAGCACGATTGCCAGGTTCTGGGCGAGCTCGCCGGTGCCGGCGCCGCCCTGGCTCGTGGGCGCGGCGAACTTGTTGAGGATCGACACCGTCGGCGCCGCCGCCGTGACCGCCTGCTTGCCGGTCACCGACGCCTGGCCGAGCGACTGGAGCGCCGGCAGCGACGCGTTCGCGAAGCCGCACTGGTTGCCCTTGTGCGGGAGCGAGCACGGCGCCAGGTTCGTGAAGAACGTATGCAGTTGGCCGGCCGCGGCGTTGAGGTTCGTGAGCACCGGCGTGTTCGCCGTCGCCGCCGTGCCGAGCTTCGCCATCGTCGGCTTGAGCTGCTCGAGCAGGCCCGGGAACCGTTGCAGGGTCGTCTTCAGGTTCGCCTGCTGCGTCGCCGTGTCGGTCGCGGCCTTGTCGGCCTCGACGATGAAGTCCTGGACCAGCGTCGAGTTGTTCGCGAGCGCGGTGACCACGGCGTTGGAGTTAGCCGTGAGCGCCTTGAGCGTCTGCGAGTCGTTACCGAGGAGGTTGAGCAGGTTGTCGGTCTCGTCGATCGCCGGCACGGCACGCTGGAGCGCGGTCTGCAAATCCTCCGAGCGGCCCGCGACCGCCGCCCCCAACTCGTTGATGATCAACGTGAACCGCTCTCGCTGCGGCATCCGCATGATGTCCGCGAGCAGGTCGGCCGGGATCGTCGAGAATGTGTGGGAGGCGTTGAGCGTGCTGCCGGAGGCAAGGGCCTTGCCGTACTGGCCCGGCTGGCAGTCGATGAAGTATTCGCCGATCAGCGATTGGGGCCGCGACTGGCAGGAAGCGTCCGAGCGGAACGCCCCGAAGCCCTTGGTGGTCACCTGCACCGTGACCAGCGCATCCAGCGGGTGCTGGCAGTGGGCGGTCTTGTCCTTCGCACAGAGATCGATCGAGCTGATCGAGCCCGCGGGGACGCCCGCGACCTTGAACGGCGCGCCCTTGACGAGCCCGAAGGCGTTGCCAAACTCGAGCTGGTACGTCGGGTTGCTGGGCCCGCTCGTGAACCCTCCTGCGACCACGATGAAGGCGACGAGCACGAGCCCGATGACGGCGCTGAGGAGAACCCTTCTCATCTCAGTTCCCCGTCGGGACCTCGGCTGGGTTACAGGGGAAGCCCGACTCCGGGTAATAGGTCGAGCTGCGCTCCATCGAGCCCGGGCAGCGGTCGCCCTGCCCGGACGTCAACAGACCGCCCGAGCTGGTTGGCCCACCCGTGCTGCTGTTGCCGAAGGCCAACACCTGGCGCAGCACCGGCTGGAGGAAGGACGGCAGCAGGTTCAGCGCCCCGTTCTCGATCGAGCCGACGCCGATGACCGGCGCGATTCGGCTGGCGCCGCCGTTGGCGTCGATCACGCCCGGATGGGTGTAGCCCTCGAACCACCCCGTCAGGTCGACGGCGTACGGGCGGGCGGTGGCCATCTCGGGGGTCGAGTCGTTGAGCGCGATCGTCGACTGCGGGAACGCGCCGAGCCGCTGCTGGCCGTTGGCCTGGAGCGTCCCGTTGCACGTGCTCGCCGCCTGGCTGGTGCCACAAGTGACGTTCGAGAGCTTCACGCTGAGCTCGAGCAGCTGGATCAGGTCGTTCTGTCCCGGGTTGCCCTGGGAGCACGGCTTCGACCCGCGCGAGCAGATGATGTTTGCCAGGTCGCGCACCGTCGGCACCGCGTTCTGCGCGAGCGGCCGGAGCTGGGCGAGGAACTTCTGCAGTTTGGGCGCCACCGGCTTGGACACGTTGACCAGCGGGGTCAGGGCGTCCAGCGAGTTGCGCAGGTTCACGAACGTCGTGTCCGCGAGCGCCATGAACCCGGGGAGCCGCTGGATCGACTGCCCCAGCGCGGTCGACTGCGAGGCCAGCGCCTGGGTCGTCGTCCCGAGGTTCTTGACCAGCGCGGTCAGGTCCGAGGAACGCCCCGCGATCGTCGAGAGGAGCTTCGAGGACTGGACGACGAAATTCGTGAAGTCGCCGCCGTCGTGGCGGTCCAGCTCCTGGAACAGCGTGCTGCTCGACGCCACGGCCGGATTGAGGTAGGCCCACGCCGCCTGGGCCGCCGCGCCCTTGCCGGCGAACTGCGAGCCCGCGCCCTGGATCAGGTTCTGAAGCCCTTTGAGCGTCGGCGGGTTGAGCGTGTTGAACAGCTCGTCGATGTCGACGGCGCTGGTCGTGTCCTGAGTGCCGATGACCCCTCCCGAATGGATCGTCGGCGCGCTCGCCGGGCCGAGCCGCAGGTCGACGTAGCGGTTGGCGATGCCCGACAGCGACGCCAGCCGCACGGTCGCCTCGGTCCCCTGGTGCAGCGGCACGTATGACGAGTCCGAGATGTTGATCGTCAACTGCGCCTGACCGTTGGACGTCAGCGCGATGTTCGACACCGAGCCGACCGGGTTCCCGGCCACCTCGACCTGGTCGCCCTTGACGATCTGGCTCGCGTCACCGAACACCAGCTTGACCTGGTAGTTCGTTCCGCCGGAAAGCAGGATCACCGCGACGACGGCCACGGCAATTACGACCGCAGCCACCGCGGCCACCCTGCCGACCACGGTCGAGTTTCTCACCGCATACCTGCCAAACCGATCTCCTCCCGCAAGGACCCTGGTAATCCAAAACGCGGAGCTAATGGCGAACGTAGCAAGGGGTTTGTTCCACTGTCAATTTCGAACCGACGCGCCTGTCGGAAGCCCGCCCGGCCTATAACTACCCGGGCCCAAACCCCCTTCCCACGCGTGTGATGGGCCTCGCTCGGGAATCAGCTCGAGCCGCCCGGGCGGCCCCGATCGGGCATGGCTGAATCCCCGAGCGAGGCGTCCCTGGGGCCGTTCCGCCGGGCGTCCGTGCCCGGCGGCGGGGCGGGTCTGCCGCCACCGCCCATCCAGCCGATAGCGTTACACGAGCGCCCGGGTGGTGGAATTGGTCAGACACGGTCGCCTTAAGAGCGATTGCCCCAGCGGCATGAGGGTTCGAGTCCCTCCCCGGGTACCTGGTGGGCCGCTCGTCCAAGCGGCGTAGGGCGGCAACGGCCGTGCCGGACCGCAACTAATCCGCTGCTACGGTGTCAGTGCCAGCGACGGCCCTCTTCAGGTTGGGCGTCAAGCGGTCTGAATGGAAGTCTCAGCGCTTAGATACTCGGGAGGAATCGGCCTTCACGCGCGCTCGCCGCTGCTGAGGCTTCAGTCCGACGAACGTCTGGTGACGCTGATGCGGCGGGGCAACACGGCCGCGTTCGAGATGCTCGTCTCGCGCTACCACTCGCGCCTGCTGGCCTTCTGCCGGCATCTGCTGGGCTCCCGCGAGGACGCCGAGGACGTGCTCCAGGAGGTCCTGTCCGCGGCCTTCAACGCGATCCTCGACGACGAGCGCCCGATCAACGTGCGGCCGTGGCTGTACCGGATCGCCCGCAACCGCAGCCTCAACCACCTCCGCCGGATTCAGGCCGTGGGCGTCGACTCGATGGACATCCACCTATCCGAGCACGGCGCGACCACCGCCGACAAGGTCCACGAGCGCGAGGAGTTCCGGATGCTCGTCGGCGATATCCACGCGCTCCCCGAGACGCAGCGGACGGCCCTCGTGCTCCGCGAGATGGACGCCCTGTCCTACGAGCAGATCGCCGAGGCCATGGAGACGACCGTGCCGAGCGTCAAGTCGCTGCTCGTGCGGGCGCGGGTGTCGCTCGCCGAGGCCGCCGAGGCACGCCTGCTCACCTGCGAGCAGGTCCGGATAGAGCTGGCCGAGGTCGCCGAAGGCCTGCAGCGGCGGCCCGGGGCGCTCGTCCGCCGGCACCTTCGCGCGTGCGAGCGCTGCTCGACGTTCAAGGGCCAGCTCAACGAGACGAGCAAGGCACTGACCGCGGTCCTCCCGGTCGGAGGGTTCGTGCTCCTCCGCAAGCTCGCGATCCTCCACATCGGCCACTCCGCCGGCGCCGGCGCGGGCTCGAGCGCCTCGGGCGCGAGCGCGGCCGGGCAGGCGGCTGCCGTCGGCGGCACCGCGGCTGCGGGCGCCACCGCGGTCATGGGAACGACGACGACGGGCTTCCTGTCGGCGAGCATCGGGGCGATCGCCACCAAGGCGGCGGCCGGGCTGGCCGCGGCGGCGCTCGTGACCGCCGGCGCCGTCGAGGTCGAGCAGCCGGCCCGCCCGCACCATCACCATGCCGCCGTCACGACTCCGACCGTCGCCTCAGTCCCGAGCCCGCAGACGGTTGCGGCAGCGGTGACCCACACCCCCGCCGTCCATACGAGGATCGACACCGCCCTCGCCACTCCTCATCGCCACAAGCCCGCGGCGAAGAACGCGGCGGCTACCACGCACAAGCAGGCGGCCAAGACGACGACCAAGCACGGGGCCACGGCCGCCACCAAGGCGACGAAGACCAAGACGGCGCCGACCGTGCTGGCGGGCCGCACCCAGACCCAGACCGATTCGACGGTGCTGGCGGGCTCGACGACTCCAGCCGCGACGACGACCACGCCGGCGACCGGGACCGCGACCACCGGCTGCCCGGCCTCAAGCTCGGACACGAGCTCGGGGACGACAGCACCGGCGAGCACGAGTCCGTCGTCCACGACCTCCGGCCAGAGCACCGACACGACCTCCACGACGACCACGACGAGCACGGACACGACGTCCACGTCGGCCCCGACGACCACCACCCCCGGGGGAAGCACCGACGCCGGATCGGGGTCGTCTTGCACCGCCGACCCGTCGACGACGGGCTCCTCGAGCTCGGCCTCGTCGAGCAGCCCGGGCACCGCCTCAGCGGGCTCGGCCCTCACGAGCCCCTCGGGCGGCGCCGCCCCCTAGGCGGCCCATCTCGTAAGGACGAAAGAGACCACTAAGCTTCCGGCGCGTGATCGACGCCGGTCAGTTCCAAGCGGTCGACATGCGTGTCGGCCGCATCGTGTCGGTTGATGAGTTTCCCGAGGCGCGCGTGCCGGCCTGGAAGCTCCAGATCGATTTCGGCCCTGAGATCGGGATCAAGGGTTCCTCGGCGCAGATCACCCATTACCCGCGCGAGCAGCTCGAGGGTCGCCTGGTCGTCGGTGTGGTCAACCTCGCACCCCGGCTGATCGCGCGGTTCAAGTCCGAGGTGCTCGTGCTCGGGGCGCTAGACGACACCGAGGGCGTCGTGCTGCTCCAGCCGGACAAGCCGGTCGAGCTCGGATCCCGGATCGCCTAGCCGGACTACGGACCCGGCGCGCCACCGACGACGAGCGCGCCCTTGGCCGCCCCGTCGATGTCGAGGGGGTAGCGCCCATTCTTGAGGCCGGTGAGAAGGACGGATGCGCGGCCGTGCGCAGGGACCGTCAGCGCATGCGGAACCGGGGTTCGCAGGACTGCACGGTGCGCGCGGCCGTCGCCCGAGACGACCGTCAGCAGCACCGGGATGCGCGCCGGCGCGGTTACCGTCGGCGGGCTCAGCCCCCCGCTCGCCAGGACCGTGAACGTCGCCGGCAGGCGGACGTCCGAGGGTGGCGTCGACGTCGTGCTCGGGGCCGTCGGAGGATTGGTGTCGGGCGCCGTCGGGGGCGCGCCGGTGGCCGTCAACGGCCCCGTCTGGGTCGTTGACATGGTCGTCTGGGTCGATGACGTGGTCGTCTGGGTCGTCGCCGCGGTCGTCGTCTGCGTCGTCGCCGCGGGGGTCGATGTCGACCTCGATGCGGCCCCGGAACCCGACGATCCACACCCCACCGCGGTGGAAAGTAACAGGACGCACGAAAGAACCGCCAATCTCCTCACGTTTGCAGGATAAAGGCCGATAAACGGGGCGATCAGGGAGATGCGACAGGGCGCACACAACTCCTTCCGAAAGTTCGTCGAGTACGACGCACTACGCCATCGGCTGTGGATCCTTGGGCAGCGATGCCACCACGGCGCGACCGGCAGCGTGGTTGCGGCAGCGGCGTTCTTGACGCTGGTCTCGGATCCGCCGCCGGTCGCCAAGCCGTACAGCGCGCCGCGCTCGATTCTGGCGCTCACAGCCGCCGGCGGCGGGGCCCTGCTGATGGCGCACGACTGGAAGGACCGCGCGATCTGGTTCGAGCGCGGCCGCGGGTCACAGCTCTAGCTGGGTCATAAGTCAACACTCGAGGGGGCGCGGGCCTCGAGTGTCCCGAAGTGACCCATATACGTCGCCTCGCGCGCGCTGGGCGCCGGCGCGTTGCCGAGTGCGCGGTTATGACCCGCGCGGACGTCTGAACCGCCGGTCCACGTAACCTTCAACCGGCCATGGCCCTGCGCTGCGCCATCGTCCCGCCGACGCCCGTCCCCTACCGAGAACCACTGTTCCGGGCGCTCGACGAACGCGACGAGCTCGACATCTGCGTGATCTACCAGTCCGCCGGCCAGCCGAGCTGGGACGTCCCGCCCGAGTGGTTCCCGAGCGAGCACCCCTACCCTTCGGTGCACCTTCGCTCGTGGCAGCGCCGGCGCGCCGGACGCTCACCGGTGCTGTGGCCCCACGGGCTCGAGCGGGCGCTGAGCGACGCCGATCCGGAATGCGTGGTCGTGTCCGAGTACGGCCCGGCGTCTCTGCGGGCGTTCGCCTGGTGCCGTCGCCACCACCGGGCGTACGTGATCTTCACCGAGTGCACGCCCGGGATCGACCCGCTGCTCCCGGGCTGGCAGCTAGCGCTGCACCGCCGGATGGCCGGGAAGGCCGACGGGTTGATCGCGGCCAGCTCGGCCGCTCGGGCGCGCCTCGAGACGTTCGGCGTGCCGGACGAGCGGATCGCGGTGGCGCTCCAGGCGGCCGACGTCGAACCCTTCCGGCGCGCGGCCGCGGCGAACGGGCACCCGCGAGGGGATGACGGACCGCTCCGGGTTATCAGTGTCGGCCGCCTCGTCCCCGATAAGAACTTCGCCGGCTTGATCGAGGCCGTCGCCCGCATTCGCGGGCGGGCCGAGCTCGAGATCGTCGGTAGCGGCTTTCTCGAGCCCGACCTGAAGGAGCTGGCGGCCCGCCTCGAGGCGCCCGTGCGGTTTCGCGGCCACCTTCCGCCGGGAGAGCTCCCGAGCCTGTACGCCGCGGCGGACGCGTACGCGCTGATCAGCACGTACGAGCCGTTCGGCGTGGCCGTCCGCGAGGCGGCCGCCGCCGGCTTGCCGATCATCTGCGCGAGGACCGCGGGCGCCGCCGGCGACGTCGCGATCGACTCCCGCAACGCCCTGCTCGTCAACCCGTACAGCGTCGACGAGGTCGCCGGCGCGCTCGAACGGCTGGCGTCGGACGCTGAGCTCCGCCGGCGCATGGCCGCCGAGAGCCACGCCATCGACCGCGCGACCGACGGCACCGAGGTGGACGCGTTCGCCGGCGTGGTCCTGGCCGCGGCCCGCCGGCGGGGTCGGGGTGGCGAGGCCGAGGCCTACGGGCCCAGCAGCGCCGGAAGCACTTCTTCCTGAAGGCGCTTGACCGACGCCTCGGGCCTGTAGTGCTCGAGCGCCTGGCGCGCGGCGACGCGGTAGGTCGCGAGGACGGCGTCGTCGGCCGCGAACGCCGCCTCGAGCGCGCGCGCCAGCGAGGCGGGGTCGCGGTCGGCGGCAACGAACTCGGCGGCCAGGGCACGGGCGATCCCGAGCCCCGGGAAAGGGCCGCCGCCCGGCGCGCCCACCAGGACGGCTCCGCGATCGAGCGCCTCGAGTGGCGCGATCCCGAAGTCCTCCCACTCGGCCGCGCTCACGAACACGCGCGCTCGCGCGAGCAGGTCGCGGAACGAAGGCTGCGGCAGCATCCCCGCGAGCTCCGCGCCCGGCGGCAGCCGGCCGCCGCGGCGGGCCAGGAACTCGACCGCCCGCTCGCGCGGAATGCCGGCGATCACCAGCCGCGCGCCCGCGAGCTCGGCCCGCTCCCACGCCGCGCAGAGCAGCGCGAGTCCCTTTGCCTTGGGGTCGGGCGTGTACCCGACGGCGAGCGGCTCGCGCGTGTCGGTGGGCGCCGGCGCGGCCGCGATCGGCGGCGGGACCAGCACCGTGGGCGCGGACCCCACCGGCAGGGCCTCGATCGCACCAGGGCTGTGCGGCATCAGCACCCGTGCGCGCGCGAGTTGCCGGCGCTCGAGCGCGTGCAGCGGTGCGCTGGCGGCGCCCGCGCGGTTGAGGCGCGCCGGCGAGTCGAGCCACACCGCGAACGGAACGCCCGGGTCCCCCGCGAGCAGCGCCGCCGTCGTGGTCGAGAACACGACGCACCGCGGCCGATGCCGGCGGAGCCCGGAGGTCAGCGCACGCCGCGCTGCGATCGCCTCCACCACGTCGTTGACGGGGTAGGCGCGCCGCAGCGCGTTCGTCAAACCGATCCGAGTCGCCACCGCCGCGACCGAGGCGCCCGCCTCGCGCAGCATGTCAACGAGCTGCGCGTCGGCGAGCCGCAGTCCGCGCGTGGTGCCGAGCGACAGCACCAGCACGTCGACCCGGTCGCTCACCGGGCGGCGCGGGACTCGACCGCCGCGCGATAGGCGGCGACGGTCTCCGACCCACTCCGCTCCCAGGTGAAGTTCGCAGCTACGGTGTTGCGCGCGGCCGCGCCGAGGCGGCGGAGCTCGTCACGGTCGGCGCTGAGCCGCTCGATCACTAAGGCCAGGCCGGCGGCGTCCCCGGGCTCGACGAGGAGCATCCCCTCGCCGGCGGCGGCGATGTCCTCGGGTCCGCCTTCGCCGCGGCTCCCGATCGCCGGCAACCCGGCGGCCATGGCCTCGACAAAGGCCACCCCGAACGGTTCCTCCACCCCGGGCATCACGAACAAATCGCACGCGGCGGCGCCGGCCACGGCGTCGGGGTTCGGCAGCTGCCCGAGGAACCGGACGCGGTCGGCCACCCCGAGCTCGGCCGCCAGACGCTCGAGCGGCTCCCGGCGCGGGCCGTCGCCGATGACCAGGTACTCCGGCCGGCGGGCCGGGTCGAGCAGCGACATCGCCCGCAGCACGACCTCGTGTCGCTTGCGCGCGACGAGGTGCGCCACCGTGACCATGCGCACGGTCCCGTTCGAGGGGGCCGCAACCGGGGCCAGGTCCGCGCCCAGATGCACCACCCGCATAGGCAGTGGCCGCCCGGCGATCTCCTCGCACCGACGCGCCGCCCACGCGCTGTTGGCGATGATCAGGTCCGAGGCGGCCATCGCGGCCACGCAGGCCCGGTGGCCGATCGAGCTCCGCGCCGCCACGTGGATCATGTCCGGACCGTGGGCCGAGACGACGAACGCCGCTCTCGCGCGACCGCCCCGGCGAGAAACCCATCGCGCCGCGGCGTGCCCCGCCGGCGCCAGGTTGTGGGCGTGCAGGACATCGAACGGCCACTCCGACCACAGCCGGTCGAGCGCACGGCCCAACGTCGGCGCCATCCAGTAGCCCCAGCTGCCATAGGAGATCGGGCGCGGTGGCGCCAGGAACGGCAACGGCAAGACGTCGATCCCGTCGAGCCTCATCGGCCGTAACGATGTCCGGGCCCCCTCGATCCAGCCGCCGAGCGCTCCGATCGCCGGGGGAATACGAAAAAACCCGCTCGCCACCGACAGCGCCGGTACTGGGCGTCGCAGCGCGAGTACCCGCACCTCGGCACCGGCGTCCCGGGCCGCCACCGCCTGCCGGTGCGCCCAGATGCCCAGCACCGGATCCGCTGGCGACGGGTACCACTCCGCTACGACCGCGACTCGCACGCGCGGAGCTATTGGCCGACGGAGAACAGCGCCTCGAGGTCGTGCCGCGAGTAGACCTCGAACGCGACCATCGTGTGCGTCCGCGCCACGCCGGGCAGCTGCGAGATCTGGCCGGTGACCACCGGCGCGATCCGCTCCTGCTGGCGCAGGCGCAGCATCGCCACGAAGTCCCACTCGCCGGTTACCGAGTAGGCCTCGGCCACGCCCTCGATGTCGGCCAACTCATCGCCCAGCGTCGCGAGCGCCGAGCTCTCCGCTTGGATCAGGACGATCGCGTGGATCATGTCGAGTGTGACTCTCCTGGATCGAGCACGACGACGTTCGACTGCGTGGCGGACTCCACGTCGGACTTGAACGCCTCGGCATCGGTCTCGATCGGGGGGAACGTGTTGTAGTGGCAGGGAATCACGGTCTTGGCGCCGATGAGCTCGGCCGCGTCGACGGCGTCCACGCGGTCCATCGTGTAGTGGCCGCCGATGCACATCAGCGCGATGTCGATCGGGTTGTGCTTGCCGACGAGCGCCATGTCGGAGAACACGCACGTATCGCCGAGGTGGTAGACGACCGTATCGCCGAGGGTGATCACGAGCCCGGCGGGAGTGTTGACGGTTCCCTTGGGCGTGGTCGACGTGTGCCAGGCAGGCACGACCTTGACCGAGCCCCACTCGAACTTGACGGTCCCGCCGAGGTTGGGATCGCGAACGTCCACCCCCTCCTCCGCGATCTCGCCCGCGAGCTCGGTGATCGCCACCACCGTCGCGCCGGTCCGCTTGGCGATCGGGACGGTGTCGCCATAGTGGTCGCCGTGCCCGTGGGTGAGCAGGATCGTGGTGGCGGCCGCGTCCTCGGCGCTGATCGTCGCCTTGGGGTTCCCGGTCAGGAACGGGTCGATCAGAAGGGTCGTGTCCCCGTTGGATAGCTCGAAGCAAGCGTGGCCCAGAAAGCGCACTTCCATCGTCGAATCAGTCCTCCTGTGTCGTTTGCGATCCTGGCGCGCCGGGCTCTGACCCGAGCTCTCGCGCCAATTCGAACCCGATCGCGACGCCGACGAGCATCCCGAGGCGTGTCTCCTCGGCGAGCATCGTCTGCACGGCGCGAACCCGTTCGGAGAAGTCGTCGTACCCGGTCGCTTCCTGCACGGCCTGGTTGTGCCCCATGTCGAACCACCCGCCCTCGTCGAGCGCGGTGGCGAGCACTCGCTGGAGCGCCGGCGCCGTGCGCATGACGAGGTCCTGCGCCTGCCGGAGCCGGTCTGGATCGGCTATCGCTGCGATCGCAGCCTCCAGCTCGGCGTCGGTGTAGGCGCGGTCGACCACGGGCGCCACGGATCATACGTCGGGGGCCGCCGCGCGCGGCCACGCGCTCCCGGGCCCAGCGCCTAGCGCTCGCCGGTGAGCGCCAGCGGCAGCCCGATCAGGATGCCGACGATCACACCGACCCCGGCGGACACCCAGCTCGCGCCGGCGCCGACCAGCGGCATCAGCGCCACTACCACCGCGATCACGGCCGTGCCGAGCAGGTCCCCGTCGATGTCCTCGCCGGCGCGGAGCGCGAGCAGGTCCGGGATCGCCCACGCGATCAGGAGCGCCAGCGCCCCGCCGTTGGCGCCGAGCGCGAGCGGGAGCGTCGAGTCGGCGGCGGTGACCGCAGCGCCGCCGACGGTCGCGATCCCGAACAGCAGGAGGACCAGCAAGGGGCCGTGCCGGCGCTCGAGCAGCCAGCCATACAGCGCGATCGCTCCCAGGGTCACGATCGCGTAGCCGGTGTTGACGTAGGTGAACGGCGCCACCAGGAGCCGCCACCACAGGTGCGTCCCGAACTCCGCCCACAGCTTGATCGCGTGGGTGCTTCCGACAAGCGCGGCGCGCCACAGCAGCGTCCCGGCGAACCCGGCGGCGATCAGCGCGATCGTCGCGTAGGGATGCGACTCGGCACGGATCCCCGGGATCTCACCGCGGCGCAACCTCGGCAGCGATGGGCTCGGCGAGCGCCGCTTGCGCTCGGTCGGGCGCCCCTCACGGTCGAGCTTCGGGGCGCGCTTGCGCAGCCGGCTGCCGCAATACGGGCATTCGGTGATGTACGGGCTCACCTCGGACTGGCAGTTCTTGCAAATCACGAATAGGTCCGGGCCGCCAGTGCTCATCGCCTACCGATTGTACGAGTGTGCGGGGGCCGCGAACAGGGCTCGCGGCGCCGGTCGGCGCTCAATCGGCGCCGGTCGGTGCTGAAACGGCGCCGGCCACCGCGTAAACGGGTTAGGCGGCCGTCGCCGCGACGATCTCGGCCATGACCTCGCGTAGATCGTGGTTGGCCTCATACACGACGACTTGCCGCGCGGCCCCGTTCCCGCGCTCGAGCAGATCCTCGACGGCGTCGAGCTCTGCCAGCGAGCCGAGATCCTTGCAGTGGTCGCGCATCCGGTCCAGCAGCCGGCGGGCGAGCTCCCGCGCCGGCACGCGCTCCCAGCTCGGCAGGTCGACCAGGTCGCCCTCGAGGCCGTGCCGGGCCGCGAGCCACTTGTTCTCGTCGAGCATCTCGAACGGATAGCGCGACAGCGACTTGCCGGCGTCGAAGTGCTCGCACAGCTCGCGCACCAGGCCTTGGACCATCGCCGCTATCCCGAGCGTGTGCTCGACGTGGGTCTGGGAGTCCATCACCCGGATCTCGACCGTCCCGAAGGTCGGGTGCGGCCGCACGTCGTGCCACAGGTAGGTGTAGTCCTCGATCACGCGCGCGTTGACCATGAACTCGATCCGACGCTCGTAGTCCTCCCAGTCCTTGTAGGTCGGGGGGATGCCGTTCCGCGGGAACGCCCGAAAGATCGGCGTCCGGGTCGAGGCCAGGCCGGTGACCTCGGCACGCCAGAACGGGGAGTTCGCCGATAGCCCGAGCAGGATCGGGATGTGGACGCGCATACCGTTGGCCACGTGGATGGCCTTCTCGGGGTCGTCGACGCCGACGTGCACGTGCATCCCGAAGATCAGCTCCTGGCGTGCGACGAAGCGGAGCGCCGACACCAGATCGCGGTAGCGCGGGCGCGCCACGATCCGTTGGTCCTCCCACATCGCGAACGGATGGGTCCCCGCCGAGCCGATCGTCATGTTCTTGCGCGCCGCCGTCTCGCGCACCTGGGCTCGCAGCGCCCGCACCTGCTCGCCCGCCTCGGCGGTGTTCCGGCACGGATCGGTCGAGACCTCGAGCACGGACTCCATCAGCTCGGGCTTGACCTCGCCTACCGGAGGCGCCGGTTCGAGCATGCTCTCGATCGCGTTGACGAGCTCGAGCGAATCGGCATCGAGGATCATCAGCTCCTCCTCGATTCCGATCGTGTACGGAGCCTCCCGGACCTGGAACTTGTGCTCCATCGCGGCGCAGGCTAGCGTGACGGGTGGCCCTAGACTGAACGAACCACCTCATCGGAACGAAAGGGGAGCGCTGATGGCTCTCGGGTACGACGGCAAGCTGTACATCCTCGCGTTCGACCACCGTGGGTCGTTCCAGAAGAAGATGTTCGGGATTCAGGGCGACCCGACGCCCGAGGAGACCGAGCGGATCGCCGACGCCAAGCGGTTGATCTTCGAGGGCATGCTGGTCGCCGTCCGCGAGGGCGCAGAGGCAGGCGCCAGCGGGGTGCTCGTCGACGAGCAGTTCGGCTCCAACATCCCCGAGCAGGCGCGCGACCACGGCCTCAAGCTCGCGATGCCCGTCGAGAAGTCCGGGCAGGATGAGTTCGACTTCGAGTACGGCGACGACTTCGCCGCCCACATCGAGAAGTTCAACCCGGACTTCTCGAAGGTGCTGGTCCGGTACAACCCCGACGGCGACGCCGCGCTGAACGACGAACAGCTCGCACGCCTGAAACGCCTCGCCGACTGGCTCCACGAGACCGACCGCAAGTTCCTGTTCGAGCTGCTGGTTCCCGCCACCGAAGAGCAGCTCGCTTCGGTCGACGGCGACACCGATCGCTACGACGCCGAGCTCAGGCCCGAGCTTATGCGCCGCGCGATCGAGGGCGCCCAGAACTTCGGGGTCGAGGTCGACATCTGGAAGATCGAGGGCGTGGACGAGCAATCCGACGCCGCGATGCTCGCCGAGCAGTCCCGCTCCGGCCCGGGACGCGAGGGCGTCAAGTGCGTGCTGCTCGGTCGCGGCGCGTCGACCGAGAAGGTCGAGCACTGGCTTCAGGTCGCCGCGCCGGTCGACGGCTTCATCGGCTTCGCGATCGGCCGCTCGATCTGGTGGGACGCGCTCAAGGGGTGGCTCGGCAACGAGTTCGACCGCGAGGCCGCCGCCGAGCAGATCGCCAAGAAATACCTCCACTTCATCAACGTCTACGAGCGTCAGGCAGTGCATTAGCGCCACGCGCGCGACGGACGCTGCCCGCCGCTGCCCACATCTACATAACGCTTGCCATCCGAGCTTGGTAGGCTCGCGCCGGCATGGCGATGAAGATGCGCCAGAGTCTCGCCGAGCTGGAGCAGGAGTTCCGGCACGAGATACAGCTGGACCGACGGCGCCAGGACCACCTGAAGCGCCGCGCGGTTTCACGCACGCGCAAGCGCCGACGCGCGCGAGAAAGGAAGCGCAGCTCACTGCGCTTCTGGCTGCTCGTCGCCTCGCTGATCGGAACAGCGGTCGTGGTGACGATCGCGATGTTCGAAACGCTGTACTACCTGCTCGGCTAAGCGCGCTCGGGACCTCGTGTCCTCGCCGCCGCCGGCGGGTGGGGTTAGGTGCCCTCTCCCAGGCCGCGCAGCGCCGCGTCGACCTCTTCGCGGGCGCCCTTGCCGGAGCCGAGACGCTCCTGCTGAATCTCCAGATAAACCTCCTTGCGGAAGACCGGGATGTCACGCGGTGCCTGAATCCCGATTCGCACCTTCTCGCCCATGATCGCCAGTACGGAGACCTCGATGTCGTCGCCGATCATGATGCTTTGGTTGGACTTGCGGGTGAGTACCAACATTTGGGGATGTGCCTCCCTGCTCGCCTGGTCGTCAACGAGGCAACCGGAAAACAACTCGTATCCACGAGCGTCCGGTCCGCCAGGGCCAGCATACCGGGTGGGATCTGATCTACACAAGCCATATGGAGGATGTGCAGCAGTCGCGAACATCGCGTCCCGCCGCGCTCCAACCGTGGCCTGTACTAGTCTCCGCGCCGAAGATGGCGCGCCGATCGCTACGACCCGAACTCAACCGAATCCGCGCCTGGGTTCGCCAGGGACGCACCGACGCGTGGATCGCCCACCAGCTCGAGGTGACCGTGCAGCAGATCCAGGCCTTCAAGCGGGAGCAGGGCCTCGAGCCCAACGGCGACCCCGACGCGGGCGCGGCCGTCGACTTCGATGACGAGATCGATCTCAGAGCCGAGGACGACGCGCTGATCGCCGCCGAGCTCGAGGCGGCCGAGGCCCAGCACGCGGAGGAGCCCGACGAAGAGGACGAGGAAGACGAGGGCGACAAGGCCCCGGCCAAGCGCCGGCGCGGCCGGCGCGGCGGTCGGCGGACCACTCGACGCAAGCCGACCACGCTCGAGGCCACGTTCGATCACGGCGAGGAGGGCTACGGCCTGTGGCTCGATCCCGCCGTCCAGGACGATCCGATCTACGCCGAGTACTGGGCCGGACACCGTCCGGTCGAGGTGGCGATCGAGGAGGATCAGATCATCATCCGGCGCATCGGCGACGACGACGCCGATGACAACGACAGCGAGTAGCGGACGTCCCCGTATTTGCGGGTTCGGCCAATGCGCGCTTTACGACTCGTTGGAGTCGTACGGGTCGTAGGTGCCGAACGACCAGGCGTTCCCCTCGAGATCGCGCGCGCCGTACTCGCGCGAGCCGTAGGGCTGGTCGGTCAGCTCGCGGACGATCTCGGCCCCGGCCGCGCTGGCGCGCTCGTGGTGGGCGTCAGGGTCGGTCACGACCGCATATACGGTCACGGGTGGCTGGGCGCCGTCGGCTCGGGGCCCGTCGGAGGGGATGCCGCCGAACATGATCAGTCCGTCGCCGAGCCGCAGCTCGGCGTGTTGGATGCGGCCATCGTCGCCGCGGTACACGGCCTTTTCCTCGAATCCGAAGGCACGCTTCAGCCACTCGAGCGCGGCGTCGGGGTCGCGGTAGTGCAGGGCGGGGAAGATGTTCGGTCTCATGGCTGGGACCGTACGCCCCCGCGGGCGGTCAGTCTTGAACGAATGGGACCCCGTCGCCCATCACTCCGCCGTACCCCGGCAGGAGCCGGGTGACGAAGTCTCCCGGCGTGGTCCCGGCGAGCTCGCGGAAGTCGCGATTCAGATGCGACTGGTCGGCATAGCCGCAGTCGTAGGCGACGTCGGCCCAGCGGGCCGGGGCGCGCTCGATGCGCCGGCGCACCGCGCCGAAGCGGATGAGGCGAGCGACGGTCTTGGGCGCGAGACCGACCTGCTCGCGGAAGCGCGCGTGGAGGTAGCGCCGGCTGCAGCCGAGCTCGGCGGCGAGCGATTCGACGCGTTCGCGCCCCCGGTCCGCCACAGCCTTCCGAGCGCCCACGCTACCGCGGGTGTCGGGCGCGGGCCGGCGTCGGCGCGCGCGAGGAGGAACCGCTCCACCGCGTCGAACCGGGCGTCCCAGTTTTGTGTTTCGTGCAGTTCGTCCGTGAGCCGCCGGCCGACGGTGCCGAAGGCGTCCTCGAGGCGGATCGTGTGGCGTTCGAGCTCGCCGAGGGGTCGCCCGAGCACCGACCACGCGCCTAGCGGCGTGAGCTCGAGATCGATCGACGCGTAGCGGCGGGCGTCGAATCCGACGACGGCGTAACGGTCGCTCAGCCCCGCGATCCAGGCGTGTGGAAGCGGCTCGCCGTCGAGCGAGATCGACCCCTCGAGGTCGACGATCAGCGTGTACGCGGGACGCGGCGGCTCGAGCCAGCTCGAGAACGTCGCAGCCTCCTGCTCGAACCCCAGCAGGTCGCGATACAGCAGGCCGCGCAGCCGAGGATCGGGGGTCCGGACTGCGCGGGTCCACCTGCCGAGCTCGTGCTCGTCTCGGATCAGGCGAGTGCGGGGTGGCGCCGCGGTGATGCGGCGGACGTTACCGGGGTCTGGTGTCCGCGTTCCGGTGCGCGCGTTCTGGCGTGCGCGCTCCAGTGTCCGGCCGACAGCGCCCCGCGGGCACTGTTGGCCCAACAGCGCCTCGCGGGCGCGCGGTCATTCCCTCTGCACGATCCGCGCGCCGCCGGCGTAGTCGCTGGCCTCGCGGACGTAACGCGCAAACGCCGCGCCGGCGACCGTGGTCAGATCCCACGCCTCGGGCTTGCCCGGCGCCACGCGGGTGGCGATGTCGAAGCACCAGTCGGTTCCGTTGTCGATGTAGTACTGCGCGAGCTCCTGCGTCGTGAACGTACCGCCCACGCGCCGGCGCAACGCGTCCACGATCTCGCCGGTGACGCGCTCGAGCGCGGGCTGGTCGCGCGGATCGGCCTGCGCCAGCCGGCGCTCGCCCTCGCGCCACAGGCCGATGACGTCTTCGAATCTGATCATCGCCCAGCCGGATGCTGGGCGGTGGTGACAGCCGGCGCGCGCGGAACGGTCTCCCGGAATCCTGAAGTGGAGCGCGCGCCGGCCCTCCGGACGACCTCGCGCGCCGCGCAAAATGGCGAGGCTGGATGCCAAGCGCGCGGCGAGCGCGAGCGGACGCGGTTACACGCCGACCTGAGTCTCAGTGCCCAGGCAGCCCAGTGACCTCGTACGCGTGCTCGCCCGGCCGCACCATCCCGAGAGCGCGGGCCTTGCTCAGGATCGTCGCCGGCTCGCCCAGCGAGCGCTGCTGGGCGAGAAGGCTCACGTTCGAGCGCGTCAGCTGCTGCACGATCGCCTTCTGCTCGTTGGCCTGGGACCGCACGGACAGGTAGGCGAGCCCGCGCTGCACGTACAGTCCGGCGACCACGGTCAGGACCACGAGCAGACTGACCCGGCCGACCCGGTCCCAGCGAACCCGGCCCCGGAGTCCACGGCTTGCCACCCGCGGTCGTGGTTTGGGTCTCGGCCTCGGTCGCGAGCTCGCGGTGCGGCTTTGGCGGCGCGGCGGCGCGGTGGCGGGACGGGCTGAAGGCATCCGCTGCGCCCTTCGTTCGACGCGGGTTCGATCCTTCCTCCTGCACGGAGGGGTGCATCGCGCCGGCGACGCATCGCGGCCGCCCCCGGCGTTGTGACACGACTACGTCTTCCCTGCATAACGTGACAAATCCCCCCCTGCCCAGGCGCGTCGCCCACATAAGCATGGTAGGCATGCTTATGTGGACCGGGCCGCTCGTGGGGGGACGATTTGGCGCGTTGTACAGGTTCGGGAAGGAGATCCGGCCGGCGCCACCGCGAGCCGGCGCCGGGACACACGCCCGCACTACGACCGGAACGCGCCGCGGCCCGGGTAGCGCGCGTCGGGGCCGAGCGCCTCCTCGATCCGCAGCAGCTGGTTGTACTTGGCCACCCGATCGGTGCGTGATGGCGCGCCGGTCTTGATCTGGCCGCAGCCGGTGGCGACAGCGAGGTCGGCGATCGTGACGTCCTCGGTCTCGCCGGAGCGGTGCGACATCACCGCGGTGTAGCCGTTCTCGCGGGCGATGCGCGATGGCCGCGAGCGTCTCCGTCAGGGTGCCGATCTGGTTCACCTTGATCAGGATCGAGTTCGCGACGCCGGCGTCGATCCCGCGCTGGAGACGCTCGGTGTTGGTCACGAACACGTCGTCGCCGACGAGCTGCATCCGGTTGCCGAGGCGCTCGGTGAGGAGCGCCCACCCGAGCCAGTCCTCCTCGCCCATCCCGTCCTCGAGCGAGATGATCGGGTACGTGTCGGCCAGCTCGCCCCAGTAGTCGGCGAGCTGCTCCGAGGTGAGCGTGCGGCCCTCGTGCTCGAGCACGTAGTTGCCGTCCTTGACCAGCTCGGAGGCCGCCGGGTCGAGCGCGATCGCGACCTGGTCGCCGGGGATGTAGCCCGCCGCCCGGATCGCTTCCACCAGCGTCCCCAGCGCGGCCTCGTTGGATTCGAGGTTCGGCGCGAACCCGCCCTCGTCGCCGACCGCCGTGGACAAGCCCTTGTCGTGCAGCGTCTTCTTCAGCGAGTGGAACACCTCGTCGCCCATCCGGAGCGCTTCGTGGAAGCTCGGGGCCCCAACGGGGACGATCATGAACTCCTGGAAGTCGATCGCGTTGTCGGCGTGGACGCCGCCGTTGATCACGTTCATCATCGGGACGGGAAGCACGTGGGCGCTCTCGCCGCCGAGGTAGCGCCACAGCGGCAGGCGCTCCTCGGCCGCGGCCGCGTGGGCGGCCGCGAGCGACACGGCCAGGATCGCGTTCGCGCCCAACCGCGACTTGTTCGGCGTGCCGTCGAGTGTTATCAGCATGCGATCCAAAGCAGCCTGCGAAGAGGCGTCCTGGCCGCGGACCGCGGTGGCGATCTCGCCGTTGACGTTCTCGACGGCACGCATCACGCCCTTGCCGTTCCAGTCCGAACCGCCGTCCCGAAGTTCGGCCGCCTCGAACTCACCGGTCGAGGCCCCGGACGGCACGGCGGCGCGTCCCCACGCGCCGGATCGCACGCTGAGCTCGACCTCGACGGTCGGGTTTCCCCGGCTGTCGAGAATCTGGCGGGCGTGTACGTGCTCGATCTGGCTCATGGCGGCGCAGCCTCTCCTTCGGTCAGGCGCGCTCGCGCGTAGTACGCGAGCTGCTCATCAGGGCCGAGATCGTTCCAGCTATGGCCTTCCGATGCAGCGAGCTCGTCACCAGCGACCACGCGGGCCTTGAACCGGTCGGCCGCCGCGCGCAGCGCGAGCTCGGGGTCGACGGCGAGTTTGCGCGCCACGTTGACCGCCGCGAACAGCACGTCGCCGAGCTCGTGGAAGCGCTCGTCGGGCGTCCGCGCGTCTTGTAACTCGTCCATTTCATCCCGTACCGATTGGATCGGCCCCTCGACCCCGGGAAAGTCGAACCCGCTCGACGCGGCCCGACGCTGGATCTTGCGCGCGTATAGAGGCGCGGGCAGGTTCTCCGGGACCTCGCCGAACACGCCAGGCTCGCGACCGGGCTCGGAGCGCTTGATCTGGTCCCAGTTCCGCCGCACCTCCTGAGAGGTCTCGGCCTCGACCTCGCCGAAGACGTGGGGGTGGCGTCGGATCAGCTTCTCGGTGACGTCGTTCGCCACCTGCGCGAGGTCGCCGGCGCCGCGCTCCTCGAGCAGCAGGGCCAGGAAATGCACCTGGAACAGCACGTCGCCGAGCTCGTCGAGCATCTTGGCGTCGTCGCGCCTGTGCGCGGCGTCGGCGAGCTCGTACGACTCCTCGACCGTGTGGGGCACGATCGAGCGCTCGTCCTGCTCGCGGTCCCACGGGCACTCCACTCGCAGGCGGCGGGTGATCGCGTCGAGACGCGCGAGTGCCTCCGCCGCCCGATCCGGAGGCTCGGGGTTGGTCACCCCGTCGAAGAGCCGGTGGTGCCGCTGGTGCCGGTGGTGGCCGTCTTCGGCGCCTTGTAGCCCTTGCAGTCCGCCATCGCGTACCCGGCGCGGCAGGTCGTCTGACTCAGCCAGTCCTTCTTGGCCTGGTTGTCGACCGCGGTCTGGGCCTGGGTCTGCGACGTGGACTGGAGCTGCTGCTTGATCAGCGCCGTCGCCTGGGCGAGCGACTGCTGCGTGCCGGCATTGATCTTCGTTACCTCGAACACGTAGTAGCCGAACTGACCCTTGACCGGGCCTTCCAGCTTGTTCGCCGGCGCCGAGAACGCCGCGGTGGCCAGTGCCGACTCAACCTGCTGCTTGTTGACGTTGTTCAACACGCCGCCCGTGCTCTTCGTGGTGGGGTCGGTCGAGTATTTCTTCACGACCGTCGACCAGCTCTGTCCCGAGTCAAGGGCCTTTTTCGCCGCCGCCGCGTTCGCCTGCGACGACGCCAGCACGAGCTTCAGGCTCCGCGTCGCCTGGGTCCCGAACTGCGACTGGTGGTTGTTGTAGTACGTCTGGATCTCCGCCGTCGTGACGGGCTTGGTGTGCTTGGCGATCAGCTTCTGCAGGATCGCGTTGATCCGGAAGCGGAACAGGAGGTCCGGGAGCGTCTGACCCGTCTGGCCGAGGAACGTGTTGAAACCGGCCGAATTGCCCTTGAACTGTGCGTTCTTCGCCGCATCGAAGGTCTTCTGCACCTGGGCGTCGGAGACCTTGATGCCGGCCTTGTTGGCCTCGGCCTGATACCAGTACCCCTTGATCAGGTAGTCGAGCACCTGGCTCGAGAGCTGGGTGAACGCCTGCTTGCAGTCGTTACGCAGCGTCGCGGTCTTCTGGTTCGCGAGGCTCGAGACCTCCTTGCGGACCGTCGCGATGCAGTTGGTGAAGTCGGGCGGGTCGTTGGGCACGATGATCGGCGAGCTCGAGCCCGACGACTGGCTCTTGGCGGCCACGTACATCCAGTGGTTGAGCGCCTGGACGGAGATCGGGTTGCCGGCCATGTTGACCACCGCATCGCCGGGGGTGCTGCTTCCGCAGCCGGCGATTCCGGCTCCAATCACAAAAAAGGCGCCAAGCGCCAGAACTGACCTACGAACCTTCATCGGCGGTCGATGGTAGCGAGGGCTTCGCGCGATCGCCCCGTTTCGCATGAAGAATGCGCTAAGAGTGGGCCTCGCCGGGGAATCCGGCCCCAGGGACGCCGCGAAGCGGCCCCAAATGTTGCTCCTCAGGCGGCCTCGCGCGTCACCGCGAGCAGCACGTCGGCGGCCTTCACCACCGCCGGGAACCGCTGCACCGGGTCCTCGGGCACGCGCATCGAGAGCTGAGACTTCCCCGACTCGTACAGCGCCTCGGGGATCTCCTGGCGGATCCGCTTGGCCCGGACGGAGTCGAGCTCGATCGGGGTCACCGCGAGCCGGCCGTTGCGGAACGTGACCGCCCGCGCGCCGGCCTGGCCGAGCTTGATCCGGGCCTGCTGGAGCGCGATCAGGTTCTTGAGTGGGTCGGGGAGCTCCCCGAAGCGGTCCTCGAGCTCGTCGCGCAGCTGCATGAGGTCGGCGACCTCACGCGCGCCGGCGATCCGGCGGTGCACGTCGACCTTGGCCTGCTCGTAGGGGATGTAGTCGGCCGGGACGTAGGCGTCGACGTTGACGTCGAGGCGGACCGGCTCCCAGTCGTCCTCGGCCCACGCGCCGTCCGCGGCCGCGGCCACCGCCTCGTCGAGCATCTGCATGTACAGCTCGAACCCGAGCGCCGCGACGTGGCCGGACTGCTCGTCGCCGAGCAGGTTGCCGGCGCCGCGGATCTCGAGGTCGCGCATCGCGATCTTGAAGCCGGCGCCGAGCTCGGTGTAGTCGATAGCGCGCTCAGTCTTTGCGCCGCATCAGGGGTCAGCGCGGCGGCGGATGGATACAGGAGATAGGCGTAGGCCCTTTCGCGGCTGCGTCCCACCCGGCCACGGATCTGGTAGAGCTGGGCCAGCCCGAACGTGTCCGCCCGCTCGACGATCAGCGTGTTCGCCTGCGGGATGTCGATCCCCGACTCGATGATGCTCGTGGACACCAGCACGTCCGCATCGCCTCTGAGGAACGCGAGCATGCGTTGCTCGAGCTCCCGTTCGTCCATCTGCCCGTGGGCGACCTCGAACTTCATCCCCGGGCACAGTGCGCGCAGCCGCTCGGCGGTCTCGTCGATCGACTCGATCCGGTTGTGGAGGAAGAACGCCTGGCCCTTGCGCTGGTGTTCGCGGATCAGGGCGGTCTTGACCAGCTCCTCGTCGTACTCGCCGACGAAGGTCTTGATCGGCCGCCGGCCCTCGGGGGGCGTCTCGATCACGCTGATGTCGCGGATGCCGGCCATCGACATCTGGAGCGTGCGCGGGATCGGCGTGGCGCTCATCGAGATCACGTCGACCCTGAGCTTGAGCTGGCGGAGCAGCTCCTTCTGCTTGACGCCGAAGCGCTGCTCCTCGTCGACGATCAGGAGGCCGAGCTCCTTGGGGCGGACGTCTCTGGACAGGAGGCGGTGGGTCCCGATGAGGATGTCGACCTTTCCCTCGGCGAACCGCTTCACCGCTTCTCTTTGCTCGGCTTGCGGACGGAAGCGCGAGGCGTGCTCGATCGTGATCGGGAAGTCCTTGAGCCGCTCGGTGAACGTGCCGTAGTGCTGCTGGGCGAGGATCGTGGTCGGGACGAGCAGCATCACCTGCTTGCCGTCCTGGACCGCCTTGAACGCCGCCCTGAGCGCGACCTCGGTCTTGCCGTAGCCGACGTCGCCACAGATCAGCCGGTCCATCGGGCGTGGCGCTTCCATGTCGGCCTTGACCATCTCGATCGCATCGCGCTGGTCGGGGGTCTCAGTGAACGGGAACGCGTCCTCGAAGTCGCGCTGCCAGTCGCTGTCGGGCGGGAAGGAGTGCCCCTGCCGGCGCTTGCGCTCGGCGTACAGGTTGAGGAGCTCGCCCGCGAGCTCCTGGGCGGCGCGTCTGGCCCGTGCCTTGAGCGTGTCCCAGCGAGAGCCGCCGAGCTTCGAGAGGGGCGGATGCGTGCCGCCGGCGCCGACGTAGCGGCTGATCTTGGCGAGCTGGTCGACGGGTACGAACACCTTGTCTGAGCCCGCGTACTCGAGGTAGAGATAGTCGCGGGTGACGTTGGCGACCGTCTTCGTGTCAAAGCCCGCGAACCGCGCGATGCCGTGGTCCTCGTGAACGACGATGTCGCCGGTCCGCAGGTCGGCGAAGCTGCGCAGAACGCCTCGTCTTCGGGCTCGCTGCGGTTCCTCGGCCGCCCGGCGGCGGTGGAACAGGCGGTGCTCGGGGATCACCGCCAGGTGCAGCTGCGGGGCGATGAACCCTTGTTGGAGGCGCGCATGAGCAAACGTGATCTGGCGGTCCGGGGCGGCCGCGCCCGGGTCCGTTTCGAGCCAGTGGACCTTGAGCCGGCCGAGGTTGTACGCGGCGCGCTCGCCCTCGCCGCGGCGCGCGAACGTCACGACCGTGCGATAGCCCGAGCGCTGTAGCTTCTCGAGCTCGGGCTCGGCCTCCTTGAGGCTCCGCGCCTGGAGGTCGGCCGACTGCGCACGGAACTCGAACGGCTGGTCCTGGTCGATGCTCGACAAGCGGATCCGCGCTCGTTGGTTGAGCGTCTGGTCGATCTCGTTCGAGTCGACGTACAGATGGCGGGCGTCGCGGTCGCGGAAGGCAGCGGTCACGTCCTGCCAGTGGTCGGCGAGCGCCGGCGCGACGTCCTCCTCGCCGGCGATCACGATGGTCGCGTTCTGTGGGGCCAGCGTGAGGAAGGGGTGGAAGTTCTCGACTGGGAGCAGCTCGGCGATGTCGGGCCGGTCTGCCTCGTCCTCGAGCGCCGCGATCTCGGCGAGCTCGCGATGCTCCTCGGCGAGCTCCGCCGCCGGCTCGATCTCGACCAGCTCGGCGTCGCCGAGCGAGCGCTGAGTGAAGGTCGAGAACCAGCGCAGCGACTCGATCTCGTCGCCGAACAGGTCGACGCGGACGGCGCGGTCCTCGGTGGCGGGGAACACGTCGAGCAGCCCGCCGCGGATCGCGAACTGACCGCGGTCCTCGACCTGGTCGACGTGTTCGTAGCCGGCGGCGACGAGGTCGCGGGCGGTTTCGTCGAGATCGAGCAGATCGCCCTGCTTCAGGATGAACCCGTGGGGACGGAGAGACGGATCGGGGACCTTCTCGGACAGCCCCACCGCGCTGACCACGACGACCGGCGCGTGGGTTTGGTCCTCGTCCATGAGCGCGTCGAGGGCCGCGATCCGCAGGCCGACGAGGTGCGGCGGCGGGGCCAGGTGCGACTCGTAGGTGACGCCGCGGCTCGGGTAGTAACGGACCATCCGCGGCTCGAGCCAGGTTTTCAGCCCGGCGGCGAGGTCGCGCGCGGCGCGGTCGTCGCCCGCGACCACGATCGCAGGCGTGTCCGGGTCGCGCTCGAGGAGCGCGGCCAGCAGGAACGGTCGGAGCGACTGCGACACGAACGCGCGGCCGCCTTGCTCGGCGAGCCTCGCGACCTGTTTGTCTTGGTCGGCGTGGGCGAGGAGACTGCGAAGCATCTTCTCTATCGAGTCTAGGTCGTGGCCGGCGGCCGCTGATACACCGCGGTGAACGTGGGGAAGCGTCCGTCGCGGGGAGGCTCCGCCCGGACCTGACGCTCGATCAGACCGGCTTCGACGAACGCATCCAGCTCATCGCGGGTGAGCGGCCAGGGTCGGCTGGTCAGGGGCTCGTTGGGCGTGCGCGCAGCGGTGCGAACGAACAGCTTCCCGCTCGGGGCGATGGTCTTCGCGATCGCGAGCGCAGCTTGCCCGCGGACCTCCGGCGGGAGGGATTGGAGCGTGCGAATCTCAACCGCCAAGTCGAATGACTCCGTCCAGGCGTCGGGGAGGTCGAATAGGTCGGCCACGAGGTAGTCGACGGTCGACGCCGGGAAGCGCCTGCGGCACTGATCGATCGCGGTCGGCGAGATGTCGAAGGCGGTGACGCCGTAGCCGCGGCGCGCGAGCTCCTCGGCGTCGTCGCCGAGCCCGGACGCGACCACTAACGCTCGGGCGGCGTGCGGTGCGGGTTGGCTCGCCAGCCATTCCTGGAGCGCCGGGTTCGGCGCGAGGGTCGCCCACGGGATCGAGGCGAGATCCTCGCCGGCGCTCGAGTAGATCTCCTCGAAGGGAGGATCGCCGGCTGTCACCGCCGGTTCCGCTCCCGAGTTGCCATCGCTGATTCCGCTCCTCAGGTGCCGTCGCCGGTGACGGTCCGCTCGGCCACGTCGGCGGCCTGCTCGATCAGCTCCTGCACCTCGGCCTTGGGCTCCTGAAAGCGGCCGAGGACGTAGGCAGCGACGCGATCGGGATCGGTCGTGGGTGGGCGTCCGACGCCGATCCGGACGCGGGCGAAATCGGGCGACCCGAGTCCGGCTCTCAGCGACCTGAGGCCGTTGTGGCCGGCCAGCCCGCCGCCGGTGCGGGTGCGGATCTCGCCGAACGGCAGATCGATCTCGTCGTGGATCACGAGCACCCGATCGAGGTCGACCTTGAACGCGCCGCGCGCCGGCCCAACCGACTGGCCGGCGTCGTTCATGTAGGTCATGGGCTTGAGGATCGCCACCCGCGGGCCCCCGGGACCGGTCCGGCCCTCGGTCAGCAGCCCACGGTATTTCGACTTGGCCTTCGGCATCGCCCACCGCTCAGCGAGTGCGTCCGCGACCTCGAATCCGATGTTGTGTCGAGTGCCGTCGTACTCGGCACCCGGATTCCCGAGGCCGACGATCAGCCAGTCGACAGGTGATTCGCCCGGCAACTAGTGGGCCATCCTGAGAATCAGCGACCAATTCGCGAGCGAAAATCGAGCATGGCGAGGACGCAGGATGCGACGCGTAGCGGCGCTACGCGAGCATCCGAGGACAAAGCCAGGCGAAGATTTGCAGCCGCGAAGTGGGCGCGGACTCGAAGGATGGTCCACTTCTTAAGGGCGGGCTACTCGCCCTCGTCCCCGCCTTCGCTCTCGCGGGCGTCCTCGGCGGCTTCCGCCTCGGCCTCGTCCGTGGTCTCGCCCTCGGCCACGAGCTCGGTCTCCTCCTCGATCCCTGGCTCCTCCTCAAGCTGGAGCTTCGGCGGCGTGAGCGTGGCGACGACGGTCTCCGGATCGTCGAGCAGCGTGACGCCGCGGGGCGGCGTGATCGCCTCGAGCGTGACCGTGTCGCCGATCTGAAGCGTCGAGACGTCGTGGTGGATGGCGTCCGGGATGTCCGTCGGCAAGGCCTCGATCGTGAGCTCGCGCGTCACCAGCTCGAGCACGCCGCCCTCCTTGACGCCGGGCGCCTCGTCGGCACCCGTGAGGTCGACCACGACCGTCGCGCTGATCGCCTGGTCGAGCCGGACGCGGAGCATGTCGATGTGGATCGTGTAGCCCGTCACCGGGTGGCGCTCGATGTCCTTGACCACGACCGGCGTGGCCGCATCGCTGCCGATGCTGAGCTCGAGCACCGCGCCGGCGTGCGCGAGCGCGTTTCGAAGCACGCGGCCGTCGACCTGGAACGCGACGGGCTCCTCGCCGCCGCCGTAGAGGACGCCGGGAATGTTGCCCTCCCGGCGCAGCCGACGCGCGGCCCGCGAGCCCGAGGGCTCACGAGGCTCGACGGAAAGCGCTGTCGTCTGGGCCGTTGTCACGACGGGCGATGGTAGCGGGCGGGCGATCGCGAGGGCCGGATAACCGGTTCGCCCCGCGCCGTCCCCGTCGCGGTCGGACGCGTCCGGGCGCGCGGCCCCGTCACGCTCGGACGGTTCCAGGCGCGCCGCCCCAGTCACGCTCGGACGCGTCCATGCGCCGTCCCGCGCCTCTTCACCCCAGGACAACATGGCGCTAAGATCGGCTTTATGTCGGCAGCCGCTCAGCTCATGCTGATGGTCGGCGGTATGCACCTCCTGGGTCTCGTGTGCGCGGCGGTGCTGATACTTCCCGCGCTGCGCGACAACCCGGAGTTCCCGCCACGGCCTGATGGTGGTTCGGATGGCGGCTGGGGTCGCGGTCCGGACCTTCCGCCGAAGGCGCCCGAGGGGCCTCGAGGCGGGATCCCGCTCCCCGATGCTGAACAGTCGCTGATCCGTCTGCGCGATCACCGGCGGTTCTCCGAGCGCCTTCCCAAGCGGGAGCGGCGGCCCGCCCGGGAGCCCGGGCGCACTCCGGTCCGCTCGCACTAACTCTCGTCAGAACCGAGCCGGGCAGTCGGCATCGCTCGCGATCCTGCGACTGACCACGAGCAACTCCACCTTCAGGCCGCTGATCGGGTTGCCCCCCCGCCTGACCCTGACGCACTGCACGATCGGCAGCGGGTACGAGCCGACGTTCCACGCCACCCGCGCCGTGCCCTCGGTGCCACCGAGCGAGAAGCTCGTCGACGGCTGGAGCTGAATGATCGAGACCGATCCGGCGTGCTGTAGCGCCGCCGCGTTCGTGGCGGCCCGTTGCCGACACGCGGCGTCGGCTCGGCAACCGGTGACCTCGCCGACGATCGCGTTGGCGTCGCCCCGGGCCTCTGACTGCACGAGCGCGGTGATCGCGGACTGCTCGGCGCTGTTAGCGCTGAACACCCGGGCCAGCAGCGCGCTGATCACGAGAAACAGCGCGACCCCGGCGACAATCGCGACGATGTAGCTACGGCGCATTGGCGACTAGGTAATCGCATCGGCCGCCGATTGCCGGCGCGGGTCCGCCGGTGGCTACTCGCTCAGCTCGAGGAAGCCCGCTGGCTACTCGCTCAGCTCGACGAAGCGCGCGCTGGCTACTCGCTCAGCTCGAGGAAGCGCTCGACCGACGCCTCCTGGTGGTCGAGCCGGTCGGCCAGGGCGCGGGCGTGCTCCGCGGCGGCCTCGAGGAAGTCCTCGACACACCGCTCGGGATCGTCGGCGAGGGGATAGATGCGGATCACGTCCTGCTGCGCGCAGGCGATGCCCATCGGTGGCTTGCCCTCGGCGAGCGTGCGTGCGCTGCACACCGGCGTGACGACCAGGTGCGACTCGGGCGCGATCAGCGCGGTCGGCATCAGGCGGTGCGCGGGGAGCCGGACCGACAGCTCGATCGAGTGGTCGACGCTGACGCTCGAGCCGAGCAGGTCGCTCAGTGGCTCGCGCCAAACGTCGAGCACGACGTCGGCGCCGACGAGCGCGTCGCGGAAGGCCGAGGCCTGCTCGATGTACAGCCGCTCGGCCTCGGCGCGGTCGTCGGCATCGGCGAGGTCGAGATCGCACGGCACCCGAAGCATCTCGTTCGCGGCCACCGTCGTTCCGGCCGCCCGGCTGCCGCGAGTGACGTAGGTCTGGAGGGTTCCGAGGTCCCGCCGCCCGTGGAAGATGACCGTGACCGACTGGCTGAGCGGCAGCCCTCCCACCTTCAGCGAGACCGCAACCGATGAGGACTCGTCCAACAGCGCCCGCCGCAACAACTCCTCCGCCGAGGCTGTCTCGGGCCTTGAATCCTCTTCGAGCATTTCGGGGGCCTCCTCCCGATCCTTACGGTTACAGCAGGTTCAACTTCTACCCCATCGCGCCGCTATATCCGCCTGGATAGGAGGGTAGGCTGAGAGCACCATGAAGATCCTCTACAAGCCGTTCGGAATCATCGCCAGCCTGATCGGAGCCAAGATCGCCAACAACGTCTTCAAGGCGCTGTGGTCTCGAATCGACCACGAGGACCCGCCGAGGCCGACCACGGCCGAGGCGAGCTTCCCCAAGGTCGTGGGCGCGGCCGCGCTCGAGGCCGCCACCGTGGCCGCGATCAGCGCCGCCGTCGACCGTGCCGGCGCCCGGACGTTCCATCACCTGACGGGCATCTGGCCGGGGGAGCACCGCGAGCCAGAACCGGCCAAGCGCTAGCCGCAGCCTTGTAGATCCCGGGCCGCCGCGGTACCTTGGCGGTCCGTCATGTCGCTCATACGCAAGCAACACCTGCTGACGGCGCCGTCGGTCGGCGCTCGCGTCACGCTGCCCAGCTTCTGAGCGACCCAGTAATGCGCGGGCCTCGCCCGACGACTCTCTGATCAGCGCCCTCATTGCTCAGCCGAGCGATCGTGCTCGCTGCGGGCATCCCGGAGGTTCGAGTCCTCCGGGGGGCTTGGCATGGACACAACCATGAACATCACGAATACGAGCCTGCGACCCGCGCCCAGCGTTGCGCGGCGAGCACCGCAGTCCGTCCGCACGGACATGCTTCCGCGTGCGCTGTTCGTCTCGGAGCTTCTGGCCCGACGTCTGGTGCACGTCGCCCGGGACAGCTTCCGGGGCGAATCGGGGCCTGCGGTGCTGTCCGAGCTGGGGACGGCCGTGCTCGTTCGCTCCGATCCGAAGGGCGACGAGGTCGAGGCCTTCCTGCGTCTGAGCGACGGCGTGATCGCGCTGGTCGACAGCGGGCACCGTCACGTGTGCGTCGAGGTCGCCGCGGGGACGCGCCAGGACGCCACTCGGTGGGCGGCGGGTTTGCGCGCGGCGCTCGGGACCGAGCCGCCGATGCCGGAGCGGGTCTCGATCGCGTTCTGGATGCGCGGAGAGTGCGGCGGCGACGTACGCCACCGGGAGATCGACGCCGAGAGCTTCGACGAGATCGCCGACAACTACTCGGCGCCGGTCCGCGCCGCGCTCGAGCGGCTGATCGCCGAGCGTGCTCCGGAGCGTGGTCGGTTGATCCTGTGGCGCGGCGAGCCCGGCACGGGGAAGTCCCACGCCCTCCGCGCGCTCGTGCGCGCCTGGACGCCGTGGTGCTCGGCGCACTTCATCATGGACCCCGATGAGCTGCTCGGACGCGGCGGCGCATACATGCTCGATGTCCTCACCTGGGACGGGGACGACGAGTCCGCGCAGCGACGCTGGCGGCTGCTGATCCTCGAGGATGCCGGCGAGCTGATTGCCGCCGACGCGCGGACGATTGCCGGTCAGGCGCTGTCGAGGCTGCTGAACGTCGCCGACGGCCTGCTCGGACAGGGCACGCGCACGATGCTGCTGATCACGACCAACGAGCCCGTGGGTCGGCTTCACCCGGCGACTCGGCGCCCCGGCCGGTGCCTGGCCGACATCGAGTTCACGCCGCTCTCCTCAGCCGAGGCCAACGCGTGGCTGTCCGCTCGCGGCTACGAGCGCCGGGTCGATCGACCGACGGCACTGGCGGAGCTGTTCGGAGGGCCGGGCGACGGCCCGGCGCACGCCGACACGCCAGTTCCGGCGTTTGGCTTCGCACGAGCGCTCGAGTAAGCGTCGCACGCACCGGCCTCGACCAAGCGCGCCGGCGCGCCACCCTGTCCTACCAATCGGCTCAGCTCGCTACCCGCGCTCGTCGTCGGTGACGCGGAAGCGCTCCAGACCCTCCCGCGCCCAGTCAGGGAGCGGGGTCTTCCCTAGCGTCTTCAGGTCGACGAGCACGTGCCGGAGATCGCCCTCGGCGACGAGGTCCGGTCCGCGACGAGCCTCGTGGCGGGTGAGGATGCTGGTCTGGCCGAGGTGGGTGACAGCGATCGACAGCGCGAGCTCGTCGTCGAAGCGCGCCGGGTTACGGAACCGCAGCTGCGCTTCGGCCAGCACGATGTCAATCCCGCGCTCGAGCATCGTCCGGTAGCTGCCGTACGCAGCGCGCCAGAGCTCGGTGATGCTCGTGTCGAAGTAGGTCAGGTAATGCGCGTTGAACACGATCCCCTGGAGGTCGCATTCGGCGTAGCGGACCCGCAGCTTGTGCACCAGGGGCTGGCCCACGGTCACCGTCACCCCCCGCCTCTGAGAACGAAACCCCGCTCCGCGAGCTCGTCCAGGGCCCGCTCGAACACGGCGAAGTCGCGGCTCAGGAGCGCGTCGATCGGCCTGCCGGCGGGCCCGGACGCCCGCACCCAGCGCGCGAGCACTGCGGGCCCGGCGCGCTCGGAGGCCTCATCGAGCAGGTCGAGCAGGATCGGCAGCTCGCCCCGATGGTCGAGGTGGCCCGAGAGCAGCGTCAGCGGATCGGTGTCGAGCATCCGGCAGAGCTCATCCTCGCTCAACCCGAGCATGTCCATCAGACGGGCGGCGCGGCCACTCTGAGCGCGTCGGCCGAGCTGAGGGTCGTCGCGTTCTCCCATGGCGCCGGCGCGCTCCCCGATTCCCGCGGTTTTGCCGCCGGGCGGAGTCCTCAGAACAGCTGGTTCTCGCCGCCGAACACGTCGCTCACGGATCCGTCCGTGAAGATCTGGCGGATCGAGCTCGTCAGCAGGTCGGCGCACGAGAGCACGCGCACGTTGTCCGGAGCGCCGGCTGGGAGCGGGATCGTGTCCGTCACGACGATCTGCTCGAGCCGTGCCGCGGATAGCTGCTCCCACGGCTCGCCCGAGAACACCCCGTGCGTGGCCGCCGCGTACACGCGCCGTGCGCCCGCGTCGTACACCGCCTCGGCCGCCGCCCTCAAGGTCCCCGCGGTGTCGATGATGTCGTCTACGAGCACTGCGGTCTTGCCCCGCACGTCGCCGATCACATAGCCGATCTCCGCGACCTGATGGTTCGGGCGCTCCTTGTTCAGGATCGCCAGCTCGGCGCCGATCTTCTGCGCGAACTGCTTGTTCAGCTTGACGCGGCCGGCGTCCGGCGCGACCACCACGAGATCGTCGAGTCCGAGGTCCCGGAAGTACTGCGTGAGCATGAACAGCGCCGTCATGTGGTCGCACGGCTTCTGGAAGAAGCCTTGGATCTGGCCCTGATGGAGATCCATGGTGAGGATTCGGTCGATCCCGGCCGACTCGAGCATGCGTGCGACCATGCGGGCACTGATCGGCTCGCGAGGTGCGGACTTCTTGTCCTGGCGCGAGTAGCCGTACCAGGGCGTCACCGCGATGACCCGGTGGGCCGAACCGCCGACGGCGGCGTCGACCATCACCATCAGCTCCATCAAGGCGTCGTTGGCGCTAAGACCGGTGTCAGGGTTGCCGCAGGTCGGCTGCACGATGAACACGTCCGCGCCCCGGACGGACTCCTCGTAGCGGCAATAGACCTCGCCGTTCGTGAACGTCTTCAGCGTTACCCCGGCGAGGCCGACACCAAGCTTGGCGGCGATCTTGGCGGCCAGGTTCGGGTTCGCCCGGCCCGAGACGAGCATCAGCCGCTTGCTGTAGTCGAGGACCAGCTCACTCCGGGGGAAAGGCGTCTCCAGCAGGCTCATCGTACGATCGAGTGTAGGGTCGAAGGGGGACGGATCGAGGGCCGACGGATCGTCGTCTCGGAGCTTAGGACGAGGGTGTCGATTGTCTCGTATCACCGCCATCCGAGGCACCGCCCTCAGGTGAATTCTTATCGCTGCCGGCACCGTCGCGCGACTCCGATTTCCGCTGATTGCGACGTTCACCGTAACCCTCGACGTTCCGCTGGCGCGCCCGGGCGATGCCGAGGGCGCCTGCCGGCACGTCATCGGTGATCACCGAGCCCGCGCCCGTGTATGACCCGTCGCCGAGGCTGACCGGGGCCACGAACATCGTGTCGACGCTCACGAACGCCCCGGACCCGATCGAGGTGCGGTGCTTGTTCGCGCCGTCGTAGTTGGCGGTGATCGTGCCGGCGCCGATGTTGGTCCGCTCGCCGATGTCGGTGTCGCCGATGTAGGACAGATGGGGGACCTTCGTGCCGGCGCCGATGTCGGAGTTCTTGATCTCGACAAACGCACCCGCCTTCGATCCTTCGCGCAGGACGGCACCGGGCCGGAGGTACGCGAACGGCCCGACGCTGGCCCCCTCCCCGACGTCGGCGCCGTTCAGATACGAGTGGACGATGCTCGCCCGGTCGCCAACGTGGGTGTCGATCATCGTCGTCACCGGGCCGATGCGCGCGCCGGCGCCGATCTCGGTGGCGCCGTGGAGGCTCGTGAACGGAGCGATCACCGTGTCCTGGCCGATCCGCACGTCGACGTCGATCACGGTCGCGGCCGGGTCGACGATTGTGACCCCGGCGAGCATGTGGCGCTCGTGGATTCGGCGCTGCGCCACCGCCGTCACCGCCGCCAGACCCACCCGGTCGTTGACGCCGAGCTCGCTCTCGTCGTGGATCTCGTGCGCGCGCACGCTCCGCTCGTGGGCGCGCATGATCGGCAAGACATCGGGCAGGTAGAACTCGCCCTGCGCGTTGTGCGGGGTGACCTCCTCGAGCGCGGCGATGAGCGCCCCGCCCTCGAACGCGTAGATGCCCGTGCTGATCTCGCGGATCCGCAGCTCGAGCTCGGTGGCGTCGCCCGGCGCCTTGGTCTCGACGACGCGCTCGACCGTGCCGTCGGGGGCCCGCACCACCCGACCGTAGCCGCGCGGGTCATCGAGCACCGCGGTCGCTAGCGTCGCCGCCGCGCCCGAGCGGGCATGGGCCTCGGCCAGCCCGGCCAGCGTCTCCGCCGTCAGCAGCGGGTGATCGGCATTCAGCACGATCACCGTGTCCGCCGGCGCGACGTACGCCGCGGCCGCCTTGACCGCATCGGCGGTACCCAGCGGCTTCGGCTGCACCGCCACCGTCACCTCGCCGTCCAACGCTGCTCCGAGCGGCCGGTCAGGCCCCTCGACCACGACCACCGTGGCCGCCCCCGCGGCGCGGGCAGCCGCCACCGGCCAGGCGATCATCGCCCGGCCACACACCTCGTGGAGCAGCTTCGGCGTAGCGGAGCGCATCCGCGTGCCCTGCCCGGCAGCAAGGATGACGACGACGGGCGCGGCCACACGATGATCGTAGGCGATCCCACGCCGAACGTGTGACGCCGGCGGCGGTCGGATCAACCGGGCGCAAGCACAGACGGCGCCAACTGGCCGGGCGCCGGCGGATCGCGCAGTCGTGGCCTGCACGACGTCAGGCTGCGTCTTTTCTGGCTTCGGCTTCCTGCTGTCTCCACTCCTCCATCTCGCGCTGATACTCGTACCAACGGATCCACTTCCTGACCGCTGCGTCCGAGACGCCGTACTTCCTCCCGATCGCGAGGAAGCTCATCGACGCAACGTCGGCCATCAGCTGCTCGTAGGTCGGCCGCTCGACCTTCCGGCGTTCCGGCCTCGGGGCACGGGGACCCTTGCTGTGATGACCACACGACGGCGAGCAATAACGATGAGTCGGGTACTTTGGGATGAACGGCTCTCCGCACCAAACGCAGCTCCGCGGGTTGCGATCGCGCCGGTTCTTCCGGCCACAGTGCGTGTCGAGCGTCGCCGCGCAGTTCGGACAGACGATCTGGAGGTTCTCGAGTCGGTTGTCAGTCGGGATCCCGTTGATGTGATCGAGAATCATCGCCATCTGCTGTCCGTTCCACTCCTCCCCCTGCCCGCAGAGTTCGCAGACACGCATCTTCAGGCCGGCGTCATACAGGCGCCGCTTGAAATGGTTGCGGTGATACGTCGAGTTCTCGACGAGGATGAGCTCGAGCGAGGTCGCCGGCCGGGCCGACCGCCGCGCGTGTTGCGCCCAGTACGGGTCGAAATGCTCGGTCGAGAGTCGATATCGGGCGATCAGCTTCTTCAGCGTGAGGTGGTTGCCTCCAGCAGGCACAAGCCCGAGCAAACGCAGCGCTTCAGCGACGCTGCGCGCGTTCGCAACGGCTTCTCGGACGTCTCCTTCGGTGTACCGCGGCGCCGGGGCCATACCCGAACATTAGTTCGTGCTCCGGACGGAAAAACTCGAATGAGCAGGGCTTTTCGAAGGCGGCTTCTAGCTGGGGAGCCCGGATTCGGACCGGGACCGGATCGTCCAAAGCGACCAGTGCTGCCATTACACCACTCCCCAGAAGCATCGGAGACGGCGCGCAGCCAAGTTATCTCATCCGCGCTGTCACGCAGCAGTCGACTGGGGCGCGGCCCTACTGGCAGACGGTGCCCGTGCTGTTGCTGCCGAAGCCCGGCGGCGTGCAGAGCGTCTCGCGCGAGACGTGCCAGCCCGAGTCCGAGATGTCGAACAGGTAGGGCGGCAGGATGTTCGCGAGGCGGTCGTCGTAGTTGTAGTTCTTGGCGTAGCCGTTGAGGACGCCGCCGCTACCGTTGGGCTGCCCGACGGGACCGCGGAAGTACTGGGCGATCGCGCCGTGGACGGCGAGGGTGCCGTCGGAGCCGCCGCAGTTGTAGTTGTCGACGATGAACGAGTGGTTGAGGGCGAGGATCGCGGCGTCGATGGTCGGGTTGGTTAGCGTCTGGGCGGCGTTGTTGGTCGTGCTGCAGCCCGAGCTCGAGTCACTGCCGTTGAGGCCATGCATCACGCGGACGAACTCGTTCGCCACCAGCCCGAGGGTGGCCGCGCCGGTAGGGTTGCCCGAGCCGTCGGCCGACGTCGTGATGTTGCCGTTGATGATCACGTTGTTGGCAGCGCCGATGGTGACCGGCGTGGTGTAGTTGCCCGAGACGTACACGTCGCCCGAGCAGCCGTAGAAGTAACCGGAGCCGTTCGCCGGGTAGGTCACGCCGAACGGCGTGTACGCGGCCGTGGTGCACCCGGAGGCGTTGTTGACGTAGATGATCGGCTGGTTGACGAGGTTGACGGTCGAAGTCGTGCACGTCGTGGAGACGGCGCACGTCCTGACGGTAGCCGTGCCTCCGTTGAGGATCACCTGTGTCGTACCGCTGTAGACGTTGCCGTAGTTCTGAGCGTCGGTCAGGAGTTCGGAGTTGTCGCTTGGGGTGGGGATCGGCTTGGCGTTGTAGACCGCGGTGCCCTTGAAGACGGCGCTCTGGCAGTTGCTTCCCGAGCAGACGTCCGCGGTGCTCGTCCCCGGCGCCGAGCTCTCGATCTTGTCGCTGGGCGTGCGTCCGAAGGTGGGTGAGGCGCCGGTGTTGATCAGATACTGGTCGTCGGTGTACGCCGGTCCGTTCATCGTGTCCTGGGAGATCCACACGATGTTGCAGCCCGAATTGCGGCCGCTGCGGTAGAACACGCCGCACCCGGAGAAGCCGGGGATCCCGTCATCGACCGCCTCGAAGTGCGTGTACCACAGGAAGTCGAGCGGGCTGTCCATCCGGAAGCTGACCAGAACCGACCGCTGGACCACGGGGCGGGTTCCGGCCGACCCGGTGAACACGATCCGGATCGTGCCGGTTGTGCTGTCGACAAGCGAGTTGATCACGTTGCTGGTACAGCCGGTGTTGCCGTTGGCGTAGATCGGCTTGAACGTGTATGAGGCGTTGTCGGACGAACCCGGCACGGTCACCGCGGTGCTCTGCGTGTTGTTCGCGCACGTCTCCCAGTAATTCGGGTTCTGGTTCATCTGGTAGAGATACGCCTGGACGCCCGCGGTAGCGGCGGCGTAGGCACGCTTGGAGGCGAGGTTGTCCGTCCCCAGGTGGATCTCGCCGGACACGGCGTAGAACACGGCGGTGAGAAGTAGGCTCGTTACGAGAAGCACGCCGAGGGCGATCACCATCGTGAAGCCGTGCTCGGCCGAGGCATGCGAGCGGGCCCAGCGCAAGGTCCTGCTACTAGAACTGACGATCACTCGCATGGTGAAAACGTTGCTCCGTCTCCGACGTGATTGGCGGCCGGCGTGAAGCGGAACGTGATCGAGTCGCTCACTGCCGTGCCGACGTCCGAGTAGTTGGTCTTTTCGTTGTATCCGCCGGCGGGGCCCACGCTCAGGTTGATCAGGACCTCGGCGACGGTCGCGGCCTGGGTGCTGTTAAGTGCCGCGCCCGGGGCGAGCGGATTGAACACCGTGGTGCTCGTGCCCGGGACCGGGGCGGTGCCGTCCGGAAGAATCTCGTACTGGTTACCCGCGGCGTCGGTTCCCGGCGCCGTCTGATAGGCGAAGTACTGGAACACGGGCGTGAGCGGCTGTGAGGTCGACGGCCGCGTCTGCCCCACGTTGGTCAGCAGCGTCCTGCTCGATTGCAGCGTGCCCCGGTTCCAAACCGGAACGCCGTTGCTGTTAGTCGTCTGCGTCGTCGAGTACGTCTTGTCGACGAGCGTGCTCGTCGGGGCCCCGTTGTAGTCGATCTCGTGCCACAGTTCGGTGGGCGTCGCGGTGGTGCCGGTCGAGGTGAGGAAGATCAAGGCGGTGGGGCTGCTGCCCGTCTGGATCGGTGTCTCCTCGTCGGCGAAGCAAGCCGAGTGGAGCTCGTTCTCGATCCCCGTGAATGCCGGACGCGCGCGCTGGGTGGCGTCGACCTGACTGAAGGCGTGCGTCGTGTTCTGGAGGGTGACGTCCATGATCGTCAGCAGCGCCATCAATACGACGATGCCGGCGACCATCGTCGCCAGCAGCTCGACGAGCGTGAAGCCATCCTCGGAGCGAAGCGACTGCGCCATCAGCACCCCGTCGTCCCCAATGTGCTCCCGAGGGTGACCGTCGCCGGCGTCGAGGCAGAGAAGCTCGAATTGAATGCCGCGCTGGTCCCCTTGTAGTAGTTCGAACCGGACTTGAGGTCGGCGCATGCAGTGATCGAACCCGTCTGTCCCGAAGCGCTGGCGCCCGATCCTGAGGCCGCGCTGCCGGCGAATGGCACGGCGTAGTACCACGAGCTCGAGCTTCCCGCTGTTCCGTGAGTCGCCCCGGCGGTCATCGGTCCCCAGACGTCGTTGCATGTGCCATCGCTACTAGCGAAGGTGAACTTCACGTCGGTCGGAGTGACTGTGGAGCCGCTGCTGTTCTTGACCGTCAGCTGGACGGTCGGCACGTAGAAGGTCTGAGTGGTCAGACTCTGGCCGGGCTGCACCGTGAACATGTCGTATCCGGTCGGCGGCTGCTCCTGGCGGCAAGTACCGGCCCAGGCCTGGTAGTTGTTCGTGTAACCGACCGGGTTCGTCGACGACACGAAAGGGAACAACCCATTGACCGAAGCCGGCGTCGACGCGGTCACGGTCTGGCCCGTCGTCTGGAGCGCAGTCGCGTTCTTGCGGTAAGCGGCCATCGGGATGCCGGCCCCACCGCTCGAGAACCACGACAGGCCATCCGCGTACGTAATGACCGAACTTGGGCTGCCTTGGGTCTTGAAGGTTCCGGCGATACCGCCGGCTTGTCCGAGCTCGATCGGGTTGCCCTTGCCCGGCGCCGTGATGCCGGTGCTGGCCACGGTCGCGGTGTCGGCCAACGGAGACGCGTTCCCATTGGGGTCGACGTAGCCGGTGTCGGTGTAGGTCAGGGCGTACGTGCCCGAGTCGAGCCCGCTGAAGATCACGCAGCCGTTCGAGTCGCTCGTGCCGGCGTCGCTCTCGGGGCCGGCGGCCGACAGAGACACGCCGGCGAGCGGCGAGGCGGTCTGATCGTGGAACTGGACGAGCAGACTCCCGCCGGCGTCGGGCGAGATCACGCTTTCGTCGGTCGCGAGCGTCTGGACGGTACCCGCAGCGCTTGTGTGGGTGACGGTCGAAATCGTCTTGAAGTAGGTGGCCGAGGCGCCGCCGGCGCTTGTGCAGCTCTGACCGTTGCTGGTGCTCAGGTACCAGGCCTTCGAGGTCACGGTGTATGACGTGCCGCCGGCTTTGGCGGTGTACGTCTGGCTCAGGTTGTCGAGCTGCTCTGCAGAGAGCCCCTTGAGGCGCTCCTGATCCTGCTCAGCCAGCGTCTCGGCCTGCGAGCGGGCATTCTGGTTGGCGATGATGTCCGTGTTGGTGATCAGCGCGCCCGCCACTGCAGTGGCGATCAGCGTCGTGATCAACGCGCTGACCAGGACCTCGATCAGAGTGAACCCCCTCTGCGAGGCCACGCGAGCGCGCACCCGATGCCCGAATCCCGTGTTCACGGTTGATGGATCGACTCGCTCCAGCCGGTGCTTGAGAAAGCGGACTGGTGGCAATCGCACGTTGAGCGGGACATGGTCAGTTACGGGTGGGTCGATTGCGCGCGCGAGCAAGTGCGGGAAACGGTTGCTCGCGCGCGTTATGCGTTTTGTCGGCGGCGCCGACCGGGCCACTGAGCGCGCCTAAACCGAACTGGACAAATAGCCGAGTCCAGACCGCCCGCCGCGCGCCGGCACGCCGACGTTCGACGCCCCACCGTCATGCGGGCGTTCGACGCCCCAACGGCCGCCGGCAAGCCGGCCTTCGACGCCCCAACGGCCGCCGGCAAGCCGGCGTTCGACGCCCTACCGGCCGCGCCGCAGGATCGTCGCCATGTCCCCGGGAAGCAGCGGATCGGCCAGGGCTGCGCGCAGATCCGCCGGCCGGTGCAGCGCCCGCTCGGCGCGGAGGATCCCGACCTCGTAGCCGACATCGCGGATCGCGGTGAGCGCTACCCCCATTACGTCGTGCCGCCAGGTCTGCTCGGGGAGCGCGAACAGCTCGGGCAGGGGCCGGGAAATCGCGACGAGGTACAGGCCGCCGTCGATCGCCGGCCCGAGCACGACGTCGCACCCGGACGCGAGGTCGTCGAGCGCTCCGGCCGCGTGCGTGGCGCGAAAACGCGGCAGATCGGGCCACACGATCAGCAATGGGCCGCCGGCGCGAGCGAGCACGCGGGCAGACGCATCGGCGAGTCGGCCGGCGATCCCCTCGCCGTTTTGCGGGAACAGCACGGCGTCGGGGCCGACGAGCCGCCGCAGCTCCGCGCCGGCATCGGGAGGGTCGTGAGCGACGTGGATCGGCACCGACGAGACCTGTCGGGCCCATGCGGCCGCGTGCGCGATCAGCGTCGCCTGTAACTCGAGGCAGCCCTCGCGACCGAGCAGCGGCTCGAGCGCCCGCCGGACCTCGCCGAGGCGCGGCGCGCGCGCCATGAGCAGCACGGCAGGCTTCGAACCGTTCATCCCCGGGACCCTACCCACGGCTGACTGAGCGTCCACGGCGCGCTACCGGGGCACCCTGCCGCCCTCAGCCCCGCGCTCGTGGGCGGGGCCTCGCGGTGCGGCGATGCCGAGTACGCGCATCGCCTTGAGCCCGAGCGAGAGCTTTTCACGGCCGTCGGTAGACGAGACGTCGAGCCCGGTCAGTTCGCGCACGCGCTCGAAGCGATAGCGGACCGTGTGGCGGTGGGTGATCAGCCGCTGCGCCGTGGCATTGACGTTCGCGTCGCATTCGAGGAACGTCGACAGCGTGCCGAGCAGGTCGGTCTCGTACTGCTCGTCGTAGGAGACGAGCGGCCGCACGGTCTCGTTGTAGAACCGCCGGAGCTCGGCCGGGTCGCTCATGTACGGCAGCAGCAGCTGATATGTGCCGGTCTCCTCGTATCCGAGCTCGATGCGCTCGGGTTCGCCCTCCGCCACGTTGGCGGCGAGCAACGATTCGTTACGGGCCCGCCCGAGATCGAGCGGATCCTCGGTGCGGCGACTCCGTCCGACGGCGAACGCGAACCCCGGAAGGCCCGATTCGAGCTCGCGCAGGATCGCCGAGGCGGCGCGACGCCCGGTCTCACCGTCGCCGTCGGGGAGCAGAATTGCGATCTCTGAGGCTTCCTCCGCCGTGGGCGCCGCGATCGCCCCCGGCGCGATCGAACGAGCTGCGCGGGCCGCGAGCGCGAGCATCCGCCGGCGCCAGTCCTCCTCGGTCGGGCTGCGGGGGTGGGCGCGGATGATGACCACGCTCGCGCCCGCCCCGAGATCGGTGCCGAGCTCCTTGCCGCGCGCCACGAGATCCTCACGGCTGTCGATTCGCCCGTCGAGCACCGCCCGCATGAACCCGGTGGCCGCCTCCTCGGAGGCGCGCTCGGGCGCCCTCACCCGCTCGACCTCGGACGCGACCAGCGTTGTGACCAGCCGCAGGAGCGAGGGGTCGGGCGGGCGGTCGGACGCCCGCATCCGCAGCCTCCCGACGGTCGCCTCGGCGACCTTGAGCTCGATCGTGGTCACGTCGTCGGCGTCGCGCATCAACGAGCGCTCGTCGGCGGGGCTGCGTGCCGCGACCGCAAGCACGGTCGCGGAGCGGTCTATCAGGATCAGGCTGGTGTCGAGCGCGCGGGCCGCGGCACGGAGGATCGCGGGGAGACCCGCCCCGTCCTCGACGGCATCGGTGATCGCGGCCAGCGCAGCCAGGTCGGGCGCGGCCGGCCCGGTCTGCTCCTGGGCGCGGTCAGCCAATCGGCGCAGCCCCGTTCGAGGTCAGAACACCCTCGGCCACTCGACCACCACCACGGCGCCGAGCACGACCCCGACTCCCACGAACGCGGCAAGGACGTAGGCCGACAGCATCACGGCGATAAGGCGCTCGTGCACGCGCCTATACGACGTGACCGCCGGAACCACCACGAGCAGGAGGAATGCCACAAGGCCGAGCACGCCGAGGCCGGCGGCGACCAGGTAGGTGATGTGCTGGTTCGTCATGGATGTCGGTCGAATTGTGCCGGACGGCGACGACGCGCCGTAGCGCCGGCCGTCGCGGTCACTTACGCACCGGGAGGCCGAACTCCTCCCCGACTGGGGTGGTCGAGCTCGCCCGAGGGTACCGCCCGACGAGCTCAGCGGCGGCCGAGGCCGCGCGCTCCGACCCCTCTTCTCCCCAGAACAGACCCGCGACCGTCGGTCCGGAGCCGGACACCAGTGCGTAGTCGGCCCCCGCCTCGCTCACGGCCCGGAGCGCGTCAGCCACCGGTGGACAGAGCGAGATGGCCGCCGGCGCGAGGTCGTTGACGATCAGCTCCGGCGCCAGCCGGCCGTCCGGACTCGAGGCGAGAGCGTTCGCGACGGACGAGAACCCCGAAGCTCCACGGGGCAGGCCGAGCCGGTCCGCCTCCCGATAGACGTCCGCCGTCGACAGGAAATGCGGCTGGGGAACGATCACGAACGCGTGGGGCGCGAGAGGCGCGCGGCGCTCCACCACCTCGCCGGCCCCGGTCCCCAATGACAGCCCCGGCGTGACCGCGCCGGGCACGTCGGACCCTAGCTCGGCCGCGAGCTCGGCAAGCGCCGCCTCCGGGAGGGCAGCGCCCGTGACCAAAGGGGCCATTCGAAGCACGGCAGCCGCGTCGGACGAGCCGCCGCCCATGCCCCCGGCGACCGGGATCCCCTTGACGATCGTGACCCGCACAGGCGGCGCGTCCCATCCGCGCGCCCGTAGCCCCGATAGCGCACGCGACACGATGTTCCGTCCGAACACGCCCGGGCACACGACATCATCGTCCCGGCCGGCGGAAGCGACCAACTCGAGCTCGTCCGCCAACGACACCGACTCGAGCAGGGTCGCGACCTCGTGGCGCCCGTCGGCCCGAACCGGCCCGAGCAACAGGCACAGGTTGACCTTGCCCGGTGCCCGCGCGACGAGCCTCACCGAACCGAAAGCCTCGCCGCCAGCTCGCGGAACTCGGCGGGCGAGAGCCGTTCGGCGCGCTCGTCGGCCGGATGGCCCATGTCCACGAGCGCCCCCCGCGCTCGCTCGCGCACCCCCGCGGGCGCATGAGGAGCCAGCGCGAGCGATCCGGCCAGCGCCTTGCGGCGGTGCGCGAACGCGTCATGGACGAGTGATCGAACCCCGGCATCGACAACCGCCCCATCGCGCCGGCGCAAACCCACCAATACCGAGTCCACCCTCGGCACCGGCCGGAACACGGTCCGCGCCACCGGCCGCAGGACGCGAACCTCGCACGCGAGCTGCGAGAGCACCGACGGCACCCCGTACGCCGCCGTGCCCGGACCCGCCGCGAGCCGCTCGCCGACCTCGCGCTGGACCATCACCACCCATCGGCCCACGGACGGCAGCTCGTCGATCGTCCGCAGGATGACGGTGGCGGCGATGCCGTACGGCAGGTTCGCGACCACCGCGGTCGGGGCCGGATCAAGTCGTTGGAAATCAAGCTCGAGAGCATCGGTCAAATGAACCGTGACGTTGGAAAATCCAACCAAAGACTCGCGAAGAGCCGACTCGAGACGCCGGTCGACCTCGACGACGTGGAGGTGTTCGACGAGGCTGGCGAGCCGCTCGGAGAGTACGCCCGGACCGCCGCCGATCTCGAGCACCACATCGTCCGGCGAGAGGTCGGCCAGCCGTTCGATCACGTCGAGGATGTTGCGGTCAACCAGGAAGTTCTGACCGAGGCGAGTCACCACCCGAACACCTCGGCCGCGCTCGCCTCGATCGCCGCGTCGAGTTCCTCGTAGGGCACGCGGCGCTCGACCGCCACCGCCCGCGCCGTGGACACGACATGGGCCGGCTGGTTCGGCCGCCCCCGCACAACCTGCGGCGACAAATACGGAGCATCGGTCTCGACCAGCAACCGGTCCGCCGGCACCCGCACAGCTGCTACCCGCAACGGCTCAGCCTTCGGATAGGTGACGTTCCCCGCGAACGAGATCCACCAGTCCTCATGCTGCAAGCACTCCTCGATCCGCTCGGGCATCGAGAAGCAATGCAGGATCACCCGCACTCCGCCGGCCAGATCCGAGAGCATCGACAGCGTGTCGTCCTCGGCCGCGCGGGTGTGGATGACCAGGGGCTTTCCCACCGAGCGCGCCAGCTCGATCTGCGCGATAAACGCGCGCTTCTGGTCGGTAACGGGGGCATAGTCCCGGTAGTAGTCGAGGCCGGTCTCGCCGATCGCCACGCACCGCGGGTGCGCCGCAAGCGCCTCGAGCTCCGCGAGGTCGGCGTCGTCGAACCCCGTGGCCGAATTCGGATGACGCCCGATCGCGGCGTACACCTGCGGGAAGTCCTCGGCCGCGGCCAGCGCCGCCCGGCACGAGGCCCCGTCTGTCCCGACGGTGACGATCCGCGACACGCCGGCATCGACCGCCGCCGCGACTAGGTCCGCATCGGGGGGTTCGCACAACTCGAGGTGCGTGTGGCTGTCGATCACCCGCGCTTGGGGAACAGCGGTTGGAGCGCGGTCACCTGTGCGCGCGATCCGCGACCGGCGAACGTCGCGGCCTCGAAGGCCACCGATGGCGCCCCGATCGCCTCGAGCAGCTTCTCCACGGTCGCCGGCATGTATGGATGAAGCAACACGCTCACGACGCGTAGCCCCTCGGCGAGCGACGCCAGCGTCTCGTCGAGCCGCCCGGCGTCGGCGGGGTCGCGCGCGAGTTGCCACGGGGCGCGCTCCTCGACATAGCGATTCAGCCGGCGCACCCGCTGCCAGATCAAGTCGAGGGGTTGCGTGATGTCGGCACGGTCGAACAGCTCGGACACGCGCTCGGGCAGTCCGTCGAAGTCCCGCACGAGATCGGCGTCCACAGCCGCGTCGGGTACGACCCCGTTGCGGTAGCGGATGACCATCGCGATCGTGCGACTGGCCAGGTTTCCGTATTCGTTCGCGAGCTCGGACTCATACCGCGTTCGCACTGCATCGATCCCCACGGCGCCGTCGCTCCCCCATGGCACGTCGCGCATCAGGTAGAAGCGCAGCGCGTCGGTCCCATACTGGTCCATCACGTCGAACGGATCGAGCACGTTCCCGAGGGACTTGCTCATCTTGCGCCCGTCGGAGCCGAGCAAAAACCCGTGCACGAAGACGTGCTGCGGGACTGGGAGGTCGGCCGCCATCAGGATCGCGGGCCAGAACACCGTATGGAACTTGAGGATGTCCTTCCCGATCACGTGGTAGTTCGCCGGCCAGTAACGGTCGGTCAGATCCTCACCCGGCCGCGCGTAGCCGAGCGCGGTGTAGTAGTTGAGGAGCGCGTCGAACCACACGTAGAAGACGTGAGTCGGGTCCCAGGGCACCTTCACCCCCCAGGTCAGGTGCGCCCGGCTCAGCGAGACGTCCTGCAGCCCCGAGGCGATGAAGGACCGCGCCTCGTTGTAGTGATGGGGCGGCATCACGAACGTCGGGTGCTCGGCGAACAGCCGCTCGAGCGGCTCCTGGAAGCTCGACAGGCGGAAGAAGTAGTTCTCCTCGCGCTCGCGCGTGAGCAGAATCTCGTGAATCGGGCACAGGTTTCCTTCGAGGATCTCGTTCTCGACCTTGAAGTCCGCGCAGCGCGGGCAGTACCAGCCCTCGTAGATGCCCTTGTACACGTGGCCGTTGTCGTAGACGCGCTGAAGCACCTCCTGCACCCGCTCCATGTGCTCGGGGTCCGTGGTGCGGATGAAGAAATCGTTGGAGATCTCGAGCTGCGGCATCAGCGCCTTGAACCGTTCGGCGTTGCGGTCGGCCAGCTCCCGCGGCTCGAGGCCCTGGGCGTGCGCCGCATCCGCGACCGGCTCGCCGTGCTCGTCGGTGCCGGTCAGGAAGAACACGTCATCACCGCGCTGGCGCATGTGACGCGCGATCACATCGGTGGCGATCGCCTCGTAGGCGTGGCCCAGGTGGGGCGCGCCGTTGACGTACGAGATCGCGGTGGTGATGTAGAAGGGCATCGGTAGCACTGACTTTATGACGATGGGCCGCTGCGGGGCGTCCATGGGGAATCCGCCTCGATCCGTTGCGCGGCACGAAACGTCGATGAGGCGGATTCCCTAAAGGGAATTCGGCTCCGACATGTGATGGCGTCGATACGGGTCCGGAGCCGAATTCCCCGGGGCCTGGCGGCCGGGCATCCGTGCCCGGCGGGCCTGGTGGCGAGCACCCCGGCCGGGCCGATAGACGAGGCTGGATGCTGAGCGGGCCGAGCCGAGACCGCCGTTCCGCCGGGCTCCGTGACCGGCGGGGCTGGTGGCGACCACCCCGGCCGGGCAAGGATGCCCGGCCGCCCGGCCCCATGGACGCCGCCGAAGGCGGCCCCCTACCCCGAGGTCAACGCTCGGTACAGCCGGTTGGCCGGGACGCCGGTGAGCTCGGACACGACGGACGCGGCGGGGCGCGGCTTGGCGCCGGCGTCGACCAGCCGGCGGAGGGCTTGCAGCGCCGGCCCGATCTCGTCCACGACCGACGCCGCCCCGCCGACCACGAGCGCCACTTCCCCGCGCGGTGGGTCGTTCGCGTAGCGGGCTGCGAGCTCGGTGGCGGTGCCGCGCACGATTTCCTCGTGCAGCTTGGTCAGCTCCCGACACACCGCCACCGGCCGTTCGGGGTCGAGCTCGGCGAGCACCTGCAGCGACGCCGCCACGCGCCGTGGAGACTCGAACGCGACGAGCGTCTCAGGAGCGCCGAAGGCCGCCTGCAACTCGCCTCGCTTGCGCGGCAGGAACCCGATGAAGCGCCAGCGGTCGGCGGGCAGCGCGCTCGCCACGAGCGCCGCGAGCGCCGCCGACGGCCCGGGCAGCACCTCGACGGCCAGCCCAGCCGCCACGCACGCCTGGACGAGCACGAATCCCGGATCGGACACGAGCGGGGTGCCGGCGTCGGACACAAGCGCCACGACCGTGCCGTCGCGCATCTTCGCCACAAGCTCGGCGGCGCGAGCGCGCTCGTTGTGCTCGTGGTAGCTGACGAGCTGACCCCCCACCCCGTAGCGGTCGAGCAGGACGCGGCTGCGACGCGTGTCCTCGCAGGCAACGATGTCAGCCTCGCGCAGCGCGGCCAGCACGCGGAGGGTGACGTCCTCGAGGTTGCCGATCGGCGTCGGGCAGATGATCAGGCGACCGGCGCTCATCGGTTCTCCGCCATCTGCGCCAAGCCGTCGAATGCGAGTGCCGCCGCCCCGATCATCCCCGCCTCGACCCCGAACGCCGCCGGCACGATCTCGACGAGGTCCTTCGACGGCGGGAGTGCCCGGTCGGCGACCTCGGCGCGGACGGGGCCGAGCAGCAACTCGCCGGCGCCCATCACGCCGCCGCCGATCACCACGACCTCCGGGTTGAACGTGTTCACGAAGCCCGCGATCGCCACCCCGAGGTTGCGCCCGATGGTCGCGATCGTCTCGATCGCGGCCTCATCGCCGTCGTGGGCGAGCTCGGTCACCAGCGGTCCGGCCAGCTCGCGGCCCTGTGCGTGTGCCCGTCCGAGGCCGGAGTTGGGTCGCTCGTGGGCCATCCGCAGCGCCTCGCGGGCCAGCGCGGTGCCGGACGCGAGCGATTCGACGCAGCCATGGTTCGGGCAGTTGCCCTGGCACGGCGGGCCGTTTCGGTCGATCACAACGTGCCCGAGCTCGCCCGCCGCCCCCACCGCGCCGCGGTAGAGCTCGCCGCGGAGGATCAGGCCGCCGCCGATGCCGGTGCCGATCGTGAGCAGAACGGCCTCGTTGCAGCCGCGGGCGGCGCCGGCGCGGTGCTCGGCGATTGCCGCGCAGTTCGCGTCGTTGTCGACGAACACCGGAAGATCGAGCCGCTCGGCCATCACGTCGGCGAACATGATGTCCTTGAGCGGGAGGTTGACGGCGATCACGGCGTTGCCCGTCCGCTGATCGATTAAGCTCGGGATGCCGAAGCCGACCGCTGCGACTTCTCCACCGGCGCGATCGCGTGTTTCCTCGACGGCGTCGACGACAACGTCGAGGAGGTAGGAGACGTCAAGGCGGTTGATGTTGCGCTGCGCACGGTGATGGACAGACAGTCCGGAATCGACCGCGCCGGCCAACAGCTTCGTACCACCCATGTCGACGCCGATAGTGCGCCGGCCCGGCATGCCGTCACTATATGCACACATGCCCAGCGATCTCGAACAGCCCCCGTACAAGCTCTACCGCGCCGGCCCGAAGGGCCTGAGAGCCCGGCTGCGCGGCGAGGAGGACGAACTCCGCGGCCCGGTCGAGTACCAGAAGTACGGGGGGCGTGGAGACCGGGGTCCCCGGCGCCGGATCACTCCCAAGCGCGTGATTCTCGGGCTGGTGGTCGCGCTCGTGGCGTGGCTGCTGCTGTCGTTCGTGCTGTTCTTGATCAGCGCCTCCTCGCAGTCTGGGGGCATTCCCGCCGATGCGCAGAACGCGCTCGCACCGGGCGGAAACATGCTGTTCTCGGCCGACAACGTGCTCGTGATCGGGACCGACCAGCGACCCGCTGGGACGCACGAGGCCGGGGCGAACACGAGCGATACCGGCAGCCGGTCGGACACGTTGATGCTGTGGCGCATCGGCGGCGGCACTTCGCGCCGGCTGTCGATCCCGCGCGACACGCTCGCCTCGATCCCCGGCCACGGAACGAACAAGATCAACGCCGCCTACGCCTTCGGCGGCCCGGCGCTGACGATCAAGACCGTCGACCAGTTCACCGGGCTGAAGATCAACCACGTGATCATCATCAACTTCGCGAACTTCCCGAAGTTCGTCGACTCGATCGGCGGCGTCAACGTGAAGACCGGGCGGATCTGCTCGGAGATCAGCGGCGGCGCTCAGAACGGCGGGTGGACGCTGAACCTCCAGCCCGGCACCCACCATCTGACCGGCATCCAGGCGCTCACGCTCGCCCGGACCCGGGAGAACAGCTGCAACGCCGCCAGCAACGACCTGACGCGCGAGGGCTACCAGCAGCAGATCCTGAACGGGATCAAGAGCCAGCTGCTGACGCCGTACACGTTCTTCCATCTCCCGTGGGCGTCGTGGTATGCACCGCAGGCCGTGCGGACCGACATGGGCGGGTTCACGCTGATGAGCATGTTCCTCGCCTCCGAGCTCGGCGGGTCGGCGCCGGTCCAGATCTTGAAGCCGACCGGCGCCGAAAACGTGCCTGGGGTCGGCGACTCGCTGACGGCCACGCCCCAAGACGTGCAGCAGGCCGTTTCCAAGCTCGTCAACGGGTAACGCGCGCCGGCTGTTGCTGGATTTGGGCTCAGGGTGAGCCTTTTTTCAGCAACCGCTTGAGGAATCGCGGTTCGTGCCGATATGAGGAGGGTGACCTGTGGGCTTGAGGGGCGCCTCCGGGAGCCGCGCACATCGAACAATCGTCCAGCCCGGAGCGCATGAACCGGGCCTTCGACTTCATTCGCCGCCACCCCCGGTTGTTCGCCGGCCTCGCGGTCGTCCTCCTCGCCGTCGGCGCGGCCTTCGCGCTCGGCACGGGCGAGGGCGCTCCCGCCCACGCCCAGGCGCCGCGGACCGTCGCAGCCGCAGCAGTCGCTCGCGCGGCGTCCGTTTCGCCGGGGCGTGCGACGTCCGTCGTCCCCGTCGCGGCCACGACCACCGTGCGGTCTCAAGCGCCCCGCGGCCGCACCGGCAGCCAGCACCAGGCCGGTGGGCCAGTCCGCCCCCGCGGGGCGGCCCGCGCACCAACCGGCGGCGTGGCGGCCGCCGCGCCCACTAACCGCGGCGTGGCGGCCGTTCTGAGGCAGACGACCGGCTTTACCCCCTCCCAGGTGACGGTCCGCCAACTCTGCCCGGCCGCCGGCTCCGGCCATGCCCGGTGCGCCGCAGAGGCGCTGGTGCTCCGCTCCAACGGCGCGCTCGTCCACCCCCGCGTCGCTCGTGCGTCCGCGGGGAGCCCGGTCTACGGCGACGCGCCCACCTATTTGCAGCAGGCCTACGACCTTTCGTCTCTCTCTCAGTTGAACGGGAACGGCGACACCGTGGCGATCGTCGACGCGTTCAACGACTCGACGGCGGAATCGGACCTCCAGGCGTACCGATCCTTCTACAACCTCCCGGCGTGCACGACCGCCAACGGCTGCTTCCGCAAGATCAACGAGCACGGCGGCTCCACGCCGCCTGCGACCTCGGACGCCGGCTGGGCTCAGGAGACCTCGCTGGATCTAGACGCGGTTTCGGCCATCTGCCCCAACTGCCACATCGTGCTGGTGGAGGCGAGCTCCACCTACTCCAACGACATGGAGACGGCGATGCAGACCGCCGCCGCCAACGGCGCGAACCAGATCTCGGCGAGCTGGACCATCACCTCGAGCGACGCCCCGCCAGGGCAGTACACCTTCCCGGGCATCGCGACCGTGGCCGCGACCGGCGATGTCGGGTACGTCGGGCCGAACGAGGACAACTTCCCGGCCGCGCTGCCCGGCGTCACGGCCGCGGGCGGGACCACCTTGACGCCCGCGAGCCCTACGTCGAACCTCCGTGGCTTCAGTGAGGGCGCGTGGTCGGGCGGCGGCTCGGGCTGCGCCACGGAGATCGCAAAGCCGGCCTATCAGTCCGACGCCAGCTGCGCCGGTCGCTCCTATTCCGACCTGTCGGCCGACGCCAACCCGGAGACCGGGTTGGCGGTCTACGACAACGGCAACTGGCTCGAGGTCGGCGGTACCAGCCTGGCCACGCCGGTGATCGCCGCCTACTACGCGATCACCGGCGTTACCAACTCGAGCCCGCAGTGGGCCTACGGCAACCCGGGTGCGCTGAACGACGTGGTGAGCGGCTCGAACGGCTCGAACTGCGTCCCGAGCTACATCTGCAACGCCGGCGTCGGCTACGACGGACCGACCGGCGTGGGATCCATCTCGGGCGCGGCCGTCACCGGCGCCCCCGGCATCGGAGCCACCTATACCGAGAGCCTGGCCGCGCACAGCGCCACGATCGCCGGCGGGGTCTACCGTAACGGGCTGGACACGACCTGGTCGATCCAGTACGGCACGAGCGCACAGTACGGCCTGGCGACTTCACCGATCGACATCGGGGCCGGGAGCCCCCCGTTTGCGGTCACCGGCTACCTCTCCCAGCTGACGCCGGCCACCACTTACCACTACCGGCTGGTGGCCCAGAACGGCCAGGGAACCGCGTATGGCAACGACGTCACGTTTACCACACCGGCCGCGCCGGCGGGAAGCCCCACCGCGGCGTTCGCGGTCTCCCCGTCGACTCCCTCCCCGAATGCCCAGGTGAGCTTCGACGCGAGCAGCTCGACCGCCGGCAGCGGCACCCTTCAGACCTACGCCTGGAACTTCGGCGACGGGTCGGCGACCCAGATCACGAACGCGCCCACCAGCGCGGCCACCCACACGTTCACCACCCGCGGCACCTACACGGTGACCCTAACCGTCACGAACGACTCGGGGCAGACCGACACCACCACGCAGATGGTCACCGTCGACGATCCCCCCACCCCCTCGTTCACGCCGTCGGCGACCGTCACCGGGCCGGACACGGTCAGCGTGGATGGAAGCGGCTCGGCTGCGGCGGCCGGCGGTGAGATCACCCACTACAGCTGGGACTTCGGCGACGGCGCCACACAGGACACCGGCGCCACCGCCACCGCCGCCCACACCTATGACGCACCGGGTACCTACAAGATCACGCTGACCACGACCGATGAGCTCGGCGTCAGCAACACGGTCAGCGAGGCCGTGTCCGTACTCGGGTTCAGCGCCAGTTCCAACGGTCCCACTCCGGGCGAGGACGTCACGTTCATCGGGCCCAACTCGGGCGGGCCATTCGGCACGATCACCGACTACAGCTGGAGCTTCGGCGACGGCACCACGCGGGACACCGGCACCAGCCCGACCGCCACCTACGCGTTCAGCACCCGTGGGGTCTACACGGTAAGCCTCACGATCACCAACAGCGCCGGCGTCACCTTCACGGGCACCGAGACGATCACGGTCGACACGCCGCCGGCCGGCGTCCTCCCGGTCTCGCCGATCATCGCCACCCCCGGGCAGTCGGTGAGCCTCGATGGGAGCGACTCGACGGCCGCCACCGGTGGCACGATCAGGAGCTACACCTGGAACTTCGGCGACGGGACGGCACCGATCACCGCCGGCTCACCCTCGGCCACCCACGTCTACATCAACCCCGGTACCTACACGGCCACGCTGGCGGTCACCGACAACCTCGGCGTCACTGCCGACACAGCGGCGGCGCAGACGGTGATCGTCGATCAGCCGGCCGCCGCCTTCACCTCCTCGTCGACAACACTCGCGCCAAACGCCGTTGCGACCTTCGACGCCGGCGGTTCGAACGACCCGGTGGGCACGGTCACCGACTACAGCTGGAACTTCGGCGACGGCGCGAGCCAGGACGCCGGCGGCTCCACCAGCGTCACTCACGGCTACAGCCAGCGCGGGAGCTACACGGTCGCACTGACCGTGACCAACAGCTACGGGCAGATCGCCACGACCACGCGCGCGGTGACCGTAGATAACGCGCCCACCGCCACCTTCACCCCATCGGCGACCGTCGCGGACACCGGAGCGGCGGTCGGCTTCAACGGCGCCAGCGCCGCCGCCATGACCGGCGGCTCGATCGCCGACTACAGCTGGAGCTTCGGCGACGGCATCACGCAGGACACCGGGACGACCGCCACCGCGGCCCACACCTACGCCGCCCCCGGGACCTACACGGTGTCGCTCACGACCACCGACGACCTCGGCATGACCGCGACCGCCTCCGAGCAGGTGACGATCCAGGCACCGCCAACGCCTCCCGCCCAGACTCCCACGACCACCCCGTCCGCCCCCGGCCAGACCCCGGCAATCGCGCCCGCCCCGGTCACGGCGGCGCCGAAGCCGCTGTCAGCGAGTCTGGCCGCCACCAAGAAGCAGCGGTCCGGCCCCGCGCTGGTGCACGGGGTGCGGGTGAGCCTGTCGGCGAGCCAGTCCGCGGTGGCGAGCTTCCAGGTCACGATCCCGGTATCTCACACCCGGCTCGCCCATAACGGTCGCAAGCCGGGGACTCGATCGATCGTGCTCCTCCGCACCCCCGCCCAGGCGGTCGGCGCGGGAGCTCACGCGATCACGCTCAAGCTCTCGGGGGCGGCAGCCCGGGAGCTCTCCGGCGCCCGACCGCTCGTGCTGACCGTGAAGGTGACGCTGACAGTGGCCAGCGGCGCCACGATCAGCCGCACCGTAAACGTCGACCTTACGCGCTGACGCGCTGAGCTCGCGACCCGCCCGCGCCGGGCGTCAGTCCGAGGACTTGGATGCCGAGGACTTCGAGGCCGACGACTTGGAGGCAGCGGTCTTCGAGTCGGACGACTTCTTCGAGTCAGAGCTCGACGAACCGGAGTCCGAGGAGGACTTCGACTCGGACGTGCTGCTCTCGCTCTTGTCGCCCTTGTCGCTGCTGTTCTCACGGGCGCGCTTGCGCGTGCCGTAGTCCGTGTTGTAGAAGCCGGACCCCTTGAAGTGGACGGCGACCGGATGGAACACGCGTGAAACCGGCGCCTCGCACGTCTCGCAGATTTGGACCGGATCGTCGCTCATGCGCTGCATAACCTCGAAGGTGTGGCCCTGCTCGCATTTGTACTCGTAGATCGGCACTGCTTCAGTAAGTATAGGCCGCCGTTTTGGCACTCTCAAGGGGAGAGTGCCAAGCCGCCGACCCGGGCAGGGCGGCGCGTCTCGGCTGCCCGGTCAGCCGCTCGGAGTCGCCGGCGTCTGCTCGGTGATCGTCTGGCCGGCGGCCGCAGCCTGGCTCTTGATCGACGAGATCGTGCTGTCGATTCCGTCGACGTTGCCGGCGCTCGCCCCGCCCGATTTCACGCTGCCGGTCAGGCCGTGGAGCTTGTTCTGCAGGTCGGTTATCGGCGCGACCAGCTTCGAGAGCGTCGGACTTGCCTGAGCGTCGGCGAGCGCGAGCTTGAGCTCGTGGTAGACGAACACTGCCGCGAGTGCCGCCTTCACGGTGGTGAACTTGTGCTCGAGCGGGTGGCTGAGCTCTCCGGCCTTCGCCGGCTTGTAGATCCAGCGGTGGAACGCGCCGAACGCAAGCCCCGCGTGAAGCACGAACTTCGTCTTCGCGAGATGTGTCGTCGCGGTCGTGGATGCAGTCGAGGTCGCCGCGGGAGCCGCCGCGCTCGTGGACGACGAGCTTGAGCTACCGCAGCCGCCCACCGCGAACGCAAGAACGCTCACGACAGCGACGAGGCAGACCGGATACCTCATCGCGCCCCAAGCTAGCGCGATATGGGGCCGCCGGCAATCGTTTTTGACCTGCGGCTAGCATGCTCCGCGCTGATGCCGACCGACGTGGTCACGATGGACAAGATCGTCTCGCTGTCCAAACGGCGCGGCTTCGTGTTCCCGAGCAGCGAGATCTACGGCGGGCTGGGATCGAGCTACGACTACGGGCACTACGGGGTGCTGCTCAAGAACAACGTCAAGAACCAGTGGTGGCGGGCGATGCTCCAGGAGCGCGACGACATCGTCGCGCTGGACTCGGCGATCATCCAGCACCCGCGGACGTGGGAGGCGAGCGGGCACCTGGCCGGATTCACCGATCCGCTCGTGGACTGCCGAACCTGCAAGCTCCGCTTCCGCGAGGACCACCTCGCCCAGTCCGCGTGCGGGCGCAAGCCCTCCAAGCATCCCGGCGAGACGCCCGAGTGCGACCTGACCGAGGCCCGCGATTTCAACCTGATGTTCCAGACCACGGTCGGCCCCGTCCAGGAGGAGGGCTCGACCGTCTACCTGCGGCCCGAGACCGCGCAGGGCATCTTCCTGAACTTCAAGAACTACCTGCAGTTCTCGCGCAAGAAGCCCCCCTTCGGGATCGCGCAGATCGGCAAGAGCTTCCGCAACGAGATCACCACCGGGAACTTCATCTTCCGCACGCGCGAGTTCGAGCAGATGGAGATGGAGTTCTTCGTGCCCCCGCCCGAGGCACAACAGTGGCACCAACAGTGGCTGGCGGAGCGGATGAAGTGGTGGACCTCGCTCGGGCTCCGGCCCGATCATCTTCAGCTCCGAGCGCACGACGCCGATGAGCTCTCGCACTACTCGAGCGCGACCAGCGACGTCGAATACCTGTTCCCGATCGGGTGGTCCGAGCTCGAGGGGATCGCCAACCGTGGCGACTTCGATCTGACCCAGCACGCCAAGTTCTCGGGACAGAAGCTCGAGTACGTCGACACCGCCACCGGCGACCGCTACGTCCCGTACGTGATCGAGCCCGCCGCCGGCGTCGATCGGGCGATGCTGGCGTTCCTCGTCGACGCCTACGACGAGGACGAGATCGAGGGCGAGCAGCGGACAGTGCTCCGCCTGCACCCGATCCTCGCGCCGGTCAAGGTCGCGGTGCTGCCGCTCGTCCGTAAGGACGGCCAGCCCGAGCTCGCCCGCGAGATCTACCAGGACCTGCGCGAACGCGTCCAGGCCGAATACGACGAGGGCGGCGCGATCGGACGCCGATACCGCCGCCAGGACGAGATCGGCACTCCGTGGGCGGTGACGGTCGACCACCAGTCGCTCGAGGACCGGACCGTGACCCTGCGCGACCGTGACAGCCTCACCCAGGTGCGGATCGCGATCGAGGACCTGGCCGACGAGATCGAGAACCGGCTCCGGCACCCCTGGCGGTCGCCTAAGCTGGGCTGACTCGGATGCCTGCGACGATCGCCGCCGACCAGATCTCCTACGCCGACCTCTACGCCCGCTGGGAGCAGGGCAACTGGCGCGCGACCGAACTCGATCTCACGACCGACCGCGAGCAGTGGGAAAACGAGTTCACCGATCTGGAGCGCGCCGGCGCGCTGTGGACGTACTCGCTGTTCTTCCACGGCGAGGACTCGGTCGCGGACAACCTGTCCCCGTTCATCGACGCCGCCCCGCGCGAGGAGCAGAAGTACTTCCTGGCGACCCAGCAGGTCGACGAGGCCCGCCACGCCGTTTTGTTCGCGCGGTTCATGCGCGAGGTGGCCGGCGCCGGGCGGGATGTCGGCTCGTCGCTGGAGCGGACGCGCCCTGGGCTCACCTGGGGCTTCCGCAAGGTGTTCGAGCGGCTCGACCGGATGGCCGACGAACTCCGCCGCGACCGCTCCAAGCCGAAGCTTGCCCAGGCGATCACGCTGTACCACCTGGTGATCGAGGCCTCGCTCGCCCAGCCTGGGCAGCACTTCATCGAGGAGGGGCTCGGCCGGCGCGGCCTGCTGCCGGGTTTCCGCGAGGGGGTGGGGCACGTCGCCCGGGACGAGCAGCGCCACATCGCGTTCGGGGTCAAGTTGATCGCCGACCTGGTCCGCGAGGACCCCGAGTGCGAGCCGGCGATCGCCGACCTTCTGCGCGAGGTCCTGCCCTTCACCACCGCGGTGTTCGTGCCGCCTGGCTGGGACGAGCGCTACGTGACGAGCTTCGGTTTCACCCTCGAGGACATCTTTGCCCAGGGCGCCGAGGCGATGGAGGGGCGCCTGCGCGCCGCGGGCCTCGATCCTATGACCATGCGCCTGGGACTTCCGTTCGATCTGTCGCCGATCGAGCGTGCCCACCGCGGGCTGACGCTGCTCCGCGCCGGCTATCTGGGCGAGCCGAACGGCCGCGTCACGCCCGACCCCGAGGCCACCGCGATGCTGTTCGACGGCCTGCGCCGGCAGGTCGACCCGGCCGTGGCGCCGGGGGCGACGATCCAGTGGGACTTCACCGACGCCGAGCCCTGGCACCTCCGGATTGCGCGCGACTCCGCGCCGACCGCGGTTGCGCCCGGGCGCGCCGAGCACGCCGACCTGACCTTCCACTGTCGCCTCACCGACTGGGTCGACATCGCCGCGGGGCGCACCGAGCCGTGGCGAGCGCTGCTCGAGCGCAAAGTGCGCCCGACGGGCAGTCTGCGGATGCTGGCCCGCGCGCGCCGGCTGTTCGCCTAGTGTTCGCCTAGGCCGAGGTTGCATAATCCGGGGCAGACCGTAGTTCGCCCGTCCAGGAGGTCGGTCTGCACGACCAGCAGCAGGCGTTGGTGCTCGGCGCCTTGCGTCGCGCCACCGGCACGCCTGTGAGTTTCGCGGAGCTGCGCGAGGCCGGCGTCGAGTTTCCGGCCAGCGTCGTGTCCGAGCTCGAGCTGGCTGGAATCCCGATTGAGCGCTGCCGTGGCGTCGAGGGGCGGGGGGCGAGCGTGCGTCTCGATCCCGCCGCCTGGGCGCGTCTCGATCCCGACGCCCGGGCGGGTCTGGATCTTGGCGCCCACGCGGGTCTGGATCCCGCCCTAGACGCGAGCGACGAGCCGGCAGGCGAAGCAAGGCGTCCAGTGACCCCATCGGCCGGGGTGCGGGCTCTCGAAGCCAGGCCGCAGGGTCGGCGTGTCGGAGCACGCGCTCTCGCCTCGGTGGCGCTGCTGGCCGTGATCGTCGCGGTCGGCACTCTCATCGCCACCGCGCTCGGCGGCGCCGGTGGCGGACCGGCTCGGCCCGGCGCCGCGGTGCGGCCGCACGCCAAGACGGTGATCGCCGTGCAGACCACCCACACGACGGCTGCCACTCCGCCGCCCGCGCCACCGCCGCCCCCCACGCCGGTCTCGCTCGGCCTGGCCACGCAGCTCGAAGCCGAGGGGCACGGCCTGCTCGAGGGCGGCAGCTACGACAGCGCGGTGGCGGTATTGCGCCGGGCGCTGCTCGCCACCGGCGAGGACGTCAGCACCTGCGTGGAGCCCGCGAGCACGATGTGCCTGACCTACGCCTACGCCCTCTACGACCTCGGCCGGGCGCTGCGCCTGAGCGGCGACCCCGCCGCCGCGGTTCCGATCCTCGAGCACCGGCTCGAGATCGACAACCAGCGCCCCACGGTCCTCGCCGAGCTCGAACTGGCGCGGCGCGGAACCACCTGACCGAGGGTTAGGGGACCGTGAGCGTCACCGGGGGCGAGGCGCCGGCGGCGTAGCGGGCGCTCGCGGCCGTGCGCGCGACGAGCGCGTAGCGGCCGGGACGCCGGGGGCGGAAGCGCGCCACGTACTGCCCGGAGCCGGCCGGGACGCGCTTGGCCGCCATCAGGTGCCGGCGCCCGCCGAGGACCCGGTAGAGGTCGACAGTCACGTTCCGGAGCGGCGGCGACACCGTGCCGGTGACCTCGAGCGGCGGCGTCGGGCCCCCGGGCGTGAGCGTGAGCACAGGAGCGACCGCGATCGGCGCGACGCTCGAGACGACGACCGGCGCCGGCCGGTGGAGCGTGCGCACGAGCACGTTGGCGGCGGGCGTGAACGTCGAGCTCCAGGTTCCGTCAGCGCCGGTGGTCACGGTGGCGATCGTCAGCTCGGCGCCGGCGTTGATCTGCTGGAGCTCGATCGGCTCGCCGGCGAGCGGGTTGCCACTGGACAGGTCGGCGAGACGCCCCGACACCGTGACCGCGGTGCCGGGGACGACCGGCGCCGCCGGCGCCGAGATCGTGGCCTTCGCCGGCGAGCCCGCGAGCGTTGCCACCTGCGGGCGGATCGACGGCAGCCGGGCGTAGAACGCGTTGCCGGGGCAGCTCGTCTGATCGCCGTCGCGGTGCCCGGCGACGCGCGGCAGCGACACGTGCGCGCCGGGCGCAAACGGCGTGTAGAAGGCGTCGCCGGGGCTGACCTCGACGTTGACGCGTCCGAGCGCGGCCACGCCGTGGAGCGAGAGCTTCCAGGCCAGCAGGTGCTCGAGCGCGCCGATCGCCGCCGGCGGGGGCACGACGTCCATGAACGACCCGAGCACGACCATGCCGGCCGACTCCTGGTTGTAGCCGCCGGCGTGCGCGCCGATCACCGGCAGATCGATTCCGCCCGCCCGCGCCTCCCAGATCCGGCCGAAGGCGTCGACCGCGAAGTTGTACGCGATGTCGAAGAAGCCGCGGACGTATCGGTGATAGTCGAAGATCGACAGCAGGATCGAGGGGACGTCGCCGGCGCCGTAGCCGTTGGGCGTCTCGCTGTGGTGGACGAACGCAAGCTTGACCGTGCCGTAGAACGGCCCGTTGCTCGGCGGCGCGTGGCCCTGAGCCCAGGCCAAGCGCGCGATGATCGGCGGCTGCCCGGGGCCGGCGTCGAGCACCGGCTGGGCCAGCGGGAACGCCTGCGCCGCGTGGGCCCACCCGGGCGCCCCCGACGGCCCCGACGCCCCGGACGGCCCCGACGCCCCCGACGGCCCCGACAGCCCCGGCTGCCCCGACGGCGGCGCCACGAAATGCAGCCGCACGCCGCGGACCGACGACGAGCTCCGCAACTGCACGGCGTCGGCCGGGCCGACCCAGATCGCCTCGCCGAAGTGAGCGCTCCGGCTCGTGACGCGGTCGGGACCGTGGCCGACCACCGACGCGAGCACCCAGGGGCTCCAAGCGCCACGCTCGGTGGACCTCGTGCGCAACTCGATCCGCACCCCCGCCCGTCCACCCCACTCGACGCCAACCAGCGCAAACCGCCGCGGCGCCGCGATCACCCAGGATTGCCCAGCGACCGTCCCAACCCAGCGACTGAAGACACCGGACGCACCCGGGGATCCCACCACCGCGAAAGCGCCACGCGGGTCCACGATCGAGGCCGCGCCCGCGATCGCGGCCCCACGGAGCGCCGCCCGGCGAGTGATCCGGTACCCCGAGTCGCTCACGCCCTGGGTATCGGCCGGCGCGGGGGACGCCGGCGCGGAGGACGCCGGCGTGCTCGCCGGCGGCGCCGGGCCGCAAGCGCGAGGCTCACGCCGCACACGAGGAGCACGGCTACCGCCAGGATCGCGACCACCGCGAGCCCCGGCGCGATGATCAGCACGAAGATCGTCAGCGCGACCGCGATCGCTACGTCGATCAGGAGGGGATTACTTCTCACAACGGCAACTTCCGGTAGACCGCGCGGGGCAGATGGCGGAGCACGGCGAACACGTAGCGTAGGACGCCCGGCACCCAGACGGTGTGATCACCGCGCTGCAACCCCCGGACCGTCGCCGCGGCGACCGCCTCCGCAGTGACGGCGAACGGGGCCGACTCGAGTCCCGCGGTCATCCGCGTCCTCACGAACCCGGGACGGACGACGAGCACGCGGACCCCAGTGCCGGAGAGACCGTCGGCAAGCCCCTGCGCGAGCGCGTCGAGGCCGGCCTTCGCGGCGCCGTAGATCGCGTTCGAGGCCCGCGGCCGCTCGGCGGCGACGCTCGAGAGGACGACCAGCGTGCCGTGACCCTGGTCGCGGAGCCGGCGCAACGATGCCAGGAGCAGCGAGCCGACACCGAGAAAGTTGACGCTCATCACCTCGGGGGCCTCCTCGCGGCGAGCGTCGAGCCCGCTCTGCCCGCCGAGCACGCCGATCGCGAGCACGACGACGTCGAACCCGCCCGCGCGAGCGAATGCCCGCGACAGAACATCCTCGTGAGCGCCGAGATCGTCGGCGTCGATGACGATCGTGCCCGCGGGCGATGCGCCGGCCAACGCGAGCGAGGTAGCCGCACGAGCCAAGCCGTCGCGGTCGCGGCCGAGCAGATACGGCCGGACCGGACTGCCCACGGCCAGCCGGCGGACGATCGCCAGACCGATCTCGGAGGTGCCTCCGATCAGGAGCACCCGGCGCTCCCCTGGAGCTCCGCTCGATCGCGGGGCGCCAGGCACGAGCCCGGTCCGCACCGCCAGGTCCGAGCGCCACACCCTCTCTGGGTCGACGCCGTCGCGCACCGCGCGCCACTCCTCGAGACGTGGGTACATCGCCGCAGCGCGTCGGGGCGCAGGCGTGCGTCCTTGCTCAGGTAGACGCGTCCGCCGGCCTGGCAACGAGGTCGTCGCATCGGTCGAGCACGGTTCGGATCCCCGGCGCCGCCCGCGGGAGGTCGAGCGTGAGCGTCCAGCCGGCGATCGGGAACGACAGCGGCGCCCCGTTCGCCTCCCCGAAGTCCTTGAGCACCGCGAGGTAGCAGGGGATCCGAGCACGGCGCAGCTCGTCGATCACCGCGCGAAGCACCTGCTCTGACCCGTACGGGACGACGAGCTGGTACTGGAGGAGGCCGTCGGGGTCCGTACAGCCGCGGCCACGCCTCGAGGCCGTCGAGCGGGAACATGTGCCTGCCGATCGACTCGACCCGGCCACGCTCGCGCGCGCGGCGATCGCCGGAAGCGGAGCTCGTTGAACGCGCGAACCGTGCTGGTCCTGAGCACTCCCTCGGGCCAGCGCTCCGGCACCGTTGCCCGTCGCCGTACGGTCGCGGCACCGTGGGCGCGTGAGGCCCGCTCGAATCCGCGGATGGTGCTCCGCGCGGGTGACGATCCCCCGGCCGGACCGGGAACCGAGCAGGTCGAGCCAGGCCACGCGGTGCGGACCGCCGGGCTGCTCGAGCGCCGCGAGCGCGTCGTCGAGCGTCGCCGACGCGGTCGGTGTCGACCGACAGGAACGGGCTACGCACCGGCCCGAGCCGGATCCGCGACGCCAGGATCACGCCGGTCAGCCCCATCCCGCCGAGCGTGGCCTCGAACAGGTCGCCGTCCGCTCCGGGCGCAGACCTCGACCACCTCGCCCGCTCGCCAGGAGGAGCGTCAGCGAATCGACGTGGCTGCCGAACGTCCCGGCCGCGCCGTGGTTCTTGCCGTGGATGTCGCTCGCGATCGCGCCGCCGACCGACACGTGCTGCGTGCCCGGAACCACCGGAACCATCCATCCCGCCGGCACCAGCGCGTCGAGCAGCTCGCCGATCGTGACCCCTGCGCCGGCGTCCACGACGCCCTCCTGCGGTCGAGCTCGAACTCGGTCAGTGCCGCGGTCTCGAGCACGAGACCCGCCTCGAGCTGGGCGGCGTCGCCGTAGCTCGCGGCCCATGCCGCGCGCGATCACGCCCGTCCGAGCACCCGGGCCGCCGGCGCGTGCGCGGAACAGTTCGAGGGCGGCGGCGACCTCATCGGGGCGACCCGGTCGAAGGGACCAGCCCGCGGCGCCCGCGCCCCCACCCCAGCCGCCACAGCGTGGCCGGCCGCGGCGTCAACCGGCCGACGTCGACCGCATATCTGGCGAGGTCAGCCGGCGGCATGGACACCGAGCGCGAACAGCACCAGCCAGGCCAGGCCGGCGACCTGAAGCCACCGATCGCTCAGCAGCAGCTCCTCGGGCGCCTCCCCGGAACCGGACCGGACCAGCGTCCCGTAGCGAATCAGGCACGCGGCGAACGGGATGATCGTCAGCGGCCGCCACGGGACACCGTCGACGACCGGGAGCTCGAACGCCCACACGCAGTAGGCGAACACGCGCCAGCCGGCGCTCCCGCGACGATGAGCCGCAGGCGCGCGGTCGCCGTACCGGGCGAGCACGGCTCGACCGCGCTTGCCCGCGCGCTCGGTCCGCCGCAGCTCGGCCTAGCGCTTGCCGGCCGCGACGAAGCACCGCGACCGAGGTCACCACGAGCACGAACCACCGCGACAGGGTCACCGGCGCGGCCACTCCGCCGGCGACGGCGCGCAGGACGAAGCCGCCGGCGATCGCGATGATGTCGAGCAGCGGGAGGTGGCGCCAGACGATCGTGTAGCTGAGCGTCAGCGCGACGTACCCAGCGCCGACCACAGCCGAGCAGCGGCCGGACGCCGGCGCACAGCGCGAGCCCGGCGAGCATCGAGCGCGAGTCCCAGCCCGGTCGCGAGCCGCGGGATCCAGCTCGCCGGCGGCGACCGGGCGGATACCGCTTGACGCGGGTGCAGCCGATCCTCGGCCGCGTCGCGGACGTCGTTGATCGCGTAGATCCCGGAGGCCAGCAGGCAGAAGGCCACGAACGCCATCGCGACGCGCACCGGGACGTCGTCGTGTCCAAGCGCGCCGGCCGCGCCGGCCGCGGCGATCACGAGCGCGTTCTTGATCCACTGCCGCGGGCGCATCGTCACCAGCGCCGCGTGCAAGGTGCCGCGGCGACGCACCGCCGGCAGCGTGGCACCACGCTCGGCAGGTCGCGTCGGACCACGCTCGGCAGCGACGGCGCGCTGAACCGGGGCCTCGCGAGCCTCGCGGGGCGGGCGGCTAGAGCGGTCGCCGCGCACGTCTTCGGGCAGCCACGCGCCTCCTCCAACTGCTGGCATCGAAGCAACGTAGGCGCGATTTCCTCAACGGAACGTAGGTTCTGCGATGAGGACCTTTCACCGTCGATCTCTAGCCCCTGCCCTCACGGATGAGACCCCTTTCACGGTCCGTTTAGACGCCCCTCGAATGCCGTCTACACGCACTCACGATGCTGGCGCCACCCAGATCACGCCTCCCGTCTTCCGAGCCCGCGGCGACCGCCGCGTGGGACACCCACCCGTCTCGCGACCTCCGAGAGCCGCGCGCGTGCGCCGGATGGCGCTGCTCGCGGCGGCGCTGTGCCTGATCCCGGCGCTCGTCTCCTACGTCACGACGATGACGGAGCCGTCGAACTCGAGCCTCGGCATCCACACCGTCGAATGGATGCGCGACAACGGCGCGCGCGGGCTCGTCAACACCGATCGAGAACTTCTACTACTCGCTGAACGCGCCGGCCAAGGGTGGCCCGGCGCTGCGCTGCGCTGCCCGGGCAGGCGGGCGCTCGCCGCCGGCGTCCGAGGTCGCGGCCGCCATCGCCGGACGCCGTCCACTACTACCGGCCGCCGCGCGATCACGGCCGCTGATCCATCCGGCGCTGCCCGGCGAGGGCGTGTGGCACGCGACCTTCGCCGGCGGCGGCTCGCGCCCGCCGGTGCTGATCACGAGCTTCCGGCCCGAGCCCCGCCTACCCGCAGGTCGGTCGCCGGCGTGGCCTGGATCGACCACACCCGGACCTCGACGTGGCTGTACCCGGGCCGCACGAGCCGAGCGTGTCGATGCCCTCGCGCGGACCGATGGAGGTTCCGACTCGGCATGCGCGGCCGAGCTCGTGGCGACCTTCAACAGCGGCTTCAAGCTGTCGGACTCGGGCGGCGGCTTCGCCTACGGCGGCCACACGTACGCGCCGCTGCACGACGGGCATGGCGACGATCGTCCGCTACCGCAACGGCACGGTCGACATCATCTCCTGGAGCGGCGGTCCGACCGCCGGGCCCGACGTCGTCTACGCCCGGCAGAACCTGCCGCTGATCGTCGACAACGGCAAGCCCAACCCCAACCTGTCACGACGGGCCCGAGTGGGGCGCGACGCTCGGCAACGCCGTGCTCGTGTGGCGCTCGGCGGTCGGGATCGACCGCCACGGCAACCTGATCTACGCGGCCGGCCCCGACCAGACCGTCGACTCGCTGGCGACGATGATGATCCGACGCCGGCGCGGTCCGCGCGATGGAGCTCGACATCAACACCTACTGGACGAGCTTCATCACCTACCGCGTTCCCGGCGCCAAGCAGCCCGCGAACCTGCTGCGCCGACATGGACCGCTCGCCGCTGCGCTACCTGACCCCCGACGATCGCGACTTCTTCGCGGTCTACGTGCGCTAGTGGTGCGCGCGCTGCGCGGCGCTGATGGCGGCGTCGTGGCCGGCTGCCCCGGGATGCGCCGCGGGTGCCGTGTCACGCACCGACGCGTCTCGGCGCGGCGTAACCGACGCCGCCCGGCCGGCCGGCGGCCAGACCGCCGTTCGCAGTCGGCGAGCGGCACGCGTCACATTCGTCGACGCGAGCCGCACCGTTCGCTTCCCGGACAGCCTCGCCGAGCCACGCCCGCTCGTGACCGTAATCCGCTACCCCGCGATCGGGCCCCGGTCGGCCACGTCGACGTCTCCGGAATGCGCCGCCGGCGCGCGCCGCGGGCCGGTTCCCGCTGATCGTGTTCGGGCACGGGTTTGCGGTGACGCCCGCTCCGTACGCTCGGCTGCTCGAGGCGTGGGCGCGGCCGGCTACGTCGTCGCCGCGCCGATCTTCCCGCTCGGGAATGCCAACGCCCCGGGGGGCCCCAACGAGTCGGACCTCGTCAACCAGCCGCGGGACATGAGCTTCGTGATCACGCGCGATGCTCGCAGCTCGACGCGACGCCGCACAGCTTCTTCCAGGGCGAGTCGATCCGCGCGAGATCGCCGTCAGCCGGGCAGTCCGACGGCGGCGAGACCGCGCTCGCGGTCGCCTACGACCGCCACTTCCTCGACCGTCGCGTCGCGCGCCGCCGTGATCCTCTCGGGCGCCGAGATCCCCGGCGTCGGCGGCTTCGACTTTCCCGCGCCGAGCCCGCCGCTGCTCGCGACTCAGGGAACCGCGGACACGATCAACCAGCCGCGGTTCACCTACGCGTTCTTCGACGCCGCGCCGCGCCCGAAGTACCTGCTCTCGCTGCTGGGCGCACAACACCTGCCGCCGTACACCGACCGAGCAGCCGCAGCTCGGGATCGTCGAGCGGGTGACGGTCGCCTTCTTGAACAACTACCTCAAACAGGTACCGCGAGCGCTGAACACGATGCTCTCGGCGGGGACTGTGCCGGGCGTAGCCGCGATCACCGCCGACCGCTAATTCACGCGCGCGTCGGCCGACACCCTGAACCCGCTGGGCACGTTCGTCGCGCTCACCGACTGCACCTGCACGTGCGGGTCGTTGAACAGCGTTAGCGTGGCGATCCCGCCGAACGGTACGTCGGGCGCGACGACCAGGGCGCCGTCGCGCGCCGCCACGGTGGCATCGACGGTCGCCCTCAGGCCGAGGAAGCTCGCCGCTCCTCGCAGTGTCAAAGAACCGTTCCCGGATGCGACCGGCTCAACATTGTCGAGGAAGAACACGGCCGATTTGAGGTCGGCTTGCGTGACGGTGGCGGCCGCGGTCAGGTCGCTCCCCCGCTTGCGCATCACCGCATCACGCAGCGCGAGTGGCCCTACCCGAATCACCTGCGCCGACGCGTCGACCGAGCCGGCGTCGACCGTCCCGGCCAGCGTGCGGGAGAGGTCGCTCACCGGCGCGCGATAGCTCGCCATCCGCACGACGACGCTGTCCGCCCGATGCCAGAGAAGCTTGATCGCGGGGAACGCGCTGACCTTGACCTCGAGCACGGTGCCCGACTTCGACAGCTGGTCGCGAACGCGCCTCGCCGCGATACCCGGCAGCGCTAACTGCGCAACGACCAGGACCAGCAGCACGACGCCGACGCCGGCCAGGACGGCTATTCGACGCACCCCTCAGCTCAAGACAGCGCGCGCAGCGACGATCGCCTGCTCGGTGAGCGGGCCGATGTCGACCTCGGGCTCGCTCAGACGCCGGACCATCACCCCGTCGGCAAGCGCGAACAGGAACATCGCCGCAAGCGCCGGCTCGATCCTCAGCGACAGCACGCCCGTGTCCTGTTTGCGCTCGAGCGCGCCGGCGAGGTGGAACCGCGTTCGCCGGCCGAGCTCCGCCAGCTGGGCCGCGATCTCATCGTTGCGCTGCGCCAGCGTGAGCATCTCGTAGATCATCACGGGAGCGGGTCCGTCGCCGAGCCACTCCTCGAAGCTCCGCACCAGCGCGTCGAGCACGTCCTCGGCGCTCGCGGCGCCGCCGATCGCTTCCTCCAGGCGCTCGATCCGGACGTCCGACTCGCGGCGCACGACCTCGACGAGCAACCGCTCCTTGGTTCCGAAGTAGTAGTGCAGCAGTCCGCGGGAGACGCCCGCCGCGTTCGCGACGTGGTCGAACGTTGATCCCGCAATGCCCCGCGCGGCGACGCTGGCCCGCATCGCCTCGACGATCCGCGCGGCCTTGTCGCCCGACAGCTCACGCGGGGTCGAGATGCTCGATTCGGTTGCCGCCGCCAACACGGGCGATTCTAGTCGCTGGCGACGCCCCTTTAACGCGCCGGAGGCGCCGATGGCGCCTCCGATCCGGGTGGTCGATGTCGACGCACGTCCGGCTAAGCGGCTCCGACCGGTGAACTCGGCGGGGTCGACGGCGTGCTCGGCGGCGGGGTGTACTGAAACTCCTCCTCCTTGCCGAACACCGCGTCCAGCACCTTGGTCCGGAGCTTCTCGCTGCCCGCGAGCGCGAGACCGAACCCGAGCGTCAGGATCATGAGCTTGCGACCGATCCCACGGCTCTTGCGGGGCTTCTGCCTCTTCGGAGCCTCGGTCAACGCGGTGGTGGCGTCGCGAAGCGCCTCGATCGCAACGTGCAGATCACGCTGGAGCTTCTTGTCCTCGAGCAGCGCCTTGGTCGGAGCCTTCCCGTTGCTGAGGCGGGTGTAAGCACTCTTGCTCGAGTCGTAGGCGGTCTTTACGTTCTCCCGTAGCTGGGCGTCCGAGACGATACGCCGTATGTACGGAGTCGCCTTGTTAATCGTGTCCATGTCCACGGCATTGAATGGAGCCGCCATGGATTTCTTGCGCCTTGCTGACATAGGTCTCCCTCGTTGCGTGGGGTCGTGAAGGTCAGGATACGCGAATAGGGCTCGCCGTCGGACGTTTCTCCCCGCAGCCGGACGCCTTCCAACTGGCTACCCGGTGACGGCCGGCTTACGCGGCCTCGAGCGCCTTCGGACGCCGGCGCGCGGGCCGTCGCTGGAGCGCGACCTCGAGCGCCTCCTCGATCGTCGAGACGAAGTGGAACTCGAGGTCCTTGCGCAGGTGCTCGGGGATCTCATCCACGTCCTGCTCGTTCAGCGCGGGAGCGATCACGGTCCGAATCCCGTTTCGCTGAGCGGCGAGCGCCTTCTCCTTGAGGCCGCCGATCGGCAGCACCTGGCCGGTCAGCGTGATCTCGCCGGTCATCGCCACGTCGGAGCGGACGAGCCGTCCGGTGAGCAGCGACACAAGCGCCGTGACCATCGCGACGCCCGCGCTCGGTCCGTCCTTCGGGGTCGCGCCGGCCGGAACGTGGACGTGGATCTCGTGGGTGGCGAACCAATCCTCCGGGAGATCCGGGACGAGCTCGGCGGCGTTCGACCGCACGTACGACAGCGCGGCCTGCGCGGACTCCTGCATGACCTCACCGAGCTGGCCGGTGATCGTCAGACGGCCGCTCCCCGGGAAGGCGGTGGCCTCGATGAACAGCACCTCGCCACCGACCGGTGTCCACGCCAGCCCGGTGGCGACCCCCGGCCGCGCCGTCCGCCGCCGGGTCTCGGAGAAGAACCGCCGCTTGCCAAGCAGCTCGCGAACGCGAGGCTCGGTGATCGTGGTCTTGCGCTTGGCGTTTCCTTCCGCCACCTGCCTCGCCACCTTCCGGCAGATCGTGCCGATCTCGCGCTCGAGCTGGCGGACGCCGGCCTCGCGGGTGTAGTCGGCGATGATCGCGCGCACGGCCGAATCGGTGAACGTGATCCGGCTCGGACTGAGCCCGTTGCGGTCGATCTGGCGCGGGACCAGGTAGCGCCTGGCGATCTGGAGCTTCTCGTCCGCGGTGTACCCGGCGAGCTGGATGACCTCCATCCGATCGCGCAGCGGACCCGGAATCGTGTCGAGCGTGTTCGCCGTGCACACGAACATCACGTCCGAGAGGTCGAACGGCAGGTCGAGGTAGTAGTCGCGGAAGGCGTTGTTCTGCTCGGGATCGAGCACCTCGAGCATCGCGCTCGACGGGTCGCCGCGGAAATCGGAGCCCATCTTGTCGATCTCGTCGATCATCAGCAGTGGGTTGCGAACGCCAGCGTCGCGGAGCGCGCGGATGATCACGCCGGGCAGCGCGCCGATGTACGTCCGGCGATGGCCGCGGATCTCGGCCTCGTCGCGCAGCCCCCCGACGCTGATCCGTTCGAACTTGCGCCCGAGCGCCCGCGCCATCGATCGCCCTAGCGACGTCTTGCCGACGCCGGGCGGACCGACGAAGCACAGGATCGAGCCACGGGCGTCCGGCTTCAGTTGCCTCACGGCCAGGAACTCCAGGATCCTGTCCTTGACCTGCTCGATGTCGTAGTGGTCCTCGTCGAGCACCTTGCGCGCGTGCTGAAGATCGAGGTCGTCCTCGGTCTCCTCGTCCCACGGCAAGGCCGCGATCCACTCGAGGTAGGCGCGGATGACGCCGTACTCAGCCATCGCCGGCTGCAGCCGCTCGAGGCGCGCGAGCTCGCGATCGACCTGCTTGCGCGCGACCTCGGGAAGCTCGAGCGCCTCCAGTTGCGAGCGCAGGTCGTTCACCTCGGCCTGGACCTCGTCCGCTTCGCCGAGCTCGTCCTGGATGGCCTTGAGCTGCTGGCGCAGGAAGTATTCGCGCTGCCCCTTGTCGAGCTCGGACTGGACCTGTGACTGGATCTTGGATCCGATCGCCACCACCTCGAGCTCGCGCGCGAGGAGCTCGGACAGGCGGCGCAGGCGCTTGGCGACATCGACCTCCTCGAGCAGCTCCTGCTTCTCCTCGGTCGAGATCCGAAGCGCGCCGGCGATCAGGTGCGCGAGCACGCTCGGATCGTCGACATTGGCGACCATGATCTGGAGCTCCTCGGGCAGGTACGGCGCCTGCTCGATGATCTCGGTGAACGTCTGCTGGACGTTGCGCATCAGCGCGGTCAGCTCGGGCGTGTGTTGGACGACGTCCGGCAGTTCCTCGATCTCCGCGACCAGGTACGGCTCGGTCCTGACCCAGCGCACGACCCGGATCCGCTGGCCGCCCTGGATCAGCACCCGCAGCGTCCCGTCGGGCACGCGGATCATCCGCGCCACCGTCCCGAGCACGCCGACCGAATACAGGTCGTCGGGCGTGGGGGTCTCGGCCTCGGTGTTTCGGCTCGCGACCATCGCGATCGAGCGGTCTCCGCTCAGCACATCGTTGATCAGCTGCACGCTCCGCGGCTGCCCGACGTTCAGCGGCACCAGCATGTCGGGAAACGTGACCGTGTCCCGCAGCGGCAGGACACCGACCTCGTGCGGGAGCTCGCGCGTCGCGCCGATCGCCACTTCCTGAGCGGGGCGCTCAGCGGTGCCGATCTCGATCATTTGCCGTGTTCCAGATCGGCGATGCGCACGGCGCGAGTGCCGATCTCGTTCCGCACCAGCGGCAGCTCGACCCGCAGGATCCCGTCCTCGTACGTGGCCTTGGCCTCCTGCGCGCGCACGTCGGCGCCCAGCTCGATCACCCGCTGGAACGGGCCCCGCTCGATCTCGACCTGCTGGTAGACGTCGGTCTGCGAGCCACCCGGGCGTCGGACGCCGGACAGGATCAGCTTGCGGCCCTCGATCTCGAGCTCGAGCTCAGACGGGTCGATCCCGGCGAGCTCGGCGGTCACGATCGCCCGCGGCGGGTCGAGCGTGTAAGCCACGTCCACCGCCGGAAGGAAGCCGACACGCCGACGAGACACGCCGGCCCGCTCGAACACGTCGCCGAACAGCTGATCCATCTCGCGCCGCATGCGCTCGAAGTTGGCGAAGAGATCACGCTCGGACATCAGATGACAGGTTAATGGGCCTCGCACGGAATCCGGCCCCGACACGCGACGGCCGCCCGACGCCGATTGAGGCCGGATTTCGCATGCTCGGCGTCCGTCGGATGTCGCGCGGCAGGCCCCGCCTGCGAGGCATGGACGCCGAGCGGGGCCGTCGCCGCGTCCGCCGGGCGGGCCCGTCCGGACCCGGCTGTGGGCCGACTTCACGGGATCGCGACCGCCGCGGGGCGCGCGAGTTACGCGCGTTCCGCCGGCACAGGCGCGAGTCACGCGTTCCGCCGGCGCGGGCGCGAGTTACCCGCGTTCCGCTGGCACGGTGTACACCGCACCGTCGTGCGCGAGCTCGACCCGGCGCCCGAACGTGGCGCCGGCCTCCGCGCGGACCCACTCGGCGTCGAGCTCGTCCGAGTAGTGGGTAACCACGAGCCGCTGCGCGACGGCGCGCCGGCCGTGGTCGCCTGCCTCCCCCGGCGTGAGGTGACCGCGGACGCCGGTCCGCTCGGGTCGCGGCAGCGTTGCCTCGATCACAAGCAGATCGGTCCCGCGGGCGAACTGCACGAGCTGGTCGTTGGGACTGCAGTCGGCGCTGTAGGTCAGCCGCCCGCTCGGACCGCGGAGCTCGACCGCGAACGTCCGCGTGTAGTGCGGAACCTCGCAGAAGCGCACGTTGAGCGGCCCGAGGCTGAGCTCGTCGGGGCCGTCGTACTCGGACAGCTCGAAGGCGCGCTCGATCAGCTCCTCGTCGCCCCACGTCGACACGAGCCGGCGAAACAGATCGCCGGCCCCCATCGGCGCGTACAGCTGCGGCCGCGCCCGCGAGTCGGTCCCAGGCCAGCCGGCGACCGCGACGGGCTGCTGGCGCGGCGCGTATGAGAGCGCGTAGCTGAACGGGACGAGGTCCAGGAAGTGGTCGGCGTGCAGGTGGCTGATCAGGACCGCGTCGACGTCGACGTAGTCGCGGTACTGGCGGAGCTTCGAAAACACCCCGTTCCCGCAGTCGAGCAGTACGGCATATCCGTCCTCCTCAATCAGATACCCGCTGCAGGCCCCGCCGGCGTCCTGCCACGCCGGCGACTTCCCGAGGACGGTGATTCGCACGCCTCTCCTCTCTAGTGAGACGCGCCACTCTAGAGAGTGCGGTGTCGGCGCGGCGGCAGTTAGTGGCCGGCGAGGGTGCCGGGCCAGCGGCGCTCAGTGGCCGGCGAGGGTGCTCAGTCTCGGCCGGCGTCGCGCCGGCGCGGCGCGTCGACGACCCAGCCGATCAGGATCGTGACGAGCACAAACGCGACGAAGCCGACGATCAGCGGCCAGTACATGGGCGGAAACACTACACGCCGGCGTGCAGGGCGACCTGCTCGCTGGCGGATGGGAATGCCCATGCCACCTGGAGCCGGCGGTCCTGGCGGAACACGAACCGCAACTGGCTCGGCGGCCGCAAACCATCCGGATGATTCGGTCGATACGTCGCGCACGGACCCGCGTCCGAGACGGCACAGAGGAGGTTCTTCCGGAAGAAGCAGTCCTCACAGCTCGCGTTCTTTGCCCGCGTGCGCACGTCAGTCACGCCCGGTCCCTCCTCGTGAAAAGCTCGACCTCGACGAGGAGCATCAAAGCGGCTTGTCCCCCCTCCTGCAACGCCGAATTCCGGAAATCGCAAGAACTTCACGCTCGGCTAAATCCCTGCAAACAGCGGGATATTTCGGAGCCGCAAGGAAACCTGGTGCAATTTCCGTAGCTTTCGTCGCCGGATGGCGGCTCGCAACTCATCGCACGCGCGCGGGTCGCGATGAACGTACTCGTGACCGGGATCACCGGCTTCATCGGATCGCGCCTGGCGCCCCGCCTCGAGCGGGAGGGCCACGCCGTGCGCGGCTTCAGCCGCCGTCCGGGCGACACGGAGTCGGGCCCACCCACCATCGTCGGCGATGCCGTGTCCGGGAAGGGACTGGCCGAGGCGATGCGCGACATCGATGTCGCCTACTTCCTGATGCATTCGATGGAGCCGGTCGCCGACACGGCGTCGCACGATGGGAACGCCGGCGCTTTCGGCGAGCGCGAGCGGGCGGCGGCCGAGAACTTCGCGCGCGAGGCCGGCGCCGCCGGCGTGGGCCGAGTGATCTACCTCGGCGGCCTCGTCCCCGCCGGCGGCCCAGTGTCGGCTCATTTGACGAGCCGGCTCGCCGTCGAGGAGATCCTGCTGTCAAGCGCTCCGTGTTCGGTGGCGTTTCGCGCGTCGATCGTGATCGGGGGCGGATCCCGATCGTTTCGGTTCCTGGTGAGACTCGTCGAGCGCCTGCCTGTACTGGCGGTGCCCGCCTGGCGTACCCACGTCACCGCCCCGATCGACGAGCGGGACGTGACCGAGATCCTGGCGCGTGCGGCGACCAGCGAGGACGTGTGCGGCCAGTCGCTCGACCTCGGAGGACCCGATGTCGTTACCTACGGCGAGTTGATCGACAAGATCGGCGAGCACTTGCTCCTCACGCGGCCCACCATCGGCTTCAATCGCCTGACTCTTACACCTATAGCGAGCCGGGTGTCGGTGGTGATTGCGGGCGAACGGCACGAGTTGATCGGCCCGTTGATGGAGAGCCTCGACCAGGATCTGCTGCCCCGCGACAACCGGGGAGTCGCGTTGCTCGATGTCAGGCTGCACTCACTCGACGCCGCGATCGAGCACGCGCTCGCCGAGTTGGAGGCAACCGAGCGGCTCTCCGCTCGTTAGTGTCTGCGCGGTCATGAGCACGGTCCACGCGACGATCGAGATCGACGCCCCGGCACAGGCGGTGTGGGACACCGTTATGGACCCCAATCACCTCAAGGATTGGGTCACGATTCACCGCTCGGTCAGGGACGTCTCGGACCAGCCGCTGCGCAGGGGCTCGACGATGGTGCAGGTACTCCACATCCGCGGCGTCTCGTTTCACGTTCACTGGACGCTGACCGACGTCAAGTCCCCACGGTACGCCGAGTGGGAAGGCCAAGGCCCGGCGCACTCGCTCGCACGGATCCGGTATGAGCTTTCCGGCGACGGAGACGGACCGACCAAGTTCGACTACACGAACGAGTTCGCCCCTCCCGGAGGACGGCTCGGGAGCGTGGCCAGCCGCTTCATTGTGGGGGCCACATCCCAGCGCGAGGCGAACAATTCACTGGCTCGTCTCAAGGCACTGCTCGACCGTACTTGACGCAACGTCAGTAACTATCGCTATCGTGTTGGGCGCTTTTATCGTTCATCCCTCAGGAGGGAGAGGCATTTGGCTGGATTTGTAGACAGCACCGTGAAGGAAATCGACGATCGACTTCGCGAACTGAAAGACGAAGTCTCGAAGCTCGAGGCGGCACGCTCCGCGCTCGTTGGTACGCGGCGTGGCCCTGGTCGCCCCCGGGCTGCACGTGCTGCATCAGCGACGACCACAACCACGCGGCGCCGTACGGGCCGTCGCCCCGGTCGCCCCCGTGGCCGCAGCCGTGGCGGTACACGTGCCAACCAGGCGCTCGAGCTGGTGCGCAGCCAGCCCGGCATCACGATTCCGCAGATCGCGGAGAAAATGGGTATCGAACCGAACTACCTGTACCGGGTCATGCCCCGGCTGCTCAGCGACGGTCAGGTCAAGCGCGAGGGTCAGGGCTGGCTTCCAGCCGGCTAAGCCGACGCCACGACAGCGTAGGACCGGGAGAGCCGCCTCGCACCCCCAGAGCCGGTGGCACGGGCGAGGCGGCCCCCAAGACGTTTAGACAGTCTCCTAGATCAGATCAGGTCGAGCTGCTTCACCATCTCGCGTTCGTCCTTGAGTTCCTTGACAGTAACCTCGAGGCGCGACCGTGAGAAATCGTTTAGCTCGAGTCCCTGCACGACCTGGTACGAGCCGCCTGAACAGGTGACGGGCAGGCCGGCCATGAGGCCTTCGTCGATGCCATACGAGCCGTCGGAGGGAATGCCCATCGACACCCAGTCTCCGTCAGGCGTGCCGAGCACCCAGTCGCGAACGTGATCGACGGCCGCGTTTGCGGCCGACGCTGCGCTCGACGCGCCGCGCGCGTCGATCACCGCCGCGCCACGCTTCTGCACGGTGGGAATGAAGTCGTTCTCGAGCCACTCCTGGTCGGCGACGACCTCGGCGGCGTCCCGGCCATTGACCTTCGCGTGGAAGATGTCGGGGTACTGGGTTGGCGAATGGTTTCCCCAGACGGTCATGTTCGTGACCTCAGCAACTGGAGCGCCTGCCTTGGCCGCGAGCTGCGCGATGGCACGGTTGTGATCGAGCCGCATCATCGAGGTGAAACGCTCGGCCGGGATGTCCGGCGCGTTGCTTCGCGCGATCAGACAGTTTGTGTTGGCGGGATTCCCGACCACGAGGACCTTGATATCCGACGCCGCGTGATCGTTGAGCGCCTTGCCCTGCGGCTTGAAGATCCCGCCGTTCGCCTCCAGCAGGTCACTCCGCTCCATCCCCTTAGTTCGCGGTCGCGCGCCGATCAGCATCGCGATGCTGACGCCGTCGAAACCCTTGTTCGGGTCATCTGTGATGTCGACCCCGCTCAGCAGCGGGAAGGCACAGTCGTCGAGCTCCATCGCTGTTCCCTCGACCGCCTTCAGCGCGGCCGGGATCTCTAGCAGAGACAAGTGAACGGGCGTGTCGGGACCGAGTAGCTGGCCGCTGGCGATGCGGAACAAGATGGCGTAACCGATCTGGCCGGCGGCTCCGGTGACGGCTACTCGTACGGGCGAATCAGTCACTTAGGTTCATCTCCTTATCGGTTGCGTTCGCCAAGTTAGCGTGCCGGTCGCCGCGAGGCCGCCGTCGGTCGAGTCCTGCCGGCGTGTCGATCGCGGTCTAGTCGATTCTCGCGCTGCCAGCGCGATCAGCGAAGCTCGAGGTCGTAGACCTGACCGATCTTCGCTTTCAGATAGTCGACGAACGGACCGACCGCGATCGGTCCACCAACCACTCTGTCGAGCAACTCAGCGGTCGTGAACTTCGCGCCGTGGCGGTGGACGTGCTCGCGCAACCACTCGCGGAGCCCGTGTAGCTCGCCGCCGCCGAGTTGCGCGTCGAGGTCTCCCAAGTCAGCGTGCGCGCGCTGGAACATCTGCCCGGCGATGAGGTTCCCGAGGGCATACGTTGGAAAGTAACCGATCAGCCCGGCCGCCCAGTGCACGTCCTGAAGCACCCCGTGAGCATCGTCGGGGACTTCGACCCCGAGGTACTCCTTGTACCGGACGTTCCATGCCTCAGGGAGGTCGCGAATCGCGAGCCGCCCCTCGACCAGTTCCTGCTCGAGCTCGAACCGGATGATGATGTGCAGACCGTAGGTGACCTCGTCGGCCTCGACGCGAATCAGAGAGGGTGCGACCCGGTTGACGGCGTGATACAGCGCGTCCGGCTCGAGCCCCCCGAGGCCGTTTTCGAACACCTCCGCGATTTGCGGCGCCAGCACACCGCAGAACGGCCGTCCGCGACCGACCATGTTCTCCCAAAGACGGCTCTGTGACTCGTGCAATGCCAGCGACTCGGCGTGGCCGAGCGGCGTGCGCTGCAGCGACTGCGCGATGCCCTCCTCGTACAGGCCGTGCCCGCACTCGTGCATCGCCCCGTACACAGACGTCGGCAGAAAGCCCTCGTCCCAACGTGTGGTGATGCGAACGTCGTGATTGCTGAAGCCGGTGGCAAACGGGTGGACGGCATCGTCGATCCGCCACGCGGAGGGGTCGAAGCCCATCTGCCGGAGCAGCCACCCGACCAGCTGTCGCTGGCGATCGACGGGGAAGTCGCCGTAGAGCAGCGAGTCGTCCACGCGCTCGTGGTGCCGCTCGACAACGGCGATCAACGGCCGTAGCTCCGATTTCAGCTCGTCGAACAGCCGCGCGACCTCGCTGGTGCGCCCCCCGGGTTCGTAGTCGTCGAGCAGCACGTCATAGGCGCAGTCGAAGTCGTCGAAGCAGTCGACGTAGCGACGGACCAGCTCGAAGTTGTGCTCGAGGTAGGGAACGAACGCGGCGAAGTCCGACCGCTCCCGGGCGCTCACCCAGGCCGCGTGACCGACCGAGGCCGCGCGCGCCAGGTCGGCGGCGAGCTCGGAGGGAACGCGCCGCGCCTTGTCCCACTGGCGCCGCGTCACGCGGACGAGCGACGCCGCGTCCGAGTCGGGCGGGGCTCCGTCGAGATGCGAGGCCGCGGCTTCGAGCAGCCGGCCCGTCTCGTCAGAGACGAACAGTTCGTGGCTGAGCCGCTGGACAGTGCCCACGGTCTCGGCGCGTGCCGGCGCGCCCCGTGGAGGCATCATCGTCTGCTGGTCCCAATCGAGCAGCTGGGCGACGTTTCTCATGTCTGCCAGTGCCGCCATTCGCTCGCGTAGCTGTTCAAATGGATCTGCCATCTGTTTCTCCCCGGAATCCCGGCCAGGCCAGGCCGCCTTTGCACCTATGCGACCATTGCAGCATGTGGCGCCGACCGTCGTCGATCAAGCTGATGGACCTGTTCGGTTTCCGGATCGGCGTGGACCGCAGCTGGTTCCTGATCCTATTCCTAGTGATCTTCCTGTTGTCCGGGGATTTCCGTCAGGCCCTGCACAGCTCCGACGTCGTCGCCTATCTGACGACCGTGGTGACCGTCCTGGTGCTGTTCGGGTCGTTGATCGTTCACGAGCTCGGCCACGCGCTGGTGGCTCGACGGGAGGGGATCACGGTCCGTCGCATCGACTTGTTCCTGTTCGGCGGGCTAACCGAGATGAGCCGGGATGCCGCCACGCCGGGCGAGGATTTCAAGATCGCCGCCGCCGGCCCGCTGGCCACGTTTGGATTCGTTCTGCTGTGCCTGGCAGTCGACCTCGCGATCGTCGGGCCGCACCGGCTGGTACACGCGGCCGAGCTCGACAACACGGTCAAGATCACCCCGGTTCTGCTCTCGCTGAGCTGGCTCTTGTTCTGGAACGTACTGCTGCTGTTCTTCAACCTCGTGCCGGCGTTCCCGCTCGACGGCGGCCGGATGACCCGGGCGATCATCTGGCGCGTGACGGGTGTCAAGGAGCGCGGCACCCGGACCGCGGCCAAGCTCGGACAGGGCTTCGCCCTCCTGCTCGCCGGCATCGGCGTGTTGGTGACGCTCGACTACCGGAACCTGTCGGGGCTGTGGCTGATCGGGATCGCGTTCCTGATGTACCAGTCGGCTCGGGCGGCGCTCGTGCAAACCGCGCTCAGCGCCCGGATCGAGGGGGTCCGGGTCGCCGACATCATGGACCGCCAACCCGTCGCGATCCCGTCGCGGACGGCCGTCGCCCAGGCGCTGGACGAGTTCTTCCTGCGCTACGGGTGGTCGTGGTTCCCAGTGATCGACGACCACTACCGGTTTCTCGGGATCGCCCGGCAGGAGCGCCTCGCCGCGGCGCAGGATCGGGGCGAGGACTGGCTGACGGTCGATGCGGTGCTCGAGCCCGAACACGACGGAGGCTGGCGCGTGAACCAGGACCGGCCGATCACCGAGGTCCTGTCCTCGGAGAACCTGGGCCGGCTCGGGGCGCTGATGGCCGTCGACGGCGAGGGCGTGCTTCGCGGCGTGGTCACCGTCGAGCAGGTGCGCCGGGCGCTCCAGGCGGCGTTCGGCTCCACCGGCCGGCTGGCGTAGACGCCGACGGCCGGCCGGCAGCGCCGGTATCCGAACCGCCGCGGGCTAGGCGTGAGCCAGCTCGGAGGACTTGCGTTCGATCGCGTCGAGCAGGTCCTGGTAGGACTTCGCGAACGACTCGACGCCCTCGTCGACGAGCTGATTGAGCACGATGTCCTCGAAGTCGACGCCGGCCTCCTGGATCTCGCGGACGATCTGGTGGGCCTGATCCACGTCCTTGTCGACGGTGCGCTCCGCCTTCCCGTGGTCGCGCGTCGCCTCGATCGTCTGGTCGGGCATCGTGTTGACGGTGTCCGGGCCGATCAGGTTGTCGACGTACAGCGTGTCCGAGTAGTCGGGGTTCTTGGTCGAGGTCGACGCCCACAGCGGACGCTGGACGCGCGCGCCCTTGGCCGCCAGCGCCTCCCAGCGCGGACCGCTGAAGATCCGCTGGAAGGACTCGTAGGCGATCTTGGCGTTGGCGACCGCCGCCTTGCCGCGCAGGTCCTCACGGCCGGTGCCCTCGAGCGCGGCGTCGACCTTGGTGTCCACGCGCGAGACGAAGAAGCTCGCCACCGACGCGGCCGACTCGAGCGACTCGCCCGACTCCGCCCGGCGCTCGAGCCCGCGGAGGTAGGCCTCGGCGATCGCCTCGTAGCGAGTGACCGCGAACAGGAGCGTGACATTGACGTTCAGGCCGATCGCGGTCAGCTCCTCGAACGCGCGCACGCCCGGGTCGGTGCCCGGCACCTTGATCAGCACGTTGGGTCGATCGATCGCGGCGCGATGGTGCTTGGCGGCGTCGATGGTTCCGTCGGCGTCGAACCCCAGGGAGGCCGCGACCTCGAACGACACATAGCCGTCCGCTCCATTCGTGCGGTCGAACGTCGGCCGCAAGAGGTCGGCCGCGTCGCGAATGTCGCGGTAGGCGAGCTGGTTGAAGATCTCCTCGACGTCGCTGGTCACGTTCAGCTCCTCGCGGAAGGCGTCGTCGTAGCGGTCGGAATGACCCATCGCCTTCTCGAAGATCGTCGGGTTCGACGTCACCCCGCTGAGCCCGTCCTCCTCGATCAGGCGGCCCAGGACCCCATCGTCGAGGAGCTGCCGGCTGATGTTGTCGAGCCAGATGGACTGGCCGAGTGCCTCGATCTCGCGCAGGTGGTTGCTCATCTCGTCGCTCCGTTCGTGGGGTACACCTCAGAGGTTAGTTACCCGCGCGCACGGCCGGTGATTTCTGGGTTATCGACCCGCCACGCCATGATCAGCGTGCTGCGAAGCCGGCCGTCCTTCCGGCGGTAGTGGTCGCGCCGAAGACCCTCAACCTCGAACCCGGCGGCGCCGTACAGCGCGATCGCGCGGGCGTTGTCGACCCAGACCTCAGCCGAGATCTTGTGGGCGCCGCTCGTGCTGGCGTGGTCCTGGACGACGTCGAGCAGCGCCCGGCCGCCGCCTCGGCCCCGGGCCTCGGGGAGGATCGCCATCCCAATGGTCAGGACTCCCGGGGTGGTCTCCTCGACCGCCGCATGCCCAACCTGGCGGCCGTCATCGTCCTCGAGGACCCAGAGCCCCGCCGGGTGCCCGCGGTCGACGATCCCGCGCAGGCGCTCGGCCCGCTCCTCGATGTCGACCGGCGGCTGGGCACCTAGAAAACCCTCGGGGGCGACGGCGGCCACGGTGCGCGCCGCGTCGGTCACATCGGCAGCACCGGCCCGGCGGACGATCACGCTTTCGTAGTTTCCCCGTAACGTTGGCCCGATGTCGGCCAACGTCGTCGAGCAGGCCTTCCGCGAGCACCGCACCCGTGTGCTCGCCTCCCTCGTCGCCGGGCTGCGCGACTTCGAGCTGGCCGAGGACGCGCTGCAGGAGGCATTCGCGCTCGCGCTCGAGCGGTGGCCGCGCGACGGCATCCCGCGGACGCCGGCGGCGTGGCTGTACACGGTGGCGCGCAACCGGGCGATCGACAGGATGCGCCACCTGCGCACCGCCGAGAAGAAGCTCGAGCAGCTCGGCGTGGCTATCGAGTCCGGCTCGGTCGAGGCGCCGGACCCGGTACCGGACACTCTGGCTGAACTCGGCGACGAGCGCCTGGCGCTGCTGTTCACCTGCTGCCACCCCGCGCTCGCGGCCGAGGCGCGGGTAGCGCTGACGCTCCAGGCGGTCGGCGGCCTCACCGGCGCAGAGATCGCGCGCGCGTTCCTCGTCCCCGACGCCACGATGTCTCAGCGCCTGGTGCGTGCCAAGCGCAAGATCCGGGACGCCGGGATTTCGTTCGAGCTTCCGGGCGACGCCGCCCTTCCTGACCGTCTCGAAGCCGTGCTGTCGGTCATCTACCTGATCTTCAACGAGGGCTATGCCGCCACCGCCGGCGCGGACCTTGTGCGGACCGAGCTGTGCGCCGAGGCGCTCAGGCTGGGCAAGCTGCTGGCGACGCTAATGCCCGATCAGCCCGAGATCCTCGGGTTGGTCGCGTTGATGCTGTTCCACGACTCGCGCCGGGGTACGCGCACGGGCCCCGAGGGCGAGCTGATTCTGCTCGCCGATCAGGATCGCTCTCGCTGGGACCGGCGCGAGATCGAGGAGGGAGTGCGCGTCCTGAACGGCGCGCTCCGCGTCCGCCGTCCCGGTCGGTACCAGATCGAGGCCGCGATCGCCGCGCTGCACGCCTCCGCCTCGTCCGTCGACGAGGTCGATTGGCCCCAGATCGCGGCCCTGTACGAGCAGCTCCTGGCGTTCGTGCCCTCGCCCGTGGTCGCCTTGAACCGAGCCGTGGCGGTGGCGGAGGCAGGCCGTCCTGAGGATGGGCTCGAGCTCGTCGACCGGATCGACGGACTCGAGCGCTACCACCTGCTGCATGCCGTCCGGGCCGATTTCCTCCGCCGGCTCGGCCGACCCGAGGAGGCGAGCGACGCGTACCGGCGCGCGCTCGAGCTGACGCGCAATCCCGCCGAGCAGGAGTTCATCGCCCGGCGGCTCGACGACCTGGCGACGGGCTCGGCCGGCCCATCGACCTAGACTGCGCGCCCATGGGAGCGAGCATCCACCCAACCGCCGACGTCGCCGATGACGTCGACGTCGCCCCGGGCGCCGTCATTCACGATGGCGCGCGGATCGGCGCGGGATCGGTGATCGGCGCCGGCGCGGTCGTCCACGCCGGCACCGAGGTCGGCGAGCGCTGCGTGATCGAGGACGGCGCGGTGCTCGGGAAGCGGCCGCGGCTGCGGGCACGGTCGAGCGCGGCCGGGGTCGAGCTGGGCGCGCTCGTGCTAGAGGCCGATGTGACGGTGTGCTGCGGCGCGGTCGTGTACGCCGGGGCGCGCGTGGCGGAGCGAGCGATCATCGGCGACCAGGCCCAGGTCCGCGAGCGCTCGAGCATCGGCGCCGGTTCGGTCGTCGGCCGCGGCTCGTCCATCGAATTCGGGACGCGGGTCGGCGACCGGGTGCTGATCCAGACCGGCGTGTACGTCACGGCCGGCGCACTGGTCGAGGACGACGTGTTCCTCGGCCCGGGCGTGCTCACAACGAACGACAACACCATGGGCCGCCACCCGCGCGGGGAGCCGCTCCAAGGCCCGACGTTCCGGCGCGGATGCCGAGTCGGCGCTGGCGCCGTGCTGGTTCCGGGCGTGGAGATCGGCGAGGAGGCGTTCGTGGCCGCCGGCGCGCTCGTCACGCGAGACGTGGGCCCGCGCGAGGTCGTGATGGGGGTGCCGGCACGCGCGGTCCGGCGCGTCCCCGATGAGGACATGATCGAATGCTGGCGCTGAGCCACCGTCAGTCGCTGAGGACGGCGGCGAGCGCGGCGACGACCTTGCCGGCGCGCTCGGGATCGAGCGCGGCGCTCATCGGCAGCGCCAGGTTGGTTCGGGCCAGCTCGTCTGTCGCGGGCAGCGAGCCGGCCGCAGGCGTGTACGGCGCCATCGCGGGCTGCTTGTGCAGCGGCGTGCGGTAGTAGGCGCGAGCCTGCACGCCGTGGTCGGCGAGACTCGCGATCAGCTCATCGGCGCGCGGATGGGTGGCCACGTACAGGTGCCACGCGGGCTCGGCGCCGTCGGGGACGACTGGCGGGATCACGTAGTGTCGGATGCCGGCCTCCGCGTATGCCTCGGCCGCGGCGCGCCGGCAGTCCGACCAGGCATCGAGTTCGGGCAGCAGCACGCGCAGGATCGCGGCCTGGAGCTCATCGAGGCGCGAGTTGTAGCCGACGTACTGGAACGTCTGCTTGTCGCGCGAGCCGTGGAACCGCAGCGCGCGCGCCAGCTCGGCCACCTCGTCGTCGTCGGTGGTGATCGCGCCACCATCGCCGAAGGCCCCGAGGTTCTTGGAGGGGTAGAACGAGAACGTGGCGACGTCTCCGAGCGAGCCGGCGCGGCGGCCATCCAGGCTCGCGCCCGCGGCCTGCGCGGCGTCCTCGAGTACGGGCACTCCGAACTCGCGAATCTCCGCCAGCGGTGCCGGGCAGCCGAACAGGTCGACGGCGACGATCGCCTTCGTCCGCGGCGTTAGCGCGGCGCGAACTGTGTCGGCGGTGACATTGCGCGTGGCCGGGTCGACGTCGCAGAACACCGGCCGCGCGCCGGCGTTGACGATCGCCTCGGCCGAGGCGTAGAACGTGAACGACGGCACCACGACCTCGTCGTCCCGGCCGATGCCGAGCGCCCTCAGCCCAATCGTGATCGCGTCGGTGCCGTTGCCGACGCCGATCGCGTGGCGCACACCGACGTAGTCCGCGAGCTCCTGCTCGAACGCCTTGACCTCGGGCCCGAGGATGTAGACGCCGCGCTCGACGACCGCCGCCAGGCGCTCGACGATCTGCTCGCGGAGCGCGAGCAGGGGGGTCTCGGTATCGAACAGGCCGATCGGCATCCGCCGGGTAACGCTACAGTCCCCCGCCGGCGGGACGCCGGGCCACCCCGCCTGAGATTCAGGCAGCTTTCGCCGTCGGAGCGCAATCTATCTCTGCCAGCTCGCGCCTCAGCGTGAGCCGGCCGCGATGGTGCAGCCCGTGGATGGACGACTCCGTCCGGCCCATCCGAGTGGCGATTTCGCCGGGAGCCAGGCCGACGAGATGCCGAAGCACGACGACATTCCGCTGTTCCTCAGGGAGCGCCTCGAGCGCCGACTGGAGCCCCCAGCGGCACTCGCGGCTCGAATCGTCGGTCTGACGGGTCGGCTCGAAGACCTCGTCGCGCGGGATTGCGCGACGCTGCCGCAGGTGATCGATCGCGATGTTCCGAGCCACCCTCAGGATCCAGGCGGTGAACGGCACCCTCCGCGGCTCGTACTTCTGGATGGCCGAGATCAGCTTCATGAACACCTGCTGGGTGCAGTCCTCAGCCTCGTGTTGCTCGCGGACGATGCTCAGGACGTAGCCGTAGACGTTGTCCTTGTAGCGGACGTACAGGAAGCGGATCGCCTCCATGTCACCCGCCTGAGCCGCCACCACCGCGCGGTTGATTGCTTCGTCCTTGTTGTTGTGCTCGAGCGCCGTGCTGGCGCGGAAAATTGTGTTCATCGCTGATGACAGCCGGTCGGGTGCGGCTTCTTGCGCCCCGTCGACCCGACCGGCTGGCCCCCCTATCTACAAGTCCGTTCGACTGAATTTGGTGCCCCGCATCAACGTTTGTCCAAGTTGTGCGGTGCTCGCTAAACCTACTCTCGCGGGGGCGGTTCGCACCAGGGAATGGCCCTGGCCTTTAGTGCGGTCTCGATGGGAAATTGGGCTAGGTCCCGCGTCCGTGCGCTCGTGGTTCGGATCGAGCATCGGCACGACGCGAGCGAGGTGTCCGACCACCACCGCGGATCCGGCACGCCCTTGGTGACGACCGCGCCGGCGCCTACCGTCGCGCCCTGACCGACGGTGATCCCCGGAAGAATCACCTCGCCGGCGCCGATACTCGATCCGCGCCGGATCGTGGTTGTCCGGCATTCGAACGGGCGCTTGCGCGGGAACGGGTCGTTGGTGAAGGTCGCTTGCGGCCCGACGAACACGTCATCCTCAAGAAGACACTCGTGGGCTAAGACAGCGCGCGCTGCGGCGGCCGACAGGTCGGCCGTCTTAGAGGTGGACGCGGTCATACGGCCGCGAGCTCTCGACGCGCAGTCAGGTGAGTTCCGATGTCGCCATGGTCGAGCGACACCTCGCGGCCGCCCGCGCGAAGCGACTCGTCGGCCGCCTCGACGATCCGGACCACGCTCCGCGCGATCGCCGTGTGAAACTCCATCGGATCCGCGTTCTGAATCGCCTTGACGAAGTCGGCCATCTCGAGCCCCAGCGGCTCGTGCGATTCAATCATCGGGGAGATCACATCGCCGCTTCGGTATGACAGGTGATACTCGCCGAACGTCTCTGGATCCCGGTAGACCACACCGCGGTCGAACAGCCGGACAGGCTCGGGGGCGCCGTCGTCGTAAATCACCATGCTCTCGCTGCCGACGAGCACTGTGCGCCGCAGCTTGCTCGGCGCCAGCCAGCTCAGCTCGACGTTGACGACGATTCCGGACGCGAACGTCATCGTGACGAACGCCACGTCGGGGATGCCCTTGACGATCGAGTCGCGACCCACCGCTCGCACTGTGGTCGGAAGCTCGCTGAGCCAATAGAGCAGGATCGAGAAGTCGTGCGGCCCGAGGTCCCAGATCACGCTCACGTCGCGCTGATGCAGGCCAAGGTTCACGCGGCTCGACGAGATGAAGAAGATGTCGCCGAGCGTCCCGGCCTCGATCATCCGCTTCACCGCGCGCACCGGAGGGCTGTAGAGGAACGTGTGGCCGCACATCAGGATCCGCGCCCGCTCGCGCCCCAGCTCAGCCAGGTCGTCGGCCAACTCGGTCGAGGGAGCGAGCGGCTTCTCCACGAACACGTGCTTGCCCGCGCGCAGGGCCTCAGCGGCCAGGTCGTAGTGGGTGTGCACCGGCGTGGCGATGATCACCGCGTCGACCGCCGGGTCTGCGAGCACGCGATCGAACCGGGTCGTCACCCGCGCCTCGGGATGCCGGCGCCGGTACTTGGCCAGCCTCTCCATATCGAGGTCGCAGATCCAACGCACCTCGGCATCGAGGTTGTCGCCGAGCACGCGCAGCAGATTCGGACCCCAGTATCCGAGCCCCACGACCGCGATTCTGACCGGCGCGGAGTGGAAGGTGCCGGTCTCGTCGGCCGGGGTGATGGCCAGGGCGGGGTTCAGCATCGGTTCTCTCCTGATAGTGCTTTCGGAACACAGACGGCCGCGTGTACCGCCTCGGCGACGCGCTCTACGCAATGCTGGGTCTGCGAGTACTCGGCGAACTCGGCTCCGAACCGTTCCGCCTCGGCTCCGAGGGTGAACGCGCTCGAGCCGAGCATGCGAACGAATGCGCCTTTCAGTTCACGCTCGAGCGGGGCGTGCTGTCCGTCGAGAGCGACGAAGCGCACGTTGCCCCCGCGCATCGTCCCGACTGCTGCTGCCTTCATATCCCAACCCTTGCTGGTTTCCGTGCCAGACGAGTTATGTCATCCAGACGCCGCCGGCGAAATAGGTCGCCGTGCCCATGCGTCGTTCAACGGGATGAACAGCAATCGCGAGGTATAATTTCGACGGGGCTTGAGCGGGCTGTAGCTGTCAGACCTGCACAAAGACGGGGCGAATGCCGATGAGAATCAGATGAACGAAGACGCGTGGAACCACGGGTCAATCCGCGTGCTGGTGGTCGATGATCACGATCTGTTTCGCGCCGGGCTCGCCGCGTTGCTGGCTGCCCAGCCCGACATCGAGGTCGTCGCGCAGGCGTCGGGCGGCCGGATGGGCGTGCGACTGGCGGACGAGCTACAGCCGGACGTCATCCTCATGGACGTCCGGATGCCCGACCTCGAAGGACCCGACGCCACGCGCGAGATCCTGGAGCGCCGTCCGTCGGCGCGCATCGTCGCGCTGACCGTAGTCTCGGATGACGCCGACGTGGCTGCCGTTGTCGAGGCTGGCGCGTGTGGCTTCCTGGCCAAGGACACCTCGATCGAGAACGTCGCAATGGCCGTGCGCGCCGCCGCGAACGGCGTCGCATGGCTCGCGCCACGCGCCGCCGAGGTCGTGCTGGGGCGCGTCCGGCGCGACGGCCCGGACGAGGGGCCCGAACCCGGCCTGATCGACGAGCTGTCGCCACGCGAGCGCGAGGTGCTGCGCCTGATCGCGCGCGGCATGGAGAACGCGGACATCGCAAAGGAGCTCGGCATCAGCCCGCGCACGGCGAAGAACCACGTCTCCAACATCCTGGTCAAGCTCGGGATGCCGAGCCGGATCCAGGCGGCGATCTACGCGGTCCGCCGCGGGCTGGACTGACCGCGCCGGGCGTGCCGCCGGCGCATTTGGGTTCGAGCCTATCCCGGATTCGCGCCCAGCACGAAGCCGAACGCCAGCACGTTGGTCTCGACGTCGTGCATCGCGCGGAGCTCTGCGATCGCCGCCCGCAGCGACTCGATCGCGTCGCCGATCTGCCCCTGGATGGGACCTGTGTCGCGCGCGCTCCCGCGGTCCTGGGCCCGGGTTGCCTCGAGCGCGATCAGCGTCGCGCAACTTGACTCTAGGGCGGCTTCGAGGTGATAGAGCGCTGGCCGGATATCGTGAGTTTGCATCATCCACCGGACGACCTGACTTTCAGGGAATCGTGTCCGGTGAGGTCAGCCGCGGCAATGAGCCACGCGGCCGAAGCCGTTCAGGTTTACTGCACGCGTGCTTGCCTGCCGCGCGCGCCGCTGCACGCAAGGCTCGCGGTAAGCGCAGCGCGGTTCTCTACGCCCATCTTGCGCACGAGCTCGGAGATGTGCCGGCGTACCGTGACCGGAGCGATCGCCAGGCGATCGGCGATCTCACTGGTCTTGTGCCCGCGGCGCAGCATCCCGAGGACCTGTGACTCGCGACTGGTCAGTCCGTCCGCGCCGGTCCCGCCGCCCTGCAGTTCGAGCACGAGCTCGAGCACCATCGAGCGGGGGACGACCGCCTCGTTGGCCGCGGCGGCCGTGACCACCCTCCTCAAGCGCTCCGCGTCGAGCGGTCCGGGGACATAGCCGACCGCGCCGGCGCGGACACACTCGAGCAGGTAGTCCGCGTCGTGTGCCCCGGCCAGCACCACCACGGAGCAGCTGGGGGCGGCGCGGCAGATACCTCGGATCGCCGCCAGCCCGTCGCCCGCGACGTGATCGCCCACTAGGGCCAGGTCGGGTTGCTGCTGCTTGGCGGCCCGGATCGCGTGCTCGCTGTCGTCGGCCTCGGCGCACACCTCCACAGTGCCCTCCAGCGCCATGCGAATCCCGACGCGGGTGGCGGCCCGATCCACGATCAGTAGCCTCAGCTGCCAGTGCCCATGGCCGTTCCCATTCCCGTTTCCGTATCCGTTCCCGTTCAGGTTCACGGTAGGACCACCTCCAGCTCCGTGCCACCTTTGCGTGGCTGACGTACGTGCAGCTCACCGCCGAGTGCGTCGGCGCGCTCGCGCATGCTGCGGAGCCCAAATCCCTCGGGTGCCGGTGCGTTTGCGCCGCCGGCGATTCCGCAACCGTCATCGACCACGCGGAGGGCTGTTCCTGTCCCGGTGTGCCTCAGGGAGACGATCACGTTTGTCGCGCCGCCGTGACGCGCGGCGTTGGCGATCGCTTCGCGCGCGATCCTCGTCACATGCTCCCGCTGAGGCGCCTCGAGATCGCGATCGAGCTGAGCGTTGACTGCGACCGCGATACCGAACCGCTCCCCGAGCTCTCGCGCGATCGCGTCGAGCGCCTCGCGCGCGGTGGCTCCGTCAGGATTCGAGAGCTCTGAGATCGTCGAGCGCGAGATTGCGAGCGCCCGGCGCGCGGCGATGACCATCGGGTGCTCATCGCCGAGCTCCCCGGCGAACCGGGGTCCGTGGGCGGCGATGAAGGCAAGATCCTGGGCGATGCCGTCGTGCAGATCGCGGGCCACCCGCCGCCGCTCAGCGAGCACGGTGGCCTTGGACATCCGCGCATGGACGCGGCGCTCCGCGACCACCGCTGCGGCGAGGATCAGAGCACACGCCAGCGCTCGCAGACCCTCGCTCGTGCCGATCTGTTCCGGGGAGACCGAACCGGACGCCGCGTCCGCGAAGCCGGCGCCGGCCATCAGCACCGTGGCCATCCCGATCAGCCCGGCCACCTGATCTGACTCGAGGATCTGGCGGCGGGCGAAGCCCGCCCCCGCGTAGAGAAGCAGCCCTGTGGCGGCGACCACAAGCACGAGAAGCCTCGGATGTCCGACGTCCGCAGCCAGACTGCGCGTCGCGGGATGGGTCCCGCCCAGCAGCCCGCCCAGTCCGGCTATCACGAGGCTAGCCGCGCTTAGGGCGGCCGTGATCGCGACCGGATGACGACGCCGGGCGACCAGCGAGTCCGGGGAGCCGAATGCCGCCGCCGCGAACATCGCCGCGACGGCCAGCAGACCGCACAGGCGGGCCGCGGCGAAGTAGGTCCCGTCGTGGAGATCGAGCGCGGCGGGCAGCGCAGCCGCGCCGAGCTCGATGAGCCCAAAGGCGAGCGTCCCCGCCACCAGCATCAGATCACGGAGGCGTCGGGAGGAACCGAACTGCGCCCGGAGCAGCCACGCGCCGGCGAGCGCGAACAGCGTCGTCATCATTTCGATCGCCGCCCGGAGAGTTGGGGCGCTGACCGTGAGACCCCGCAACACAACGGGAGCGAGCAGAGCGGCAGCCGTGAGCAAGAGCACAGAGACTTCGCGCACCCCTCCGCCGGCGCAGACCGCGCCGGCAGACGCTCTGATTCGATTGTTCAACGACCGATTGCGAGCCCTGGCGTCGCCGATCGCCACGGACTCCGGCCCATCATCCCCCATGTTGCCCCCAAGCCCTTTTCCGCGAATCCTTCGCTGAACCTAATCATAGCCTATCAACGAGTCCCGATCCACAGACTTTTTGTCGGCTCGGTTAAGTCGAGACTTTAGGTTTTGGCAGACAACTTTAGGTTTTGGCAGAGAACTGGGGTTTCGGCAGAGATGATGATCATCCTTGGGGAGTGTTCAGCCACTTGAACGCGGGAATGGGTCTGTCCGTTCATTGACCGCCCCGGCGGCGTGGACAAGACTTCGGGCCACGAATTCCGAATGGCGAGGATCGCCGTCGGGGGGGCAAAGAAGGGAACGAGGCACGCGCCGGCGTCCGTTGGCACACCGGCGCGGCGCCGGCATTCGGGTGCAACAAGGGCAACCTCCAAAGAGGGCAGACATGATCAAGGAAGCACTGGCGGGCGCAAGCGGAACCGTCGGATTCAGGGCGCGGGCCGCGCTCGACGAGGCGCCCGAGACACGTGCGAAGACCCGGCTTGCGGTCGCGCGTGCGAAGGAAGGCGACCACGAGGCGCTGGGGTATCTGTACATCACATACTCCCAGAACATCTACGGCTACGTCCGCTCGATCGTGCGCGACGACCACGAAGCCGAGGACGTCACGCAGCACGTGTTCGCGAAGCTGATGACCACGCTTGTCAAGTACGACGACCGCGGCGTGCCGTTCTTCGCCTGGCTGATCCGGCTGGCCCGGAACGTGGCGATCGATCACGTTCGGGCGAACCGCGTCACGCCGACCGAGACGGTGCTCGACCCGGCGTCGACGTCGCCGATGGATCTCGATCGCGGCGAGACCGTGCGGGCGGCGCTGTCGGCGCTGCCCGACGAGCAGCGCGAAGTCGTCGTACTGCGCCACGTCGTCGGCCTGACGCCGGCGGAGATCGCCGACAGGATGGGACGGACGGAGAGCTCGATCCACGGGCTCCACCACCGCGGCCGGCGAACCCTCCAGCGAGAGCTGATGCTCCTCGACTCCACGCCCTCGACGCGGTCGCTGGTGCGCGAGCCGATCGCCGCTTGACGGGAATCGTCAACGACGACAGCGCCTCTACGAGATGAAAGAACGCGCAAGCGACAAGCGTTACAAGTAGTAATGGAACGCGAGGCGCGGAAGAGCCTGACGGATATCCATTCGATAACCGTTGGACTTGTCAACAACATGCCGGATTCGGCGTTTGTCGATACCGAGAACCAGTTTCGAGGGGCGGCACTTGGCACTAATAGCGCCGGAATCGAGTTCGCGCTGTACACGATCAAGGAGATCCCGCGATCGGAGAAGGTCGCGGCAGTTATCCAGGAGCGCTACCGCGGGCTCGACGAGTTATGGACGCGCCCGCCCGACGCCTTGATCGTCACCGGAACCGAGCCGACGCAGGTCCAAATGCGGTTCGAGCCGTACTGGCCCTACGTGGCACGGCTTCTGGAGTGGGCAGCCGACCACGTCCCGACGACGCTACTGTCGTGCCTAGCCTCGCACGCGAGCATCCTCCTGTTCGACGGCATCGATCGAGTCCCGCGGCCGGTCAAGTGCAGCGGCGTGTTCGAGGGCACCGTGGAAGACCCGTTCGATCCGCTGACGATCGGACTGCCCGACGTGGTTCCAATCCCTCACTCACGACTGAACGAGGTGTCTGAGGCGGCGCTCATCGACGCCGGTTACCGCGTCGTGGTGGGAACCGGGTCCTCGGGCGCCGGTTGGTCGGTCGCGGCGCGAGAGCACCGAGACGGGCTCTTCGTCCTTTGCCAGGGCCATCCGGAGTACGGCACGCTGAGTCTCCTGCGCGAATATCGCCGAGATGTCCGCCGCTGCCTGTTCGGTCGGGGCGCCATCCCGTATCCTCGTCTGCCCGATGGCTATCTTGGACAGGAGGCGGTGGACAAACTGACGGAGTTCGAGCACCGGGCCTACGCGACGGACATGGATCCACGTGAGCTATGGCCAACCTTTCCATTCGACGAGGTGGCCGCGACCGTCGAGAACACCTGGGCATCGGCGTCGGCCACGTTGTACGCGAACTGGCTGCAATTGGCGCGGCCCGCGTTGCCCCATCGCGTGGATGACGTCGGACTGCGTCGAGCCGCGGCGTGAGCGGTTCCGTTCCGCGGCCTGACACACCGATGCACGACGAGACGCTCGCCATCCACGGCGGCTACACGCCGGACTCCACTCGCGCCGTCGCCGTTCCGATCTACCAGACGGTCGCACACGACTTCATCGATGCGGATCACGCCGGGGCGATCATGGACCTCGAGACCCCGGGCTTTCATTACAACCGCATCAACAACCCGACGGTGGACGTGCTCGAGAAGCGGGTCACCGCGCTGGAGGGTGGCGCCGCGGCGATAGCCGTCAGCTCCGGAGCCACAGCGGTCACCATGTCGGTGCTCAACCTGGTCAGTGCCGGTGACAACTTCGTGTCGGTGCCGACGCTCTACGGGGCCACGTACACGTACTTCGCCCATGTCCTTCCACGTCTCGGGGTCGAGGTCCGCTTCTCCGCCGACGACCACCCGGACTCGATCGCGGCGCGGATCGACGATCGAACGAAGGCCGTGTTCTGCGAGACCGTTGGTAACCCTGCCGGCAACGTGATCGATCTCGCCGCCGTCGCCGATGTGGCCCACGCGCGCGGCGTTCCGGTCATCGCGGACAATACGGTCGCGACGCCGTTCCTACTCAAGCCGTTCCGTCACGGGGCCGACGTGGTGATCCACTCGCTGACGAAGTTCATAGGCGGCCACGGAACCACGCTCGGCGGTATCATCATCGACGGCGGCACGTTCCCGTGGGCCGATCACCCCGACCGGTTCGGCATCATGATTGAACCGGAGCCCGCGTTTCACGGCGTTCGATACGCGAGCGACTTCCCCAACGCCCCGTACGTCGTCCGCTGCCGGACGATCGGCGCACGCAATACGGGCCCGGCTCTGTCCCCTTTCAACGCCTTCCTTCTTCTCCAAGGACTCGAGACCCTCGCCGTGCGACTTCCTCGCCACGAGGCCAACACGCGCGCGGTGGTCGAGTTTCTGGGGTCACATCCCTCGGTGACGTCAGTCAGCTTCGTCGGGCTTCCCGACAACCCCTACTATGAGCTCGCTCAGCGTTACATGGGCGGTCGGGTCCCGTCGATCATGACCTTCACGGTCCGAGGCGGGCGGGAAGCCGCCATCACGGTGTTCAACAGCGTCAAGTTGTTCAAGCGCCTGCTGAACATGGGAGACGCGAAGTCGCTGATCACTCATCCAGCCTCGACCACGCACCGCCAGCTCACCTCCGACGACCTGAAGCTGGCCGGCATCACGCCCGACATGGTGCGCCTGTCCGTCGGGCTTGAGCATCCGGACGACCTGATCGAGGACCTCGACCAGGCGCTGGCTGCTACCGACCCAGCCTGACCGCCGCCGGGGCCGATTTGCTACCGGCGGTGGATCGCTACCGGCTACCGGCGCTGGATCGCTGCCGGCGGCGCGGTGGATCGCCGCCGGCGGCCGATTCGTTGCCTTGACCTCCGGATCCCGTGCCAGCCGATCACGCCGAGGGGACCGGCTGCGCGGTCCCCTCGGTTGCCGCGCCCCCGGCAGGACGACGACCGCCAGTACGTGAGCTGAGCCGTGGTGAGCAGGCGGGTAGCGGCCGCGACCGGGCGGCTACGCCACCAGCCGCTCGCTCATGTAGGCGTCGGCCAGGATCTCCGCCACGCAGGCACCGACGTCTTCGAACGCGCGAATCCGGCTCCGAGGTGACGGGATGTACTGCGTGAAGTGACGGACGCCTTCGGTCAGCACGCCAAACATCGAGATGTTCGTTTGCGGCCGGCCTTCGATATCGATGGGATGTGAGTCCGGCGTCAGGTCGACGCTGCCGACGGCCACGTCCCCATAGCGGAACTGGCTCACCCGGCCGCGGTTGTAGAGCTGCGTGAGCAGCTTCGACGCCGAGCCGGCGATCCGCGGCTCTTCGAGGTGCCCTCGGATCACGACATCGACATCTTCGACATATGGCCTTTCGAACGCTGTTGAAGAGATGCGAGTCCGAGCAGTCCTCGGATCCATGTCGCTCACGGCTAGGCCTCGAGCCGGAGCGGGACCGTATGGCATCCGCACCACTCCAGCGTCCATCAGCGCGAGCATCTGCCGGGTACGCAGCGCCGGCGGACCGGCTACGAGGCGATGAATCCGGCTACAGATGTCGGCATTGAAGTCGAGATAGGAGTCAAACGACAGTCCCCCTTGCTCCACCACCGTACGCATCTTGTCCCGGAAGATCCGGAACACCTGGGACGCTGATTTGACGGGACTGGCGCCGTCCGGCACCTCGGCCTCGCGGAGATCGTCGGTCAGCGCCTGGTACACGAACCGCTCGTAGTCGTCGCTGCAGCCGTAGTTCGGCTGGTGTCCGAAGAAGAGCGCTGCGGCATCGAAGCTTCCGAACCGCTCGGCCAGACGCGCCAGTTCCGCGTCGAATCGGCCTCCGGTCCATGCTACACCGAGCGCCTCGCGGACCGCCGCGCCATCGGCGCGGGCCCCAGATGCCTGGAAAGCCAGTTGTGCGTAGTACCGCGCCGACCCTTCAGCAAACAGGAGTGGAAGCAGCTCACTCCGCACGTCGACCAGCCGTCTGCGGCCGTTCGAGCGGCCGCAGAGCGCGTCGAGCCGCTCGTCGGTGCAGATCACCGGCTTGTAGACGTCGCTGCGGTCCTTTCCGGTGACCGACTTTGCGGTGAACGGCAGTCCGCTCCGGCAGAACAGCTGGAGCCGCGGCTCGCGACCGCTGGCCCGGTAGCGCAGCCCGCCGCCATTCTCGACGAACTGGCCGCCCCGCCCGACCGTCAGCGCCGTCACCACGTCGAGCGCCACCAGCCCCATCCCTGAGACCGCGACGGTCGCGTCGGTCGGGATCGTGTCGACGTACGACCCGACGGGGTACGGGTCGAGTACGCGCCGCGAGTCGTGCTGATTAGCGGTATGACCGGAGGTGACGATCACGTGGTCGACGACGACCGTTCCTCCGTTGGCCAGGCGCAGCTCCTCGATGCCGTTACGCCGGGCGATCAAATCGACCGCGGCAGTTGGGTGGTGAACGATGTGCACACCCTGAGGCGCGCTGAGGACAAGCGCCCGGTAGAACCACTGGAGGTACTCGCCCATCAAGCGGCGTGGAAGGAAGTGGTGGGGCTCGATCGGCTGGCCCGCGGGATCGATCACGCACCGGTCGCCGACCCAGCGGTAGCCTCGCTCGACGGCCCAGTCGTAGAGTCCAACGCCGTACAACGGCTGGTCGGACTCGGTTTCGAACGGGTACAACGAGAGCTCGCCGCAGGGGTTGTTGAGAAGGAGGTAGTCGGGCTGGGTTACGTCGTAAACGCCGGAGCCAGGCGTTCCGGGCTCGATCACGTGAACGGCGATATCGACGTCCGGCGGAAGCTCCTGGCGAGCGGTGGTGACTACGCGCTCGAGAGCGCAGACGCCCCACGGTCCTAGGCCGATTATTGCGATGCGTAGCAAGACGACTTAACCCCCATGGTTCCCATTTCCTGTCCAGTGAACGGAGCGCAGACCGCAGATCTTTCGACCGCGCCAAAATCCAGTGGCCTCGACCGTGTCAAGGGGTTGCGTCCTCGCGGGCGCGAGGGCCGATCGGCCCAGCCCGGGCGCCCCGCGGCCGTCCCGTCGACCTTCGTGTATCCCGCTGGCTGGTTCGTGCTCGGCCCCGGGGATCCCGCCTTTCAGCTCGGCGCGGGGCTGGCGCGGCGGAAGCACATGGCCGAGCGAGATGCTTTAGGGCGAGGCAGTGCTACCCATGGCAGCGGACCGAGGTGACCCTTAGCGAAACGGCAATCCGGCTATCGCGACGTACCTTCAAACTACCGCGACTGGGCAGGACGGGTCAGCACGTCCGCTAAACCCTGGCCGGACGGGTAGGTCCGCGGCCCCTGCTGTGCAAGCCCTCTGGCCGAAAGGTCGTTGGTAGGACACAGCCACGACCTTAGTCTGGGGGCGCATATGAACCGCGCGTCCTGGGCGGACACGGATCCGCTCGGACCACAGAACTGCTGCTGCCCCCAGGCTGATCGACCACCCAATGGAGAAAGCTACGGACAAGCGCGATATCCGGGGAACCACCGAACGCGGTGTGAAGGTCGCAATAAGCATGCTCTGGTACTCCGGGACCGCGCTCTCGCGCGGACTAATGAGGCTTGCTGGTCGCACTCGGGCAGCCCGGTTTGTCGTGCTCTATTACCACGAGGTTCCGGAAGCGGCTCGACCTCGCTTCGCTCGTCAAATGAAAGCGCTTGCGCGCGGAACGACGGTCGTTCGCGCCGCGCACACTGGGCCGCTTCCTGACGGGGGCTCCTACGTGGCGATCACGTTCGACGACGCGTTCCGAAGCGTCCGCACGAACGCCGTGCCGGAGCTTCTCAACCGAGGATTCCCGGCAACGATCTTCGTACCGGTCGACTTTCTCGGGCAGAAGCCTGGCTGGGAGATGAGAAACGGGCTCAACGAACAAGTAATGACCCGCGAGGAGTTGCGGTCCCTTCCCGAGCTCATCGAACTGGGATCGCACAGTCTCAGCCATCCCCACCTGACGAGGATCGACGCGGCGCGCCTCCGCGAGGAGGTCACAACCTCGCGCCTCAAGCTTGGCGAGTTGCTTGGCAGCGACGTGTCTCTGTTGGCGTTTCCTTACGGGGAATATGACGATCGCGTGGTCGACACGTGCTGCGAAGCCGGCTATGAACGGGTGTTCGGAATCGATCCCTGGCCTGCCGATCCCGCCGGACGGGACTTCGTTCGAGGCCGCGTGCCAGTGGATCTGAACGACAGCCCGCTCATGTTCCACCTGAAGGCGCGGGGGGCGTACGGGTGGATGATCCACGCCTCCGCGGCGAAGCGCAAAGTGGCCCTATGGAGGAGATCCCGATAGCCGTCATCGTGCGAAAGGCCTCTCGCTCCGACCGGCCGGCGATCGCGAGGTTCATCGAAGATGCATATGGCGCGCGCGCCCAGTACAAGGCCACGCCGCGCTGGACCTGGCAGTTCATCGATAACCCGTTCGGGCGTCGGCGAGCTGACGAGGTACCAGTCTGGGTTGCGGTGGATGGCGATCGCGTCGTCGGCCAGATCGCTGTTCAGAAGGCTCTCCTCCAAGTGGAGGGGAAGACCGTCGAGGCCGGGTGGGCGGTCGATATCATGATCCTCCGCAGTCACCGCGGGGCAGGTTTAGGGCATCGCTTGCATGATGCCGTCGTGGGTGACGTCGACATCCTTATGGCGCTCACGATGGCCGACGCAAGCCGCCGGATGGCGCAGAAGCATCGCTGCGTCACCCTCGCGGAGGTTCATCAGCTGACGCGGTGGGTTCGATTGGATGCCGCAAGCGTTCAGCGCTACCTGTCGGTACGCACGGCTAACCATCGCTGGGCCCACGTCGCGGTACACCTCTCCTGCAGCGTCTTTCAGTTCCACAGGCTGTTCCCTCTCGTCGCCAACCCGTTGCTTCGGCTGCGCGACTCCGTAAAGCAGTCGTTGCACGCGCCGGGAGCCAGCAGCATCGTCGAGGTTGATCGCTTCGGCCCAGAGATTGACGAGCTCTGGGAGCGAACGCGAGGAGATTACCCCGTGATCTTCCCGCGCGACGCGCGATTCCTCAATTGGCGCTTCGTCGACTGCCCGGAGCCGAGTTACCGGCTTTTTGTCGCAAGGCGCGGCGGCCGAGCCGTCGGTTACGTCGTCCTCCGCCGTGCCGAACCGGTCGAGTTGCCGCACGGAATCATCGTTGACGTGTACGCCTCTCGCCGGGATGCGGAGACGATTGACGAGCTCGTCCGGCACAGCCTCGCGTTCTTCGGAGACAATGTTTCCGCGGTGGACTGCGGCACCTCGATCGCAGAATTCGAGGCGGTGCTACGGACGCACGGCTTCTTCAGGACCCGGGCTCATCATCCGACCTGCATCTGCCGAGACAGCGCTATCCGCGATCGTCTCGCCCAGCTGAGGAATGACTGGTTCTTCACCAAAGGCGACCACGACTGGGACCAGATTCACGTAGCCGATCTCAGCGCCGTCGGCGAGTAGGGCCGTTTTCGCCACCACGCCGCGGTCCACGTGACCAAGATGGACGGGGCGCATCGACGAGACGAATTCGTCCTCCGGACACAGCCGTCCGCGCCTCTGCACGGCCGCACGGTCGAAAGAAACGGGATCTTGCTGTCGTTGGGTTATTGAGCAGTGTCGGAAGATCGTCTCCGCGGTGATCGCCGTCGTCCTAGAAAACACCGTCGCCGGGGCGAGCTCTTAGATGGTCTGTCTGGCGCCGAGTGCGGTACCGAATGGAATGAGCGTGGTGTTAGGGGTAGGCCTTGGGCGTGACTAAGTCCCCCGATCGCGATGTGAGCGTGACCGGGGAGGCGACGCATGCGACGGTTGAACCGTCGCACCGCCGCTCTGACCGGCTGTCACCATCTCGGCCGGAGTTCTGGCGCAGCCCGCTGCGCGGACCCTGGCTCACGTCGTTCCTCGGCACATTGCTCGTTCCCGCAGTCGCCGTGATGGTGCTGACCGGGTTCATCAGCCACTGGGCCTACTATCCAGAATCGACCGTCAGTCCCGGCGCCGACCTCCCGGTCCTCTTTCATATCCCGGCGTCGTGGCCCGCCTGGAGCTACGCAGTCAACCAAGGAACCCATGTAACGCTTGGGTTGATGACGCTGCCGCTTGTCTTGGCCAAGCTGTGGTCCGTCATGCCCAAGCTGTTCCAGCGCCCGGTGGTGAGCAGCTTTGCCGGCGCGCTGGAACGGATCTCGTTACTCGCTTTGGTCACGAGCGTCCTCGTCGAGTTCGCAACTGGGATTCTCGACATCGACGACAACCTCTTCGGGCCCATGAATTTCAATGCCGTGCACTACTACGGTGCCTGGGTGTTCGGCACTTTGTTCGTGCTCCATGCTTGCGTCAAGCTCCCGACGCTCCGTCGCGCCTATCGCACCCGCGGCGTTCTGAAGCCCCTACTTCAGGGGCTGCCGCAGACCGCGCCTGAGCCGCCTGTCGCCGGCGGGCTTGCTCCGGTCAACCCCGACGCGCCCACGATCAGCCGTCGTGGGCTCCTGGCGATGGTTGGTGGTGCGTCGCTGACCATCTTCGCCGTGCAGGCCGGCGAGTCGATCGGTGGGCCTTTCCGACGTCTGGCATTGCTCGCGCCAAGAGGGCGCGTGTTCGGAACGGGTCCCAACGACTTTCCGGTGACCCACACCGCTGAGACAGCCCAGATCACCTCGACGATGGCCGGTCCGGCTTGGCGCTTGACGGCCGTCGGTGGACGAGCGATCTCGCTCACGCGGGAGCAGCTCCTCGCGATGGATCAGAACACACGCACAGTGACGATCACCTGTACGGAGGGATGGTCGACGACGCAGCGCTGGACCGGGGTGCGTCTCGCCGACCTCGCTCGGTTGGTCAACGCGCCAAAGGGGTCCATGTTGCGGGCGGTGTCGCTCGAGGCGGGCGCTGAGACGAACTTCAGCCCGTCCCAGTTCATGGACGACCACGCTCTGCTCGCCTTGCGCGTCAATGGCGCCGACCTCTCCCCCGACCACGGCTACCCTGCCCGGGTGATCGTCCCGAACGTACCAGGAAACCACAACGTCAAATGGGTCGGCGAACTTAGATTCGAGGCAGCATGAGGCGAGCGTGGTTAGTCGCTTTCCGCCGGCGCTACGGAGCGAGTCCGCTCCACCTGGGGGCCCATCTCGTGGCCTTGGCGGTGGTCGCGCTCGCGTTTCACTATATTTTCAGCAGCGGAGCCGTCAAGCAGTTGCTCGTGTTGTACCTCGGGCTGGTGATCGGTCATGACCTGATTTTCGTGCCACTCTACACGGGCTTCGATCTCCTCATGCGCCGTGCGCTTGTGCCACTTTGGTCATCCCGGCGCATTGGAGTACCGGTGATCAACCACCTGCGAGCGCCGCTGCTGATCTCCGCTCTCCTGCTGATCATCTACAGTCCGTTGATCTCGGGTCTGGCCGACAGGAACTACTTCGCCTTGAGCGGCCATCATCTCGAGCACTATCTGCGCAACTGGTTGCTGATCACGGCGGCGCTGCTCCTCGGGTCCGGGCTTATCTACGTCGCCCGGGTTGGTGTGCAGGCGCGCCGCGCTCGCTGATCCATCAGCCTCGCACGCAAGGGCATGGCGGCTTCTTTCAGATCACGCATACTCAGGATCGTCTGAGACGAAACTGGCTTGCGATGCGTTAGCGGAACAGGCTCACGGCACGCCAGCCTTTTGGCGCGCCGGCCGGACGACCGCCAGCAGAGCTGCGATGTGGCGCCGCCGGTGCGTGGGGCGAGCGGCGTTGGCGATCGCATGGGTCAGGGCGCCGGTCGCCAGCCCGAGCCTTTGAAAATCGGCCGACATGGAACCGGCGTGCTCTCGGGCGAACCGCATGTTGCTGCGCGCGAGTACCGCGTAGAGCGCCGTCTGGGGTGCCGATCGTCCGCCTTCGCGGCGTGCTGGGACCACGGGCTCGTATCGAACCTTGTATCCCGCGGCGCTCACCCGGGCACAGAGGTCCGGGTCTTCGTTATAGAGAAAGAAGCCCTCGTCAAAATCCACGGCCCGACTCGAGGACCGACCGGCGCGCGAGCAGACAGCCGCCCGAGAGCCACTCGGGATAAGCCGCATGGTCGTACACGTCACCCGATGTCACGATTCGTTGGCCCAGGCCGCCCGTTTGAAAACGCGGTGCGCAAAATAACGCCGCGCCATACTGGACCCACGCCGATAGCGTCGCATGCTTGGGACGAGAGCTCCATGGATGCGGTCGTGCGCGGCCCCACGATCCCGACATCGGGCTGCGAGACGAGATGCCGTCCAGCCCAGCCAGAGCTCGACGCACGCTCGCAGGGTCGCGCGGCTGGTGTAGGGAACTACGACGACATCGATGCGTCAGTCACGTAGCGCCCACCTCGCGCACATGTCCTTGCCCCGCTTTACCGGTCGGCACAGCCGACGCCGTGCCGTTCGGCATCCTTCTTGAATAGACCTGATCAGGGATGCATTCGGCGTCCGTGACCGCGCGGATTACCCGGGCCGGGTTGCCGGCGACGACCGTGAACGGCGGCACGTCCTTTGTGACGACGGCGCCCGCTCCAACCATGGCCCCCTCGCCGACGTTTACGCCAGGGACGAAGGTCGCGCCGGAGCCGATGCTCGCCCCGCTCCCGATCACCATCGTCTCGCATTGCCACGCCTGCCGGCTGCGCGGGAAGCGATCGTTGGTGAATGTGGCGTTCGGGCCGATGAACACGTCGTCCTCGATCCTCATACCATCGATGATCGCCACCTGCCCCTTGACCGTCACCCGGTCACCGATGACGACATCTGCGTCGATATAGGAGTGGTCGCAGATGTTGCAGTCCTCCCCGATGACCGCCCCCCGCAGCACGTGGGCGAACGCCCAGATCCGCGTGCCGGCACCGATTTGGTCGGACTCGACCAGCGCATGGGAGTGAATGAACGGCGGTTCTTCGCGCTGATCAGACATCAGTTCACCGCCAGGCCGCGCGCGGGCATGAGGTTGTTCTCGGCGATGCCCGGCTCGACCGCGATCTCACCCCCGCCCTCCCGCAGCGACCGATCCGCGGCCTCGACCAGGCGGACCACGCTCCGTGCGATCGAGGTGTGGTACTCCATCCTGTCCCCGGACCGGATCGCGCCGACGAAGTCGGCCACTTCCAGCCCGAGCGGCTCGTAGGAGTCAATCTTGGGCGAGATTACGTCGCCGCTCCGATAGGACAGGTGATACTCCCCAAACGTCTCCGGGTCGCGGTAGACCACCCCGCGATCGAACAGCCGAACCGGCTCCGGCGCCCCGTCGTCGTAGATCGCCATCCGCTCCGAGCCGACTAGCACCGTGCGACGGAGCTTGCTCGGCGCGAGCCAACTGAGCTCGATGTTGGCGATAATCCCGGACGCGAACGTCATCGTCACGAAGGCGACATCGGCGATGCCCTTGACGATCGAGTCGCGACCGATGGCGCGGACTCTCGTTGGCATCTCGCTGAGCCAGTAGAGCAGGATCGAGAAGTCGTGGGGTCCGAGGTCCCAGATCACGCTGACGTCACGCTGGTGCAAGCCAAGGTTGACGCGGCTCGATGAGATGAAGTAGATGTCGCCGAGCTTGCCCTCACTGATCATGCGCTTGATCGTCCGGACCGGCGGGCTGTACAGGAACGTGTGTCCGCACATCAGGATCCGCTCCCGCTCGGCGGCCATGCCGGCCAGCTCGTCCGCCAGTTCGCTCGAGGGAGCGAGCGGTTTCTCGACGAACACGTGCTTCCCCGCTTCCAGCACCCGCGCGGCCAGGTTGTAATGCGTGTCTACCGGCGTGGCGATGATGACGGCGTCGACCGCGGGATCGGCGAGCACGCGCTCGATCCGCGTGGTTGCGCGGGCACCGGGGTGGCGCCGGCGATACTTGCCCAGGCGCTCCGGGTCGAGGTCACAGATCCACCGGACGCTGACGTCGAGGTTGTCGCCGAGCACCCGCAACAGGTTCGGCCCCCAGTATCCGAGGCCGACGACGGCCACCCCAACGGGGTCGGTCGGAGGGGCGTGCTCCTGCTCGCTGATCTCCACCGTCGACTTCAACATCTGGCTTCTCCCGCGCTTGCTGTCGTGGTCATGGCCCCGATAACGGCCTCCGCTACGTACTCCACCTCGTCCGCGCTCAAATCGGGGTGCATCGGCAGTGACAGCTCCTCGGCCGCCCAGGCCTGCGCGGCGGGGATGTCGCCCGTGACGATGGCGACGCCCTCGAGCGCGGGATGCCCGTCCATCGCCGGCGCGTAGTGGATGCCGGTCTCAATGCCGCGGACCTGCAGCTCCGCTGCCACCGCGTCGCGGTTCTCGAAGCGCGCCGGCATGAGGTGATACACGCAGCGGCTTTCGGGCCGCTCCTCCAGAAGCCTGACGCACGGCGACAGCAACTCGCGGTAGCGCTGGGCCCGGGTGCGCCGCGCGTCGTTCCAGGCGTCGAGGTAGGAAAGCTTGACCCGCAGCAGGGCGGCCTGCAGGCCGTCGAGCCGGTCGTTGAAGCCAAGCTCGACGTGCTCCCCCTTCGTCCGCTGGCCGAGGTTTCGCAGCCGGCGCAGGCGCGCGGCGAGCATCTCGTCGTCGGTGCAAACGGCGCCTCCGTCCCCGAGCGCGCCCAGGTTCTTGCTCGGATAGAACGAGAACGCTCCGGCGTCACCGAGCGACCCGGCGCGCCGGCCCTTGTAAAGCGCGCCGTGCGCCTGGGCGGCGTCCTCAAGCACGAACAGGCCGCGCGACTTCGCGATGTGGCCGATCGCGTCCATGTCGCACATCTGTCCGTACAGGTGGACGGCGACGATCGCTGCCGTGCGCGGCGTGATGGCCGCGCGCGCGCCGTCGGGATCGATCAGGCCCGTGGACTCGTCGACATCGCATAGGACGGGCGTCGCCCCGGCGTGCACCGCGCCGAGCGCCGAGGCGATGAACGTGTGCGCCGGGACGATCACCTCATCGCCCGGGCCGATGCCCGCGGCGCGCAGCGCGAGCGATAGGGCCGCCGTTCCCGAGGAGACGCCAACGCAGTCGCTGGTTTGGCAGTAATCGGCGAAGTCCGTCTCGAACTGCTCCACTTCAGCGCCGAGCGTGTATGCACTCGTTCGGAGCAGGCGGGCAAACGCCTCCGTCAGTTCATCTTCGATGGGTGCGTGCTGCTTGTCGAGTGCGACGAAGCGCACAGCGTTCCCCCGCCTCCGCGCCGCTACTACGTGCAAAATCGTCCCCTTAGTCAATGGCCTTCGAAAAGTTGTGCCACTTGATGAACGGTGCCGGAACATGCCCGCTTCCGTACGCATCTTCGGGTGAGCGAAGAGATGTCCCCGCATAGCCCAGGAAGATGTCCCCACATAGCCCAGGAAGATGTCCCCACATAGCCCAGGCGAGAGACGCGAGAGATGTGCCCCTGGACGAGCTGCGCTAGTCTGGCGAGCCGTCGGGGCGTCGGACCTACCCGTGATTCAGGCTCCAGCCGAGATGGGGAAACATGACTAATGGCGCGACGATGACCAATGGCGCGCAGACACTGATCCGCACGCTCGTCGGCGCCGGCCTTCAGACGTGCTTCACGAACCCAGGTACGTCGGAGATCCACTTCGTCGCCGCACTCGATTCGGTGCCGGAGATGCGGGCGATCCTGACGCTGTTCGAGGGCGTCGCGACGGGAGCGGCCGATGGCTACGCGCGGATGGCGGGCACGCCCGCCGCGACGCTGCTGCACCTCGGACCAGGGCTCGGCTACGGGCTTGCGAACCTCCACAACGCGCGCCGCGCCAAGGTCCCGGTGGTGAGTATCGTGGGCGATCACGCGACATACCACTCCCAGTACGACCCCCCTTTGCAGTCCGACATCGAGACAATCGCGCGCAATGTCTCGGCGTGGGTGCGGACGTCGCGCAGCGCCGAGGAGCTCGCCCGCGACGCAGTCGAAGCGATCGCCGCCGCCACCGGACCCCCCGGTCAGGTGGCGACCCTGATCGTGCCCGCTGACGTGTCCTGGCAGGAGGGTGCCGAACCCGCGGCACCAGTCGAGCCGGCTGCTCCAATCCCGGTCTCGGCGGAGACCATCGACGCCATCGCGCGGACACTCCTGGGCAGCCGCCGGACCGGCATACTGCTCGGCGGAACGGCCCTGCGCGGGGATAAGCTGATAGCAGCCGCGCACATCGCCGCCGCCACCGAAGCAAAGCTGTTCGCCGAGAGGAGCACGCCTCGACTCGAACGCGGGGCCGGCCTGCCCGCAGTAGAGCGGCTCGCGTACTGGCCCGAGCTCGCGGCAAAGCAGCTCGACGGATTGGAGTGTCTGCTCCTTGTGGACGCGAAACCGCCGGTTTCGTGGTTCGCCTACCCTGGCGAGAAGAGCTCGCTGGTGTCCGATGGTTGCCGGGTGCACGAGCTCGCGCCACCGACCTCCGATGTGCTCGGGAGCCTCGAGGCGTTGGTCGAGGCTCTGGATGCTGGGGACGCGAGGCCCGCGCTGCAAGCCGGGTTCGTGCCGCCACGTCCTGACGGCCCGCTCACCGCGGAGAAGGTCTGTCAGGCGGTGGGCGCGATCCTGCCCGAAGGAGCGATCATCTCCGACGAAGCGATCACGTCAGCCCTTGCACTGCCAGCCATGACCGCGGGGTCTCCCAGGCACGACTGGCTCACGCTGACTGGCGGCGCCATCGGACAGGGACTGCCGGTCGCGGCTGGGGCGGCGATCGCCTGCCCGGACCGCCCGGTCATCGGCCTCCAGGCCGACGGCTCGGCTCTGTACACGATCCAGTCGCTCTGGACGATGGCGCGCGAACAGCTCGATGTCACCGTGGTGATCTTCAACAACCGTGGCTACGGGATCCTGGATGCCGAGGTTGGGCGGCTCGACGAGCAAGGCGCCGGTGCCAAAGCCAGGGCGCTGCTCACTCTGGGGGATCCCGACCTCGACTTCGTGAAGCTCGGCACCGGGTTCGGGGTCGCCTCGCGGCGTGTCGACACCGCGGAGCAGCTCACCAGCGCGCTCGAGGAGGCCCTCGGCGATCCCGGCCCGCATCTGATCGAGGCGGTCCTCCCCGCCGTCTCGAAGTCCTGATCGCTACTCCAGCTCAGGCGGCTCGCCGCATGGCACCGCTCGCGCCGGCGCGCCACGAGCGCGACTTCGCGATGCGCCTCAGGCCGTACTCGATCCCCTGGGCGATCATCTCGAAGTGCTCCGCCCGCGCGGTGAGCGGCGGCGACACCGCGACACAAGTGCCTCCGGGGCGGATGAAGACGCCGGCCGCACGCGCGCCCAACGCCAGCGCGGCGGTGACGCGGGGCTGGCGGTCGCAAACCTCGGGGGTCAGCTCGACGGCGGCCATCATGCCCACGCCACCCCTGACTTCTGAGACGAGCTCGTGGTCGGCAAGCGGCGCGAGGGCATCGAACATGGCCTGCTCCTGTTCGCGCCCGCGCTCGATCAGGCCTTCACGTTCGAGGATGGTGATGTTCGCGAGCGCCGCAGCGCAGCACGTCGGGTGGCCGGAGTAGGTCGAGCCGTGCCTGAAGATCGGTCCCCCCGGGTCAGCCCAGAACGGCTCGGCGATCCGCTCGGAGATCATGACGCCGCCTAGCGGCAGATAGCCGCTGGTCACCCCCTTGGCGAACACGATCATGTCCGGCTGGACGTTCCAGCGCTCGATCCCGAACCACGTGCCGAGGCGACCGAATGCGGAGATCACGGCATCGATCACAAGCAGGACCCCGGTGCGCGCGCAGAGCTCGGCGAGGCCTTCGATGTAGCCGGGGGCGGGCGGGTAGACGCCGCCGGCGCCGATCACCGGCTCCATGAAAACAGCGGCCACTCGCTCCGGGCCGACCCGCGCAAAGGTCTCCTCCATCTCCTCCAGCGAGTTGTGGCGCACCTGGATCGTCTCGCCCTGCGGACCGAAGCCCTGCCGGTTACTGGGGATGCCGCCCAGCGCGGTTCCGAACCCGTGGGTGCCGTGATATGCGGCGGTTCGGCTGATCAGGATGGTGCGGTCCGGCTGGCCGATCTCCCACCAGTAACGGCGGGCCAGCTTGGCCGCGGTATCGATCCCGTCGCTGCCGCCGGAGTTGAAGAAGACCTTGGACGGCATCGGCGCGCGCTCCGCGAGCGCGTCCGCTAGCTCCAGCACCGGCGGGTTGGCGAGGTCAAAGAAGGCTGAGCACGCCTCCATGCGCTCCATCTGGGCGGCGACGGCGGCACGAATCTCGGGTCGGCCATGACCCACGTTCGCGTACCACAGACCGGCGGTCGCGTCCAGGTAGCGGTTGCCGTCGGTGTCCCACACCCACACGTCCTCCGCACGCTCCATGACATGCTCGGACTGCCGGACCGAGCCCATGTCCGCGTACGGATGCCAAAACGAGGTCTCAGTACTCAACACCACACCTCCTCGGCCCCGCAGGAAGAGGGCCCGGCCGTTTGTGAAATCTCGCGCGAACTCATGTAGCGGTATACGTGTGACTGATGATTCCGTGTGACCGATGATTGGCCAAATCGCGGTAGCGGCTGTCGGTCAATGAACGTGCCGTCCGCCCGCGCGCTTTCGCGGCCCGGGCTGACCTCCCACTAATTTCGGCGGCCCCCACAAGGACGGGTCCGCGCCCGGCGTTGGTAGGGCATGTTCACGAGCGCCAACGCCGCGCGTCTCCCGCGCCACAAGGAAGACAACTACACGCCCACCCCGCGCGTCCCGCGCGATAAAGAGAACGACTACACGCCCGGTATGGCGGCCCGTCGCCGGGAGTTCCTGCGCGAGCAGACCGGGGCGAGCCTCGAGCACGTCGGCCGGTTCTCGTTCGATCCCGGTGTGCTGCCGGGCAACATCGAGAACTTCACCGGCGTCGCGCAGGTGCCGATCGGCGTGGCCGGTCCGTTGCGCATCAACGGCGAGCACGCCCGAGGGGACTTCTACGTGCCGCTGGCCACTGCCGAAGGCACGCTCGTCGCCAGCTACAACCGCGGGATGCGCGTGCTCAGCGAATGCGGAGGTGTCACGACCACGGTGGTCGAGGACAGCATGCAACGCGCTCCGGTGTTCATGTTCGACGATGCCCTAGAGGCGCGCGAGTTCGGCGTCTGGGTCGAGCAGCACGAAGGCGAGATCCGAGCCGCCGCGGAGGCGACCACTCGCTCGGGCAAGCTCACCTACATCGGCCAGTACCAGGTCGGTCCGCTGCTCTACCTCCGCGTCAACTTCACGACCGGCGATGCCGCCGGTCAGAACATGACCGCCAAGGCAACCCAGGCCGCCTGCGAGTGGATGAAGGCCAACTACCCGGGGGGTGCCGAGTACCGGCTGACCGGCGCGATCGACACCGACAAGAAGCACTCGCACATCAACATGCTCCTGACCCGCGGCAAGCGCGTCGTCGCCGAGGCCGTGATCAAGAACGACGTGCTCGAGCGGTTGATGGGGGTCGACACCAGGACGGTTTACGACTACCGGCAGGTTCACATGGTCGGTGGATTCCTCGCCGGCTCGGCCTCCAACACCGCCCACGCCGCGAACGGCCTGACCGCGATCTTCATCGCCACCGGCCAGGACGTCGCCAACATCGCCGAGTCTCACGCGGCGATCACGTATTCGCGGCTACTCGAGAGCGGCGACTACTACTGGTCGGTCACGCTGACCAGCCTGATCGTCGGCACGTACGGTGGCGGCACCGCCCTGCCCACACAGCGTGAGTGCCTGGAGCTGCTGGGCTGCTACGGCCAGGGCAAGGCGCACAAGCTCGCCGAGATCTGCGCCGGCACGACGCTCGCCGGCGAGGTCTCCCTGACCTCCGCGGTCCTCGCCGGGAACTGGGTGAATAGCCACGAGCGCCTCGGCCGTAACCGCGAAGCGGACGAGGGCGCAAGCAGTCACGGCCTTCAAGCCGTCCGCTGAGGCGCTTGCAGAATTGGCTGTTCCAGATTCTGACCATCTGGAGCGCCTTGGGAGCCATGAGCATCTTGGCTCAAGCGGTTGCTGCGGCGGTGATCGGGCTACGTGCCGTCTGAGTGCGGCGCCGGGCTGGGCTTCTCCTCGGCTGCGCTGGTCGGCGTACTGACCGTCCCACGGGCGCTCATGCGCTATGAATAAGCGAGCTTCCTCCCCCGGATAAATGGCATCCACTGAAGGTCCGTGCGCGAGAGTCCCTTCGACGGCGCGAATGCGATGCCGTAGCGTGACACTCCCAACAGTGGCCGCGAACCTTCACTGCCAGCTGATCTCGAGGCCGCCAGCACGGAACAGAGCGTCGGTCAACGCGCACGGCGCCGACGGTCCAGTCGCGCGACCGCGTGACGCTGGACGAGGTCAGCCGGTGTTTCGCATTCCGGCGGCGATCCCGTTGATCGTTAAGAGCAGCGGTCGCTCCGCGTCGCGGTCACCAGCGCGAACCCGACGCAGAAGGTCGACTTGCATGTGCGAGAGCGGGTCGGTCCACGGGTTGCGGTGCGAGAGGCGGCCCATCAGTGCGGGAGCGCCTTGGAGCAGCGCGTTGGTGCCGGAGATCTCGAGCACAGTCCGGACGACGCGATCATGCTCGGCGCGGATCGGCTCCCACAGCTCGCGGGCGGGATCGTCGCCTAGTAACTGGAGATACCGCTCGGCGACGTCGAGGTCGGTCTTGAACAGCGACATCTCGAGCGTCGAGCACAGCATTGCGAAGAACGGCCAGCGCTTGACCATCTCGCGTTGCAGCGCGCGGTCGCCTTCCGCCAATGCGGTTCCGGCCCCGTACCAAGCGGGCAGCAGCAGACGGTTCTGCATCCACGCAAACACCCATGGGATCGCGCGCAGCTCTCCCGCCGTCCACCGCGCGCCGCGCGAAGGCGGCCGCGACCCGATGTTCAGCTGAGTGAGCGCATCCAGCGGCGAGGCCCGCTCGAGGAGCGCCACGAAGCGGCTGTCCTCGTAAATGAGCGCGCGGTAGACCGCCCGCGACCGATCGGCGAAGCGCCGTGCCTCCTGGCGGTAGGGGTCGGGGACCTCGCGGTCGCGTGCGAGCGTCGCGAGGATCACCGCGGACAGCGTCTGCTCGAGCGAGCGCACCGCCAGCTCAGGATGGGAGTAGCGCTGCGAGATGACCTCTCCCTGCTCGGTGAGCCGCATCCGACCGCGGATCGAACCCGCCGGCTGCGCGAGGATGGCACGGTAGGTCCGCGCTCCACCTCGCGAGGTCGACCCGCCCCGGCCGTGGAAAAAGCGCAACTCGATTCCCCTGCGATCGGCGTCGGCCAGAAGCCGCTCCTGAGCCGAGTACAGCTCCCACTGACTGGCCAGGAAACCAGCATCCTTCGCGGAGTCTGAGTACCCGAGCATGATCTCCTGGCGCCCCGAGCATGCCGTCAACTGCGCAGCGTAGATCGGATGCTCATACAACCTGGCCATCGTCCTCTGCGCTCGCGCCAGATCCTCGACCGTCTCGAACAACGGCACCAGAGGCAGGGTCGGCAGCTCCCCGACGCCGATCCCGGCGACGCGCATGAGCACGAGCGCAGCCAGCACGTCGGAGGGACGCTCGACCATCGAAATAATCACACTTCCGATCGCGCACGAGCCATACTCGCGCAGCCCCTCGGCAATCGCAGCGAACACCTCGGGCGGGGGCCCGGTGGCGGTCTCGAGAACGGCGGCGAGCAGGTTGGTTCGCTCGTCCTCATCCGCGGAGGCGAAGCCTACCGCCAGCGGTTCGATCGCCACCCGCACATCGTGCGACGACAGCCTGAGATCGAGTTCGGCGAGATGGAACCCGAACGTCCGTACCTGGCACAGCAACCGAGCGAGTGCCCCGTCCGCGACTTGCCGCGAGCTCGATGATTCTCGGAGCAGCTCCAGATCGTCCTCGAGCTGCTGAGGCTCACCGTAACCGTGCGGCAGTCGCCGCAGCGCGCCATCCAGTCGTTCTAAGACGAACGACAGCTTGCGCCGAAATGGCTCTTGCTGGTTGGTGGGCCGCCGGGCCGCGACATCGGGCATCTCAGCTTGGTCCGCCTCGAGCGAGGCCTCCAGCTCCGGGGAGACGAATAGCCGCTCCTGCGCCTGGGAGAACTCCGCTGCCAGCCTGCCCACGCGCGCTCTCAGCAGCTGAAGCGCCGTCGTGCGGTGCAGCCGAAGCGTGCGGCGCACGGAGTCCGGCGTGACCTCTGGATTGCCGTCCATGTCCCCGCCCGCCCAGCTGCCGAACCGTAATGAGGGGACAGCCGGGGGCCACGACCGACCGAAGCAGCGCGAGACCTCAGCCTCCAGTCGAGGGGCTGCGTCGAACAGCACCGCCTCGAAAAAGAACAGGATTCGACGAACCTCGTCTACGACAAGCGGCCGCACGCGCCGAACGGCGTCGGTCTGCCACCAAACCGTCAACACCTCTCTCAGCTCGCCCTCGAGCTCGCGCCGCTGGGTGCGGCCGAGTCGCGGATCATCGAGCCGTTCCATTGCCCGCCACACCGACTGGTGATGGTTGAAGACGGAGCGCCGCGTGGCCTCGGTCGGATGCGCCGTCATAACCAGGCGCACGTCCAGCCGGCGAAGCGCCTCAGCCACGTTCGAATGCGGGTGCTCGATGGTCACACCCGCCACCGCCGCCGCAAGCGACTCACGCTGGGGAGCACTCGAATCGGAGTCGTAATGGCGCCTGCGGCGCAGCCGCTCGAGCTCCTCGGCGATGTTCGCCAACTGCAGCTGGATCGAGCATGCGCGAACGAACGGTTCAAGCGATCGGGCGTGCTGACCGTGAACGAACTGGACCAACGGCCCGGCCGCTTCGATCTCACCATCACGAACGCGCGCCGCCGTCGCGCGCAGCCAGAACACCCGATCTCGGAAGGCGCGTCCCTCCTGCTCCTCAAGTACATCGCCGAGCAGCGCTTCGAGCACAGCGGTATCCCGGTCGAGAGAGTCACTCATTGCGGGCTGGTGCAGCCACCGTGGCCGCCGCGAGGTGCTTGCGGCGAGGGACGCGCCGCTCCTCGCACTGATCCGAGCCCCCAAGGAACGGTTGCGGGATATCGCGGAGTCCAAGCCCGCTGGTGCCGAGCACGTGGGGGCAATCGAGAAGCAAGCCGCCGACGAGGACAGGGCAATGACGACGCCAGCAGCGGCTGACCGTATCGCTCATAAACGCACCGCTTCACGTCAGCAACCATTCTTACCTTCACATGCTCAACCATCACGTGCTGGAGACATGGGTCGTCGATGCCCTCCGCCGAGCTCGGCCAACCTCTTCAGATTATCGACGAGATCTGAGGAACCATCAGTGTCGGCGGAGGAGAGCCCGATCGAAATTAGCCAGACGAGGCTGCCTCGCCGATTCGCTGGGTGGCGATCGCTCATCACCCGGACGTTTACTCTCGCGCAAGTGGGTCTCCACCCGGTCGACGGCTCGGTCGGTAGTCGCCGGGTAGCGCTAAGCCGCCTCGACGAAACGCTCGCGCAACGCTGTCTTCTTGAACTTGCCCGTCGCGGTCCGCGGAATCGCCTCGATGAACTCGATCCGGTCGGGCAGCTGCCACTTTGCAAACCCGGTGCCGAGGTGCGCGCGGAGATCGTCGGGGGCCGCGTCCATGCCATCACGGAGAACTACCGCAGCCAGTGGGCGCTCACCCCATTTTTCGTCGGGAATCGCGATCACAGCGGCCTCGGCGACAGCGGCATGGGTCATCAGATGGTTCTCGAGGTCCACCGAGGAGATCCATTCGCCACCAGACTTGACGAGATCCTTGGCTCGATCGCAGATGCGCATGCATCCGCGCTCGTCGATGCGCACGACATCACCCGTGCGGAACCAGCCGTCATCGGTGAACTTGCCGCTTCCCGTCCCGCGATGGTAGGCGGCGGCGACCCACGGACCGCGGATCTCGAGCTCTCCGAGCGCCTGGTCATCCCACGGGATCAGCGTCCCATCGTCGCTGCGAGCGCGGATCTCGATAAGTGGAATCGGGGTTCCAGCGCGAGCACGATACTCGTGCTGTTCGGCTGAGTCCGCGGCCTCCAGGTCCTCGGGAAGACGGCATACCGTTCCGAGCGGAGAGGTCTCCGTCATACCCCATCCCTGAATGATCTTAAGCCCGTGACGATCCAGGCCCTCGATCAGGCCCGTTGAAATCGCCGCGCCGCCCAGGTTGACACGCTGCAGCGACCCAAGATCCCATCTCTCGGGCTCTGCATCGAGCGCCTGCAGAACCCCCATGAACACCGTTGGCACCCCAGCCGTGAGCGTCACGCGCTCGCCGGCGAGAAGGTCTAGCAGGCTGACGGGATCCAGGCGGGGCCCGGGTAGCACCAGTGCCGCACCCGTAAACGCGGCCACAAACGGCAGGCCCCAAGCATTGACATGGAACATGGGAACCACGGGCAGGATCACGTCACGGGAGCTGATCCCGAAGGTGTCCGGCAGGGGCAACACCAGCGAATGCAGGACCAGCGCCCGATGCGAGTAGATGACTCCCTTCGGACGGCCCGTCGTGCCCGACGTGTAGCACATGGCCGCGGCACGTCGCTCGTCGATCACCGGCCAGCTCATCGGCTCAGACGACGCGATCAGCGACTCATACTGGATCGATCCTGCCGGTGCAGATCCCGAGTCGGAAACAACGATCACGTGCTTGAAGTCCCAATCGATCGACTCGAGGACATTGAGCAGGGACTCGTCCACGATGACGACAAGATCTTCGGCATCAGCGGCGATGTAGCTCAGTTCGTCCGCGCTCAGACGGGGGTTGAGCGTGTGGATCACCGCTCCCATCGACGGGACCGCGAAGTACAGCTCGAGGTGCTCGGTTTGGTTCCACAGAAGGGTCGCGATCCGATCGCCATCATTGACACCCAAGTCGGCGAGCCCGCTCGCGAGCCGCCTGGCGCGCTGGGCGCACTCGCCAAGCGTCATGCGACGCACGGAGCCGTCAGGACGGCGAGACACGACCGGGCGCGCCGAATTCAGTCGCTCTGCCCGCTCGACGAGCACCGTCAGCGAAAGTTGAAAGTCGTCCATCATCAGACCGTTCAGCATGGCGTTCCCCGCTTTCTCATGTGCGTCACCGAGAATCAACGCTCTGAGGCGGGATGGGCTTTCGAGGCGGTGGTCTGCGGCGGTGATCGCCTGCTGGCGCGGTCGACCTGCGCCGCTGCCAGCCTACCATCGCGCTGCCTCGGACGGTCGTCACCGCGGCGGCCCAGTTGAGAGGCCAGACTTATCCCTATGCGATGTTGGGGTGTAGGGCGGTAGCGCCGGCGAGCCCCGGTCTGCGTGGTGCGCCGGCGCCACGTCGGCGTCGCTAAGTGCCGGCCCCGAGCTCCTCGGTCCGCTCGGACAGGGCGGCGATCATCTCATCCAGAAAGTCGATCTGCGCGGCCACATTGGCCGAAAAGCTGTGCGTCGTCAGCGGTGAAGTGGCCCGGGAGGGGCTGGCGCAGCGCGGGGATCTACGTGCGCAGCGTGGCGGTGGGCAGCACGTCTGCCGAGGCCGACGTGCTGCTGGGACCGAACGGCGGAGCGCCCCAGCCGAGAACTAGGCGGATCGCCCGAGTCGCGGAGGTGCGTCTTACGCGACGCAGGCTCGGATCACGCACAGGGTAAACGCCACGGAGGACGTGGCCCAGCGCAAAGGCGAGCGTCGCAGTCCACCGCCGCACCGGCGACATGTTCTTCAGCATGTACTGGCGCCGCGCGTAGGCGTCCTGCGCGATGAGCCGCTCATTGATTCCACTCCCGTAGTGCAGGATGGTCATCGCTGGGAGATGACGCACCTCCCAGCCGAGGCCCTTGATCCGAAGGCACAAGTCGGGTTCTTCGCAATAGAGGAAATATCGCTCGTCCATCCCTCCGACAGCGACGAGTACTTCGCGCCGTGCCAGCATGAACGATCCAGACGTCCAGTCGCACGAGGTCTCGTGCTCGTACAGGTCGGGGTTTCGCACCCGCTCGCCAAGCCACGGAAAATCGATCGACAGTCGGTCGGATCCGAGCGCCTCAAATAGGTATCTCGAGGCGCTCGGGAATCGCCGCATCGTCGGAATCAGCGACCCATCCGCCGCCAGCTGCCGACAGCCAACCATGCCAACGGATGGCCGTGCCGCGAGGAGATCCAACAGTTCAAGGAACGTGCCATCAAGGATTTCCGTGTCAGGGTTCAGGAACAGCACGAAGTGAGCGCTAGCGGCTGCCAGACCCGCGTTGTTCGCCGCGGCAAAGCCTCGGTTCGCGCACCGCAGCACCCTCGCGCGTGGGAACTCTCGCGCCACCAGATCGGGCGACCCATCGGACGAGTCACTGTCCACTACGATGACCTCGAGCTTGCAGCCACCAGCCCTTGCGTACACGGACTGCAAGCACGCCCTTAGCCAGCGGACAGAATTGTGCGAAACAACAATCACCGAGAGGTCCGGCATCTCAGACGCTCTCCTTCCTAGAGCCGTCAGGACGACCAGACACGACTGCGGACGCCGAACTCAGTCGCTCTGCCCGCTCGACCAGCACCGTCAGGGACGGTTCAAAGTCGTCCATCATCGGACCGTTAGACATCGCTTTCTCCCGTTTTTCACTGCCTCCACCCGTATCAACGGTCTGAACATCGCGGCGTTTTCGACGGCCCGCCATGAACCCGCGCCCGGAGGTCACCGGGCGACAGATTCCGTCTCGAGCCGCATCGACTCGCGCGCGGCGACGTCCGGCGCCGGACGATCCACGGCGCCCGCGATGATTCCGGTGGCAACCAGCCCCCAACCAGCGAGCTCGCACCCGTGCTTCGCGACTGTGAGGATCTGATACGACCAGGTGTAATCACTGGCGGTGCTCGAGTCTGCAGCCAGGCCCACTTTATGGAGCAGCAGAGACGTCATCATCAGGATGAGGCCCGTCCACACGACCGTTCTGGAGGCACCACGATCGCGCCAAGTCAGCCAGCAGATGAGCCCAAATACGCACGCCAGCGGCGCCGCCAGCGCCGTCGCGTTGAAGGTGGTCAGGGCTCGGACGGCGACCAGACCGGCCACCAGTGCTCCCAGCGCGAACCACGCCCGGCGGTGCCGCTCCACGCTGCTGCCTCGCCATACGCTCGCCGCTGCGACTGCGGCCTGCGCGAGCAGGCTCGCGATGCCGAACACGCTGGTGTGGTAATCGCTGTCGAACGCGACGAGCCGTAGATTGAAGACACCGAAGTTGATCAGCTGGCTCGCGGCCAGCAGCGCGACCATTGGTGTGGTCACGAGTAGACCCGTGACGATGACGCGCCTCGCTTTCTCTGCCGGGGACGGGGCCGTGGACGCCAAGGCCCCAGGGCGTAGTCGGACGGGACTCAACTGATCCATCGCTGCGAAAGCGTGTCAAGCCGGCCGCACAGGAGACCTAGCCGAACGACCAGATGCGACCTCCCCAACGCGTCTGGATAGCCTGAGAATGCGAGTGCGCGCCCGCCGGCCCAGAGTCGCCGGCGAGAACGTCCGGAGCGCAGAACGGAAGGGTCGAACGGATATGCGCGCTCACCTCCGATTCCTCCATCAGCCACTAAGGCTCGATGATCGCGGTCTCGGTCCGTGCCAGCGCTGTGCCCGTCGGAGCCTCTTCCACACCTACCAACTCGTCGACGTGGATGAACTCACTGGCCTCGGTGTCTCAGTGCAGTTAGCGACGTTGAGCTTGCGGCCGACGCCCCGAGACCGGGATTGGCCCGCTGTCCTGAACGAAGGGTCAGGTATCCCCCGGTCCCTGGACCGGGATTGGAGGTTGTGGACGATCCTGGCCTAGCGCGCGAGGTGCATTCCCGTTCATGCTGCCGCCATGAGCTCGGTCACTCAAATCAACTCGCGCCGCCCGCAGGTTGCTCCAGGAGCGGAGCGGTCGGGCAGTGAGACCTTCGTCGCCAGTGACTTGGTCGCCGCGATGGACGATCATAGCCGAACGCTGTTGGGCCGCTCCGATCTCGAGCGCCGGATCCGGCTGGTGCCCCGCAGCTTGGTGATCGCCGACCTGCTCGGGCTCGGCCTGGCATACGTGGTCACCACGCTCTGGTGGGGAGGCGCGGGCGCCTTCGGCTCCGCCAAGGAGATAGCGATCTTCTGCGCCACCCTGCCGTGCTGGCTGGTGGTCGCCAAGCTCCAAGGCCTGTACCGCGCCGACCAAGAGCACGCCGACCACTCGACCGCCGACGACATAGTAAAGGTCTTCTACCTCGTTACGATCGGAGTGTGGATGCTGCTGGTTTCCTCGCGGCTTTTCGGGCGCGCCAGCCCCGGCATCTATGCGCTGATCACGCTCTGGGCGGTCGCGATCTGTTCCCTCCCCCTGGTGCGGACCGTCACCCGTCGCCTGTGCCGGGGGTCCCGCGCCTACGTCCAGAACACGCTGATCCTGGGCGCCGGCGAGGTCGGTCAGCTGATCGCCCGTAAGCTGGTCAAGCACCCTGAGTACGGACTAAACGTCGTCGGATTCATCGATCGACAGCCGAAGGCCCGGCGCGGCGACCTGCCTGAGCACTTGGCCATCCTCGGCGGCCCGGAGCGGCTCGCTGATGTCGTCAAGAGCCTCGACGTCGAGCGCGTAATCATTGCGTTCTCCAACGAGTCCGCGGACGAACTGCTCGTGCTCCTGCGCCAGTTGCGAGCGTTCCCCGTGCAGATCGATCTCGTGCCACGTTTCTTCGAGCTCGTCGGGCCCCGCGTGACGGTGCACTCAGTGGAGGGCCTTCCCCTGCTGGGCTTGCCCCCCAATCACGCCTCGCCTGTTGCCCGTACGCTGAAGCGCGCGATCGATATAACGGTGTCCGGGCTGGCACTCATCATATTGGCGCCGCTCTTCGCCTACATAGCGTTGCGGATCCGCCTGGACTCGGATGGTCCGGTGTTCTTCCGCCAAACGCGACTCGGCACGAACATGAAGGAGTTCACCGCGCTGAAGTTCCGGACGATGAAGGTCGACACTGACGCCTCGATCCACCGGGCGGCGGTCCGCCTGTCCAGCGCAGCCGGCGCCGACCCAGCCGAGACGGGCATGTACAAGCTGGAGCGCGCGGACGCAGTCACCGGTTTTGGCCGCGGCCTGCGCCGCACGAGCCTCGACGAGCTCCCCCAGCTGATAAACGTGCTCCGCGGCGACATGTCGCTTGTCGGCCCCCGCCCGTGCATCCCGTACGAGACGGAGAACTTCGAGCCCCACCACCTGGAGCGATTCGCCATGCCTCAAGGAATTACCGGCCTCTGGCAGGTCACCGCCCGCGCCAATTGCACCTTCCTAGAGGCACTGGAGATGGACGTCGCCTACGTGCGAGGCTGGTCGCTGGGCCTCGACCTACGCCTGCTGCTCCGCACCCCGCTCCAACTGCTCCGCCAGCGAGCGTCGACCGCTTAGTCCGGGCACCGCGCCCGGTGACCGCTCACCAGGCCGTTCGTGTGCGCCCACCAGCGGGCCGTCGACTCGAGGCCTCCCAGCTCCCGAGCCGGGGCAGTCGATCGCGGATCGTCGACGATCGGGCCGAGGACCTCGCCGAGCTCCCGCGGGCTTTTGCAGGTTCGGCGCTCGCGCGTTGGTCGTCTCACCAGATGGCGGTGTTGAGTGCCGCAGGGTGTGTGGTCTTGAGGACCGCCTCGGACCTCCGCTTGTAACGTGAAACGGAGCCGAACCGGAGGCACGGCTGCGTCATGTGCCGACGCAGCCCTACATAGCCGAACCGCTCGAGTCGCACGCCCGCCCGGTGGCGGCGACGACGCTGTCTTGTCTGGGCCCGCGAGCATCCTGCCTACCGGGTCTGGCGCACCTTCCAGCGGACGATCTCTCGGCCGGGTGAGCTGGTGCAGTGTGATCTGTGGGAGCCGCGCGATCCGGTCCGTCACGGCCAGACCAGACGCGGCTGGGTAGTGACGGCCGAGCTGTGGTGGTCACTAATCGCGGCCGGCGCGTTCATCTTCTCTGAACTAAACTGAGTTAAGTCTTCGTAACTTTGGGCGGGTGAGACGAATGACCGCAGTGCTTCTACGAAAGGGCTTTTCTGTCACTTAGTTTACTTCCGGCGGAGAAACCCTCGAACTGGTTAAACCAACCGTGGCGGCATCCGCAGACCGAACCCGGACGACTCGCGCCGGCGCTCCGACAGCGAGGCCACCATCCGGCACGTCGATGTTGACGACGCTGTTGGCACCGATGACCGCTCCCCGACCGATCCGGACTCCGGGTAGGACCACCGCGTTCTGGCCAAGCAACGCGCCGTCGCCAATCTCGACTGGCCGGATCTTCGTCAGCTCCTGATCGCCCACCGGTACGTCCAATTCGGCGAAGCCGTGACTATGGTCGGACACCTGGACGTTGCGTCCAACCCCGACCCGCTTGCCGATCCGAATCGACTGGACTGCCGAGAGCATCGTAAAGGAACCGATGGCCGAGCCGTCTCCGATCTCGATCGCTATGTGTTGGCCGTCGCCCTCCACGTGCAGCCAGCATCGGGAATCGACAGACACTCCCGAGCCCACTGCGATGCGGCTCACGCCCTCGATTCGAACTGGCGGTGCGATCACGCTATGCGGGCCGAATTCGGCGAACGCACCCGAGGCGAGGACCGAAAAGCCCTTCCGATGGATCCGTGCTGCCCCCCGGTAGCCCGCGATGAAAGCCCGCCCGAGCGGTTGACACCGATACCTCATGCTCGCAGGTTACCAGCGCATCGCGGATCTGCGCAGGAAGGCGGCATCGCGCAGATCGGCCTCGATCCAGGTCGCCTGATCTGGATCCGGCCGACGCTGCTGAACTATCGATATCGGGTATACATAGCGGACGTTAGTGGCGGACGTGTCGGAGTCTATTCACATGCGGCGGTTCTGTCGGTTCTCACTAACCAAGCGGCTGCGCAGGAGTCAGCAGTCCGCAATCTGAACTCGCGGATTGGGGCGGCGACGGTGGCGGACTTGACGAATGCGTCGATCATGTCGTGCGCGGGAGAAGCGGTTTCAGGGCCGCCAGCGGCACCGTATCGACTCAACGGTGATCGAGTCGGAGATAAAACATCCGACCAACACGGGATTCGCGTCGCATGGCTCTCCTCCCGCACTCTCACACCCGGGAGCTTGGGGTCGTCCTTCAACAAACGGTGGATCTCGTCCTTGAGCGAATCCAGCTTTGACGGCCGCCCCGGGACCGAGACGCAGCCGATCGGACCGCAACGCCGTGCGTATCGTGTTGCGCGCCAGACCAGTGCGCCTGACCACCTCCTTGATCGGAACGCCCCGCACGAACTGCCCCAGCCCCAACTCCCCCGAGCGCTCCACGTCCAACAGGCCTTCCTCCCCGCCTCGATCGACACGACCGAGCCAGGGTCGACATCACCCCGGACGCCTCCACACTCACCCAGGGGGTCAAATCTCAGCCGGCGAAGGGGGGGGTCAGTTTCTAACCGGCCTCGATACCCGTGAGGCTCGTCGGACGATCGTCATCGAACGTACTCCACTGCTCGTCCAGACGACATCCGCGTGCGCGGGGAAGGGTTTCGTCGAGATCGTCGACTACGTTGTCACGATGCTCGAGCCCGATCAAAAGGCGGACCATGTCGGGAGTTCTCCGTGCCAGAGCGAGATCCTCCGGAGCGCGCCGCCGCCGACTGGTTTAGGCCGGATGTGTGGTGAGCGACCCGGTTTCGCCCAGTTTGAGCAGCCGCTTGAATAGGCTGACTCTCTTCGTTACCCCGTAGACCCGCGTAAGCACTCAGCAACGCAGCCTCGGATCGCTCCCAAGTCAGTTCGCGAGCGCGCTCGCGTGCGCGATGCGCCAACCTGTACCGCAATGGGGCGTCGTCGGCCAGCCTCGCGATTCGGTCCGCAAAGGCCTCGGTATCCCCCGCGGCCACCAGGAGCGCCGCGTCTCGTACCGTCCGCCGCGTCTCCAGCAGGTCGTACGCGACCACGGGCTTGCCGAGTGCCAGGTACTCCATCACCTTGATCATCGTCGAGCGCTCGTTGAGCTCGCTCGTCGGTGCAGGGTCGACGCAAATGTCGGCCTCCTGCAGTAGTTCAGGGACGCATGCGGCGTCCACCCGGCCGGTCATCGTCACTTTTTCGGTAACCCCCCATTTCTCCAGGGCCGTTTCAAAGGCTTGCCGTGCACTGCCGTCGCCGATGACGGTGAGGACGACCTCAAACGCCGGCGTCCGTTTGCTCAGGCACGCCAGGACCTCGGCTATGCCTTCCACCCCATCTTGCTTCGCGATCGTCCCGACGTAGGCCAGCCGGACGGGCGCGAGCTGTCCGGAGCGGATGCGCAGGGGAAGACGGGTCCAGCTCGCCGGAGGCCCGTTCCGCACGACGGTTACCTGTTCGGACCGCATCCGTCCGCGTTTGCGCGCAATCTCGGAGTGGGACTCATTTGCGGCAAGGACGTGATCGGCGACGGCGAACGTAAGTCGCTCGCCTGCGCGTGCCACGTGCTCGAGGACAGCAGAACCGAACCTCACCGCGGTCAGCTCCGGCCCGAGATCGTGATGATCGAAGACCACCTTCCGGCGGGCCACCCTGAACATAGCGCCGGCCAGGAACAGCATGTCCGGCGGATTGTGCATATGCAGCACCGTGCTGCCGCGCACAAGCGCACGGACGGCCGCCAGGTGCAACGCCCCCCAGGCACCCAGGTATTCCAGAACCAGCCCCAACGCGCCCAGCCGCGGGCAGGACAGTGGGCGGTACCGGCGTACGTCCACCCCGTTTACGCGCTCCCGCGCCGGTTGCCCCTTCCGACGCGGCGCGATCACCTCGACGCGATGCCCAACCGAAAGCAGAGACTGCGCTTCATAGCGGACCCGGGAATCCTCGGGGTACGGGTTATTCTCGAGCAGCATCGTGATTCGCTCGCGAACGTGCACACCCCCGTTGTCCGAGGCGGACCCGTTCACCGACCGGCTCTTGGGCGCCTCTGCATGTTCAGCTGCAGTCGCTGAAGCCTCTAGTCTCATGCCGAAACAGCCTCCTTGGTTGACGGTAGCGACAACACAACTGCGCCCATCGCTAAAAGAACGAACAGCACGCATGTCGCTTGCGTGAACGAGAACGCGTCATACGTCACCATCGACGCGGCAAACGACGCGACCGCGCCCGCCAGCGCTACCGGTAACCACCCTTCGCGGGTGCCACGCTCGAGCTTTGCCCGAGCGGCGAGTCTTCGAATCGTCCGGCCGAACAGCCAAATCCATCCCGCCATGCCGAGGAGTCCGGTCTCGAGAAGCGTCCCCAGCCACTGGTCGTCGAGGGTCGTCGCATTGTCGTCAGGATTCGGCTTTCCGTTAGGCAGATAGCCTGTCACGCGCGTTCCATACCCTTCGCCGAGAAACGGGTTGTGCTGGAACCACTCCTGGAAAGATGGCCCCAATCGGGACAACCGCGTATTGTCTTGGACGACCCCTCCTCGTGCGACAAACACCGCCGACTGCTGCTTAAGCAAGCCTCCCGACGGGAAGAAGGCGCCCTGGATCGCGCCGATTGCACCCGGCGAGACGAAGTGCACCACCACCAACGAAGGGATCAAGGCGGGCCAACACTTGAGGGTCTGACGCGGGCGCAGGCAGATGAAGGTGACGCCGATTACTGCGAGGCCGATGATGCCGGTACGCGATCCACCCGCGAAGTCGCCACCCAATAGCATCACCGCAGCTACCCACCACCGTTTTTGCTTGCGGCTGACGGCCAGGTAGATGGCGAGCGGCAGCAGCATCGCCATGGTGGCGCTCAGCTCGATCGGATGACCAGCCGATGCGGTAGCACGGATGCCCCCGCCGCGCTGCAGGACCACCCCCGTGAACACGCCGTTGAAGTTGAACCCGGGAAGGAGGAAGTGGAGCTGATCGAAGATATTGTTCCCGCTCCGTCGCTGATACATCGCCCCGACCGCTTCGATGCAGCCGGCCGTGACCAGAACTGCGATCAGACGCTCGACCGTAGCCCTGCTTCGGATGACGCTCACGATCACGTAGTAGAGGAGCGCTAAGCACGCGAACAACCAGACCGCTTTGATCACGTAGTTCGACAGCGTGTCGACGCGGCCCGGGTTCACAAACTCCGAGCCCAGGGTGGCGAGGATAATCAGGGCTAACGGGCGGTCCAGTACGCTTGCGCGGGCACGTACGCGCGGATCTACCAGGAGCGCAACGAGCCACCCGACGATTAGCATCGCGACGATGACACGGTACGGTTCCATCTGAATTGGGAGATGGGCCGAGAGGGTGTAGCGACCGTCGTTCGGGATGACGACGACAATGACCACTGTAAGCGCAACCATCCACGACCAACGCTTGGCCAAATGGACGAACGCCATCGCCATTATCGGCCCGATCACGATCAGCGGGACGTACTTAGAGTCCCCTCCCCCCCGGGCGATATCGGCGACGAGCAGCGCAACCGACGCCGCGATGACCACGACCGAGGGTGGGAGCCCCCGGGCTCGGTCAAGTGCGAATCGCACTGCTAGGCGTCCGACCTGGATTCAAAGGAAGAACCAGGAGGTGGGGCAATGAGACGCTCCTTCACGCTCCTCGGTCCCTGCGGGCGGGACAAGCCGGCCTGCATGTTGAGACCGCCCGACACGACTCTTACCTGAGGACCGGCTCCGGCGCCGGCACCGGGGACCACGGGAACGTTCGGCTCGGTGCCGGAGCCATTCCCATTCGCGGCTATGCGATTCGCGCGAAGGGGGTCGGCGACGGCAGGCTGCGCGGCCGGGACGCGCCCAAGTGCCGCCGCGGTCCGCGGGTCCGCTTTCTCCCGAATCAACGCGATTGCGATCGCCGCGGCGAGCACGGCCACGACCACGAGCATCGGAACGCTGGACGAGTGACCGCTCGCGAGCTTTGGAGGGTTGCCAGTCTGAATGAGGACGAGCTGCACGCGGTCGCTCGGCGAGATGCCAGCCGTAGCCTGCTGCCGTGTGATGTACTGAGAGAGAAGGTTGAACTCCGTCTGCGTGAGGGTCACCGCGCCTGCAGCCGTGGGTGAAGTGGAGACCAGCTGAACGAACGGCAAGTTCGCTCCACTAGCGAGATCGCTCACCTCCGAGGCGGTAACCGTTCCGGGAACCCGGGCCTGCTTCCTGACGCTGCCTACGATTTGGTTGCTGTTGGCGATTTGGGCGTAGACCGGAGAGAGGCCCGCGAGCACGGCAGAGTTGCCGATCTGAATCCCGGACGCTGCGCCTCCGGGCACCGCCGCACGTCCGTAAGGGAAGCTCTGCTGCGTGATCAGGGCCTCCGCCTGGCTCTCGTACGTTACGGAGCCGGCTACGTAGGACAGCGCCGCCAACGGGATAGCCAGGACCAGCCCGCCGATCACCATCCACTTGAAGCGCCGCAGCACGGCGAAGAACAGTGGGATATCCATATCAGCTCCCTTCGCCGCGCTCAAGAGCAAGATACGCCACTGCGTCCCGCGACCTGTTGGCCACGCCCAACGTTAGTTTCGCGAACGACGGGTACAGCTCGACCGCATGACCGGTGTCCGCCAGCCGCTCTCCGAAGTGTCTGTTGATCAAACCCAGGTTGACCACGTTCATTCCTTGGGCCTCGCACGCCGACAGCGGCTGGTCGACGAATATCCTGCTTCAGTCATGCTTTGCAGGCTAGGTCGTGGGGCGCCAACCGCCCATGGCCGTCGGGGTGGTCTTGGCCGGGGCTCGGCTAACCGATCGGCTAGGTGTAGTTCCTAAGGACGTTCGTCGGTAAAGCCATCCGGGCCTCCTTGGAGGCTGAGTGGTGCTGGGGCCCCTCAGTCCGAAGGAGGACACCGGGTGAAGCTTCACGGTAACGCGCGGACCCGTCCGAGCAGTCGTCAGCTGCTGGCTGACCGGTTTGCGGCAGGCTTGGTCTGTGTTTGGCGGGACCCAGGCTGCCGGCGTCAGCGAGCGCACCAGTTACCGGTTGTTGAAGCGGTGCCGTGTGAAAGGTCCCGGTGGGCTGGCTGGATCGTTCTTCGCGGCCGCACCGCTCGCCGTCGCGGCTGTTCGATCGCACCGTTGAGGTCATCCCGGCGCTGCGCAAGCTGCGGATCACGGCGGCAGAGATCGCCGAGGTGCTAACAGAACCGGATGCGACGCGCGGCTGAACGACACGATGATGACGTCGAGATCTGCCATCCTCGTCTCACCTCAGCTCTCCGCCTGACGCACTTCGCCGGATGTCACGGCCCTTGGCGCGCGGTCGCCGGCTCGCAGGACCCGCTGCAGAAAGGAGAGCGTTCGACGCCGGAGCTCACGCCGGGCAAAGGCTCGGAAGTCGGGATCATCGACTCGGTCGGACCCCCCGATCGCCGCTTGTGCGTAGCCCCATAGGAAGGCAAGCCCCGAGAGGACCCACGGGCGCGCCAGCGAGAGCTTCACGGACCGACCGACGACCCAATACAAGGGGAAGTGGGTGATATAGGCGACACGGCCGTGACGTGCTCGACCCCGTAGGAGGCCATCGCTGGACCCCACCGGACGCAGGTGTTCGCCGACCGGGCCGGGCAGGGAGATCGTCGTGAGCCCGTTCATGCGCGCGTAGATCTCGTCGATGGCATCCCAGCCGAGCCGCTCGCACATCCCGCCGATCGCCAGGAAGCACTCCCGCCTGTACAGCTTGAGCGCACCGTGTACGTGCCCAGTTGGAATCGGGATGATCCGGGTCAGGCCGCCGAGCGTCTCGCGGAGCTGGCCGCAGACCAGGCCAACGTCTGCATGCTGCTCCATGTACGCCAAACACGTCTCGTAATAGTCAGGCGGCAAGACAATGTCGCCGTCGAGCTTGGCTATGAAGTCGAATGCGTCCGCGCCCCCGGCGGCTTTCAGCCCGTAATTGAATGACGAGGCCTCGAGGGCCAGCGCCAGCCGATCGTTTGTCTCGATCTGAGGGCGTTCGTACGAGATCACCCGCACGTAGTGGAGGTCGCTCGTCGCGGCCCGAACACGCTCCAGCGTGCCGTCGGTGGATTGGTCGTCCACGATCACCCAAACGTCCGGCGCGCATCGCTGTGCGCGCATGCCCGCGACGACTCGCTTCACGTGCGGCCCCTCGTTGTGCACGGGCGTTATGACGCACAATCGACGCCTCACCGGCCGTCCGTTCCATCCCGTCGGGTCATCGAGTTGCAAGTGTTGTCACCTCCTCCGCCTGGTCCGAATCCCTAAGCTGCGAATGTTCGAGAGAGCACCGGCTAGGCGCACTCGGAGGGTCAGGGGCGGGGGGTCCAGCCGATCGGCGTCCGCGCGAAGCGCCGAGCTCTCCGGTGCGGAGGCGCCGGTTTCGTCGGAGGAGCCTGCGGGCAGCGTCTCGCCCTCTTTGAGACGCAGTCGGATCGCGTTCCACCGACGTCGTGGTCCAGCCCAGCGAGCGCGTACGGCTGAGGTATCCCCCATCCCCGCACCCCACGTCCGGCAGCCGGCCTCCGGCAGGGGCGGGAAGGCAGCGGATGTTCCCGAGCAATTCCCTGTCCCGGCGTAGGTCCGCGTGCCTGTAGTAGGACACGTAGGCACGCGCGATCGCCGTCGGCGTGGGACGAGGACTCAGCGATACCGCGCCGCATCCTTCACGGCGCCAGATCGCCCACGTCCCCGGGCGGAGCGGAGCGTCCGATCCGACAGATCGCCATGCAGCGGGCTCGCAGATCGGACCCTCGCGTCCTGGGCACCAGTCACGCGCTTCCGAGATCGCCGTTGCGCCAGGTCGGCATTTCACCGTGCTCCCGGTCGACTCATGATGACTCCTGGTCGGCATCGTCTGCTCCCTCATCGGATTCCGTTCCTGCCCCCACGGTGCTCGGATCGCTCGCCAGAGAGGTGCGTGTCATCCCAGCACTGGCACCGGATCGCGCTTGCCTCGCGGCGGCGCAGCCGCGCGCGGCACGTACGTCCGCAGCCATGTCTCGAGCATCAGGATCGCGGTTAGGAGGTGTCCGTTCGAGAAGTCCGTCCCGTCTCGATGAGCCATCGCGAGGCGGTGGACGACGTTGGTGTCGAGGAACTCGCCGCAGCGCAGGTCGGTGCCGAGGAGCTCGGGGACGCTGTTGCGCAGCTGGGTCTGCAGCCAGGCCTGAGTCGAGCCCCGGAAGAATCCGAGCTTACGTTTGTTGATGATTCGCCCGGGGACGATTCCCTCAGCGGCGCGCTTCAGGATGTACTTAGTCTGCAGCCGGCGGACCTTCAGGTCCGCCGGGATTCGCGCGCAGTACTCGACGACGTGGTGATCGATAAATGGCACGCGGACCTCGAGCGAGTGCGCCATCGACGTGCGATCGAAGTAATGCAGCATCAAGTCGGGGAGTGCCAGCTGCGCGTCGATGTGGAGCGTCGCCGCCAGCGGTTCGTCAGGCGTGCCATCTAGGGCGCGCCGGAGTGCGTCTAGTGCTGCAGCGGCCTGCTTCTCCTGCAACGGACCACGATAGAGCGACTCGCGCATACCGGCACCGAGACGGCCGCTCATCTCGATCAAGCGAGACGCAGCGTCAGGGGCGCCGAGCGTGAGGGCAGCACGATGAAACCGCCTCGGGCCCTTGAGTGCGATCGCGGCGCCCGCCCGGGCCAGCGGCGAGGGCAGGCTCCTCCAGGCTCCGACCAGCGACGCCGCGCGATGCTTCTTGTAGCCCCCGAGCAGCTCGTCCGCTCCTTGGCCTGACAGCGCCACGGTGACATGACGCGCGGCTACTTGCGAGATTGCCTCGAAGCCGAGCGCGGATAGGTCAGCGAGCGGCTCGTCGAGCCACCAGACGAGCTCGCCCAGGTCAAGGGAGTGGTCGAGCAACGACAGCTCGAGGTCGTGGTGCTCGGTCCCGAACACGGAGGACACGTAGCGTGCGTCGGCAAGCTCGCTGAACTCTTGGTCCTCCGCGAATCCAACCGAGAAGGTCTTGACCGGCTCGCTCGTTTGTCGCGCCATGAGCGCGACGATCAGCGATGAGTCGAGACCGCCGCTAAGCATCGCTCCGAGCGGCACGTCACTCATCAGCCGCAGCCTTACGGCCTCCTCAAGGACCTCGAGCAGACCTTCGACGTACTCGTCCTCCGAGAGCCTCGGCGACTCGACGGCGGGCTCGGGGTACTTCCAGTAGCGCTCGATTGTCACCCGGCCGTCCTCGATCACGAGCTGGTGCCCGGGGAGTAGCTTCGAGACATGTGCGAGCGGCGTGCGAGGCGCCGGCACGAACCCGAGCGTGAGGTACGCATCAATCGCTTCATAGTCGAGCTCGGTCTCGATCAGCCCGCTGGCCAGCAGGCTCTTGAGCTCGGATGCGAACACGAGCAGGTCCCGGGTCTGGGCCCAATAGAGCGGCTTGATGCCCAGGCGATCCCGGACCAGCACTGCTCGGCGACGGGACTCGTCCCAGACCGCGATGCCAAACATCCCTCGCAGGTGCTCTGCGAACCGCACACCCGCGTCTTCGTAGAGATGCGGGAGGATCTCCGTGTCGCAGCGGGTTTGCAGCCGATGACCGCGCGCGCGGAGTTCGTTGCGCAGAGCCTCGTGGTTGTAAAGCTCACCGTTCTGCACGGCCCACACATCGCCCCGCTCGTTCACGAATGGCTGGTGCCCGCCCTCGACGTCGACGATCGACAGGCGACGCATCCCGAGGGCAATCCCCGGCGCCTGGTACGTGCCGCGGTCGTTGGGCCCTCGGTGCGTCATGACGTCGGTCATGTGCATGAGCAACTCAGGCTCGATTACCTGGCGAGGTTCGCCACCCAGTTGGACAATTCCACAGATCCCGCACATGCCGTCGCACGGTATTGGACGATCGCCGAACTGGCGAGCGGTCCTAGCCGTCCGGTCAGGCGAATTGTCCGCGGGCCTAGCCGCGAGACGAGTCAATCGCGAGAATCGCCCATCCGGACTCGAATCGCGGACTGAGCCCAGCTAGTTTAGGTGCCGTGCCGTGGTATTCATCCAGGTCCGATTACGCGGAAGCGACCGAGAAGCCGGACGCTGCGGCGGTTCGGCTACCCGTTGCGCTTGCCTCGGTGCGACCGCGCACGACCGGCCCGGATCTGGTGTTCACGTTTGCGGGCACATCTTGGAGTGGCGCGGCCGCTCGAGGCTTCTCGTTCACAGAGGATCGCTTCGCGGCTGCGCTGACGGGCCATCCTCGCGTCGGACGGGTTCTGGTCTGTGATCCCTTTCGCAGCGCGCCCCGCAAGCTGGCGCGCGCGTTGCTCGGCCGCGCGGATACGCCGTTTCCGGTCAGCGAACGTGCTGCTCAGCACAGCCCGCTTCGGCTCAGGCGGCACGATCCAACCAGCATCAGAGCCGTGAAGCGCACATATGCCGCCTACGAGCAGGGTGTTCGACGAGCTGCCCTACGTCAAGGATTCGAGCGGCCTGTGATCGTCACGGCGAACCCCCTGCTCGCCGGCTTCGGCGACTTTGGGTGGGCGGGGCCCGTCACCTATTACGGCTGGGATGACGTTGTGGCATACGAGCCTCGCAGGCGCTGGTTGAAGGCCGATTTAGAGGCCTACCGTCGAATCCGGGCGAACCGCCACCGGGTCGTTGCGGTCACGTGGGAGATCATCGATCGCATCTCTCCGACCGGCCCTCACGCGGTCGTACCCAACGCGGTCAACGAGGAGGAATGGTTGGAGCCGACGGAGCCGCCGCGCTGGTTCGCCGAGCTGCCGTCCCCACGCCTACTCTACGTCGGCAGCCTTCAGTCTCGCATCGATGTCGAGCAGATCCGGACCCTCGCTGCCGCGTTCCCAGAGGGATCGATCGCGCTGGTCGGCCCCCTCCAGGAACCGGCCCACTTCGCCCCGCTTCGGGACATCCCGAACGTGCATATCCGTCCCGCGGTTCCGCGGTCGGCCGTGACCGGTCTCATCGGCCATGCGCAGGTGGGTTTGATTCCACACGTACGCTCCGCATTGACCGAGGCGATGAGCCCGCTCAAGCTCTACGAGTACCTGGCCGGGGGCTTGCCAGTGGTCGCTGTCGATCTGCCCGGTATCGCCGGAATCAGCAACCGAGTTCTCCTCGTTCCACCGGGCGGTGAAATGGAGGGTGCCGTCCGCCGCGCGCTGTTGCTCGGACGAGAGCGGGAGGACCGAAGGCTGGCCTTCGTGGCGGAGCACAGCTGGGCTCGCCGCTTCGATTCGTTGCTCGATATCGCGCTCGCAGGGGAGTAGCACCCCGCGTGCTTGGGCCGTGGTGAAGAGCGAACGCTGGGCACTGGCGGCTGTGCTCGCACTGACCGGGTGCCTGGCAGCCTGCGGTGGCGGAGGCCACGCCCGATCGTCGGCGGCGACCGGACCGACTCGGGCTACGGCCCGAGAAGCAGCGGCCTACGCGAACCTTTGGGTGAGTCCTTCCGGCGGTCGGTGCAAACGCCGTTCGGCCCCTGGTCCGGAGATCGCCGCGCAGGATTGTGGTTCCTTCGGGGCCGCCTACCAGGCTGCGCATTGTGGGGATGTGGTGAACATCGACGCGGGTGACTATGGCGCATCGCAGAGTCTGGTCGACAGGCCGTCGCTCGACGCCTGCTCGCGGCCGGTCGAGTTCCGTGCAACAGCCGGGGTGCCACGCTCGTCGGTCGTGCTCGAGTACCTCTCCGCCGGAACTGGCGCCCAGGCGAACACAAATGGCGCCTCGAACTGGACGCTGCAGGGCGTCACAGTCAAGTCCGCTATCAATCTCTACCCGCCGTCCCGGAACGTCACGATCAGAGATGTCCAGGGCGGCACGCTTACGATCGTGGCGACCAGCAACGTGACCGTCGAGAATTCGAACTGGGGGCCGTGTTACAACCTGATCTCGCTCACAAGCGGGAAGACCGCCAACGGGCAGGCAGCACCCACGTTCTCGCCGAACCCGGCGGTCACCTGCAACGGGAACATCAAGATCAACGGGACCTGGACCCAGGCGAACGGGACCGTCTACCACTTGAACGGGCTCACGTTCAAGAAGAACGTGATCCACGACTTCATTGACGACAACTCAAACCCGTACTGGGACCACTTCGAGTGCATGTTCGTCAATGGCGGGACAAACATCACGATCGACTCCAACAAGTTCTACGACTGCCAGATCTACAGCATCTTCCTTCAGCCGTTCTCGGGCTATCCGATCACCTCCCTGACCATCCAGAACAACTGGTTCTGGGCGAACCAGGAAGGTGAAGGGTCATGCGCGTCGAACGGCAGTTGTCCACCGTCGAGGCCGTGGAGCAGCGCGCTCGACTTCGGAGAGGAGACCTCGTCGGATGTCAAGGATGTGCTGGTCCGCTACAACAGCTTCGATCCCCAGGACGGCATCATCGTGGATGGGACTCCCCCCGACTCCGCCAGCGCCGTGCGGTTTATCGGCAACATCGTCGGGAACTCGGGATACGGGCGGTGTATCTCTGGTGCGAGCTACAGCTACAACATATGGCTCACGCAGGACGCTTCTCATCCGGGCACGTGCGGCGCCACGGACATCGAGCGAAGCACCTCGCCGTACATCAGGGCCAGTGACTCCGGTTCAACGCTTGACAACTTGGGGCTGAGGTGCGCTACGCGTGCGCGTGACTTTGTCAAGCCGAACGCGCCCGACTACCAACTCAACTACGACATCGCGGGCACTTCGCGCAACCCGAACGGTCCTCGGGACGCCGGCGCCGTCGAGCGTACCTGCTAGGGCTAAGGATCGCTGATTCGGCCCGGCGCCGCTGCGCGCTCGTGTCGGGCGCGGAGTGCGCGTCACGCCGCCCTCACGACCTAGTTGAACGGCTAGGGAGATGCCCGCCCGGTTGGCCGGTGTCGCGTCTCACCCCCGTTTGTACTGTGCTCGTATCGATGACTGCGCCGACAGGAGCCACCCCCGCTGAGATCGACCCGAGATCCGAGTCTCATCTGCTCGTGCCGGTAGCGGGCACCGACCCAGACGTCGCCCCCGAGACCGACGCTGGCGGCGCGGAGGACGGCGTGCAGCAACGCCTCGTCAAGGGCTTTGCCTGGGGGATAGGCGGCACCGCCGTCATGCAGGCCTCGCAGATCATCTTCGGTCTGGTGCTCGTCCGGCTTCTCACCCCGCGCGACTACGGGTTGGCCAGCATGGCACTTGTCTTCTCGACGCTCGTGCTGACCGTCTCAGACCTCTCCATGGGAAACGCCCTAGTGCAGCGCGCTCATATCACGGAGGCAGATCGCTCCACAGTGTTCTGGTCCGGCCTCGCGCTCGGAAGCTTCCTGGCCGTCGTCGGTGTCGCCCTCTCCGGCGCGCTCGCCGATTTCTACCACGAGCCGGCGGTCCAACCTCTCTTCGCAGCCGTATCGATCAGTTTCGTGCTGATGCCACTCCAGACGACCCAGCACTCTCTCCTGTTGCGCGACATGCAGTTCCGCCTGATTAGCATTCGCAGCGCTGTCGGAGCCGTCATTGGCGGTTTGACCGGCATCACCGCGGCGTTGCTGGGCGCGGGTGCCTGGGCGCTGGTCCTGCAGCAGATCGCCGTAGCGCTGGCGGGAACGATCCTGCTCTGGACTTGCACGTCGTGGAGACCGCACTTCGTGTTCTCCTGGAGGAGCTTGCGGGATCTCGGCGGCTATGGGCTGAATCTCGCCGGAGGCCAAGTCCTCAGCTTCGGGCGGAACAACGCCGACAACATCCTCATCGGCCGCTTTCTCGGCTCAGCCGCACTTGGCCAATACGGGCTCGCGTTCAACCTCATGTTCCTGCCAGTCAGCCGCCTGATCATTCCGGTTCAGGAGACCTTGTTCCCTGCGTTCTCGCAGTGGCAGCAGGATTTAGACCGAATCGGTCGTGCCTGGCTACGCGCCCTTCACCTCGTCGCGGTGGCGCTCGCGCCGGCGCTGCTTGGGATCGCCGTTGTTGCCCCAGATGTCGTTGACGTCCTATTCGGGCCCAAATGGCATGCCGCCGTGCCGATTATCCAGTTGCTGGCGTTAGTCTCGCTTGTGTTCTGCCTAGCCCAACTCGGTTATCGTGTGTTTGGGGCTCTCGACCGGACTGGCTTCGTACTCCGCTTCTACCTCGTCGAGACTCCGCTGACCATTGGCTCGTTTGCCGCCGGGCTGCACTGGGGGCTAGTTGGCGTCGCCGTCTGCTATGCGGTCGTATCCATTCCGCTGCAGGCGCTGTTCATCGGACTCACGGCCAAGGCGGTAGGCGTTCGCCCCGCCGCCGTCTGCCGCACCCTCTCCGGCGTCGCCCTCGCCACCGCGGCCATGGTGACCGCCTGCCTCGTCGTGCGCCTGTCGCTTGTATCTCTCCACGTCGGGACACCGCTGCGACTCATGGTCGAGATCGCCACCGGGATCGTTGTATACGGGCTCTCGTGCGCGATCTTTCAGCCGCAGGTCGTTCGGGAGATTCGCGGTCTCCGCGCCCGCCGCCCTGTTGCCGAACCGGTGCCGGCGTCCGCATGAGCCGCGCTTTGGCCGAGGCAGCAGTAAAGGGACACGGCCTCCCGGGCTGGGGCGGCCGGCTAGGTCTAGCGGCGTCGGCATACGCCCGACTAAACCTCGTTGACTGCATGATGACGACCGTCAGTGTCACCATCTTTCACGACCGCGCGGCGTTGGTTGATCGCGCGATCGATAGTGCGCTCAGCCCGTGCTTCAGCAGCGCGAAAGAGAGGGCGCGCGCACACCATCAAATGAATGGCTGAGCTTCTGGACTGCGATTATTGCCGGCATCCGTTGGAACGAACCGCATCGGCAATCAAGGGGTCCTGCCGACCTGTGACGCGCCGATGTCAGGTGGGGAGGTACGGAGGTCCCCGTCGATGTCGGTCGACGGGAAGTAGTTTGGGTCGCCAGCTCGGATTGTGGGTGACCCATTCAGGTCGTGGAAGTCCTGTTTCCCGTCCGCGTCGTAGCCGTGATCCCAATTAGCGAACATCGCTGTCGGCGAGACCGCCCCGATGTCGTGCGCCGACACCCGGTTCCCTTCGAACCAGGCGTTATAGTCGGCCGTCACGCCTGAAGGGATTGCGTTCATGTAGGTGCCCTGGTCCTCGTCTATTTGCGGGAAGGCATTGTTCTCGATGCGGAAATGCGAGTAGCGGACGATGTCGGAGGCGTTCGTTCCGAGGAGCAGCGGCGCATCGGCGGAGTTATTAAGGATCGTCACATTCGCCCATGTGCCCTCGCCGTGGTCCGTCGGAAACATGATCGCGAAGTTCTTGTAGTACGTGTTGCTGCCGGTCGTGTAGTCCGTACAGCAATCAAACCAGTTGTTCTGGATTGTAATGTCAGTCGGAGTAGGGGCGCACTTCGGGCATGCGTTCTGCTCCACATGCTGGATGAAGAGGTCGAAATAGGAGCAGTTGGTGAACCTCGAGTTCTGAATCACGAGGCCCCGCGCGGCCCAGACCTGCAGGCACTCGAAGTGCTGGCCCGGGATGCTATGCGACTGGTCATGGAAAAGAACGCCGCCGATCACGATATTCGTGTTCGTATTCGACGTGTTCTTCGACGCGATCGTGTCATCGGGGTACACGTGGTTGGGCCCGTAGCTCCCACCGCTGACTGTCAGGTTGCTGACTCCGCCAGCGGGAGTCGCGTAAATCAAGAACTTCGCGGCAGTAATGTTCTCCATCGTGACGTCATGGGTAGGGCCCCTGATCTGCCACACATGGCCTGCCAGGTTGACGTTCTTCAGATGTACCCACGAGGCGTCTTCGGTGAGCGAGCCGATGAAGTTTACGGTACCGAACTCCGGCTGGACCGTCACCGCGCTGGTTCTGGCCGTTCCCCCGGTCCAACTCATAGCTCCGTACGGGCTACCACTCGGGTCGACACAGATCGTGGAGCCGCCCGCCGCCGAGCTCACGGCACTGGTCAGGGCGGACGCCGATCCGACCGTTTGCGTGCAGGCCGGGCCGGAAGTGGTTGTCACGGGCTGCCCCGGCGAATGCAGGAAGACAGCGCGCGCCGAACCACAGGCAGCTAACCCGAAAGACATGCAAACCAGGCAAGCAAACCACGCATGCCGCATCTGATCCCACCGCCCACAAGCCGGGTTCTCTTCTGCGCGCCGTCGGAGCGCCAGCAAGGCCGGAGCGTACCGGCCCAAATCAAGCCGACATCCGTCGCCGCCACCGCTTCGCGTCGCGCAGCCTACCCGATTCTCGGACCCGACACGTGTGGTCGAGATCGCTCGCGAGCCCAGCAACGTTTTTACCAAAGTTTGGAGCACCTCCACGGCGAACCGGAAGAGCCCGCCAGGGTGGTCGCGATCGCCGACGCCCGTGAACTTCGCCCATTCCTCTGGGAGGCCGCCACGCTTAACTGCCCGACTTCCTGCCGATCGCGCCCCAGACGTTGCAGGGGCACGCACGGGCACCCCTGGCGCGGATGGGTGGAGGCGGTCTCGAGGCCTTTCATCGTCACGAGCGGGCTGTCATATGCGGCGTGCACGCGCGACAGGCGGGTGAACGCACGCATCGCACCGCGCCGTCATGCTCGCGCGGGTCGCCGGTGAACAGCACGTCCGCTCGTGGCGAGCGCGAGCCGGTCACCAGCTCGACGCGGTGATGGCCCCAATGCAGCGACGCTCGGTGCGCCCTCGACGATCTCCTCCCCCTGTTCCCACAGCGGAGTGCTATGGCCCTGCCGGCCGCGCGGCGACCAGGCCGTTGAGATGGGCGTAGCGGCTGGCCTCGGTTCGGTTGCCGACGTCGAGCTTGCGGTACACGTTCGACAAATGGAACTTGACGGTCTGCTCGGTCACCCACAGCTTCCGCGCGATGTCGCCGTTGGTCGATCCGGCGGCGACCAGCTGCAGTATCTCGAGCTCCCGAGAGGTCAGCCGCGACTTCTCGGTCGGCACCTTCGCGGGATGAAATCGGGGCGAGGACACCGCGCTCTTGTAGACGTGCAGAACGTTGCCATTGATGGTTTCCCGTACGAGCGTCGCTAGGGCAACGGGATGCGTCGCCTTGGAAATAGCGCCGGCTGCGCCAGCCTCGAAGATCGCGTCGAGCCATGCTGGCTCCATCGACATCGTCAGCACGATGACCGCCACGTCGCCGCGTTCGGCGGCGATCTCCTCTACCAGTTCGATCGCGCGATTTGACCGCTCCATGTCGTCGACGAGCACCACATCCGGATTGGCCTCCATGATCGTGTCGACTCTGCCGGTACGCCCGTCGACGTGCCCGAGCAGCTTAAACTCACCGCTCCTCCGTAAACCGATCGCGATCGCTTCCACGAGCAGCGAGTTGTCCGCCACAACGACAAGCCGCTTCAAGCGGCCTTCCGCCCCCGCCAACTGCATGCCCTCAGGTCCTCTCGTGTTCGTCATTATCAGATGACGTAACCTAGCGGCGGGCGACGTCAAGGCGCTGGACGAAGGGCTAGGTGGCCCCCTGCTCCGTCGACGGGTATTGGGTTCCTGGTCCAATGCGAGGAAATCGCCGCGGTGCCTTCTCCGGCGATGAGCTCGGTCACATCGATCAACTTGCAGCGCACTGCTAATCCGCCCCGGGCCGGCCTCGGTCCCGGCCGGTCCGCCGCCGGCGACCTCGTCGCAATGGCCGCAGGTCTCGACCTCGACGTCCGGCTCTTGCTCTGCGCCCCCTTCAGCGGTGCGCGATCGCCTGACCCGCCCAGGCACGTGGCCTCGCCATGGCAGAAAGCTGTGTCAGGACGCAGCGGCCGGTTTGCCGTCGCCCACCATGCCGTGGACGTGCGCGTAGCGGCTGGCCTCCGTACGGTTCGCGACGCCGAGCTTGCGGTAGATGTTGGAGACGTGGAACTTGACCGTCTGCTCCGTGACCCACAGGATCCTGGCGATCTCGCCGTTCGTCGATCCGCTCGCCAGCAGCTTCAGCACTTCGAGCTCGCGGGTCGACAACAGCGAGCTCTCGGCGGGAGGCGGCTCCACCGGCTGTCCCGGGGCGGAGCTCAGCGGCTTGTAGAGATGCAGCACGCGCCCGTCAATCGTCTCGCGGATCAGCGTTGCGAGTGCCTGCGGTTGGGCCGCCTTGGACACCGCAGCGGCGGCGCCGGCCTCGAACAGCGCGTCGAGCTTGCCCGAATCCGGCGCCAGGGTCAGCATGATCACCGTGATGCCGTCACGCTCGGCCTTGATCTGGCGAATCAGATCCGCCTGGTCGTAGTCCTCGCTCTGATCGATCAGCACGACGTCGGGCGACGTGGCGACGATCTTCTGCGGTGAGGCCGATCGCCCATCGACGTGCCCAAGTAGCGTGAACTCGCCGCTCCTGCGAAGGCCGATCGCGATGGCTTCGACGATCAGCGAGTCATCGGCAACTACGACGAGTCGCTTCACAGCACGTCCCTATCTGATAGGTGACGGGTCATACAGAAATCCTCGGCTTGCGCTCCTTGTCCCCCTACAGGCAGACGACCAATCCGTCGCGAGCCCGCATCCATACTGCTCGCGATAGATCGAGTCTAGCGGAGGCGCCAACTCGAGCGTTCAAGGACTTGAACGGCAATTGGCGGAGGGGCCTATTGCCTGATGGTCGCGAGCGACGCATTCTTCTGCCATGGAGGCCGCGGGCCGAGAGCGCGCCCGCCGCCGCCGACACAGGCCGCCGACGATGGCGGCAGATATCGACTGACCAGGGTGATCCGCCGCCGAATATTGGGGGCAGAACAGGGCGGACGGGTCTTGGGGCAACCAAAGGAAGGGCATCATGCATCGAGCCGATCATGCTCGCGTTGTGAGAAAAGGGAGCCGGCCATGAGGCGAGTTGTGGTCGTCGCCGATAACCCGTTGATCGTAGGGGCGATTCGTTCGGGTCTGCGCGAGAGCGGCGCGTTCGAACTCCTCGGCTATATCGACCCGCGCAAGGCGACCGCCACGCGGATCATCCAGGCCGGCGCCGAGGTCGTGCTTGTCGACGAAGCCGACGGCTCCGAACCGGCCGTGGCGCTGATCCGTGCTCTCAAGGAGCAGCAGGAGGAGATCAAAGTGATCGTCCTCACCCTGCGCATGGAAGGGGAGTGGCTCGAGCGTGCCTTCGAAGCAGGTGCCAACGGCGCCATGTCGAAGGCTATCCATCCGAGCGCCCTCGCAACGCTGGTCCGCGAGGCGGTTAGCGGGCACATCGTGCACTCGCCCGCGCGCGTGCGTTCGCTGAACCGGGCTCCCGTAGAGCTGGCTACCGAGCACTCCTCGCTCACCGACCGCGAGCTTGAGATCCTGCAGTTGGTCGCGTCAGGCGCAACGAACGCCGGGATCGCGCGGCAGCTCTGGATCACACAGCAGACCGTCAAATTCCACGTGTCCAATGTGTACCGCAAGCTGGACGTCGGGAACCGGACCGAGGCATGCCACTACGCGCACGTGAACGGCTTGGTGGCGGCGCGTCGCGAGTCGCTGTCGGTCATGCCGGCAGCGCCGCCGGTCCTTGCGATGGCTTCGTAGCTCGACAGGTGACACAAGCCGACGAGAGGCGGGCGCCCGGCGCCCGCGGGACCGTGCGCGCCGGCACGCATGCCGAGTCCCGGTGCGCGCGGAAACTTACGGACGTGTGCCCCGGTACACGCGAATGCGAGTACCGGCGAGACTGAGCCGTTGCTCTGGTGTGAACCCTCGTGGCCTGATTGTGGTCGATGATGATGCCCAGGCACCGGGGCCGCGCGGCCGTGAGCTGATCGCAGCCCTGGACAGAGTCGCTAATCGCCCGATCGTCGAGCACGTGCTTGGGGCCCTCAGACTCGCGGGCATCGAGGAGGTGCTCGTTGTCTCCGCCGCTGGCGTTTGCTCCCAGCTACGCGGATGCCTCGACCCGTGTGCCGAGCACACCGGACAGAGCATCCGGTACCTGACGCAGGACGGCCGGCTCGACCTCGCCGGGGCACTCAGACTCGCCTCGCCTGTGCTCGGCGGCGCCCCGTGTCTGGTTCATCGCGCCACGGGGCTTCTCGACGAGCCGCTGCGGAGATTCGTTGATCGCCTAGGGAACCGACCCGACGTGATGCTGACCATTCATCAAGAGCCGAGGTACGACGAGCATCTGAGCCCCGCCACTCAGGCGATGCTCAGACTCTCCCAGTTCAGCGCGGACTGCGCGTTGGGGATGGCGGGGGTGTGGCTGTTCGGTCCGGGTGCGCTCCCTGTAGTCGCCAGCGCGCCGGAGCCGTTCCGAGCCGACGTCGACCTCACGATTCACGGCAGGCGAATCGAGCAGGCGGGAGGATCCTTCCACGTCGAGCTCGCGAACACCTGGCGCGAGTACCGCAGCGATGCGCTCGATCTGCTCGATCTGAACCGAATCGTGCTGGACCGCCTTGAGGCAGGCGTCCGCCGGCCTTGGAACGACGGCAACCGGATCGAGGGCCGCGTATCGATCCACGAGACGGCGTCAGTTTGCGCCAGCGTGATCGTCGGTCCCACCGTAATCGGGCCCGGCGCCCGGATCATTGACTCTTACATCGGACCCTACACGTCGATCGGCGAACGAGTTCGCGTTGAGGGCGCCGAGGTCGAGCGGTCGATCATCTCCCCAGGCGCCAGCGTCATGCACGTTGGCGGCCGGCTCGTCGCGAGCGTCGTCGGACGCGACGCCCGCGTATTCCGCGACTTCTCGCTCCCGCGCGCGCTCCGCCTGCGAGTTGGAGACGGCACCGAAGTGGCGCTCTGCTGATCGGCCAAGCCCTGCGCTCAGGGATCGACGCTCATCGCCCGCCGCGGAGCTCGAGCAGCGCGGAACGGGCCATTTCCGCGAGCTCGCCGTGGCCGCGCTCCTGCGCTCGACTGAAGGCTGCCTCGGCCCCGGCCAGATCGCCCCCGTCCTCGAGCAGGACCCCGAGGTTGAACGCGCCGGCGGCGTGACCGCGATCATCGGCCCGACGGTACGCGCCCTCCGCTCCAGCTAGGTCCCCCTTCTCGACGAGCAAGCCGCCCATTGCGAGCGCGGCCGCGGCGTCGCCCCGCGAATCCGCGCGATCGAAGGCGCGCTCCGCGCCGGCCAGGTCGCCCTTCTCGGCGAGCACGATCCCGAGGCTGTAGGCGCCGCCAGCGCCGCCGCGCTCATCCGCGCGACGGTAGGCGGCCTCGGCACCGTCGGAATCGCCGCGGTTTTGGAGAAGCACACCGAGGTTGAACGCCGCGAGAGCGCTGCCGCGTTCGTCGGAGCGACGGTACGCCGCCTCTGCGCCGCCCCAGTCGTTCTGATGCTCGAGCAGCACGCCGAGGTTGAACGCGCCGTCGGGATGCCCAAGCTCGTCGGCGCGGCGGTAGAGAGCCTGCGCCCCGTCGAGGTCGCCGCGCTCGGCGACCATGCCGCCGAGGTAGAACGCTGCCTCAGGGTGACCTAGCTCGTCGGCACGGCGGAAGGCGTCCTGCGCACCGCTCAGATCGTGGTCACGTTCGAGCCTGGTGGCGAGTGCGAACGCGGCGGCTGCCTCGGCGAGCCGCGCGTCGTCCGGCGCAGCGGGCGCGGCGGCGGGTTCGACGAGCTCCGCGGCGGGAGCCTCGAGGAGTGCGCCGCCGGCCTCGCCGTCCTGGGCGCGCGAGCGTCGCCTCGCCCCTCCAGTCAGCAGTGGCAAAGCCGCCAAGGCGCCCATGAGCGCCGACAGCCGCAGCCGGCGCGGCCGCCAAGCGGGCAGGCTAACCGCCGAACCGCTCTCGACTTGCGGGCGGCGTATAGCGAGGAGGGCGGCGGCGGCAAGCGCGAGAGCTGCAACCGCGACCGCGACGAGCAGCCACTCCGTGCCGCCCTGGTGGGGCACGGAGATCACCGCGCGCGTCGCTGCTGATCCGGCAGAAGTCACCTCGGGAGGCTGGCCGGTCCCGTGAGCCCGTGCGGGTTGGTGACGCCGGCCCGGCGTGCGCTGCTGTGAAGCCGCCGACTGTGACCCAGTCGGCCCCGAGCCTCCCGCGGACTGCCCCGGGCCTAGCATGCGCTGGACGATCTCGAACGGCGCGCGGGTGACGGCGATCACGATCGCCGACAGCGATCGCGACGCTCGGGCGCAGCTGCTGTGTTGCGAGGCCCGCTGGAGAGTGGTCACCGCCGCCTGTTCGAGCTGGCGCTCTCGGCCAGGGCTCACCCGCAGGATGCGCGCAGCCTGCGCTCCGTCGTATGCCCGCTCGAGCTCGAACCCGCTGCGGAGCGTCAGGAGCTGCCTCTGGCGCGAAGTCAGCGAGGCGAGGCAGCCGCTCAGCCGAGAGACGAGCCGCTCCAATTGATGCTGGGTGAGGCGTCGCGAGCCGCGTGCGCGAGCGTGTGCACTGCGGCCGCCATCACCGGCATGGCCGACTCGGCCGCCGTGCGGAGCGGTAACGCTCGATCCGTAGATCGACCGGCCAGAGACCGACGAAGCGCCGTTCGATGAGCCGGCGCTCGTCTGCGCCGGCGTTGCGCCGCCTGGTGCGGCTGATGGAGCCAACCTGCGCGAGACCGCACCGGACGTCGACTGCGACCGGCTGCTCGTCCCGGGAACAGAGGGAACAGACCCGGACGACGAGGGCACCGACGGCGCCGTCACCGGCGGCGCCGTCACCGGCGGCGCCTTCACCGGCGGCGCCGTCACCGGCGGCGCCGTCACCGGCGGCGCCGTCACCGGCGGCGCCGTCACCGGCGGCGCCGTCACGGGCGGCACTGGCGGGACGGTCACCGACGGGACCGTCACCGAGGGGACGGTCACGGATGGGACCGTGGCCGACGGAACCGTGACCGATGGCACGGTCACCCCCGGAACGGTCACGGACGGCACCGTGAGCGCCTTGCTTGCACGGGGCTGCACGCCGAAGGCCGCCAGCAAGCCGAGTCCGAAGGCAGCGACGGCGAGAATCAAGCGCACTGCTCGCGTCCGCCGCCCTGCGGTCTGGGCCCCGCGCCGAGTCGCCATCCGCCTCCCTCTCATTGCGTGTGGAACCTACCCAACGGTGAGGATCTTGAATCGGTTAAGTTCACACCTGATCCGAGCCTCTCGATTCACGATTCTGGCCACACCCATTTGAGAGCGATCTTGGGCGCTTTTCTTACGCCCTCCGGTCCAAAAAGAGCGGTGAGGGGCTCGGGGCATCTGGTCGTCACACCGGCCCGGATGCGAGGGATGGACGCCTCATCGAATGATCACGTATCGCGTGGACCGCGAGTCGAGCCTTGTCGATATGGACGGGTTGAGCGGATCGCGCTGGAGCGTCGGCCGAGCCTGGTCATCGCGGGCTGGTCAGCTTATCCCCGGGCATTCGATTTCGGCGCTTCCGCGAGATCGCGCACGCCGTGGGCGCGAACCTGGTTGTGGACATGTCCTACTTCGCGGGCTTGGTTCGGCGAACGGGACCGGGTTCATCGCCGAGGCCTCGACCCGTACGGCTTTGTGGACCGTCACGCCGCGCTCGCCGAGCGCGCAGCAGCGATCGCCGATCGGTACCGTTGAACTCCCGGCCGGATGACTCGACCCCGAACGAGGGCGTCGTTCTGAAATCTCGTCGCAGCCCGCACCGGCCGCCGCGGCGGCGAGCTACCGTTAGCGCAGCACCTCGGTCAGCAACCGTTCGACGTGCTGACCGTACCCGGGCTGGTCAAAGCTGAAGAGCAACGGGAAGAGCGGATGGTTCGCGAGCAGATCGGCCACCTCCTGGCGGATGCTGCGCGCGTCTGCGGTCCAGCGCAGCGCTCGGGCCAGCAGACGGCCCAGCCTGGCGAACTCGACCTCGGTCAATCCGCGACGGGTCAATGCCTGCGTGCCCAGACGCAGACCGAATTCGCCGGCCGTCCCGGGAATGAGCACCGAGTTCGTCCGGATGCCGCACATCGGCAGCAGTTCGTTGGCGGCCTTGTTTGCCAAGTCCGCCTTGCCCAGGTGCACGTGAACCTGGTGGGTCTGGGTGCCGCCGTACTCCATGCCGACTACGGTGACGCCGTTGCGATCGAGGACTTGGGCAAGCGTCCGGGCGTTTGTCACCACCTGCTCGGCGTAGGCGCGACCGAAGTTGGCGATCTCTTCGAGCGCGATGACCAGCCCTGGAAGGCACTCTGCATGGCTATTGGATTGGAGCTGCGGGCAGATGGTTTCCCACATCGTGTCGGCAAGCGGATGGTTGCGGTCGGCGAAGGCGATGACGCCCTTGTTGGGCCCCGGCAGCGTCTTGTGGGTGTTGAAGGTGAGGATGTCCGCCCCTTGCAGGAGGGGCTGCGGAAGGAGCCCGGCGGCAATCAGGCCGGCTGTATGGCTGACGTCGACGGCGAGCGTGATCCGCGCGGGGAGCCCGCCGGCCAGCTCCTCGATCGGCTGCGGCCGGCGGCAATGCGACGGCTGGACGAGCAGCAACCGAATGCTTGGGTGCTGCTCGACAAGCCTGACGGTTCCCTCGACGTCGATTAGATCGCCGCGCATGGGGAAAGCGAAGGACTCGATGCCGAGCCTCTCCGCGAGGACGGAGGCTCCGAAGTGCCCGCCGTCCTCGGCCGCCAGCTCGACGAACGCGTCCCCGGCCTTGCAGGCGGCCATCACGACCGCCTGCTCGCACATCGATCCGCCGTTCGGTCGCCAATCGGCGATGTCGGCGGCGAACAACCGCTTCATCTGGGCGAGGAACTTGGTCTGGAGGGCGGGCAATGTCCCGGAACGAGGAAACGACCATTCGCCGCAGTGCCCCGGGCTTGGCGCGTCGAAGAAGTAATGCTCGCCGCCGAAGAACGCAGCCGCCGCGCGGACAACCGCGCTTGGATAGTTCTCGCTCGCTGTCAGCGTGGCCATCACCGTGTGGTAGTGCCGGTCCTGGGCCATCATGCCGGCGAGCCAGCCGAGCATCCTGCCGTCTGTCGGGAGCGTCTCAGCCGGCAAGGCGTCGGCGCGATCCAAGCGCAACGGTCCTGCCCCAACCCAATCGTTAGCGGCCATCTGGAGTCCTCTTTGAGAAGTGCTGACGGATACTTAACGCGCCTCGGCGAACGCAACTTCTGGTCGCGGCGGGCCCGGGCACGCGACGCGTCAACGGCGTCGAGTGCGGCTCACACGGTCAGTGCCCGACCGTAGTGCTGCTCGTAGTACTCGCGGTAGGCACCCGAGCGGATCGGCGCCCACCACCGTGTGTTGTCGCGATACCACTCGACGGCGCGCACGAGTCCCTCACTGAAGCCCACCTGCGCCTTCCACCCCAGAGCCTGGAGCTTCGCACTCGACAGCGAGTATCGGCGGTCATGACCCGGTCGATCGGTCACGAACTCGATCAGCGACTCGTCTCGGCCGGTCAGCTCAAGAATTCGCCGCACGACAGTGAGGTTGTCGCACTCATCTGGGCCCCCGCAGTTGTAGACCTCACCCGGCGCCCCACCGAGGAGCGCATGGCCGATGCCGCTGGCGAAGTCCTCGACGAACAGCCAGTTCCGCACGTTCTTCCCGTCGCCGTAGACTGGGAGGGAGTCGCCGGCGAGCGCGTTCAGGATCATCAGGGGGATCAGCTTCTCGGGATACTGACGCGGCCCGTAGTTATTCGATCCCCGGCAGATGATCGTCTCGAGGCCATAGGTGTGGAAGTAGCTCGAGACCAGCAGATCCGCCCCGGTCTTGGTCGCGCTGTAGGGGCTCGAGGGCTGCAGAGGCGAGAACTCGGTGAACGACCCTTCGTCGATCGACCCATATACCTCGTCAGTCGAGACCTGCAGATACCGCAACCCCCGCTCGCGGGCCGCTTCCAATAGCACATGCGTGCCGTGCATGTTGGTCACGATGAACCCCTCCGGATCGGCGATCGACCGATCAACATGCGTCTCCGCCGCGAAGTTCACGACGGCGTCGCAACCCGCCGCCGCCTCGGCGACCGCCGAGGGATCCTCGATCGCGCCGTGCACGAACACGATGTCGGACTCGACCGCTTGGAGGTTCTCGCGCCGGCCGGCGTACGTCAGCTTGTCCAGCACCGTCACCTCATCGCCATGCGCACACACCCGCTCGCGCACGAACGCCGAGCCGATGAAGCCGGCTCCGCCACACACTAATAGCCTCATCCAGAAGTTCTCCTCGGCGGTTGTCGCGCCGTCCTGGCGTACACGAGTGTCACCCCAGAGCAACGAGCACGGCGGCGGCCGACTTGCGGAACGGCGCAGTCAGGCGGCGTATCGAAACGGCAACCCGTCCGCGATCTCGGCCAGAGTCGGCGCTGCAGCGTCACGAGCCGATGCCGACAGATCCGAGGCCGCCGGCCACGCGATCGCCACCTGCGGATCGTTGTAGGCGAAGCCGCTCTCACGCTCGGGGTCGTAGTAGGCCGACGTCATGTACACGACGTCGGCGACGTCGGTGAGCACGCAGAACCCGTGCCCGAACCCGTCGGGGCAGTAGAGCTGGTGGTGCTCTGAGTCGTTGAGCTCAAAGCCCTCCCAGCGGCCGAACGTCGGCGACCCGCGCCTCAGGTCGACGAGCACGTCGTAGATGCGCCCGCGCGCGCAGCGGACCAGCTTCGCCATCCCGGGTTGAAAGTGCATGCCTCGAACGACCCCCTGCCGCGAGCGCGAGTGGTTGTCCTGGACGAAGTCATCGTCGATCCCGAACTCGAGGAGGACGTTGCGACGGTAGGTCTCGAGGAAGAAGCCGCGTTGGTCTCCATGGACCGTCGGTTCGATCAGAACTGGACCCGAGAGCTCGGTTGGGAGGCGACGCACGAGGGCAATCTAGATCCTCGGGCCAAAACGCGCCCGCCAGTGCCCCTAAATAGAATCGGGATCGTGCCCTCCCACGACGTGCTGATCATCGGCGCCGGCTTGGCCGGCCAGCGCGCGGCCTTGTCCGCCGCCGAGGCCGGCGCGTCCGTCGCGATCGTCTCGAAGGTCCATCCCGTCCGCTCGCACTCGGTGGCGGCCGCCGGCGGAATCAATGCCGCGCTCAATCCCGAGGATACATGGGAGTCGCACGCGTTCGACACGGTAAAGGGCTCCGACTACCTCGGCGACCAGGACGCGATCGAGATCATGACCCGCGAGGCACCCAACGAGATCCTGTATCTCGAGCACCTCGGCGTCACCTTCCACCGCAACGAGACCGGCCACCTCGGCACCCGCGCCTTCGGCGGCGCCTCGGCGGCACGCACGTATTACGTGGCGGACATCACCGGCCACGCGATCCTGCACGTCCTCTACGAGCAGCTCATGAAGCGCTCGGAGCAGATCGACCGCTACGAGGAGTGGTTCACGACCGACTTGCTCCAGGACGCCGACGGCCGCTGCACCGGCGCGATCTGCCGCGATCTGCGCGACGGCGCGCTCGAGGTGTTCAACGCGAAGGCCGTCATCCTGGCCTCCGGTGGTGCCGGCCAGGTGTACAAGCCGACCACCAACGGGCTGATCGTCACCGGGGACGGGATCGCCCAGGCCTACAGGCTCGGCGCCAAGCTGATGGACATGGAGATGGTCCAGTACCACCCGACGACGCTCGCCGGAAACGGTCTGTTGATCACCGAGGGCGCCCGTGGCGAGGGCGCATGGCTGCTCAACGCCAAGGGCGAACGGTTCATGGAGACGTACGCGCCCAACAAGTTCGAGCTCGCCTCGCGCGACGTGGTCTCCCGCGCCGAGCAGACGGAGATCAACGAGGGCCGCGGGTTCGACGACGGCACGGTGGCGCTCGACATCACCAAGGTGCCGCGGCGGCGCACGCTCGAGGCGCTTCGCGAGATCGTCAACATCGGCCGTGACTTCGCCGGCGTCGACATCACGCGCGAGCCGATCCACATCCTGCCGGGCATGCACTACATCATGGGCGGCGTCAAGACCGACTCGGACGGCCAGACCACGATCCCGGGCCTATACGCGGCCGGCGAGGTCGCGTGCGTATCGGTGCACGGCGGCAATCGCCTGGGCGCGAACTCGCTGCTCGACACGCTGGTGTTCGGCCGGCGCTCGGGCCTGCACGGTGCGACCCAGGCGCTGCAGATGCCGATGCCGTCGACCCCCAGCTCGCGTCTTGCCGAGACCGAGAAGAACATCGAGGCGATCATCGACCGCAAGCCGAGCGGCCGGCGGATCGGGGCGATCAAGAATGAGCTTGGGGAGACCATGAACGAGTACGTCGCGGTGTTCCGCGACGAGGAGGGGTTGCAGAAGGCGCACGAAATCGTCCGCCGGCTGAAGGAGGAGGCCGCCGTCGCCGCAATCGACGACCGCGGCTCGGTGTTCAACCAGGACGTGATCGCGGCGATCGAGCTTGGGTACATGCTGGACGTGGCCGAGACGATCGTGGTCGGCGCCCTGGAACGCAAGGAAAGTCGGGGCGCCCAATGGCGCCTCGACCATCCCGGGCGCAACGACGAGGAATGGCTCAAGCACATCGACATCTCGATGAACGGCGCCGACGATCCGCAGGTGAGCTACTCGCCGGTCACGATCACCCGCTGGCAGCCTGAGGAAAGGACGTACTAGCGCATGCCTGAGTACACCCTGAGGATCCGACGATATGACCCTCAGACCGGCGAGGCCCCTCGCTGGGACACGCACACCGTCGACCTCAACGGGCACCAGTCGGTGCTCGACGCGATTCTCAAGATCAAGGACGACGAGGACGGCTCGATCGGAATCCGTTGCTCCTGCCAGCAGGCGATCTGCGGGTCATGCGGCGTCCGGATGAACGGTAAGCCGGGCCTGGCGTGTAACACCCACCTCGACGAAGCCGCGCGGCGCGGTCACGGCACGGGTTGGAACCCGCCCGACGAGGGTCAGGAAGCGCCGGTGATCACCGTTGAGCCGATGGGCAATATGCCGGTGATCCGGGACCTGATCGTCGACATGGACGCGGTCCACTGGAAGAAGATCCAGCGTGTCACCCCGTGGCTGATCAACAAGGAGCCGGTTCCCGAGCGCGAGTACATCGTCCCTCACGACAACATGGTCGACGTCACTCAGACGATGGCCTGCATTCAGTGCGGGGCGTGCGTGTCGGACTGCCTGGCGATGGAGGTCGATCCGCTCTTCATCGGCCCGGCTGCGCTGGCCAAGGCCTACCGGTTCGTCGGCGACCCGCGTGACGCCGATCACCGCGAGCGATTGAGCGACCTGTCCGAGGATCCGCACGGGATCTACGATTGCACCCACTGCTTTAACTGCATCGACGCCTGCCCCAAGGGCGTCGACCCTATGAGCCAGATCATGCGCCTGCGCCGCGTCGCCGGCTCGGACTTCGATATCAAGGACCGCAACAACGGCTACAACCATGAGCACGCGTTCGTGAAAAACATCCGCAAGAACGGCATCCTGCACGAACCGGACCTGCTCGCCGACTCCTACGGCGGAAAGCTCCACCCAGCAGCGGGGAAGGAACTGCTGAGCGGCCTGCCGACGGCGGTCACGGGCCTGCTGCGCGGCAAGATGACGCCGAGGACGGCCCTGCTGCACCCGCACAAGGCGCCAGCCGAGGTCAAGGAGCTGTTCGACACGATCGACGGCAAACAGGAGCGCTACGAGCTGAACCTGTACGTGACCGGATACGAGGACGAGGACGAGCGTGACAGCGCGGGAGCCGCCGGTCGCGAGCCGCCGGCGGAGCAGTCCGCGCCGGACGCCGGGGCGCGGTCATGAGGGTCGCATACTGGCCGGGTTGCGTGAGCCGCGGGTTCACGCCGGAGCTCCACGGATCGATGGCCAAGGTGGCGCCGCTGCTCGACATCGAGCTGATCGAGCTGGACCGGGCCGCGTGCTGCGGTGCCGGCGTGATCGCCGAGCACAACCAGGAGCTAGCCGACACGCTCAACGCCCGCACGTTCGCGCTCGCCCAGCGCACCGACGGCGAGCTGATGATGAACATCTGCTCGACCTGCCAGGGCGCGCAGTCGGAGTGCCAGGAGCGGCTCGACGCCAACACCGAGTACCGCGAGCACGTCAACTCGAACCTGTCCGATGAGGGCCTCCGCTACGAGAGGGGCCTCAGCAACAAGAACTTCCTGTGGCTGCTGGTCGAGAACATCGGGCTCGACGCGCTCAAGGCCAAGGTCAAGCGCCCACTCACCGAGCTCCGGGTCGGCCCGTTCTACGGGTGCTACATCGTCCGTCCGGTCGACCGCCTCGGGGTCGACGAGGAGCACCCGCGCGACCGGTATCTGCACTGGGTCATCGAGGCGCTCGGGGGGACCGTGATCGACTACGCCGGCGTCTACAAGTGCTGCGGCTTCCCGATTATCACGATGAACAAGGAAGCGTCGCTCAAGCAGGCCGGGCGCCACCTCGGAGACGCGATCGACGCCGAGGCCGACTGCCTCGTCGTCCCGTGCCCGCTGTGCCACCTCAACCTCGACCTCCAGCAGCCGGTGGCGTCCAAAGTCGTCGGCCGGGAGCTCGGCATGCCCGTCCTGCACCTTCCGCAGCTCGTCGGGCTCGCGCTCGGGCTCTCCCCCAAGGAGCTCGGGATGAATAAGCACATCGTCAGGCCGACGTCGGTGATCGACTGGTCGACGTCTGTGGTCGCCGGCGCGCCGGCGTGATCTGACCGCGCAGCGACGGGGAAGTTTCCGGGCAAACAGCGCGTTCGTTACCCGTGCGCGAGCCGCTAACGAGCGCGATCCGGGCCCAGCTACGCGAGAGCGAACGAGACGCGCGCCGGCTCATCGCGCGAGCCGCTCACCTCGAGAAGCGCGCCCAGCGGGCGAGCGCTGACTCACCCGAGCATCTCAGCCTGCGCGCGATCGCACTTGAGCTACGGTCGGCTGCCGGGCAGCTGCTGGCCGAGGCCTCCGAGCTGTCACGCAGGGTGAAGACCGAGCCGGCGGCGGTTCCCCCGACGCGCCATTAACGACGAAGAGCGAGGCTCATGTGCCTCGCCCTCGTCATACCCCTTGTCCGCCCGTTGGAAGGTTTCCGGAGCCGAAGTTCGGCTCGGGTGATACCCCGCGCCGGCGGGTTTTGAAACATCAATTTGTAGTCAGCTTGCTGACAGCTACGCCGCGACCGAATGGCGCCGGCGGAGCAGTTCCCGCTCTACCAGCACCTCCGCGATCTGCACCGCGTTAGTGGCGGCCCCCTTACGGAGGTTGTCGCTCACGATCCACATATTAAGCGCGCGTGGATGGGACTCGTCGCGCCGGATCCGGCCCACGAACACCTCGTCCCGGCCCTCCGCGCGCAAAGGCGTCGGCACGTCCTCGACCACGACGCCGGGCATCGCGCTGATCAGCTCACGCGCCTCCTCGGCCGACACCGGCTCGCGCGTCTGCACGTTGACAGCCTCCGAATGGCAGACCCGCACCGGCACGCGGACGCACGTGACCGCTACGCCGATCGACTCATCCTCGAGGATCTTGCGCGTCTCGAACATCATCTTGCGCTCCTCGTCGGTGTGATCGTCACCGTCGGCGAAGTTGCCCGCGGCACCGATCACGTTGAACGCGATCGGCTCCGGATAGACCTGCGGCGCGGGCATGTCGGTCCCGCGCAGCGAGGCATCGGCCTGGGCGTCGAGCTCATCGATCGCCTTCTTGCCGGTGCCAGACACCGACTGGTACGTGGACACGACCAGCCGCTCGATCCCGGCCTTGCGGTGGATCGGCGCGAGCGCGACCATTAGCTGCATCGTCGAGCAGTTGGGGTTGGCGATCAGTCCGTTGTGGCGCTCGAGGACGTGCGGATTGACCTCCGACACGACCAGCGGGATCTCCGGATCGCGGCGGAAGGCGGAGGAGTTGTCGACCACGGTGGCGCCCGCCTCGACGAACCGCGGCCCCCACTCGCGCGAGGTGCCGGCGCCGGCGGAGAACAACGCGAGATCGAACCCCACGAGATCGGCGTCGTCGTTCAGCGCCCGCACGACGAGGCCGCCCTCGAGTTTGCGCCCGGCCGAGCGCTCGGTGGCGAAGGGCACGATCTCGCCCGCGGGGAACCTACGCTCCCGCAGCATCTCGAGCATCGTCGTGCCGACGACGCCGGTGGCGCCGACGACGGCCACCCGCAGCCCTCTGCTCATCGCGCCTCCTGTCCGATCGGACGCTCGCGCTGGACCTCGGCCAGGCTGAGCTGGAACGCCGAGTGGAGGGCCTGCACCGCGCTTGGCACGGCCTCGGAGCGGATCACGCACGAGATCTTGATCGGAGAGGTCGAGATCATCTCGATGTTGATCCCCTCCTCGGCGAGGGTCTCGAACACGGTCGCGGCCACACCTGGGTGGGAGCGCATCCCGGCCCCGATGATCGAGACCTTGCCGATCTCGGGGTCGGTGTCGATCGCCGCGATTCCCAGCTCGGCGCGGATCGGCTCGAGCGCGCGCGCGGCGGCGCGGAGGTCCTCGGTCGAAATCGTGAACGACACCTCGGCGTCGCGGCCCTCCTCGCGCGGCTCGTTCTGGATAATCGTGTCGACGTTGCAGTTGGCGTCGGCGAGCGCACGGAAGATCGAGGCGGCAGCGCCCGGGCGGTCGGGCACGCCCGTCAGCGTGATCCTCGCCTCTTCAGTCGAATGGGTCACTGCGGTGATTAGTGGGTGCTCCATCGTCTCGTCTTCTCCGATCACAAAAGTACCGGGGGTCTCGTGGAAGCTCGAGCGGCAGTGGATCTGGACGCCGTGGGTCCGAGCGTACTCGACCGACCGCAGCTGGAGGACCTTGGCGCCGGATGCCGCCATCTCGAGCATTTCCTCGAAGCTCACCTGCGAGAGCTTGCGGGCGCTCGGCACGATGCGGGGATCGGCGGTGAACACCCCGGCCACGTCGGTATAGATCTCGCACACCTCGGCCCCGATCGCCGCGGCGAGCGCCACCGCGGTCGTGTCGGAGCCGCCGCGGCCGAGCGTGGTCACGTCGCGGCTGGTCGAGACGCCCTGAAAGCCCGCGACGAGCACGATCAGGTCCTCGCTCAGCGCCTCGCGGATCCGGTCGGCGCGAACCTCGAGGATGCGCGCCTTGGTGTGCGAGGTGTCGGTAACGATTCCGGCCTGCGATCCTGTGAACGAGATCGCGCGGTGCCCGAGGTCGTTGATCGCCATCGCGCAGAGCGCGCACGAGATCCGCTCTCCGGTCGACAGCAGCATGTCCATTTCGCGCGGATCGGGGTTCGGCGAGACCTCCTCGGCCATCGCGATCAGCTCGTCGGTGGTCTTTCCGCGCGCGGACAGCACCGCGACCACGCGCTTGCCGGCGTCGCGCTTTTCGACGATCCGGCCGGCCGCGCGCTTGATCCGGTCGGCGTCGGCGACCGAGGTGCCGCCGAACTTCATGACAATCGTTTCGGGCACCTACACCGCCCGCCTTCCGACCAGCGCCCGCCCGAGCGTGAGCTCGTCGGCGTATTCGAGGTCGGCGCCGACGGGCAGGCCGCTGGCGAGCCGCGTCACCGCGACCTCCGGGTCGAGCTCGCGCAACGCGGCGGCGATGTGGAGCGCCGTCGCCTCCCCCGTCGTGGTCGGGTTAGTCGCGATCACGACCTCGCGTACCTGGCCGCTCCTCACCCGCTCGTACAGCTCGGCGATCTTGAGATCCTCGGGGTCGATCCCATCGATCGGCGACAGCGCCCCGCCGAGGACGTGGTAGCGCCCGCTGAACTCGTGCGTGCGCTCGATCGAGATCACGTCCGAGGGCTCCTCGACAACGCAGATGACCTCAGGATCGCGGCGCTCGTCGGCGCAGATCCGACAGCTCGGGCCGTCCGAGAGGTTGAAGCACGTCTCGCACAGGCCGATTCTCTCTTTGACCTCGGTGATCGCGCGCGCCAGCGCCAGCGCTTCCTCGTCGCTCGCGCGGAGTAGGTGGAAGGTCAGGCGCTGAGCGGTGCGACCGCCGACGCCAGGCAGCTTCGACAGCTCGGTGATCAGCCGCTGTACGGGGGGTGCGTACACGCTCCCTTCCCGACCAGCTAGAGGCCGAGACCGGGGAGCCCGAGGTCGCCGAGGCCGCCGCCCAACCCGCCGGTGATACCGCCGAGCTTCGCCGAAGCAAGCTCCTGGGCCGAGCGCAGAGCCTCGTTGATCGCGGCCAGGACCATGTCCTGGAGCAACTCGACGTCGTCGGGGTCGACCGCCTCGGGGTCGATCGTGATCGACTTGAGCACCAGATCGCCGCTCACGCGCGCGGTGACCATGCCGCCACCGGCCGAGGCCTCCACGACCTCGTCTTTGAGGGCCTCCTGCGCAGCGAGCATGTCCTGCTGCATCTTCTGAGCCTGCTTGAGGATTTGCTGCATGTTCGGTTGGGGCATCAGCCCTTGACCTCGCCTTCTTCGGGATCGTCTTCCAGGACCTCTTCGGCGTCGAATTCCTCTACGAAGCGTCGCACGAGCTCCTCGCCTGAGAGCACCGCCTCGCCCTCCTGCTCCGCCTCGTCCTCGCGGAGCTCGTATCGGAGGACGAGGCGCCGGCCGGTGACGGCTTTCAGCGCCTCCCCCGCGACGCGCCGGTAATCCTCCTGCTCGGCCTTGCGCTTGAGGAACGCCGCGCCTCCCGGAAACGCCAGCGTCAGCTCCCGCTCCTTGACCGCGACCGGGCGGGCGTCGGACAGCAGTGCGGCCAGCATCGCGTTCTCGCCCCGTACGAGGTCGACCACCGCCGGCCAGCAGGCTGTGGCGTCGTCGAGCTCAAGCGCGCCGACCGGTTCCGGAGGGGCGTCGGGCTCGGGGCCGGCAGTCTCACCCGGCCCCCCGTTGTGCGGCCGCGGTGCTGGCGTCGCTGACGGCGGCTCGGCTGCGGCAGGCGCAGCGGCGCGAACGCCGACCCCGCCGCCACCGCCCCGCTCGAGTCGCTCGACCCGAGCGAGCAGCGCCGCCATCGACGGATCGAGCTCGGGCGCGGCCGCCTTCACGAGCACAAGCTCGAGCTGGATCCGGGCCTGGGCGCCGTTCGCGGTGGCGTCGAGCGCGCCCGACACGAGGTCGAGCAACCTGACCGCGTCGGTGTCGGCAAGCGCGGTCGCCTGCTCGGCGAGCCGGATGTCGCGTTCCGGGGTCACCTGAAACTCCGGCGGGACGTCGCCGAGCACCTGGACGGCGAGCAGCTCGCGACCGTGGACCTCGAGGTCGCGGAGCAGCTGGCCGGCGTCGCGGCCGGAGTCCGCAAGCTTCGCCGCCGCTCGCAGCGCCCGCCCGGGGTCGCGGGCGATGACCGCGTCGACCGCGTCAAACAGCTGCTCGGCGTCAGCGACCCCGAGGACCGCGAGCACGTCGGTCGGCTCGATCGACCGGCCGCCGGCGTAGGTGACGAGCTGTTCGAGCGTACCGAGGGCATCGCGGAAGCTGCCGGTGGCGTGGCGAGCGACCAGCGCCACCGCCCCCCTCTCGATTTTGATCGACTCCTCGTCGGCGACCCGTTGCACCACCGTCGCCACCTGGTCCACCGTGGGACGGCCGAAGTCGAACCGGTGGCAGCGGTCGACGACGGTCGGGAGCACCTTCTGCGCCTCGGTCGTCGCCAGCACAAAGATCGTCCGCGGGGGCGGCTCCTCGAGCGTCTTCAGGAAGGCGTTCCACGCCTGCGGGGAGAGCATGTGGGCCTCGTCAAGGATGTAAACCTTGTGGCGCCCCGAGACGGGTGCATAGGCCACCTTCTCGCGAAGATCGCGAATATCGTCGACCGAGTTGTTCGACGCCGCGTCCATCTCGATCACGTCCAGGGAGGTGGCGTTGGCGATGGCGACGCACGAGTCGCACTTCCCGCACGGCGCCGTGGTCGGTCCCTGGGCGCAGTTCAGGCAGGCGGCGAGGATCTTGGCCATGCTGGTCTTGCCAGTCCCGCGCGAGCCCACGAACAGGTAGGCGTGGTGCACCTGGCCCTGTTCGACGGCGTTCTGGAGCGTGCGCACGACGTGCTCCTGACCGACGACTTCGGCGAAGCTGCGCGGACGGTGGCGGCGGTAAAGCGAGGGACCGGTGGACACGGGAGAACCGAGTCTAGTGGGGCCTTCGGCCGCGGCGCGGGTCGCGTTTCGGTGTTAGAGCCGGCCGTCGCGGAGCACGGCGGACGTGACCGCCAGCACCACAACCATCACGGCGACGAGGATCGCGACCGCCGCCACATCCGCGCGCAGTGAAACCGCCACGACCGCGCACGCGATCAGGCCGCTCGCCAGACGCGAGCAGTAGCTGCGGAGCGGATTCCGTTCGTGCCCCATGCCGAACAAACGTCGCGGCGGCTCGCGAACTTGTCGCTCAAGACTCTGCCGCGGCGCCGGGCGGAGCCGGCGAGGCGCAAAGCGGACCGTGCACCCTCCGTCGAGGCCGGTACCCGGGGCGCGGCCGCCGTATCGCGACTCCTGCTCGGTGCTCCCGCGGCGCCTGAAGGTGGCCGCTTAAGGCTGCTTCCTTCCGGATCTGACCTGGTTCACGGGTCTTCATCGCCTAGGGACCGAACCATCGACATCGCGCACAGGGCGCTGACCCCGGGGCCTGTGCCCCTCGGGAGGGGATTCAGCCCCGCTAGAGCGGATTGCGGGTACAGGGCACCGCTAGCACCCCGCCTAGCACGGTCCATGAGGGATCGTAGCGCCCCGGGACAAGTCCGGCGAAATCCTGACTTCCTCCGGCATCACTTGCGTGATGGCGCCCCCAGTTGCAGGCTCGGCGGTGGCGGTCGCTATCTTGCTCACGCACCGGACACACCGACCACCTTCGGAGGCTCGACCAGGAATGAAAGTAGGGGTAGTAGGACTCGGCTACGTCGGGTTGCCGCTGGCGGTCGCATTCGCCGAGGCGGACAACCCGGTCGTCGCACTCGACGTTGATCCGCTCAAGGTCTCCGCGGTCGCCGCCGGAGACTCCTACATCGAGGACATCCCGTCCGCGCGGCTCCAGGCGATCCTGCCCAAGATCCGCGCCACCTACCGCTACGCGGACCTGGCACAGGCCGAGGCCGTGATCATCTGCGTCCCGACTCCGCTGACCGAGAACCGCGAGCCTGATCTGGGTCCGCTGGACGCCGCCGCGAAGTCGCTCGCCCAGGTCCTCCAGCCGGGCCAGCTGATCGTGCTCGAGTCGACCACGTACCCGGGCACCACGCGCGAGCGGCTGATGCCGCTGCTCGAGTCCTCAGGCCTGCGGGTCGGCACCGACGTCAACCTCGCCTTCTCGCCCGAGCGCGTCGACCCCGGGCGCACCGACTATGCGCTGCGCAACACACCCAAGGTGGTCGGCGGAATCACGCCGGCCTGCCTGGACCGCGCCGACGATCTGTACAGCCGCATCTGCGACCACATCGTGAGGGTCTCGACCCCCGAGGCCGCGGAGCTGACGAAGCTGCTCGAGAACATCTTTCGCTCGGTCAACATCGCGCTCGTCAACGAGCTCGCGATGCTCGCCGAGCGGATGGGGATCGACATCTGGGAGGTCGTCGACGCCGCAGCGACGAAGCCGTATGGGTTCATGCGCTTCGAGCCAGGCCCGGGTATGGGCGGCCACTGCCTCCCGGTCGACCCGTTCTACCTCACCTGGCGTGCCCGCGAGTTCCACATGTCCACCGAGTTCATCGAGCTCGCCGGCAAGATCAACCAGTACATGCCCTACCACTGCGCCGAGCGGATCGAGCAGGCGCTCAACGACGTCTCCAAGCCGGTCAAGGGCTCGCAGATCTTGAATCTTGGGCGCGAGCTACAAGGGCGGCGTAGGCGACATCCGCGAGTCGCCCGCGCTCAGGATCATCGAGGTCCTGGCAAGCCGCGGCGGCATCGTCAACTATCACGACGAGTTCGTGCCCTCGCTGCCGATGCTCGGGCTCGAGAGCGTGCCGCTCGACGACGCCATCGCCAGCGCCGACGCCGTTGTGCTGGTCACCGCCCACCCCGGAATCGACCACATGTCCATCGCCGCCCGGAGCGCGCTGTTCGTGGACCTCCGAGGTGTGACCCGCGGTATGCGGGTCGAGAACCTCGTTCGTCTCTAACGCCCAGGCGCGCGGGCGACCGGGGTGCCTCTCGTGCAGAACCTGCCGACCCAGAGTATTGGCGCGCCGGTCGTGGTAGACCCGCCCGATGGGCTCGGCCCGGATCGCCCCAACACGACTGATCCTGGCATTGGTGCTGTTGATGTGCATGCCCGCCGTGGCACGAGCCGACTGGACCACGTACCGAGGAGATCCCGCCCGCTCTGGCGTTGACGCGAGCAGCGTCGGCTCTGTGCCGTTCGCCGCAGCATGGACGTCGCGGAGCCTCGGCGGTGGGATCTGGGGCAGCCTCTGACTCGAGCGGACGGGCGTCCCAGCGCTCTCCTGCCACAGGTCTGCGCCACGGATTGGAACACCCGGAACGCCGTACGGACTCGACCCGCAAACTTCGGGGATGGAGCATTTCACCAGCGCCGCGGCATCGGACGGGGAGCTATTCCTGGCCACGGGACCCACCGTCGAGGCATATACGATCGCCAATCCAGCTCCCAGCCCGCCGTCGCCGGCGCCACCGCCGGCGCCACCGCCGGCGCCACTGCCGGCGCCCACGTGCTTGCTCAAGCTGCGCAGCGGCCGGGTGAAGGTGCACCACCCCAAGCTGCGCCGACACCACAAGCATCCTCCGCCGGCGTTCGGGACCGTGCGCCTCGTCGCGTCCTGCAGTCAGGTCGCCGGCGTCACTCTCAGGGGGTGGTGACCGAGCGCTTGGGCAAGAAGCACAGGCACGGCAAGGCGAGGACCAGGACCTTCCACCTCATAAAGGTGACGAGCACGGTCACTGGCGGCGTCGCCAGGACGCTCCAACCTCGGGTCGGCCCGACCCTTCTGCGCGCGCTAGAGCGCCGAATCCGCACGTCGGGCTCTTCTTTTAGCCTAACGGCCACAATCCCAAGGGAACCGCTCGGGCCGTCGCCGGCGGTCGACTGCGGCTCTAGCGACCAACAGCTCGCGGGCCGCCCCCGCCCAGCCCGCGACGGCGCGTAGAATCGCCTCCAGACCGGGCGCGTAGCTCAGTGGGAGAGCGCTCGCTTCACACGCGAGAAGTCGCTGGTTCGAACCCAGCCGTGCCCATAGTAGAAATCCCTGCAAATGTACGATTAGCTACTTGTGGGAGTGTGTAGCTACCGCTAGGCTGAGTGGTGCCAAGTTCGGCTGAATGCGGTGCTTTTCGAGGGCTTGGGAGAGGACGTCTATTGGCCGCCGGCCCTCCCGGCTAACGAATGCCTGGTCAAGCTGCGAACCTGCGCGTGGCGAATCTGGGGACTGTGTGCGCCGACCTGGCCGCGTCGTACTTCGGTGAGTCCGCAGATGTCGCGGCAGTCGACCTCCGGGCGCGCGGGGCGAGTACAAAAGTGCCAATCATTGGATTCCGTGCTGCCTGAGTAGCACGGACGGGATCCGGCGAGTTCCGCGCCGACGATTCCAGCTCGTGTCTTGCGAACGGAAAGGTCAGCGCGGGGCAGACGGTGGGGAGTCAGTGCGACAAGAACGAATAGCGGCCTGTGAACCGTTTGCGCTCGGCGCTCGCGTGTCGTGTAATGGGGATGTGGATCTGCGGCAGATGCGGTATTTCGTGGCGGTGGCCGAGGAGAGGGGCTTCCGCAGGGCGTCACGTGCTCTGCTCGTCGCACAGCCCGCGCTGTCGAGCGCGTTGCAGCAGCTGGAGGGCGAGCTTGGTGTCGAGCTGCTTCACCGCACGGCTCGCGGCGTTGCGTTGACCGACGCGGGGCGCGTCCTTCTCGCCCATGCCCACGCGATCCTTCGCCAGGCGGACGAGGCGACGGCCGCGACGCGCGAGTGTGCTCGCCGCCAACCGGGCGTTCGCGTCGGCGTCGTCGCGGGCGTGCTCGCGGCGAGCGAGCTGACGGCGCCGATCGTGCGGGCCTACCGCGAGGCGCGGCCAGATCTGCTTCTTGAGCTGGAGGAGCTATCGTTCTGCGACCAGGTCTCACCGCTGCTGTCGGGGCACTTCGATGTGGCGCTGGTGCGCGATCCACTCGAGCACGTCGAGCTCGAGATCATTCCGATTGCGCTCGAGCGGCGGGCGCTGATGGTGGGTGCCGAGCACGAGCTCGCGCAGGAGAGCGAGGTCGACGTCGCCGACGTGCTGCGCGAGCGCACGCTGCCGCTCGGGGCGCCGGAGGAGTGGTCGAGCTTCTGGCAATTCGACGATCTCCGCGGAAAGTCGAACACACAGGTGGGCATTGCCGCCGCGACGACAATCCAGGACATGGAACTCGCGGTGGCCACCGGCGACATGGTGATCGGGGTTCCCGACGGAATGCCGCGCACTGCCCCGAATCCGCTCGTGCAGTTCGTGCGCCTGCGCGGCGCGGCTCCTTCGGTGATCGCCGTAGCGCGACGGCGTGGCGACCGCCGCCGCGAGGTTGACGCTTTCATCGAGCAGGCACAGCGCACGGCCCAGGCGCGGATCGACCTGCTTCTCGGCAGCGTCGCTGAACCGTGAGCGTCGGCAAACCGCCGTCGGGGATCCGCTGTGCGCAAGTCGGCGTTTCGGTTCAGCCGGCTCGCCCTTGCGGCGGGTCGAGGGTCCGGCGATGGCGTCGACCGCAGCGGGTAAGCGGTCGACGCCACGGCCTTTGGCGCCGGGTCGATACGCGGGTAGCTGCTGGTTGCTAGTGCGCCACCAGCGACGGACTCGCGGGCGCCCCTGGCACGGGTTCGCGTTGCTGCACAGCTTCCGCCTTGCCGGCCCACCTGGCGATCGCGATGCCCATGGCGATGAACCAGACGAGCGACGAGCCGTAGGGTAGGTACAGGCCAAGGAACCCGCCGCTTCCGTCGAATGTGCCGCGGTCGGTCCAGGCACTGCCCTGGAAGCCGATCTGGAACACGCCGACGATCAGGGCCGCTTTGCCGATCCAGCGCGGAAGGCCACCGTACTTCAGCACGACCACTGCGATGGCTGCCGTCATGATCATGAACCCGACACCGAGCGGTACGGCGCAGACGATGAAGATGCTGTTCATCGTGTAGGTGATGTCCGGCGAAACCTTGCCGGGATGGTAGGCGGCGATGAGCAGGGCGAGCGAGAACAGCACGACGGAAACCTCGGTCAAAATTCCGCCGACGAGCATAATTCGGGACCAGTAGCCCCGCCCGCCCTCGGCCTGGCGAAGCGCGGTGTAGAGCGTGGAGAGGAAGAAGACCATTGGAATCACGCTGAGCGCCCAAAGGGAGCCGGCCAAGCGCTTGGCGTCCTGATGTTGGACGTACCAGTGTGCCCACGTGGCGGCTGAGGAGCTCATTGGGGGGAAGTGCGGGATGTCTGGGAAGGACGGGCACGCCCACAATTGCCAGGCAACGAGCGAGATCACGCCGTAGGCGATCCCTCCCCCAGCACCGATCTTCGCCTCGGTTGAGGTCATCTTCGATCTCATCTTGCTCCACTCCCTTTTGGTGTGCTTTGCATCACTGTGAACTGCCGGTGCGACCAACGGACAGGGGCAACGCCCTCCTCGCGACGCGATCAGCGGTGACGGGTAAGGGGTGCCTTCTCCTCCACCACGGTCACGCATCCCGGAGCTGCCGTAGAGTCCGCCACGCATTAGAGGAGCCTCGAGAGCCGCACGCAACGGCGATCGCGAATCGGTATCACCCACCGGCGAGGCAGCGCCGATCATCCGCCCGCCCCGGTGCGTCCGGTTTGAGCACTACAAATGAGCAAGGACGAGGGGCGGTCGTCGACCGGCCACTCCTCTGCAACGCGACGGGCGTGCGGAGGCGGCCGGATATATCCGCGGCATCGACGCTCGTGAGCAACCGCCGCAGCCCGCGTGCGCTTTGCCGCTCACGCACTGAAATTCTGCGCCGCTGCGCTCGACCAAGGTCTGTCAGAGCCCCAGCGATCCAGGTACTGATGCGAACTGATGATGCGCTCGAGGTCGGTCAGACGCCAGCCGGTAGCAGCGAGCGCCCGTTCGAGCTCCGCCTCGGCGGCTACGGAGCAGGTCAGGTGTCGAGCAGCCTCAGCAGACCTCAATCAGAAGACGTTGACGCGTCCCGACTCCCACGCGGTGGGAGCGGGATGCACCAGACTTCCGGCGCCACCTTCGCCACATCGGTCCGACGGCGCTCGCTCCGGCCGGTATGGATCTCGTCACGCTCGCACGACTCCGCCGACGAGGCGGCGCACTTCCGCGGCCGCCTCGATGGTCGCCTCCGGTGGCTGCCCGCGGGCGATGAGCGTGATGTCGGTCGCGCCGGCGTCGTAGTAGGGCGCCACGAACTCGGCTACGTCCTCGGGCCTGCCCGCGGGACACCAGCGCTCGAACAGGTCGGATGGGAGCTTGTAGACGCCGTGCATGGCGTCGCCGAGGCTCCGGGACGCGTGCTCGTGATCCGGTCCGAACCCGCACCATACGGTGAGCGCGTGGCGCCAGGTCGGCAGCCGGCGGCCGGCCGCATCGGCCTCCTCCGCCACCCGCGCGATCGCGGCGGCGAAGCGCTCCGGCGAGATCCAGATGCCGTTCCAGCCGTCGGCGTACCGGCCTGTGCGTCGCAAGGCCGCGTCGGAGCGGCCGCCGACGAGGATCGGCAGGTCGGGCACCGCCGGCTGGACGGAGACCTCGTCGAGCTGGAAGATCTCGCCCGCGAACGTCACTGGTTCGCCCGTCAGCAAGCGGCGGAGGATCTGCAAGCCCTCCTCCATGCGCTTGCCGCGCGTGCGGGGGTCGACGCCGCAGGCCAGCATCTCGTTGCGGTCGTCCCCGCCGACGCCGACGCCGAGGACGAGCCGGCCGGGATGCATCTCGCACAGGGTCGCCAGCTGGCGGGCAACCACCGTCGGGTGGCGGAGCGGCAGCTGGTAGATGCCGACGTGCACGGGCAGGTCGTCCTGCATGTTCAGCAGTGCCGTCGCGTTGATGAGCCCGTCCCAGCCGTAGCCGCCGTGGAAGGTGACGTGGTCGCCGATGTGCAGGTGGTCGAGGCCCGCGACGGCGGCTTCGCGGAACCACCGGCGGCGATCCGCGGGCGTCTCCCCAGCGAGCTCGGAGCTGAAGATCGAGAGGCCGAGTCGGCGCTGATCGAGTGTCATCCGGCCGCCCTCGTCGTCACGCGGTCGGCGTCGCGCTTCTCCAGGAACGCGTTCTTGCGCTCGACGATCTCCGGGTCGTCCATCGTGGAGTAGCCGTACAGGCACTCGAGCCGCAGTTGGTCGTCCAGGGGCCGCCCGACGACCTCGAGGATCGTTTCCTTGGCGGACTCGACGGCGACGCGCGGGTTGCGCAGGATCTTGCGCGCGACGTCCTCGGCGGTGGTCATCAGCGCTTCGTGCGGTACGACGCGGTTGACCAGGTGGATCTCCTTGGCCCGCTGCGCGTCGATGGGCTCGCCCACGAGCTCGAGCTCCATCGCGATCCCGACGCCGCAGATGTTCACGAGCCGCACGATGCCGCCGTCGGCGAAGTGCATCCCGCGGCGCATGTGAAAGAAGCCGAAGTTGACGTTCTCGGCGGCAATCCGGATGTCGCAGGCCAGCGACAGCTCGATCCCGCCGCCTATGACCCAGCCGTTGAGCGCCGCGATGATCGGCTTCTTGGTGCGGTGCAGCCCGCGCGTGATGCCGCCCGCGAAACCAGTCTCGAGCAGGCTGCGTCCAAGGCTCGGGCCGGCGTCGAGCCAAGGGTCTACATGACTCTTGAGATCCGCGCCGGCGCAGAACGTCTTGTCACCCGCGCCCGTGAGGATCGCCAGCCGGACGTCGGGGTCGTCACGGAAGTCGGTCCATGCCTCGTGCAGGAGGTCGTCGGTCTCGCGATCGATCGCGTTGTGGACCTCCGGGCGGTTCAGGGTGATGTAGGCGATCTCGTCGCGTTTCTCGTACAGAACCTTGGTCATGCTTCGTCGTCTCCTCATCTGCTCGGCTGGGTTATCAGGCCGTGACGGCTTCGCGGCCGGCCTTCTCGCGGGCGATCACGAGCTTCATAATCTGGGCGGTGCCGTCGCCGATCTGCAGGCCGAGCACGTCGCGCAGGCGCTGCTCGAAGGGCAACTCGGTCGTGTAGCCGCTGTGGCCGTGGATCAGGAGGCACGTCTGCACCACCTCGAAGGCGAGCTTCGGCCCCCACCACTTGCACATCGCCGCCTCGGCAGTGTGCGGCAGCCCCTGGTCCTTGAGCCAGAGCGTCTGCAGGCACAACAGCCGGCACGCGTGCAGGTGGGTCTCGGCCTCCGCGAGCGGGAACGAGACGCCCTGGTGGGCGGTCAGCGGCCTGCCGAAGCTCCGGCGCTCGCGCGCGCTGACCCAGGTCTCCTCGAGCGACTGCCTGGCGACCGCGAGGCACTGCAGGCCGATCAGCGCGCGGCTGTAGTCGAAGCCTTGCATGACCTGCACGAAGCCGCGGCCTTCCTCGCCGAGGAGGTGTGAGGCCGGGATCCGCACATTGTCGAGGACGAGCGCCCCGCGCCCCGCGGCGCGCCCGCCGATGTCTTCGAACTCGCTCGTCGTGATGCCGGGCAGGTCGAGCGGGATGACGAACGCGCTGATGCCGCGGGGCCCGCTGCCCGGTGGTCCGGTGCGGGCCCAGACCACGGCGAAGCCGGCCTGCGTCGCGAACGTCGTCGATGTCTTCTCGCCGTCGAAGACGTACTCGTCCCCGTCGCGCCGCGCCCGGACGATGAGGTTGTTGGCGGCGTCGGAGCCGCCGCCGGGCTCGGTGAGGGCGATCGCCGGGATGATGTCGCCGGCGATCAGGCCCTTGAGCCAGGGGGCGACGGTGTCCGGGCTGCCGTGGCGGGCCAGGATGTTCGCGGCCAGCGACAGTGTGACCATCAGCTGGCCGACGTTGTAATCCGCCGCGCTGATCGCTTCGAGGATCAGTCCGGAGGTGACGCAGTCCAGGCCGAGGCCCCCGAGTGCCTCGGGGATCTCGACGCCCAGGAAGCCGAGCGCGCCCATCTCCCGCAGTGTCGCTCGGTCCATCCGGCCTTCGCGCTCGCGCTCCTGGTAGTGCGGCGCGAGCCGATCGGCGGCGAATCGCCGGGCGGTCTCGACGAACGCTTCCTGCTCTGGCGTGATCGAGAAGTTCACCGGTCGTACAGCGCCTGGACGACGTCGCCGTAGCGCTCCTCGATCGTGCCCCGCTTGAGCTTGGCCGTCGCGGTCAGCTGATCGCTCGCGGGCAGCCACTCGTGGTCGAGGACCTCGTAGCGCTTGATCTGCTCGACGCGCGAGAGCCGCTCATTGCCGCGCCGGACCGCGTCGTCGATCGCCGCCCGGACCCGCTCGTCGCGCGTCAGCACCGCGAACGGTGCCTCCGGGATGCCTTCGGCGGCGCAGAACGCGGCGATGCCCTCCGGATCCAGCACGACCAGCGCGACGTTGTAGGGCCGGCGGTCGCCGAACACGACGACCTGCGCAATCACCGCGACGCCGCCCTTGATCGCCTGCTCGATCGCCGCGGGCGACATGTTCTTGCCCGAGCTGTTGATGATGATCGCCTTCTTGCGATCGACGATCGTGACGTAGCCATCCTCGTCGATTCGGCCGATGTCGCCGGAGCGCATGAAGCCGTTCTCGTCGAGGGCCTCGCGCGTGCGCTTGGGGTCCCGGAAGTACCCGGGCATGACCGTGGGACCGCCGATCAGGATCTCGCCGTCCTCGGCCAGGCGGAGCTCGACGCCCGGCAGCGGCAGCCCGCTCGTTCCGATGCGAATCCGGTCCGGCGGGCTCATCGAGGTCATGATCGTCTCCGACATGCCGTAGAGCTCGTTGACGCGCACGCCGATCGCGTGGAACGCCTCGATCGTGTCGCGGCCCGCCGGGGCCCCCGCGACGCACGCCCATTCGGCGCGGTCCAGGCCGATCATCTCGGGCAGCGGCGCCAGCAGCGCCTCGTCGGCTTCGCGGGATGCCGCCAGCTCAGGCGGGACTTCGGCGCCGGTCTGCTCGGCCCGAACGCGAGCGACGCTGTTCTGGAGCGCCGCGCGGATCGCCGCCGCGCGCTCGGGCTCGAAGCCGTCGATGACGCGATGAATGCCCGCGAGCAGCTTCTCCCAGATCCGCGGCACCCCGAAGAACCGCGTCGGCCGGACAGTGCGCAGCGCCTCGCCGAGCCGGCGCGGGTCGCTCAGCGGCGTCACGGAATAGCCGAATACGAACGCGGCGTAGTGACCGAACAGCCGCTCGGCGATGTGGGCCATCGGCAGGTATGCGATCGTGCGGCCACCAGGGGACACCGGGGCGCGCTCGTGGATCGAGGCCATCGTCGTCATCAGCGCCCGATGCAGGTACTGGACGCCCTTCGGCGGCCCCGACGTGCCGGAGGTGTACAGCAGGCTGCATAGGTCGTCGGGGGCGACGTTCGAGACGGTTTCCTCGACGTCAAAGCCGGCGGGACAGCGCGCCTCGAGCTGCCCGAGCGTGAGCTCGCGCTCCCCCGTCCCGTCGATGCTGACCACATGCTCGATGCTCGGGCAGACGGCCGCCAGGCCACGCGCCTTCTCAGCCAGCTGCTCCTCGGCGATCAGCACCTTAGGCAGCGCGTTGTCGACGCACGGCGCGAGCTGCTCGACCGGTGACGTCACGTAAAGCGAGAAGGTCGCCGCCCCCAGGAGCATCGCCCCGATGTCGACGACGTGGAACTCCAGCCGCGTGGACAGCAGTAGCGCCACCCGATCCCCGTGGCCGACGCCGAGCTGCTCCAGGCCGCCGGCGACGAGCCGCGCGCGGGCCGCCCACTCACCGAAGGTCAGGCTCTCTCCGGACGTGAAGTCGCGCAGCGACACGTGGTCCGTGTTCGCCGACGCGGCCCGTAGGAACGCCGAGCACAACGTCGGCTCCTCGAGCAACTCCTCGATCGACAGGGCTTCGTGTACCGCTTCCATCCTCTCTCCGTAGCATTCGGGGAGCCCGGCCGGCCTGGCCGGTGCCTCCAGCAGCAAGTGTCAGGCGAACGCGCCGTGTTCTCGTCCGGCGGTTGAGCTGATTGCATCCTCCAAAGGGCTGATCGTGTCCGCCGGTCGGGGAATACCGTGTGAGCAGATGATCGGGACCGTCGCAATTGCGGAGTCGCGAGAAGCTGTCGACGAGTGCGTCGCGCGGTCTGTCGCTACCCGGCGAGCCGCCGAGGCAGCGCCCGGCTACGCCAAGGCGAGGGTCGGACCGGAACTCGACGCGGTCCGGGACCGCGTCGACGTATAGCCGCATCCAGACGCACGGCGTCTGCCGGCCGCTGGCCATCAGGCCGTCGAACGGCCCCCGGGCGGCCGCGAGTGGGTTGACGTGAAAATCCTGGGGGTCCCACTCGCTGGCGAACGCAACGATCTCCTCCTCGCTGAGGGTGTGCGTGCCGAGCTCGAACACACGTCCGACCGCAACGTCCCCGAAGAAGAGATACTGCCGAGTTGCCGCACCGTCGGGTCTCATGCGAGGACATCATACCGAATTGGTTAACGTTCGTTATCAGAACTGAGCCAGCCACGTTTGTGGTCACAGGTCGAATCCCCTGGGCACCGCGGCAGCTGGTCTCCAAGCCCGGTTGCGAAATCCGCAGATCCTGCCCGGGATCTTCTGTCCATGGCCCTCCAGCGGCTCATGAGTCCGCGTCAGGCTGGCGAGCGTCGCTTCCCGGCGCCGTGCGGGAGCCAATGAGTTCCGACGAACCGCAGCGCGTGGCTTGGAGATCGGGCCGCCTCGCGGTTATTCGTGCTACCCCGTGTCCTCCGAGGGACTGAGGGTTTCGACACCGTTCAGCCTCGAAGGACCGGGATGAACAACCCCGTCAGGGGGGATACGGCTAGCCGATGAGCCTCCGAGCCTCGGAGCCGTAGGCCTTCGAGACCTTGCGGGTGATCCTCGCCTGGGCCCGGAAGACATCCTTGACCAAATCGACCTTGCTCTTGTCGGCCACCTTATCCTCGTAGGAGGCGATCTTGTCCCACGTCGACTCGTACGCCTTGATGACCCGTCGGCCGGCATCGCGGATCTCTCCGTTGCGCCGCTTGTTTGCGTTGGTCTGGGTGGTGGCGCCGGTGCGGGCTCTGCCGGCTCGCCGGTCGCTGCGCTGGCGGAGCCTTTGGGATGTTTCAGCCGGTGTCATGGCAGGGGTTCCTTTCGATGGGTGGGGCAAAGAGTCGCTCACGACATCTCTGATCTGAGTACACCGATCTGTCGATGTGGTAACGCTCGTTAACCTAGCCGTACCCGATCAAGCCCCGATGCCGGCCTGCCGCTTGGGGCGTTTGCGCCAAGGGCGCTTCGACTCATCGTGGGCGCGGCCTGCGCTACCTCGGACAGCCGCGGAGGGCTACCTGGCGACCGAGGTGCGGTGGGCCGTCACAGCCGAAGCCCCGCATCATCTCGACGACGGGGTCACGCGAGGGACCCGAGCGCGCGTCGAGGCGGAGCGCCGATCGGCGGAGCAGCCCACCGACGAGAGGTGGACCTCGAGCGACTCGCCTCGGCTGACTCGCCCGCCTCGCGCCCGTCGCGCGGCGGTGGTCGGCTGACGCTGTCAAGCCGCCCGTGGCCCGTCGCCGTGCTCAAGCTCGTCGAGGATGCGCTCGACTCTGTCGACCGTGCGGAGCTTGCTCAGGAGCTCGACAGGCGAGCCGATCTTCCGTTAAGCATGGAGCGGCTCAGCCGATCGGCGAGGTGCAAGTCGACGTCCGCTGTGGCTGCGTCGTGCCCGGGGAGCCGGAGCGTCTTCGGGCGGTTCCGCCACCAATCCCGGCTCGCCCGATGGATCATGTGGCGGTCTGGAGAGCTCGACCGTCGGCACCGATCGATGTGCCGAGAGGCGTGTCAGCTCGATGACGGCCGGCGTGACCATGATCGGTAAACCGTAGATTGCGCGATGCGTCCGTGGATAGAACCCGTCGGGAGAATTCGTGATCCGTGAGGAGCAAGCCGCCGTTGCCGATGCGTCTCGCGACCGGTGCGGAAGGCGTCGTCCTCACAGGACTCCTACGTCAGGAGCAGAGCGATCGACTCTGAAAATCCCAGGAGCGGCGCGATCGGATGTCGCTTACCGACTTTGTCCGACCGACTTCGTGGCGTCGTTCGCACCGATCACGTGCGGGACGTCGATGCTGCGGACGCCAGCCGGCTCATTCAATCCCCGCCCCGCTACTGAGGCGTCCCCTGGACGCACGAGGGCGGTGGAAGCTTCGACCCCAGATCGGCAGGCTCTGGGCCGTTGCCTCCATCGGCCGGGAAGCACTGGTAGGGCAGCAGGGGCAGGTTGATGGCAGAGGGCATCGCGGGAGAATGCTCGACCTGGTAGCTGCCGGGCAGAGTCAGCGCCTGTGGTGCCGTCGGATAGCAAGGATCGGTGCCGAGTACGGCCCCGCAGTCGGCGGCCGGTGTCTGTGTGGTGATCGTCAGCCGAAGCGCGTGGCCCGGCGCGAGCTGAGCGACGCGCGGCAGGATGCGGAATGTCAGTTGGTAGTCCTTCCCCGGCACGAGATAGTTGTCGGCGACGAAGCTGCCGTAGGGCCGGATGTTGACGCCACGGTTGTCGAACCACGACCGCGATCCGTCCAGCGCCCGCAGGCTTCCGACGAGACTGCCGGAGCTGAGCTTCGTCGCGGTTCCGTCGGGGGCAAGGTCGTACAGCGCGGCGATGAGGTTGAGGTTCGTCCCGCTCGAGCTCGCGTAGAGCGTTGCGCTGATCGGGCCGGCGAGCGTCGCACCGTCACCGAACGGCTGCGAGGTGTAGGTCAACGTCCCGTCCGGTGCACTCGGCTGTGCGTAGGCGATCGTGTCTGCACCCGACGTCGTCGGCGCAGCCTGGGTGAGGGCGCCGGCGCCGTCGAGGTAGTACGGCGTGTACTCGGTCACCATCGGGTAGCGGTTGGTGTTGATCCAGTTGGCGCTGCCGAGCTGATAGAGGTGCATCGGGGCGGCGGTGTCGGCCATTCCGGTCGCCTCGCCTTTGAGCCAGGTGTCGAACCATCTCAGCTCGATGGTCTGGTCGATGCCGGTGGCGTGCGCCCACGGTCCGACCACGATCTGGTAGCGCCCGGTGGCGCGCTGCCCAGGCGCCATCTGCGAGTCGACGGGGCGGCCCGCGTAGGCGTTCTGGAACTGCGCGTAGAGCTCCATCGCGCCCTGCGCGAACAGATCGTTCCACCCGCTCCACATCAAGGCCGGGATTCCGTTCCGAACGATTCGCGACACCATCGGCCGGGCATCGCGAGACTGCCACCAGGCGTCGTAGTAGGCGCGCGGCCCGCCATCCGAGATTTCCTGCGCGAGCGCGGTCCCGAACGCCAGTGGTTGCCCGCCCATCGTCGCGGTGACCGACCGGAAGTAGTTGAGCGACTGCGTCGGCATGCCGCCGGCGAATACCGGCTCCCGATAGGTCTCCGCCCCCCAGCACGCGGGCAAGATCTCCTTCACAGGGGAGCCCGGGCCCAGCGCGCCCGCGGTGAACAGCTGTGTCGCTCCGAGGTACGAGCATCCCGTGAGTCCGACAACACCGTTCGAGCCATCCAGCTGTTGTGCGGCCCAGTTGACCAACGCAACACCATCCTGCTGCTCCCGCGAGCCGAAGAATTCCCAGCTACCCCCGGAGCGACCGGTACCCCGTACGCAGATCGACGCGAAGATGTAGCCGCGGTCGACGAAGTAGGTCGTCCCGGTCGTGCCCGGACCCAGATTGTCCGCCGCGCCGACGTTGCCCTCCGTCGTCTGGCAGTTGTAAGGGTTTTGCGTCAGGAGCACCGGGAACTTGCCGCTGGCCCGCCTCCCGGTCGCAGGATCGGTCGGGTAGATCACATCGCCCACGAGCACAACACCGTCGTTCATGCGGATCGAGACGTTGGGGACGGTCATGTCTCCGTACGTCGCCGGCTCGGGCTGCCAGCCTTCCTCGGCGGCCGCAGCGACGGCCGGGAAGGCGAGGACGACCCACAGCAGGCCCACAGCGATCACGCCTACCAAGCAGGCCGCGACACGAGATCCCGCACACCAGGGACCGCGTCCCGCGCGGACCTTTCGCGAGTCCCTGCCGAGCCCGGTAATGCGAACGACGCTGCCTGGCATCTGAGCACTCCTTTGGATAAGCGGCTGACGGTTTGCTAACGTACGTTAACTACCCGAAGCGGCGGCATCATACCATCGGGGTACGACTACGTGACGTGGAGCTGATCAACGTTCCTCGAGACGGTTGTACATCTCTCTAACGACCGTTCACCAGTCCGGGGCAGAGCACATCGAAGGCTTGTCTCAGAGCATGCCCCTGATGGCACGCTGCTTCCACCGTGGGGGTCTTCTCGCCAACCGCCGCTCGATGTATCACTTTCCTCGCGATGACGATTCTCAAAGTGACCAAGGGCAAGACCACACAAGGAGCACGACATTGAGCAAGTCGACCGACATCTCGCTCGAGGGCGCGCGCGGCACGGTCCTCGTTCGGCGCTGGGACACCACGGACCCGAAACGCATCGTGGTGCTCGTGCACGGACTCGGCGAGCACAGTGGCCGGTACGAGCACGTCGCGGACCGCCTCGCGGCGGATGGAGCGATCGTGTATGCCCCTGACCATCACGGGCACGGCCGCTCCGACGGCGAGCGCGGGCTAGTCGACGACGTGGAGTCGATCGTCGATGACGTCTCGCAGGTCGTGGACAGCGCGCGGTCCGAGCACCCCCGGCTTCCGGTCGCGCTGCTCGGACACTCGCTCGGCGGGGTGATCGCGACCCGGTTCGTACAGCGCGGCGATCACCGTCTTTCGGCGCTCGTCCTGACCGGCCCGGTCGTCGGCGGCAACCCCGCGTTCGAGGGGCTACTTGCCATGGATCCGCTCCCGGACGTTCCGATCGACCCGGCAGTGCTGAGTCGCGACCCGGCGGTCGGCATGGATTACGCGAGCGACCCGCTCGTCCACCATGGGGGGTTGGCGCGCACGACGCTCGAGACGATCTTTGCCGCCGTCGAGGCGATCCGCAGCGGCCCAAACTTAGGCTCGCTGCCCACGCTGTGGATACACGGCGAGGAAGATGCCCTCGCGCCGCTGGACGCGACCCGTCCGGCGATCGAGCACCTACGGGGCGACCTGCTCGAGGAGCTGGTGTACCCGGGGGCTCGGCACGAGGTCCTCAACGAGATCAACCGTGAGGAGGTGCTCGACGAGGTGGCCCGGTTCCTCGACGGCGCGGTCGTGCCGGCGGCCGAGGCCACCGTTTGAGCGCGAAGTTCCCCACCGCGCCTCTCCCCGGGGCTAGTATGCACCGAGAGGCGGAGACGTGGTGTCGGCTACCATCGAGAAGCGACCGGAGGCAGACCGGAGCCCCGGATGCGATCCAGCCGAGGTGGCCGCGGCGGTCGCCGAGGCGGAGCGCGCCGAAGGGCTCGCCGACGCATGCTTCGGGCATGTCCCGGCCGAGTTGATCGAGCGCCTGCGCTCCCAGTCGGACGCCGTCCGGAGGCTGATCGCCGATCGTCCGAACGTTCCAGTCGCCACTACGGTCGCGCGTCTGCGCCTGCTGGCGCAGGCCGAGCAGAGCCGCCAGCGAATCGAGGCGCGGGAGAGCTACGCCCGGCTGGACGCGTACGTCCGGGTGCATGAGGGCCTTACCCGTCTGCGGGCGCTGACGACACCTCAGGAGCTGATCGAGGCTGTGCCGGCGGAGCTGATTCGGACACTGGGCGTCTCGCGCGCGATGGTCTCGCGGGTCCGGGGCTCGATGTGGACGCCCGAGGTGCTGGCGATCGCCGACGGAATCGACCCACTGGCCGGGGAGTTCCAGCAGTACGTTGCCGAGACGGAGATCCCGTTGGCCCACATGCTGATGGAGACCGAGCTCGCGCGCCGGCGGATCGCGATGCTCGTCACCGACCCGATGGCTCATCCGAGGACGTACAAGCCGATCGTCGAGGTATCCCGGTCCACCTCGTACGCGGCCGCGCCAATCATGCCGACGACTCGGGTGATCGGCTTCTTCCACGTCGACCGGTTCGGTCAGGAGCTCCCGGTCAGCCCGCAGGATCGCGACAACCTCTGGGTGTTCGCCGAGCACTTCGCCCTTCTGTACGAGCGGTCGGTGCTGGTCGAGCGGCTCGAGCTCCAGCGCACCCAGCTGCACGACCTGCTGTCGGCGACCAGCGACTCGCTCGACCAGATTTGCGACGCGGCGGTCACGCTCGAGCGCCGCGAGTCGGCACCGGTCACGGTCTCCCGGCCGGCGGGGACGCGCTCGCCGTTGGGGTCGCTGCTCAGCGCTCGCGAGCAGGAGGTCCTGGAGCTGATGGCGTCGGGCGCGACGAATAACCAGATCGCTCGCGAGCTGGTCGTCTCCGAGGGCACCATCAAGTCGCATGTCAAGCGGATCCTGCGCAAGCTCCACGTCGACAACCGCGCCGGCGCCGTCGCCCGCTACCTGCATCTGATCCGCGGGACGGCGCGATGACCGCCGTCGCGCCCCCGCCGATGCAGTCACGTCTGGATGTGCATCTGCTGGCGCGGGTGGAGCAGCTCGCTGCGGAGGCCAACGAGCTGCTCGCGTTCGAGGAGCACCATCCGTGGAGCGCTGCGGGCTCGATGACGATGGCGGCAAGCCTCCTCGCCGGCATCTCCTCGACCGCCCTGACGAGCGTCGAGCGGCTCGACAAGCGAGATCGGGCGAAGGCGCGCCGGCTCACGTCGATCTCACTGCGCGCCCTGGATCTGTCGGATGCCGTCCACAACCGGATCGCGGCGCAGCGGGCCAAACGTTACGCCCAGATGCGGCAGGGGCTCGATCGGCTGCGCCGGATCGCAAACTCCGCGGCGCTGCTCGACCGCGTCTGCGTGGAGGTGGTCGAGTGCTGCGGCTTCACTCGGGCGGTGCTGACGAGAGTGGAGGGTGACTGGTGGCTGCCATGGATGGCGTACTTCTCCGACGATCGCGAGCTCGAGCAGCGGTTCGTCGACTGGATGAACACACGGCGCTTCCGGGCCGATCTGGGCCGGAACCTGCTCGCCCTGCGACCCGAACTCGTCCGCGACGCCGTCGCACATGCGCGCGGGTTCGCGCCGATGATCGAGTTCTCCAAGACGCCAAGCTATGTGGCGGCTCCGATCAGCCCGGCCGGACGCCTCGTCGGCGTCCTCTATGGCGATCCGGGCCCTCACGGACGTCCGGTCGATGAGCTCGACCGCGACATCCTGTCGGCGTTCGCAGACGACTTTGGCCTCACTTACGCGCGGGTCGTGTTGGTCGAGCGCATGCGGGCCCAGCGCGACCAGATCGAAGAAGCGTTCGAGTTCGCCCAGAACATGACCAGCTCGCTCGCCAATGCAGAGATCGAACTCGCGCGGACTCCCGAGGGCCGCCTGCCATCCGAGGGCGACGGAGCCGGGTTCGACACGGCTGCGCCGCCAGAGGCGGTCGAGGAGTTGCTCACCGCTCGCGAGGCCGAGGTGCTGGCGATGATGGTCAGGGGAGCGTCGAACGCGACGATCGCCGAGCAGCTGATGATCAGGGAGGGCACCGTGAAGTCGCACGTCAAGCACATCCTGCGCAAGCTCGACGCCGTCAATCGCGCGGAGGCGATCTCGAAGTACATGGGCCGCTAGGGCGCCCTTGCCGCCGTCCCGGGCCTTGAGCATGCCCTCCCCGGGGTGGTCCGTCCTCCCCCCTCCGGGTGATCAGCATCACCCACCGAGGCGTTCCCTGGCCTGCCGAGACCTCGTACCGTGCCAGGAGCGAGCGATGACCGATCAGCTCATAGCACCGCGGACCGCCGCCGACGTGCGTCAGGCGCTCTCGAAGCTGCGCACAGTGGCCTCGCTGCAGGATCTGTACGACCGGGCGACTAAGGCCGTCTGCGACTACCTCGGCTTCGATCGCGCGGTCTTGTTCCGCCTCCAGGGCTTCGAGATGCTCCCGCACAGTGTCCACTTCAGCGGCGATCCGGACTGGGCAGAGAAGTTCCGCGAGATCGGGATGAAGACCCCCATGCGGATCGACCACGACATCGTCGAGACGGAGATGATCTCCACCCGGGCCCCGATGCTCGTCCCGGAGGCGCAAAGCAACCCCCGCGGTTTCAAGCCGCTGGTCGTGGCCTCACGCACGCGCTCCTACACGGCCTCGCCGCTGGTGCCGGAGAACCAGATCATCGGCTTCCTTCACGCCGACTGCTACTTCCAGGATCGCGACGTGACCGAGCAGGACCGAGACCTGCTCGGTGCGTTCGCGGAGGGACTCGGCTACGCGATCCAGCGCACCGCGCTGCTCGCCCGCGTCGAGAATCAGCGGTCGCGGATTATCCACCTCCGGTCGGTGATCGACGAGACCTTCACGACCATGTCGACACTCGCCGGATCGCTCGAATCGGACACCGTCCCGGTTCGTCGCCACCACTCCTGACGCTGTCGCCAGCCGGTCCCAGGGATCGGCTCACTCACGAGAGGACCTTCGATATTTCACAGCCCGTCCGGGTCGTGGGCGCGGCCGAGCGTCTGCAGGTAGTCCTCGTGCATCTCCCGCCACACGGTCAGGATCGAGTCGACACCAGGCCCGATCGCATACTCCAGGTGTGAGTCGAGAAGCCGGCTCTTGGCGGCGGTCAGGCGCGGGTGGTAACTCGCGAACCGGGGCGCAACCGCCGCGCTGCGGCGGAGGATCAGTTCGACGTCGTCGACCGTCTCACACAGCCGGCCGACCAACCGCCCCCGGGTCGGCGCGTCGCTGCACTCCCACTCCATCGACAGATCGCGAAGCCGCCGCGTCACTGCGGGGAGCCGCGCGTACGCCATCGCGAGCAGGCCCAGATCGAGGATGCGGCGCTCGGCGTCGAACAGCGTGCGATGCCGGCTGTGTCCGAGCGCGGTCAGCTCGTACCCCGCGGGCGACGACCGGACCAGGCCCTCCCGGACAAGGCCCTCAGACGACTCTGGCAGTTCCGCGAGCGCGCCGCGGAGCGCGAGGCGGTGCAGCACGGTGAATGGGTCGTTTGCGACGTGTGTCGGTTCCGCACCCGTGCCCTCTCCCCATCGGGTCAGGGCCTGGATGCTCATGACGGCGTCAGGACGACCTTCCCCGGCCTCGCGAGAGGCCGCGAGCGAGTAGCCATCCCCCTGAGCCAACCCCGGGTCACCCAGCTGCCCCCACGTAGCGGCGAATCAACTCGGCCTCGTCGAGCTCGTTCGGCGGCCCCGAGAAGGTGATGCGGCCGCGTCCCAGCAGGTAGACGTGGTCGGCGATCCCGAGCGCCCGGTTCACGTACTGCTCGACAAGCAGGAGCGCAACCCCGTGCTGGCTCAGCTTCACGAGCGCATCGAAGATCTCGTCGATGATCCGGGGCGCGAGCCCCATCGAGACCTCGTCGAGCAGGACGACGTTGGGGTCCGCGAGGAAGCACCGGGACAGCGCGAGCATCTGCTGCTGGCCGCCGGACATCGACCCCGGCCGCTGCGCGAGCCGTTCGGACAGGATCGGGAACGCCGCGAGCGCGGGCTCGATAACCGACATCCTTCCGCATCGGCGGCACCTGCAGCAGCAGGTTCTCGCGAACGCGTCAGGTTGGGGAAGATGCCGCGGCCTTCGGGCACGAGGCACAGCCCGTTGATCGCGCGCCGGTACGGGGGCTGGCGGGTGACGTCGCTGCCGCTGAGGCGCACCTGGCCGGCGCTGACGCTGAGAAGACCGCTAGCAACGCGTAGCAGCGTCGTCTTGCCGGCGCCGTTCGGGCCGAGTAGCGCGACGATCTTGCCCGCCGGAACGGCGAGATCCACATCCGCGTAGGACGGTCGTGCGCCCGTAGCCGGCAGAGACGCTCTGCAGCGTGAGAACCGCGTCGCCGACTCCTACCGGGAGTACGCCGCCGCCGTGATCGGCGATGAGTCCGCTTCCCGCACTCATCGCGCCACCCCCTCGATCGTGTGGCCGACCTGCACCGCCGCCTCGACCTCGCTGTCGCCGAGGTAGGCGGCTTGCACGATCGGCGAGGCCATGATCTCCTCGGGCGTGCCCTCGAAGATGAGTTCGCCGAAGTCGAGCACGTAGATGTACTCGCAGATATTGAGCACCAGCGACATGTCGTGCTCGACGAGCAGGATCCCGACCCCGCGCGTCGGCGACGACGCTCTTGAGGATCTCGCCGAATCGCTCGGTCTCGGCGGGGTCTAGGCCAGACGATGGCTCGTCGAGCAGCAGCAACCCGAACGGACCGGCGAGGCAGCGAGCGAGCTCGACGAGGCGGCGTTGGCCGGTCGAGAGGCCCGATACCGGGGTGTCGGCGAGCTCTGAGATGTCGCACAGCTGCATCGCGTTCTCGGCCGCGCCGCGGACGTGCCCACGCTGGCCAGGCTTGGCGGCCACCTGGGTTACCGGGTTCGCGCCGGCCAGCACGCCTTCAGCGCCAGCCTCGACGTTCTCGCGGACAGTCAGGGTCTCGAACAGCTCCATCTTCTGGAACGTGCGCCCCAGCCCTTTGCGCGCCCGCGCTGAGGGTCCGCGCCGGGATACGTCGTGCCCGGCGATCGCGACCGTGCCGTGCGTCGGCTTCACCAGCCCGGTGCACGCGTTGAACGTGGTCGTCTTGCCCGCACCGTTCGGACCGATCAGCCCGGTGACGCGGCCCGCCGGCGCCGTCAGCGTCAGGCCGTCGACGGCGAGCAGCCCGCCGTAGCGAACTTTGAGGTCGTCGATCGCCACATCCGCAGTCATGACCCCCGTGAGCGCGGTGCCCTCGGACCCCATCAAGCGGCCGCCAATTGCGGCGAACGGGCTGCGGATCCGAAGGCGCGTGAAGCTGCGATCGACGACCTTCTGCATTGCGGGAGGCAGCGAGCGGTAACGGGATGGCGTGACGGCGTAGACGATCGCTGTCGCCCCGAATATCAGTTGGAGCACGAGCGTGACGTGGGCCCCGGACACGTACGACGGAACCAGGAACAGCACCGCCGAGGCGAGCACCGCGTCCCACGGCGCGGCGCCGAGCACCACGATGATCACCGTGAAGAACGTCAGCGACAGGATCGGCTGGTAGCTGTCGGCCGAGATCACGCCCTGGCCGACCCCGGCGAGCGCACCGCCGACCGCAGCCATGAACGCCGAGATGCAGAACACCAGCACCCGCGTGACGGTCACAGAGGTCCCCGTCGTCTCGAGCGCGGTCGAGCGACTCGGCGCCGCCGCGGAGCAGGCGGCCGAGTCGCGAGCGGTTCAGCCAGATCGTGAACAACGCTGTGCAGATGGCAAGGCCGAGAACCAGGAAGTAGTACGGCTTGCCGTCCGGGTTGTTCGCGATCGACGGCATCGGCATCTCCCGCCCGACCCCGTTGGACCCGAACATGAAGTTCTGCGTGTAGAACATGTACTGGAGCAGAATTCCGAAGCCGAACGTCGCCAAGGCCAGGTAAAGGCCGGTCAGGCGGATCGCCGGGATCGCCAGGAGCACGCCAACGGGTACGGCGACCAGGCCGGCCAGGAACAGCGCCATAAACCACGGCATTCCACTCCCGATCGTGAGGTGCGAGAACGCGCACGCGCCGATCGCGATGAACGAGATCTGTGCCAGCGAGACCTGTCCAGAGGTGCGCACGAGCAGGCTCAGCGACATGAAGACGATGCTCATCGCAACAAACGTCGTCCAGTCGGTCAGGTGAATCCCGGCGAACCCCGGCACCAGGCAGAGGAAGCCGACGAGCACCGCTGCTCCGACGACTTGAAGCAATGCGGGCGCGCGCCAGGTCGGGCGTGGCTGCGGCAAGCGCGAACGTCCGGCCGACGAGATAGCGCTTCGGGGAACACGAGCAGGACCGCGAACAGGACCAGAAACGGCACCGCTGGCGGCAAGCCCGAGAGCAAGCCGGTCGTGAACCACTTCGTGCAAAGCGAGGCGAACACGCCGATCGCCAGGCCGCCTGCGAGCGTGAGCGGAATGCTCGTGAAGGCACCGATCGCCGCCGCACCGAACGCCGACACGACGAGCAGCGTCAGCTGGATCGGGTCCAGCGAAAGGACCGGTGCGAACAGCACCCCCGACGCCGCCGCGAGCGACGACGCCGATGATCCAAGCAAGCCGGCGGATGCGCAACGGGCTGGTGCCCGCAATGTCGAGCAGCTCCGGGTTGTCGACTACCGCGCGCATCGCCACACCGCTGCGCGAACGACCGGAAGAAGACCGTGAGCGCGCCGGCCACCACCATGGCGAACCCGAACGTCACGATCTGGTCGATCCTGAACATTGGTACCGAGCAGGCGCACGTTGCCGGTGCCGAGGAAGATCGGCACGGTTGCGCGTCTGCTGAGTGCCGTAGATCAGCTCGATCCCCGCCTCGATCACAAGCAGCAGACCGACCGTGCGTCGCGACCTGCAGCGCCAGGCTGGTGATTTGGATCCGGCGCGCGAGCACCTCCAATATCAAGCCCATCAACGGCCCCGCGACGAGAACCGCGACGAGCGCCGCCAGTGACCCACGACCACCCGTTCAAGACGTACAGCGCGTAGAAGACGTACGCCGACACCGTGGCCAGCGCTCCCTGCGCAAAGTTGAACACTCCAGAGGTCTTGTAGGTCAGGACCAGGCCCAGGCCGGCCAGCGCGTACACGGCGCCGGACGTGAGCCCAACCACGATGTAAGGCAACACTCTCGCTCCTTTCAGCCGCCCTGGGATTGCGCGTTCGGGGCGGCGCGTCCGCAAGTGACGCGCCGCCGCGATCACGGTCGTGCTAGAGCTTGAGCGCCTTCGCCAAGGCGGCGGCTTGGGCGGCGGTGAGGCAGCTCGGCTTGTCGCCGTTCAGCGACGTGAACTTGCCGTCCTTCACCTCCTGGGCAAACCAGCACGGGATGAACGAGGGCTTTCCGGGCGTGAAGGTGAGCGGCGGGGCGACTCCATCCAGTGTCTCGTTCTTCAACGCATAGAGACCCTTCTTCACATCAGCGGGGGTCGAGCTCGGAGTCAGATGCGCGGCCTTTGCAGCGGCCTGGAACAGCAGGCCGCCGGACCACGGGTTGATCTCTTCGCCCGAGAATGCCGAGCCGTTGATCGCGCTCGGCGCATACTTCCGCAGCGCCGCCTGGAACGTCGCGATCGCCGGCGTCGACGTGTCGTAGCCGTTGGCGTCCAATGCCGTCAGCAGCGCTCCGTTCAGCGTCGAGTCCGAGAGCCAACCCGATGTCGCGGTCTGGGTGCTCGAAACCTGCTGCGGCGTGTATCCCTGCTGGGCGCAGGCGGCGACGAAGCGGAGCACGATCGGCGAGTTGTCGGCGATGAACATCGCGTCGACCCCTGCGCTCTTGGCCGCCAGGCACGGCGCGGTGTAGCTCGGCGCCGTCGCCGAGATCTTGGCCGTGTACGACTTCAGTCCGTACAGCGGCGCGAGGCCATTGGCGGCCGGGACGAGCTCGGCGCAGATCGGAGACTCCGCGCAGTAGATCGTCCCGAGCACCTTCTTGCCGGCCTGCTTGGCCAGCGCGAACTGCCCGACAAGACCGCTGATCTGGTCCCCGCCCGACGGGAAGAAGTCGGGGTTGGACAGGAACGAAGCTTCGTAGTTGCTGCCCCCGATGACGGGCACGCCGGCGCTCTCAACGTAGGGAGCGAACGATGCGTCGACGAAGCTCGAGTCGCCGACGATCGCCACCGCGTGATCCTGCTCGACGAGCTGCTTGGCATCCTGGAGGCTCGTGGCCGCGTTCTGCTGGTCATCGAGCGCGATCACCTTGACGGGATAGCCGTTGATGCCGCCAGAGGCGTTGACCGACTTCGCCCACGCCTGGATCACGTCCATGTTGTTGCCCACCGCCGATGCCTCGGGGCCTGTGCAGCTGCAGATCATCCCGACGACGATCGCCTTCCCGCTCGGACCCGCGACGCTCGAGCTAGCTGCCGGCGTGGCGCTGGAAGCGGAACTCGTGCTGCTCGAGGCGCTCGAGCCGCAGGCGCTTAGCGCAACGACGATCGCCGCGACGGCAGACGACAGCAGCAGCCGACCGGTGACCTTTGAATGAATTAGCAATTCTCTCTCCTCTGGTGAACGAAGTGGACCTGCCGGGCCGACGCTTCATGCGCGCGTGCTTGCCGGAGGTCGGCTCCCGCCGCGCCAATGTTCACCGGGCGTTCGGGCCCCGTCATCCCCCATCCGAGGGAAAACGGCGTCCGTTAGCGAGGGTCCGCCACCTCCTCCGAGAGCAGCGCACGTACCTGGGCGAGCGCCTGCACCTGTGTGATCGGCTCCGGGTGCGCCGGAGAAAGGCAGAACCCCTCCACCCCGGCCGCGGCGTATTCCGCCAGCCGCTCAGCGACCTCCTCCGCCGATCCGACAAGCGTCCAGCGGCGGACCTTCTCGTACGGCATCCCGTACTGCCGGCGGATCAGCTCGGCCGCCTCGGCTTCCCCGGAGGAGCGGTCCTCGCACAGGTTGACAAACGCGACCATCGCCACACCCGCCGCCGGGCGTCCGTACTCGGCCGCGAGGTGGGTAAGACGCGCGCGCGCGGAAGCGATCTCGTCCGGGTCCAGCCACATCGGGAACCAGGCCTCGCCGAGGCGCGCCGCCCGGCGAATTGCCACATCCCCCCGGCCGCCGACGAGCACCGGCGGGAACGCGTCGAGTGACGGGGCGAGCCCGTCGCAGTCGACCTCGAAGGCGCCGCTGTGCACGACCGGCTCGCCTGCGGCCAGCTTCGGCAGCAGCTCGAGCGCCTCGTCGAGGCGCCTCCCCCGCGTCCCCAGCTCGACGCCGGCCGCCCGGAACTCGGGCTCGTATTCCCCGCCGAGCCCCACGCCGAGCAGGAGTCGGCCGGGCGCGAGCGTCGCGAGCGTGCTCAGCTGCTTGGCCAGCCACACGACCGGCCGCAGCGTCGGGTTCAGAATCGCGGTGCCGAGCCGGATCCGGTCGGTGGCGCCCGCGACGCACGCCAGCGCGGTTGTCGCCTCGAGGATCGGCCGGTGGAAGACGAGATGGTCGGGGACCCAGACGTGATCGAGCCCGGCCCCCTCCGCGGCGCGCGCGACCTCGACCACCGGTGTTCCTCGACCGAGCGCATCGACGCACGGGAGCGCGATCCCGACGCCGGCCCACGGTGCTCGATCAGCCATGACCCCTCGGCCCCCTCGGAGAGCCGCTACATCGCCTCCATGGCTTCGATCGGGTCGTGGAAGAGCAATATCGCATCGTCGGTGTTGACGATCCGCCCGTAGTAGGTCGACATCAGGACCTGGATCAGCTCGGAGTCGACATCGAGGCCGGTCTCCTCCGAGAGCTGCTCGAAGTCCAGGCGCAGGCGCTCGCGGGCCTTGATCTCCCAATAGGTCTGCTGCGCAACGACCTCGACGCCCGCGACGTCCCGCATCGCGTCGGCGAGCGCGTCCCCTTCGACGCTGCGAGCGAACGCGATCCCGACGTAGTCGAACTTCTGCTCTTCGGGTTCTTCGCTCATGCCGTCACCTCCGCCTGCGCGAGCGCCGATTGGAGCGCGTCGCGTTCGCTCTTGACCTGCGCCAGGGACTCCGCCACCGCTCGCGAGCCGGGGGCCCGCTCGATCTCGCCGGCGATCGACTCCGCCGCCGCCTCGGCTGCCGGGTTCCATTGCTTCGCCCAATCGGCGAGCACCTCCCGGTTCTGGGCCCCGAACTCCTCGTCCTCGACGCAGAAGCGCACGAGCTCGGTGGTCCAGTCGCGCACCCACAGCCACTCGCGCTGGGCGTTGCCGATGATCACCGGGGTGACCGGGTCGCCGTTCGCGCTGGCCGGGACGAGCAGCATCTCGCGCCGCAGCAGCGAGCCGACGATCGGCTCGATGCACAGGTTGGTCGCGATCACGCGCTCCATCCAGTCATGGACGGAGGCCACCCGCTCGACGAGCGCCCGCACCGGCTGCCACGCCGGCTCCTCGAGCCAGCGCTCGCGCGCCGCCTCGGTCGAGCACTCGCCGATGTCGGCCTCGACGTCCATCGCGTACACGACCAGATCCTGCGCCTGGCGCTGCTTCATCGCCGCCTCGAGCACCATCGCGTGCGTCACCAGATCCGACAGCGCAGGTCGCGCGGCGCCGCACAGCGCGCGCCACAGCCCGTGCTCGTAGAACGCCGGCAGCTGCAGGCTCGACTGCAGGAACGTCCGCCAGTCCTCGGTCATCCGGGCGAACAGCCCTTCGCTCCGCGCGGCCGCGACCGCGTCGTCCTGCTCCCGTGCCGTCCGCGCGGCCTGCTGGTAGAACGGCCGCTCCCACAGCTCGCCTGGATCGCGCCAGTCGAACCAGTCGGCCACCCGCAGCGCGGTCGACCCGAGCGAATGCGATCCGCGACCGTCCTCGAAGGAGACCAGCCATCCACCGTGGAGGTGGCGCTCGGTCGAGATCTGCGTGTCGATCGTCAGCTCCTCGTACAGGCTGGGCCGGCGCTTCTTCGGAGTGAAGTAGAGGAAGCCGCGGCGGGCGTCATCCTCTGCTCGCCCCGCCGAGGGCTGCTCGAAACGCTTCACCGGGGGGGTCGGGGTGCTCACAGGATCACCTCCGCGACGTTGCGCCGCCCTTCGCTTGAGCCGTTAGTCCTCATCCCCGGGCCCTTCTCGAGGCCGTCGCCGCCGATCGAGTGCTGCACATAGCCGCGCTCGCTCGGTACGACCGCGCCATCGGGCTTTTCCGCGTCGTACCAGGAGCCGTTGGGCAGGCCCATCTCCTCGGCGGTCCGGATGTTGGGGCTCTTGATCTCGCAGCCGCACGCCTCGAGGTCGTCGAGCGTCCACAGCGGCGTGTCCTCATCGAGGTGCGGCTGCCCGACGAGCGTCTTGCCGTCCTCGCGAACAAAGCCGATGTCCCGCACGACGTCAGCCAGATTCCAGCCGTGGTAACGGTCGAAGAACTGCCGATCGCCCGTGTAGCGGCCCGGGTAGTCCTCGTCGTTGCGCTTGCACATCTCCGAGCAGTAGAAGCGCGTGCGGTTGTCCACGACCCGGTAGAGCTGATCGTGGTCGCCGAGGCACTGCATCATGCAGCTCCAGCAGATCGGCGACGCGTTCTCGAGGAAGCCGTTGAGGAACAGCGCCCCCTCACGCGGATCCTTGAGCGCATTGAAGCCCTCCCACAGCATTCCGTACTCGTCGTACCATCCGGGATAGCGTGCCTCGAACCACTCAAAGTCGCGCTCGTTCAGCCCGTCGAAGCGCCAGTAAGCCAGCGGCCAGATCGCGAACGCGAAGATCGCCGTGCGGTGGACAAGCCCGTTCACGAGCCGCTCCCGGGCTTGCGTGAACGCGTCAGCGCTCATGTTAAGCCCGAGCTTGCCGAGCTGCTCGATGTACGACTTGTAGTAGTCGTCGTTGACCCAGCGGTCCCACTTCTGCAGGTAGGACTCCTCGTCGGAGCGATCGCTCGAGAAGTACTCGACCAGCGTCCCCGCGAACGGGTCGATGAACGCGTGATTGGTCCACCAGGCCGAGGGAAGATCCTGCTCGATCAGGGGGATGTTGGTGTCCTCCTGCAGCAGCGTCATCAGCGTCGCGTAGCCGTTGGAGATGTGGCGCGCCTCGTCGGACTGCGCCGAGGAGTAGGTCGTAGGCAGCGTGAAGTCGCCGTTGCGCGCGCCGACGTCGGGCAGCGCCACGAACGCGATGTTCGTGAACGCCGTCTCCAGCACGGTCATCATCGACATCCCGCAGTAGACGGGGTCGCCGACGATCGAGTGGGTCGACATGTTGTAGCCGGCCCTGGTCAGCGGGCTGCCGACGTAGTACTTCCAGCCCATGTCCCAGCCGTAGGGGTTCGGCGCGTTTTTGGTGTAAAAGCGGGCGAGGCTCTGCTGCATGCCGATGTGGCGCAGCTCGTCGACGAACTGCACGTGGTAGCCATTGCGCAGCTCGTCATTGGGCACCGTGTCGAGCAGCATGCTCATCACGCGGCCGGCGCAGCCCTCGAGGTAGGTCGTGGTGTGGACGAACGGCTTCAGCACCTCGAGCCAGCGCCGCTCGGCCTTGCCGCCCATGTTCGCCCGCACGGCGGCGTCGAATCCCCCGTACACGCGGTCGTCCTTCTCGAGCTGCATCGGAAGGTACTCGCGCATGATCTGCTTCATGGGGTCCTTCGCCTTGGCGGGGAACTTGTACCGCGTCGGGTAGTTGGTGGCGGGCTTGTGATGCGTCGGCTCCCAGCCGAGCTGGCCGATGCGGTCATGCGTCTTGGTTACGGATCTGCGGCGGGGTGCACTCATGCGATCAGGTCTCCTCCTCGACTGGGGATCGCAAGCATGAATGTCGAGGTTGGTGGCGCCATCACCCCGGGGGGCAGATTCGCTCCCCCCGCGGGGGCAGGAGGGGGCGAAGCACGACGAATCCCGCGGTATAAGGCCGGTATGCAGGGAGTGGCGCTACGGGAGTTCGGGGCACCGGACGTGTTGCAGTTCGGCGCGCTGCCTGATCCGGCGCCGCGTAACGGCTGGGTGATCGTCGAGCTCCAGGCGGCGGCGCTCAACTGGCACGACTGCCTCGTGCGCCAGGGCCTCTACGACGTTCCCCTCCCCCGCGTCCTCGGCGCGGACGGCGCCGGCGTCCGCCGGGACACCGGCGAGGAGGTTGTGATCCTGCCGTCACTGTGCTGGGGCGACGACGAGCGGGCACCCGGCCCGGATTGGGAGATCCTCGGTGACTACACCGACGGCACGTACGCGGAGCTCGTCGCCGTACCGGCCGAGAACATGTTCGCCAAGCCCGACGGCTGGAGCTTCACCGAAGCCGCGGCGCTGCCGCTGGCGGGCCTGACGGCGCATCGTGCCCTGTTCGCCCGGGGCGGGCTACGCCGTGGCGAGACTGCGCTGATCCTCGGCGCGAGCGGCGGCGTCGCGACGACCGCGATCGGCCTCGCGAAGATGGCCGGTGCGCGCACGCTGGTGACGACCTCAACGGCGGCAAAGCTCGACCACGCCACGGCGCTCGGTGCCGATGGCGGTGTCCTCTACACCGAGCCGAGCTGGCCCGAGGAGATCCGGGAACTGTCCGGTGGCGAGGGCCTCGACCTGGTGGTGGACTCGGTCGGCAGCACGTGGCAGCAGGCGCTCGGTGTGCTGCGCGGTGGCGGGCGGCTCGTCTCGTTCGGCGCTACCGGCTCGGCCTGCACCGAGGTCGACGTGCGGCGCTTCTACTTCGGCCAGCACACGATCCTCGGCACCACGATGGGCAGTCCGCGAGACTTCGCGTCGCTGCTGTCGATGCTCGACGACAATCCTGGCTGGCGACCGGTCGTTGATAGCGTCCGTCCGCTCGAGCGGGCGGTCGAGGCGCACGCGGCGATGGAGCGCCGGAACCACACCGGCAAGCTGGTGCTGTCGATCGCGTGATGGCTGAAAGGCGCCAAACGGAAGCGACCGCCCAGTCTCATTCACGCACCGGCGGCCGGCTGGGCCCGGTCACCGTCGTCAGCACCGAGGTGCGCAGCCCGCGCTCGGCGCGGATCACGCTCATGACCGCATGGATCAGCGCCAGGTGCGTGAGCGCTTGGGGAAAGTTGCCGAGGTGGCGACCGCTGCCGGGGTCGATCTCCTCGGCGTAGAGGCCAAGCTCACTCGCGCACGAGAGCAGGCGCTCGCACAGCGCGCGGCCGCGCTGCAGCTCGCCGATCGCCACGAGCGCCGACACCAACCAGAACGAGCAGGTGGTGAACGCGCCCTCAAGTCCGTGCAGACCGTCGTCGGTCGCGTCGGTTCGGTACCGGAGCACTAGACCGTTTTCGGTCAGCTCCTCCGCGATCGCGATCACCGTGTTGCGGATGCGCTCGTCCTCGCGCGGAAGGAACCCGACCAGCGGCAGCAGCAGGACGGAGGCGTCGAGCGCTGTCGTCCCGTAGTGCTGGGTGAAAACGCCGCGCTCGTCGAGCGCGTTCTCGCAAACGTCGGCCTGGATGTCCGCGGCCACCTTGGCCCAGCGTGTGGCGTTGGCGGTGTCTCCCTCCAGTCGCGCCAGGCGGGCGCCGCGGTCGGCCGCGATCCAGCACGCCACCTTCGAGAAGGTGAAGTGCTGCGGCTCCCCGCGCACCTCCCACAGCCCGCAGTCGGGCTCGCGCCAGTGCTCCAGAGCCCGTTCGACGAGCGACACGGTGACCGGCCACGCCCGCGGCCGCATATGACCGCCGGCTCGCGAGTGCAGCCAGTGCAGCCACGCCGCTCCGACCAGCGAGCCCCAGACGTCGTTCTGACGCTGAAGGTACGCGGCGTTGCCGATCCGCACCGGCCGCGCGCCCTCATAGCCGGAGAGATGGTCGAGCGTGCTCTCCTCGAGCCGGGCGCGGCCGTCGAGGCCGTACATGATCTGTACCTCCGCCCCCTGGCGGCCGGCGACCTCGGCGATGAAGTGAAAAAAGTCGCCCGCCTCCCAGTCGAACCCGAGCGAGTACAGCGCCCATAGCGTGTGGGTCGCGTCTCGGATCCACGTATAGCGGTAGTCCCAGTTGCGCTCGCCGCCCGGCGCCTCCGGCAGGGATGTCGTGGCCGCCGCCGCGACCGCTCCGGTCGGCGCGTACGTGAGTGCCTTGAGCGTCAGCGCGCTGCGCTGCAGGTGCGCGCGCCAACGATGGTCGGGGAAGCGCCCGCGATCGAGCCAGTGCTGCCAGTGGTGCTCGGTGCGCGTCAGGCGCATCGCCGCCTCGTCGCCGTCGCGCGGGGCGGCCTGCCCGCTCCACGACAGCGCGCAGAAGCGCCGATCACCGGCGCGCAGACGCGTGCGTGCGACAGCCATCGACCCCTCGAGCCCCAGCCGCAGGTCGGTCACGAGGCGGAGCTCGGGATCGCCGTCGCCGCCACGTGCAATCGCCTCGCGGCAGCCCTCGTCCTCGTACTTCCATCGCGCCACACGCGTGCCGTAGTCGAACATCGGCGCGCACTCCAGGGCGATTTGGACCTCGCCGTTGGAGCAGTACAGCTCGCGCAACAGCACGTGATCGGCTTCGTAATCGGTCGGCGCGCGTGGGTGCGACTCTGGGCACCCGTGTTCGTGGTGCCAGGGGCCGATCAGGAGGGCGTCGCGTACGACAAGCCAGCCGGCGCGCGCCGACCACGTGGTCTCGAGCACCATCGTGCCGGGTATGTACCGCCGGGCGACCGGCACGGCGACATCCGCGGGACCGACCCGGAACCAGCCCGCGTCACGGTCGAGCAGCGCACCGAACACGCTCGGCGAGTCCATCCGCGGAAGGCACATCCACTCGATCGCTCCGCTTGGAGCGAGCAGCGCCGTGGTCTCGCCGTCGGACAGGAACCCGTAATCGGCAATCGGCGGGAACGGGCTGCTGGAAATGTCGAGCGGAGCTTCAGCCGCACCGGCCGAGGCGGGAGGCGAATCGTCGGTGACCGCCTGCCCGTCCATCGTCGCTAGCGCCGCTTGCGGATCAACATCCGGCCCGGGAGCATAGCCGGGTTCATTCGGTCACCGCGGTCGTGAACTTGTCATAGCGGATGTCGCTCTCCTCAACGCCGTGCGCGCCGGTGAGCACATCGACCAGCGCGTCGATCATCGGAGGCGGTCCGCACGTGTACACCTCGGGGTCGGTGACCTCTCCGCCGGCAAGCGCGGCCGCCGCCGCCTCGTGGACGTAGCCGGTCGCTCCCGTCCAGCCGTCCTCGCCCGGGTCGGAGATGACCTCCGTGTACTGGAAGTCGGCGAGCCTCGATCCGAGCTCTTCGATCAGCGCTCTGTTGAATAGATCGGCGCTGGCACGGGCGCCGTAGAAGAAGCGGATCTTCCGGGTGCTCGCCTGTTCGGCCAGCTGGCGCAGCAGCGCCAGAACAGGGGCCATACCCGAGCCGCCGGCGACCATCAGCACGTCGCGGTCGTTGTCGGCCAGCTGGAACGATCCGTATGGACCCGTGAAGTGGACCTCGGTCCCCGCTGCCAGGCCGGCCTTCAGGAGCGAGGCGAACGCCCCGCCCTCATAGGCGCGGATCAGGAACTCGAGGCTCCCGCTCCCGGGGAGCCCGGCCATCGAGAACGACCGGCGCAACTCGGTTCCGGGGACGTGGAGGTCCACGTACTGGCCCGGCGTGAACGAGTGCTGGCCCCCGTCGGGGAGGTGGAGCACGAGGTGATAGATGTCGCTGGTCAGCGGCTCGCAGGACGCGACGGTTGCCGTGCCGTCCTTGATCGCGTGCTCGAGCCGGTAGTTCTCCGGGACGTGGAGGAGTTCCACGGTCAGATCGGTATCCGGCATCGCGCGGCACAGCAACGTGTAACCGGAGGACTCCTCGGCGTCAGACAGAGCGAAGGTCGAGTAGCGCTTGAGCGACACCTCTCCCTCCAGGAGGAAGCACTTGCACGCCGAGCACTGTCCCTCGCGGCACCCGTAGACGAGCGACAGCCCCTGGCGGAACGCGGCGTCGAGGACGGTCTCGTCCTCCCCGCATTCGATCTCCTCGCTGATCGGCTCAAAATTTACCGTTGCCATGTCGGCAAAGGTTGGCGGCGTCAGCGCGGTCCATCGTCGCCCCATCGCATGGTCTTCGTAGTCCGGAAGGGGCAACCCGACCGACTGACGAGCAAACGCATGACAAGCTCTGTGCATGGCTACCGAACAGATCGAGCTCAGCGTCGAGGACGGCGTCGCGACCCTGATGCTCACACGCCCCGACGCCGGCAACTCGATCAACCGCTCATTCGTTTCGCAGCTCCGCGCTCACGCGGAGAGCCTCCAGGACCGCGAGGAGGTGCGCGTCGTCGTGATGCGCAGTACGGGTCGCAACTTCTGCGTCGGAGGGGACCTTCAGTACTTCTCCGGCATCGATGACATCGAGCCGGAGCTGTTGGCGCTGGCCATGGACTTCCACGCCGGGATCTACGCGCTGCGCGAGCTCGATGCGCCGCTCGTGGCCGGAGTTCAGGGAGCCGCCGCCGGTGGCGGCCTGGCTCTCGCGTGTGCGTGCGACATCGTGTTGGCCGCGGAGTCCGCCCGGTTCACGATGGCGTACACCGCCGCCGGCTTGTCACCCGATGGCGGCTCGTCCTGGTTCCTGCCGCGGATCGTCGGTTGGCGGCTCGCGACCGAGCTGATCCTTACAAATCGAGTGCTGAGCGCCGCAGAGGCGGCGGCCGCCGGGCTTGTCACAACCGTCGTCGGAGACGAGGCGCTCGCATCCGAGGTCGGCGCAGTCGCGGCACGCTTGGCTTCAGGGCCGACGCGTGCGTTCGGATCGGTCAAGCGGCTGCTGCGCGCATCGGCGACCGCGTCACTGTCGGAGCAGCTCGATGCCGAGGGACGGGAGATAGCTGCCAATGCGGCGCGACACGACGGGCGTGAAGGCGTGGCCGCGTTTCTCGCGCGGCGTTCGCCGGTGTTCGCAAGCGCCTGACGCCGATCGCTCGATCCTCTCCCGGATGATGGCGATCCCCCGTAGGGGCGATGAGCGATCGGCGTGCCGACCCTAGATTCGCTCGCGTGTCATTACCGAACGACGAGTGAGGAGAACCGCCGTGGCCACCATTGGCGTCCAGCACCACCTGATGTTCATCGACGGCCGGGGCGTCGATGCGGACTCGTTCTACGAGATCCGCAGTCCGGCGACCGAGGAGATCGTCTGCACGATGGCTAAGGGGACGGTCGAGCACGCCGACCAGGCGGTCGAGTCCGCCAAGCGCGCGTTCGAGTCCGGGGTCTGGTCACGGCTGCCAAAGGAGGAGCGCAGCCGGATCATGAAGGCGATCGCCGACCGGCTCGGAACTGATCTCGAGGAGTTCAGCGACGCCGAGATCTCGTGCAACGGCGCGACCCGGCGGCAGGCCTACGGCTTCCACGTCGGCCTGGCCGCGCAGCACTTCTTGCACTTCGCCGAGCTGGCCGGGAGCTACGAGTTCGAAACCTCCGTCCCGCTTCCGGCGTACCCGACGATGTCCACGAACATCATCCGGCGGGAGCCCGTCGGCGTGTGCGCCGCGATCGTGCCGTGGAACTTCCCGCTCTTGCTCGGTATCTGGAAGGTCGCGCCGGCGCTCGCGGCCGGCAACTCGATCGTCGTCAAGGTCGACGAGAAGACGCCGCTGTCGCTGCTGCGCCTCGCGGAGGTGGCGCACGAGTGCGGCGTTCCCCCGGGTGTGTTCAACCTCGTCACCGGTGACGGTCCCGAGGTTGGCGCGAGGTTGGCGTCGCACCCGGATGTCGGCAAGGTGGCGTTCACCGGCTCGACCGCGGTGGGGCGCGAAATCATGCGGCTCGCTTCGGGCACCGTGAAGAAGGTCTCGCTCGAGCTAGGCGGCAAGGGGCCCGTGATCGTGCTCGACGATGCGGATCTCGACATCGCGGCCGACGGTGTGCTATTCGGCTGCATGCTCTATTCGGGCCAGATGTGCGAGTCGGGCACGCGCGTATTCGTCCCGGACTCGATCCACGACCGGTTCGTCGACCGTCTCGTCGAGCGTGCCTCGACGATCAAGCTCGGCGATCCCGACGACCTCGACACGGACATGGGCCCCGTCATCTCCGAGCGCCAGCACAAGCGGATCCTCGAGTACATAGACTCGGGCCGGGCCGAGGGCGCCACGGTCGCGCTCGGCGGCGACACGCCGGAGGGTCCCGAGTTCGAGAAGGGCTACTGGATCAAGCCGACGATCTTCACGGACGTGAAGAACGACATGCGGATCGCGCGCGAGGAGATCTTCGGGCCGGTGCTGTCGGTGCTGCGCTACACCGACCTCGACGAGGCGATCAACGAGGCCAACGACTCGATGTACGGCCTATCGGCGGGCGTTTGGTCGAGGGACTACGAGCGGGCGAAGGAGGTTGGCGACCGGCTGCAGGCCGGGACCGTGTGGATCGAACAACTGGCACATGGCCGATCCGACCCTGCCGTTCGGGGGCTACAAACAGAGCGGCTTGGGACGCGAGTGCGGCCCAGAGGCGCTGAGCGAGTACACCGAGGCCAAGCACGTCCACCTGGACCTGACGACGAGCCTCGACCGCCACATCTTCGACATCGTCCTTTCACAGCCACCAACGGCCTGAGCGCTCGCTGCGGTCTTCGGCTGAGGCGGCGCCCCGTCGCCTGGCCTCAGCCGAAGCCGAGCGGCAAGGGGCGCCTGGCATCCACCATGGGGCTGCAAGGCGGCGTCGGCGGTCGATCCCGGTCGACGTCGTGTTCCGGTTCGAGCGGGCATAGCCAGAAAGCACGGGTGCGTGCCTCTGGAGAGGTAGGGACTTCCCACATCTGGAGGTCAATCGACGCGGATTTGGCCGCTAACGTCCGGCCACCAATACTGAGCGAGGACCAATGCCCACGGCGCCGATCTATCACCATCTCAACCTGACCGGTCAGAACGTCCTGACCTATGGCAGCTGGATCCTGACCTTTGTTCTTCTCGCTGTCGCCATCCACCTTGGACGCGCGGAGCGAGGGACGCCCTTCTATGGGCTGATGGTTCTGGCCGCGATGGTGGCGGCCTTGGCGGAGCCGCTGTACGACGTGGGGTTCTCGCTGTACTTCTACTCGACGCACGGCATGCAGAGGACGTTCACCGCGTTCGGGATTCCGCAGCCAGTCTGGGCCTACAGCGGGTACGCGGTGCTCTACGCGGCACCGGCCATCTACATCTGCCGCAAGATTCACCAGGGCACCCTGACCCGGAGTGGACTGCTGGCGGTGGCCGGTGTCGTGTTCCTCATGTCGTGCGCCTTCGAGATGATCGGTATCAATGCGGGCACCTACACGTACTGGGGTCCGCATGTGTTCCGCGTCTTCGACTACCCAGTGGTGATCGGGGTGTTGGAGACCGCGCAGGTGGTGTGCTTCGCGATCGCCGCAGCGGAACTGCGCCGGCGCGTCAACAGCACCATTGCCCTTCTCGGCCTGTTCGTGATATTCCCCGTCACGTTCTTCGCGGCAAACTTCGGTGCAGGCGCGGCCGTGATCATCGGTATTCATGCGCAGAACACCACACGGCTGATCGTCACGCTGACCACGCTTGTGAGCATCGCTTGCGCGGTAGCGCTGATCTGCTTCGCGGCGTCCTTCCTGCCCGCCAGGCCCGAGCAGGGCGAGACCGAGAGTGAGATTGCCGACGGCCTGGTCGGCCGGGTCACTGGCGTGAAGACGGCCGTTTAGACCCGACGCTGCACACTCGTGACACGTCGCGCGCACATCGTCGAGCAATCGAGCGCACTCCTGCACCCGCCGCGCAGACGTATTCCTCAGGCCGCGACATCATGATTGAGGCCTACTCGGTCGCCGCGGCGCCCAGCGGCCGCCGAATAGGGCGCGGATCGCGCCTCAAGGCAGTTGGACGACGCGATCGCGCAGGCCACCGAGACGATATAGGGGCGAGCTGCCGGCGCCTGAACCGCCGACCGTGACCGCGCGATCGAGGGGGCAACCGTCCGCACGCTCGCGACGGTGTGGATCAAGAGCTGGCATGCCGTCGTTCACGCGGGCCTGAGGAATCGGGCCCGAGATCGCTCTCACGGGGTGACCCGGAGGTGGGTCTGCTTTCCCACCCTGGGGGGTGGTGGCGGTTGCCACGCCCAAGGATCATGGCCACCAGAGAAACGGGTTCACGGCCGATGGCCAAGGACATCCGTTACCGCGAGTCCAAAGGAGCAACATGTCCGCACTTGCCGCAGGCCAACGGCTAGCCCCAGGCCAGAAGGTTGAAACATTCCGGTATTGGCGCCTATGCGCTTGGGCCGGACCAGTCTTTCTGTTCGTGTTCGTGGTCTTCTGGGGATTCATCGGGCGGGAACATCCCGCCGATCCCTGCTAACCACGCGGCCACGGATCTCGCCAACCACTACCGCAACAACGCCAATCTGATTCGCATCGGCATGGGCGTCTCGATGACCTTCGTCGTTCTGTACATGATCTGGGGTCTTTCGATCGCTAAGGTGATCGAACGGGGCATCGAACGCGGTACCGATAACAACGTTCTGTCCACGCTGGCGCTATGGGGCGCGGGGTTGACAGTCGTCCCGCTCCTGATCGGGGCGGCGTTCTGGCTGACGGGCTCCTACCGTCCCAACGGCCTCGATGCTTCGACCCTCCAGCTCTTCTACGACATGCCGTGGCTGCTCATCAACCTGGCTTATGCCGTCACCACACTCCAGATGATCGCCATGGGTGTGGCTTTCCTGAAGGACAAGCGCCCGAAGCCGCTGTTCCCGCGTTGGCTTTCCTGGATGGGCATCTGGGTGGGCGTCTCATTCGCGTTGGAGCTGTTCTTTCCGTTCTTCAAGACGGGGCCGTTTGCCCGTCAGGGTCTCGTCAACTTCTGGATCGAGTTCTTCCTGTGGTTCTTCTGGATCGTGTTCGTGACCGTCGGGGTCCTCAAGGCCATCAATAGGCTCGAGGCGGAGGCAGCTGCGGAGCAGCAGGAGATCGCGAGCCTGGCGCATGCGGTGCGGTACGACGCGCCGGCCCATGTCGAAGCCTGAGCCTGCGGCACCACCGCGTCCGCCGGCACTCGCCGCCGCTTTGCCCGCGTCGTCCAACGGCGCGGGCAAAGAGCACGCGCTCGGCGAACGGCGCGCTCGCCTTGCGGGAGACGAAGGTATCTGGTTCTTCATCGCCGGAGACCTGTGCCTGTTCACCGTAATCTTCGCGCTGTTTATGACGGCGCGGATCCACACGCCCGCGCTGTTCGGGCGTTCGCGGGAGACGCTCCACCTTGGTCTCGGGCTGCTCAACACACTGGTGTTGATAACCAGCTCCTACTTCGTGGCACGAGCCGTGGTAGCGACCCGGCATCGACTCAGGGCTCGTGTGGTTCGCAACCTGAGTCTCGCGGTTGGGATCGGGTCGATCTTCGCGCTCGTGAAGGTCTTGGAGTACGGATCGTTGTTCGGAGCCGGGATCTCCCCCGTCACGAACTACTTCTTCATGTATTACTTCGTTCTGACCGGTCTGCACCTGTTCCACTACCTCGGCGGGATGGTGGCGCTCGTTGTCACGCTCGTCCGAGCCCGCCGGTACGAGCTCAACGCCGGCTACACGTGCTGGATCGAGTCCGTCGGCGTTTACTGGCACATGGTTGATCTGCTCTGGATCTTCCTGTTCGCGATGCTGTACCTGTTGAGCGCGGCATGAGACGTGAGAACAGAGTGTTGACGTGGACTTGGCTGGCACTGGCGTCGGCCACGCTACTGAGCTTGGCCGTAGCGGAGGGCGGCGAGCCGACGAGGGTCGCCGGCATCGTCGTGCTGACGGTCGCGGTGATCAAAGTAGGGCTCGTGATCCACCGCTTCATGGAGATCGGCCGGGGCTCCCACGGCTGGGAATGGTTTTTCCTCGTGTGGCTGCTCGGCGTCGGTGGCATGCTGGTCGTCACGAGCGCAGTGGCATGACCGGAGCAACCTTGGGAGCTCGTGCCGGCGTCACCCGGAACGCCTACGACCGGCCGCCGCGGACCACGGACGATCCCTGTCCGTCCCCAATCCTCACCGAGCCCCCGTCCGCGGTGAAGATTGGGCACCCGAGACAGACGACTGTGGTTCCGCCACGGCGCTAAGGCCACCGTCGACCGGGTTTGCCAGCAGCATGGTTTGCTCGCCTCGGACCCTTCCGGAGTGCAGTTTTACCCCCCTCGGGGGATGGACCGCGCGACGGTTGCTCATAGGCTGCGCGCACAAGTCGGGTGTCGGCCGATTCCGGGTGGCACAACCCAAGTAGAGGAGAGACAGATGGCGTTCTTCAGCAATGCAGATGAGGTCTATGAGTACATCGGCGGCGTGTTCCGTACGGCCGCCGATCATCCTGAGGTCGGGCCGAAGATGGCGGCGGCCAATATCACCCTCCAGATCTACTACACCGATCCAGAGTCGAAGGTCACGATCCACTTCAGCGAGCCGAAGCTGACCGTCGATGACGGCGGCGACGACTCGGGCGCGGACGTCAAGCTGTTCATGCCGGCCGACATCGCCGACAAGTACTGGCGCGGGGAGTACAACCTGGCCGTCGGCCTCGCGAAGGGGCAGGTCAAGGCCAAGGGTCCGGTCAACAAGATCCTCAAGCTCGTGCCGCTCACCAAGCCGCTGTTCCCGATGTACAGCGAGCTCGTCTCCGAGAAGGACGCGCAGCCGCGGTGCCGACAGCCACCGCACGAGAGCGACTAGCGAAGAGAGGAATCACGACAAGGCGACCACCGAGCCCGGAACGATCGGACGGGGCCGCCGCCGCACCACGGCGAGGCGGCGCTACTCCGCGAGGAGCTCGGTGCGCCGCTCGAGATCGAGGAGGTGCAGATCGTACGCGCCCGCGCGAGGGCGAGGTCCTCGTTCGCATGCGCGGCGTCGGCATCTGCCACACCGACATCTCGGCGGCCCACGGCGTCGATTCCGCTGCCGCTGCCGGCCGTGCTCGGCCACGAGGGCTCGGGGGTCGTCGAGGCGGTCGGGCCCGGGGTCGACTCCCTGGCGGTCGGCGACCACGTGGCGCTGAGCTTCGATCACTGCCGGCGAGTGCCCGCAGTGCTCGGGTGGGCACCCGGCCTACTGCGAGCTGTTCGGACCGCTCAACTACTTCGGCACCCGCATGGACGGCTCGGTGACGATGCACCGGGCGACGAGGAGGTGCACGGCAACTGGTTCGGCCAGTCGTCGTTCGCGACGCACGCGATCGCGAGCGCACACAACGCCGTCAAGGTGCCCGACGGACCTGCCGCTCGAGCTGCTCGGGCCGCTCGGGTGCGGGCTCGCAGACCGGCGCCGGCAGCGTCCTCAACGTGCTCGACGCGCAGGCCGGCAAGGGGATCATCGTCTTCGGCCTCGGCGCGGTCGGCCTCGGAGCCCTGATGGCCGCCAAGGCGATCGGCTGCGATCCGATCATCGGTGTTGACCTGAACCCAGAGCGGCTCGCGATCGCGACCGAGCTCGGCGCGACGGACACGATCGACCCGAACGAGACCGACGACCTGCTGTGGAGGGTGCAGGAGCTGGCGGCGCCCGGCCTGCATTACTCCTTCGATGCGGTTGGTGCGGGGCCGGTCATCCGGCAGGCGCTCGAAAGCCTGCGCAGCCCGGGACATTGCGTGACGGTCGGCTTCCAGGGGCTCGAGAACGAAATCACGATCGACCAGGGTCACCTGCTGCTCCGGCCGTCGGCTCTCGGGAGTTGTCGAGGGCGACGCGGACCCGCAGACGTTCATCCCGCGCCTGATCGAGCTGTACCGCGAAGGCAGGTTCCCGTTCGACCGGCTCGTGCAGAAGTTCCCGTTCGAGCAGATCAACGAAGCGATCGCGGCGGCCAATGCGGGCTCGGTCGTCAAGCCGATTCTCGTGTTCGAGTAACGCTGACCCTACGCGGCCGAGATGCCGCCGCCGAGGCTGATCGGCCGGCTGCTGAGGCGGGCCGCCTGCTTCCTGGCCGAGGGAGATCCGGAGGACCCGCGAGATGGAATGCTCGATACCCGAGACGCAGGCCATCACGAAGAACGGCGGCGTGCCGGAATCGTCGAACAGGACCTCGAGGACGTTGATCGCCGGCGCCCCGTGCAGACAGCGCATCACCTTCGCCTGACGCAGCACATCACGATTGCGAACGGGTGAAGCTCCGGCGGCGCAACGTTTAGCACGGCCCGCGCATTGGCACCTCTACGTGTGCGCAGCCGCGCGGAGAAGGTGAGGCTCGAGATCCCACCGTGCAGTGACTCGACGTCGGTCACCGAGGCCTCCCGGCATCGGGCGTCGGCGGCGAGCGCGGCCCGATCGAGCACCTCCTGGAGGTTGAGTTCACTCACCTCGGCCGATCGTGCCCGAGGCCGCGCTGGGGCCAGCCGCGGGCCGCGCGCGGCTGGAGCGGGCTACAACCTGGTGGCGCCTTCACGCTCGGGAATGTTCCGAGCACCGGCGCACGGAGGTGAGACCCGGGGCATGCACGGGCCGGAGGACGGCGTTCCCTCTCTGGGGGGATGCGTCACCCGCCGGCCCCCGGAACCATGCATTCTCCCGCCATCGAGAAGGAGACGAGCAGGTGCCTGCACAAGTGAAGGAGCCGACCCGCGTCGGCATCAGCGTAGAAGAACGAGGGCCGAGCAGCCCGGTCGCGGCCCGTAGACCGCGGCGCGGCACGATCCTGCTCACCGCCGGGATCCTGCTCGTCGCGTTGGGGGTGATCTTCCGCGTTGCGATCGTGCCGTCCTTACTCAAGATCCCGACGAACCTGAACAAGACGGCCCACTTCGCCGGACAGCAGCTCGTCTACGTCAACCCGAAAAGCGGCGCGCCACTCCCAGCCCCCCAACGCCTGCCGCTGAAGATCACGCGACACATCACGGGCGTGCCGAACGCGAGCGACGGCAACCGGGTCGTTCTGGACGAAGCGGTGACCGCGCAGGTCAAGGGATTGCCGCCCCTGAGTCAACACAACCGCTACGTAATGGACCGCAAGAGCGCGGTCAATCTCCCGGACTCCCGGGCCTTCGCCTTCGCACCCGGAAACACGGTCGATCGATCCGGCGCGTATCGGCTCGCGTTCGGATTCGACGTCGCGGACGGGAAGCCGATCAAGCTGTACTCGAACGACACGAACTCGACGTTCCAAGCCGTACCGGACGCTCGCCAGCCCGCCGGCGACGTCGAAGGCAACCGGGCGCTGAACTATGACCTCATCCAGCGGCCGCACGCCCTGTCACCGGTTTACCTCGCCGGACTCGAGCAAGCCGTTGGGCTTCCCCGCAACACGACCCTCGGAGCGCTCGCCGCTGGACTCCAGCGCGCCGGCGTGAACCTCGGGCCGGTGGTCGCGGCGCTGCCGCGAGCGGACCAAGCTCGCATCGCACGGCTGCAAGGCGAGCCCATCCCGCTCCTCTACGAGGAGAGCCTCACCGGGAGAATCGCCATCGAGCCCAAGACGGGGACGCTCGCCAGCCTGTTCGACGAGCGCGACACCGTCACGGTGCAGCCCAATCCCACGGCGCTCGCGCCGTTTGTCGCGATCCTGAATCGCAATCAAAGCGTCGCCGCCGTCCGCGCGGCGCTGCCCAAGCTCGAGGCGGCGGCTGCCCATGCCCAGCCGGTGTTCGCGCTCGACTACCACCAGACGCCGACCTCGGTCGCCGCCATGGGCGACGACATCAGCTCGGCGACCTTGCAGCTGAGCATCGCGAAGCTGTGGCTGCCGTTGATCGTGGTTGCGCTGGGCCTCGGACTGTTCGCGGTCGGGGCACGGCGGGCGCGGCGAGCACGGCGCGTCGCGTAGCACCACACAACTCGCGCCGCAGCGCGGCCCGCCTGCCGGTGCAGGCGGGCCGCGCTGGCTTTTGCGATTCCGGCGCCGACTGCCTGCTTCGACTGATCAGGCCGTACCCGCGCCGCGGCTCGTCACCGACATCGTGTTCAGCGCGTGCCCGCCGTCGACCGTCAGTTCCTGACCCGTGATGCGCGCCGCCGCCGGCGAGGCGAAGAAGGCCACTGCTTCGGCGATGTCCTCGGTTTGCACCAACTCGCCCATCGGCATCCGAGCCACCCATGCCTCGATGATCTCGCGGGGCATAGAGAGGATCCCCGAGCTCGCGGTCATCCCGGGCAGGACGGCGTTGGCGGTGATTCCCATCGCGACGTTCTCTGCGGCGACCGTCTTCATCATCCCGAGTAGTCCGGCCTTGCTCGTGCTGTAGGCGATCTGGGCAGGCATACCGTGGATCGCGGCGGTGCTCGAGATTATGATGATCCGGCCCCACCGCCGCTCGCGCATGCCCGGCAGACACGCCTGCACGACGCGAAAGCTGCCAGTGAGGTTCACGTCCAGATCACGCTGCCAGCGCTCGCGCCGCATGGAATGAGCCGCGCCGAACATAGTCGTGAGCGCGGCGTTGCACACGAGCACGTCGATGTCGTCGAGCGGCGGCAGCTCGTCGTGCACGAGATCGACCTGAAAGGTGCAGCCCGGCGCGATGTCGAGCGTCACGACGCGCATCCCGCCGGCCTCGAGACGCGCGACGATCGCCTGGCCAATCCCGGCCTCCCGCGCAGCGCCGGTGACGAGGGCTTTCGGCGCAGTACCGCTCACGCGTGGCCGCCGTCTTGGATCGTCGCGGGCGGCATGTCCGACTCGAGCGGGCGCAACGTCGGGTGACCCTGGAGCCTCAACCCGAGCAGCGCCACCTGCACGCTCAGCTGATCGTCGGGATTGCCTGCCACGTCGAGCCCGGTAATCGACTGAACGCGCGAGAGGCGATAGCGGATGGTGTTCTCGTGAACACCGAGGCGCTCGGCGGCCAGACGGACGCTTCGGCCGGTGTCGTAGAAGGCCTCGAGCGTCCGAAGCAGGTCACCCGTCGCCTCCTCGTCGACGAGCAGGCCGCCGATCACGTCGTCGATGAACCGCCCGATCGAGGACGCGTTCGCGCCGGCGATGAGCAGCCTCCCGGGACCAAGGTCATCGGCCGCGAGCAGCCTGCGCGGTGAGGCGCTCGGGAAGCTCCCTAGGCAGTTGGCCATGTCTCGCGCTTCACGATAAGCGCCGGGCAACCGCATCGGATCACGGCAGATCCCCGAAATCCCGGCCAGCACCTCGACCCGGTCAACCACCGCCTCGAGCGCCTCGAGCACCGCCCGCTTCAAGCTGCGAATCGCGGAGCGCGGTCCGCCGTCCGGCAGCTCCACCACCAGCACGACTGCCTTCGGCCCCTTGGATGCGAGGACATCGCCCTCGACCCGGGCGCGGAGCCCGTCGGCCAGCCGCTCGGCGTCTAGCGTCGGCGTGTCGCCCTCGGCGTCGCCACGGGCAGTCACGTAGACGACCGCGCGCGGCGCGTCGAGGTCGATGCACAGGTGCTCGGCGTCACGGCGGACATCCTCGTCGGCGCTCGTTCCTCTCAAGAGCTGATGGGCCAGCGAAGCGCGAGCATCGGCTTGAGAGGCTGAGCTGGTTCGCCGGCCGGCAAGCTCGAGCGCGACGTGAGTGGCAGCCCGACGCAGGACGAACTCGTCAAAGGAGGTCAGCCGCGACCGATGCTCCATCACGACGAGCCAGCCCGACCGCGCGCCGCCGACATCGATCGGCGCCGCGAGATGGCGTCGCCGGATGCCGGCCTCGAGCAGCGGCTCTATGCATACCGAGGCGCCGGACAGCGCGTCGCGCAGCGGACCATTGACCCGTTCGTCGCCTCCGGCGTCCTCGAGCAGGCGTATCGATAGCTCCTGCCCGGCCTCCGACGCCCTCGCGCTCGCAAGCGATCTGCCGTCGGCGCCGTACAGCACCGCCGGCTTGCCGGTGACCTCGGACACCACCCCGACGATGGCCGAGAGGCCGCCGCCGCTAAGCACCGCCCCGCTGAGGCGGTGGTCCGCTGTGCGCGCTGCGCGTAGCAGCCGATTCTGGCGGTGCGCCGTCTCGAGTTGCGCTCGGAGCCGGCAGCGTTCCTGCGCGCCACGGATGGCTGATGACGCGACGGCCGCAAAGGCACAAGCAATTTCGATCTCGGCTCGGCTCCAGCCGCGTGGCGCCTCGGCGTCGTCGAGGATCAAGATGCCGATCGCCTCCTCGGCGGCCAGGATCGGCACCGCGAGCAACGACCGGACCTTCCACGCACGGATCGCGGCGCGCGACGCACGGCTGTCGGCGTACGCATCAGCGATCGCCACGGGCTTGCCAGTGCTGAGGATCTCGGCCGTGATCTCGTCCGCGGGTCCACCGAGGGTCAGCCGCTGCACGGCGGCCTCGATCTCGTCCGCCGGGTGCCCGATGCGACCGACGAACAGGCTGCGCTCGTCGTCGCGCAGGTAGATCCCGGCACGCCGAACCGACAGCACTTCGCACGCTCCGCTCGCCAACAGCCGCAGCGACCGGTCGGGATCTGCGCCCTCGGAAGGCGCTCGGCTCAGTCGCGACAGCGCCAGAAGCGCGCCGCGGTAGCAGCGCTTGTCGCGCTCCGTTGTCAGGATGGACTGCGATCCCCTGACGGGCCGTTCTGCAATCGCGCTCATCCTCTCTCTCCTCGAATGAACCATACCAGATCGCGTTAACGATGGTTTACTATGACACGCATGCAACGTACGCTCTTCGAGCCCGACCACCGCGCTCTACAGGAAGCGTGGGGCGCGTTCCTCGACCGCGAGGTTGCCCCGGTCTACGAGGAATGGGAACGGGCCCGGCGCATCCCGCGCGAAGCGCTCAGGAGGATCGGACAGCTCGGCTTCCTCGCCCCGGCCGTGCCGGAGCGCTTCGATGGTCCGGGTAGCGACGACTTCCGCTTTAACGCCGTGCTCGACGAAGGGGCCGCGGTGCGGGGATTCACCAGCGTGGCCATGTCGCTCTCGGTCCATCAGGACGTGGCGCTGCCGTATCTGCTCGAGCTGACCACCGAGGAGCAGAAGGCTCGGTGGCTGCCGGGCTGCGCCTCGGGCGAACTGATCGCCGCGATCGCCATGTCGGAGCCCGGTACCGGCTCTGACGTGGCGGCGATCGCCACTCGAGCCCAGCGTCGGGGCGGGGACTACATCGTCTCGGGCGCGAAGACGTTCATCAGCAACGGCCTGAACGCGGACATCGCGGTGACCGCGGTCCGCACGGGCACGTCCGGGACTCGCGACGACCTGAGCATCCTGGTGCTCGAGCGGGGGATGCAGGGGTTCCAACGGGGGCGGAACCTGGAGAAGCTCGGAACGCATTCGCAGGACACTGCCGAGCTGTTTTTCGACGAGGTGCACGTCCCGGCCGAGAACCTGCTCGGCGAAGAGGGCCGAGGCTTCTCCTACCTGATGCGAAACCTCGCACAGGAGCGGCTGGCCATCGCGGTGACGGCCACGGCCGGCGCACGCGGGGCGCTGCAGCGAACCCTCGAGTACGTCACCGAGCGCAAGGCGTTCGGACGGCCGGTGGGAACGTTTCAGAACTCGCGCTTCAAGCTGGCCGCCTGCCACGGCGAGCTCGAGGTCACCCAGGCGTACATCGACGCCGCGATCACGAGCCACGTGGCGGGCAAGCTCACGCCCGAGGACGCGGCGGTGGCGAAGTGGTGGGCCACCGAGTCGCAGGGAAGGTTGGTGGACGCCTGCCTGCAGCTCCACGGCGGGTACGGCTACATGCTCGAGTACCCCATCTCCCGCGCGTTCGTTGATGCTCGAGTGAACCGTATCTACGGCGGCTCCAACGAGATCATGCTCGAGATCGTGGGCCGAGGACTGGGGCTTGCCGAGCCGAGCAAGACTGCAGCTAACGGTCGCTAACCAGACAGGCTGACTTCGCCATGACAACCGCACCGACGACACCGATCTTCGACGATCAGGTTATGGCCGGCAAGAGGATTCTGATCACCGGAGGCGGTACCGGGCTCGGAAGGGGCGTGGCGCGCCGGCTCGTGCAGCATGGTGCTGACGTACACATCTGGGGCCGGCGGGAGGCCGTGCTCGAGGCAGCGGTCCAGGAGATCGCGGAGGGCTATCCGGAACGGGCTCACCACCAGGTCGTCGACGTCCGCAAGGCCGACCGCGTCGACGCGGCGGTCGCCGACATCTGGGCGCACCACGGGCCGCTGACCGGGCTTGTGAACAACGCGGCGGCGAACTTCATCGCGCCGACGGCGAGCCTCAGCCCGCGGGCTTTCGAGGCGGTCACCTCGACGGTTATGACCGGCTCGTTCAACGCCACGCTCGCCTGCGGCCGGCGCTGGATCGACGCGGGCACACCCGGATCAGTCGTGTCGACATTGACGTCGTGGATTTGGACCGGCTCGCCGTTCGTCACGCCCTCCGCGATGGCGAAGGCGGCCGTGCATGCGATGACCATGTCGCTTGCGGTGGAGTGGGGGCGCTACGGCATTCGCCTCAACGCGATCGCCGCTGGCCCCATTCCCACGGATTACGCCTGGGAGATGCTCAATCCGACGGCAGAGAGCTCGGTCGGCGCCACCCAGGCCGACCAGGTGCCGCTCGGCCGCTTCGGCACGATCGACGAGCTCGCAAACCTCAACATCTTCCTCCTGTCGGACGCGTGCCACTATCTGACCGGCCACACGATCACGATGGACGGGGGCCAGCACCTGGCCGGGCCAGGGACCTTTGCCGGGCTCACCAGCCTGAGCGATCAGGAGTGGGAGAACATCCGGGAGCGGAGCAAGGCCGCCAGCGACGCTAGCAAGGCACAGCGCACGGGGTAGCGGACGTGACGGACATGGTCTCGACTGCCGTGCGCGCCGACGGGGTTCGGACGATCTCGCTCGACGATCCCGAGCGCCGCAACGCGTTGTCGGAGGCGCTCCTCGACGAGCTGATCGGGGCGCTCGAGGACGCCCGCGCCGACGGCGCTACGCGATGCGTGGTGCTCGGGTCGACTCATCCCAGCGTGTTTTCTGCCGGCGGGAACCTGGCGGCCTTCGGCAGCGAGGCCACGGTAATCGAGAAGCATCTCGCGAACGACCGCTTCCCGCGCCTGTTCCGCCTGCTGGCGGATCTCGGCAAGCCCACGATCTGTGCCGCTCGGGGGCATGCGCTCGCGGGCGGATTCGGGCTGGCGCTCGGCTGTGATCTGATCGTCGCCGCTGAGGCAGCCACCTTCGGCACACCAGAGATCAATGTCGGCGTGTTCCCCTTCATGTTGATGGCGCTGCTCTACCGAAACGTGGCCCGTAAGCATGTCGACGAGCTGATGCTGCTCGGCGGTAGGGTCACCGCGGCACGCGGGTACGAGATGGGATTCGTCAACCGCGTGGTGGCGGGCGACGGGGATTTCGACGCCGCGGTCGACGAGTGGGCGGTGAAGCTCGCTTCGAAGTCCCCCCTCCTCATGCGGATCGGCAAGGACGCGATGCGCCGCCAGCGCGATATGCCGTTCGACGACGCTTTGTCCTTCCTTCAGGGTCAGCTTTCGCTGGCCCTGTCAACGGCCGACGCCAAGGAGGGCGTGGCGGCCTTCATGGAGAAGCGCGACCCGGTCTGGACGGGCACGTAGCCCCGGGTGCGCTCCGGGGCTTTCACCCAGGGCAGACATGTGCTAGCGTTGTTAACGAGCGTTAACCTCGCCGCCAGGGCGGACGCGCTGTGAGAGGAGAGTCCATGATGCCCCGCGATCCCACTTCGACGCTGGAAGCCGGCGCCCAATGGGGCGGCGACCCGGTGATGAGCGACATGGAGGCCATGATGTGGCGCTCCGAGGCATCACCGCGTCTGCGCTCGGGCGGCGTGATCCTGGAGATCCTCGATCGCGTTCCGGACTGGGACCGTTTCCTGGCGGCACACGAGTGGGCCGTATCGGTGGTTCCTCGCCTGCGGGACCGGGTGGTGGACGACCCGCTCCATGTGTCCGCCCCGGAGTGGGTTGGCGACGAGGACTTCGACCTGGCCTACCACCTCCGCCGCGTACGGCTGCCCGAGGGCGGCGACTACGACGACGTCCTGGCGATGACCCAGGTGCTGGCGATGGCGCCGTTCGATCGCGCGCGGGCGCTTTGGGAGGCCGTGCTGGTCGAGGACCTGCCGGAGGGACGCGGCGCGTACATCCTCAAGCTCCACCACAGCCTGCTCGACGGGGCCGCGGTGATCCAGCTGTTCGACATCCTGCATTCCGACCGCCCGGAGCCCTGGGCGGACAAACCGGCCGGTGCGGTGCGGCCGCGGGCCTCGCGCGGCGTTGTCGGGCAGCTAGGCAAACAGCTCGCGGTGCTCGCCAGCGCCACCCGGAGCGGCGCCGGCGCGACCCTCCGCCTCTCCGGCGATCTCGTGCGACGGCCCGAGCCGACGATCAGCGCCGGGGTCCAGTTCGTGCGGTCCCTCGCGCGCCTGGCCGGGCCGCCGCCCGCGGACCCCTCGCCGCTGATGACCCACCGTGGCCTCTCGCGCAGGCTCCAGACCCTCGAGGTGCCCTTGGCGTGGCTGCGGGCAGCCGGCAAGGAGGCAGGGGGATCGGTCAACGACGCGTTTCTCGCCGCGCTCACCGGCGGGCTGCGCGTGTATCACGAGCACGCGGGCCTGAACCCGGACGTGCTCCCGATCGCCTTCCCCGTCAGCCTGCGCCGCGACGACGACCCGCTGGGTGGCAACCGCTTCGCGGGCGCGCGCATCGCGGGGCCGGTGGGAGATGCCGACCCGCGCGACCGGATCCGGCTGATCCGCGAGCGTGTGCTGGAGGCGCGGGACGAGCCGGCGCTCGACTTCCTGACCATGCTCTCGCCGGTGCTCTCGCGCGTCCCAGCTCCGATCGTGACGCGGATGACCGAGCGCGTCACGCGCAGCATCGACCTCCAGGCGTCCAACATCCCGGGTCTGACTCGTCCGGCCTACGTGGCGGGCGCGCGCGTGACGCGGATGTACCCGTTCGGCCCCGCTCCCGGCTCGGCGGTCATGGTCACGATGATCTCGCACAACGGGATGTGCTGCATCGGCATCACCGCCGACGCCGCCGCGATCCCGGACATCGACCGGTTCGCCGCCTGCGTCCGCGCCGGCTTCGACGAGATTCTCGCCCTGGCCGGGCACCGCCTGGCCGACGTCACCGACGATCCCGGCGAGCTCGTCGGCGTGGGAGGACCGCGATGAACCACCGCTGGGGATGGCTCGGGTCGCAGGTCGACGCCACGCGGCTCTACTGGCAGTCCTGGGCGCCCGACAGCGAGGCGCGCGCCGCGGCGGTCATCGTGCACGGCGCCGCCGAACACGGCGGCCGCTACGCCTACGTGGCCGAGCGTCTCGCCGCCGCCGGCTACGCGGCCTACGCCCTCGACCACCGCGGTCACGGCCGCTCCGATGGCCCGCGCGCGATGATCGGCCGACTCGATTGGCTCGTCGAGGACCTCGGGCTGCTCGTGGCGCGGGTGAGCGAGAGGCACGGCGCGCGCCGGCCGTTCCTGGTGGGGCACAGTCTCGGCGGGGCGGTGGCGCTGACGTACGCGATGCGCCACGTAGACGGTCTCGCGGGGCTCGCCGTGTCAGGCCCGGCCGTCGCAACCGAGGCGGTCCCGGCGGCGCTGAAGGCCATCACCTCGGTGCTCTCAGCGGTGGCGCCCCGTCTGCCGGTGTTCAAGATCGAAGACGATGCCATCAGCCGGGATCCCGGGGTGGTCCGCGCCTACCGACAGGACCCGCTCAACCACGACGGCAAGCTGCCCGCGCGCACGTTGGCGGAGATCATGCGCTCGATGGACGCGATGCCCCGTCGGGTCCCGGGCCTGCACACGCCGCTTCTGCTCTTACACGGATCCGAGGACCGACTGTGCCCGCCGGAGGGAAGCCGGATGGTCCATGCCCTTGCGGGATCCAGCGACAAGACGCTGAAGATCTACGACGGCCTCTACCACGAGGTCTTCAACGAGCCCGAGCGGGCAGGGGTCGTCGACGACCTTCTGGAGTGGATGGCGAAGCGCGGGCAGCCGGCGCGTCCCCGAGCGCTGGCGGCGACGTAAGGATCGAGTCACCCAGTCGACGCGGCCGGCGCGCTCAGATCCTCGACAACCTCGAACAGACCCTTGTAGATGAGAGCCTGTTCGCACTCGGCGATGCGCGCCAGCCGGCTCTCCTCCGCCCCGAGCACCACGGGGTCCTCCCGGAGGGTCTCGAGCCGCTTGGCGGACACGTTGAGAAAGCTGGCTGTGAGCACCTGATCGGGATCCTGGTCGTTGCGCGAGATCACGACGCGCTCGAGCTCCGGCGGCCAGGGCCGCGGCTCCCAGTCCTCGCGGAACCGCTCGAAGCTGCCCGGCTTGAGCGATCTGATTGTCACTGCGCACATCATCGGCGCTTCACTCCTTCGGTTGGGACTCACGACAGTCGCTGCAGCACCGTACCGGTCCCCAGGCCGCCGCCGCAGCACATCGTCACGAGCCCGATCTGAGCGTCACGCCGCTCAAGCTCGTGCAGCATGGTCGTGATCAACCGTGCGCCGGTGGAACCGACCGGATGGCCGAGCGCGATAGCGCCGCCGTTGGCGTTGACACGCTCCATATCCGGGCCGAGCTCCTTCTCCCACGCCAGCACGACCGAGGCGAACGCCTCGTTGATCTCGACGAGGTCGATGTCTTCCATGCGCAAGCCGGTGCGCTCAAGCAGCTTCCGCGTTGCCGGGATCGGTCCCGTGAGCATGATGATCGGGTCGACCCCAACCGTCACCTGATCGACGACGCGTGCGCGCGCCGGCAGCCCGAGCTCGCGCGCCTTCGCCCTCGATGCGAGCAGCACGGCGCTCGCGCCATCCGACAGCTGCGACGACGTGCCCGCGGTGATCCGACCGTCCTCGCGGAACGCCGCCTTCAGCTTGGCCAGCGTCTCGAGGTTGGTGTCCGGGCGGACGCCCTGGTCGCGCGTCACGGTTCCGTGCGGCGTTTCGATCGGGACGATTTCCCGGTCGAAGTGACCGGCGTCGGCCGCCGCGGCGGCGGCCCGGTGGGATGTGACGGCCAGCTGGTCCATCTCCTCGCGCGAGACGCTCCAGCGCTCGGCGATGAGCTCCGCGCTGATCCCCTGCGGAATGAACTCGAAGCGATCGAGCAGCTCCTGCGGCCACGGCGTCCCGTACAGCTCCACGATCTTCTGTGGCGAGTTGATGGGGACGTGGTGCATGTGCTCCACGCCCCCGGCCGCCACCAGGTCGTGCGTGCCGGACGCCACGAGCGCGGCGCCGTAGGCGACGGCCGATTGGGCCGAGCCGCAGCGCCGGTCGATCGTGATGGCGGGCACCTCCACCGGGAAGCCGGCCTGGAGCCAGGCATTGCGAGCGATGTTGCGCGACTGCTCGCCGAAGGGCGCGGTGCAGCCGGCGATCACGTCCTCGACCTCCCCGGGCTCGATACCGGTGCGCGCGACGAGCTCCTCGAGGCAACGCGACAGCAGCACGTTCGGGTGGGTGTCACGGTAGGCGCCGCGCTCCGGGTGCGATTTGCCGATCGGCGTACGCACGGCCTCCACGATCACGACCTCGCGGCCGGCGTCGGTAAAGGGGGATGTCGGTGTCGCGCCCATGTGAACGATCGTTTACTACGATACCAGGCGCCGTCGCCCGCTCAGCTGGACGCGGCCGCGATGGGTAGCAAACCGGCCTCGCGATGTGCGGCAGCCAGGAACCGCTCCACGAGCGATGGATCCGCGTAGTAGCGGTCCTCGCCGCGACGGCGGGCGTACTCGTAGAGGACGGCGAGCTTCCAGTTGGCCATGACCGTGTACCAGCGCAGGTTGGAGATGTCGAACCCGGTGGTCCTCGCGTAGCGCTCGGCGAGCTCCGCCCTCGACGGATAGCCTGGCTCGGTCGACGCCAGGCCCAGCTCCTGCGTGGGCGTTCGCTCCCCGCCCGGCTCGGGATACGAGGACAGGAAGTACCCAACGTCGAGCAGCGGATCGCCGATCGTCGCGAGCTCCCAGTCGAGCACGGCGAGGATCCGGGCCGGCAGGTCGTTGGCGAGCATCACGTTTCCGAGCCGGAAGTCGCTGTGGACGATCGCTTCGCCGGCCTCGGGGGGCACATTGGCCGACAGCCAGTCCGCGCCCGGGCGGAAGGCCGGCGGCGTCGAGCCGTCTTTGAGCGAGACCAGGGCGAGCATGCGGCGCAGGTGGCGTGCATTAAAGCCCTTGGGGCGGCCGAAGGTCTCCAGACCGCGGGCGCGCCAGTCGACATGGTGCAACGCCACCAGCGTGTCGATCAGGGCGTAACCCAGGCTGCGCCGGCCCTCGGGCGTGCGCAGCTTCGCCGGAGTCTCAACCGTCGCCACCGTGCCCGGCACATAGGTCATGACGTAGAACGGCACGTCGAGCACGTCGCCCGCCTGGCCCACCGCGAGCACCTCCGCCACCGGCACACCGGTGCCGTGCACCGCCTGGAGCAGCCTGGCCTCCCGGAGGACGTCGTGCCCGCCTCGGGGGACCGGAGGCGGCGGCGGCCGACGGACGACCATCTCCTTCGTCCCGTCCGTGACCAGGAAGGTGAGGTTGGAGTGGCCATCGCCGATCGCCCGCGTCCACAGTGGACCATCGCATAGGCCACGGGCTGCGAGGAACCTCTGGAGCTGTCCGCGCGTCTCGTCGGTCCAGTCCCAGCCGGTGGTCACCGAACCTCCGAGGCCGGCGGAGTGGACGTGGGAGTCATGGCGTTCGCTCTCACCGCCCTGTGAACTGCGGCTCGCGATGCTCCTTGAACGCGCTCAGCGCCTCTGGCATATCCTCGCCGCGCGTTAGGAGGGCCTGCCCTCGGTTCTCGAGCTCGAGCGCGGCGGCGTAGGACGTGACCTCCTGGTTGGCCTGGAGCGCCCGCTTGGACATCCGGACGCCGCCGGGGGAGTTGGACGCCACGCGCGCGGCCAGCGCGAGCGCTTCGTCGAGCAGGCGTTCCGCCGGCACGATGCGATTGACGAGTCCGATCCGCTCCGCCTCCTCCGCCTCCACCATCCGCCCCGTGTACGCGATCTCGGCCGCGCGCCCGGGACCGACCAGTCGGGTGAGCTGCCACGACGTGCCGAGCTCGCCCACGGACAGCCCGATCTTCACGAACGCCGCGTTGATGCGGGCCGCAGGGGAGGCCAGGCGGATGTCCGCGCACAGGGCGAGCGCCATGCCGCCGCCCGACGCTGCGCCGTTGACGGCGGCGATCACCGGCACCGGCAGAGCGCGAATCGAGGCGAGCGCGCCCGTTGCCAGCTCCTGGAAGCTCAGGAAGCTGCGCACGCCGAGCTCGGTGATCCGGCCGATCTCGTCGAGATCGAACCCGGCGCAGAAGGCGCGCCCGGCTCCGGTGAGAATCAGGGCGCGCATGTCGTCCTCGTCGCGCAGCATCAGCGGGAGCGCCGCGAGGTCATCGAACATCTGGAAGGTCATCGCATTGAGCCGGTCGGGCCGGCTGAGCGTGGCCACCACCACGCCCGGCGTAGGCTCGTCGAGGGCGATGGTCTTCAGCTGCATCGTTGTGGTGTCGAGCATGGGGGTTCGGGTTCGGATGTTAACGATCGTTAGCTGGAGAGTCCAGCCTCAGCGACCCGTGAACTGGGGCTCACGCCGCTCCTTGAATGCGCTGAGGGCCTCGGGCATGTCCTCGCCGCGGGTCAGCAGGGCTTGCCCGCGGTTCTCGAGTTCGAGCGCGGCGGCGAACGACCCCACCTCCATGTTGGCCTGGAGCGCACGCTTGGAGAGCTGCACGCCGGCGGGAGAGTTCGCGGCGATCCGCGCGGCCACGGCCAGCGCCTCGTCGAGCAGCGCCTCGGCGGGCACCACGCGGTTCAGGAGGCCTACCCGCTCGGCCTCCTCGGCCTCGATGAAACCGCCGGTGTAGGCGAACTCCGCCGCCCGGGCCGGACCGATCAACCGCGGCAGGAGCCATGACGTCCCGAGGTCGCCAGCCGACAGTCCGATGCGGACGAAGGCTGCGTTGAAGCGCGCCGTGGGCGACCCCAGACGGATGTCGGCCGCCAGCGCGAGCGCGAGCCCGCCACCGGCAGCCGCGCCGTTAACGGCGGCTATCACCGGCATCGGGAGCGATCGGATCATGGCAAGTGAGCGCGCGGCGCGCTCTTGGCGCCCGAGCATCCCCATCGGCGACAGGCCCGCGAGCTCGTCGGCGTCGTCGAGATCGAATCCCGCGCAAAAGGCACGCCCCGCGCCGGTGATGATGAGAGCCCGCAAATCGCCGGCGCGCAGGTCTCGCGCCAACTGCTCGAGCTCCGCGAACATCTGGACCGTCATCGCGTTCAGCCGGTCTGGCCGGTTCAGCGTGGCGACGAGGACCGCCTCGGCCGGCCGCTCCAGCGTCATCGTGTCGAATTGGGTCAGGGGGTCGAACACTTCACTCTCCTCGTCTTCCGGCGCGTCGGTGATAGGGCGGACCGTAGGGGCTGGCGGCGGCTTCGCAAACGGCTTCTCCCCCCAACGGGAGACAAAGAGCTCCCCTCAGGCACTGAACACATGGACGCGACTTCGAAACCATCGGTGTCACCACACGGGAGGAGAGAGAGTGCCCACGACCGACGCAATCGCAACTCACGACACCGACGCGCTGACGGCGGCCATGGAGGAGGCGCTTGCCCAGCCGAGCTTGTGCGCGGCGTTCCATGTCACGGTCGCGGCCAACGCCGACCGGCCCGCGCTGCGCAGCCTCGGCGCCGAGGATGAGCTCACCTACGTCGAGTACGCCGAACGCGTGCGCGCGGTCGCCGGGGGGCTCTACGCCCTCGGCGTCCGCTCGGGCGACGCGGTCGGCCTCATGCTGGCCAACTGCTCGGAGTTCCACGTCGTGGACAACGCGGCCATGCACCTCGGAGCCGCGCCGTTCTCGATCTACTTCAGCAACCCCGCCGAGCAGATCGAGCCGATGATCCGCAACGCTCGTTCGCGGGTCGTGTTCGCGGCGCCGGAGTACGTCGAGAAGACGATCGCGGTCCAGCGCGCGACCGGCATCATCGACCACATCGTCGTCCTCGCGGACGACGCGGGCGCGGGCTCGATGACGCTCGCCGAGCTGGCGTCGCTCGAGCCGCCCGCCGACTTCGACTTCGATGCCACCTGGCGCGCGATCCAGCCGGACGACATCGCAGGGCTCGTCTACACCTCGGGCACGACCGGCGAGCCCAAGGGAGTCGAGTGGTCGCACGGCGCACTACTCGACAACCTGCGGGGGCTCTACGAACTGGCCCCTCCGAGCCCCGCCGGCCGATGGGTCTCCTACCTGCCGATGGCACACCTCACCGAGCGCTTCATGAGCCATTACAGCCACCTGGTGTTCGGCTACACGATCACGACTGCACCGGACGTGAGGGCGCTGGCGCCCGCGCTGCCTGTAGTACGCCCCACCCGGTTCTTCGCCGTGCCGCGGATCTACGAGAAGCTCGGGGAGGGGGCGAAGGCGATCGCCGTCCGCGAGGATGCGCTACGGGAAGCGCTCGACACCAGCCTGCGGGCCGTCGCTGCCGCTGAGGCCGGGGAGCTGGACCCGACGCTGGCCGTGGCCGCCGAGGAGGCTCGGGCGACCCTTCAGCCCATCCGGGAGCAGCTCGGGCTCGACCAGACGGAGTACCGGGGCTCGGCGGGCGCGCCGATGCGCGTCGACACGCATCACCTGTTCACGGCCCTGGGTCTTGCAGTGGCCGAGGTCTGGGGCATGTCTGAGACGGCGATGACCGTGGCGAACCCGCCCGACCGGATCAAGATGGGAACCGTCGGCAAGCCGCAGCCGGGCGTCGAGGCCAAGCTCGCCGATGACGGAGAGCTGATGGTCCGTGGCCCGATCTTCGCGCGCTACCGCGACAAGCCTGAGCTGACCAAGCAGGGCTTCGACCCGGACGGCTACTTCCACACCGGCGACATCGCCGCGATCGACGAGGACGGCTACTACAGGATCGTCGACCGCAAGAAGGAGATCATCATCAACGCGGCCGGCAAGAACATCGCGCCGGCGATGGTCGAGAACCGGGTCAAGCAGCAGTCAGCGATCATCGGGCACGTCGTCGCGATCGGCGACGCGCGGTCCTACGTCACCGCCCTGATCGTCCTCGACGAGGAGGGCCTGAATGCGTACGCCGCCGATCAGGGGCTGACCGGCAGCTTCGAGGAGCTCACCCGCCACGACCAGGTCCTTAGCGCCGTCGCACGCGCCGTTGGGGCGGCCAACGAAACGCTCGCGCGCGTGGAGCAGATCAAGAAGTACCGGATCCTCGAGGGCCAGAGCTGGGCGCCCGGCTGTGACGAGGTCACCCAGACGATGAAGCTCAAGCGGCGTGTGATCAACCGGAAATACAGCGGCGAGATCGAGGCGCTCTACAGCTGAGGGCCAGTTACGCCGCCACGCAGGCCGTCACCACGCCGGTCGCGACCTCCTGCCCGTCGTTGCGTACGGCGCGCAGCGCGCACGTCGCACGGCGCTCCCCATCAACCACGTCCTCGCGCTCGATCGTGCCGCTGAGCAGCAATTCGTCACCGGGCCAGACTTTCGCGGTGAAGCGGACCGAGAGGCTTCGCAGCTGGTCGGCGCCCAGCCAGTCAGCCGCCAGCCTCGCGAGCAGCGCGGCTTGAAGCTGGCCCATGGCGAACACCGTCGGCTGGCCGGCGGCACGCGCGAACTCCTCGTCGTGATGGATCGGGTTGAAGTCGCCACCCGCTCCGGCAAAGCGGACGATGTGCGTACGGGTCACGGGTCCGACCCGCAGCTCGGCGTGCTTTGCGATGTTCACGATGCCGGCCCCAGCTCGATCACGAGGTCTCGCTGCCGGACCGCCACGTCTCCCCGCTGGTTCCGCAGTTCCGTCTCGATCGTGATCAGCGTCATCCGGCCGCCTCGGCGACCCGAGCGTTCGCTGACGTCCTTAACGATTCTCGCCCCCGACAGGTGGTCACCCGCATACACCGGGGCCAGGTAATCCCACTGCGCCTCGCCCACGACGATCCGGCGCAGATCCAGGCCGAGGCGCCGCACCATCGCCCCCTGGTCGCGCCAGTGTCCGGCGACGATCGAGAACGTCGGCGGGGCGGGGATCGACGGGTAGCCGGCGGCCAGCGCAGCATCACGGTCGTGGTAGATCGGATTGGTTTCGCCGACCGCGACGGCGAATTCTCGGATCTTCCCCTCTTCCACCGGGAACGCGACCTCGTCGATGCAGACACCCACGAGCTCTCGGTCACGCATCCTGCCGCCCGGCGTCATCGCCCTCGTACAGCTGGAAGTCTGGGCGGCGGCGCTCGACGAACGCGGCGATGCCCTCACGTGCCTCGCCTTCCTCGAACAGCAACTGCTCTTCGGCCGCCTCGAACGCGATACCGTCGGAGAGCGAGGAGGTCATCGCCGCGTCCACGCAGCGGTGAATCGCCGCGACCGCCGGGGCCGAGTATCCGCTGAGCTGCTGGGCGATCTCGCAGGCAACCGTCAATGCGGTTCCCGGCTCGACGAGCCGGTCGAGCAGCCCGATGGCATGCGCCTCCTCTCCGGCGACGTTTCGGCCGGTGAGAAGCATGTCGAGGGCGCGCGAACGGCCGATCATACGGGGCAGTCGCTGCGTGCCTCCAGCGCCCGGGATGAGGCCCAGCTTGACCTCCGGGACACCAAGCTGGGCCTCGCTGGAGCCGATTCGCCAGGTACAGGCGAGCGCCAGCTCGAGACCGCCGCCAAGCGCTAGCCCTTCGATCGCCGCGATCGAGACGGCCGAGAGGCTCTCGATCCGGTCGTACACCCCGCGCATGTGCATGCCGTAGGCGGCGAAGCCGGTCGGGTCGAGCGAACGCATGTGCTTGATGTCCGCCCCCGCGGCGAAGAACCCCTCTACCGCCGAGCAGATCACGAGCGTGCCAGCGCCGGTCTGCACCACCGCGTCGGCGGCGGCGTTGAGGCCGTCGAGCAGAGCGGGTCCGACCGGGTTCGCCGGCGGCAGGCAGAGCCGTGCCAGCACGAACGAGTCGCGAATCGCGATCTCAACCGCGGGCTGGGATGCCGGTTCAACGGCCATGCCACACCACCGGCCCGGCGGAAGAGAGATGACTGCCGAGCGGCCGCCCCAGCACGTTCTTCAGATCGCGCGTGACGCCCAGCAGCGCGTTCAGGTCGATGCCGGTCGAGACGCCCATCTCCTCGAGCATCGAGACCAGGTCCTCGGTGGCGATGTTGCCGGTCGAGCCGGGTGGCACCGGGCAGCCCCCGAGCTCCCCGAAGCTCGATTCGAAGCTCTCGATGCCGACCTCGATCGCCGCGAGGACGTTGGCCAGGCCCTGCCCACGAGTGTTGTGGAAGTGCGCCGTCAGCTCCACCTCGGACAGCTCCTCGCGCGCCCTGGAGAACAGCTCGCGCACCGCGAGGGGATTCGCCATCCCGGTTGTGTCACCGAAGCCGATCTCAGCCGCGCCGGCGCGCGCCAGTCGCGTCGCAAGGTACATCACGCGTTCCGGCGCGACCCGCCCCTCGTACGGGCAGCCGAATGACACCGCGATCACCGCCTCGCAGCGCAGCCCAGCGCCGGTGATCCGCGGAAGCATCCGTTCCAGACCCGAAAGGGACTCCTCGACGGACCGGTTGACGTTGCGCTGATTGTGCGTCTCCGTCGCGCTCAGAAAGATTCCGATCTCGTGAAACCGGTCGCGGTACTGGAGCGCGTCATCGAGGCCGCGCTCATTCGGTACGAGCACGCTCAGGGCGACACCGGGCGGTGGGTCGATCCCCTCGAGCACTTGGGCTGCGTCGGAGAGCTGCGGGATGACGTCCGCGCGGACGAAGCTCGTCACTTCGAGGCGCTCGAGACCGGTCCGGGCCAGCGCGTCGATCAGGCGGATCTTGTCCGGGGTTGGAATCAGGTCGGGCTCGTTCTGGAAGCCGTCTCTCGGCCCGACCTCTCGGATTCGAACCCGCGGTGGGATGTCTGCGGCCATTTCGTTCATCGGGAGACCTTTGCCTTCAGTTAACGATCGCTTACAAGCGTACCTGGTTTCGGCACACTACGCCCAGCGTATGGCCTAAGCCGGTGCCAGGCGGGCTATTTGTAGAAGTCTACAAGATGGTTAACGACCGTTTGCGTGCGGTTGGTTGACTCACGGCACACGAGAAGCCGGGCCAGGTCAGGCCCGCCCGGCGACCCGAAGCAGCGCCCGCCGGCGTGCCGTCTCCGGCACTCCCCGAAGCGAGCATGCTCCGTGCTCGGTGACGACCCAATCGACGTCGCTGCGCGCGGTACTGACGGGTCCTCGGAGCTTGTCGACGATCCGGTCCGACGGCAGCGCGATGATCGGCTTGCCGCCGTTCGCCGACGCAGCTCGCAGGAAGTCCACTTGCCCCCCGACGGCGCCGAGCCGCCGGCCGTCAACCTCTTCCGCGTTCACCTGGCCGGTCAGATCGATCTCCAGTGCGCTGTTGATCGCGGCGAGCTTCCCCACCTGCGCCAGCGTCTTGGGCGCGTGGGTATAGCTCACTGGTCGGAACACAATCTCCTCGTGTGCCGCGAGTGCCTCGAACAGGCGGCGACTGCCCAGCGCGGCTCCGGTCACGGTCAGCCAGCGGTCGATCGGCTTGCGTGCGTTCGTGATCGCGCCCCGCTCGATCAGATCCAGGACGGCGTCCGAGATCATCCCGGAGTGCAAGCCGAGATCGCGATGCTCCCGCAGGGCGGTCAGGATCGCCTCCGGGAGCGCTCCCACCCCTAACTGGATCGTGTCGCCGTCTTCGACCACTCCGGCTACGTGCTCAGCGATGCGGGCCTCGATCGGCCCCGGCTGTGGCTTGGCCGCCTCGAGCAGCGGCCGAGACGTTCGCACAATCGCGTCGAGCCGCTCCCAGGCGATCGATGTGCCTGCGGTAGCCGGGCAGTGGTCATTCACCTCGCCGATGATCAAACGGGCATGACGCACCGCATCCTTCAGATAGTCGATCCCGACGCCCAGGCTGCAACGCCCACGATGATCAGGCGGAGACACCTGGACGAGTGCGACGTCGCCGGGCAGGCGTCGCTGGGCGAACAGAGACGGCAGCGCAGAGAAATGGCAGGGCACGACCTCGAGGTTCGGCAGGCGACCGAGCCGGCCGAGCGCGCCGTAGGAGACGATCCGAAGATCGTCCGGGATCTGACCTGAGAAGTCGCGCCAGCTAAGCCCGAGGAAAGCTGACAGTGACCGGACCTCACGCGCAAGACGCAGAAACGCGTCGACGAGTACGACCGGCTCGGCGCAGGCCTGGCCCCATAGCACTCCGTCTCCGGGGCGGATGAAGGGGCTGAGATCGAGATCGGTGCTCGACAGCTCGAGCGGACGCTGGCTGCTCATAACGCGCCGGGGGTCGACCGGTCCTAGATCACGGTCCCACCATCCACGCAGAGCACCTGACCCGTGATGTAGGAGGCATCGTCGGAAGCGAGGAAGGCAAATGCACCGGCGATCTCCTCCGGCTCGGCCCACCGGCCCAGCGGGATCCGTGCAAGCGTCTGCTCGGCGAACTTCGGATTCGTGCGTACGGTCTCCGTCATTGCCGTGGCGGCCAGGGGGGCCACGGCATTCACGGTTATCTGTCGCCTGGCCAGCTCGCGCGCGGCGGATTTGGTGAAGCCCACGATCGCCGCCTTGGCTGCGGCGTAATTCGCCTGACCGATAGTCCCGACGAGACCCGCGGCCGAGGTCGAGGTGATGATCCGCCCCCGGCCGTCATCTGGAAGATGCGAGAGCACCGCCCGCACGACGTGGTAGGTGCCCATCAGGTGCACGTCGAGGACCTGACGGAAGCGCGTCTCGTCGAGGTCGGCCAGCATCGCCGGCCGGATGATGCCCGCGTTGCTGACCGCGATGTGAATGTGATCGCCGAGCTGCGCGGCCTGCGCGACGGCGCTTTCCACTTGCGCGGAGTCGGCGACGTTTGCCGCCGCGGCGAGCGCGGTTCCGCCCGCCTCGACGATCTCCTCGGCAACCGTGGCGGCCGCCGCCCGATCGACGTCGAGGACTGCAACCGACGCGCCCTCCGCCGCCAGCCGGCGAGCCACCGCGGCACCGATCCCGGCCCCGGCGCCAGTCACCAGCGCCACCCGCTTGTCCAGCCGACCCATCAGTAGGACCGGGGCAGGCCGAGCACGTGCTCGCCCATGTAGTTCAGGACCATCTCCTGGCTGATCGGAGCGATCCGCAAGCAGACGAGCCTCCCGGAAGTAGCGCTCGACGTGGTACTCGCGCGCGTAGCCCATGCCGCCGTGCATCTGGACCGCGCGATCGGCCGCTTCGAACCCCGCCTCGGCACACAGGTACTTCGCCGCGTTCGCCTCGCGTCCGCACGGCAGCCCCCGGTCGTAGAGCCACGCCGCCTTGCGGACCATCAAGGTGGCCGCGTCGAGCTTGATCTGGGCGTCGGCCAGTGGGAACTGGAGGCCCTGGTTCATGCCGATCGGACGGCCGAAGACGACGCGTTCCTTGCCGTAGGTGACCGCGCGGCGGATCGCGGCTCGACCCAGCCCGAGCGCCTCGACTGCGATCAGGACCCGCTCGGGATTGAGACCGTCGAGCAGGTACTTGAAGCCTTTGCCCTCCTCGCCGACGCGATGCTCCTCGGGGACCTCGAGGTTGTCGATGAACAGCTCGTTCGAGTCGACCGCCTCGCGACCCATCTTGGGGATCGGCCGGATGTCGACGCGGTCACGATCGAGGTCGGTGAGGAACAGCGTCATCCCGTCGGTCTTCCGTGCGCAGTCCTCGAGCTTCGTGGTGCGGGTCAACAGCAGGACCTTCTCGGACTCGAGTGCCTTCGAGATCCACACCTTGCGACCATTGACCAGATAGCCCTCGCCATTGCGCCGGGCGAACGTCTTGATCCTCGTGGTATCAAGGCCTGCGTCGGGCTCGGTCACTCCAAAGCAGACGTGCAGATCGCCGGAGACCACGCGCGGCAAGGTCGCCGCCTTCAGCTCCTCCGATCCGTGCACGATCACCGGATGCATTCCGAAGATCGACATGTGCATGCAGCTCGCCCCGTTCATCCCGGCTCCCGAGGCCGACACTTCCTCGAGGATGAGCGAAGCCTCCAGGATCCCGAGCCCGCTACCGCCGTAATCCTCGGGCACGCACACTCCGAGCCAGCCGGCGTCCGCGAACGCCTTGTAGAACTCCCACGGGAACTCGTGCTTGGTGTCCTTCTCGAGCCAGTACTCCTCGTCAAAGCTGCCGGCGAGCTCCGCCACAGCGCGGCGAATCGTGTCCTGGTCTTCAGTCAGCGCGAAGTCCATGGTGCCTACGCCATTGTCAGGCCGCCGCTGACCGAGAGGGTCTGCCCCGTGATGTAGCCGGCGCTGGCGTCGGCGAAGAATCGGACCGCCGTGGCGATCTCCTCCGGCTGCGCGAGTCGCTTCATGGGTACGCCACGCGTCATGCTGGTGAGCACCGCCTGCGCGTCCTCGTGCTTGGCGGCAGTCTCCCGCAGAAACGGCGTGTCGGTGGGTCCCGGACAGACCACGTTCGCAGTCACGCCGGAGCGTGCCACCTCGCGGGCGACCGTCTTCGTGAAGGCGATGATGCCACCCTTGGCACCCGAGTAAACCGACTCGAGCGAGGACCCGACGCGTCCGGCATCCGAGCCGATATTGACGATCCGACCCCATCCGCGCTCGACCATCTCGGGCAGGGTCGCTCGAGTCAGGCGCAGCGCCCCCTTGAAGTTGACGTCGATGACGCGATCCCAGAACTCTTCGTCGGTTTGCAGGAACGGCTTGAGCTCGTCCCAGCCCGCATTGTTGACCAGCACGTTGATCTCGCCGAAGCGGCCCTGGGTCGCGGCGACCGCTGCGCGCACCGACTCGCGATCCGTCACGTCGAGTTCGACGGCGAGCGCCCTTCCGGCACCAGCTTCGATCTCCGATGCCAGCTCCTGAGCCAGCTCGAGCCGCAGGTCGGCGATCGCCACCGCGAGCCCATCATCGGCGAGGCCCCTGGCGATTGCCGCTCCAATCCCGCGGGCACCCCCGGTTACCAACGCGACGTGTCCGGCTCCGTTCGTGTGCATATTCGGAGAATAGCAAATTCAGTTAACGATCGTTAGCTGAGCCTGCGTCTGCCTCGTAGCCGTTCCGATCTGCGCCGGGAAGCGCAGCGGGCCAGTTGGCCAGCGTTCGTACGAAGAGATCCCGCACGTTGGCGATCCGCTCGTCGAGCTCCTCGACGCGCCAGTCGGCAACCGGGATCGGCCGGTGCACGACGACGTCGACCGTACCCGAGCGGATGAATGTGGAGCTCCGCCACAGCAGCTCGCCGGCGTTACGGATCACGATCGGAACGATCGGCACGGCGCCCTGCATGGCCATGTGGAACGCCCCCTTCTTGAACCGACCAACGCGCGGCGTGGCGGAACGAGTTCCCTCCGGGGAGATTGCGATCGAGTATCCCTCCCGCAGCCGCTCGACGACGGGCCCGAGCGCCTCTCTGGCCCGCGCGCTGTCGCCTCGGTCGACGAAGGCCATGTTGGCGAACCGGGCGAACTGCCCGAACAGAGGCTGCTTCGCCACCTCCTTCTTCGCCACCCCGGTCACGTCTTCTCGGAGCAGCTTCATGATCACGAATCCGTCGAGCATGCTCTGGTGGTTGAAGATGAACACCGCCGGCCTGTGCGACCAGAGGTACTGCTCGCCGGTGACATTCAGCCTGACTCCGGCCATGGAAAGAGCCAGGTCAGAGCCCGTCGACATCATCAGGTTGGCCGCGTCACGACGGCTTCGGTTCAGGAGTCCGACCCCGAGGCCGGTTCCGAAAGCAGCCGCGAACCCGCCATAGGCGCCGAGCGTGCGCGTGACGTCGAGAAGCCCCGGGCGGCCCGCCGGACGGGCGAATGACGTCACCGGCCAGTCCCGCCGCTTGGCCTGTCGGTCCAGTTCTGTGCCGGGGTTCACCGGACGGGCTCGACCCACCGTCGATAGGAACTCCACGTCCTCTTCACCATTGCCGTAGGCGAAGCTCTGCGTCAGATCGACGCGCGTGCGCGCGGCGAAGGCCTTCACGGCGGCGGCCTTCCCCGCTCCCCAAAGGATCGGCCCGTCGATCTCGCCGGTGAGGACCCCGTCCACATCCGCGAGCCTCGTGCACAGCACGTCCTCGATCATCAGCTCCCGGGCCAGCGGCTCGACCTGGAAGGGCAGGGCCGAGGAGGCGATCACGACGCGATGTCCGCGCCGCTGATGCGCGGCCACCAGTCGCCACGCGTCGGGGTAGAGCGCGCCACCGAGAACCGATCGCAGCAGCCGCTCGCCCAGCTCGTCGAGGTCGCTCGAGTCCCGGCCGCGAAACGCGCGCACGCCGACGCGCATGAACTGGTCGAAGTCGGCTCGCCCCACGGCCGCCTCCAGCCCGACGAGCATCAGCCGCGCCATCTCGACTGGAGACATCTCCCGCCGCCGTGCGCGGTGCTGCATCATCGCGAGCGCCGAGTAGCCGTCGATCAGTGTTCCGTCGAAGTCGAAGAAGGCGGCGATCCTGCGTCCCCGGGGACCGGCCTCGACTTCAGCGATCCGAGCCTCGATCCCGCTCATCCGCAGAGCTCCCAGTTCACGGTTACCTACCCTCTCACGCTTCGCGCTACCGATTTCAGTTAACGCACGTTAGCAAAACGGCGAGGCGAGCGCTAGATGTTCTCGCCGAAATCCGGCGGCCCTCGGCACGGATGCCGACCACCCCAGCTGCTAACCTGGGTTAACGTGGATCGCGAACGGCAGATACTCGATGCGGCCGCCGCGCTCTTCTACGAGAAGGGCTTCCATGGCGTCGGCGTCGATGAGATCGGCCAACGGGTCGGGATCAGCGGACCCGCCCTGTACCGGCACTTCTCCGGCAAGGACGAGATCCTAGCCGCGCTCTTCAATGAGGCGGTGGAGGAGCTGATCGGCGCCACCGCTGCGGTTTACACGGACCCCCACCGTGACCTCGAGCGACTGGTGCGCCACCACGTCGAGTTTGCCATCGACCATCGGCACCTCGTCAACGTCTACGAGCGCGAGGAGAAGTCTCTGGCCCAGCCCTGGAAGCAGCACTTCCAGCGCCGACAACGGCACTACGCGTCGCGCTGGGAGGAGGCGCTCACCCGCTGCTTCCCCGACGCCTCCCCCGAGCAGATCGCCGCCGGGTCGCAGGCCGCGATTGGAATGATCCACTCGGTGGCCCATTGGCCGCGCGGCGCCCGCAACACCCCCGATCTGCCCGACCTCCTGTACCGGCTGGTGACCTACGGCCTCGCGGCGCTCGAGACCGGCGCCGGCGCCGCGGATCACGGCGGACCTCAGGGCAAAGCTCAGCGCGAACCCGCGTCAGCAAAAACCAGGCGCCCGCGTCGCAGCGCGCGTACGACGGCCGCTTGAATCAGAGCGCTTCCGGCGGCGACGAACACGCTGGCGTGAACGCTCGTTAACCGTCTGCTATCGTCCAGGCGTGGACTTTCGCGACACGCCTGAGGACGCCGAGTCCCGAGCCAAGGCGCGAGCCGCGTTGGAGGAGGCCGTGGCCGCGCTCGCCGGCCCGGAGCCGCCGACGATCGAGGGCAAGCTTCCGTTCTTCCGGGAGTTTCAGCGCCGGATTCACGCTTCAGGTTACGCCGGGCTGTCGTGGCCACGCGAATACGGTGGGCGGGCCGCGTCATTGACCGAGCAGGCGATCTACCTGGAGGAGTATGACCGCGCGGGCGCCCCGGACCGGCTGAACACGCTGGGGGAGGGCCTCGCGGGACCGACGATCATCGACTTCGGTACCGAGGAGCAGAAGCAGCGCTTCCTGCCGCCGATCCTGACCGGGGAGGAGATCTGGTGTCAGCTCTTCTCGGAGCCAAATGCCGGGTCTGACCTCGCGGCGCTCGAGACGCGCGCGCAGCGCGACGGGGCGGGCTGGCGGATAACCGGGCAGAAGGTCTGGACGAGCCGCGCGCAGATAGCCGCCCACGGGATCCTGTTGGCCAGGACCGGCGCTCCGCGCCACAAGGGCATCAGCTACTTCCTGTTGCCGATGGATGCGGAGGGGGTCGGGGTCCGCCCGCTTCGCCACATTCTGGGCGAGGCGGAGTTCAACGAGGTGTTCCTCGACGACGTCTACGTGCCGGACAACCTTCGCGTCGGCGACGTGGACGCGGGCTGGAAGGTGGCGATGGCGACGCTTTCCTACGAGCGCGTCGCGCTCGCGACCGGCCGCGTCAACATCCGAAGGCTGATGGACGAGTTGATCGCGCTGATTCGCGAGTCCTCGGCCGCGGGCGAAGTGATCGGCGCTGACCCGGCGCTCCGGCGCAGGGTGGCGGAGCTGTACGCGCGCGCCCAGATCCAACGGATCAACGGACTGCGCGCGCTGGCGTCGATGGACAAGGGGGCGCCGGGGCCTGAAACCTCGATCGGCAAGCTGTTCTCGGCCCCGCTGGTCGAAGATCTCGCCGATCTCGCCTGCTCGCTGCAGGGGCTTGATGGACAGCTCGACGAGGACGGCGCGCTCGGCAGCTGGCTGCGGCTCGCCTACCAGGCGCGCGGCACGTCGATCGCCGGCGGCACGACCTTCATCCAGCGCAACATCGTCGCCGAGCGTGTGCTCGGGTTGCCGCGCTGAGCAGCCCGTCCAGCGGGCCCGTCACAGAGCGAGGAACTCGGCGGCGTTCTCGCCGCGGATCCGCTGCTTTGTCTCCTCCTTGAGCGGCAGCTCGTCGAGCTCCCGCAGGCAGCGTTCCAGCGACAGGCCATTGCTCCCCAACATGATCTTGTGTCGCAGCTGCCGGTCCATTGCCCGCACCAAGTCGGGGTCCAGCGCCTTGGGAAAGTAGGCCGAAATGTCGCCGTACACGTTCGGGTGGCGCCACAGCATCGAGATGAACTCGCCGGTCCACGGCCAGCCGGTATGCGAGAGGTTGATCTTCAGGTCCGGGAAGTCGATCGCGACATCGTCGACGAGCATCGGCCGGCCAACGTCACTGGGCAGCGGCTCGGCCGAGTGACCGACCTGCAAGCCGACGGGAATCCCGAGTTCCACACACTTGGCATACAGCGGATAGCAGCGGCGGTCGTTGGGCGCGAGGCCGAACGTGATGGGATGGAAGTAGACGTACTTGAACCCGTGCTCGCGGACGAACCTCTCGATCCGCCGCAGGCTCTCGTCTATCCGGAACGGGTTGTACCCGGCGGCGCCGATGAACCGGCCGTTCCCGCGGCCCACCGCCTCGGCGACCACTTCCTCCGGCATGTCCATGATCAGCCGATGGTGCGAGCGGTAGGACCACATCTTCAGGCACGCCAGCACGACCGCGTCGCAGCCGGTCTCATTGAGCTGGGCGATGGCCTCGTCGATTCGCAACGTCGGATCGGTCTCGGTCGGGGGGTCGTCCACCGTCACGACGCGACCCCATTGCGTGGTCACCTTTCCGTCGCGCAGCAGCGGCCGCAGCGTCGTGCGGACCATCGTCTGGAACTCGTCATACTGGTACTCGGTGCCTGACAGTCCAGGCGCCACGAACGGCGCGTAGTTCATGATGTCGATTACGCCGGGCATGTCCTCCTCTAGCTCACTTGTTCGTGCGACGACGGGGCACAGAGCGCCGCGCGGATCAGCTCGAGCGCCTGAGGGTTCTCGGCACCGGAAAGGTCTCCCGGGTCTTCACCCACGGCGACGGCGCGAACCGCGCGGCGCAGGATCTTCGCCGAGCGGGTCCGCGGCAAATCGGCCACGCGCATCACCCGGCTCGGCTTGAACGGCCGGCCCAGCCGCTCGGCGACGAGCTCGGTGAGCTCGCTCGAGACGTCCTCGCCGGCCGGATCGACCGGCGTCCAGAAGCACCAGATGACCTCGCCCTTGGTGCCGTCGGGAACCCCGATCGTGGCGGCTTCGGCCACGGCGGGGTGCGAAAGAAGCTCCGTCTCGACCTCGGCCGGCCCCACTCGCTTACCCGCCACGTTCAGCGCCTCGTCGGAACGTCCGAGCAGGAACCACTGGCCGTCCTCGTCGATCTTGGCCCAGTCACCGTGACGCCACACGTGCGGGTACATCGACCAGTAGGACTCGAGGTACCGGGCGGGGTCCCCGTACACCCCCCGCGTCATCGCCGGCCAGGGCTGCTTGCACACGAGCTCTCCGACCGAGCCCCGAACTGGCCGCCCATCGGCATCGAACACGTCGACGTCCATCCCCAGCGAGGCGCCGCCGAGCGAGCAGGGCTTGATGGGCTCGGTCGGGAAGGGAGACAGGAATGCGCCGCCGACCTCAGTCCCGCCCGAGAAGTTGATCACCGGACGGCGGCCCTTTCCGACCGACGTGGCGAGCCATTCGTACGCTGCTGCATCCCACGGCTCGCCCGATGACCCGAATATCCGCAGCGAGCTCATGTCGATGCTCGGCGCGGGGGGCGGTCCGGCCGCCCTCAGGGCGCGAATCAGCGTGGGCGAGACGCCCAGCACCCCTACGCGACGGCGTTCCACCAGCCGCCAGATGCGATCCGGCGATGGCTGGTCGGGCGCTCCCTCGTAGAGCAGCAGCGTGCCACCCAGCGCATGGACGCCGAAGGTCGAGAGCGGGCCGAGGATCCATCCCATGTCGGTGATCCAAGCGAACACCTCCCCCGGGTGCAGATCGAACTCGTACGCCACCTCCGAGGCGACCTTCACGACGAACCCGGCATGGGTGTGGACCGCGCCCTTGGGCCGCCCCGTGGTGCCGGAGGTGTAGCCGATCAGCAGCGGGTGCTCGGCATCGGTGTCGGGCACGCGGAAGGGCTCGGATCGATCGACCGCGAAGTCCGCCAGATCGACGTCCCGGCTCGGATCCCAGGGCACCTCGATCCCCAATCGCCGGTACATGACGACGCGCTCGACCGACGGGCACTCCCGGACCGCCTCGTCGCACACCTGCTTCATCAGCGCGTGCTTTCCCCGGCGCCAGGTGCCGTCGGCGGTGAACACGAGCTTGGCCTCGGCGTCCTGAATGCGCTTGGCGATCGCCCCCGCCGCAAACCCCGAGAACAGAGGCAGCGACACCGCTCCGACCGCCGCGATCGCGTGGAGCGCGACGACTGCCTCGGGGACCATCGGCATGTACAGCGCCACGACGTCGCCAGGTCCGATCCCCTGGACGCGCAGACCCCAGGCGACGCGGTCGACTGCATGAGCGAGCTCGTCGTAGGTGAGCGTGCGGGTCTCCCCCGCCTCGGCCTCGTGGATGATCGCCGCCGATTGCGACCGCACGACGTCCTGGCGCCACCGCCACACACACGCCGACGCGGCATTGAATTGGCCGTCGACGAACCAGGTCGTCCATTCGATGCCTGCGCTCGAGTCGCGAACGGCGCTATAGGGGCGCGAGAACGGAAGCTCGAGGTCCTCGATTACCGCGTTCCAGAACCAATCGATGTCGGCCACCGATCGCCGACGGAGCTCGTCGATGCTCTCGATGCCGTGGCGGCGCATCAACCGCGTGACGTTCGCATGCTCGACGGCCTCAGCCGTCGGCATCCAGGCGTATTCGCTCATCCTGTTCTCGATCGCGCTCATCCGTGTTCTCGCCGCTATGTTAACGATCGTTAGCGCACGGGGCAACTGTGATTCAGTTCATCGTGGAGCCGCCGTTGACTCCGAGGACCTGGCCGGTGATGAAGCTTGCCTCCTCGGATGCGAGGTACGCGACCGCGGAGGCGACCTCGGCCAGCGCCGCGGGGCGGCCCATCGGAATGACCCGCAGGAAGGCCTCCCCGACGGCTGGGTCCTGCTCGAGGATGGCCTCGAGTTCGGGCGTCGCCGTCGCACACGGCGCGACGGTGTTGACGGTGATTTCCTCTCGGGCGCACTCTCGCGCCAGACCGCGCGCGAACGCGTGCACCCCGCCCTTGGCCGCGTTGTAGACGGCGTGACGGTCCAGTCCGTTGCGTACGGAGTCCGCGCCGACGAAGACAATTCGCCCGTAGCCCGCATCGCGCATCACCGGCAGCACGGCGATGGTCGTGCGCAGCGCCGTCCAGAGGTTCCGCGCCAGCGTCGCCTGCAGCGTCTCCTCGGTGTGCTCGAGCGTAGGGCGGATGATGCCGCCGCCCGCATTGTTGACGAGCACGTCAATCCTTCCGAAGCGGTTTCGGCACGCGGCCGCGAGCGACGCCGCAGTCTCGGTATCGCTCAGATCGCCGGCCACGAGCACGACATCGCTGGACAGCCGCGGCCGAAGCTGATCGGCACGCGTGCGAAGCGCGTCGGCGTCCAGGTCGGTCAGCGCCATCGAGGCGCCCTCGGAGGCCAGCCGCTCGGCGATCGCGCCTCCGATCGCTCCGCCCGCGCCGGTGACGACCGCGACCCGTCCCGCGAATCTCATACGCCCAGCTCGCTTACGCCGCGGCCAGGCTGCCGGGGCCGATCCGGTTCAGGAAATCGGCGGGCGGCATGACACCCCACACGTTCCACGTCGTGGGCCGCGCAGGATCGAACACCTCCGGCCGGTGACTCTCGTCATCGGCTATCTGTCTGACGCCGGCCATCCATTCGATTCGGTTGCCGTCCGCGTCGTCGAAGTACATGAAGTAGTTCCGGCTCGGCGCATGTCGGCCCGGGCCCCAGGCCACGCGGACGCCGTTCGCGGCCAGGATGTCCGCCTCGCGCGCGAAGCCCTCCCACGACTCGACTTCGAACGCGATGTGATGCATCGAGGGGCCATCGCAGGCCTCTGCGACGAACACCAGCGCGTGATGGTCGGGATTGCAGCGCAGGAACACGACCTGCTCTCCGATCCAGTCGGACAGGCGGAACCCGAGTGCCTCGGTGTAGAAGCGGCACAGCGCCTTGAGATCGTCGCCCCGCACACCGATGTGCCCTAGCTTGCGGGGACGGAACGTGCGATCTCCCGGCGGGATGGCGTCAGAGCCTCGGGCGCCCGCGACGAGACAGATCACGTTCCCCTCCGGATCGGTGAACCTCGCCGCCGACTCGTATCCGAGCGCCTCCGTGGGCTCCGCCGGTACATCGCCCGCGGCGTCGAGCACCGCCAGCGCCCGGTCAAGATCGCGGACCTCGAACGCAATGTGTGCCAGCGACGGGCCGTCGCCCGGATGCACCTCCAGACAGTGGTGGTGGTGGTCGGTGGTGAGACGAGCCACGCCGTCGCCGCCCGGGGCGGCCGGTACGAGGCCGACGTTGACCTCGTAGTAGGAGGCGAGCCGATCCGGATCCGCGCTCCGCAGGGCGACATGGGCCAGCCGCAGCAGGCCGAGGTCGGGGACGGTGGTCATGTTGCCTGCACTTGACTCCAGCTACAGGATGATGCTCAGCGTGCCGTGAGGACGAAGGGCCTCGGGGGTGAGGACCACTCGCTTGACGCGGATCCGGAGATCGCCGTCTTCGGCCTCCACCAGTCGGTACTCGAACGTGCCCACTATCACCTGCTCATCGCCCTTCCGGTAGCGAAAGGCCACGAACGAGGCCGCGGCGCCGAGCTCGCGCCGGTCGTTGTCGGCGGATTCCGGCAGCAGCCGGACGTTGCTCACCACCCGCGTCGTTCGGGACCAGGGAAACTCTCGATACGCCTTGGCGCTGTTGAGCCGGTCGACCCGGCCGCGCAGGCGGGTATGGTCGTCATCGATGAGTCCGAGCGTGACGCTGGGGTCCCCGTCGGGAAGGTCGGTCGCCGGCACGACGTAGCGGCAGTCTTCGGTGAACAGCTCGAGCCATTCCTCGAGCCGCCACGCATCCAGCAGCGCGGCCTCGCGATAGAGGAAATCCTCGACCGCCACGCGGCGCAGCAGCACCGCGGCGCTTGGAGTCGTGGCGGCGGCGCTTGGCGCGTGCGCGCTCATCCGACCACCGCCTCCGGTCGGCGGCCTTCCTGGTGTTCGCCGTGCTCTGCTCCCAGCATCTGTGCGTGCCACTCGCGCCAGAATGCGCGCATCTGGAGCTCGTCGACGGTACCGGCAGCCCGGTGCATCCCGCGCGAGATGTCCGAGTAGTCCTCAGAGGTGGCGGCGAATCCCTCCTGGCACGCTTCGAGGGCCTCGATGTCATCGGGGGTCGCAAGCCCGCCCGGCCCAAGGAACAGATTGAAGCTCTCGAGCCTGCGCCGCAGCCGCTCGCGGCTGACCTCCTCGCGCGGAGCGAGCGCGTGGGCGCTCAGCTCCATGTAGTCGGGCCGCACCGGCCACACCGTACGGATGGTCAGCCCCGACACGTCGAGCAGCAACAGGTTCGGATAGATCAGAAGGTTGCGACACGTCTCGGCCATCCGGTACGCGCGCTCGCTCCCGTGACGTTGCTCGAGCTCGGCGCGGATGACCTCGATCTCCTCCCTGGCGTCCTCGCCGAAGATCGGATGCCAGCGGGCGATGGCCCGCGGAAACGGAGAGGGGTAGTCCACAACCGCGTGGCCGTTGCCCAGGTCGTAGGCTCGGGCCTCGCCTGAGCGCAGCGCCTTGACGCCCTCGTCGTCGCCCTGGCTGGCCAGGAATGTGAAGTAGGTGTGATGCAGCGGTGCGCCGTGATACCCGTCGACGCTGTTCTCGACCATCAGCTTCCAGTTCGCGTTGCAGGCGTACTGGTGCGATCCCGGGAGCACCCGCATCCGGTCGCGGGCCTGATCGGCGACCAGGTCGATGTACTCCTTCGCACCGGCCAGGAAGTCCGAGAGCGGCTCGGCGTCGTGGTCGAAGCAGACGAACCAGAAGTCGCGGTAGCTCTCGAGTCGTGGGACATGCCGCAGCCTGAGCGCGGCCGGGTCGACGGCCTCGGCGTATCCCTCCCGGTCGGGGATGCCGACGAGCTGACCCTCCGTGCTGAACGTCCAGGCGTGGTAGAAGCACTGGAACGACTTCGCGTTGCCGGAGTCCTGCCGGCACACGCGCGCACCGCGGTGGGTGCAGGAGTTGTAGAGCCCGCGGACCACGCCGTCCCGACCGCGCACGAACACGAGTGGACGGCCCGCGACCTTTCGGCGCACGTAGTCGCCCGGCTGGTCGATCTCGGAGTCGTGGCCGATGTACAGCCAGCACCGGTCGAAGATCCGTTCCCGTTCGCGTGCCCAGACGTCCTCGCGTGTCATCGAACTGCGCTTCACGCGGAAGATGCCCTGCGTGCGGTCGTCGATCACGAACCGCTCCAGCTCTTGCTCATCCAACATCGTCAGTCGTCTCCTGGTCCGAGCGCTCCGGCGTTGAGTTACACAGCGCCGCGCCGGCACGTCAACGACGGGGGGCGCGCTGATTGTGGAACCCTCCAACGGCCACCATGCGATAGGCCTGCAGTCGGCGGCTGACCCGGATCACGTTAACGATCGTTATATTCTTCGGTCATGGACGTCGACCTCAGCGACGAGCAGGAGTTCCTGCGGGAGGCGGTCGCCGGAGCGATCGCGCGCCACGCATCGCCCTCCGCGGTCCGACTGTGGACCGACCACGGCGACCTGGGTCCGGCGGAGGCGCTGTGTTCAGAACAAGGCTGGACTGGGATCGGGCTCGCGGAGGACCAGGGCGGCCAGGGTGGCGGGGTGCTCGAGCTCGTGGTCTTGGCCGAGCAGCTCGGCCGGGGCGCGGTGCCGTGGGACCGGACGCTCGCCGGCTGCCTGGCCGCGCCGCTGATCGCCCGCGCGGACGCGACCGGGCGGGAGCTGGCGGAACAGACCGCGGCCGGGGAGCAGCCGGCCGTGCTCTGCGTCGACGGCCGGCGGCCACCGGGCACCGCGATGGCCGGCGTGCTCTCCGCCGATCGGATCACGCTAGGTGCACGCTACGTGCTCGGCGCCGATCGCGCCGCCCACCTGATCGTGCCGGTCGTCGCGAGCGACGACGGCGTGGAGCTGTTCGCCGTCGACACAGGGGCCCCGGGGGTCCGCATTCAACCGCGGCCGATCGTTGATCGCACCCGCACGCTGGCCGACGTCGAGCTCGACCGCGCTCCCGCTCGTCACCTCGGCACCGTTCCTTCAGGAACGTTTGCCGCGACCGCGGCCACGGCCGCCGTGCTGCTCGCCGCCGATGCCCTCGGTGCAGCATCCACTCTGCTGGAACTGACCACCACATATGTCCTCGAGCGACGTCAGTTCGGGGTCCCGGTCGGCTCCTTCCAGGCCGTCAAGCACGCCGCCGCCGAGATGCTGGTCAAGGTGGAGGCCTCGCGTTCGTCTGTGTACTACGCCGCTTGGGCGGTCGAAGCCCAGACCGAGGATTGCGATTGCCATGCCTCGATCGCGAAGGCCTACGCCGGTGCCGCCGCGGTCGCGGTGGCCGATCGAGCCCTGTTCCTGCACGGCGCGATCGGCTACACCTGGGAGCACGATCTTCAGTTCACGTTCAAGCGCGCCAAGAGCGATGAGCTCCTGTTCGGATCATCGCAGGCGCATCTCGATCGGATCGCCGATCTGCTGGCGCTGGTACCGGCCGAGGCGACCGCAAAAGAAGACCCAGCTCTTTCCGCCTGAGTTAACGGTCGTTCAGCAAATCCGGTAGCCTACCGCGGGTGAGCCTGGTCGAGAAGGCACCGGTGTCGGACGCCGAGTGGCGGGAGAGCTACTGCCTCTCGCCCGAGCGCGAGGCTGCGTTCACGACCCTCTCAGGCGAAACGATCAAGCCGCTCTACACCGCGCGCGACCTTCCGCCGGAGTCCCAGATCGGGCTGCCCGGCCAGTTTCCGTTCACCCGCGGCGTCTATCCGTCGATGTACCGCGGGCGACTGTGGACGATGCGCCAGTTCGCCGGGTTCGGCACCGCGGAGGAGACCAACGAGCGCTTCCGATATCTGCTCGAGCACGGCCAGACCGGGTTGTCGACGGCCTTCGACATGCCCTCGCTGATGGGGCTCGACTCCGACCATCCGCGCTCGCTGGGGCGAGGTGGGACGCGAGGGGGTGGCGATCGACACGGTGGCGGACGTGGAGACACTGTTCGAGCGGGATCCCGCTCGACGAGGTGACCGTGTCGATGACGATCAACGCGCCGGCGGCGATCATGCTCGCCTTCTACGTCGTGGCGGCCGAGCGCCAAGGGGTGGGCCCAGATCGTCTTGGCGGAACGATCCAGACCGACATCCTCAAGGAGTACATCGCCCAGAAGGAGTGGTGCTTCCCGGTCGACCCGGCGATGCGGCTGGTGGGGGACATGATCGAGTGGTGCTCGGGGCACATGCCGCGCTGGCATCCGGTCTCGATCAGCGGCTATCACATTCGCGAGGCGGGCTCGACCGCGGCGCAGGAGCTCGCGTTCACGCTGAAGGACGGGCTGACCTACGTCGAGCAGGCGGTCACCCGCGGGCTCGACGTCGACTCGTTTGCACCGCGGCTGAGCTTCTTCTTCAACGCCCAGATCGACTTCTTCGAGGAGATCGCCAAGTACCGGGCGGCGCGTCGGATCTGGGCCCGGGAGCTCAAGGACACGTTCGGGGCGCGCAAGCCCGAATCCTGGCGGATGCGCTTCCACACCCAGACCGCCGGCGTGTCGTTGACCGCCCAGCAGCCGCTGAACAACATCGTGCGCACCGCGATCGAGGCGCTGGCCGGGGTGCTGGGCGGGACCCAGTCGCTGCACACGAATAGCTTTGATGAGGCGCTCGCGCTACCCACTGAGCACGCGGTGCGGATCGCGCTGAGGACGCAGCAGATCATCGCGCACGAGACAGGCGTCGCGAACACCATCGACCCGCTGGGCGGATCGTACTTCGTGGAGGCGCTGACCGATCGGATGGAATCGCTCGCCTATGAGTACTTCGGCAAGATCGACGCACTGGGAGGGATGGTCGAGGCCGTCAAGCAAGGCTTTCCGCAGCGCGAGATCGCGAACGCCGCATACGAGCTCCAGCAGGAAATCGACTCAGGCCGGAGGGTCGTGGTCGGCGTCAACAGCTTCACGGAGGCCGACGACTCGCAGACGCCGACCCTGCGGATCGACCCCTCCCTGGAACGCAAGCAGGTCGACCGCGTGCGGGGGGTGAAAGCCGCTCGCGATGCGGGAGCGGTGCGGGCGACGCTGGCCGAGCTGAAGGCCGCGGCGCAGGACGGACGTAACCTGATGCCGTTGCTGCTCGACGCCGCGCGCGTCCACGCCTCCGAGGGCGAGATCGTCCAGGCGCTCCAGGCGGTGTGGGGCGGCTACCGAGAACGGCCGATGTTCTGATGAGCAAGCGCATCCGCGTGGTTGTCGCAAAGCCAGGACTCGACGGGCACGATCGCGGCGCGAAGATCATCGCCCGCCCGCTGCGCGACGCCGGGATGGAGGTCATCTACACCGGCCTTCACCAGACGCCGGAGCAGATCGTCGAGACCGCGATTCAGGAGGACGCCGACGCCGTCGGCCTCTCGATCCTTTCGGGTGCGCACATGACCCTGGTGCCGCGGGTCATGGAGCTGCTCGCCGAGCAGCGCTGTGACGTGGTGGTGATCGTGGGAGGCACAATTCCGAGGGAGGACGCCGGGGAGTTGAAAGCGCTCGGCGTGGCCGAGGTGTTCACCCCCGGGGCCTCGACCATGGCGATCGTCGACTTCCTCGGGGAAGCCACGGCGGTTGCGGCAGCATGACCGACGTCTTTGGCGATCAACTCGTCGCGGCGGGGACCGAGGGGCTCCCGGAGCGGTTCTTCGATCGTTTCGTGTTCAACCTGCATCGCGCGGACACCACGCATCCGTCGATTCTGTTCGGTCTCGGCGTCTACCCCCGGATGGACACCGTCGACGGCTTCGTGGTCCTGGTCACCCCCTCCGAGCAGCGGAACCTTCGGTTCTCGACCGAACTGAGCGCAACCGACGGCTCGAGTGCAGGCCCATTCTCCTGGCGCGTCGTTGAACCGATGAAGACATGGCACGTCGCGCTGAAGGCCAATCCGACCGGCGTCGAGTTCGATCTCACGTGGCGAGCGCGCGCTCCCGCGTGGTTCGGTGAGGTGGGCGTGACGGACGGGGACCGCGCGACCGCCGCGTTCGACCACCTCTTCCAATCAGGCCTCTACGCGGGGACTCTCTCCATCGACCGGGACGTGCAACAGGTTGAAGGCTGGTACGGGCAGCGCGACCGGTCGCGCGGCGTGCGTACCATGGCAGGCGGCCAGGGTTTGCACATCTGGTGCCAGGCTCAGTTCCAGGACCGCTCGATCGGCTTTCTGCTGGTCGAGGATCGCCGACACCAGCGGCTGCTGTTGGCGGGCGGCGCCATGCACGTGGACGGCATGCTGGACACGATCGTCGACGTCGGGCACGACCTCGAATTCGACGAGCAGCTCGACCTGGTTGCCGGCCGGTTCACAGTCGCGACCGAGAGCGGGCAGTCCTATCTGATCGACGCCGACGCGAGCGCGGGTGGCGGCTACATGGCCGGGGGCGGCTACGGTGGTCATCACGGTAAGCCGCTGGGGCGGGACCACGTCGAGTACGACGTCTACCCGCTGGATGGATCCGTCTCGCCGCGCACGTTGGACTCGTCATTGACCGACCGGCTCACGACGTTCAGGTGGGACGATCAGCTCGGCTTGGGCATCTGCGAGTTCGCGCTCACTCGCAGCCCCGCCTACCGCTATCGCCCCACGCTCATTCGGGCGTCGCGCGGCCGAGCCCGAGCCGGCGGAGGAAGCCGAGCAGCGCGGCATTGAACTCGCCGGGGCTCTCGACCATGGGAATGTGCCCAACGCCCTCGATGACGTGTAGCTCGGAGCCACGAATCGTGCGGGCGAACTCGCGCCCATGCCGGAGGGGTAGAAGTGCATCGCGGTCGCCCCAGACGATCAGGGTCGGACACTGGATCTCGGTCAACCGGTCGCACCAGCTGTCGCTCCAGCTCCGCCGCGCGGCCGTTAGCGCCGGATCGAACCCCGGGTCGGGGGCCTCGGGCATCGCCATGTAGACGAGGTCTGCGGCGACTCCACCGCCGTCGGTCATCACAGATTTGAAGATCATCCGGCGCAGCCGGGGGCGGCTGGCGATAGTCCGCCTGAAACGAGGCGCGAGAGGAGCGCCGAGCGCCGAGCCTCGCATCAGCCCAACCGCCTTCATCCGCTCCCAGCGCGTCGGCACGATTCCGGCGGCATCGACCAGCACGAGCCCCTCGACAAGATGGGGGACGCGCAGCGCGAGATCCGCCGCAACCCAACCGCCGAGCGAGTTACCAACCACGATGCACCGCTCGACGTCGAGCCGGTGGCAGAACCGCTCGACGGTCCGAGCGTAGCCTGAAACGGAGAGGCCGTCGGATGATGGCGGCGACTTGCCGAAGCCAGGCAAGTCAACGGCGATTACCCGGTGGCCGCGGGCAACCGCGGGGATGCTCTCGAGCCAGACCGTCCAGTTGCCGCCGAGGCCATGAAGGAACAGCACGGGCGGATCGCCGCCGCCCAGCTCGACGTAGGCGAGACGGTCAGGCCCCACGTCGACGACCCTGGCCTGGTCCAGCCAGCTCACGCTCCGCCAGTCGGCTCCGTCCGCCATCGATGGCGCGGACGGCGCGACCGGCCGAAGTTCAACCACACGCTTCTCCGGCACGGTCAACGATGATAACGAGCGTTAACCGAAAGCGCAACCGCCACAGCCGTGACGCTACTCCTGCTGCTCGCTAGGGCGGATGACGACTTCGTTCACGGCGACTCGCCGCGGCCGGGTGACGACGTACGCCACAGCGTCGGCGACGTCTTCGGGCTCCAGCCGCTCGACGCTTGCCCGTGCGTGACCCCTGGCCTGTACGGCAGCGCGCATGTGGCTACGGAGCTCGGTCCTCGCCGACCCGGGTGCGATTACCGAGACGCGTACGTGCCGCCCGGCAACCTCCTGGCGCAACGACTCGCTGAACGCACCCACTCCGTACTTGGTCAGGCTGTAGACGCTCACGCCGGCGCCGGTCTTGATGCCGGCGATGGAGGAAATGTTGACCATGTCGGCCACTCGTCTGGGATGCTGCTCCGCGGCTCGAAGTAGATGGGGTAGCGTCGCATGGGCGATGTTCAGCACACCGTTTATGTTGAGAGCCACCATGCGGTCCCACTCCTCCAGGAGGGCGTCTTCGACCGGATCGACAAACATGACGCCGGCGTTGTTGACCACGGTGTCGATCCGACCAAAACGGCCCACGGTCGTCTGGACAGCTGCGAACGCCTCCGGCCGCTGTGTGATGTCCGCTCCGATCACCAGAGCTGTGCCGGCATGCCGCTCAATGTCCGAGGCAAGTTGCTCAAGGCGATCCTTGCGCCGGGCGACAAGGGCGACCGTCGCCCCGCTCGCGGCAAGCGCTCGAGCGATGGCCTCGCCAAGTCCGCTGCTCGCGCCGGTTACCAAGGCAACCGTTCCATCTAGTCGTTCCACTATGGGCTCCTAGCCGCCGAGGCAGGCAAGCGTAGCGCTCCGAATGCTGAACCGCAGCGGCTGGGGTTGGCCGCGCCGACCCCTCACGATCGTCGCGACGGACGCTTGACGTCGCGCACGATTTTTGTTAACGTGCGTTCACTTTTCGTGTCGGTGCGTATCGGCCCGGCGATAGGGCGACTGATGGATGAGAGGCCGCAATGACCGTGCTGGAGCATTCCCCTGAGACGATCGCAGGCGTCCGCGACAGCGTCGTGACCCGCTTCTCCAGCCGCGTCCCACTCGCGGCGCGGGAGTCGCGGTATACCTCAGAGGTCGAGTCGGTACTGGCGGCGCCCTGGTTCCACGAGCGCGTTCACGAGCTCGCACAGCAGCTGGGGCGGGACGACGCATCCGTCTACAAGGAGGCGACCGCCTGCCTGCGCGAGATCTCCGCCAGTCACGATCGGATAGTGACTGAGTCGTGGACCCGATTCGGCCGCTGGTTGCTGCGCGGCTACGACATCATCTCGGACGATGAGCAGCTGGCGAGGCTGCGTGCGCTTGACCGGAAGCACTCGCTGGTATTCCTGATCTCGCATCGGTCTTACTACGACATCTGGATGATGCCGGTTGTTCTGCGTGCCGCGGGGATATCCCCGTTCTTTGGGTTCGCCGGCGCGAACATGATGTTCTTCCCGATGGGTAACGTTGCCCGGCGAACCGGCTACATGAGACTCCGGCGCTCGACCGTCGATGCGCCGGTGTACCGGCTCGCTCTCCGCTCGCTCGAGGGGCAGCTCGTGGCCAGCCGCGCGAACATCGTGTGGTCGATCGAAGGCGGCCGTACCAGGACCGGCAAGCTTCGCCCGCCGCGCTACGGCTTGCTCCGATACCTCGTGGACGCCGTCGAGTCAGTCGAAGGGCCCGAGGCGATGATCGTGCCGACCTCCATCCTCTACGACCAGTTGCCGCCGGGTGAAGTGGCGGTGACGACCTCCGAAGCCCTCGGCCATCACAAGCGACCGGAGAACCTCCGCTGGCTGCTGAGCTTCGCAGGACAATCGCATCAGCGGCTGGGCCGAGCGTTCGTCGATGTCGGTGAGCCGCTGGGTCTCCGCCAGCGGCTCGCTGAACTGCGCGCCGAAGACCCGGAGGCGAAGCACGCCGTCGAGCGCGTCGCATTGGACGTGTCCCATCGCATCAACCGTGCGGCGCCGGTGACGCCGACTGCGGCCGTTTGCGTGGCGCTTCTTGCTGCTGACCGCGCATTGACCCTTGACGGTGTGCTCGACACGGTCAGACCGCTGGCCGACTACCTTCGGCGGCGTGGCTGGCGAATTGCCGGTGGCGCCGAGCTCACGGATCGATCCACGGTCCGTCACACCCTCCAGCAGCTGGTGGCCTCTGGCGTTCTGACGTCCTACGCCGAGGGTACTGAGGCGGTATGGGGCATCGGCCCGCGCCAGCACCTGGTGGCCGCCTTCTACCGCAACAGCGCGGTTCACGTGCTGATCCTGAGGGCGATCACCGAGCTGGCCTTGCTCGCGCTCGCCCGCCGGCCCGACAGCTCTGCCCTGACTGCCTGGGATGAGGCGCTGCGGCTGCGGGAACTGCTCAAGTTCGACTTCTTCTTCCCGCGGCGCCGAGAGCTTGGCGATGAGCTATGGGCCGAGTTCGCGCTCTTCGATCCCCAGGCCCAGTCGCTCGTCGACGAACTCACGCAAGCCGATGCCCAGAGCTGGCTCGACGGCGCCGAGCTCCACGTCGCCCATCTGGTGCTGCGCCCCTACCTCGACGCGTACTTCGTCGTGGCCGCTCAGCTAGTCGCAACCTCGGACGAGGCTTTTGACGAGGCAGCGTTCTTGGACGAGTGTCTGCGCGTCGGCCGCCAGTGGGTGCTCGAGCGTTTCGTGGCGAGCGAGGAGTCTCTGTCAACCGAGATGTTCCGGACGGCGCTCAAACTTGCCCGGCATCGAGGATTGTTCGCTACTGACGACCCGCTGCTTCTAGATCGCCGCGCCGCGTTCTTGCGCGAGATTGATGAAGTGCGGCGGGACGTTGCGTCCATCGGGGAGATGGCGAGGCGGCGCGACGGCATCGCGGAGCCGCTCTCCGCGGTCGCACACGCGTAGCACAAAGCTGCCTGGCGCCTAGCGTGGGGAGGAAGTCCGGCGACTGAGTAGGAGCCGATCAGACAGGTTTGTTGAGGTGCGGCTTCTAGGCGTGCTTCGCGGATAGGTTGCCTCTCGGGCGCCCCCGTTGGATGTGCGGCGCGCAGTCTTTCCGCAGCCGGGGTGAGGGATCGCCACGGCCGCGGAGTAGCGGCGGTCAGCGCGCGCCCCGGCGCCGATCGCGAGTCCTGCGTCGGTCATCAGGTGGCGAGGCTCCGCAATCGATCGGCGCGCTCCGAAGTCGCCCTCGAATTCGCCCCACGGAACGCCCGCATGCTCCTCAAAACTCCAAAGATGATTAAGCCCCTGAAGGTCGCCACGGGCTTAAACCCAGCCCATTTGAACGCAAATTGGCGGAATTTCGAGGGCTCGCGTCAGCCATCAGTTACCTACACATATGCAGGGCTTTTCTGCCGGAATCAACGCAGTGCGGTATCGCTTCACACGCGAGAGGTCGCTGGTTCGAGCCCAGCCGTGCCCATCATTCCGTATTACGACCGCCTCATCCGCTCTCAAGCCCGTAGGCGGCCGGGCACGCGGCGAGGCAGCTACTGGAGGATGCTCACGGTGTCTCTGCCTTCCGTCCCCGCCGTAGGCGGGCGGCACCACTGAAGCGAGCCGAGCGAAAAATGCCTGCGGACCATCGTCGTTGGCGCGGGAGCGTGTGCGACAACCCTCGAACCCACCCTGAACGATGGTCCGGGCCAGCAAACGGTCGGGCATGACCGTCCGAGGCTTGGTTGGTAAGTGGAAAAGCTAACGCGCGTGGGGAATCAAGTCGGCGGAACCTCCGCGGAACCCTCCGAGGCACGGACTCGCGTCCGGAAGATGCGAACTGGCCGGAGGGGTGGCCCTGCCGCGGCCGGAGAAAATCTCTTCTCCATCGATCGTTTCTAGGGCAAGGCGACGCGCGGTTTAGGGGAACGTACGCGGATGGACATATGCAGCGCTGGTTGGAGACGTGAGGGACGCAGCCTGTGACTGCGATCGACGCAGCATTCGAGCAGCTGGACGACGCTCCCGATCGCGGCCTCTTCTATGCGTCCAGTCGACTGACGGTGCTGGACCATTTCAGGGTCCCGTACGAGTTCGACCCCGAGTTGGACGGAGGCGAATTCGAGCAGCTACGACTCTCGGATGGCGGTCCAGCGCTCTTCTGGAAGCGGGACTTGGACGGTCCGGTGGTGGCAGCGACCCTGCTCGGGGCCGACCGTGTCGCGCCGATCCCGGTCTTTACGCGGTTCCTGAGCGACGAGCTGATCGAGCCGTTGCTGCGCGACTCCGGCGGCACCTGGGAGCGTGCTCGGATAATCACGTCAGCCAACGGCGCGCCAGTCGCGTCCATCTGGCGCGCGGAGGAAGGCAGCGTGTTCCTTCCGTTCGATCCGAATGACGTAGTGGAGAGCTTCTGGACCGAGCGCTACCTGACCACGACGAGCGGACATCGCGCGCTGAGTCTTCGCCGCGCCTTGCTTTTCGGCTACTACCGTGCGAGACCGCTGCTGCCGCGGCCGCTCCAGATCTGGCTGCGACGCCGATTCGCCCGCTTGCAGGCCAGGTCGGCCTTCCCGCGGTGGCCGGTCGAGTCGTGCTTGCACGACTTCTTCGAGCTAATGCTTGCGATCCTTGCGGGGATCACCGGGGAGCCGGTCCCCTGCATCGCGCCGTGGCCGAACGGTCACACGTGGGCGTTGGTTCTGACGCACGACGTGGAGCAAGCCGAAGGCCTCGCGGCAATCGGTCCGGTGGTTGAGCTCGAACGTGCACTTGGTCTGCGATCGTCGTGGAACATCGTGCCGAGGCGGTATGAGATCGATCCATCTTGCGTCTCAGACCTGATCGAAGCGGGGTTCGAGGTCGGCGTTCACGGCATCTACCACGACGGGCGGGATCTGGAGTCATGGTCCACCTGGCAGCAACGCCTTCCGATCGCGCACAAATCAGCTGAGGGCTGGAACGCCGTCGGGTTTCGCTCCGCAGCGAGCCACCGCCACTCCGACTGGATGCAATCACTCAACTTCGACTATGACTCCTCCTGGCCGGATACGGACCCCTTCGAGCCACAGAATGGTGGCTGCTGTACGTGGCTGCCGTTCTTCAATGGCAAGCTCGTCGAATTGCCACTGACTCTGCGGCAGGATCACACCCTGTTCGTGATCCTGGGTCACCGGGACGAAGCGGAATGGCTTGCGAAGACCGAGTTCTTGCGCGCGCGTGGGGGCATGGCGACGATCGACACGCATCCCGATTATCTGATCGACGAGCGGATCTTCAGCGCGTACGCCCGGTTCCTCGAGCGGTTCTCCGGTGACGCCACTGCGTGGCAAGCGCTCCCGCGGGAGATCAGCGCATGGTGGCGCCGGCGAGCTGCGTCGTGGCTCGAGCACGACGGATCGACCTGGCGGGTCGTAGGCCCGGCTGACCTCGAGGGCCGCGTCACGTTCGAAGGTCGAAGCTGGTGAGACGCACCCCCGGAGCCGTCGTCATCGGCGGCGACCACCAGGGCCTTGGCATCGTCCGCAGCCTGGGCCGCCGGGGCGTCGACGTTGTGGTGCTTGACGATGAGCATTCGATCAGCCGACATTCCCGCTATGTCGCCGGCTCATACCGGTTCCGCGACTTGCGCACGGACGAACAGACGGTGGGTGCGCTTCTCAGCGTCGCTCAGCGTCGAGACGTGGAAGGCTGGGTCGTCTATCCGACACGCGACGAGACTGTCGCTGCCCTGGCACGCCACCGCGCTGGACTGCTGCAGCGCTTTCGCATCCCGACGCCGGATTGGCGCGTGACGCGATGGGCGTGGGACAAGCGAAACACCTACACCCGCGCCCAGGAGCTCGGGATCCCAGTGCCTCGGACGTGGTACGCCTCGAGCGAGGAGGAGCTCGACGCGGTGGACGGCGCGCCACCCTACGTGATCAAGCCGGCGATCAAGGAGCACTTCTTCTATGCCACCAAATGCAAGGCGTGGCGAGCCAACACCCGGGAGGAGCTGGCTCTGCGCTTTCGCGCGGCGGCGGCACTCGTCGGCACCGCGGAGGTCGTCGTCCAGGAGCTCATCCCCGGCGGGAGCGACAGCCAGCTCGCGTACTGCGCGTTTTTCAAGGACGGCACCGCGCGGGCGAGCATGACGGCGCGGTATCTGCGCCAGCATCCCGTCGAGTTCGGAAGGGCCAGTACCTTTGTCCGCACGGCCGAGCTCCCTGAGGTCGAGGAGATGTCACTCCGCTTCCTCCGCTCGATCGGCTATTACGGGCTCGTCGAGCTCGAGTACAGGCACGACCGGCGCGATGGATGCACAAGGCTTCTGGACGTGAACGCGCGGACCTGGGGTTATCACAGCTTGGGACAGCGTGCGGGCGTGGATTTCCCCTACCTCCTGTACGCGGACCAGGTCGGCCTCCCGGTCCCGACCGGCGTCGAGGCGCGACCCGGGATCTCCTGGATCCGGCTCGCGACGGATCTTCCTACCGCCGCGAGCGAGCTAGCGCGACGCCGGCTCGACTGGCGGGCCTATCTGCGGTCTCTGCGTGCGTTCGACGTCGAGTCCGTGTTCACGCCCGACGACCTGTGTCCGGGCTTCGCTGAGCTGGCCCTCCTGCCCTATCTCGCAATCAAGAGAGGAGTCTAAATTGGTCGTTGACGAAATGATGACCGAAGCGCGGCGGCGCGTGATGGACGCCGTCAACTCGTCCGCGGGTGCCCCGGACGTCGAGGTGGCCGTCGTCGGCGCCGGTCCGCACGGCTTGTCCGCCGCCGTGCACCTGCGGCGCGCGGGCATCGACGCACAGCTGTTCGGCGAGCCGATGTCCTTCTGGCGGACTATGCCCACAGGGATGCGACTACGGTCGAACATGGGCGCGACAAACATGATCGAGCCGGTCGGACCGTTCTCGCTGGCCAGCTACATGACCGAGATCGGGGAGCAATTCGGTCATCCGGTCTCGCTTCGGCGCTTTGTCGAGTACGGATCGTGGGTTCAGCGCAACGCGGTGCCCGATGTGGATACGCGCATGATTACCCGGGTGAATAGAGATGGGCGTGGGTTCGGGCTTCAGCTCGATGACGGGGAGCATGTCACCGCACGGCGCGTGGTAGTGGCGTGCGGGATCGCTGCATTCGAGACCATGCCGTCCGGGTTCGATCATCTCCCGACCAGCCTGGTGTCGCACACTGGCAACAACGATGCCCCGGCGCGGTTCGCGGGCAAGCGAGTGGCGGTAGTTGGCGCCGGTCAGAGCGCGTTCGAGTGGGCCGTGCTGATGAACGAGCGCGGGGCGGAGGTCGAGCTGATCGCGCGCCGGCCGGACATCGTCTGGCTGCGCAGCTGGTCCCCGCTTCACTTCATGGGCCGCCTCGGAAAGCTCGTTTATGCGCCAACCGATGTCGGTCCGCTGTGGTACAGCCGGCTGGTTGCGACGCCGGCGCTATTCACGAGGCTGCCGCGCGAAACCCAGAACAGGATCGCTCAACGCTCGATCCGTCCCGCGTGCTCCTACTTCGTCAAAGTGCGTGTGGACGGAGTGAAAGTCACCACGGCCACCGAGGTGACCGGGACCGAGCCAGCCGGCGAAGGACTTGCGCTCACGATGTCGGACGGAACCAAGCGTGAGGTCGATCACCTGATGTTCGGAACGGGTTACAACGTGAACGTCAGCCGCTATCCCTTCCTGAGTGAAGCGCTTCTCGCCGACTTGAAGGTGGTCGACGGTTACCCCGTGCTGCGCCAAGGGTTCGAGAGCTCGATCCCGAACTTGCACTTCCTCGGGGCGCCAGCAGCGTGGAGCTTTGGCCCGATCATGCGGTTCGTGTCGGGGAGCTGGTACGGCGGTGCGCGCCTCGCCCAGGCGGTTGCCCGGGAGCGGCCCGGGGGCGCTGCTCACAAGCGGCGCGCTGCCGTCCCGTCACGCTCGGATTGACGAGTGGCGCTGACACAGGTACTGCCGGCTGAGCCAGGCCCGCCGGAGTTCGTCGCGGGGGCCGTCTCGCCTGACCCGGTGCCTCCAGCCTGACTCCCTTCCCACCGGCTTCGACGCGCTCGCAAGCGAAGTGGCACAGGTCCGGTTTCTTGTGCCGCTATCCACGGCGATCCGCACACGTCCCACACTTCGGATGAGCCCCCCGGACTAGCAAAATCGCCGGTGCAGCTTGAGTTTCCGGGCGATCCTTGAAGGCGGGCAAACCGGTTCACACGCGAGAGGTCGCTGGCTCGAGCCCAGCCGTGCCCATCATCCCTCCCAAGATCTCAGGCGCTGCTCGGCTCAAGATTCGCCCAGCCACGCCTGCGACGTCGGTCACTGGCAGTCACAGAGAGCTCGCGATGAGCGCAACGCGGGTTTCGCGCGGCGATCGTCCCGAAGGAGGCCGTACCCGTTTCGAGCTAGCCGTGGCCGTCGATGCTCCATGCCCCGTCCGCCGCAGCTCTTGCGGCCGGTCTCCACTCTACTTCTTCGTCTGCGAACGCCCACATCTGGAGCGATCTGAGGCCCGTTTCCCGCCTATATGAACTACTACTGTGACCGCCCCACGCGGTCTCAAACCCAGAGGCGGCCGGACACGCGGGCCGTCCGCAACTGCACGCTCAGCGGTCTTTGACCTCCCGTGCACGCCATCGACGAGACGGCCCCAGTTGGGGCGAAAGCCGGGGAGCCGAAGCCACGTTGTGTACGTTAGGTTCCGAACCTAACGAGAAAGGTGCGCAGTGCGGAGCTTCACTGCGGCGCGCCGCTCCAAGAAGCGCGAGGACATAACATCAGACAAGGCGTCAGATGGCCCGATCCGGTACGGAGGCCGATGGTTCTCGGAGGCAAGCGCGCTGCAGGGCGATAGAGGCTCGGCGACTCGCGCTCGGCGGGCCCTCACCTGCGTGGGAGCGGCCTTTCGAGGGCCTCAGCGAGTCGCAGCATTCGTTGTTGTGCTTTTGCGGACACCATCGGTACACGTGTTCGTGTCAGGATCATTGGCCGGGCAAGCTCTCCGCGCGTACTTCAATCAGCACTTCCTCGGGGTCTTCCCGAAGAATCGGCTTTGCCAAGGCGTGTTGGTCCTTCCGCAGCATCGATCCGACTATTTGCGCGGCCGTCGCCGCCACGCGCTGCGGACAAACCTGCGAAGAGCCGCGGCCGCCGGAATCAGGTGCGAGGTAATCGACGACGGATTACGGGCCATCGAAGCCGTGGAGGTCATCACACGGAGCCGACGGCGGGCGCCGTTGGCGGATGCTGAATTGAGCGATGTGCGGTCGATTTTCGCCAGGCAGGAGATGACGCTCCTCGCAGCGCGCGACGAGCACGGTCGCCCGCTTGGCGTTGTGGCGGCTGTTATCGACGAGATGGTGTGTCTGATTGAGTGGACCACATCGAATAGTCGCGAGGCAAGATGGGCGCTTCACGACCACTTGGTTGACGTTCTCATCGGCCGGGGTGTCAGGTACCTCCTAGCGCGGGGTGAAGGGCCGTTCGGGGCGCTCGGTTTCACCACGAATGTGCAGCACTATCAGCACCTGCTCGGCTATGAACTGCGTCACGTGATTCAGGCGCGTCCCGTGCGCGCGACGCGCAGGCGGCGCCTCGTCGCTTCGCTCGCGGTGGTGGCGGCCACCGTGGCCGCGATCGCCCCGCGGGCCGGGGCGAACATTGGGGTGCCCCGCCCCGGTCAACCGGACAGAGCCGGACCAGGCGTTTCCAAGCCCGCCCACACCCGGCGGACGACCTCGGTACGCGCTAAAGGTAGCGAGCATTCTTACGGGCCCGCTCAACGCGTCCGATGAACCCACCGGCGCTGCTTGTCCATGCGGAGCGCCGGCGCCAGCGCGGTCCACTCCGCGCGTGGGATGCCCCGAGCTCTGACGGCTGCAGCAGACGGTCGTCGCCACCGTCGCGCGCTTTGGGCCGCCGGCCGCCATCTCGCCCTTCCACGGGGCCCGATCGTGTATCGGGGAGTTGCGCGGTCCCAGTTTCGTTGCAATCCGCTCGGTTCTCGCTCCCCGGAGGCGGAGTGTCGGCGATGAACGATTGAGACGTCGTCCCGAGGACCCGGAGGGATTGACGTCGTAGATCAAGTTCAAGGAGGATGTCGTGGCACTCCTTCGCGCTGTTGGATTGCGCCGGCCCACCACCCGCCGTCACCGGCGACCTTGTCGAGCTTTCACCAGGCCCTCTTGCCACGGAGGTCGTCTCGCCTGGCGCCCCATTGATGAGGTGGAGTCCAAGGCGCTCGACTCGCTCGCGGCCTGCACAAAGCTGGTCCTTGTCGTACACCTGCCTCGCCGGGTCCGGCGTCACCTTACTTCTGCTCTCGATCTCCCGCCGGCCATAGCGGCAGCCCACGGCTGGGATTTCTCGGGCGGCGACGAAGCGGCAAGTTCTCGTCAGCGACGCCGCGGCGAACAGAGCTGGCTACGGGTGCCCGCCGCCAGCCAATCGTTGAGACCAGGCGCGGAGGGCTACAGCTGCACGAAGACCGACTTCGGCTCGAGGTACGCGCCTAGCCCAGCAGCGCCGTGCTCGCGGCCGAGGCCCGAGGCCTTGAAGCCGCCGAAGGGCGCCGCGGCGTCGACGATGCCCCACGCGTTGACATAGACCGACCCGGCGCGCAGCAGCGCGGCGAGGCGGTGAGCCCTGGAGATGTCGCGCGTCCACACGCCAGCTGCGAGGCCGTACTCGCCGTCGTTGGCCCGCCGACCGACCTCCTCGAGCGACTCATACGGCTGCGCGACGAGCACCGGCCCGAAGATTTCCTCGCGCACGATGCGCGCGCCGTCGTCGGTCGTTGTGAACAGCGTCGGCTCGACGTAGTACCCGCCGTTTCCGAACTCCGTCTTGCCACCAGCGACGAGCTCGGCCTCGGAGCGGCCCACGTCGATATAGCGGCTAACGCGCACATGCTGCTCGGCCGAGACAAGCGGGCCCACGAACGTATCCGGATCCAGCCCCGGGCCGGGAATCGTCCGGGTTGCCTGGTCGGCCAGCGCGTCGACAACGTCGTCGAACATCTCCTTCGGCACGAGCAGCCGCGACGCGGCGTTGCACGCCTGACCACTGTTGTAGTAGATGCCGGTGAAGGCGCCGTTGAGCGCCCGTTTGACATCGGCGTCGGGCAGCAGGATGTTGGGCGACTTACCCCCGAGCTCGAGCGTCACGCGCTTGAGCGCACCGCCCGCACGGGCGGCGATCTCCCGCCCCACCGCGGTCGAGCCGGTAAACGCGACCTTGTCAACGCCGGGATGGTCGACGAGCGCCGCGCCGGTTTCGCCGTCGCCCGTCACGACGTTGAGCACGCCGGCCGGGATCCCGGCCTCGAGCGCCAGCTCGCCGAGCCGAAGCGCGCTCAGCGGGGTCTGCTCGGCGGGCTTGAGCACGGTCGTGCAGCCGGCGGCCAGCGCGGGCGCCACCTTCCATACCGCCATCAGCAGCGGGAAGTTCCAGGGAATGATCTGACCACAGACGCCGACCGGCTCGCGGGCGGTGTAGCAGAGTACATCGCGCGCGGACACCGGCACGACAGCGCCCTCGATCTTCGTCGGCCAGCCGGCGAAGTAGTCAAGGTGCGCCACGGACTTGGCGACATCGACCGAGCGCGCGAACGTGACCGGTTTGCCATTGTCCAGCGACTCGAGCTGCGCCAGCTCGTCGGCGTGCGCCTCGATCAGCGCGGCCAGCGCGCCAAGCCGGCGCCCACGGTCCGCGGCGCTCATCCTGCGCCAGTCCGAGCCGTCGGCGAACGCACGGCGCGCCGCCGCGACGGCACGGTCAACGTCCTCCGCGCCCGCGTGACTGACCGTGGCCAGGCGCTCGCCGGTCGACGGATCGGGGGTGTCGAAGGTCCGCCCGTCGGCGGCCGGTACCCACTCGCCGTCGATCAGCAGCGAGTGACTCTCGGCGGCGAGAAACTCGCAGACCGAGTCGACGATCTCAGTGACGGCCATGGGGTCCTCCTAAGGGGTCGAGATGATCTTGAGAGCTTCGCGGCAGTCATGCGGTGCGCGTAGGCCTCGGCCAGGTCGGCGAGCGCCACGCGGCAGGTGACAAGCGGACCAACTATCGATCGTCGGTGCGCCAGCATCGTGAATGCGTGCCAAGCACCCTTTGTCGGTCGAGCCCTAGCCGCGCCCAAATAACGGACGACGCGCGCGCGGTCTTGCGTTTCGCGCCCGCCGCCCTTCCTCGCGGGACGTTCGATGGCGAAGCGGTTCGCCTTCACCCCATCACGCGATCCGAGCTTCAGGGACACCAACGGCGTGGTCGCTTTCCTCTAAACAAGGCGTTCGGATCAGGGTCCGCGACGACGGTGCGGCCTCCGAGGATCTACGTCCGTCCGGCACAAACGCAGACTGCTACTTGTCCGCCCTGAGGTCGAGCACAACGCGCGAGCTCCTGCACCGCACGGTCCTCACGTACGCTGGTGGCCATGGTGCGCCTTGACGGTCTGACCCTCGTCGGCGATCACGTCCGCCTGGAGCCTTTGACCCTCGAGCACGTCCCGGCGCTCGTCGCTGCCATCAATGAGGATCCAGCCTCGTTTCGCTTCAGCACCGCACCCGAGACCGAAGCCGCGATGTCGGCGTGGGTAAGGGCTGCGTTGGCCGCACGCGAAGCTGAGCGCGAGCTGCCCTTCGCAACGTACTCGTCCGCTCAGGATCGGATCGTCGGCTCGACGCGCTTCTACGAGCTGGAACGCTGGCGGTCACCAGCGGAGGACCCGCGGCGCGATCGGTCCCCCGACGCCTGTCTGATCGGCTACACGTGGCTTGGGGCGTCCGCACAGCGAACCGCGTCCAACACCGAGGCCAAGCTGCTGATGCTCTCCCATGCCTTCGAGACCTGGGAGGTGCACCGGGTCGCGTTCCGAATCGACGCGCGTAACGATCGCTCGCGCTCGGCGGTCGAACGTCTCGGAGCCAAGTTCGAGGGGGTCCGGCGTGCTGAGCGACTCGGCGCGGACGGAATGGTCCGAGACTCCGCGTTCTATTCGATCCTCGCCGCCGAGTGGCCCGCGGTTAAGGAGGGTCTGGTCGGCCGACTCGCAGCGCCTCGCTCTCGGCCTCAACCCGGTCATCAGCAAGCGCGTTGACTGTCCCTCGTCGCAGACCGAAGCGTCGACGGTGGCGGCGGTCGCCGTCGAGATGAACGCTCTCCAGCAGCGATCCGCGTACGGCAGCGCGGTCGTCCTCGCCGAGCACAAGCCGGCCATCGCGCCGTGCGATCGAGGACCCATCCCACCCAGACTCAACCGTTCGCCCCGCCAGCGCCGGCACTCCACCGTCACCATGCTCTCGCCGGCCAACTACGAACCGCTACAACTCTCTGCGCCAGGCGGTTGAGAGCAATGGCTCGAACCAGGAAGATCAACGACACACCAGCCCCAGGTGTCACGCAAACCGGGGCAGGTCCATAGGAGCAGGGCCGGTTTCGAGGGGCTACGCCGCGATCCGCTCCCTGACCGACGCGTTGGCGAAAAACTCGCGCACGCAGGCGCCCACGTCTCGAATGCGCACATCCCGCTGCGGAGCGACGGGATGTATGCCGTGAAGTGCCGGATGCCCTCGGCCGCAACCCGAACATCGAGATGCTCAGCTGCGTACGTCCCTCGATGTCGATTGGGCAGTGGTCCTGCGTCACGTTGACGCTACCCACAACGGTCGCACCGTAGCGGAACTGGCTGACCCGCCCGCTGCTGTACAGACTGGTCAGCAATGCCGAGCGCGAGCAACTGATCCGCGGCTCCTCTACCGCGGATCACAAGCAGGAGCTCGCCGTCAGGGATCGGGCTGGTGGCTGACGCGTCGCGCTTGGAGATGTCTTTGCCTGACCCGGCGTTATAGCCCCGGTCCCCTCCGTCGCGATGCCGTGTGCTTCGGTCAAGGCGAAGTGGCACAGATCTGGTTCTTGTGCCGGTATCCACGTCGATCCGCGCATACCGCACCTTCTGACGCGCCCCGGGAGCCCATAGTCGCGAGGGGGCCCGACGTCTTCAGGCGATTCCTGCGATCTTGCAAACGCCTCACACGCGAGAGGTTGCCGGTTCGAGCCCAGCCGTGCCCATCATCAAAGTACCTGCAAAATGCGTCAGGCTGGACTCCGCAAGCCCGCTCGGGTGCCGGGAGGTGGCAGGCAGCCATTCGGTTAACGGCCGGGCGCCAGAGGGGGAGTCGGGCGCGCGATTGAGCAACCTTCGGAAGTGGATTCGTCGGCGATCCGTTTATTACGAAGTCTCAGATGATCGTCGGCTCAATTGTTGTCCTCACCGCGGCGCTACTGCCAGCGCCTGTCGCCCCGTTAGGCGGCCAAGCGGCGGCTGCACCTCAGCCGGTGGTTAGCTCGGTTTCGCCGGGATCGGGGACGATCGGCACCCTCGTTACGATCACAGGCTCGGGTTTCGATTACGGCTGTACCGGCGGGCAATCGGGCCAGGTGTCCTTCGGCGGGATACGGGCAGCCGCGACCGTTAGCGACACGACGGCCACAGCGGTCGCGCCATCGCTCGCCGGGGGGCCCGTGGACGTCAGGGTGACGGACTGCCTCGGCGATTTGTCGGCGATATCCAGCGCCGACACATTCGTTTATCCGTCGCCGGTGGTTAGCTCGGTTTCGCCGGGGTCGGGGACGATCGGCACCCTCGTTACGATCACAGGCTCGGGTTTCGATTACGGCTGTACCGGCGGGCAATCGGGCCAGGTGTCCTTCGGCGGGATACGGGCAGCCGCGACCGTTAGCGACACGACGGCCACAGCAGTCGCGCCATCGCTCGCCGGGGGGCCCGTGGACGTCAGGGTGACGGACTGCCTCGGCGATTTGTCGGCGATATCCAGCGCCGACACATTCGTTTATCCGTCGCCGGTGGTTAGCTCGGTTTCGCCGGGGTCGGGGACGATCGGCACCCTCGTTACGATCACAGGCTCGGGTTTCGATTACGGCTGTACCGGCGGGCAATCGGGCCAGGTGTCCTTCGGCGGGATACGGGCAGCCGCGACCGTTAGCGACACGACGGCCACAGCAGTCGCGCCATCGCTCGCCGGGGGGCCCGTGGACGTCAGGGTGACGGACTGCCTCGGCGATTTGTCGGCGATATCCAGCGCCGACACATTCGTTTATCCGTCGCCGGTGGTTAGCTCGGTTTCGCCGGGGTCGGGGACGATCGGCACCCTCGTTACGATCACAGGCTCGGGTTTCGATTACGGCTGTACCGGCGGGCAATCGGGCCAGGTGTCCTTCGGCGGGATACGGGCAGCCGCGACCGTTAGCGACACGACGGCCACAGCAGTCGCGCCATCGCACGCCGGCGGGCCCGTGGACGTCAGGGTGACGAACTGCCTCGGCGATTTCTCTCGGCCGAGACCGGCCGACCGCTACACCTACCTGGCACCTGGCCTCAGATTCCTCGGGCTGCACGTGTACGGAACGGAGTCGCGAGACGCCACCGTCATCGCTCTGCTGCTGCAGCCTCGTATCCTCGCTCTGCGCGTAATGCGGGTCGTTGGTCACGGCCGGCTGGTGTTTGCCGGACTGGTCCGTTTCGGTCACCAACCACGCGGACGCTCGTTCATCCATTGGAACTTCCGGATAAATCATCGCTTGCTGGGACCAGGCCGGTATGAACTGACCTTGTACGAGAGTCGGGCGGGCGTTCTCTCCGCACCCGCTGCGCCCGGCGCTTGCACGCTGCTTATACTCAAGCAACATCGCGTCCGCGTCACACGGTAGCGCGCCTTTTCGCGGAACAAAGGCGTCCAATGCGCTCAGAGATCGCGGAGGGGGTCAGCTGCCGGCGTTCCAGGCGACGTTGAAGCTCGAGCCGGCGGCGGTGAGCGGACCCGGGGTCGCCAGGACCTGGTTGCCGACCATCTGAACCGGCTGGTAGGCGAAGTCCGCGATCGGGCCGCTGGCCGTGGTGTTCGTGGCTGTCGCGTTCGTGAATCCGGCGTTGCCGAAGTCGGACAGCGTTGAAAGCGAGCCACCGACCTCGGGCCGCTCCACGATCCATTCGGCCGACGACTGTTGCGGCGCCGGCGAGGGCGACGGGATGTTGGTGCTGTACGCCCAGCTCTGGGTCGTGTCGTTTATCGCCAGCGTCCAGGTGGAGCCCGCGAGGCTGACCGAGGCGGTCATCCCGTCGCCGGGTGCAACCGGATAGGTGGCCGGCGACAGTTCGACCTCATAACCGGAGTTGACGGCGTTGTCGCCGTACATCTCGTACCAGGCGTCGTAGTTCGGCGTGGTGCCGAAGCAGTCGGACTCGGTGCCGTCCTGCTCGACGGTCTGGCTCTGGGCGCCGTCGATCCCGATCCATTGTGACGAATAGCTGGTGGCGCTCGTCGGGCAGGTCACGGCGGGGACGCTCCAGCTGCCGGTGACCGCGCTGAACGCCTGACCCAGCGCGAAGTAGCCCGACCAGTTGCCCGACTGAGCTTGCGACCACGATCGTGGCGGCATTGGTGGTGGCGGTTCCCGCAAGGTTGCTGAATACGGCCCGGTACTCGTAGCCGTTCTGGGCCATCGTCGGCTTGAACGTGTAGCTCGTCGAGGTCGCGCCGAGGACCGCGCTCCAGGTCTGACCACCGTCGCTCGAGACCTGCCATTGCGTTGTCGGCGCCGGGCTGCCCGATGCCGCCACGGTGAAGGTCGCGTAGTCGCCGTCGGCGACTGGTCTGGTTCGTCGGCTGGGTCGTCACCTGGGGGGCCGAGTTGGCCGGCGGACCGGCCACGGTCAGAGTCGCGGCGCGAGTGGTGGCGCTCCCGGCCGAGTTGCTCAGCACCGCGCGATACTCGTACCCGTTCTCGCCGGACGATCGCGATGATCGCGTACGTCGTCGAAGTAGCGTTCGCGACGTTGCTCCAATCCGCGCCGGCGTCCGTCGACACCTGCCACTGGGTGCTGGTCACGACGCCGGTGGCACCGGTGATGAACGTGGCGGGGTCGCCGTTCTGAACACTCTGGTCGGCCGGCTGAACGATGATCTGGGGCGGCGAGGTCGACGTCGCTCCCGGACGCTCCCGAACCCCCGGACGCGCCCGAGCCTCCCGAGCCCGATCCCGATGCCACCGCCGTTCGGCGAGTGCTGCCACCCGATCCGGTGGAGCGCCGGCGGCCGATCGTCAGCCGGGCCAGCTTCGTCGTCGCCCGCCCGACGGCGGTTCGTGAACACGGCTCGGTACTCACTGCCGGTCTCCGACGGCTTGGCCGTGAACGTGTACGTCACGCGATGGGCGCCCCGAATGTTGGCCCACGTCCGGCCGCGGTTGACCGAGCGCTGCCATTGCGTCCTGGGAGCCGGATCGCCAGACGCTGCCGCGGTGAAGCCGGCAAGGCGGCCTGCGACGATGGTGACGCTCCGAGGCTGGACGATAACCGCCGGGCGCCGGCGGCCGATTCGCGCGCGGACCATAGGTGCGGGACCCGGCCGCAGCCATAGCATCGGACCCGCGCTTGCGCGTGCTGCCGTCGGGATGAGCAGGCCCGGGGGCGCGGGAGCCCGCTCCGACGACAACGCCGAGCGCGACGACCAACACCGCCAGGGCGGCGAACGAGGCCGCTTTCTTGTGCACACCACCTCATCGGCGGCGCCACCCGGACCTGCCCGATGCTGACGGCAGCGTCGACGAACATCCGACCAGGCCGGGCGGAGCGGCGAGGAGCGCGTTCAACGGTGCCTCAGCAGCCTGCGCGCGGAACGGTGCCGCCGGGTACGAGACAGGCGATCTGGGCGCGTGGGCCGCGCCGGGCCCGCATCGTGAATCGGTAGTACTTCCCGATCCAGCTCGGGCGGATGATCTCGACCGTGACACGCGTGCCGACGGCTAGCCGGCGGCTCGCGAACCCCGGCGTGATGTTGAAGCTGCCGGACGTGAAGCACATCCCCTTGTTCTGCTTTCCGCACTGGGTGCGCTTGGTGAGCGCGCTGGCGTGGTGGCCGAACGGGCAGCCGCGGCCGCCGCAATTGACGAGGACGACCGCGCCCGAGGGCACCCCGTTGACCACCAGGCTGGTGATCTTCGTGTACGACGGCGTGTAATAGAAGGACCACTGCATCGTCGCGGTAATCGTGCCCAGGAGGTTTGTCGGAACCGGGACCACGCTGACCGGCTCTGCCGGCGAACTCGACCCGGTGAAATTGGCGTCGCCGACATAACGAGCGGTGATCGAGTGTGCGCCGGAGTTGGCGTAGGTGACGGTGCACGTTGCCCCGCCGTTCGTCAGCGGCTGACCGTCACACGACGCGATCGGCTGCCCACCGTCAAGGAACTCGACTGATCCGGTCGGCCCGACCGGACCCGGACGCGACGGCGGCGACGTGACCGTGGCGGTGTACGTCGTGCTCGCGCCGGTGTTGACCTTGGGCGATGCGTCCAGCGACGTCGAGCTCGAGTCGCGTCCGACGACGACGGTCTCGCCGGGGCTAACGGAGCCCGCCAGGATCGAGCCCGCGGTTGGCGAGAATGCCGCGCTGAGGCTCGCGGTCGACGCGGCGAACGAGGTCGAGCACGCGACGGTCGCACTCTGGCCGTTCGGCGTGACCGCCAGGTCGGCGCATCCTTCGATCGGTGCGCCACCGTCCTCGAAGGTCACCGTTCCCAAGAGCGCCGTGCTCGTGCTGACGATCGACGTCACGGTCGCGATCAACGTCACCGGCTGGTTGGTGACCGCGCTTGTTGGCGGTGCCAGCAGGCTCGTCGTTGTCGGCAATGGTCCCGCCGGCGTCTGGGCCGCGGTGAGGACGGGACCGGCCGTGGCGCTCGTCGCAGGCGCGGTGCCGGGGCCAGCGTCGTTCGACGCCGTCACAGTGACGCTCAAATTCTGTCCGACGTCTGCTGACGACAGCATGATCTGCTGGCCGCTCTGGCCGTCGGACCATAGATACGAATACGTGATCGGGGTGTCGCCCGACCACGTGCCGGGGTCCGCTGTGAGCTGGTCGCCCTGCTGCGGCGTCCCCGAGATCGTCGGTGGCGTGCTGTTCGTCGGCGCCACCGGGTCCGCCCAGGCAAGCTGGGCTGCCAGGCACCAGGACGTGCCGGTCGAGAGAACCGCCGCGAACAAGAGTCGCCGAGCCGCCCCGCTCAGGCGTGAGTAACGCTGCCTATCTGCTTCCACGCGATATTGACCCCACGCGAGCCTACCTCCGCTGAGCCCTTGGATGGACTTGCGGCCCATCATTCGCGACTAGGCTTCGCCCGGCCATCTGTCGTGGGTATGGGTTCTTGCGTAGACGACTGGACTTTTGTCCGGGGGCGGGGCTATGGCGAGCTGAAATTCGCCGATATGGTCCTGCGGATCGGCACCTCGCGAGTGAATAGGAGCGTGCGTGGGAGCGGCGCGCGTGAGAGCGGTTCGGCTCGGGGCTCGGCAACCGCTTGGGCTGCTCGGAAGGTCGATCAACGGGGAACTCGGCAAGCCCCTCGCACCAAGAAGCGATCTCCCGCCGGCGCCGGGCCTCAGAATCGGCGCAAGGGGGTTCGCCAGCTTGAGGTTGACAAACACAAGCAGGACAGGCCAAGCCCCGTGAGCGATTCGTTGGGTGCGCCCAACGAGACCGTCGAACGCAGCAACGGCGATGGCAACTTCGAGCTCGCGATGCAACTCGCAGAGCAGGACAGGCTGGCCGAAGCGGAAGAAGCTTTCGCGCGGGCTGATGAGCGAGGCCACCCCGCGGCCGCGACCAAGTTTGGTGTTCTCCTGGAATCCCGCGGCGACGTAGCTCGCGCCAAGGCGGCGTACCGGCGTGCGGACGAGCGCGGCGATGCTGACGGGGCGTTCGAGCTGGCGATGGTGTTCGCCCGCAGCAACAAGCCGATCGAAGCCGAAGAAGCGTTCGCCCGCGCCGATCAGCGGGGTCACGCGGCTGCCGCGTACAACCTCGGCGTGGTGCTGCAACAGCGCGGTGACATCGCCGGCGCGGTGGCCGCGTACCAGCGTGCCGACAAGCGCGGCGACGCCGACGGCGCGTTCGAGCTCGCGATGCTTCTCGCCAGCGAGGACCTCCTAGATGATGCCGAGACGGCGTTCGCCCGTGCCGACCAGCGCGGCCACAGCGTTGCCGCATATGACCTCGGTGTGCTGCTGGAGCATCGTCGCGACTTCAGCAGCGCGGAGGCGGCCTACCGTCGAGCCGCGGAGCGCGGTGTGGCGGACGCCGCGTTCGGTCTCGCGATGCTGCTCGCCGGAGAGGACAGGCTGGAGGCGACCGAAGAGGCGCTCGCCCGCGCCGACGAACTCGGCCACCCGGCTGCACCCGGAAAGCGCGGTGTGCTGCTGCAAGAGAGCGGCGACCTCGCCGGCGCCGCAGCCGCATTTCGCCGAGCCGATCAGCGCGGCGACCCTGACGGCGCGTTCGAGCTCGCGATGCTGCTCGTTGAGGATGACCGGCTCGACGAGGCCGAGGAGGTGTTTGCTCGTGCCGCCGAGCGGGGTCACACGATCGCCGCCGACAACCTCCGAGTGCTTCGCGAGCACCGGGCCGATTTTTATGAGCCCGCACCGGCGGTCCAGAATGAGATTTCGGAGGAGCCGCCCCAGCTCTCGGACCCCGCGCCGGCGGTCGTCGACGGGATCGATGAGAGCGGTGAGACGCCGGCTTCGACCGTTCGCCCGCGACGGAGGTTGGGCTTCAGTGCGCGTCCGCAACGGGTCCGCTGGCGTCGGCTCGGCATCGCGCTCCTCCTGGCTGCAATCGGAGTGGGCGCAGCCCTCGCTATCGCAGCCGCGCTCGGCGGAGGATCCAAGCATCCCGCGCCGGCGACCGCGGCGGAGATACAGCCCGTGAACGTCGCCAAGCCAGCGGCTCCGGCCTCGCATCCAGCCAACCCTCGTCCTAAGACGGTAGTCGTGCATAAGTCGACCTCCGCGGCCAAGCCCATACCCCACCCCGCGATGGCCACCGTCCACGAACAGACGGTTACGGCCACGCCTACTGTTACGGCCACACCTACTGTTACGGCCACACCTACGACGCTCACCGAGGCTACCGCGGACGTGACGACCCACCCCGCGACGACGAGTACTCCGGTCCAGACGGTCAGTCCTGTCCGCACCACCGCACCCACAGCGCCCGTCCTCACCACCCCGAGCCGTCCGACCGTGACCGCGCCGCCGACTTCGTCGCACATGGGCACCGGGATCAGCAGCTCGCAGAACTCGGGCAGCGCATCCGGCGGGGGCGGAACCGGAACCGTCAGCGGCGGCGGCTGACGCCTGCGGTCACCCGCGCAGGCGCAGCGGCCGGGCGCGCAGGCTCGCCGCCCAGGCGACGACGATCAGTACGGCCCCGATCGCGAACACGATCAGCGGAAGCGTGTCGTTCGAGCCCGGGCCAGACGCGGTCGCCACCGCGGCCGGGATCGGAACGGAGTGGCCGGACGCATCCGCGAGACGCTGGATCGCGGTGAGGGCGGCGGTCCCGAGCCCCGGACCACCCGCCGCATCGATCCGCACGCCGGCCAGCGCAGACGGATCGACCGGCGTCGTCGCGCCGACACCGACGAGGCCGAACCCGTTGGGCATGACCACGAGCAGCGGCCCGTGATAGACGAGCGAGAGCTCCTGCCCGAGGAACCGGGCATACGTCTGTGGCTGGCGCCACAGCTCGGTGACCGACCCCAAGTCCGACGAGGAGGCGATGATCGCCACGCGGATCTGGTAGCCGCTGCTCGCGGCGCCCGCCAGCAGCGCGGTCAGCTGGTTCTGCTGGGCGAGCGGGATGCCGGCGTCCTGAGGCAGGAACAGCGATTGCGTGGCGAGGACGTCGCTTGCCGGATCGCCGTCCGCCAACGCCGACGAGGCGAGCAAGCCCAACGACATTGCCAAGATTGCCGCTAACGCGACGAGCTGCGCGCCCCGGCGCTCCTTACGGCTGTGCGTAGAGTCCGTCACCTGCGATGAGCCCTGGAAGTAAGAGGCGCCGATTCACGGCCCGGGCCAATTCTAGGAGGGATCGACCCGCGCGACGGATCGGGGTGCCTCGCGGTCCTCGTACTCGTAGCCGTCACCGCCGCCTTCCCGCCTCCGGCCGAGGCTCACGGTCCGATCGCGCCGGCCGCGTCGAGCTACTTCGCCAAGGTGCTCGAGCTCCCGGCCGGCCTGCAGGCAAAAGTGATCGACGGCGACCTGCGGATGTGGCTCCAGGTTCCGCGCGACCAGACCGTGGTCGTCCTCGACTACCGTGGCGCGCCGTACGTGCGCTTCTCGCCAGCGGGCGTCGACGTCAACCACAACTCGTCGATGTACTACCTGAACCAGACTCCGGTGGCGCTGACCCCGCCGGCGTAGCCTGACCGCGTCCACACCAGCGAGCTGGCATCGGGTGAGCGGCGGCCACAGCTACGAGTGGCACGACGGCAGGCTCCACGCGCTCGCCGCGGTCGCCCTGCCGCCGGGAGTCTCGTTCGTCGGCCGGTGGCGTATCCCGGTCCGGATCGACGGTCAGCTCAGCTCGATCTCCGGCGGGCTGTGGCACGCGGACAGTCCGTCGATCGTGTGGTTCTGGCCGATCGTGGTGCTGCTGGCGTGCGTGCTCGCGGCCTGGCGGCTGCGCCGCCCCGCGCTCGACCGGACGGTGGCCAGGGTGCTCGCGCTCACGGCGCTGGTCTCCGTGACGATCGCCGGCCTCGGCCTGCAGTTGCACGGCCGACCGACGATCACGCCGTTCCAGTTCGTCGAGCTCGCGGCGATCCTCGCGTTCGTCGGCTGGGGGTTCTCGCGGACGCTGTTCCGCCAGCCCGGGTACTTCACGTGCTTCCTGATCGGGGTGGCGGCGCTCTGGGCGGGGGGCGAGATGATCACGACGCTCCTGTACGGCTTCGTGCTGATCCCGCTGCCGGCGTTCCTCGCCCGGACGGCGACGATCGTGTGCCTCGGCACCGGCGCCGGGCTGCTCCTGCTCGTGTTCCGCCTGGCCGATCTCGGCGAGTCCACGCCGGCCCAAGGCCGGCAACGTCTCCGATCGAGCCGCCGCGGGCACGCCGGCGGGGTGATGCGCGCCGTCCTGACTGTCCTGCGCCGCGCTGGCGGCACTCGATTCTGCCGGCAGCGTGCGGATCCACCCGGCCGGCGCCACAGACGACCGCGGCTCAGGCGCCGCCGCCTCCGCCGGCGCTCGTCGCCCAGGCCCGTCCGATCGGAAGAGGTCCGCGTTTCCAGCCCACCGCCCGCGGTCCCGTCCCGGGCGCGTGCCGGCGCACGCTCGGTCCGCGCGACGGCGTGCACGTCGAGGTGTTCGCCGCCAACCGCGTGGTGATCGTCCCCGCCGGGATCGGCACCCGACCGCCGCGCACGCTCTCGGCCGGGCGGATATCGAGCGCTCGCTGCTACGGCGATCTGGTGACGCTCGATCCCACGGGGCTGGTGCTCGTACGCCCGGGATGCACGCCCGACGGTCCACGACCTGTTCCGGGCGTGGGGCGAGCCGTTATCGACCCGGCGACTTGCGTCGTTCTCGGCATCCCCCGGACGCCCAGGTCGACGGTGTTCGTCGACGGCCGGCGGTGGCGCGGGCCACCGGGAGAGCGTGCCGCTCAGCCGCCACGCCGAGATCGTGCTCGAGATCGGCCCCCACGTGCCTCCGCACCGCGCGTATACGTTCCCTCCGGGGGTGTGAGGTGATAGACGTTGGGGCCCTTTGTCGAGGCGTCTGAGCATCATCGCGCTGACGGCTGCCGTCGCGGCCTGCGGAATCGTGACCGCGATGGCCCGTGCCGACGGCGACCCGCGAGCGACTACCTGGTCGCTAAGCAGGTCTTCCTGACCTCCGTCGCCGGGATCCGAATCGCGCTCGCAGCAGGCGCTCGTGAGCGCCGTACAGGCGGCGAACCGGCCGGGTTCGCGATCCGGGTGGCGACTGATCTCGACCGAGTACGACCTCGGCTCGATCACCGAGCTGTGGCGAAAGCCGCAGGTGTACGCGCGCTTCCTCGGACTCGAGCTGTCCTCGCTGTACAAGCAGCGGCTGCTCGTGATCATGCCGAACGGATTCGGCTTCAACTGGCCCGGGCACTCGACCGCCCCCGCGTACCGGCTACTGGCCGGCATTCGGATCGGGGCCGGCGACGCGACGCTTGCCGCGACGGCCGAGCAGGCGGTCCGGCAGCTGGCTAAGAGCGCGGGCACTGACGATCCCCGCGCCGGCGAGCCCAGGGGCGAATGTCGGCAACTCGGTATCGGCGGCCGTCCTGGTGGTGGCTGTGGTCGTCGCGCTTGGCGCGGCGGTGGTCGTGGTGGTCGTCCGCCGGCGGCGGCGCGTGCGCCCGGAGGAGGGGAGAACGGGCGAGCCGGCGACGACGGCCGTCGTCAGCCCAACGATTGCCGCCGGCGAAGGCCCGCCCCCGAGGCTGCGGTGGGCCGTCCCGGGCCTGGCGGCCCTGAGCGTCCTGGCCATCGGCACCCCGATCGCGCTCATCGCGATCTTCAGACACGCCGGCGCCTCGGACGAGTCGGCGAACTCGATCGTCACGCCACCGGCGCTCAGCTGGCCGGCGAACAGACCGACCGGCCCCCGCCTTCGTGCTCCGCGACCAGACCGGGCACGCGGTGTCGGTGGCGCAGTACCGGGGCCGGCCGGTGATCGTGACGTTCGTCGACCCGCTGTGCCGCAACCTGTGCCCGCTCGAGGCGCACCTGCTCAACCAGGTCGTGGGCGAGATGCCGGCGGCACAGCGACCCGTGATCCTCGCGGTCAGCGTCGACATCTGGGCCGACTCGCGCAAGGACCTCGCTCCAGGACGAGCGCCGAGTGGGAGCTCGTGCCGGAGTGGCACTGGGCCGTCGGCTCCCCGCCGGAGCTCGCCAAGGTCTGGAAGCGCTACGAGATCGGCGTTTCGGTGGTGACGAAGAAGATCGCCGGCACGACGATCAACTACATCACGCACACCGAGGCCGCGTACGTGATCGACTCGACGGGCCACGAGCGCGCGTTGTTCGTGTGGCCGTTCTATCCGCAGGACCTGCGCCACACTCTGGCGCAGCTCTCATAGCCGAACGCGGTATCTTCCCGGCAGGATGAACGTGCGTCTGGAGCGCGGCGTCCTGATCAGGCGCCTCGCGCCGGCGGCATTGATGCCCGCCGGTGCCTTCGCGGTCCACCAGCTCCGATACTGGCTGGCGTTCGGGAACCGGGCCGGACTGGCACTGGCCGCGCAGGGCCACCGTACCTGCACTCGCTCGTTCCCTGGATCGTGTTGCTGATCGCGCTGGCGTGCGGCGCGTTCCTCCTGACGCTGGGTCGCGCGCTTGGCGGCGGGCGTGTCGCTGCCTCGCTACACGCTGTCGTTCTTCGGCCTGTGGATCGTCTGCGCCGCGTGCCTGGTCGCGGTGTACGTCACTCAGGAGCTGCTCGAGGGAGTGTCTCTTGACCGGGCACCCCGCGGGCATGACCGGCGTCTTCGGCTATGGCGGTTGGTGGTCGATCCCTGCGGCGGTCGCAGTAGGACTCGTGCTCGCGGCCGCGTTCCACGGCGCACGACGCGTGCTCCAAGCGGTCGCCGAGCGCCGCGCGCAACGGCCGCGCGGCTCGCAGCGCGCGCCCCCGTCGTCGCGCACGTCCGGCTCAACCCCCTGCTTCCGGCAGCTCGCACCGCTGGCGGACGGCTGGTCCGGCCGCGGTCCTCCTCGCGGGTGATCTCGTGCGCCATGTCCGCGGCGCTGTCCTGATCACCAACCAAGGAGGACAACCTTGAACCGCAAGTCCCTCACGGGGCTCGTCGCGCTCATCGCGGTCGGCGCCGGGCTGTCGTTGCCGGCGGTGGCCTCGGCGCATGCGCGCATCAGCCCGCCCGTGTCGGTGGCCGGCAAGCTGCAGCTGTACAGCCTCGCGGTGCCGACCGAGAAGAGCGGTCTGACCACGACAAAGCTGGTGATGACCGTGCCCTCAGGGTTCGGCATCGACTCGTTCGTCCCCGCGGCATCTCCATGGCACGTCCAGCTCGCCCAGACTGGCTCGGGCGACAGCGCGGTGGTCACGAAGGTGACGTTGACGGGCGGCAATACACCCACGGGCGAGGACACGCTGTTCCAGTTCCTGGCGCAGCCCGCGTCGGCCAAGACGTACACGTTCCAGGTCGAGCAGACGTATTCGGACGGATCGATCGTCAACTGGGCCGGCTCTGAGTCGTCGGCGGCCCCGGCGCCCACGATCCAGGCGGAGAGCTCGCTTGGCGGCGGCGTGTCCGTGCTGACGATCATCGCGCTCGTAGTGGGCGTGCTCGGGTTGCTCGCGGGCGGGTTCGCCCTGCATCGGCGGATCGAAGGAGCGCGAGCTCGCGTGAGCCGCGCGATCCGGACTGCGGCGGTGGCGCTCGTCGCGGCGGCGGTGGCGGCGGGCGTCGCCCTGCCGGCCATCGCCGACGCGCACGCGTACCTGGTCAAGACCGTCCCGGCGGCGAGCGTCGTGCTGAACGCACCGCCACCGAACATCCAGCTCACCTACGACGAGGCGGTCGAGCCGAGGTTCGCGATCATCTCGGTCACCGACGTCGGCGGGCACCAGGAGACGACTGGCCCCGTGCATCGGTCGCCGTCCAATCCCGACACGCTCGTCGTGCCGCTTCGGCCAAACCTGCCCGAGGGCTGGTACCTGATCTACTGGCGGGCGATCTCGGTCGACGGCCACCCGGTCAACGGCGCCTTCACGTACGCCGTCGGGCCGAACCCGGGGCCCGCGCCCCAGTTCCAGGTTCCGAGCATCTCGGCCACCGCGACCACACCGGGCCTGCTGATCACCCGGTGGGCGATGTTCGTGTTCGTGATGGCCGCGATCGGCCTGTTCGTTCTGCGGCTGCTGATCGCGCGGCCGCTCGTCCGCACGGTCGAGGGCGTCACCCTCAAGCCACTGACGATCGCGTTCGGGATCGCGCTCCGTGCTCGGGCCTGATCGCGATCCCGGTATATCTCGACTTCTCGACCGCGAACGACTCGCTACGGTCGGTGTTCGATCTGACCGCACTCGTGCCGCTATTTCGAGTGACCGCCTTCGGGCGGGCGATCGTCGACCTGGAGTTGTGCTTCGCGCTGTTCGTGCTTGCGGCGGCCGTCGCACTCTGGCTGGACCGGCCCGACCGCGAGCGGCGATCCGTCGCCGAGCTGATCGCGTCGTTTGGCGCGATGTTCGCGGCGGCCGCGGTGCTGATCGTTCCCGGCGCCGCCGGTCACGCGGCCCAGACCTCGCCGCGCGGGCTGACGCTGTTGTTCGACTGGCTCCACCTCGCGTCGGGATCGGTGTGGCTGGGTGGCCTCGTGGGTCTGCTCGTGCTGTGGTGGACCGTCCCGGCTCGCGAGCGCGTCCCCGCCCTGTCGGCATTCGTACCCCGGTTCTCGAACGTCGCCCTCGGCTCGGTGGTGGTAGTCGGCGCCACCGGCATCGGCGAGGCGGTCGTGCACATGCCAGCGATCAACGCCCTGTGGGAGACCGGATATGGCGAGGCGATCCTCGTCAAGGCGGGGCTGCTCGGCGTCGCGATGCTGATCGCGTCGGGCAACCTGCTTCGGTCCCGCCCGCAACTGATCGCCGCACAGCGGCGCCCGGAGCTCGGCCCACCCGCCGCGAGGCTGCTGCGAGGGCTGGTCAGCGGTGAAGTCGTCGTGGTGCTGTGCGTGGTGTTCGCCGCGGCCGTGCTGTCGAGCCTTGCGCCGCCTCCGCCCGCGTTCGCGCTCGAGAACTCGGCGCTGGCGAAGGTGGGCCCGGGACGCGTCGTGCAGACGATCACCCACGCGGGGTACGTGTTGCAGGTCCTGGTCTCCCCGAACAAGGCGGCCGCACCGGACTCGTTCGCGCTCCGAATCACCAAGGGTGGGCAGCCCGTGCGCGGCGCCAACGTGACCCTGTTGTTCAACCACCTCGAGATGCAGATGCCGACGCAGGAGTATCAGCTCACCGAGACCGCGCCCGGCGTCTACTCGCGCGCCGCGCCGGCGCTCGTGATGGTCGGCCGCTGGGGGCTGACGTTCCAGGTGACGTCCGAGGAACGGGCCGCCGTTCACGGCGCTGATCGTCGACCAGGCCAACGGATGAAACCCCGAGAAAAGGAAGCGCTCGTGATCAACCGTACGCTACGACTCACCGGCACCATCGCCGCCGTGCTCGCCGCGATCGCAACACTGACCGGTTGCGGTGGAGCGGGCAGCGGCTTGACGGTGCCGACGGTCGCACCGGCGAAGGTGTACACACTCGGCGGGTTTACACCGAGCACGGCTGTCACCCCCGGCCACCCGGTCACTGTCTCCTTCACCGTGGTGCTCCCGAGCGGCAAACCGCTGACCCAGTACAAGACCGGCACCGGACCGCACACCGGCGTGCACCTGATCATCGTCCGCGACGACCTCGCCTACATCATCCATCAGCATCCACCGGTCGGACCGAACGGACTGCTGCGGCAGACCGTCACCTTCCCGGCGCCAGGCCCGTACAAGGTGCTCGTCGACGTGTACCCGAACCTCCCGGGAGGACAAGCCAACTTCCAGCTGTTCCGGACGATCGACGTGACCGGTAACTACCGGCCAAAGCCGCTGCCGGTGTACAAGCCCAACCTCGTCGTCGACGGTTACCACTTCGACATGGCGCCACACTCCGCCGCTCCACGCCATCCAGGCGGTGTTCCTGAACGTCGAGGTGATCGGTCCCCATGGCGAGAAGCCCACGTTCGTCCCGTGGTTCGGCGCGCTCGCGCACGCGATCTTCTTCCGGAAGGGTTCGCTCGACTACTTCCACACCCACATCTGCGCCCCCAACGCGCCGAACTGCGGCGCGCTACCGGGCGTAGCGTCATCGCGGATCTCGGGCACGTCGAGCGCTCCCGGAAAGCTCACGATCGGCGTGCTCTTACCCGCGCCGGGTACGTGGCGGCTGTTCCTGCAGATGAAGCTCCACGGGAGGATCGTGACCGCCCCCTACACGCTGACAGGTGCTGTCGTGAGACCCGCAGGCGTTCGACTTCGACTGCTCGCGGCCGTCGTTGCGCTCGGTGCCGGCGTCATTGCGGTGATCGTGGCGATCGAGCTCGTTCGCAGCGCTCTTGGCTAGACACGGGAGGACGGATTCATGATCAGACCGATAGCGATCGCGACATGCGCAGGGGCGTTGGCGTTGGCGTTGGCGTTGGCGACGACGGCATGCGGTGTGTCGACGACTGTCTCTACGTCCGGGTCGGTCGCCGCGTCCGCGTCCCCGTCTGCGAGCGCAGGATCGGCGGGGCTCGGCACGACCATCCGGCGGCAGATCCCGGCGGCGCTCCTACACCTCCCGCTGACGAACCAACATGGCAAGAAGGTCGATTTGGCCTCGTGGCCGGGCAAGACCGTCCTGCTGGTGCCATTCCTCAGCCTGTGCCAGGACGTGTGCCCGCTGATCACCGGGAACCTCGTCGTCGCCCAGCAATCGCTGCGGGCAGACCACGCCGCCTCGAGCGTTCAGATCGTCGAACTGACCGTCGATCCGGGCCGCGACATCCCCGCGCGGCTGGCGGCGTACGCGAAGCTCACAGGCGCCAGCTGGGAGCTCGTGACCGAGCCGACCACCGAGCTCCGCCGGTTGGCGAAGTTCTTCGGGTTCTACTACCAGAAGGTGCCCGAGGAGGACCCGGACGCGCGCGACTGGTGGACCGGCAAGCCTCTGACATACGACGTCGACCACACCGACAACTACTTCGTGATCGACCCCGCCGGGTACGAGCGAGTCGTGCAGGACGGAGCGCCGGACTTCCACGGAAAGCTCAACCCTAAGCTCTACAACTTCCTCGATGAGCTCGGCCGCCAGCATCTCAAGCAGCCGCCCCAGCCCGACTGGACGCCCGGCGACCTGTTGCAGGCCCTCGCGGTCTCGGTCGGAAGACAGCTACCGGTGGCGCCTGTGAGCTGACGGATGCGGGTTGCCGTCGCGAGGATCATCGGGATTGCTCTCGCCGTCGCGGTCCTCGCGCCGGCGCTCGCTTCCACCCGCGCACATGCCGACGGGGACCCCGCGAGCGACATGCTGCTCGGCCAGAACGTCTTCTACCCGTTCAGCCCAGCGGTGTCGGCCGGCCTCCAGAAGACGCTGAACGCCGAGGCCGCCGCCGCCGGCCGTGCGCACTTTCCGATCAAAGTCGCGCTGATCGAGTCGCCGGCCGACCTCGGGGCGATCCCGTCCCTGTTCGGCAAGCCCCAGCAGTACGCGACCTTCCTCGACCAGGAGATCAGCTTCGCGAACACGAAGGATCTCCTGCTCGTGGTGATGCCGAGCGGATACGGCGTCGCGGGCTTACCCGGGGGCGCGACGAGCGCCGCGGCGTCGCTCCCGAAGCCGGCCGGGCGCGGGAGCGACGGTCTCGCCCATGCGGCGCTCCTCGCGATACCGAAGCTCGCCGCCGCCGCGGGCCACCCCGTTGAAAAGGCCCCGGGCGGGGCGGGGCCGGGCGCGGCGGGGCCGGGCGCGGGCGACGGAGGGGGCGGCGCGACGGTGGTTGGGGTCGCCGCGTTGGCGGTGGGCGCCGCGGTCATCGCCGGCGCCGTAATGTGGTTTCGCCGCCACCGCGCGCAGATCCGTTGAGTCAGTGCCGCTTCGGGCGAGGTGGGGGCGGGATCGTCTCGATCCCCGGCGGCTCCTCCGGCCACACGAGCAGCACCTGGCACGGGGCGTGGTCCAGCGCGAACCGCGTTCGGGGCCCGAGGCTCTTCGGGCCGAGGCGGAGCTCGCCGCTGCGCGCGAGCACGAGCAGATCGGCGCCGGCACAGGCCTGGACAACCTCGCGTTCGACTTTCCCCCGCCGCGCCGCCGTGTGGGCTGGACGAGCGAACCGGCTCTGCGCGGCCTCGAGCAGCGCATGCGCCTCCTCGTCCGCGATCGCCCGAACCGGCGGACCAGGAGGCGGGGGCGGATGGCGGCCGAGCAGCCGCGCCCCGGGGTGCGAGGCGAGCTCCTCGACGTCGGCCGGCGCGACGTGAAGAAGCGTCACGTCCGCGTCCTCGGGCAGCAGCTCATGCGCCCAATCGACGCAGGCCTCCCAGGTGTCCTCGGATATCCAGACCACCACGCGCATCAGATGACCTGCAGAGCCAACCACAACGCGACCGTGCAGGCCACCAGCGCCGCCGGAACGGTCAGCAGGCCGAGACGCGTGAATTCGCCCATGTCGGTCTCCTCATCGTGGGCGTGCACGATGCGCCGCCACAGGAGCGTGGCCAGCGACCCCACGTAGGTGAGGTTGGGACCGACGTTGACGCCGACGAGCATGGCCAGCACGGCGCCAGGGCCGCTGACGGCGGCGACGGGCAGGATGATCAGCGTCGCCGGCAGGTTGTTGAGGAGGTTGGCGACCGCGGCGCTGACCACCGCCACCAGCAGCAGCGCCGGCAGCGCCGTACCGTGCGGAAGGAGCGCGTCGATCGCGGTCGACAGGCCGTGCTCGCTGGCGGCCCGGACGATGATGCCCAGACCGAGCACGAACACCAGGAACTGCGGCTCGGCCGCGAGCAGGACCCCCTTCGGATCAGGGCGCTCGCGCACGACCATGGCGACCGCGCCGGCGGCGGCGATCCACACCGGAGCGATCCCGATCAGCAGAGCTGAGGACGAACCCGGCCAGCGTCAGGGCCACTACCGCCAGCGCGAACGCGGGGAGCTCAGGCCGCTCGAGTTTCGCGGCCGACCGAGGCTCCGACCGGCGCAGGTCGCCGGCGAACGCCCGGCTCAGGACGAGCCACTCGATCGCGAGCGCGACCAGCCAGGGCAACGCCATCAGCGCGCCGAACCGGGCGAACGACAGACCAGATGCGCGGAAGGCAAGCAGGTTGGTCAGGTTCGAGACCGGGAGCAGGAGCGACGCGCTGTTGGCCAGGTGCGTACACGCGTACACGTGCGGGCGGGCGTTCGTGCGAAGGCGCGCCGCCGTCGCGAACACGATCGGCGTCAGCAGCACGACCGTCGCGTCTAGGCTCAGGACCGCGGTCGTCGCCGCCGCCGCGATGAACACCATCGCCAGCAGCCGGCGCGGCCGCCCTCGCGAGCCGAGCGCCATCCACGCCCCCAACGCGTCGAACATGCCGGCCCGCCGGCAGCCGTCGGCCAGCACGAGCAGCGCGGCGAGAAAACCGACGGTCGGGCCGAGCTGACCGATCGCGTCGCGAGCCCCCTTCACGCTGAGGACGCCCACGACCACCAGCAAGACGGCGCCACCGGCGGCGACCGCCCAATCCGGCGCCCATCGCGGGCGCGTGACCGCGGCCGCCAGGGAGGCCGCCAGCACGACGAGGGCGGCCGTCTCGCTCACCTCGGCTCCTCGGTGTCCTGCACCGCCCCATCATGCCGCCGGGACGCGGCTAGGCGCCGTCAGGCCGCCCGCCGCGCATCGGCTGCGAGGGTCGCGAGCGGCGGCCGCTCGGCCACCGCGATCTCAACCACGGCGCAGTCCTCCCACGGCCGGAGGTAGTGGCCGCCAATCGCGCTGCGGCGCTCTCCGGTCCGCCGCTCGACCGCGGCCAGCACCGCATACGCCATCTCGCCGAGCGCGCGCAGGGGCTGATGTCGGTTCTGGCGCCGGCCGAGGTGGCATTCGGCGAGGGCGTCGAGACCGTAGCGGCGCAGCGCGTCGATCAGCACAGCGATCTCGACGCCGTAGCCGACCGGGAATGGGATCGACTCGAGCAGGTCCCGACGCCCGGCGAACTCCCCCGCCAGCGGCTGCGCGAACCCGGCGAGCCTCGGCTCGTGGAGATTGAGAACCGGCCTGGCCATCAGCTCGGTGACACGGCCTCCCTCGTTGGCCAAGGCGACCCCGCCGGCGACCAGCGGCCGTTCGAACGCGCCCTTGACCAGCTGGAGCGTCGGGTCGGCGAGCAGCGGCCCGATCAGTCCCTGGAGATGATGCGGATCGGGATTCCCGGTGTCCCCATCGAGGAAGCAGACGATGTCCGTGCTCGTCGCGTGCAGCGCCCGCCACATCGCATCTCCCTTCCCGAGCGCAGGACCGTGGTCAGCCAGCACCTCGTCCTGGTCGATCACCCGCGCCCCGGCCTCTCGGCCGATCCGCGCGGTGCCGTCGGCGGAGTCGGCGTCGACCACGAGCACGTCGTCGACCAGGCCGGCGTTGCGAAGCGGCCCCACGGTACCGGCCAAAACGCCACCCAGCGTCTCGGCGCACTCCTTGGTCGGGATCACCACGCCGACCGTCGTCGAGCCTTTCTGACGGCGCAGCGGTTCGGGTGGAAAGGCATCGGCGGCGTACCGGCGCCGGGCGGCCCACGTCGAGACGGCCAGGTCGACCGAGAGTCCGCGCGCGGCGCGGCCGGTGGCGCGCGCCGACGTCCGGACCCGCACGTCGCCCGCGCGGAGGATCGAGATGCCGTACCCGGTCAAGCGCTCGGCGAAGGTCGCGTCTTCGAGCGCAACCACGGGCTCGAGCCCGCCGACCGCTCGGTACGCGCCGGCGGTGACGCCGATCGACGCGCCGGCGAAATGATGGTGGGCGGCGCTCGGATCGACCTCGCGGACGCGCCCGAGCCGCTTCGCCGCGTCTCGTTCGCGGCGGTGGAGCACCTCCGGCAGGAGCGTGCGCGCGTCCTCGGGGTCGAGCTCGATCAAGCCGGCGATCGCGCGCGCACCTTCGCCGACGTGCGCGAGCTGGCGCGCGAGCCAGTCGGGCGCCGGTCGCGAGTCGGCATCGGTGGTCGCGATCAGCCCGGTCTCGAGGCCCCGGGCCAGCAGCCGCTCGGCGGCCAGATCCATGCCCGCACGGCGGGCCGGGCCGGTGCCCTCGCCCGGGCCCTCGACGAGGGTCAGCCGGAGCCCAAAGCACTCCGCGCTTCGTTCGGCCACCTCCGCCGTGCGATCGGCGCATCTATCGAGAACGAGGATCACCTCGAACTCGTCACGGGGCACGGTCTGGGCGCCGAGCGCCGCCATGCAGCCCGCGATCCGGTGCTCCTCGTCGCGAGCGGGGACGACGACGATGCTCGTCAGCTCCACGGCGCCCCCCGGCCGATCAGCTCGCGGCCGCGGTCGTAGTCGTCGTCGGCTTCGTGTGCGAGCACGCCGACGATCTTCCCGTCGCCGCCGTACCACGCAGTGAACGCATCGTCGCCGTGATTCTCGAACCGGGACTGCTCGAATCCGTCCCCCCAGGCCGCGTACTTGAGCGTGTGGTCGCCAATCGTCGACCAGAACCCCGGGACCGCGTCCCACTCGGCCCGCTGGCCGGCGGCGCTCCGGCCCGCGACCTCGCCCTGCCCGAGCGCGTCGCCCCAATGCTCGACCCGCAACCGGCGCCGGGCACGTGTGTTCAAAGCAAACGCGACATCGCCGGCGGCATACACGCCGTCTCGTGCGGTCCGCATCGACGCGTCCACTGGCACCGCACCCCCCGAGAGCTCGAGTCCGGCGGCGGCCGCAAGCTCGGTGCGCGGCGCCACGCCGGCGGCCATCACGACGACCTTGCCTCGCGTGCGCACCGCGCCGGCCCGCACCTCGAGCGACCCGTCGGCGGCCGCTGCGATCTCCTCGACCTCAGCCCCGACGTGGAGCCGGACGCCTTCCTCGTCGAGCCAACGGTGGATGCGCTCGGCAGCCTCTCGGTCGAGTCGCGCGATATTGGGCTCGGTTTCGTCGGAAACGAGCGTGACCCCGTGGCCGCGCCGCCTGAGCGACGCGGCGATCTCGCAGCCGATGAACCCTGACCCGATGACGACCACGGGATCGCCGGGGCGCAGCCGAGCGGTCAATTCGCGCACGTGATCCAGCGTTCGGATCACTCTAACCGCGGGGTGGTCCGCCCCGGGTACGGGGAGCCGGCTCGGCTCCGCTCCGGTCGCGAGCACGCAGCTTTGATAGCGAAGCTCACGTCCGCCGGATAGCGACACCGACCGGTCGCTCGGATCGAGCGCCACCGCGCGACCGCTCACCAAGCGGACATCCTGGTCACCCAACCAGGCCTCGTCCTCGATCGGCAGCTCGTCCTCGCTCGACTCCCCACGGAGGAACTCCTTGGTCAGCGGCGGGCGGTTGTACGGCATCCGATGCTCGTCGGTGACGAGCGCGACGGCGCCGCCACCCCCGGCCGCACGAAACGCGCGCGCCGCCGATAGACCCGCAGGTCCGCCACCCACCACGAGCAGCCCCACCTCGTCGCTCACCCGCGCTCCAGCACGTCGAGCGCGTAGTCGTCGGTGCCCCCGGAGGCGTGCGGCATCAGCCAGGGCTGCTGATGCAGGACGCGGTGAACGTGCGCGGCATCGAACGGGCGCTCTGGCCCGGGCGGCCGCCAATGGACCGCGACCAGCCGTGCTCCTGGCACCATGCATGACTCCAGCCGCGCGAGCGTCGCGTCAAGCTCGGCGTCGCTCAGGTAGTAGAGGATCTCCGAGGCGACGACGAGATCGAATGCGCGATCAGGAATCGCGTCGGGGATCGCTCCCAGGATGATCCGGACCCGAGGCATGCCGGCGAGCCGCCGGCGCGCGGCGGCGACCGCGGTGGGGGCGGCGTCGATCGTCGTCAGTCGCTCGCAGCGCGGCGCGAGCAACTCGCTGAACACGCCGATCGAGCTCCCGAGCTCGAGCGCGTCGGCGAACGGCCCGTCGCCGCATGCGTTTAGCGTGGCCGCGTACTTGTCGCGTTCGTAGTCGCTGCTCAAGTAACCCCAAGGGTCGGGATCGGACCGATAGCGCGCCTCGAACTCGTCGGGTGACATCCGCGCCATGCCTCAGCGCTCCTCTAATGCCGCTCCGCCCAGGCGCGCGAGCAGCGGATCGAGACGGTGCTGGAGGAGGAACACCTCGAGGTCGCGCCGTGCGCGGTCGAGCGCGCCGGCCCGGACGAACGGCCGCGACCCGCACGCCCGCGCCGCCTCATCGAGCAGCACGCGGCACGCGTCAGAGATACCCACGCGCGCCTGCACCGCGATCTCGGGCAGCGTGCCGTCGGGCGCGTCCATCGCCTCGGCCCCGCGCGAGATCCACAGGTCGATCGTCCTCTGCGCGGTCAGGATGCGCCCGGCCGCGAGTGCCTCGAGCTGCCCGCGCCCCGGCCGCCCGGCCAGCTCGTCGAGCGCGGCGCCGGCGGCGGTGTCGGCCATCCCGGCCCAGCTCGCGGCGGTGCGGAGCGCATCGCGCGAGAACCACGGCTGCTCGGCCAGCGAGCCGGGCGCCCCGAACCGCGCGACGACGGGCGCGTCGTGGAAGACGACTCGGTGGGACACCGACGCGCGCAAGCCGTAGGAGCGGTACCAGGTCGGGTCGACCTGGACGCGCTGCTCGTCGGTCAGGTCGATCCAGACCGCGAGCGGCGGCCCGCCCTTGGCGTGGCGGGCGAGGATTAGGGCGCGGTCGAGCCCGCCGGCGCCCGAACAGAACGTCTTCACGCCGCGCAGGACTTCGGCGCCGCCGACCTCGACGACGGTCGCGGGCGGTCCTTCGCCCGGCCCGGGATCCCCGCCCCACACGCCGGCGCGAAGTCGCCCGGCGACGACGGCGGCGAGCTCTCGGTCCCGGACGTCCGCCGGGGCCTGGACCGCCAACCGCTCGACGGCGTTCAGATGACCGTCGTAGATCCGCCCAACGGAGCCGTCGGCCCGCGCCACTTCGCGCACGAGGTCGAGCTCGGCGGCCGCGGGTGGCCGCGACGCTCCCGCCTTCGCGTTCCAGGCAAGCATCCCGGCGCGCTCGAGCAGTGCCATCGGGCCCGCGGGAAAGCTCGGAGTCGCCTCGCCGTCTCGATGTGCTGCGCCGGACTCGATCTCGGCGAGCACTTGATCGAACACGGGTGAGTTCACGGCGGGTGAGGTCAACGCGGGTGAGGTCAACGCGGGTGGGGTCAGAGAGGGTGGGGTCAGAGCGGGTGCGCCCACACCCACCCGCTACCCGCCGGGCGGCTCGGTGATCGCGCACGCGAACACTCGGGCCTCGGGCGAAACCTGATGACGCGGGCGATGGAGCCCGTCCCGACAGAGGTCAGGGACGAGACCTGAGCAGCCGCACACCTCCTTGGAGGCTCTCTGGGCGAGAATTCGGACTGACGCATGGCGCGGTCGATCTGGAACGGCACGATCACGTTCGGCCTGGCGGCGGTACCGATCAAGGTGCACTCCGCCGTCGAGGACACGGGCATCCACTTCCACCAAGTTCACGCCAAGGACGGCGCGCGCGTGAAGCAGGTACGGATCTGCTCCAAGGAGGGACAGGAGGTCCCTTACAAGCAGGTGGCCAAGGGTTATGAGGTCCGCGCGGGCGAGTACGTGATGCTCGACCAGGAAGAGATCGACGCCGCCGCCGGCGAGCACTCGAAGGTGATCGTGCTGGATGAGTTCGTCGGCGCCGGGGAGATCGATCCCGTGTACTACGACCGCAGCTACTACCTCGGTGCCGGCAAGGACGGCCAGGACGCCTACCGGCTGCTGCACGACGCGCTCGAACGCTCGGAGCGAGTGGGCATCGGCCGCTGGGTGTTCCACAACCGCGAGTACCTCGCTGCCGTGCGGCCGCTCGACCGCGTGCTCGCGCTGCACACGATGCGGTTTCAGGCGGAGCTCATCGACGCCGACTCGCTCGATATTCCTACGCCGAGCCGGAAGCCGAACCGACGTGAGCTCGAAATGGCCGACAAGCTCGTCGACTCGCTGGACGCCCGCTTCGACCCGAGCTCCTTCCACGACACCTACCGCGATCGCGTCCTCGACCTGATCAAAGCCAAGGCCAGGGGCGAGGAGCCCGACCTGCCTGCGCCGCCGAAGCCGGAGGAATCGCAGGATCTGATGGCCGCGCTCGAGGCGAGCCTAGGATCGAGGAGCTGATCCGTGCCTCGTGCGTTGTGGACAGGCTCGCTCAGCTTCGGCCTCGTCAACGTGCCGGTCGCCGTCGTGGCCGCCGCCCGCGACCTCGACCTTCATTTCCGCCAGCTCCACGAGAAGGACGGCGCGCCGATCGAAGTCCAGCGCTGGTGCTCGAAGGAGAACGTTGAGATCCCCTGGGAGGAGATCACCTACGGCTACGAGCTGGACGACGGCGGTCAGGTGATCGTCTCAGACCTCGAGCTTCAAGCAATCGAAGCGCGCAAGACCCGCACGATCGACATCGAGCAGTTTGTCGACCTCGCCGACGTCGACCCGATGTACTTCGACCACCCCTACTTCCTCGTCCCCGCCGGCGAAGACGACGGCACGCTCCGCGCGTACCGACTGCTCAGCGACGTGATGAGCAAGACCGACCGGGCGGCGCTCGGCCGGTTCGTGATGCGCGCAAAGGAGTACCTCGCGATCGTTCGCCACCGCGACGGGGCCCTCACCTTGACGACGATGCTGTTCGCCGACGAGATCCGCGACACCAAGGGCATCGACGCCGCTCGGCAGAAGTCCCACAAGCCGGCGCCGAAGCAACTCGACGCGGCGGTGGAGGTGATCGAGGAGCTCTCGTCCGACTGGGACCCCGCCAAACACAAGGATCGCTACCGCGCCCGCCTCAAGCGGGTCGTCGACCGCAAGCGCAAGGGCGAGACGATCAAGGTACCCGACGATGGCGAGCCACCCGAGGTGCCGTCGGACCTGATGGACGCGCTCGAGCGAACGCTCAAGGAACTACAGACCGGCAACGGGAAGCGCCGCTGACGAGCTTGAGCCGAGTGGCGTCTCGGAGGAAGTGTTAAAGGATTTACCGACACCACCGGCGGCACCGGCGAGGTAAAAGCAACTCGGTCCCGCGGCGGTTGCGTTGCGACGGGACCGGGTGGGGGGTTTCACACAAATTTGTATCTACCAAGTTGTGCAAGTTCACCCTGCATACAGAACCGATCCTTGTCTAACTCAACTCGCTTGAGATAGCGTCCCGCCGCGCTTAGGGGTCTCGACGGAGTGAGGCCGTCGAGCTCGTTTGACCCAGGAACGGCGGCCGCGTGGCCGCAGTACCTGCGTGGGAGGTCAGAGGACGCAGTGAGCGTTACATCCCTAAGACAGAGTCAGCCGACGCCTCGCCGCGTGAGCCTCGACGGCGAACCCGACTGGCTTTCGCTCGACCCGATCGCAGCTGGGCTCGAAGCCGCTCTTGAAGCCCGCGCCCCCGCCATTCACCTGGGGACGCCGCTGGTCCGCAAGCTCGCCTCGCAGGTCAGCCGCCTTCTCGGGCTGGACGATCCCGAGCGACTCGCGATAGATGTCTGCGCGCGGGTTCGCGACATCGGGATGATCGGGCTGCCGGACTACGTGATCGCAAATGCCGGCGCGCTGTCGGCCAGTGATCAGGCGCTCCTGAACCGCCACCCCGCGATCGGGGCTGCGCTGCTCCAGTCGCTGCCGAGCTTGGCCGCGGCCGCGGGGAGCGTGCGCGCGCATCACGAGCGATGGGACGGGGCGGGCTACCCCGACGGACTTCGCGGCGATGCCATCCCCGTGCCCAGCCGCGTGGTCGCGGTCTGCGATGCGTTCGTGGCGGTCGCAACCGACCGCCCGCCGCGCAGTGGCATCGGCGCCGAGGGCGCGCTCGACTTCATCCGCCGCCACCGCGGATCTCAGTTCGAACCCAGCATCGCGGACTGCCTCGTGGCGGCCGTCACCGGTAAAGGTAAGCCCAATCACTGCGTGCCCAGAGCGATCGCCCCTCGCATCGGCGAGGACGGCGCGCGCGAAGCCCCGCGGGCGCCGGCGGCGGTACGCGACCTGCGCACCGCGCTCGCTCGGCTCGACGTCGCGCCGGCGTTCGAGCCGGCGTGCGAGCGCGCCCTTGCCGCTTCTGACGCTCCCGGCCCGGACGGGCGAAGCGCGCTCGTCAAGGCGATCGAGGGAGATATCGGTCTCACGGTCGCGATTCTGCGTCGGGCACAGTCGCGTGGGGGCCAGGCCGGAATCGCCAACGTCGTCGACGCTGTAGCGGTAATCACGCACGATGAGGTCGACGACGCGATCGCAACGCTGCCGCGTGCCTTTTCCCGTGGCACAACGGCTTCGACGCGTTGCTGCTCCGATCCAGGGTCCACGCCCAAGCCGTCGCCCGCGCCATCGAGCGGCTCGCCCACATGACCAAGCCGTTCGACACCGAAGACCTGGTAGCCGCTGCGCTGCTGCACGACATCGGAAGGCTTGTCCTTGCGCGGGCGCGGCCCGACTACCTCTCGCCTCTCGCTCTCCGTCGCACCCCCGAGGAGCGAGTCCGCGAGGAGCCCCGTGAGCTCGGCGTCGACCACGCGAGCCTCGGCGGACTGCTGCTGGAGAGATGGGGGCTGCCCGAAGGGCTCGCGGATGCGGTGGCCAGGCACCACCGGTCGCGCCCCGACAGCGAAGCGGCCGCGCTGGTGCGACTCGCCGACATGGTGGCGCACCACTCCCAGGGCAATGCCGTCGACCGTGAAGCGATGTTCAGGCTCGCGGCCGACTGGGGGCTCCCCGTGCAGGCTCTGCGCGACATCGTGTTCGATCAGCCGCCCTCGATCGTCGGCCAGCGCCGACGAGCCGAGCGTTCGCCGCTGTCGACGCGCGAGACCGAGATCCTTAGTCTCGTCGCCGAGGGCAGGCGGGACTCCGAGATCGCGAGCCAGCTCACCCTCTCGGTCAGCACGGTGCGCACCCACCTCCACAACATCCACTCCAAGCTCGAGGTCGCGAGTCGCGCACAGGCCGTGATCCGGGCCAACGAGATGGCCTGGATCTGAGCCGCCGCTACCTGGCCCCGATCTGAACCGGCGGCGCGGCAGGCGCCGCTCGTTAGGGTGCAGCCGTGTCCACGCGCACGAGTTATGTCGACGACACTTGGGACGTGATCGTCATCGGGGGTGGCTCCGCCGGCGAGAACGCCGCGCAGTACTCGATCCAGGGCAGCCAGCGGACTGCGGTCATCGTCGAGCACGAGCTGGTCGGCGGCGAGTGCTCGTACTGGGCGTGCATGCCGAGCAAGGCGCTGCTCCGCCCGGTCGAGGTCGTCGACACCGGCCGGGCACTGCCCGGGGTGGCCGAGAAACTCGAGGGCTCGCTCGACGTCGCGCCGGTGTTCGCCCGGCGCGATTCGTTCACTCACAACCACGATGACTCGGGACAGGTCGAGTGGGCGAGAAACGCGGGCATCGACGTCGTCCGCGGGTGGGGCCGACTCGCCGGCGACAAGCTGGTCGAGGTCACGGAGCGTGACGGCGCCACCAGGATGCTGCACGCGCGTCACGCCGTCGTCATCGCCACGGGCACGACCGCCTCGATTCCGTCGGTCGAAGGTCTGCGCGAAGCTAGGCCGTGGACCTCGCGCGACGTCACCAACCTCCGCGAGATCCCCGACCGGGTCGCGGTCATCGGCGGCGGGGTCGTCGCGTGCGAGTCGACTACGTGGGTCAACGGGCTCGGCTGCCGCGAGGTCACGATCATCGAGCTCGAGGACGCGCTGCTCGGCCACCTGGAGCCGTTCGCCGGCGCGATGATGGCGGAGCAGTTCCGACAGCGTGGAATCGCCGTGCGCCTCGACACCACGCTGCAGTCGGTCCAGCGCGCCGAGGTGCGGGACACCGGGCTCGGTCGGATTCATGGCGGCCCGGCCACGATAAGCACGGGCGACTCGGCGATCGAGGTCGACGAGATCGTCGTCGCCGCTGGACGCACCGCGACCTCCGCCGACCTCGGCCTCGAGCGAGTTGGAGTCGCCGCCAACGCCCACGGGTATATCGACACCGACGACCACATGGCGGTGATTGGTGGCGGTGACTGGCTGTACGCGATCGGCGACGTCTGCGGCCGAGCCCAGCTCACCCACATGGGCAAGTACCACGGGCGGATCGCCGGCGAGGTGATCGCGGCCCGCGCCGAGGGACACTCGATCGACGCGCCGCGCTACCGCGACCTCGCCGACCGCGACATAGTTCCCGCCGTCGTCTTCACCGACCCGCAGGTGGCGTCGGTGGGCCTCACCGAATCGGCCGCCCGCACCAAGGGAGTCGACGTCGAGACGCTCGAGTACGACATCGGATCCGTTGCCGGCGCGAAACTCCTCCGCGACGGATACACCGGTCGCGCCAAGGTGGTCGTCGACCGCGCCACCGACACGATCGTCGGCGCGACGTTCGTCGGCTCCGAGGTCGCCGAGCTGCTCCACTCGGCCACTACTGCCATCGTCGGCAAGGTCAGCCTCGAGACGCTGTGGCACGCGGTGCCGTCCTACCCGACGGTGAGCGAGGTCTGGCTCCGGCTGCTCGAGTCCCGTCGTTGACCTGCTCGCGGTGGGGCGAAGCCGGAGCCGTGTCAGTCGACTAGCGCGGCGCCGCCCATACCGGCGCGGGCACGCCCATCAACCGGTTCAGGCACCAACCGGCGATGGTCAACAGCAGCACGCCGACCAAGATGTCGACGATCTGGGGGGGCTTGGCCAGAAGCCCCGAGGCCACGATGATCGTGGTCGCCCCCGCCGGCGGGTGCGCCGAGCGCACGAGCCGGAGCACGCCGCCCGTCAGTGCCACGGCCAGCGCGATCGCGCCGACCCTCGCCAGCGTCACGCCGGACACGTACACGCTCGGCGCGTCGAGGAGCCCGAATAGCGCCAGCGACAGGACGCCAGCCGCCACGCCCACGGTGTGCCCGATGATCGTGTTCCGCGGCGTGCCGACCTCCGCCATCGGCGTCTCGAAGATCAAGAACGCGGTGGCGCCGAGGCTCGGGAACACGAGCGGCTGCTTGACGATGTATGCCCAGAGTCCGCTCAGGCCGATCGCAAACAGCGAGCCGACGAACGTGTACGCGGCGTTCCCGCGGTTGCGCCATTTCGAGTACAGCCACCTCTTCAGGCCGTACGTCCCGGGAATCCCAATCAGTGAACCCTGCCGCTGGAAGACCCGGACCCCGGAATCGGCGAACTCCGCGATGTGATCGAGCTCTTCCTTGGGGTCAAAGACCATGCTCATCGGCGCGCAAGACTAACCGCGCGCCGGACTCCGATGCGCCGGCGGGACGCGATTGTTCGTTTTCTGACTACCGGACCGTGACCGGGTCAGGCCGCCGGCTCGGCGACCAGAGACTCGAGCGGCGTCTGCGGATCGGTGAGCGCGGCCACGTCAACGGGCCGCCGGGAGCGGATCAGAGCCTGGACGTACTGGTTGACGTCCCAGACGTTGACGTTCATGCCTCCGACCACCAGGCCGTCGCTCAGCCAGAACGCGATGAACTCGCCTCCCTCGCGATCGCCGCGGAACACCACCTCGTCCCAAGTCGTCGCGTACCCCGAGTACTCCATGCCGACGTCGTACTGGTCCGAGTAGAAGTACGGGATCCGCTCGTAGCTTTCGCCCTCGCCGAGCATCGACCGGGCGGCGGCGGGACCCTGGTTGAGCGCGTTGGCCCAGTGCTCGACCCTGATGCGCCGTTCGTAGAACGGATGCCAGGCGTTGACGACGTCGCCGGCGGCGAAGATCCCCGGGGCCGACGTCTCGAGGTGCTCGTTGGCGAGCACGCCGTCGTCGACCTCGAGGCCCGCATGGGCCGCGAGCTGCGTCCGCGGCGCGATCCCGATGCCGACCACGGCGAAGTCGCACTCGACCACCTCGCCGACGCTCGTGAGCACGCGCGCCACGGTACCGTCGCCCTCGAACCCGTCGACCCCGTGGCCGAGGAGCATCTCGACGCCGTGTCGCACGTGCACGTCGCGGTAGAACGTGCCGATCTCGGGACCCAGGATGCGCTCGTAGGGCAGCGCCAGCGGGTCGATGACCGTCACGTCGAGGCCACGCTGGCGGGCGGAGGCGGCGAACTCACTGCCGATCCAGCCGGCGCCGATCACGGCCACGCGCGCGCCCTCCACCAACAATTCTCGGAGCACATCGCAATCGGCGAGCGTCCGGAGGTAGTGAATGCCTTTGAGATCGGCGCCCGGGAGCTCGAGTCGCCGCGGCTCGGCTCCCGTGGTCAGCAGCAGCCTGTCGTACGCCAGCTCCTGGCCGTCGCCGAGCGTCGCGCGCGAGCCGTGCGGATCGATCGCGGTCACCGTCGCCCCGGTCATGAGCTCGATCTCGTGCTCGGCGTAGAAGTCGGCCGGGTGGACGTACGCCTTCTCGCGCTCGGACTCGCCCCGCAGGTAGTCCTTCGTCAGGGGCGGCCGCTCGTACGGCCGCTCGGGCTCGGTGCCGACCAGGACGACCCGCCCGTCGAAGCCGCGCTCGCGCAGCTCCTCTGCCGCCTTCGCGCCGGCCAGGCTGGCGCCGACGATCACGAATGTCCGCTTGCTCATATCCGCTCTCCTGTCTCGCTGGCGATCGCCGGGGCCCGCTCCATCGCGCGGACGCTAGCAGCGAGGTTGCCCGCGCCCGTTACCTGCGGCTGACTGCCATTCCTTACGTCGGCACAGCGACAGGCAACGGGCGAGTTCGACCTCGGGTTGCAGTCGCGGGTCAGTGTCGCCGTGCGGCGTCGGCTTGCTGGGCGAGCGTGGTCATTGTCGCGAAGAACGCCGGCGACTGTCCGCGGAACAGGCCCATTGCAGTCAGGAACTGGACCACGGCCATCGCGATCCCCTTCGTCTCGGTCGGGCGAACGATCGAGACGACCGGGAACTTGCGGCTGAGGAAGTTCGTCGGCTCGGGCATGATCAGGTTCGTCTGGAAGTCCTGCCCGCCGAACGGCTTCTTGTTCAGGTCCGGGAACACGAGCCCGTTGGTGGGGTCGGTCAGCGGCGGCGCGTTGCCGGCCTTGTCGCTGCCAGGTCTGGAAGTGCATCGTCTCGGTCGGCCCGATGCTGAGCACCACGCGCAGCACCTCGGGATCGTTGACGCGCTGGGCGAGCGACGGGGTACAGGCTGGTGCCGCCCTGCTCGATCGTGCGCGAAGTGGAAGCCGGCCGTGTTGGCGATCGCCTGGAGGTGCTTGGCCGGCTTCAGGTCGGCGTCGCTGCGCGGGATCGCCGGGAACTGGCCTGCGCATCAGCCCGGGGATGGCCGGCGCGGAAGGTGTCGCCGAGGTCGGGGTTCCGTGTGCGTGCTGCGGTACCGCGTCCACCAGCTCGTGTCGACGGTCAGCTGCATCAGGTTGGTGAGCCGCTCGATCTGTTGGGCGCCGGTCGCTGTGCTGCTCGGCAGCGTGCGGAACTGTGTCGAGGTTGACTGGGTCGGCGCCGCGCGATTTCAGGTAGGCGTTGATGAACGTGAAGTGCGTGAACTCGTCCTCGGTGTTGTCATGGATGTACTGGGCCATGTCCGCGTCGAGTACGGTCAGCGCCTTGCGTGAATGCCTTGTTGCCGCTGCCGCCCGGTACCTCGCCATCCTGAATTCCGCCGAGCTCGTTGTACTGCTGCCACAGGTCGGTCTCGAGGATCTCGGCCGCGGACAGGAACCGCAGGATCGCCGCATCTCCCTGGCCGAGGCCGCCCTTGGCGAACGCCGGGGCGGCCGACAACCCGCCCGCTCCGAGCATGCCGGCGCCGAGAACGCCGGCGCCGGCGATGAACGACCGTCGGCTGGTACGAGACGATTCTCCCGAGCTCGGGGTCATTTGAGGCCTGCAAGGAATCCGACGCGTGAATGCTCACGGCTCAACTCCGATCTGCTCGTGCGGGACGCCCGCTCAGCCGACGTGTCGATTGGCTTATGGCACCTAGCAGTGCCCGTCAGGGAGACGTGGGCGTTCTCGCTGACGGCCGACGGACAGTCACCGGGCGAATTGCTCTACAGCTTGATGGTGCTTAAGACGCCACAAAGTCGCTCACCTTCCCCGGAAGCGAGAATTTCGTGTGACGAGAGGATCGGCTGGTCCCGCGTAAGAAAGGTCGTTTCACCGCAGCTAACGAGAGGTGAGCGCCTCCGACTGACGCGACATGGCAGTCAACGACAACCTACGACGGCTACACGACGCAGGCGTCTCCATCTGGCTAGACACTCTGTCGCGGGAGCTGCTGCAGACCGGTCAGTTCGCCGAGCTGATCCGGGATTACAGCGTCACCGGCGCAACCTCGAACCCGACGATCTTCGCCAAAGCGATCACGGGCTCCGATCTGTACGACGAGCAGCTCCGAGCCCTTGCGAGTGCACGGGAGCAGGATGCCCGTGAGCTCTTCTTCTCGCTCGCGCTCGACGACGTGCGCGAGGCGGCGCGTCTACTCCTGCCGGGGTACGAGAAAACCAACGGCGCAGACGGGTTCGTCTCGTTTGAGTGCACGCCGGACCTGGCCGACGACACCGAGGCTACGATCGCCCAGGCCACCGACCTCTGGCGGCGGTTGGATCAGCGCAACGCGATGATCAAGGTGCCAGGAACTGAGGCTGGGCTGCCGGCGATCGAGGAGCTCACGCGTCTGGGCGTGAACGTCAACATCACGCTCCTGTTCTCGCTCGAGCGTTACGAGCAGGTAATCGACGCGTACCTCCACGGCCTGACGGCACGCGCCGAGGCCGGGCAGCCTCTTGACCGGGTCAGCTCGGTCGCGTCGTTCTTTCTCTCGCGAATCGACAGCAAGGTGGATCCCCTGCTGGCGGATGATTCCCCACTGCTCGGCCGAATCGCGATTGCGAGCGCACGCGTAGCGTATCACCGCTACCTGGCCAGATTTGCCGGCGCGGAGTGGGCGCAGCTTAAGCGCCAAGGGGCGCGGTCGCAACGGCTCCTGTGGGCGAGCACCGGCACCAAGAACGCCGCCTACTCCGACGTCCTGTACGTCGCCGAGCTCGTCGGCCCGGACGTGGTGAGCACCATGCCCGACCACACCCTGCACGCGTTCGCGGACCACGGTCAGGTGAGCCGGACGCTCGACCGCGACGCCGAAGCCGCGCTGCGGACCCTCGAGCTGGCAGGAGCCGCCGGCGTCGATCTCGCCCACCTTACGGCCGAACTCGAGCGCGAAGGTGTCGCTGCCTTCTGCGACTCCTACCACCAGCTGATCGAGTGCGTGCACTCGAAGCTCGGCGACGTCGATGTCGGTGCGCGATAGTTAAAGCGGAGGCGGGTGATCCGTACGTCGGTCTGCGTGAACGGAAAGGAGCAAGACATGGCCAAGTTCCTGATCCAGCCCCACGTTCGTCTCCACGAGTGGGTGGCCGAGGAGAAGGGATTCTTCGGCGACGAGGGCCTCGACTACGAGTTCGAGGCGAAGGGCCTCGCGGGCGGCTCGCTCACGACATCCTCGGTCAGGCCGGCCGACTCGGCGCCAGCTCAGGCCCGCAGCGGCGCGTTCGAGGACATGGAGAAGGAGCGCTCATGCGATGTCTCGGGCGCATGCCACTGGGCGGTCAACGCGGCGGCGTCGACCAACCACGGCCGGATGTGGGGCAAGGCCTACTCGATCTGCACCTCGGGGATCTTCATGGCGCCCGAGTCGGACTACCACCGGCCCGAGGACCTCGCCGGCGTGGAGGTCGGCGTCGGCTACCACTCGGGCAGCCATTACTCGGCGATTCAGGGCCTCGAGCCGTTCCTGGACGCTGACGAGATCCGGCTCGCGTTCGTCGGTTTCCCGTTCGACCGCGTCCGGTTGATGCGTGATCGCGGGATCGCGGCCGCGAACGTGTGGGGAGCCCAGTTCTACCTGCTGGAGCAGTGGGGGTTCCGCAAGCTCGTCGATACCACCTTCATGATGGGCTTCCTGGTGAGCGCGGACGCCGAGCCCGACGACCTCGAGCGGTACTTCCGGGCGCTGCGCCGCGCCAAGGCCGAGCTCGACCTCGAGCCCGAGCCCTACAAGCGCCACTGGTTGAAAGAGATGCCCGAGGACCTGGGTGCGGCCGCCGACGTCCGGCGGTTTGGACCCGGCGAGCGGATCGTGTTCGAGCCGTACACGCGCGAGATGTTCGACCGCACCCACCGCTGGATGGAGCGCTTGCAGCTGTTCGACAGCGCCGCCGACCAGCAGTCCACCTACGAGCAGGCCGTCCTGACCTAGCGGGTAAGACTCTGGCGATTAGGGTGCGTATATGCCACCCCATCGCCAAAGTCCGCTCAGCGACGAGGCTTCCGCCGACAATCAGGACATCGGGCTCCTCCGTGCTCATACTGCCGGCGCGTGCTGCACCGTCTCCACATCGTCGCGGTAGACGTCGTACGCGACGGTGTACTCCATCACACGCGCGACGTCCGCTACGAACTCTTCGCCGTAGCCCGCTCGTCGCAGCAGGTGAAAGCCCATCTCCATCCCCGACGTGATTCCGCCGGCGGTCACGATTCGCCCTGCGTCGACCACGCGCGCGCGGCTGATCCGGCAGGCCGGCGCGATGTCGGCCAGACGGTCGATCGGCACCTTGCCGGCGGGGCCGGACTCGACCTTGTCCGGTTCCTTGCGATTGGTCGCGGCGAGCCCGTCGAGCAGCCCCATCCGGCCGTACACCCACGAGCCCGTGCACACGCTGGTGAGCAGGGTCTCGTTTTCAAGCGAGCGAATGAACTCGTGTAGGCGACGGTTGTACATCTCCTGGCGGGTGCCGAAGCCGCCCGGGATCAGGAACGCGTCCATGGCCGGCCGGTCGTCGAAGCAGTAGTTCGGCACGACGGTGAAGCCCGCCTGAGCCTGCACCGGGCGCACCGCGTCGGCGATCAGGAACGCGTCGAGCTCCGGGTCATAGCGCCGGGCCACCGACCAGACGCCGTGAGGCGCGGCGAAGTCCACGATCTCCGCGTCCTTGAACACGTAGATCCCAAGTCGGAATCCGGCCATCGGTCTCTCCTCTCGGTCGCCTAACCCCCCGATCGGCGAACATAGGCCGCGTTCACGGGTGTGGATCGCTCCCATTCTTCAGGAACCGGATCCTCGGGGAAAAGGTGAGGACGACCTTCAGTCGGCTGGAGGCCCAGACTCGTCGCGGTCTATCCGCTGCTCGAGACTGCGCAGCGCGCGGACGACCTGATCGAGCTTGTCCTGCGCGTCGCTGACGAGCTTGCGGATCTCGACGACCTGGTCGGCTGGGCTCTTCGATTCCTCGGCCATGGCGCCTACCGTATCGCTGCGCTGCCCCCGAGCGAACCCGTGCCACGCCGAGTGACGCCGTCCTCTGCTGCGGGGAGTGCCGCGGCCCCGGCTAGCAGCGTCACGAGCAGGCCGGCGAGCACCATGATCACGGCCGCGAGTCGCAGCGAGGTGAGCTGCGCCACGCCGCCGATCAGCGGCGGACCGCCGAGAAATCCGAGATACCCGAGCGAGGTGACCGCGGACAGGGCCGCGCCGGTGGACACGCCGGGCTGATCGGCGCCCGCGCGGAACAGCGTCGGGACGACGCCGGCGAGGCCGAGGCCGAGTGCCGCGAATCCGGCGATCGCAGCCGTCGGGGTGCCGGCGGCGAGCCCGGCGGCGAACCCCACCGCGGCGAGGGCGCCACCGCGGCGGAGCAGGCCGACCGAGGCCCAGCGCGCCCACAGGCGATCGGCGAACAGCCGCCCCGCGCCCATCGCGACGCTGAAGACGGCGTAGGCGATGGCCCCGAGTGCCGCCGACCCCGAGAGGTCGTCGTGAACGAGCTTCGCGCTCCAGTCCGACGCTCCGCCCTCGGCCATCAGGCAGAACAGGCACGCGATTCCAAGCAGCAGCAAGCGCGGGGGAAGCGCACGCCAGAGCATCGCCGGCGCGTGAGCGTCAGCGTCCTCGTCCCGCACGAGCAGCGGGCGGGTGGCGATCAGCCCGGGGATGCCGAACAGCGCCACGGCCGCCACGAACTGCGGCAGCGGCGCGACGTTAAGCGCGGCGGCGAGCGCGCCGAGGCCGGCGCCGGCAAACCCGCCGAACGAGAACGCGGCGTGCAGCGAGGACAGGATCGGCCGCCCGAGGTGGCGCTCGACCGACACGCCCTGGGCGTTCATCGCCAGATCGAGGGTCGAGTTGGTGACCCCCACGACGAACAGCGCGCCCACCAGCGCGGGAACGCTTCGGGCGAGCGCCGGCAACACGATCGCCCCCATCAGCCCCACGAGAGCGACCCGGCAGAACATCCGGCTGGAGCGGCCCGGAAGCCGCCGACCGACGAGCGGCATCGCGATCACCGCGCCCACTGCCGGCGCGAGCAGTGCCAGCCCCAGCACGCCGGTGGTGGCGCCGACCCGGTTCGAAAGCGCTGGGATCCGCGATGCCCACGTCGCGAATAAGGCGCCATCGACGAAGAACACCGCCGTGACCCCGGCGCGCGCGCCCCGACGCACTCCGAAGGCGTTCACGCGCGCAGCACCTCGATGCCGAGGGCGCGGTACGGGGCCAAGGCGTCGTCATCCGCCTCGGCGTCGGTGACGAGACGGGTCACCGCGGTCAGCGGAGCGACCACGACCGACATGGCGGTGCCGAGCTTGTCGTGATCGGCCAGGGCGACGACCTCGGCGGCGCCGTCGATCATCGCCGCCTTGACATGACGCTCCTCGAGGTCGTCGGTGGTGACGCCTATCTCGGGGTGTAGCCCGCACACCCCCAGGAACACAACATCGGCGCGAATCGGCCGCAGCGCCTCGATCGCCGCGGCCCCGACGGTCACGAGCGAGTCGGGGCGTAGCGTGCCGCCTACGACCGTGACCTCGAGACCGCGATGGTCGGCCAGCGCCAGCGCGATCGGCGGGCTAGTAGTAATCACGCGCGCGCGGAGCTGCGGCCTGGCGCTGAGCGCGCGGGCGACCTCGAGCGTCGTCGTCCCGCCGTCGAGCACCACCAGTTGGCCGTCGCTCACGCACTCGGCCGCCCGCCGCGCGATCGACGTCTTCGCCACGGGCGCGCGGCGTGCCCTGGCCTGGAACGGCGCGGCGTCGCCGTGGCGGGGCAGCGCGCCGCCGTGCACCCGCCGGAGGAGGCCGGCTTCGTCAAGCTCGCGCAGGTCGCGGCGGATCGTGTCGGAGGAGACGTCGAGCTCGGCGGTGAGATCCCCGGCGAGGACGCGCCCGTGGGTTCGGAGGCGGTCGAGGATCAGCGCCCTTCGTTCGTCGGTCAACATCTGCGGGATCCTACACGATCATGCACACCTGTGCATGAACACGCATTAACTGGCAGCGCCCGCGACCGCAATTAGCGAAGTCTCACCGGCTTAGGACGCCACGCAGCCGATATTCACGGGCGTAGACCCACGGAAGGGAGTCAACCCCCATGCACATCACCGGTGCGACGGCAGCGTCGCAACCACACCAGTACACCGGCCCGGCGAAGCTCGCGGCCGACAACGATGGCGATGGTCGCAAGGGCGCAGCCGCGCTCGACGACGGCGACGCCGCCGCCCGCCGCGCCAAGGCGGCCATCGCGCAGACCACGCAGTCGACGAAGACCAGCAAGGTCGACGTCAAGGCGTGAGCGCATCTCGGGTCCGTGCCACTCGCCCGCGGGCGCGGTGGCGCGGACCTGAGCGCTCGCCACCCCGGACCCGAACGCGACACCCCGGACCCGAACGCGACACTCTGGACCGAACGCAACACCCCGGACCCGAACGCGCCACGCCGGAGCCGAACGCCCAACCGTCCGTCCGTCCGTCCGTCCGTCAATAAGGCGATTGTGGCGGCCGCGGCCGTGGGTATCTTGGATGCGACAGCCTCGAACCGGGGCAGTTGGTGACTGGCGAGACCTTCGAGAAGGATTTGCCGCGCACGCGGAAGGCGCCGGCGCTTGCCCGCCGGTCGGTGGCGCGTTGGTTCGTCGGAGATGTCGAGGGCGACCAGCTCCGGAGGGCCGAGTTGCTCGTCTCCGAACTCGTCACGAACGCTGTGATGCACGGACGCGGCAAGATCACGCTACGGGCGCAGCTCGACGAGGATCGCCTCCTCGTCGAGGTCATCGACGAGGGTGCGGGATTCGAGCGGACCCTACGCCAGGGCGACTTCGACAGCATTGGTGGCCGCGGGCTGGCGATCGTCGAGGCCGAGGCGAGCCGTTGGGGGATGCACGAGGGCACGACCCACGTCTGGTTCGAGCTCGAACGCCCCGGTCCAAGGCTCGGACTCGAGAAGAATCCGGTGGACTGAGCCGCCGCCCCCTCGAGCGATGAGTCGCGGCCGGTCAGAGACTGAGCCGCCGCCTCCTCGAGCGATGTGTCCCGCCCGGTCAGGCCGGGTCGCGCGCCGAACCGGTCGAGGGATGACCAAGCTCAGCCCCCTGGCGGACACCGTCCGCGGTTGCGATGCGCCGCGGGAACGCCGAAGGCTGAGGGGCGAAGCTCGCCCTCATCTCGAGCTCTCCCTCGCAATGCGGGGCTCCGACCTCGTGGGCGGTGACGGCGTTGCGCCAAGAGGCCGTTGTCGCGAACCCGCACGCGCGACAGCAATACAGCGGCACGCAGGTTCGATTCCCATACGCCCGAGCGTTGAAACTGCTGTCTGCGACGTCTGCGGAGTTTCCGCAACCATGAACGTCGTGCCGACGGAACGGCTTCTGGTCAACTTCTTCTACGGCCCTCCTGCGGGGCACGCCGTCGAGGCGCGCGACTACTACGTGGGCAGCGCCCGGCGGTTGACCGCGACCCAAGCCCGCACCGTCGTCACCTCGACTGCACCCGGCTACGTCCCCCATCAACAGGTACGGCTCGAGCTGCCCGAGTCCGCGCGGGCGACCGCCGCACGTCCACGTCGATCGCAGCCGACGAGGTCGCCGCGCTCCTCGGCACCCCGAGCATGACCTCGACGCGCATCCGCGACGACCTCGACCGCATCGTCGCCGCTGCGCAAGAGCTGCTCGACGGCTCGCTCACCTACGAGCAGTCGCTCCGTGACTACTTTCCGGCGCTGCTCGCGGCACACGGCGGGGACGCCGGCGCGATCTGGTCGATCGACGGCGTCCACCTCGCCTACGTGTGACGCGTCACGCGGCCGGACGACGGCTGGCGCTCACACCTCCATGGTGAATATCTGGCCCTGCCAGCCGTTCAACTCGAATCGGTTGGACCGGCTGAAGCCCTGTTTCTCGTACCAGTGAACAAGTCCCGGAGCGTGGGCCCAGCAGTCGACGCGCAGGATCTCCGCCCGCCGCTCATACGCGAGCTCGATCGCCTTGCTGACGAGTGCCGCTCCGATTCCGCGACCGATCAACCGGCGTGAACTCAGCAGCAGGATGATGTACAGCTCCGGGAGAGGCGCGGGAGGAGCGTACGCCGGCGCCGGCCCGACGACGAGCACGCCGACCGGCTCTCCCTTCCATTGCGCGATGTGCAATCCGCCGCCGACCTTGAAGCCGTACACGCGCTCGCGGATACCGGGCCGCTCCGAGAACGGCGTGGCTCCCCACTGGCCGGTCTGACCCCTGTCGACGAGCCACGCCACGGCCTCGTCGAACATCGCGATCACGGCGGGGCCATCGGTCTCGTCTCCGGGCCGGATCGTCAAACCGCTCAATGACATGCAGCGATTCATTATCCGGGAGGCGATCTCACCTCCCGAACGCTCAGCCCCGCCGGTACTTGACGACCGCCACCGGGAGCGCGACGGCGACGATCGCGAGCGCCCACAGCAACGAGCGGCTGACGAAATACGAGCTCGGATGTCCGAGCAGCGCCTGCGCGTGCGGACCGAGAGTCAGTGCCCGCACCGCGTCGACCATGTAGGTCAGCGGCTGGTGCTCGGCGAACACCCGGAGCCAACTCGGCATCGAGCTCACAGGCACGTACGCGCTCGAGACGAACGCAAACGGGAACACGATCATGCCCATCCCCTGAGCTGCCTGCGCGTTGCCGGCGAACAGGCCCATGGTGATGAACACCCACTCGAACGCGAAACCGATGACAACGACCAGCCCGAACGCCGCGAGTCCGTCGAGCGCCGAGCCGTGAAGGGTGAAGCCCACCGCGACCGCGACCGCCGCGGTGAAGGCAGTGCCCCACGCGAGGATCGTGGTGTCCGCGACCGCACGCGCGATCAGCACCGACGAGCGCGGGATAGGCAATGACCGCAACCGGTCGACGAATCCATGCTCGAGGTCCTCGGCCATCGCGGTGGCCGTCCCGATCCCCATGAACAGCACACCGGTGGCGATGAAGCCCGGAACGAGATAGTCGACGTACGACATCCCGGCAATGTGGATCGCGCCGCCGAACATGTAGCGGTAGATCAGGAAGAACAGCGACATCTGGACCGTGGCGAGCACGATCAGCTGCGGGGTGCGCACGTAGCGCAAAAGCGCGCGACGGGTGACGGTCAGGGTGCTCGTGGCGAGCCCGGTCCGTCCGGCGCTGAGGGCGGTTGTAGTCATGAATATTTCCTTTCGGTTTTTGTCAGGCGGCGCTGGCCGCCATTGCCCCAATGTCTTGCGCCGGCCGGCCCGTCAGGGCGAGGAACACCTCGTCGAGGTTCGGCTGGCGCATGGCGATGTCCTCGAGCTCGACGCCCGAGTCATGCAGCGATCGGAGCGCCGCCGTCAGCGCCTCGCCGCCGGAGTCGACGCGCACGCCCGCCTGCCGGGTCGATGCGTCGATCTGCACATCGCCGTGACCGAGCCGCCGCAGCATCTCGGCCACCTTCGGTAGGTCGTCGTCGCGGCGGACGTGGAGCTCGACCATGCTGCCGCCGATTTGGCGCTTGAGCTCGGTCGGACTACCGGTGGCTACCGCCCTGCCGTGGTCGATGATCACGACCTGGCTCGCTAGGTGGTCGGCCTCGTCGAGGTACTGCGTGGTGAGCAGCACGTCGGTGCCCGCCTGGACGAGCTTGCGGATCGCGTCCCACAGCTCGATCCGGCTGCGAGGGTCGAGGCCAGTCGTGGGCTCGTCGAGCAGCAGCAGGCGCGGCGCTCCGACGAGGCTGGCGCCGAGGTCGAGCCGGCGGCGCATCCCGCCCGAGTACGTTCGCGCGAGCCGGTCGCCGTCGTCGACGAGCCCGAGTTGCTCGAGCACGGCGCCGGCGCTCGCCCTAGCGGCGCGGCGGCGCTGTCCGAACAGCCGCGCGACCATCTCGAGGTTCTCTCGGCCGGTCATCGCCGGCTCGATCGCGGCGAACTGTCCCGCCAGCCCGATCAGGCGCCGGACCGCCGCCGGCTCTGTACGAGCGTCGCGGCCGGCGACGAGCAGCGTGCCCTCGTCGGGTCGCAGCAGCGTGGCCACGGTGCGGACGAAGGTCGTCTTGCCTGCGCCGTTCGGGCCGAGCACCGCGACCACCTGTCCGGCGTCGGCGGTCAGCTCGAGCCCATCCAGGGCCGTGGTTTTCCCAAAGCGCTTGGTGAGGCCCCGGGCCTCGATCGTCGCGGTCATCTAACCGTCCTCCTCGTTTCGTTGATCGTCGGCGGGGAGGAACTTCGCCGCGAGCTCTCGCAGCCACTCCTCACTCCACGTCAGCCGTCCCTCCCGCAGGTCGTCGATGACGCCTCGGAGCCACGAGAGCTCGGCCTCCAGCAAGGTCTTTCGGTACTCCTCCTCGAGCAGGAACAGGCGCGGGAGCCCCATCTGGGCCGCCGACAGCCCGTGCTCGGCATCCTCGAGCGCGGCTTGCAGCTTCTCCGCGCGCAACTCGAGCTCCGCGCGGGCGTCGTCGGGGTCAAGCCCGAACAGGATCGACAGCGCCGCGATGAACTCGGGGTACTCCCCCTCGGTCGTGTGGAGCATCTCGCGCAGCCACTCGCGCGCGACCACGCGTCCCTCGTCGGTGATCGCGTACACGACCCGATCGGGGTAGCCCTCCGCGCGACGGGTCTCGTACACCTCGACCATTCCGTGGCGCTCGAGGCGCTCGATCGTCTGGTACAGGCTCGCGCGCGAGCGTAGGTTGACGACGCGGTCCTTGCCCTGCGTCTCGAACATCTTTTGCATCCGGTACACGTGCATGGGGCCCTGGAACAGCTGCCAGAGCACGATCAGCCCGAGCGGAGAGCGATGAGGCTGCTTTGAGGTTGACATGGTCATCACCCTACTAGTTATGTCATGACTAGTCAAGGACTAACTCCGAATTTCCAGACGGCGCGTGGCGCAGCCTCGACACGCGTGACGGCGACCCGGCGGACCCGACAATTCGGTAGCAACTGCTGACTGGGGGGTTGGCCCATCGTCTACCGTTTGCGTCGAACCGGGACGACCTAACAGTCAGGAGCACCAGCGATGTCGACCTACGACCCTGCCTACGGCGGCGGAGCCGCCGTCACCCGTGACCAGACTCGAGCGGTGTTCGGCCAGGTCATGGGCCTAGTGGCGGTCACCGTCGGCTTCACCGCGCTCGGCGCCTACATCGGTCGCAACCTCAGCGGTGGTGTCGGGATCTTGTTCTTCATCGGCGCGTTCGCCTGCGTGTTCGGTCTGAACATCGCTAACTCGCGCGGGCGCGAGCAGCTCGCGATCGCGTTCCTGTTCGGGCTCGGCCTGTTGCTCGGCCTCGCGGTGGCGCCGGTGATCGCGTACTACGCGAAGGCGAATCCGGCGGCGCTATGGCAGGCCGCCGGCGCGACCGGTGCGTTCATCGCCGGTGCCGGCGCGATCGGCTACGCCACCCGCCGGGACCTGTCGGTGTTCGCGCGAGCGCTGTTCTGGGCTCTGCTGGCGCTGATCGTGTTCGGACTCGTGACGATCTTCGTCTCGATCCCGCACTCGAACATCATCTACTGCGTCCTCGGCCTGGTGATCTTCGGCGGGTTCACGATCATCGACTTCAACCGCCTGCGCCGCGCCAACCCGAACGCGGCGGTGCCGATCGCGGCCGGCATCTTCCTCGACATCTTCAACGTCTTCCTCTTCTTCTTGCAGCTCTTCGGCGGCGGCGACCGGCGCTGAAGTTCGCGCTCCAGTTTCCAGCGGCTGACATCGAGGCGCTTGCCGCCGGCTTCCCGGGCTCGGACGACCCGTCGCGACTGGCGGTCGGGGCGGCGGCGCGCGACCGCGGCTATTACACGCGGGCGGAGTTCATCGAGGTGTGCTCGTGGAAGACCGTGCGCAGCCGTCCCAAGGTCGCGGCGAACACCGAGGCGGCGGTGGTCGACGCCACCCGTCGGGCGCTAGCGGCCGGCGATGAGGCGACCAGGATCGCGGCGCTGCTCGAGCTGGAGGGGGTCGGCGTGCCGACGGCGTCGACGCTGTTGTATTTCGCGTTTCCCGACGACTACCCGATCCTCGACGTGCGCGCGCTCGAGTCGCTCGGGGTCAAGCCCCGCTCGACGTATCCGGTCAGCTTCTGGCTCGAGTACCTGGAGGCGTGCCGCCGGCTCGCGCACGACGCGGGCGTGAGCATCCGCACGCTCGACAAGGCGCTGTGGGAGCACTCCAAGGAACGCAGCAGAGCGCTCACGGACCCTGGATCGTCTTGATTACGGCGCCGGCGGCGGACCGCCAGACCATCTTGTCCGGGAAGCCGTACTGGGGCTGGCGACCGTGCAGCGGCAGAATCCAGACGTTGCCGATCGCGTGGACCGTGAACGCGCGGCGTCCGTAGTAGAGCGTGACCGCGGCGACACCATCGGGAATTACGCCGTACGCGACGGCAACGCCGGTGGGACCGCCGGTGCCCGTCGTGTGTCCCTGTTCGATATCGGTAGCGGTGCTCCCGCATTGCACATCTCCGCCGCCGGTCGAGTTGAGCGCGAGGAGGCAGATGCCCCCGTGCGGCTCAGACTCGTAGCGCATCTGCGCCAGGAAGGTCTGCTCGAGCGCGAGCGTCGGGGCGCGCAGGCGCTTCGGGATCTGCGGAAGCTCCCGCTGGAGCGCCTGTTGCTGGGCGGTGGCGCAGCCGGGCCTCGCCGGAGGCGCTTGAGCGTTCACGTCGCCGGCCGGAACGATGTAGTAGCCGGCGCCGAACCGCCAGCGGGCGCGGCGTACGTACCGGACGTAGATGTCCTTGGCCGGCGGAAGGCTGCCGTTGGGTATCACCTGATGGTCGAGCCCCACCACGCGCGTCGGCAGCTTGTCGGTCGGTTGCGCCGGGCGGCGGAGCACCCCCAGGATCGACAGCAGCGCCTGACTCGGGGCGCCCTGGCTGACCGTCGGCTGCGGGATCGGGCTCGTCGTGCCGCGCGAGCACCTACGTGAACCCGCGGACTGCGCACGGAATATGTACTGCTCCTCGCGCCGCTGATCGCGCGTCGGTTTGCTCGCCAGAGGCGGAGGCTCCAGTCCGGCCGGGGGCGGGGGCGCGGATCCGGCCGGGGGCGGGGGCGCGGATCCGGGCGGCGGCGGGGACGCGGATCCGGGCGGGGACGCGGACCCGGCCGGGGGCGGATTCCCTCCTCCGACGCTGCCGTGGCTGTGCCCGATCAGGACGATCGCTACCACCGTCACCGCGATCGCCGCGGTCACCCCAAGCGCGACAGCGAGTCCCCCGGGTGTCGCCGGCGAGCTTCTCCGCCACCGCCGGCGGCGAGCTGCCCGGCGCGCGTGGGCGCCGAGCAGCTCGGACTCGAGTTGGGGCAGGATCGTCATCGGCTCTCCCTTTCGAGCTGGTCACGCAGGCGCGCGAGGCCTCGGCTGACCCGCTTGCGCACCACCGCCGGCGAGCATCGGAGCGCACCGGCTATCTCCTCGTACGAGCGCTCCTCGAGGATTCGCGCGCGGACGGCGTCGCGCTGGTCGGGCGGCAGGCCATCGAGCAGACCGTCCGCGACCCCGTCCGCGCCGGCGAGGCGCTCGATCCGCTCGAGGTCATCGTCGTCGATGATCAACGGCGCCATACGGAGCCGCCGGCGCGCGCGGTCCTCGACCACGCCGCGCCGCCTGCTCTTCGCGAGTTTGTGCTGGGCGATGCCGAACAGCCACGCGCTCGCCGGCGCCTCTCCGGCCCGGTACCGCGCGCACGCTTGCAGCGCGGCGGCGAACACCTCGGCGGTCAGGTCGGCGGCGAGCTCAGGGTCGGCGGTGCGCCGGACGAAGAACGCCAGCATCGAGCGCTCGTAGCGCCGGTAGAACATCGCGAACGCGACCGGATCCCGCGCCGCCGCCGCCAGCACGCGCTCGTCGCTCTCGGACTCCCAGCCGCTCATCGCATGGGTTAACTCCCTTGTCCGCGCCGACTTGTGACCGGCCGGCGGCCGGCAGCTGGGGGCCGATCGGTCCCACGCGCCCGCCGGGAACCTGCGTTACTCGACAATCGAGGCGCCAGGGCCTGACCGTGCCGTATAGCGCATGCCACACATGCACAGCACGGCAACGTCCGCCTTTCCGACGTCGATTGTCGCATGGTGCAGGTCGGCGGGGGCGAGTCGCTACACCGCGGGCACCCGTACGATCCAGTCATGGCCGCGCACGACCGGCTCCACCGTGCGCGCGACATGTACCTCGCGTTCGCATCCGCAGACCGCGAGGTCCTCGAGCGCACACTCACCGACGACTTCACCTTCTCCAGTCCGGTCGACGTCGGACTCGACCGTCAGGGTTACTTCGAACGGTGCTGGCCCGGCGCCGGCCAGGGACAGGAGTTCGATTTCGTCCGCGTGGTCGACTCGGGCGACGAGGTGATCGTCACCTACGAGGTAAAACATCCCGATGGCCACACTGGAAGGAACACGGAGATCCTGACCTTCCGCGGTGACAGGGTTTGCCGCGCCGAGGTCTATTTCGGGTGGAACATCACGTGACCGAACACCAACGAGGCCAGTCGCTCGCCGCGCTGCTGGCGGCCGTGCCGTTCATCGGAACGCTCGGGATCGAGGTCATGTCGGCGAGCCCGGAGAAGGTGGTCGGCCGCCTCGCCTGGCGAGCGGAGTTGTGCACGGCCGGCGGCGCGCTCAACGGCGGCGTGCTGATGTCGCTCGCGGACAACATGGGAGGCACGTGCGCCTTCCTCAACTTGCCCGCCGGCGCGGGTACCGCGACGATCTCGTCGTCGACCAACTTCCTACGCGGCGTTCGCGACGGTCACGTCACCGCCACCTCCCGTCCGCTTCGCGTGGGCCGGTCGGTGATCGTCGTCGAGACCGAGCTGCGCGACGACGAAGGCCGGCTCGTCGCTCACACGACCCAGGCGCAGGCCGTGATCGGGCCTTGATGGGTTAGGCGGTGACAGCCGCGGCGGGCTCGTTCGCGGCTGGTCCGACCCCGCGCGCACGGAGCTTTTCCTCGAACGCGAGGATCCGCGCGGTGTCCACGTAGAAGTCGTCGTGCTCGACGATCTTGCCCCAGCGGGTCCGCGCGACGATCACGACCCGGTTGGAGTACAGCTCCTCGCCGTCCGGCCCGGTGGCTCGATCGTCAAAGCGGGCGATCAGCGTCATCGCCCACGGCGGACCGCCGATCCACAGGTCGCGAATCTCGCCCTTCAACCCGGCCGCTGTGAACTCACGAAGGAACCGCTCGATTGCCGGCTTGCCACGATGATCGCCAGACCAGCGATGCGCTCCCTCGTTGAAGCGCAGAACCGCATCGTCGGCATAGCCGGCCAGCAGCGGCTCGTAGTCGCCCTCGTTGAGTCGGCGAAGATCCCGGCGCAACTTGAGGAGTGCCAGGCGTGGCAACAGCGCGCGGGCGGCGATGGCCGCGCCGGCGCCGGCGATCAGGCTGGGCTTGTGGATCACGTGGTCGCCTCCGGGGTTGTGGGCTCTTAGTGGTCTGTTTCGTAAGTACGGCGACACCGAGAGTGGTCACCGGTGGATGCCTGGCAAGGACGCAGCGAGCGTGGTGTGGCCCTGCCACACGAGCGAGCGAGGACGCCGCCAGGCGCCGCCGGGGGGCGCTCGAATGTCGTCGTATTTGCGAAAGAGGCCACTTAGCTCAGGGCGGATTGGACGAGCGCGACCGCGGCGTCCGCGCACGCGGCCATCGGCTCCGTCGTGCGCAGTGAGCGGCTGAGCAGAAACGCTCCCTCGAGCACGGCGAGCACGCTCAGCGCGAGCGGCCTCGCCCGCTCACGAGGAACGCCGGCCGCCACCGCGTCGCGCTCGACCGCGCCGAGCCAAGACTCAAACACGTCGGCGGTCGCCCGGCGGAGGACCTCGTGCGTGCTCGCGATCTCGCCGGCGACCGTCGCGATCGGGCAGGCGTCGGCGAAGTCCGTGGCCTCGAGCGTCTGGGCCGCGCCGGCGAAGAAATCGCCGACGGCTGTGGGCAGGTCCGGCGCCGCCCCCGCGATCGCCTCGTACAGCGCGAGGAAGAAACGACCGCCGGTACGGAGCACGTCGTCGGCCAGCTGCTCCTTGCCGCCGGGGAAGAAGTGGTACAGCGAGCCGAATGGGGCGCGGGCCTCGGTCGCGATCTGCTTGAGGCCCGTACCCGCATAGCCCTGGCGCCGGAACAGCTCTGCGCTTGCGTAGAGGATGCGGTCGCGCGTGGGGATTTCGGTGGCGCTGGGCATCTCGGCCGTCGGGCGCGACCGTATCATAAGTAGAACGTTCTATCTACGGATGAGGGTTGGCGTGGTTGGCACGGTTGGTCGCGCACGGTGGCGCTGGTCGGGTCACCGGGCAGGGCGTACGGTGTGGACGTGGATTGGCCCGCTGCCGAGCCGATCGAGACGGCGCGCCTGACGCTCGAGCCGCTGCGCGTCGACCACGCCGGCGAGATGTGCGCGGTCCTGCGCGACCCCGCGCTCTACGAATACACCGGCGGGAAGCCGCCCTCGCTCGACGAGCTCCGGACCCGATACGCGATGCAGGCGGTTGGCCGCTCGCCGGATGGCCGCCAGGGATGGCTGAACTGGATCGCCTGTGAGCGGGAGACCAGGGCCGCGGTCGGAACCGTCCAGGCGACGCTCGACCGGAGCGCGGACAGGCTGGCGGCCGAGATCGCATGGATCATCGGCCTCGCGTACCAAGGCCGCGGATTCGCCACCGAGGCCGCCGGCGCGATGGTCGGGTGGCTGCAGGCCCAAGGCGTGCACACGATCGTGGCGCACATCCATCCCGACCACCGCGCGTCGATGGGCGTCGCCCGTCACGTCGGCCTGGCTGCGACCGATGTCGTCGCGGGTGGCGAGACGCGGTGGGAGGGACCTCTTGCGCGTCCTCATCCGTAATCGAGACGATGTGCATCGATCATGTCCCCCGCGGGTGAATCCGTGCACGCGGAGAGCGTCGCCGTCTCCGGCGAGCTCGGGCGCCGACATGTGCGCACCCCACGGTCCGAACAGGCCCTCATCCGCGGCGCGCTGGCCGGGTCCGAGGCCGATCTCGAGGCGCTGTTCCGTCGCTTCTGGCCGCGGGCGTACCGCGCGGCGTTCCTGATCGTCCACGATCACGCCGCCGCCGAGGACATCGCCCAAGAGGCGTTCCTGGCGGCGATCCGGCGGCTCGACCGATTCGACCGACAACGCCGATTCGGGCCCTGGCTGGGCACGATCGTCGCCAACCGCGCGATCGATTGGGCGCGGGCGCGGACCGCTCGGCGTGAGACCGCCGACGCCGGCGCCGATCCCCCCTCGCCGCCCGAGGTCCCCCTCGGCCGCTACTCGCAGGAGGTACTCGCGGCACTGGCGGCGCTGTCCCCCGAGCATCGCGCTGTGATCGTGCTCCGCTACCTGCTCGAGTACAGCCCCGGCGAGATCGCCCGCGCGCTCGAGCTCCCACGCGGAACGGTGAACTCGCGCTTGCGGCGGGGCCTTGACTCCCTCGAGACGCGGCTCAAGGAGATGGAGAGGTGAGCGCCGGCGCGAAGAAGCGGCTGCGCGAGTTCCGGGCCCCCGACGAGATCGGCGCCGAGAACCGGGCCTGGGACGTCGTCCGGTCCGCGTACCTCGAGCGCGAGCGGCGCGTGGTGCGGCGGCCGCGCTGGCGCCTTGCGGTGGCGCCGGCGCTCGCGGTCATCGTCGCTGCGCTTCTTCTGTCGCCGGCGGGCGCGACCGTGCGGCGGCTGATCAACCAGGCGCTGGGCGAGAAGCACGCGGCGCCGGCGCTGTTCGCGTTGCCCTCGCCCGGCCGGCTGCTCGTGTCCGGGCCAGGCGGCGCGTGGACCGCGGCCGCCGACGGCTCGGTGCGGCGACTCGGCCCCTGGTCGCAGGCGAGTTGGTCGCCGCACGGTTTGTTTGTCGCGGTCGCCTCGGGCGACCAGCTTGCGGCCGTCGATCCACACGGCACGTTGAGCTGGCGGCTGGCGCGGCCGTCGGTCAGCGACCCCCGGTGGTATTCGCCGAGCGGCTACCGAGTCGCATACCTGTCGGGAGGCACGCTTCGTGTCGTCGCCGGCGACGGAACCGGCGACCACCTGCTCGCCGCAGGAGTGGCGCACGTCGCGCCGGCGTGGCGCCCCGGAGAGCGCTACGGCCCATTCGAGGTCGCGTACGTCACCGCGCGCCGCCGCGTGGTCGTGCGCGACGGCGACACCGGGCGCGTTCTCTGGTCGACGGTGCCCGGTCCGAGACCGTTCGTGCTGGTGTGGTCCGCCGACGGCCAGCGCCTGCTCGTGCTCTCGCCGCGCGAGGCGCGGACCTACTCGGGCGGCGGCGCCCTGATCTCGAGAATCGCGCTGCCCGCCGGCGCGAGCGACGGCGCGCTCTCCCCCGACGGACGGAGGCTCGCGCTCGTGCTCGGCGACCGCGAAGTCGTCGTCGGGAGAGAGGGATCGTTGCGGCAGGTGCTCGCCGGCCCCGGCGTGAAAGCGGTCAGCTGGTCGCCCGACGGCCGGTGGCTGCTCGTCACTTGGCCCGCCGCGAACCAGTGGGTGTTCGTCCGCGTCGCCGGGGCTCCCCGGATCGAGGCCGTGTCCCGGATCTCGCAGCAGTTCTCGAGCGGCGGCGCGGCGCGCGCATTCCCGGAGCTCGACGGGTGGTGCTGCACCGCACGGGGTTCGGCCGGATGACTCGACGGTCCGTAATCGCCGCTCTGGCCCTGGGGGCGCTGGCGGCGGGATGCGGCGGGGGGTCGCACCACAGATCGCGCCCGGCGACCGTCGCGAACGTGGCGAACATCGCGACGGTCGCGGCCGTTCGCTCGCCGGCCGCCCAACGCGCGCCGGCAGCCCCACACGCGCCCACCGCCATCCCACCCGTCCAGGCGCTCGTGACCGCGGAGACGGAGAACCGGGTTCTAGTCGTCGACCTCCCGAGCGGGCGAGTGGTGGGGCGGCTGGCGATGGCGACCGACCCCGAGGACGTCGCCGCCAACAGCGGCGCATGCTCGAGCGTGGTCGTGACCAGCGCGGCGGCGGGGAAGGTGACCGTGCTCGATCGCGAGACGCTTCGGCCGAGAGGTGTGATCGGAGGCTTCGGCACTCCGCACATCGCCGAGATCGCGCCCGGCGGCGCCTACGCCTACGTGACCGACGACGCTCGCGGGACCGTCACCGCGATCTATCTCGGCGAGCCCCGCGTGACCAGCACAATCGACGTCGGCGTGAGCGCGCACCACCTGAGCTTCGACGTCACCCACCACGTCGCCTGGGTCGCGCTTGGCGAGACCGCGCGCACGATCGTGATCCTCAGCACCGCGAATCTCGCGCATCCGCACGTGATCGGGCGGTTCGACCCAGGTTTCGCTGCCCACGACGTTGAGTTCAGTCCCGACGGGCGCCAGGCGTGGGTCACCTCGGCCGACAGCCCCGACGTGTCGGTGTTCAGCGCGGTCGACCGGCGAATCCTGTTCCGGGTTCCGGTCGGCGCCGGACCGCAGCACGTTGCGTTCGCGGGCCGCTTCGCGTATCTGACGAGCGGCTACGGCGGCGTGATCGAGAAGGTCGACGCCGCCACCGGTCGCGTGCTCGCTCGCGCGAGCTCCCCGTACGGATCGTTCGAGCTCGACGCCGGCCAGGGCTACGTCGTCGCCTCCTCGCTCCTACGCGGGACGCTCGCGGTCTACGACCCGGAGCTCAAGCCGCTGCACGTCGTCCACCTGGCGCCGGCAACGCGCGAGGTGGCCATCTCCACCGATTGACGTTTAGTTCTCGAGTCGGAAACCGACCTTGAGCGCAACCTGGAAGTAGTCGATCGAGCCGTCCTCCTTGAGGTGGCCACGCATCTCGGTGACCTCGAACCAATCGAGGTGCCGGAGGGTCTTCCGAGCGCGATCCAGCGCGTTCCTGATCGCATCGTCGATCGACCCGGGGGCAGAGCCGACGATCTCGCTGACGGAATAGACGTGATCGGTCACGTTGAGCTCCTCGCTGGATGGAAGGACGGGCCGGCCGCAGCCTACAGCGCCTCCGGTGGCGTCGGGCGCTCCGGGCGGGTGTGTAACCGTTCGACCGCAGCGGCGTATTTTTGCTAACCGCTTGCAAGAAAGCTGCTAAGCTGCAAGCACACGAACCCGAATCCTCCAAGGAGACGCATTCATGGCAACCACAACTTCCCCCAAGACCGGCGTTCCGTCGTTTGACGCCGCGTTTGACCAGGTCAAGGACAGCGGCGAGCAGGTGTGGGCGGCCGCCCGCAAGGCCGGCAACCTGTACCTCGATTCATACGAGAAGGCCGTCGACCGGACCGCCGAGCTCCAGCTGAAGCTCGCCGGCCTCACCCAGCAGGAGTGGCTCAAGAGCCTGATCGAGGCCCAGGTCGACGTCTCGAAGGAGCTCGCCGGCACCTACACCACGACGGCGCGCAGCTTCCTCAAGTAGCCATTCGTCGGCGTGCGTTAGTAGCGTTCGCTAACAGACGTTGATCCAGAGAGCACCGGTGGGTTCACCGGTGTTTCTCTGTTTAACGGTGTTTCGCAGGTATTTCGTCGTTTCTTCGCATGGAGGTCGAATATGGACGTCGTGCCACAATGCCCCCCGGTTCCCGCGCCAAGCATGGCCTCGGGCCTCCTGGACAGCTGGCTCGATGGCTGCGCAGCGGCAGTCGATGGGATCGGCAAGTGCTGGGCGACCGCGCTCGAGCGTGGGCCTACCGCATTTGACCTTCCGCGCTGGGTCGCGCTCACGGCGGGTCGCAAGGCGCCGTCCTGGACCACCCCGCACGAGATCGCGTTCGAGACTCCGCTGGCCCGCCTGCGCGACTTCTCGGTCTCCAGGCGCCGAGTCGTGCCGACGCTGGTGCTGCCGCCGCAGGCCGGCCACGACTCGTGCATCGTCGACTACTCGGCCGAGCAGAGCCAGATGCGGACGATCGTCGAGGCGGGCCTCGAGCGGGCGCTGTCGCTCGACTGGGTCGGCGCCACCAGACAGACGAAAGACGCATCGATCGAGGACTACATCGACGTCGTCGACCGCGCGGTCGAGCACTGCGGCGGCCGCGTCAACCTGATCGGCGACTGCCAGGGCGGCTGGCTGGCGACGACCTACGCCGCGCTCTATCCCGAGCGGATCAACACGCTCACGATCGCCGGAGCGCCGATCGACTTCCACGCCGGCGAGCCGGTGATCCACGAGGTCATTCGCCGCGTCGCCCCCAACGGCGATCTGCGGTTTTACGAGGCATTGGTCGCATCCGGCGGCGGAATCCTCGAGGGCCGCCACATGCTCACAGGCTTCATCCTGATCCAGCCGGGCGCTGAGATCTCACGGCAGATCGACCTGTTGCTGAACCTCGGCGACCCCGCGCACGTCGCGCGTTACCGCGAGTTCGAGGACTGGTTCAAGCACACCCAGAACGTGCCGGGGGCGTTCTACCTCTGGATCGTCCGCCATCTGTTCCGCGACAACGCGCTGATCAGCGGATCGCTCGAGGGCCGCGGTCAGAAGGTGGATCTCGGCCGTCTCGAGATGCCGCTGAACCTGCTCGCCGGCGCCACCGACCACATCACTCCGCCCGATCAGGTATTCGCATTGACCGAGTTCGCCTCGACCCCGCCCGAGCTCGTCACGCGGCATATCAGCTCCGGCGGGCACCTCGGGCTGTTCATGGGCCATGAAGCGCTCCGCGAGCACTGGCCGCGCCTGCTGGCCGAGGTGTTCCGGCACTCGCGCGCGGGTAGCCATCGATAAACACCTCGAACCAGGGAGAAGTCGATGGGCGACAGAACGCAACGAGTCAAGGGCAAAGCCGAGGAGACCAAGGGCCGCGTCAAGCGCGAGACCGGAGCCGCCACCGGCCGTCCGGGCACGGAGGCGCGCGGCGCCGCCGAGGAGCTCAAGGGCAAGGCCAAGAACGCCGTCGGCAAGGCCCGCAGCACGGTCAAGAAGTCAACGCGCTGAACCGCTGAGCTGCCAGCCGCCGGCGGGGCGTCACTCGGCGACGTAGTGGCGGTCCCCTGCCGGGGTGTTACTCGGCGACGTAGTGGCGGTCCCCGGCGGGGGTGTTACTCGGCGACGTAGTGCCGGTCGCCGGCGGGGTCGACCCACACGCGCAGCACCCTGCGCGTGCGGGGGTCGCGGAAGCGCTCGCTGGTGGGCTGCCAATCCGGGCCGGGCTTGTCGACCTCGCCGTGGCCGCGTCCCCGGCGCGGCCGGCGCTCGGGGTTGGTGGTCGCCGCTAGCGGCGGAAGGTCCGCCACCGCCACGGCCGCCGCCTCGCGCGTGTCGGCCTCGGCCACCAGCGCCACCCGCCGTTCGAGCTCGGCCACGTCGAGGCGTCCCTCGGCGGCGTGGCGTTTGAGGGTCTCGTAGAGCTGCTCGCGCTCCGCGTCGCCCAGCAGCATGCGCGGCTACGGGACGCGATCGACCTTGACCGCCGTCCCGTAGGCGACGATCTCGGTGAACTGCTGCCCGATCTCGGATGAGTCGAAGCGGACCGCGACGATCGCGTCGGCGCCGAGCAGGCGGGCGTTGTCGGACATGCGGTCGATCGCGTGGCGCCGGGAATCCTCGAGAAGCTGGGTGTACTCGGGGATCTCGCCGCGGCGCAGGCCCTTGAACGACGCGGCGACCCCGCCCGTGAATCCCATGCTCCTCACGACGAGCCCGTAGCAGACGCCGAGGTTCTCGCGGATCCGCATCCCGGGCAACTCGAGCGCGGTCGTCATCGGCAGGTCGGCGACAGGGGCGGATTCGGACATCGGCGGCAACTTATCAGGGGCGGCGAGGGAGCTCCACAAGCTACCGTTCGCCATTGGCATGACTGTCCGACGGCGCCTGACACTGCTGCTGCCGCTGGCCGCGCTGCTTGCCGCGTGCGGTGGGAGCAGCTCGTCGAGCTCCTCGGCGGCCACCGCCGCGACCTCGGCGACCTCAACCTCCTCCGCGAGCGCGACGACAGCCACGACCGCGTCGAACCAGCCGTCGATCGGCCCCGAGGGCATCCCGCTCGAGCAGGGTCCAGAGCTCGCGCCGGCCGCGACCACGACCCAGGGCGCGACGGTCGACGGGGTGCAGTGCGCGCCGCTCGAGCAGCTCGCGTACCACATCCACGCCCATCTCCAGGTGTACGTCGACGGGCAGCCGCGCGCGCTCCCGGCCGCGATCGGCCTGGTCGGTCCCATATACGAGAACACGCCGTACGGCCGGTTCTACGGCGCGCAGCAGTGCTACTACTGGCTGCACACGCACGCCAGCGACGGCGTCATCCACATCGAGTCGCCGACCGCCCGCGTGTACACGCTGGGCACGTTCTTCGACGAGTGGAGGCAGCCGCTGACCACGACCGATGTCGCCGGCAACATGGGCAAGCTGACCGCGTTCGTGAACGGCAAGCCGTGGACGAAGGATCCGCGCGCGATCCCGCTCATCCCCCACGAGTCGATTCAGCTCGACGTGGGCACCCCGGTCGTGGCCGCCCACGTGATCTCATTCGCGGGGACGAAGCTCTAGCGGATCCGGCGGCGCCGGCGGCGCCGGACCTCGAGCCCGACCCCGACGAGTACGAGCACGCCCAGCCCGATCCCGGTGGCCAGCCCGACGTCGGCGAGCACGTCGAGCACCGGCGGCCCGACGTAGTAGGCGCCGAGCCCGATGCCGACCGCCCACACCGCCGCGCTCACGACGTTCGTGACGTTGTAGATGACCGGACCCGAGCGGTGGATCCCGGCCACCCACGATGGCGCAAGCAGGATCGCGAGCACCGTGAGACGGTCGAACACCTCCTCGCCGCGCTCGACGGCGCGCAGCCGTAGGCTTCGGAACGGCCCGGGTGCGGTCATCACCGTCCGGCCCGCGAACCACCCGGCCAGCCACCCGACCAATCCGCCGACGAACGCGCCGACGAACGCCCAGATCAGGACCGGGGTGATGTCGAGCTTGTGCTTGGCGGCAATGATGCCGGCCGCGATCAGCAGCGGCTCGCCCGGACCGGGCACTCCCACCCAGCTCGCGAACGCGCCGAGCGCCAGTGCGACGTAATCGATCTGCGCGGTGCTCGCGACATGGTGGTGAAAGACTTGGAGCGCGAAAACGAGCACGGGTGCCGCTCGATCGTGGCACACGGAGTGCCTACACTCCGGCCCCCGTGCTGATCATTCCACCGGGACACGCGGAAACCCTCCGCTCGCGCCGGCGCCTGACCAGGCGCGAGATCTGGATGGTCGGTGGCGTGCTCGGCGCGGTCGTCGTGCTTGCGGTGGTGCTCGTGATCTCGCTCGCCTCGTCCGGACCCGGCTCGAAGGCAGGCTGCATCTACGCGACGATCCCCGCCGACACGGGGGCCGAGCAGGTGCACGAATGCGGCGCCCAGGCGCGCGACACCTGCCAGTCGGTGTTCGCGGCCGGCGCGTACACGCACCAGGCGGCCCAGGCGATCGCGTCCGAGTGCCGCAAGGCCGGATTGCCGGTCGGTTCCTAAGAAGTAGGGGCCGCCTGCGGCGGCGTCCGTCGGATGTGGCGCGGCAGGCCCCGTCTGCGAGGCAGGGATGCCGAGCTCGTGCCGTCGCCGCGACCGCCTTTGCGGCCGGGCCTCCTTGCCCGGCCGGGGGATCGCGCCCCGCCGCCGGGCACGGACGCCCGGCGAAACGGCCCCACGGACGCCGAGCGGAGCGAGGCCCCTCCTCCCCAAAAACCCCCGGAATCCCGGTGATTGCGGGATCGCCTTATCCCAATGTCCAGAGGCCCTCTCCATTTGCTGGACGTGAGGACATGGTCGCTGGATCGGTCCGAGACGACACTGGCGGTGCAAATTGGCGTCGCCAGGCCTTGCCCTGGGGCGTACTCAAGGACAAGGAGATCCAGTTGCCACTTGAAGCACCGAGCTGGCTCAACTCAGGAGACACCTCGTGGCAGCTGACCGCCGCGACGCTGGTCGGCCTGATGAGCGTGCCCGGCCTCGCCGTTCTGTACGGCGGCGTGATGCAGAAGCGCTGGTCGATCAACAGCATGATGCTGACGTTCGCGACGTTCTCGGTCGTGCTCGTCGTCTGGGTGCTGTGGGGCTTCAAGATGGGCTTCGGCTCGCCGTTCCACGGTCTCTCCACAGCGGGTTCTTCGGGAACTTCATCGGGAAGCCGGGGCCGGTGCTGTCGCACACTGAGCTGCAGCACCAGGCGAACATCCCGCTGATCGGGACGATGGCGTTCCCGAAATCCGCGCTCGTCTACTTCCAGTTCGTGTTCGCGGCGATCACGCCGATCCTGTGCGTTGGGATCGGTGCTCGGGCGCGTCAACTTCAAGGCGTGGATCCCGTTCTGCGTGCTGTGGATCACGTGCGTCTACGCCGTCGACGCGTTCCTGCTCTGGGGCGGCGGCTTCTTCGCCCAGCACGGCGCGGTCGACTTCTCCGGCGGTTACGTCATCCACCTCTCGCGCCGGCGTGGCCGGGTTCGTCGCCGCGGCGGTGATCGGGCCGCGACTCCAGCGCGACCGCGAGATCGACGCGCCGAACAACGTGGCGATGGTCGCCGTCGGCGCCGGTCTGCTGTGGCTCGGCTGGAACGGCTTCAACGGCGGCGACCCGTACGCGTCGAACATGTCGGCCGCGGCCGCGGTGCTCAACACCAACCTGTGCACCGCGGTGGCGTTCCTCGTCTGGGTCGGCGTGGGACTACCTGACCGGCCGCAAGCCGTCGCTGATCGGCAGCGTCAACGGCATGATCGTCGGCCTGGTCGCGATCACGCCGGCGGCCGGCTACGTCAACGGCTGGGGCGCGATCGCGATCGGCGTCATCGCCTCGACGATCGTGTACTTCGCGCTCAACTACCTGAGCCGCCTCCGGCCGTTCCGCAACGTCGACGACACGCTCGGCGTGATCTACACGCACGGCTTCGCCGGCCTGGCCGGCGGTCTGCTGGTCGGGGTCTTCGCCGACCCGCAGATGGCGCTGTTCTACAAGACGAGCAAGCACGGCCTGATCGCGTCCGGCGGCGTCGCTGGCCTCGTGCACGGCAACGCGACACTGCTCAAGTGGCAGTTCTTCGCCGCGCTGTTCGTGATCTTCTGGACGGGGGTGGTCACGTTCATCCTGCTCAAGCTGGTCGGGCTGTTCATCCCGTTGCGGATGTCCGAGAAGAACATGGAGATCGGCGACGTCGCCGAGCACGGCCACGAGGTGTACCCGTCCGACGTCCCGTCGCTCGGATACCCGAACGGCATCCCGGGCGTCTCCGGCGAGACCCCCGTGCCGGCCGCGCACTCGACGGCGTGAGTGCAGCGGTCACGTCATCGACGGCATGACGACAGTGGGCCATCGGGTTGGGAGGCGCAGCTGAGCGCCTCCCAACCGACGCCCCTCACGATCGTCTCGCGGGCCGTCGCCGGAGACGACGGCCTCGAGCGCGTCGCGCGCTCTGCATCCGACGCGCTCTCGCGTCCGGTGGTGATCGTGCTGCCGTCGCTCGGAGAGCCGGTCGTCTGGCCCGCGGAGTCGATTCCCGACGCGCTCCTCGGCGAGCTCGTCGAGTATGCGGTGGGGGGCGGGGCCGGCGCGCCGCCCGCCGCGGTCTCGCTGTCGGTTCCGATCCAGATCGGGAGTGATGTGGTCGGGATCGTGGCCACGATCGTGGCCAATGGCGCCGGCCCCGGGTCGGCGAGCGATCGCGCGTGGCTCGAGGCCGCCGCGGCGGCAGCCGCCGTGACCCGCCTCCGGGGCGACGGACGCCCGGGCGACGCGCGGCGCGCCTTGCTGACGGCGCTGGGCGGAGGCCTCGCGCCTGAACCGGCGGCGATCGTGGCCGACAGCCGCCGGCTGGGCGTGGACCTGTCCGGCGGAGCGATCGCGGTCTACGCCCGCGGCGATGGCGACGACCCGGCCGGGCTCGCCGAGGACGGCGGCAGCTGATCGCCGAGCTCTCGCCCGGACGAGTGCTCGGGCTCGTGCCGCTCGCGGGCGAACACCCGGAGCGCGCCGCCGGCGCGCTCGCCGATCGGCTCGGGGCGATCGGATACGAGGCTGCCGTGTCGGGGCCGCGCCGGGAACCCTCAGGGCTCCGCGAGGCCGTCCGCGAGGCGATGCTGCTCGCGGAGCTCGCCTGCGCGCCCGACACGGCACTCGCCGGTCAGGAGGAGACCTACCGCCTGCTGATCGGCGTGCTGCTGCGCGACCCCGACGAGCTCGAGCTGCTCCGGTCGCGCACGATCACCCCACTGCTCGCGTACGACGCCGAGCACGACACGGAGCTGCTCGTCACGCTCGGGACGTTCCTCATGCACCACGGCTCGACCACCGAGACCGCCGAGGTCATGGGACTCCACCGCCACACGGTGGGGTACCGGCTCTCGCGCGTGCACGAGGTCTCGGGGCTGTCGCCGTACGAATCGGACGGCCGCGAGCGCCTCAGCCTTGGACTCAAGGCCGCCCAGATCCTCGCGGCGGCTGAACGACTATGAAACCCGGGTAGGCTCGCGCCTACCGAGACTGTAAGGAGGTTACTTTGGCCACCACAGAGAGCGAACAGACGGCGATGGCCGCCGGCGCCAGCAGCCCCGCGGAGGTGCTCGAGTTCGCCGTCGAACGCGGCGTCGAGATGGTCGATCTGAAGTTCATCGATCTTCCCGGCACCTGGCAGCACATGACGCTGCCGCTCGGCGCGCTCGACGCCGGGGACTTCGAGTCCGGACTGGGTTTCGACGGCTCCTCGATCCGCGGCTTTCAGGAGATCCATGAATCCGACATGCTCCTCATGCCGGACCCGTCGACGGCGCTCGTCGATCCCTACTACACGCGCGGGACGCTGTCGCTGATCTGCTCGGTGGCCGATCCGGTGCTGGGCGAGCCCTACGCCCGCGATCCCCGGTTCGTGGCCCACAAGGCCGAGCAGCATCTGGTCGCGACCGGGATCGCCGACGTGGCCTACTTCGGCCCCGAGGCCGAGTTCTTCGTGTTCGACCACATCGCCTACGAGCAGGTCGAGCAGCGGGCGTCCTACGAGGTCGACTCGTCCGAGGGCTTCTGGAACACCGGCGGGGTGGTAAGCGCGAAGCCGAACCTGGGCTACAAGCTGCGCCAGAAGGAGGGCTACTTCCCGGTGCCGCCGGCCGACTCGCTGGCGAACCTGCGCAGCGAGATGGTGGCCACGATGGAGTCACTCGGGATCCGGTGTGAGTTTCATCACCACGAGGTGTCCTCAGGCGGCCAGGGCGAGATCGACATGCGCTTCCAGCCGCTGCTGCGGATGGCCGACCAGATGATGATCTACAAGTACGTGGTCAAGAACACGGCGCACGCCGCGGGTAAGAGCGCGACCTTCATGCCGAAGCCGATCTTTCAGGAGAACGGGTCGGGCATGCACGTCCACCAGTCGCTGTGGAAGGACGGCGATCCGCTCATGTACGGCGCCGACGGCTACGCCCACCTGAGCGACCTGGCCAAGCACTACATCGCGGGGCTGTTGACGCACGCGCCGGCGCTGCTGGCGTTCTGCGCGCCGACGACAAATAGCTATCGGCGTTTGGTGCCGGGTTACGAGGCGCCTGTCAATCTCGTGTATTCCGCGCGGAACCGGAGCGCGTGCGTGCGCGTACCGATGTACCACGAGGCGCCCAAGTCCAAGCGGATCGAGTTCCGCTCGCCCGACCCGACGGCGAACCCGTACCTGGCGTTCTCCGCGTTGATGATGGCCGGGCTCGACGGGATCAAGCGCGAGCTCGACCCGGGCGAGCCGCTCGACGCCGACATCTACGAGCTGCCGGTCGAGACGCTGGCCAAGATCGCGACCGTGCCGTCTTCACTGGAGGCGTCGCTGGACGCGCTCGAGGCCGACAACGCGTTCCTCCTCGAGGGCGATGTGTTCACGCCCGGGCTGATCGAGGCGTACGTGCGCTACAAGCGCGAGGAAGAGGTGGACGCGATCCGGATGCGGCCGCATCCGTGGGAGTTCGCTCTGTATCACGACGCTTGACGTTGTTTTTGGGGGGCGTCGAGCCGTTCGCCCGCCCGGTGCGCCGGCCTCGGTTTGCGATTAGCGTGCTGGGTCGGGCGCGAGGGCGGCCGACCGGCATCGACGGCCCCCCTTCTTGACGCGCGCCGTGTTCCGCGCTCCCGACGGGTGCGGCCGCACAGCTCCGCGTCTGGGGTCAGCTGATCCCTCTCTCTCCCCCCGCGACCTGCATAACACGTCAATCGAGCCGTGATCGCCTGACCGTGCCGTGCAGCGCATGCTCCACGTGCACCACACGGCAAGGTCAGCTGCGCGCGCGTCGATTGTCGAGCTATGCAGGTGATTTCGGGTCGCGGCGGGTGATCCGGGCCGCGAGGCGCTCGCGGAGACTCGGGCCGCGGGGCTGGGTCTTGAGCCATTCCTCGCGGGTTGGGAGCTTGCCGGCCTTGCGGGCCGCGAGGACGCATTCGGTGTGGGCGTGGCGCCGGCGGCTCGAATCGCCCTCGGGGTACATGAGCAAATGCTCCGACAGCGCCGGCAAGTGGCGGCCGCAAAGCGGGCAGCGGTAGGTCGCGGGCTTCAGGTTCTGGGCGCGGCGGACGTACCACCAACGGGGCTGCGGGCGGTCGGAGCGGGGCTGCGGCCGGTCGGCCATGTGTCCAAGGATTGCATCGCATGGCCGCCTCGGTGGGTATCTTCGAGGACAGATGGAGCATCGCGACGAGCGGATCGTGGTCGAAACCGACCGCTACCGGATCACCGGCGCCCTGCGGCTGCCGCGCGACGGCTACCGCAGCCGGCTGACCGACTACCTGAACTCGTCCGAACGCGCGTTCGTGGCGCTCACGGACGTCGAGCTCGTGCCATTCAACGGCGGTCAGACCGAGCGCAGGCCGTTCCTGGCGGTGTCGCTCAGCCACGTGGTGCTGGCGATGCCGCTTGACGGCGACGGGGTCGACTGAACCGCCGGCGCGCCACGAGCCCGCGCAATCCGCCGTTACCCGAGGGCGGCGGCGAGGTATCGTGTTCGTATGGCGACACGCCCAGACGAGCTCGAAGGCCTCAGCCGCAGCGAGATCCTCCGCGCCTCGCCGCGGATGTTCGACTGGGGCCTGTTCGAGAAGTTCTCGCGGGTCCACTGGACCGTCCCGCCGATCATCTTCGTGCCGGTCATCACGGTGCTGCTGATCGAGGGCTTCGTCCACGGCGTCGGCTGGTCCGCCGTCTACTGGATCCCCGCCGGCTACCTGTTCTGGACGCTGACCGAGTACTGGCTTCATCGGATTGTGTTCCACTTCGAGCCCGAGAAAGGCATCGGCGCACGGCTCCATTGGATCATCCACGGCGTCCACCACGACCACCCGAACGACCCGCTGCGCCTGGTGATGCCACCGGCGCTCAGTGTCCCGCTGGCCGCGGTGTTCGTCTACGGCTTCTACCTGGTGATCGGGAGCCCGGGATTCCTCCCGTTCGGCGCGGCCTTCCTAGCCGGGTACCTTGGTTACGACATGCTCCACTACCACGTCCACCATCACCGGCCCAAGACCGCGCTTGGTAAGCGGTTGCGCGAGCTGCACATGCGCCACCACTTCCAGAACCACGACCGCGGCTACGGCGTAAGCGCGCCGTTCTGGGACCACGTCTTCGGGACGGCGCCGAAGAACACGCCCCGCTAGAGCGGGATCAACGAAGGGAGTCGGGATCGTGGAGCTGGGCGCGCGCATCGCGGGCATCGGGATGGCGCTTCCCGATCGCTTCGTCTCCAACGAGCAGATCGCGGCGGGGCTCGGGGTCGACGCGGCGTGGATCGCGAAACGGACCGGCACCCGCGAGCGCCCGTGGGCCAGCGCGGGCGAGCGGCTGTCTGAGTTCGCCGCGGAGGCCGGACGAGTGGCGCTCGAGCGCGCCGGGATCGACGCCGACGACCTCGACCTCGTGCTGGTCGCGACCTCGACCGCCGACGAGATCACGCCGAACGCAGCCCCGCTGGTGGCGGGGTTGATCGGCGCCGGACGCGCCGGCGCGATGGATGTCGGGGCGGCCTGCACGGGCTGGCTGTCGGCCCTGGCGATGGCGTGCGGACAGATCGAATCCGGACGCGCCCAACATGCGCTCGTGGTGGGCGCGGACTTTCTGTCGCGCTTCCTCGACTTCTCCGATCGCGATACCGCCACCCTGTTCGCTGACGGCGCAGGCGCGGCGGTAATCTCGGCTACCGGGGTCCCGACCGGACGGATCGGGCCGATTATGCTGCGCGCCGATCACTCGGGATCGCACCTGATCCGGCTGGACCGCGGCGATCTCATCCGGATGAACGGCCACGATTCGTTCCGGGCAGCGGTGGCCTCGATGTCGCAGGCGACGACCGAGGTTCTCGCCTCCGGCGGCTACGCGCCGGAGGACATCGGGCTGTTCGTCTACCACCAGGCCAACTCGCGGATCATCCGGGCCGTCGCCGAGCGCCTCGGGCTCCCGGCCGAGCGGGTCGTCGACTACGTCGACCGGTTCGCTAACTCCTCGACGGCGACACTCCCGATCGCCCTGTCAGTGGCGGAGGCAGAGGGGCGCCTCCAGCACGGCGACCTGGTGCTCCTGGCCGCGTTCGGGGGCGGCCTCACCTGGGGCGCGAGCGTCGTCCAGTGGAGCGCGGAGCCCTCCGCCCCACGCCCACGGGATGCTCAGCCCAGCGTGACGCCGACCGTGTAGTAGGGCACGTGCGCGGTGCGCGCCTTCGGGCTCTGCTTGATCACGCGCAGGGTGTGCCGGCGCCGGGTGAGCGGTCGGTCACGGACCTTGCCGAGGTGGCAGTCGGCCTTGAGCAGCGCGGTCTTGACCTGCGCGAGCGTCATGCGACCCAGGCCTGGGACGCGGCAGGGGATGGCCGAATACGGCGTCAGGCCGTGGTCGTCGACGCGAATGGCGGCGGCAGGGTTCGGGGCGACTAGGTAGCGGTTCTTCGGGCCGAACTCCCAGTACGCCCCTGACGGAAGGCCCTCGACCACCGTCCCGACGGCCGGGCGGTACACCAGATGCGCTGCCGAATCCCAGATGTTGGCGATGTCCCATGGGTCGATCGTCACCGCCGGCTTCGCGCCTCCGAACACCGACCAGGTCGTGACGGCGATCGGCGCGCCGCCGGCGACGCGGTAGGTCAATCCGGTCGTGGTGGTGAGGAAGGTCCCGTTCGACGGGAACGCGTTCAGATGCGACGCCGGGTTGCCCGCGTTGGCGATGTCCCAGGCGTCGACCAGGAAGGGCTGCGGGTTCCCGAACTGCGCGAGGCTGGTGACGAGCATCGGCGCCCCGCCGGCGATCAGGTACAGCGCGCCGGTGTTCGTCTCGACCAAGGTGCCATCGCTCGGAACCGGACCCAGCTGGTCGAACTGCTGCTGCGTGATCACGGTGTACGGCTGTGCGCCGCCCACGTCGCTCCAATCGCTGACGAACAGCGGCGCGCCGCCCGCGATCTCGTAGAAGTCGGTCGACCCGCTGACCTGCACGAACGTGCCGTTCGGGAACAGGACGGTCCCGGAGGCGGCGCCGGCGTCGACGTAGTCGCTGTCGATGTTGATCGTCGCGCCGCCGTAGGTGGCGTTGTGGCCGCCCTGGTACTGGTGGATGCGCTGATGGTTGGCCCATTCCGTGCTCGGGACGTAGCTGCTGTTCGTGTTCTGCTGGCCATTCCATTCGGCGACCCAGAGCTGGTCGGGCTCGACGAAGCCGGTGCCGTTGGCGGCGACGAAGTCACTGATCCCGGAGTTCGCACTGCTGTAGACGCCCGAGGTGTAGCCGTGGGCGTGGAGCTCGCTCGTCCATGCCGACAGGAACGCCAGCACCGCGGGCGTGTTCGTGCTTCCGCGCGTGTACGCCTCCATGTCGTCGTAGATCGGGTTTCCCGGGCCGATGCCGTTGGCCTCGGCCTGGTTGATCGCGTCGTCGGCGGCCGCGGTTCCCTCGGCCGATGCCTGCGACGGCACGATCCCCGCGCACCCGCATCCGTTCCTCGGCGCTTGCAGCCCCACGTAGATCGGAAGCAGGACCCAGCCGGCCGCCGACTCCTGTTCAACCCAAGTGGGGCTTAGGTTGGGCTGTGAGCAGGCCGCGTTCGCGCCGCCGATGTAGATCCCGATCGCGCGGTAGGGCGACGCGCCCCACGCGGACATTGTCGACGAGCTCGGAGTCGAGCAGGCGTCGAAGCCCAGGCCCGTATAGACGGGATCGCCGGCACGTCGAGTCGTCCGGGGGCGGGCCTGCGCGGTGTGCGCGCCTGGTGCACGGCTGCCCGTGGCGGTCGCGTTCGCGGCAAGCGAGCGAACGCCGACGGCCCGCGCCACGCCCGCCGGGTCGCCGTGCCACGTCGCGGTCACGACCACGCCGGCGCGCGGGATCGCGAGCTGGGCGGACGACCCTCGACGAGGCTGCGCGCTCGGGCTGGCCACGCGCGGAAGGGCAGGTCCAGCGCCGGCGCCCGCGCCAGCGCCGTGGGCGGTCAGCGGCGCGACCAGGATCGCCTCGGTGCGCCCGATTGCGTAGGCCGGACAGCGCTGGCGGGAGCTTGGCTGGCCGAGGTAGACCGCGTGGCGGTTGAACCGGACGCACACCGTGGGATCGGCGGCCAGGTCGTACACCGGCCACGCGGCGGGCACGACGAGCCGGTAGCCGTGATAGCGCACTACCTTGGTGGCAGCGTTGTGCGACACCGAAGCGGCGGCGCTCGTGCTCGAGGCCGCGAACATCACCAGCAGTGCCAGCGGTGTAAGTCTGAGTCGCAGTCGGAGTCTGGACAATCCAAGCATCCGCATGTCACCGGCGCGCCGGCCACAGCGCTCAGCTGACCAAATCATGCCCGCCGCGGTAGACGAGCTACCTGGTGCGGCCATCCTAGCGAGGTCGGCGGAGGGTCGCAAAGATCGCAGGATCCTTACCCACGGCGGCCCTGTATGAATATGATGCCCGCCGGGACGGGAGAAAAGTTGCAAGGAAAGGAGGTAGGGAGCAGGGTCCGAGCCCGCGTCAGAACTTCGTGGGGCCGTTGACGCGCGCTCTTCAGCGCAATGAGGTCGGCGAAGATCGCCGATAACCCGCAAGCTTTGGAGAGGAGTCTCATGACGTCAAAGCTCCGCTTGACGTTGCCCATGGTGTTCGTCGGCGTGGTGGGAGCCGCGTCTCTCCTGTTGTTGGGGTCGCACGCGAGCGCGCGCGTCACCATGAATTACGCGCATCTGAACAAGATCCAGAAACGGATCATCTCCGAGACGCTCGCTAGCGCGCTCGGTCCGCAATCCACGGGGGCTAATTCCCACATCGTCGTACCGAACTCCGATGACGGCAGCGGCCCCGACGGCGCCCCGTTCACCCCGCCGAAGTCATTCCAACCGGCGGGCAGCGGAGGAGGCTCGACGCTCAACTACTTCCCGTCGTCGGGTGCCTGCTCGGCGAACATCGGCAATGACACAAAGGTCAACCAAAACTGCCTGAACCTCACCGATCCTAACCTCCAGGGTCGCGGGCAGGCCAACAATGAGCCGTCGATCGCCGTCGACCCGTTCAACTCGCGGCGCCTCGTCGCCAGCGACAACAACTACATCCGCGGCGACGGAACCTGCGGGTCGTACTTCTCGCAGAACGCTGGTCGGTCGTGGTCGAACACGACGATCCCCAATGGCTTCACCGTGGGCACCGCTCGCGACAGCATTGGCGGCTTCGCTCGCGAGTACTGGCAGGCCGGCGGTGACACGTCAGTCGCGTGGGACACGCGCGGCAACGCCTATGAGAGCTGCCAGTTGTTCAACCGTGGCACGGTGGCATCGCCGAATCCCGACCAGTCGAGCACGTTCGTGCTTTTCCGGGCGACCCAGAACGGCGGCGCGTCCTGGAACTTCCCCGGACGCTACTCGGTGCCCATCGTGTTCGACCCACAGGGGACGTCGGGTGAGCTCCAGGACAAGGCCCTGATGGCGATCGACGACAACGCCGGCAGCCCCTTCCGCGACCGCATCTACGTCACCTGGACGGCGTTCGCCGCCGACGGGTCGGCCTACATCTACGAGGTTCACTCGAACGACTACGGCGAGTCGTTCAGCAGCCCGGTGGTGGTGAGCGCCTCGAACCCGAACTGCACGAACACGTTCGGAGCGGGAATGACCCACGGGCCGTGCAATGAGAATCAGTTCTCGGATCCGTTCATCGGCAAGGACGGAAGCCTGTACGTCGCTTTCGACAACTTCAACAACCAGCCCACGAGCGGGACCAACAACAACTACCAGGTGCTGCTGGCCAAGTCGACCGATGGCGGCGCGTCGTTCTCGGCGCCGGTGCAGGTCAGCCGGTACTACGACCTGCCCGACTGTGACACCTATCAGGGTGCGGGCGCCGATCCCGGACGGTCGTGCGTGGTGGAGAAGGGCTCGTCCACGAAGTCCGTCTTCCGGGCCACGAACTATCCGTCCGGGCAAGTCGATCCGAGCAACGGCGACGTCACCGTGGCGTTCGGGTCGTACATCAACAAGGACTCGAACGAGTCCAACGGGTGCACGCCGGCCGGCTTCGCCGCCGACGGGAACCCGACGTACACCGGGGTCAAGGCCGCCGGAGCGTGCGCCAACAAGATCCTGTTGAGCGTCTCGACGAACGGCGGCACGTCGTTCACCGGCACGGGCGCAGATCCGCGCACCGAAGAGCTGGTCACCCAGTCGCCGAGACAGAAGCACACCGACCAGTTCTGGCAGTGGAGCACGTTCACGCGTGACGGCAAGCTGGCGGTGGACTACTACGACCGCCAGTACGGCGACGACGAGACGACCGGCTCGTCGGACTTCAGCCTGTCCGGGAGCGACGACCTGGCCAACTTCGGTCAGGTCCGCGTCACGTCGAGCTCGATGCCGGCCCCGACGCAGTTCGAAGGCCCGGCGGGCGGCCAGTTCTATGGCGACTACGTCTGGCTGACTGCGTCCGACAAGGCCTACCCGATCTGGTCGGACACTCGAGCGACGGATCTGTTCCTGTGCCCCGGTACGGGAACACCCGGCACGCCGCCACAGGTGTGCAGTGCGACCGAGACGAACGGCGAGACCGCCAACGACGAAGAGACATACACGGCGGCGGTGAATGTGCCGACGGCCGGAGGCCACGGGCACGGGTCCAAGGATCACGCTCGCCGGCTCAAGCATCACAGTCGACGCTGATCGACGTTCGCGTGCGTGGGGCCCGGCCTAGTTCGGGCCCCACGGGTGCGTGGGGCCCGGCTTGTTCCGGGCCCCACGACGCTTCTGGAGCGCTAAGCTGGCCGCGGGAGGTACGACATGCGTAGAGCTTTCAGACGGCCGCGACCCCGTCGCTTCGGAGCGATTCTGGCCTTGCTCCTCCTCGCGGCGGCGGCCTCGATTGCGGCCAACGGCCTGGCCAGCGCCAGCACGAGCAGCGGCGGCGGCGCACGGCTCGTGCTCAAGCAACATGATCCCGCCACCGTGAGAGGCGCTGGTTTCAAGGCGCAAGCCCGCGTCCGGGTCACGTTCCGCGGCGCCCAGACATTCGTGCGCCGGCCGGTGACGAACTCTCAGGGCGCGTTCACGGCAACGTTCCCGACCGTTGCCGACCGCTGCACGGCGTGGTCAGTGACGGCGAGCCAGCCGGGCCGCTCAGCGGTCGTCCTGAGAGGGCCCGCCAAGCCCGAGTGCGCGCCCGCGTCGACGCCTTAGCCGTCGGGCGAATTTCAACGGAGGGGGCGGGATTCGAACCCGCGGTCCGCTTGCACGGACTCTGGTTTTCAAGACCAGCGCATTCGACCGCTCTGCCACCCCTCCGGGGGTCGCCGGCCCGATGCTAGCCGCCAACGCTGGCTGTTTCAGGGTCTACACTGCCGCAAGCGCTTGTCCGGAGAGGTGGCCGAGTGGCTGAAGGCACTCGCCTGCTAAGCGAGTATGGGGTTCACACTCCATCGCGGGTTCGAATCCCGCCCTCTCCGCTTCGAACGTTCTTCCGTAGGCTCCCGCCGCGGCAGCATGAAGGTATTCATCTCGAGCGACATCGAGGGCACGGCCGGGATCGTCGACTGGCAGCAGGTGCGCGCATCCGGCGCGGACTATGCGCTCGGCCGGCGGCTGCTCACCGGCGAGGTCAACGCCGCGATCGACGGGGCGGTCGAGGCCGGCGCGGTTGAGTTTCTCGTCAACGACAGCCACTCGACGATGCAGAACCTCGACCCGGGGACGCTGCACCACCACGCGTCGTACCTGTCCGGCCGGCACAAGCCGCTGTACATGATGGAGGGCCTCGACGGCACCTTCGACGCCGTGTTCATGGTCGCCTACCACGGCGCGATCGGCGCCGAGCGGGCGATCCTGTCCCACACCTACAACCCGCTCGCCGTGTGGGAGGCGCGCCTCAACGGCGTCGCCGTCGGGGAGAGCGCACTGAACGCGCTCGTGGCGCTGCATCACCGCGTGCCGGTCGTGCTGATCACGGGCGACGAAGCCACGGCCGAGGAGGCGCGGCCGTTTCTCCCGGATATCGAGTCGGTCGTGGTCAAGCGCTCGATCACCCGGTTCGCGGCCGAGAGCCTGCATCCCGACCGCGCGTGCGAGTTGATCCGGGACGGCGCGGCCTTGGCGCTGGCCCGCGCGAGCGCGATCTCGCCGCCGGCGATCGAGCTTCCGGCGACGCTCGAGGTCACGTTCCTGACCGCGGACATGGCCGAGATGGCGACGTGGATCCGGGGGGTCGAGCGCGCCGGCGCGAGGATCGCGACCGTGACCGATGACGACCCGCTCCGCCTCTACCGGACGTTTGTCACGATCGTCGCCCTGACCCGGACGATCGTCGAGCGCTGAACCAGTCGGCAGGACTGGATCGGAGGCCGCGCATGGAGGTAGGATGCGCGCGCGATGGCGGATACCGCGATCTCCACCCCGCTCCTCGAGCCAGCGCCCGCCGCCGCGGCTCCGCCGTTGGAGCGGCCCGACTTCGAGATCGTTCCGCGACGCGGGCTCGTGCTCGTCGCCGTCGTGGCCGTAGCGCTGATCGTCGCCATCGCGTCCAACAAGCTCTGGCCGCTCACGTTCTTCCACGTCGCCGGTGGCGCCGCCTGGACGATCATCGACCTGTTCCTCGGCCTCGTGCTCGGCCCGATCATCGGGCGGATGTCGATTCCGGCGCGGGTCGAGTTCACGACCCGCCTGATGCCGAAGATGGTGCTGATCATGCCGACGGTGGTCACGGCGACGCTGGCCGCGGGATGGCAGCTCGGGCTCAAGACCGGAAACGTCTTCAGCTCCAGCCCCAACCACGGCTGGGTCGTGGCGAGCTACATCGTGGTCGGCGTGATGTCGGTGCTCGCGCTCGGGCTGCTCGAGCCGGCAAACATCGCGGTGCTGTTCGAGCTGAAGAAGCCGCGCCCGAACCCAGAGGTGATCGAGCGGTTGATGAAGCGCTTCATCTACTGCGCCGGGGTCCTCGGCGTGATGCAGATCGCGACGCTCGTGATCATGACCAAGCTCGCGTCCTCATGAGCGAACGGCGGCTCCCGCCCGTGACGGCAGCTCGGCATGGCCTCGCTGGCCCTGATCGTCGCCGGCGGGATCTACCTGTCGGCGCACCTCCCCCAGCACGTTCCGCTTGGCCCGGCGATCGCACTGCTCGCCGCGTCCGCGCTCCTGCTCGTCGGCAACGTCGTGGCGCTTTCGCGCGTGCGTGACTTTGCGTGGGATCGCTTCTTCTCGGTCGGCAAGTGGTCCCTGGTCGCCTACGTCGTGATCGCCGGGATGATCGAGTACGCCTTCCTCCGGGACCACATCCGCGGCGGCGCGCTCGTCGTGCTGACCCTGTCGCTGGTCGTGTTCGCGGTCCACGTGCCGATGCTCGTCGGCTTCACCGTCGCGCGCTACGCCGACAGCGAGGGACGTGTGGCCGCCTGAGGCCCTCGAGTTCCTACGCGAACTCGAGGACAACAACGACGCCGAGTGGTTCAGGCGGGAGCGGCATCGCTACGAGCACTACCTGGTGGCGCCGGCGCGCGAGCTCGCGAACAAGCTCGGCGATCTCGGCGCTCCCCGCTTCTTCCGGCCCTACAACAACCTGCGCTTCCGGCCGGGACCGCCGCTGAAGGAAAACCTCGGGGTCGCTATCGGCTACGGCGCCGCCGGCGGGTTCTACTTCGACCTGTCGCTCGACGGCCTGCTCGTCGCCGGGGGCATGTATCGCCCGGCACCCGACCAGCTCGAGCGGTTCCGCGCAGCGATCGACGACGACCGCAAGGCGCGCGGCTTCGATCGCGGGCTCGCCGCGGCCAAGCGAGCCGGCCTGACCGCCACCGAACCCGAGCTCAAGCGCGCGCCTCGCGGATACCCGGCGGACCACCCTCGCGCCGACCGGTTGCGCATGAAACGGCTGGTGGTTTCCCGCCGCCACCCACTCGAGCCGTGGCTGCACGAGCCGAGGTGCGATGAGATCGTGCGTTCTGAGTTGCTCGGCGCGCGTCCGCTGGTCAAATGGCTCGCCGAGACCATAGGCCCGTCGACGCAGACTCGCGGGTAGCGCCCGGGCGAGGCACGCGGGTGGGGGCCGCGTAGAGGCCCGGACTACCCGCCGACGTCCGTTCACGGCCGCTACGATGGTCGGGCCGTCAACGCGGCAAGCGCCCGTAGCTCAGCTGGATAGAGCGTCGGTCTACGGAACCGAAGGTCGGGAGTTCGAATCTCTCCGGGCGCGCCTCTCAAAACCGGCCCATATGCAGGGGAAACGCAGGGAGGGCCGGAAGCGCCAAAGGGCCGAAAGGCTCGTGTGCACACCAAAGTGCACACACGAGGAAAGCCCGGACTCTCGTCCTTGGCCTCGTGGTCGCCGCCCTCGTCCTCGCCGCGCCGGCGCAGGCCCACGAAGCCCGCACGACCGCGGGCGGGGCACTCCTGGGCGGCTCAACGGCGTTGACTCGGGCGACGACAGCAGCAGCCCAGCCGACCTGCCCGACTGGCGTTCCCGTCCAGGCGATCACCGTGGTCAACCAGGCGAACGTCCGCCCGAAGGCACTGGCGCTTGTGGAGCGCGCCGTGGTCGACCAGTCGATGCAGCTTCGGGCCGCATGGGGGACGCCGTGCGTCCAGTTCGGGTCCGGAGGGTGGACGTTGACGCTGTCGCCCGGAGGGATCCAGCAGAATCCCGACGGATCCACGTCGTTCACGACTTCGGGCGAGCACTGCGGCCCGCTTGGCAACGCGCACGTCGGGACTTGCTACGCCGCTGAGCCGGCCCTGACCGTAGAGACGGCGACGCTGACATATGCGGTCTGGGCGCGCGCCTTCTCGCATGAGATAGACGAGGCCCTGGTCGATCCGACCGATGACGTGCGCTGGCAATTCGGCCTCGAAGAGGTCTGCGATCCGGTCGAGAACCTGACCTACCAGCTCGACGGCGTGCCCGTGAGCGACTTCGTGTTTCCGAGCTACTTCTCGGACGGCTCAGGGCCGTACGACGAGATGGGTGTGCTGACCGGGCCGCAGCAGGGCACAATGTGATGGCCGTGATCCTCAGCCTGCTCATCGTCGCAGTCGTCGTGACCGCGCTTTGGCGAGCATCCCAGCCGCGGAACCCGAGCAGCACTCCCGGTCCGTCGCGGCGCGAGCGAGACCTCAGCGTCGCGCGTGGCCGCTACCTCGACGGCACGCTGTCGCTCGAGGAGTTCGAGCGCGAGGCCGCAGACGCGCTCGACCCCAAGCCCCGCGAGTACAGCGAGCGCATCGAGGTCCACGTGTGGGACGCGCCCGCCGGCTCCGCGCTGCACATCCATCTGCCGTGGAGGGCGAGCCAGACAACAACGGGCCCGCCTTGTGAGCGGCCCGCGCGGGGGTGAGTGACTTCGGGAGAACGGGCTAGGCCGGGATTCCCTCGGACGCGTGGACGCCTTCGGCGACCGAGCAACTCTCCTCAGGATGCGGCTCGGTCGCATACACGTAGGTCCCATCAACGCGTTCATGCAGCGCCATGAAGAAATCCTCCGGACGCTCGTCAGGATCGATCTGGACCATGTTCTGGAGTAATTGCCGCCAGTAGTCGCGATCCGGCGCATCGATCTCAATATGCCCACCCGCGAACAGGACGCACGCAAGCCGATACTCGGCGGTTGACGTGGGCTCGCTCTTCATGATGTCTACGTGATCAGCCAATGGATGATCCTCCTATCGCCCTCAACGGTAGCGAGACTAACTCGGAAGGTTGCCGGTATCAACGATTGATCGAGCCTGATCCATCACGTGCTGGAAGGTCTGTGGTGGTAGGACGTCCGCGAGCGGCGTTGTGGTACGCCGCTCAAGAAGCCCTTCGACGCGTTCGCGGTGCTCGGCTGGCACGATGCCGCCTCGCCGCAGATCAATGAACTCAAATGAGCCGCTCTGCGCAGCCTCAAACGCGTGCCCGTGGTCAATGAGCTTGGGGCGGTCCGACATTCCTTCGATAAAGCCCCAGTTCGTGCCGTTGCGATCGGTGTTCAGAGCCAGCACGTCGAATATCGCAATGCGCCAGATCTCTTCATCAGGGCAGTCCCGTGCCTCGCGTCGGGCGACCCCAGGGGCCGGCGATTCGGCAGCGATCTTGAACAAGGGCCACGCCACCTGCACGCTGGAGGACACGTAGTTCTCTGTGAAGATGGACTGAACGACCCGGAACGCTGTGAGCGGGACGAGATCGCGCCAGCCGAGCTCCTGAGCAAGCAGCCACGCGGCGCGCTCAGCGCGGATCTGGAGATGGGCCGTGGCATTGGCTCCCTCGGCTAGTTTCGCCACGACCCCAACGCCGCCGTCGAGGACCACCAACTGCTTGTCCTGATGCCCTCCGCCCCGATTGATCCGAGCAGCATGGATGACCGGGGCCGTAGAAATGTAATCCTCAAGATGCCTGACATCCATAGGGCGCGGGCACCTTATCGGACCACGTCGATACAACGAGCGACGGGCACCCTTTTGAGTGCCCGTCCGCAAGGCTGGGTCTATCGGGCCAAGCCTACGGTTAGCTGCGGGCTCGCGGCAGCATCCCAGCCCATTAGGTGCGCCACGCTCACGCCGAACAACGCGGCCAAGCTTGGCTGGAGATCGGTCGGGATGTGGCCGCCACGCTCGTAGTCGCGGATCACCTTCGGCATGATGCCGAACCTCGCTGAGAGATCGCTCTGGGTTAATCCCTGCGCCTCGCGCAATCTATGGAGGTTGTTTGGCGCACGCTCGATCGGCGCGCGCCTTGAGGAACGTTGGTCTTCCACCGTCGTATCCTAACCCGCGTGTCGCGGTCAATCGTGATGGTGGCCATCACGCCACCTCCAGCGCATCCGCTTCCAGATCGAACACACCGATGGGATCGCCGCCGGCCTGACGCTCCTTCTCCGCCTGGACGCGCCAATCGGCCCGCTGCGCTGCGGCCTCGTTCAGGATGGCCCGTTGACAATCATCGAAGTCCGGCGCCGGTGGGATCTCCACCATCACCGACCACCAGGCCGCGTTCGCGGCCGAGCGGTTCTCGGTGTAACGACCCTCGACCAGGCCATCGCTGAATGCGATCCAGCCTTCCCTCATGCCAGGAAACGCCACGATCGCGAGCATCTCGCGAGCCGCCCGGTCTAGATCCTCCGACGTCAGCGGCCGGACCTTGTAGTTCCGCCCTGGGATGATGCCTTCGCCTATGAGCCGGTCGTGCTCTGCGAGCCGTTCGGCACGCATAGCCTCGTATTCGGCATCGGTCATCGTTACTTCTTGCAGCATTGCTGCCCCTTCCGGTTGCGCACCGTCCGACCGCTTCCCCCTGCGTCCCCAACCCCCCGGTGTGCCGCAAGCACCCAACCTCGCGCGGCGTTATTTTGAGTACGCATCGAAGCTTCACCCTTCGGTGCATGCCCCCGTGGCCCTTACCCGGTCGCGGGGGCGATCTATATGGACGCGGGCAGAGTAGTCCTCACAACGCCACCGGTCAAGCGCCTCCTTGCCTGCCCGTGCGGAGTGAACGGGCGCCGTGTAAAAACGTGTGTCAAGCCCCCTTGGCAGCAACTAGCGACTAATGCAGGAGGTTCCCGCGCAACACGTTGCACACTTCACCGGTCCGGCGCGGTGGGTCGTACATTCGTTGAGTCAGTCTCGGTGCGGTTGCGGCACGACCAGCGAGCGGCGTAGGATCGCGCGCGGCCGGTCACGGACAAGGAGAACCCATGGGCAACACCGACCTCGTCGAGATCCTCGGTCGGTTGGTAGAGGCGGATCGCGCCGCGGGGCGATCCGAGACCTTCGTGCTCGTGTATACCGGCGGCGGTGGTCGCGAGCTCATCGGTCACCCCGGTTGGGAGGAGGGCTCCGAGGCGCCGTCCGACATTGAGGTTGACGAGCTAGCAGACCACAGGTGGGTGCGGATCACCGACATCGACCGAAAGGGCCGACACTTCGCCGTCACGGCCGCTGGGCGCGAGGCATGGGACGAGCACCTGGAGGTGCTCCGACCGGAGCTTGCCACGACTCGAGTGAGACTTGAATGGTCGAGTGCCAGACCTGTGCTTCGCCATATCTTCGACGCGTACCAAGACCGCGGAGCTCCGAGGAGAGGCGTCGACGTCATCGCCATAGCTGACGACTTTGGCGAGCGGGCGACGTTCGACGTATACGTCCGCGAGCTCGCCCGCACCGGGTACCTCGATGTCATGACCGGAACCGCCGCGAAACCCCGTCTCGTCAAACCGAGCCCAACGGCACTGCAGATGCTCGCCGGCTGGCCGTCGGGCGCAGCGGAGGATGCACTCGAAGGACTCGCGCACGCGATCGACTCTGAGATTGAGCACACCGTAGATCCGGAGCGGCGTTCTCGACTCGAATCAGTTCGCTCGGGTCTAGTCGGGGCAGCTCGAGATGTCGCGCTCGCCTACTTCGAGAAGAAGGTGATGGGTCTGTGAACACGCGCGCGTGAGCGACGTCTCGCTTTCGCAGCGGGTGGTCACAGGCAACCGTAGGCAACCGTCTGCCAGCCTGCGCACGCCTGTGGCGCCACGCGCGGGGCTGGACGATGAACCGGCCCCGGTACGGGTCTCGACCCGGCTCCAGCGGCCCCACGAACGCTCAGCCCTCCCTTATAGGTTGGGCCCCCAGTCGTGCACCGCGATCGCCTCAACATGCCCCTCGTGCGCGTTCGACGGATCGACATTCTCGACGATGACGGTAATCCCCGTGGCCGTCTTCTGAGGGGCGGAGGTGGAAGCGCCGACAAGTTGCCCGGCACCGTCGTCGTCGATGACCTGCGTGATCACCGTGTAGTTCGAGTCCACGAACGGCGTCGGCCACGTCAAGGTGACTGCGGTCACGCTGGCGGCAGGAAACGACTGCAGCGCTGTACGCGCGGCCTGGAATTGGCCGCGACCGGGACCCCGCACAAGGATGTCCTGATCGGGGCGAATGTTGGTCAGTCTGGGCAATGACCTTCCGTTTCGTAGAGGCATCGTCCGGCTAGGCAATCTCGGCGCCCGCGAGCGCTCACGGCCTGAACAGGAACGAGGGCCTGTAACGGACCTGCACGGCCATGCCGTCGAGGCCGGAGTCTGGCAGCGCGTTCAGGTCCCCCCGTGACGGCTTCACGAAGAGCTGGCACGGCCGACCTTCTACGCCGCTTGGCGGTATGCGCGCCAGGTCCCCAACCACCTGCGACACGGGGCCGTAGACGCCCGCTTCCGGGGGTGGCGCACCGCGGACCATTTGATCGTAACGGACCTCGCAGGGCTGGTTTGCGTACACAACGGCGTCCTGCGCGACGGCGAAGCCCGACGCGAGCGTGAAATAGACGGTGAGCTGGACGAAGAAAACGTTTGCGTACACCGCGGCGGGACCTGGGGTGGGGCCGAGCGATGCGGCGATGCTAAGTCCGAAGCCCGAATTGTTGATGTCGCTATACGCCCAGGTGGTCCCCCAGAGATCGGCCGCAGAACCGTAAGTCGTCAACGTCGCGGTGTTCGCCGGCCAGTAGGCGCCCGAGGCGCGGTTCGCGCCCACAAGACTCCCCGCCTTGAGGAGTTGAATGTTCGCGTCCACCACGTACCCATAGACTCCCAACCCCCAACTCCGATAGACGGCTGCCTCGATGCCCTGAATCGTGGCGGTTGAGGGAAGCGCAAAGCCGAAGCTGGTCGCGTTGAGACGATGCGACAGCACAATGCCGTTGGTGGTGTTCTTCGCGTACGCCGACTGTGACGGATTCAGCGGTCCGGTCACGTAACCCGGGTTGGTCCAAGCCGCGGTGCCGCCGTTGCCCGAGTCGTCCGCCCCCGACCCGGGAGGATCCGTGGCACCGATCGCCGACGCCGGCGGTTCGTTGACGTAGGTCAACTGCCCAGCCCCCTCGTCGAGCGGCTGCAGGTAAAGACTGTCGATTGATGCGGATTGCCCCGAAGCGGTCGCATACACCTGCACCGCTCCAAACCACTGATCCGTCCCAACGGGGGGAGGATCGAGACGGACTTCCCCTAGGTCGAGCAGGTAGAACGCCCCTGAGCCCGGAAGCGTGACCGCCGTGTTCGTCACGGGAACGGACAGTGAGCCGACGCCCCAGAGAAACTGGAACCGCGGGGTTCCCGTGCCCGAGTAGCAGCGTGCCCACACCCGATAGGACCCCTGGTGCGTCATCTGTGCGCTGCCCGAAGCGATCTCCGTTGTCAGCATCGACACCCACACCCCAGATGGGAGCGACGTGATCGTCACCACGTTCCCGCCCGACGCGCCCGACAGGCCGGTCACCGCCGCGCCGTTGATCGGCGTCAGCGCTTCCGCTTCGTATACGAGCGCCGCCGTCGTGGCTGGGTCGTAATGCTTCGAGCGCAGTCCCCACTCCATCCCGAGCTGATTATTCCCGGACGTGTCGGTGACGATGATCCGACCGCGCGCCGAATTGTCCCCCTGGATTGTCGCCTGCGAACCGTTTTGCGTCACTAGTGCCGTGCACACGCCCGTCACTGCGACTCGGTCCAATGTGATCTCGTCACCGTAGAAGTCAGGCAAAGCGATAAGGGTCAGCGTCACGCCCGGCTCGAAGTGGCCGCCCTCTCCCCACGCGTCCGGCACCGTCAACTGCGCATCCACCACGTCCGCGTACAGGTTCAGCGCGCCGTTACGCTGCCGGCGAAGCCAGCCGCCCTCTCGCTGGAACAACGCGACCTTCTCCCGTAGCGACTGAAGTGCGGTGTTCGGATCGACGGCCGAGTTGCCGAGGACAAGGGGGATCGTGATGGTGCGGTTCGGCCACACGTAGTCCGCGACCGTGGACCCGTAGCGGGACTCCTGAGCTGCGTACTCTGTGATGAGGCTCTGCGACCAGTCCGGTCCCTGCCCGCTGGAAGTCCCACCGATCTGGATGCCAGTGGACGGGTTGTTGATGTCCAGCGTCGTCCGGGTGTTCGTCCGCGTCGAGGTGGAGTTCCCCACCGTCCCGTTCCACGAGTACGAGCTCGCCGGCGCCTGCTCCGCATCAGCGTCGAAGTAGGACGTGATCGAGGATACCTGCTGAACGATGGCCGCGTCCGCGAACACGGTCTGGATGCTTGCCGGAACGAGCTGGATGCAGGCGGTTACACCGGTCCGGTTTGAACTCGGCGTCCAGGTGACGCCGAACGTTTGCCAGGAAGTCGTGAGCGTCAGCGTCGCGGTCGTCGCGTTGTCCGCCGAAGTGCCCAGCTTTAGCGTCAAGGTCTCTCCGCCCGCGTTCCCCTTCAAGGCCACCTGGAACGTGTACGGGCTCCCCGAGTTGAACGTCCCGGACAGTGCGCATTCCGCGCCCTCGTGTGCCGTCGCGGTCGACACGATCCGCATCGTGTTGATGCCCGCATACGCGTTGCCGGTCTGGCAGGTGAGCGTCGCCCCGGTGGTGTCGAAGTTGCCGGTCACCGCCCACCCCGCGGGAGCGGTTGCGACCGTGTCGTACTCGAAGCTCGGGTTGGGGATCAGGTTCGTGCCGTTGGGACCGTCGGTCGGGTCCAGGGTGACCACCCATCCGGCTACGCCAGGCATCGTCATCTAGCAGCCCTCCAGCGGGTCGAGCGTTAGACCCCATTTGATGTCAGCGAGCGTCACGTGGACGAGAGCATGCCCCTCCGGAAGCGGGAACATGGCTGCGGGGTCGTGGATTCCGAGCGATTTGCACATGACCACGCCGTGCTCGCGTCCAAAGGCATCGGCGGCAACCGCGCCGATCCACCGCTCGCGATCAACCGGTGGAGTCTCATGCGCACACCAGCCGATAGCCGAGCCCGTGCGCCCACGCGCCCATGTCAGCGATTGCCTGCGTGAGCGCATGCGGGCGGTCATCTGGCGTCCCGAGCCCCGAGACGCCGTCGTACGACACTCGAGCGAGGGTAGCCAGCGTGCAGCGGAAGCAGTCGAACTGCGTTCGCATGTACTCCGCTCGCGTCCCGTCGCTGAGAATTGCCGTCAGCGGACGTCCCGTCAGAGGGCACGACTCCAGCACCTCACGGGGCGACCAAGAACGCCAAGCCGGTGGGCGGGCCATGGCGATTATAGGACCCCAAGCAGTGAATTCGCGTACGCCGTGCCGTGATACATCGTCACCGTGTCACTCATTGCTCCTACCTCCTTGCGCCGAGCATGTCGGTCGCCATCGAAATCACGTTTGAAGGACTGAGGCTGGACACCATCCGGCTTACTGTCTCGTCCATTAGTCTCATCTGGGCTAGACGCGCTGCCGCCTCCGACTCGCTCCGGAGATGCCCCGTAGGCGCATTCCTGAGCGCGCGCCTGGCATGCGACAACGCGACCTCGGGCGCCCGCTCCAGCGCGCTGTCAGCAAGGAGCAAGTGAGCGCGGCACAGTGACCCGCTCCAGTCGAACGACTGGCCGTCCAGTGCGGCGACCGCGGCGCGGGCCATCGCGTCGGACCGTGGCCTCTCGTCCAGCTCGGCGTACGCCTGGGCGCCCCTCCACGCCAAGAACGCCCGGATCTCGGCCGGCGTATGAGATAGCTCCAGGCCCCGGTGGCAGGCGTCCAGCGCGATAGCCCACTCCTCGCAGATCGACCGCCTCGCTCGCGAGAGCACGCCACGGACGCCAGTTTGCTGGTTCCGCCTCGGCCCATGCCTCGGCGAGGTCAAGGTCCCGCCGGCCGCGTGGTATCTCCCGGGTGTGATGGAACCGGATACGGTCCGACATGTGCATCGTCCGTGCTCGAGCGGCGTCTCCCACGTGCGCTCTTCCCAGCGGACGGGTGCTCGGAATAGCCGGGGCTGCCATTGTGCGGGGTTGATTGGGCCGGACCATTCGGCACATACCACGTCAAGGCCGGGGTCGTCAACGAGCCGCTGAGCCTCCGCGCGAAGCTCCTCGCCCCCCTCCAGTCGCTCGTCCAAGTCCAGGTAAGTGTGTAGGCTGCCGGCCGCCCGCCGGTGCGCAGCGTTTCGCGCTCGAGCGAAATCGTCCCGCCACTTGTGCCGCAGAATCACGAGCTTGTCCGGCTCGCCTTTCGACCTGGCGAAGCGCCGAGCCTCCTTCACCGTGTCATCCGTCGATCCCGTGTCGCACAACACGACCTCGTCGACGTAGTCCCAGAACGACGCGAAGCAGACAAAGACGTTCTCGGCCTCGTTCTTGGCGATCATGACCATGGTCAGTCGCACGTCGTCACCTCGACGCCGACGGAACGGTTGCTCGGCCCCGCCCGGTGGCCTGAAGGAGAAAGCACCGGGCGGGGCGCGAGCTGGGCGCGGCGCGAGGACATGCCCCTCGCGCCGCTTGCGCGCTTAGGGCCGAAGAGCCAAGGAGTCTCGGCCCAGCGCACACTGTTGAAAGACTGCCCGCGGTCCCGCCAGCACGAAAGGAACAAACTCGCCGGCGAAACCGCGGGGAGGCCGCCGCGCGGGCCGCTGGTCCCGCGCGCACGGCGGCGCTTCGACCCGGGCACCACCATCCCGGCCCGGACGAGCGCACGTTGAAAGACTCGCCCGCGGGGCGCCGCTGCTGGTGGACAGCGGCGGAACCCGCGGGCTGCGTCGGGGCCAGGGACCGGCGGCCCCCACGGGTGTGCGGGCTCAACCGGGAGCTTACTTCCCGGGAGCGCCGGCACGATCTGACGGCCGTCAGGCAGCACGCGCCCGCCGGTAGGCGCGTTCGAGCGCATCGTAGTCCGAGAGGTTCGGGTCGGCCTTCTGGAGCGTCTGGGCGGCCGAGCGGATGGCGGCGTCGTCACCCACGATCGGCACCTGACGGCCGGAGTGCTGGGCGTCGTTGCTGGCCTGCGTCTGCGAGCTCCGAGCCTCGAGCGCCGCGGCCGCCCCTGGGCTCTCCTTCCGAAGGTAGGCCATCTGCAGACTGCGCGACACGGTGCGCACCCGTTCCCGCGTCTCAGGGCTGAGATCCTCACGCTTTTGGAGTTCCGTCAACTCGCCGAGCGATTCCTCGAGACGCTTGTCGGCCTTCGTGGCGCCGCTCGTGGCGTACGCCGTGGTAGTGCGACCGTCCTGCGTCGCGGTGCTCAGGCCGCGCCCGTCGCTCGGCACGGCTGGACCTTGCACCAGGGCACGCCCCTTGCTCGCGTAGCCCTGAACCTCCGGGTCGTCGGGGTACGCCCTTTGGAGATGGTCGGCGAACCGGTCAATCTCAACGCGCGCCCGCGCACTCTGAACGTTGGTCTTGTTGATCTTCTGACGCTTGGCCACGGTGGCCTCCTTTGTGGTTCGTGTGTTGCTGAGACCGTCGGTGGCCTCGACCAGCGCCACAGGGGCGCATTCGTCTACGTGTGCAGTGGCGGCCAGGCGATGCGCCCCGTCTGCCACGATGGTCCCGTTAGGTGACACCGCCAGCAGAATCGGGCGCAGCCGAGCGCCGGCACGGATCTTCAATAGCTGCCGCTCGACGCCCGGATCGGTGACAGGAAGCGGGGGCATCCCGGTCGCCCTGAGCACGTCCTTCGCGGGCCGCATCTCCACTTTGCCAGTCCGGAGACGTGCCACCAGGCGGGCCGTCTCATCGGCGTCTCGGGTCAACCCGAGATAGTGCTCGGCCCGTTTGAAGCTTGCCGGCCTCGGCAGATCGTGCCACCGCACGGTCGGCTTGCTCGCCTTGTACACCACGACGCCACGTAACCGCCTGGTCACGGTCTCACTCCCATCTGCTGTTCGACGCGCCGGAGCTGGGCCACCAGGGCGACGATCTCGCTGAGGCAAGTCGGGTCATCCCGATCAGGCCAAAGCGCGCGGATCGCGGCACGCAACTCAGCCACCCGCGCATCGACGGTCACAGGTCCGATACCCGACAGCGGGCTCATGCCGCGGCCTTCTCCTCGTCTGTGCGGCCTGGGCGAGGCTTACCAGCTCCAGCGTGCGTTTACACGCGGCTATCTCGTGCTCGACCTGCTCGAGCTCAGCCATGACCTCACTGTCGGCGAGGGCCCCGGGCGCCAGCCGAACTCGCTGCTGCTCGAGCTCGGCTAGGCGCGATGTCGCGTCGGCCGCGACCGCGTCGACATCCACCTCGGCCCGAGGGAAATACTGCTGCTCGACCTCGGCAGAGCCGCTGCTCGAGCAGCGGCAAGTTCACCTTGCCGTGACGGAAGCGCCGAGCGACTTCGTCCGTTGCTTCGCGACGACTCATACCGCCCCCCGGTCCTCGCAATACACTGGTAGGTGAGGATCTCCGCCTGGAAGATTCGCGGCTGGGGCTTCGGCGTCGCTCCCTCCAGCTCCCGCGCCTCGGCAGCCAGACAACGCCTCGTCAGCTGCTCGACGTTGAACGGGTTACTGAACCCGGACTGCTCGATGATCTGCTGTAGGGCGCCGTCCTGACTCTCACCCCGCGCGCGACGCCAAACATACACCTGGGCGGGTACCCACGCCTCAGCGAGAATCTCCGCCGCCGGGCGACCAGCCCATTTCTCCGTCATGTCAAAACTCCTCATTCGTGTTCGGGCGCCGCGGGACACGCCGCCGGCCCAAGGTTGCGTTGTCGCTGCCCTACGGCCAGCGTGATCGTCAAAACTTCCGCGGTGCGGCCGTCGGAATCCCGAGTCGGCCACAAGTGCTCCGGCTCCACGCCAACCGCCTTCGCGATCTCCGCGCTGCACCCACGGGGTCGGGCGCTTCTCGCCCGAGACGTACGCCTCGAGATGCGGGCGTGACCCCGGTCGCGGCGAGCAAGCTCGTCGACCCGGACGCCAGCGCGGCGGAGATCCGCGAGCGACAGCGGTCGGTCCCTCGTCGAGAGCGCCACGGACGCTCGGCTTCGGGAACCTGCTCCTGCTCACTTCGCCTCCCTTGTCGTCGCTTCGGCGATCCCGACCCGCAACGTCATCAGACACCCCTCGATCGTCGCCAGACACGCCGACAGCCGCGCCCGATCGTCAGCATCGTCGAGATCGCAATCGCCCGCCGCCGCCCAGCCCGCGACCTCCGCGATCGACCGTCAGCAACTGGCGGGCGAACTCGGCCGGCGGCACACCCGGCCGCTAACAACCACGGCTCCGGGCCATCGAAGCCGCGAACGTCGGAGTTGAACACCTGCGCCCAGACGTCCATCATGACCACCTCTGCGGGCCGTACCGTGACAGTCGACGCCGCCGGATCGTCGACGAGAAACCTCCGGCGCGCGCGAGTGCGCAACGCCGACCCCACGGCTCGGCCTCCTCCTCGGCCATCCGTGCGATCACCCGTTCGGCCAGCTCCGCCGCCCGCTCCTCTATCGAACGCTCGTCCAACCACCTCGGCCTCGACGACCTCCGAGTCAGCCACCGGTTCACGATCCGGGTCGGCAAGAACGACGCCATCGACGCCGCCTTCTGGAAGCTCGCACAGCTGAAATTTCCGGTGTACCCACGACGGGCTTCGGGAGGGCGCGGCGCTCGGCCTCGAGCTCGACGCGGACCTGTCGCCGAAGTTCCTGCCGCGCGGCCTCGGAGTCAGCCGGGGACACGACGAGCGGCTCGTGGGCGCCGGCCGCTCGAAGCAGGCCCGAGACGATTCGCCTAGCAGCGTCGCCCAGCGACAGTCCGAGACCATCGACCAGGAACAGGCGCAAGACTTCGACGACGACCTGAGCCTGACCCTCGGCTAGCCGCGTCTGACGCTCCTCGAAGGCGGCCAGCTGCTGTTCGATCTTCGCGAGCTTGTCGACACTGATTCCAGCCGCCACCATGCTCTGCTGCGCTCGAAGCGGCTTGCCCTCCCTAATCTCCCGGCGAGCCTGCTCAATAGCCTCGCGGGCCAACTTCGCGGCACTCTCCGCCGTCTGCTCCCGACCCTCACGCCAACCCCCAGAATCGACCCCCGCGCGGCCGACCCTCGCCCGCACGAGTCCGCCACGCCCGGATCGTGCCCGCCGGAATGCCAAGCTCGACGACTCGGCCTCCGCCGGCCCCACCTCGGCCGCAAGCTGAAGCGCTTCGGCCTTACGCTGCGGGTCCGCTGCAACATTACGGTTGCGCATCAGGCCTCCCTTGCGCCTTGGTTCGGGACACCACTCAGAATTTGGTATCGGCCCTGCGCAGGCGACTTCGGAGCTGGGTAATGTCCTGGGCCACGGACAGCCAGGATCGACCTGGCCACCCGGAGCCGCCCGTGTGTGCACGCTGTGTGCACCGGCTCGAAACCCCAATAACCACGGGCGATTTCGACTGACGGTCGGTCAGGAGAACCAGCCGTCATCTGCGCTCCAGGTAGGCGTCCAGCTCCTCACGCCTGAACAGCAGCCGGCGCCCATCCCGCCGCGGCTCCAGCTTCCCGAGCTGCACGAGGTCGTACAGCCGGCCACGAGAGCAGGCCAGGTACTCGGCAGCCTGGTCGCTGTTCAGCCACCGCGCTTCCTTTTCCGAAGCATGGCGGGCGGCGAGCGCGAGAGCGATCCTGGGTGCGAGCTTCTCTGCCAGTCGGTCGAGGTCGTCGTCGGTCATGTCGGCTAGGAAGGCGTCGACGATCGCGCTCATCGCGGGGCCACCTTCTCGGTGCTGTGGGCCTCTGGCGCTGAGTCCGACGGATCGCTGTCGATCGGTTTGATCTCGTCGCAGTAGTCGGTGTCCACTGGCCTCCCGAACTCCCCGCAAGTGCGAACGCAGCACATCTGAAACCCGTCACTGATGAGCAAGGGGCGACGGCATTCGGTGCAGGTCGCTGGGCTCATGCGGCCACCCTCAGCTTGGGCGTCGTCTCGGTCGTCGTCTCCTCGGTCGTCGCGGTCTCGGTTAGCTCGTACGCCTTCGAGATCGTTAGCTTCCGCTCTGGGTGTGCGGCTTGCAGCTCCAGGGCGCGCCTGAAGTGCTCCTTCTCCTCATCCGTGGCAGAGTCATCCTCCGCCACGACGTCCGGCGCAGGCTCGGCTACGGCGTGGAGCGGTTCCGGCTGTGGCGCCGGGCTCGTGCCAACTGGGTCTTCTCTATTTGCATCTACTTCTTCTACATCTACTTCGGGGGCGTCTGGTGCGCACCAAATCGGGCTCGTCGTGCGCACCAAACCACCCTCAGAATGCGCACCAAATCCATCGGCCACCTCTTTTGGTGTGCGCTCTTGCTCACCAAATCCCGTTTGGTGTGCGCTGGTGTCCACCAATTCCCCGAACGGGATGTCGTCGTCGAGGTCAATGACAATCGACCGAGGCGCCCTGACGGGCGAGCCGTTACCACCCTCAAGCTCCGCGAGCCGCTCCCAGAGTGGATCTAGGTGGTAATGCACACGAGCACGACCACGCTTCCCTCCGGCACCCGGCTGATCGCGACCGACCAGACCGGCACCGACGAGCTTCGTCAGGGCGCGGCGCACCTGGTGGACGCTGAGACCGGCTAGCGCCGCGAGACGTGCCTGGCCGGGAAAGACAACGTCGCCCATCGCTCTCCGGTGCCGCTCGAGCGCCCAGATGACGAGCAACTCGTTCGGGCCGATGTTCAGCGCGGACCGATGGTCCATCAGTGCCTCCGGCAGCGGCGTGAACCGCTCTGACAGCGGCGCGGGATAGCGCTCGTCGATCGTCGAGGAGCGGTAGGGGATCATCCCGCCGGCATGGCAGTCCGACTCGAGGCATTGGAGCTCGTCGAACGAGAGGATCTCGTTCAGTTGATCGCCGCCATAGCGAGCCCCGCACCGGTGACACCCCAGCGCGACGATGTCCGGTCCGACCTGATCGGCGCGATGGACGAGGCTCATCGCGCCGGCCCCGACGCGAGTCGCCGACGATCCCGAAGACGACCTTGTTCTACGTGGCCGAGTTCTCCATGTCGAACTCGGTCACCGGGAGGAGGATCTTGTCCTCCACCTCCGTCGTCGGACGACTCCGATGAAGTCGAGCAGCGTCGGCTGCCACGGTGCCGGCCTGGAGCGCTTCGGCGAGACTCGCGAGCGCCACGAAGCCGAAGCGCTGGCTGGCAAATCCGTGCGTTCTCGACCGGGCGGAGATGTTGAAGTTCGACCCACTCGAACACGTGCGCGCCCTGCTCGTACTGCGCGTGAATGTCCCACACGTCAGCGGCCGCTACCGGGTGGCCGTCGGTGAGTGCATGCCGCAAAACGCGCTCCGCTATCTCGTTGGCGAACGCGTGGTACAGCGCCTCCTCGGCTTCGAGGCGAAGCTCGTGAAGCTCTACGCGATGCCCGGTCGCGTGGACGGCTTCGGTCTGTAGGCCCATCTGAGTCCCTTCGATTCGACTGGTACTGCGGTTGTCGGCGACCGAAACGGTCGCAATTACAAGGATACCGTGGCTTCAGACGGAATCCACCCCGCAAAACGACAACCGCCCCGGACAGTCAGGGCGTCGTGCTCGACTGTCCGGGGCAGCAGTGATCAGTTCGAAGGCGATCAACCTGATGGGCTTCACCGAATGATACCCCGGCTTCAGACGGGCTCAGTCGTCCGCGTCCTGCCTTCGCCGCGGCCCTTCCGTTTAGCGCGCTTGACAGCACCCGTTTAGCGCGCTTGACAGCACCCGTTTAGCGCGCTAAACTGAGCCGATGCCACAAGACCGGAACATGCAGACCGCCAAGCGACGCCTCGAGCTCCCGTTCGCGAAGTTGTTGCAGGCCCAAGAGCGCGTCGCCAAGGCCGAGGAGTCGCTAGAGCGTGCCCGCGTTTCGCGCGCTGAAGCGATCCGCGCCGCCGCCGCAGGCGGCCTCACGCGGCGGTCGATCGCCCAAGCGACCGGCCTCACTGCCGGCCGCGTTCAGCAGATCATCGGAGGTACACGCTGATGGCCGACGCGCGCCGGGAAACGTCGGGCGAGATTATGCGTGCGCACGGATTCGACGGTGATCCTGACAAGTTCGAGGCGTGGCTCAGCCAGCGCACCCGAGACAACATGGAAAGGCTCGGTCTCAGCACGCTCGAGGAATACGACCTCTATCTGCGGGGCAGGGTTGATGGATACAACGAAGCCGAGACCGAACGCAGGCGGGAGATCCGTGTGGCAGGGATCGCGTTTGAGGGTGGCCGCTGGATCGCGACCGCTCTCGTGGTTTGCGCCTGCATAGTTATCGCGCTCGGCGTTCTGTGGGCATTCTTCGCGTTGATGCAGGTCACGGAACCGTGGGGGTGGAGTTCCCTCCTGATCGTGCCAGTAGGCGCCGTACTCTTCCTCGTCCGCGATCAGCGAAGGCGATCCTGATGGCGGGGAACCTCTGCAAGGCCAACGTCGGCACCCGCACCGAGCCGCGCGAGTGCGGGGAGCAGGTTGCACCTGGGATGCTCGCCTGCTGCATGGCGCATCGGCGGACGCCAACCCCCACTGCGACCCCGGGCGTGTTCACCCGCGGCAGCCGCTACGTCATCCGATACCGGGTGAACGGCGCTCCGCGGTGGGAGTCGTTCCGCACGTACGACGAGGCGAGGCGCGCCAAGAAGGCGCGGGACACCGACAGCGACCGGGGTGAGTTGAGCGAGAACTCTCGGATCACGCTGCGCGCCTACCTCGTCGGCAGGGACCGTGAGAAGGGGTGGATCGACACATACCAGGGCACCGGCCAACGCGGCTACCGGCCGGAGACCCGCGACGAGGACCGGCGGCTACTGCACAACTTCGCGCTGCGCTACTTCTCACCGACGCTGAAGCTGACCGAGATAACGCCGAGGCACATTGCGGGGTTCGTCGGCTGGCTCTGCGACTCCGACGAGCAGGGCCACGAACTGGCGGATCGCACGGTTCGTAACGCGGTCAGGCCCCTACGCTCGGCGCTGGCGACGGCGCGACGCGAGGGGCTAGTTCGCCACAACCCGGCGACGGAGATTGCGCTCCCGCACCGGGAGCAGCCCGACGAGGACAGGGACCATCCACGGCCATTCCCACATGGCGTCATGGAGCTGGTCGTCCAACTGATCAACCCGAAGCACCGCTTGCTGTTCGAGTTGCTCGCAGCAACCGGCGTCAGGCGCTCCGAGCTGCTGGCGCTCGAGGTCCGCCACCTGGCGCTCGACGGCGATCGGCCGCATGTGAAGGTGCGCCAGCGGGTGCGGCGCCGCAAAGGCAGCGGTCTCGTGATCGGACCGCTCAAGTCGAAATACGCGCGGCGGGACGTGCCGATCCCGCTTGACCTGGCCGACCGCCTGCGGCCGCACGTCGCCGGGCGTGAGCCGAACGATCTCGTGTTCGTGAACGAGGTCGGCACCGTGCTCGATCCCGACAACCTGCACGACCGGGTGCTGGCGCCGGCGTGCGCCGAGGCCGGCGCCGAGTGGGCGGGATTCCATACGTTCCGCCACACGGTCGCCTCGCGGCTGTTCGCCGAGGGCCGCAACCCGAAGCAGGTTCAGCACTGGCTCGGCCATCACAGCGCCTCGTTCACTTTGGACACGTATGTCCATCTGCTCGACGAGGACCTCGGCGGCCCGCTGAGTGCACACGCGGTGCACACGCGCCCCACACCACGTAGACGACACTCGGCACCATCCGGTAGTGTCCGAAACCATCGATTTACAGGGAGTTTGAGAACCATGCGACACTCGCTGCCACTACGATTTCGGTCTACGGAACCGAAGGTCGGGAGTTCGAATCTCTCCGGGTGCGTTACGAAGGCCCTGGAAACCATCCGGTTCCCAGGGCGTCGCTCTCCGGGGGTCTTCTCCCCAATTTCTCCCGAGTAAGACCTTCGGTCCCAGCACCGAAGGCTCCAGCTCGCCCTCGCCAGGCTGTTCGCACCTCTCGCTCGCGACGCGTCCGATGCGAGCGCGATCATCAGCCTCATGACTGAAAAACTGCGGATCCCTCAGGCGATGCAAGAGCGGGCGGCCAAAGTCATCGCGGTCACCGATGAGGTGTGCCTGAAAGACCTCGACGCCGAGTACGCAAAGCTCGCGCGACGTCTCGTCGCACGGCTGGCGCGAAAGCGGCCATCACTTCTCACACGCGGAGAGGCCCGGATCTGGGCGGCAGGCGCGCTCTACGCGCTCGCGCAGGTCAACTTCCTGTTCGACCACACGCAGTCACCACACATGACTGCGGCCGAGCTGGCGACGGCGGTCGGTGTGAAACAGACGACGATGGCCAACAAGGCGGGGATGATCAACCGGTCGCTCGGCATCGGACTGTTCGAGCCAGAGTTGACTCGGGTGGCGATGCTCGAGCAGCACCCGGTGGCCTGGATCGTCGAGCTCAGCAACGGCCTGCTCGTCGACGCGAGGACGCTATCCGAGGAGATGCAGGCGGAGGCGCGGCGGCTGGGCCTGATCCCCGACCTCGAGGCGCTTCGGGCTGCCGCGTGAGCAGGGCCGCCAAGCTGGACACGCTGATCGACGAGCCGACCGTCGAAGGCACGAGCTCGACCGCGATGCAGGGGGAGCATCATCGCCTCGGCAAACGCAACGGTGACGTTTAGCCCGGCGCGTACCCCAAGCTTGCGTAGGCCCTCTGGCGCTTGGCGAACATACGCCGGAGAACGGGCACGGCGTGGTCGACGTAGTCGATGATGCGGATCTCGTGCTTGGCGTCGTGGTGGCGGTGCAACCGGCCGGCGTACTGCGTCATCGTGCCCTTCCAGGCGATGGGCATCGCGAGCATCAGCGTGTCGAGACGAGGATTGTCGAATCCCTCTCCGATGTAGCGGCCGGTGGCGAGCACGACACGCGGCTCGTCTGAGGCCAGCAGCTCGTCGACTCGCTGTCGGGCGCGTTTGCCGATGCCGCCATGAAGGACGGCAACCCGATCCGTCTGCGCGGCGATCAGCTGCGCCAGAGTGTCGAGATGCTCTCGGCGCTCGGTGAGCACAAGCGGGAACCGTCCCTCGCGAAGCTCCGCGAGCACATCGGCTGCAATCCGCGCGGTGCGATTCCGATCGGCCGCAACGGCACCCAGCACTTCCTGGATACCCGGATCAGGTGGAAGCGCCGTGAAGTCGAACGGCGGTTCCCTGGCGAGCAGAACCCGTCGGGTGGCGGTCTCCACCTGGGTGGCGGCGGTCATCGTATGCCTGATCGGACCGCACTGCATCGTGATGATCGGGTGATGGCCGTCACGACGCGCCGGCGTCGCTGTCAGACCGGTCACCGCACGAGCCGGCAGCTCGCGCAACACCCGCTCCGTCGTGAAGGCTGGAACATGGTGGCACTCGTCGATGACCACGTGCCCGTAGCGCTGGAGGTCGCTCAGATCACGTCGAGGCAGCGACTGGATCATGACCACGTCGATACCGCTCGATCCCGGCCTGTCGATCGTCGTACCGATGCCGTCTAACTCGATGTCAAGGAACTCGCCCAGCCGTACGATCCACTGTTCAAGTAGGGGACGGCGGTGGACCAGGACGAGCGTCGACCGCGCCCGGGACGCGATCAGCGCAGTCGCTATCACGGTCTTCCCGGCGCCAGGCGGCGCGACGAGAACACCGACGTCGTGCTGCGCCAAGGCAGTGACCGCCGCGCGCTGGGCCTCGGAAAGGACCCCTTGGAACGATGCCGAAATCGGAGTGCCGTCGCTGCGAAGGTCGGCGACGTCCGTCTTGACCCCATGTGCCGTCAGCTCCTCGACCACTGGGTCAAAGCAGCCACGCGGGAGCAGTAGGTGGTCTCCCGTCTGTTCATAGCAGGCAATGACACGCGGCGTCTTGTGTGTGGAGAGCCGAGCGCGTTCGCGCTCGAAGAACACCGGGTTGACAAACGCAGCCGTTCGGCACAGACGATCGCGTAATTGCGGCGGTAGGTTCGACGTCGGGATCTTGACGCGCGCCGCCAGCAGGAGCTCGATCTCGCTCGGCGTGCATGATGTGAGCGCTCGGGACGGGGCGTGCGCTCCGCTGGCCGGCAGTGGTCTCAGGCCGAGAGTTCCACCGGCCCGCTCCGTCTCGGCCGCAATCTGAAACGCATGGGATGTGCGGAGGCGCTCCACGCCGGCGAGATATGTCCATTGGTCGGGATATGGCTCGAGATCGGCCCCAAGAAAGAGGGTGCATCCCTCGATGCGACGAGCATGCTGCAAGGGAAGCGCGATGAGGTTTCCAAAGCCGCCGGCGGGCATCGTGTCCTGGTTGGGGAACAGCCGGTCGTACGAGCTCATCGCGATCGCCCGGCGAGACATCGCGCGGGTGAGCAGTAGCGAGCCGATCGATCGCGCGACGCGCGCCGCGACAGCCTCGGCGAAGAGGATCCAGATGTGCGCGCCGTCTCCTGATCGAGATCGTTCCACCAGCACGGGGACGCCCAGATCGTCCGCGCTCTCACGCACAGCCCCGACGTCCTCTCGCCAGGAGGGACCGTCGAGATCGATCGCAACCAGCCAGCAGGTCTCGTCCGGCAACAGCGGGTAGATCCCAATCGTCTGCCGACCTTCAAGATGGCGCCGGATCTCACTGGATGTGAGCGCGACGAAGCGCCGACTGGCGCAATCGGCACACTTGACCTTCGGCTTGAAGCACAGTCCGGGCTGCCACTCGTTCGAGCATCGTGGCGCCCACCCCGACCGTCCGGGGGTCTTCGTGCTCTCCCAGCGAGTGGCGAAAACGTCCGGGCGTCCTCGGAAGAGCGATCGAAACAGCGCCACGCGACCCTCGGCGGTCCCAATGTCGGGGCCGCCAGCCGCAGACCGCATCGCGGCGATCCGCCGCACAAGCACCGCGCGCTCGCGATCGAGCGCATCTAATCGCGCCTCCGCCTGCTGCAGCTCGAGGACCTCCATCGGCGATGGATGGTCCCCCCCTGACCGGACAGTACTCGCGAGCGATCAGCGGCTCAGAGCCCCAGGGATTCGAAGAATCGGTGGACAGCATCGGTCGCGTCGGCGCGAAGCTCGCGCTCGTGGGCCTCGGGCTCCACTTGGAGAGCCTGGTTGGCATACCCGGACGGACCGGCGTCGCCGGTCTTCGTGTAACGCGCCTGAACCTCAAGGAAGGTGCTGCGCAATGTGGGCAGCTCGTCGCCGAGCGGTCCGTTGCGCAGGTCGCGTGCGGCCTGCTCTGGTCCGCCGGCGCGATTGTGCAGCAAGACGTAGACGAAGTCGTAATAGTCCTTGATGGCCGCCCGCGTCCGGACCGCGACACACTTCGACAGGAGATATCACTGCAGCCCGGCGAAGCGGACACGGATCGTTACCTCGGTGCCGTCGGCCAGCGCGCCGCTCAGCTCCTTCCATGCGAAATCGCGGGCGACGTAGCCGGTCCCGCGCAGGTTGGCCGCCGTCAACTGCGTACAGCCGCGGGGACGAATAATCTCGCCCTCGCGCTGGTCGGGCAGGTCGCACAGAAACTCGAGTTTGACCACCACCCCGTTGACCTTCCCGCCCGACCGCCAGCCGTCGTCGCTGGGGTCCGGCTCGAACTTGATGCGCTCGAGGGCCCGTTCGACGCCGCCCGCGGAACCGGCTTGATCAGCGTGGAGTCCTACGAGTCCGGAGCTGTACGCGACCTCCGTGCTCGGCCATCGTCCCCGATGAGCAGTACCACCGCAGGACGTCGACCGCGAGTCGCCCTGCCCCGTACCGCAGGTTCCTCCTCGGTGAGACGGCCCGCTTCATCGAGCGAGCCGGTCGGGTAGAAGGTCAGACCTCGAAGCGATTCATCGGCTTGGTCGCTCATGCGTTGTTCGTTGCGACGCGACCAATTCCCCGCTCTCGCTCCCAAACCGAGACCGGACGAAAGTGATCTAATTGGCAAGGAGTACGAGCTAGCCAAGTGGAGAACGCGGCAACTTGCCCTACAGCGTCAAGAAGACAGACGGCGCGTACCAGGTTGTAGATCGGGAAACCGGAAAGGTCTATTCGCGCCACACCACCAAGGAAAACGCGGAGCGTCAGCGCCGCCTACTTGAGGGGCTCAGGCACGGTTGGAAACCGACCGGAAAGAAGAGCTGAAGGACTGCGATATATGGGCGTCGGCGGTGGGACGATCGGGATCGCCCGCCGCAACGTCGCGTTGGGCCGGGTCACGCTGGTCGTGTGGCGGCTGTACTGGGGGTGGGAAGGAGGCGGAAGGCCGCGAAGCGCGCCGCTCGAGGCACGGTCGCCTGCAGACGTGGCGCCGACAGGCAAGGTGTCGGCCGGACCGCACTCGCCGCGCCTACGCGGGCGGAAACACGCGTCCGAGTTCGCTCCATAGTCGATAGACCTCCTCGGTTCTCATCGCGCCAGAACGAGCCGCGAGTTTCGCCACCGGCTTTGGCCCATCGATCGCGATCTCGCGGACGGTCAGTTGACGAACGAGCGGGAGGCCGTCGACAGTCGGGAAGCAGAGGGCCGCGGATCTCAATGTCCTGGTAGACGGCAGGGTCGAGGGCGGACCGCACGAAGCCAATCTGTCGCTCGACGCCGTCGATCAGATTCGTGCGCGATGTTGGCGTTGCCGTGTGCGGGTATCCGCCGATCGCGTAAGACGCGGACGCCGGTCTCCGCCAGCTGCCTCCCAAGTCGATCGGCCGTCCGGACTTCCCCCTCCCCGCCCTGATTCCAGACCTTTGTTGTCCCCGGCTCCTCGATTATTCGAGCCAGAAAGCCGCCGACGCCGCCCAGCGTTTCGCGAGCATGCTGCTCGCGACGCTGGCGCCGACGCTCGTACTCGCGCAGCGCCTCCCTATGTCGTTGTTCGGGGGTGTTCCGCGGAACCGTCGAAGTGTTCTTGTCATTACCCCTTCTGGCGAGGATCAAGACGAGGGTTGTGCGGCGCTCGAGGAATGCGGTGCGACACTTGGTCGCAATGACCCACACATCAATGACCGGCGGCTGCCTCTGCGGCGGCGTTCGGTTCGAGCTCACTGAGCCCGCTCGGACGGCGGGGTATTGCCACTGCACTCGTTGCCAGCGTCGCACCGGGACGGCCGCGTCGGCGCAGGCGAGGATCGACGGTCTCACGTTGAGGTTGCTGCAAGGCAGCGAGTTGGTGAAGGCCTGGCGGCATCCCGACGGCGGTTTTGAGAAGTGCTTCTGTGGCGAATGCGGCGCGCACCTGTTCAGCCGTAACCCGGACGATCCGACGCAGATGAGCGTTCGCATGGGCGCGTTCGACGGCGACCCGGGGGTGCGGCCGAGCTGGCGCGCGTTTGTCGTCTACGCCGCGCCGTGGGAGGCGATTCCGGACGATGGGCTCGAGCGTTACCCGGAGGGCAAGCCGCGTTTCTAGCTGCACCCAGGTCTCACAGTCAGACCTGGCGGGGTACGTGGCGCATTATCAGACTTACATCAACAGCTGGATCACCAAGTATTACCCGACGGCCAAGGTAACGGTCGTGGCGCCAACGAATGGCCGCGCTCCCGGGGAGTGGATCATGCACCAACTCGACAACTTGAACCAGCCCGCGGCGCTGGGCTATCAACTCGGACAGTCACGACAAACCGATGGCGTACATCGACGCCAGCCCGGATCCGCTGTTCACCGGCAGCCACGAGCTGGCGGAGATGCTCGGCGACCCGATGGGCAACAACACTTACACAGCGCCGTCACCCGACCCGGCCGACAAGGGCAAGGAAGTGGAGATCCTCGACGAGCTTTGCGATCCGTGTGAGGACAACTCGTTCGCGATCGAGGTCGACGGGGTGTCGCTGTCCGACTTCATCACATCGAAGTTCGGAAATGGCACGAGCGGACCGTACGACGCCGCTGAAAAGCTCACTAAGCAGAGCCTGCTAGTGGGTCGACGAGCAGACCCGGAAGTATTGGGTGGAGCTAGGGCTCGAGCTTCCGGGGGTGCGAAGCCGAGCGGCGTCGTGAGCTTCTAGACCCGGATCACCGGCGGGATTTGAGGCTCACCGCCGGCAGCGCCTCGATCTCTTCCTTGGTGAGGTCGACCCGGACCTCGTCGGCGATGCGATTGGCGGCTCCGATCGGTATCGCGACCTGCTTGCGCCCCCAAAAGTGCCCCTCCTGCAGGATCACATGCGTGACGTGGCGGTCTGCCGGGTCGAGCACGAGACCATCGATGGCCCCGACCAACCCATCCTTTGCGTGCACGGGATCACCGCGACGAATCTCGACATCGCCTAGCGGCACGCGGTCGGTGAACTCCGGTTGAGGATGATGGCCGAGCGGCGTGCCGATCCCGTAATAGGGCCACGCGGAGGCGTCAGGGCCGTAGCCCGTGGCGTTGGCGTCGACCGGGAGGAACTGGATGTCGTCGGCCTCGTCGAGCTGCTCGAACTGCTGCTTGGTGCAGCTCAGCCGGATCCGGTCCTCTTCGATCCGTGCGACGAGATCGATCGGCACGAGACGAGCACCGATCTCGCGGTGCCCCGGCTCGACGACAAGATGGGTGAGCGAGTCGGCGACTGGGTCGATGATCACGCGGGTCACGTGCCCGCAGCGACCGTCGGTCGCCTCGACGTGAGCACCCATCTTGAACGTGTCTCCGCTGATGCTTGAGCTCATCCCGGTGGCCTGAGAGTTCGGCGTGAAAGCGGAATCCTACGGCTATTGGAGGTTCAGGGCGCGCTCCCGCTCGTACCCCTGTCCGGCCGGTGCCCTGATCGTTCACGGATCAGCCGCGCTCGCCCGCTAATCAGCCAACGGGACCGTCGATCAAGGAGCAGACGCATATGACTCATCCCACGGGCGGGAGCATCCGCCGCGTGATCCTCGCAGGCTGCGCCGCCGCGCTCGCCTCGCTCGCGCTGGCAGGCACGGCAATGGCCGACCAACCCTCTGGCGGCGGATCGTTCGTCATCAGCGACCAGAGCGCCGCCGTTGGCAGCGAGGTGACCTTCTGGGGCGCGCAGTGGTGGCAGGACGACCCGCTCAGCACCGGTCTCGCGCCGGCGTCGTTCAAGGGCTACGCCGACACGGCGACGGCCACCTGCGGTCAGGACTGGACCACGGATCCGGGCAACAGCTCGGACCCGCCCCCCACGCTCGGCGGCCTGGTGCCGATGGTCGTGTCGAGCACGATCACCAAGACCGGTCCGGTCATCTCCGGTGACACCGCCGAGGTAGTGCTCGTCCACGTGGACCCTGGCTACGAGGGCGACCCCGGACACCCGGGCACGGGAACGGTGGTCGAAGTAGTAGTCTGCGGCGGCCAGCTCGGGACCTGAGCACCGCTGCGAGTCGATGGTGAGGCGCGACGGTCTCGGCACCGTCGCGCCCGGTCACCCTAGGGCCGGCTCCGGCCAGAGGACTGCGCGCCGATTCCCGGGCTGAAAGGATGTAGCCCATGGCTCGGGCTTGGCAACAGGGACCAATCGCGCCCGGCAGGCCTTGACGAACCCAACGCCGCCGTCGAAGCCTGAGGCTCTCCGCACCACGGAAGAAGGCACGCCGCCGGCGGGTCGGAATCTAGGCGCGGGCGGAACGTTTCGCCTCGAGCCGCCCCGGCTTCGGACCACGTCGGACCCGGACGAAGAGCGGCATGCGACCTGGTATGAGCTGTTCTTCGACCTCGTGTTCGTCGCGGCGGTCAGTCAGCTCGGCGCCGCGCTGGCCCGGGATCCCTCCGCGGCCGTGTTCGCACGGTTCGCGGCGCTGTTCGTGGTGATCGTGTGGGCGTGGATTCTCTACACGCTGTACGCCAACCGGTTTGACACCGACGACCTCATTTTCCGGCTAGGCAAGGCCGGTGGGATGCTCGCTGTCGCGGCTATCGCGGTCACTCTCCCGCGGGTGATGGCGGGACACGGCGGCGGGATCCCGTTCGCCGCCTGCTACGTGATTCTCCGCGTATTCCTGATTGGGTTTTACGGCCGCGCCTGGTACAACCTTCGCGGCGAAGCCCGCAGCCTGTCTGAGACATACATCGCCGGCTATTCGTTCACGACCGGGCTCTGGCTCGTGTCGATCTTCGTCTCCAGTCCGTGGCGCTATGTGCTCTGGGGCATCGCAATGCTGATCGACGTCGCGATACCGATTCGCGCCTGGAGGACGCTGAGCGCCGCCCGCGTCGTGGTCTCACACCTCACCGAGCGCTTCGGCACGTTCTTCATCATCGTGCTCGGCGAGTCGGTGGTCGTCGCGGTCGCGGGAGTAGCTGGATTCGAGTTCACCGTGGTGTCATGGGTCATCGCCGGTATCGGCTTCCTAATGACGCTCTGCCTGTGGTGGATCTATTTCGACCTCGCCGACACGTCTGTGGTCGGGCGCGGGGCACTCGGACTGGTCTACGTCTACGCCCACTTCATTCTGCTGGCCGGCGTGGCCGCGTTCGGCGAAGGCACCAAGATCGCCATCATCCACGGAGCGCAGCCCAACCTGAGTGCCGGTGCGCGCTGGGCGCTGGCCGGCGGTGTCGCGGCATTTTCTTTAGCTTTGGCCGTGATCCATCTCGGAGCCGAGTGGACCTCGCTGCGCGACCGCACGTTCCTCGGCCGGCTCGCCCTGACCGCACTGGCGCTCATCTTGGCGGCAGCCGGTGGCGGCATCGCGCCGGTGCTGTTCGTCGCGCTCGTCGCCGCAGCGTTGCTCGGGCAGCTATTGCTCGAGGCCCTGACACCCCGGTTCGGGGCGGCCACCGTCGTGCAGCCGGCGGATGCGGCGGCGCGCGAGGGTGCCGCTCGCGCGGGCTAGCGGTAGTACTCGATCGCGCCGGTTCGCTCGAGATCCTCGAGCAGAATCGCCTCGACGTCCAGGTTGAGCTCGATCTCGTTGCCGACGACGACGCCGCCGCCGGGGATGTCGTCCTGCCAGGAGACACCGAAGTCGTGGCGGTTGATCTTGGCGGTGGCCTCGAAGCCGATGCGCCGGAGCTCGCCCTTGTTCTCGTCGCCGACCCAGAAGGGGGTCTTCCATTCGCCGAGGGAGACGATGTCGAGCGGGACGGTCCTGGTCACGCCGCGAATCGTGAGGTCGACCGTGCCGGCGAACGTGGTGCCGCCGGTGCGCTCGGTGAAGCGGCCGGCGAACGTGATCTTCGGGTGGTTCTCCACGTCGAAGAAGTCTGCGCTGCGCAGATGCTCGTCGCGCTGCGGCTCGCCAGTCCAGATTCCCGCCGCGTCTATCTCTCCCTCGAAGGTCGCGTCGAGACAGTGATCCCAGTCGAGCTCGAGACGACCGTGGATGTCTTTGAACAGACCACGCACCCAGGTGACCATCATGTGCCGGGCGCGAAACTCGGCCTCGGTGTGTCCGGGCTCGAGGATCCAAGTTGCCATCAGCTTTCCTCCCTCATCGTGTCAGCACCTGTAGCAATGTTTCCGCGTCGTGGCCGCCGAGATGGACGACACCGTCGATGAACAGCGTCGGGGTGCCGAGCACCTCACCGGATTCGATCCCGCTGCGGAAGTCGCGCTCGATGCGGTCGATCACGGCCTCTACCGAGCGGTCGCTGTCAAAGCGTTCGACGTCCAGCCCGAGTTCGCTGCCGTAGCGACGTAGGTCGTCGTCCTCGAGCGCGTTCTGGCGGTGATAGAGCAGGTCGTGCATCTCCCAGAACCGGTCCTGGCGCGCGGCGGCCTCCGCGGCGCGAGAGGCCTCGAGGGCGTGCGGATGAATCTCGGTGAGAGGGAAGTGGCGAAAGGCAAACCGCACCTCCCCGCCGAGTTCCGCCTCGACGCGCTGGATCGCGCGGTACGCCTGGCGCGAGTACGGGCACTCGTAGTCGCCGTACTCGACGATCACTCGCGCGTCGGCCGGCCCGCGCACGTGGTCGACACCGTCCTCGAGCGGCGGGATCATCGCAAATTCTTGCGGTAGAGCACGTGTGGCAGGCCTCGCGTCACGAAGCTCTTCTCGTAGGTCATCCCGAGATTGCGCATGACGCCCTGAGAGGCAGGGTTGTCTTCGCGCGCGTATGCGATGACGCTGTCCAACCCGAGTGGAGCGACCTCGGCGAGCGCGCGATCGCCGAGAAGGGTGCCGATGCCTCGGCGCCAATGCGACGAGGCGACGGTCCAGCCGATCTCGACCTCGCTCAGACCATCGACGATGCAGTACTGCGCGAGGCTCCAGCCCAAACAGTCGTCGTCCTCCCACGCGAGATACCAGCCGAATCCGTGGGCCACGCGATGCGCGACCTTCTTGGCGACCATGTCCTCGCACTCCTCGAGCGTGAGCGGACCGCTCGAACGAAACCAGGCAGCGACCTCGGGGTCGCCGAGCAGGCTGTGGACGGCCGGAGCGTCGGTGGCGATCAGTTCGCGGATCTCCACATCGCCGATCGTACTCAGTCGACGATCCGGTCTGATCGACCGCTCGGGCACGCAGCGCTGGCACGCCGAGAGCCCGTGCGGCCTGCCCGAGCGGCAGCGACGGCATCGAGTGAAGCGAGGGGTGCGCTAACGTCGGGCCAACCGATGAGCGTGCGACCCGGTTCTCCCGCCGAGCGTCCGATCGAGGCCCACGGGCTGGCCAAGGCGTACCGCGGCCGACCCGCGGTCGACGGGGTCGACCTGCTCGTCCGGCCGGGAGAGATCTACGGGTTCCTCGGGCCTAACGGTGCCGGCAGGACCACCACGATGCGCATGTTGCTCGGGCTCATCCGGCCCGACGCAGGCACGATCCGCCTGTTCGGCCGCGACCCGCACCGCCATGAGCTCGCCGCGCGCGCGGGTGTCGCCGGCATCATCGAGGAGCCCCGGCTGTACTCGTATCTCAGCGGCCGGCGCAACCTCCAGCTGCTCTCGTCGTATGACCGGATCGGAGCCGGTCCCGAGGTGATCGACGAGGCGCTTGACCTGGTCGAGCTGACCGAACGTGCGGGCGACCGCGTGTCCCAGTATTCCCAGGGCATGCGCCAGCGGCTCGGCATCGCCTCGTGCCTGTGTGAGCGCGTCTCTCTCGCCCTAGACGTACCGGCGGTCATCATCTACACGCTCCCGGTGATCGCGATCGCGAGCTTCGGGTTCTTCCTATCGGTCGTTACGGGGCAGAGCGTGCCGGCCGTCGGCGGCACGCTCATCTACGCGATGTCGTTGCAGTGCATGGCTGTGATCTTGGCGATCAAGGCCGCTCATCCCTACCTCCTCACGAACCAGCTGACGGCGTGGCACGACCTGTTCCACACGCCCACCGGCGCTGACCTTATCGTGCGCGCGGCGTGGGTCTCGGTGGCATTCGCGCTCCCTCCGATCATCACCGCACTCGTTATCTTCAACCGCCGCGACATTGCCGTCTGACGCGATCCTCATCACCGGATGCTCGTCCGGGATCGGCCGGGCCACCGCCACGCGTCTGGCGGCCGACGGTCGGCGCGTGTACGCGACCGCGCGCAAGCTCGACGGGGTCGCGGACCTCGCCGCGAGCGGCTGCCGCACGCTGGCCCTGGACGTCACCGACGAGAAGTCGATGCGCTACGCCGTGGCCGCGGTCGAGGACGCCGAGGGCGCTGTCGGGGTGCTCGTCAACAACGCCGGCTACAGCCAATCGGGCGCCGTTGAGACGCTCGATCTCGACGACGTCCGGCGCCAGTTCGAGACCAACGTGTTCGGCCTCATGCGCATGTGCCAGCTCGTCCTGCCGGGCATGCGCCGTCAGCGCTCGGGCCGGATCATCAACGTGAGCTCGATGGGCGGCAAGCTGACTTTCCCTGGCGGAGGCGCCTACCACGCGACCAAGCACGCGGTCGAGGCGATCAGCGACGCGCTCCGGTTCGAGGTCAAGGGGTTTGGCGTCGACGTCGTCGTGATCGAGCCCGGGCTGATCAGGACCCGGTTCGCGGAGACGGCGAAGGCGACGGTGGGCGAAACGGGGGACGGTCCATACGCCAAGTTCAACGAGGCGGTCGCGGCCGCCACCGTCGATGCCTACGAGGGGCCGCTATCGCGACTTGGAGGCGGCCCGGAAGCGGTGGCGAAGACGATCGAGAAGGCGATCACGGCCAAGCGCCCGCGCACCCGATATCCGGTGACGGTGTCGGCATGGCTGTTCCCGGGTCAACACGCGGTGATGACCGATCGCATGTGGGATGCGATGGCGGGCACGCAGTTCCCGCATCCCGAGTAGCGGGCGGGGTCGTTCCCGCATCCCGAATCGCGGGCGGCGTCAGGCCGCTTCGAGGTAGCGGGCGAGCGCCTCGACCGGATAGTGCCTGGCGGCCTCGGCCAGGATGTAGAACGTGTCGGGGGGAACGATCGCCTGGAGCCAATCGCCGTGCGGCCACGTGCCGTCGGGCCGTTGCTGGCCGAGTAGATAGGCGACGCCCCGCGCCACCGCGTCGGACGATCCCTCGCCGGCGTCGATCAGCCCGCTCAGCACGAGCCCCGTGAGCGGCGGCATGCTCGGACCGCGGCCGGCGAGCGCGGGGTCGCGATAGGAGTCCGGCAGCTCGCCCCACCCCCCGTCCTCGTTCTGGCGCTCGGCCACGAAGCCGACGGCCCGGCGGACCCAGGGCTCGGACATGTCGGCGCCGACCCGCGCGAGGCCCTCGAGCACGCACGCCGTCGAGGCCAGGTAGTTGACGGTCCACCGCCCCCAGAACCCGCCGTGGTCGAACTGTTGAGCGCGCAGGAAGTCGATCGCCCGCTGCACCGCAGGCGAGGACATGGTCACGCCGGTGCAGCCGAGTCCGTCGAGCACGCGGCCGGTCAGATCCTCGGTCGACGGGTCGCCGAGCTCGCGGGGCGGGTCGAGCAACGTGCGCACGGCCGCGACCGGATCGTCGAGCGAGACTTCGACCGGCCCCGTGAACAGCGGCCCAGGCCGCTTGGCGGGCAGGCCGTGGACGAACGCCGACCAGCCGCCGTCCGGGTTCTGCATGCCGAGCAGCCAGTCGCGACCCAGATCGAGTGAGGCGCGCACCCGACGAGCGGTTTCCGGGTCAAGCGCGGCCGCCGCGAGCGCGGAGCCGTAGGCGGTCAGCACCGCGCCGGTGTCGTCGTTGTCGACCATCGTCTCGTTGCCCACCTGGAACGCCCAGCCGCCGACTCGTGGCGCGCCCGGGTTGCGGTTGTCGACCTCAGGCTGTTCGATCCGCGACTGAGCCCCGATCAGCCAGTCGAGCGCGCGAACCAGGCGGGCGTCGTCGGGCGGCGCGCCGGCCGCGATCAACGCGCGCACGTTCCCCGCCGTGCACCACACGGGACTGCCGAACGCCTCGAAGTGCAGGCCGTCAGTGTCGCGGACGCGCTGGCTCTCGAGCCAGGCCACGGTGCTCGTCACCATCGGGTGGCCGCGCGGCAACCCCGCGGCGCGGAGCGCGGGCAGGATGAGCGCGGTCTGGATCGTGCTCGCGTTCCAGCTGCCGTCGCGGTTCTGAAAGGTCGCGAGCAGCGTCAGCGTGCGGGCCGCGAACCGCCGCGCGATCCGGCCGGACGGGGGACCGGCGGGAAGGGCTGGCGGGAGGGCGGGTGGCAGGGCGGGTGGCCCCCAATCCCCTCGGAGCCGGTGCGCGATCAGGGTCAGCGCTCCGCTCACCATCAGGATCCCCGAGTGAAAGCGACGCTCCATGAACCTGACGGCCGGTCGGATCAGCGCCGGCAGCATCGGCGGGCACGGCAACTGCGACGGCTCGATCAGCCCCGCGAGCGCCACGTACACAACCGCCGGGTCGCCGCGCCCGAACGCCTCGACGACGGCCGCGGTCCCGCCGTGGGCCTCGACCCAGGCCGCGGCTCGGGCGATCGCCTCGGCGCTGTCGTCCGGCGCGCACAGGCGGAGCGCCGCCCAGGCCGACGCGGTGGCGCCGAGGTCGCCCTCGGTGGCCGTCGGATGAGACCGGTACGAGCCGTCCTGGGCCTGGCGGACGCGAAGCCACCGCGCGCCGTCAGCGGCGTCGGACGGGTCCAGGGCTCCGGCGGCGTGCAGGGCGACGAGCACCTGGGCCGTCGGAATCGCGCCCATGTCGCACAGCGACTCCCACGAACCGTCCGGGCGCTGCGTCCGCCACAGGACCTCGCGCGCGCCGTCCAGTGCGGCACGTACCGTTGCCGGATCGATCAGGGTCTCGCCGACGATGGTCACGCCTGCTTCGCCTGCGCGATCTCGATGAGCTCTGGGTCGATGCGTGGGAACACGCCGCTCGCCGTCCAGCGGCGATGGAGCTCCGGAGGCACAGGGATCGAGAAGCTGGCGCTGTGGCGGCCGGCCATCTCGACGACTCGCTGGTTGAGGATCCCGGCACCCACCATCTTCGTGAGCGAGCCGACCGGTCCGCGTGCCGACTGGGCGCGGTCGAGCACACGCCCGACGGGGGCCTGCCAGTTCATCGCCCTGTCCCACCGGGTGCGCGGGAGCCCGACGAGCTCGCAAACCTCGTCGCCTAGGAGGTAGCGCGTGAGGGCGGGCGCCGCCCCCTCGAACCCGGCCGGCAAAGAGTTGGCGTGGAGCTCGAACAGAGCGCGAGTCATGAGGATGCCCTCGTCCGAGCGCCGGTGGTTGCGCCTGGCGATCGCCTCGGTCAGTTCCCGCGCCTGCGCGAGGTCAGCCGGGATCGCGGCCGGATCGATGCCGAGCATCTCCCCGATCACGCGCCACCGGTAGTGGTAGTCCTCCGCCTGCTGGTCGTCGATGCGGACCCCGAGCTTCCGCAGGGCGTCGACGACGATCGGCGAGAACGACAACAGCGTGCCGACCAGGTCCTCCTGGCAGATCGGAACCCCGTCGCGGGTTGCGTCCCACCGCCCGCTCGTGGACACGAGGCAGCGGATGGCGCCGTGCAGCAGACGGACCTTCTGGATCTTCCGGATGCCGCGCCCGCACGGATCGAGCGATCCCGGCGACATCACCGCCAATACGAACTGGGCGGTCTCGCCGACCCGCCGGTCCGCGTCGTGGCCGAGACGGCGGCTGAAGGTGAGGACCTTGACGCCGGGGTAGCCGGCGTAGCAGTACACCAGCGATGCGGTTGCCAGCGCCACGCACACCTGCGGCCCGTGCTCGACGACGACGGCGCAGCCACGCTCGAGCCGGTCTCGGTCGACCCATCCGGGGAGCTCGCCATGCCGCTCGAGCCATCTGCCGATCGAGGCCGGCAGCTCGGCCGGCACCGGCTGGTCGTTGTAGGTCAGCGTCCGCAGGACGTCGCTGACCACGCGGACCTGCTCCGCGCGCGCCACGTCCTCGATGACCGCGTCCGCGCTCGGATCCCCGGCCTGCCGCAGGCCGTCGAGAAGCCCCTCCGTGTAGCCCACAGCACAAACGCTAAGGGCCGAGAGCGGGTTTGACAAGGTTTCGAAGCACGGCAACAACGATCGAACCGGAGGGACCGATGACCACAGACACTCGAACCACCTCTCTCGGAGAAGCGTTCGCGGATGCGCTGTCCCGAAAGGATTTCGACGAGGTGACCGCGCTCCTGCACTCCGACGTCGACTTCCGCGGGCTCACTCCGGGACGGATGTGGGAAGCGTCGGACGCGCGCTCGGTGGTCGAGGATGTGCTCAAGTCGTGGTTCGAGCCGTCGGACGAGCTGGAGCGCCTCGTCTCGACGCAGACCGACGCGTTCGCTGACCGAGCGCGGGTGGGCTACCGGCTCGAGGGGCACAACCCGGACGGGCCGTTCGTAGTCGAGCAGCAGGCCTACTACGAGGAGCGGGAAGGCCGGATCGGATGGATGCGCGTCGTCTGCTCGGGGTTCCGCCCGCGCACCGCGTGAGCATCAGCCTGACGCCGCCGCATCGCGTGAGCTCGGCCTGACGCCCGCGCACTGAGCGGCAAGGACTCGCTCACGCCGGACAGGCTTGCACAGGGCCTTGGGCGGCACGCGTGCCGGCCTGGGTTTCAGCCGAATGCGCAGGCCTTGGCCGCCGCCTGGTAGACGGGCGACTGGACGTCGATCGTCTTGGGGACCGCGAGCACGACTCCGCCGCGATCGTCGATCTCGCTGTATCCGTTCGGGTTGGAGGGGGGCGTGTCCGTCGGATCGGGGAAGCCGGTGACGCCGTGGCGCCGCATGCACTCGGAGGTCTGAAGCGCCGCGAGCCTCGCTTTCGCCGAGGGAGGCCCCGTGGGCGGCCCGCCGCCCGGCAGGAGATGCCTGCATTTCGACTGCGCCGACTTGAACGCCGGCGAGGCCGGGTTGATCCCCGCGGGGAGCTGGATGCCGCCACCGCCCGTCGGGTCGGGGAAGTTCGAAACGCCGTCAGCTCGCATGCACCGAGCGAACGCGAGGAAAGCGTGCGTCACGTTGGGCGACGGACCGGATGAGCCCGATGTGCTGTAGGTGCTCGCCGATCCGCACGCGGCGATCGCCACCGCGCCCGGCACCGCAATGAGTACAACCGCGACACGACGGCCAAGGGACATGGCCCCGCGTTTTACGCCGGCGCGTATAACACGGTCATAACGCCGTTACGCCGTCGTTATCCGCGGCCGGCGGACCGCGCACCCCGCACCCCGCACCGCGCACCGGGCTCCGCGCTATCTGCTATGCGCTATGCGCTACGCGGCGGTGTGCGCCGCCAGCCACCCGAGCACCTGCGCGGCGTGCTCGTCGGGCGGGAAGATCGGATAGAAGACGTGCTCGATCCGGCCGTCGGCGATGATCAGCGTCAGGCGCTTGTAGAGACGCTGCCCGCCGGCGGTGAACGTCGGCAGGTCGAGCGCGCGCGCGAGCTCGTGCTCGGAGTCGGAGAGAATTTCGAACGGAAGCTCGAGGCGCTCGGCGAGCTCCGTCTGGTACGCCGTGCTCTGGGACGACAACCCGTAGACGGTCGCGGCGCCGGCGGCTTGCAGTTCGGCGTGATGGTCTCGGAATCCGCACGACTCGGGCGTGCACCCGCGCGCGCCCGGGATGGCATTCCAGCCCTCGGGCAGATCCACTCCGGGCTGGCTGGTCATCGGATAGACGTAGACCACCGCCCGGCCGGGCCCGAGCTCGTCGAGCGCCACGTCGACGCCGCCCGTGCTCGGCAGCTCGATGTGCGGCACCCGCGTCCCGGCGAGATGATCGGCGGCGCCGTCGTCCTCCGGGACGGGCAGGTCGGTGGGCAGGCTCATGTAGTCGGACACGGCGTCCCCTGCGAGGCTATCGCGACAGCGGCGCGATGCGGTGTAATCGGGGCGTGACCGAGACCGTGGGCATGATCGGAGTGGGCCGGATGGGTCTGCCGGTATGCGCGCGGCTGGCGGGCGCGGGTTTTCGGGTGACGGCCACGGACATCCGCCGGGACCGCGAGGCGGACGCGCGCGCCGCGGGCGCCGATTGGATTGAAGAAACCGAGCTGGTTGCAAGCACCGCCGACGTACTGCTCACGGTGCTCCCGGGATCGAGCGAGCTGACCGAGGCGATGGCGCTCGCGCTGCCGAGACTTCGCCCGCAGACCACGTGGATCGACTTGACGAGCGCCGCACCGACCAGCGCGCGCGTTCTCGTGGACCGCGCGGAATCGCTCGGCATCGAGTGTCTCGACGCGCCGGTCGGCGGCGGGGTCGCGGCCGCGGCGGCGGGCAGCTTGCAGCTGTTCGTCGGAGGGCGCGCGAACGCCGTCGAGCGCCGCCGGGGTCTGCTCGAGTCGCTTGGGCGCGTCGACCATGTCGGCGAGAACGGCACGGGCTACATCACCAAGCTGCTCGTCAACCTGCTGTGGTTCGGACAGGCCGTGGCGGTCGGCGAGGCGTTGCTGCTCGCCCGTCGCGTCGGCATCGATCTCGAGGTGCTGCGGTCGGTGCTCGGCGAAAGTGCCGCCGCCAGCGAGTTCGTGCGCCGCGACGTGCGCGCGCTGTTCGAAGGCGACTACCTCGAGTCGTTCGGCGTTCACCGCTGCCACGAGGAGCTCGAGGCCGTGGTATCGCTCGCCGACGAGCTTGGCGTGCCGTTCGAGTTGTCGGGCGCGGTCGAGCGCGCGTACCGCGCGGCGGTCGAGCGGTACGGGCCGGTCGACGGAGAGCTGCTCCCGGTCGCGTTGCTCGAGGAACGCGCGGGCGTCCGATTGCGCAACAGGTCCGCCAGCTGAGCCGTCAATGCCTGGCTCGCGTAGTAGGCCGGTTGTTGGGCGGTTGAACCTGAGGGCGGGATGGCGCGCTGGCGGGAGCGGGAGGCGGTGAGCTCCCCAAACCTGCATACCACGACATTTGACGCGTTCATAGCTGACCGTGGCGTGTGGTGCACGGCCCCACCTGCGAGAAGCGCCACCGTCCGCGTGGATCGGCTCGATTGGCGTGCTATGCAGGTTCTGTTGGGGCTCGAAGCGGCCATCGAGCTGTCCCCCGCCCTCCCAGGTGCCTGCCGCTCAAACCGTCTCGCCCGACGCGGATCCCCGCGCTACTGTCCGGGCCGAGGTCCCGCCCCCCGCCTGGGAGACGGGACCTCGGACTGGCCCCGGTGTCAGCGGCGTCCGTGCCGGTGGCTGTGGGCCTTGAACGTGACGGTCTGGGTTGAGACCGTCGCGGATGACCCGTTGCCGAGTGACTCGGTCACCTTCAGCCTCACCCGAAGCACGTGACGCGCGGCAAGCAGGTTCCTACCCGCACGGTCCAGCGAGATCCGCACGGTTTCACTGCCCCCGGCCGTCAGCGCGACCCGAGCCGAGCCGACACCGATTACCTTGTCCCGCACGCGGGCCGCGACGGCGACCAGCCTGTGACCCCGGAACGTCTCGGTGACGCTCATGTTCAGAGTCAGGTTGCACTGGGCGCCGGGTGCACCGGCGCACGAGACGGGCACGATCGCAGTCGCGCCGCTGACCCGAACGTGACCGACGGCCGCCGTGCCCACGGAAGACGGCGCCGGGCTCGTCGTCAGCGTCTGGTCGGCGCCGGCGAATGTCCCGAAGTCGCTGACCGCGACCGCGCGGTAATGGATCGTCGTCCTCGCGGGAAGACCGGTCAGCTGCGCCGAGAACGGCGCGGCGCCGTTGCTCGCTGGGAGCGTCTGTGCCGCGGTGCTCTGTCCGTAGGCCGTGGTCGTGCCGAACTGGAACGACACCTTGACGGCCGCGCCCTCTGGGTCGACCGAGCCGCTCACGGTCGCCGCCGACATGGAGATTGCGCCCGCGGCGCCGGTGACTGGCGTGCTGGGCTGGTAGGCGTCGGCGAACAGCCCGCGCGGGCTCGTGCCGTTGGTGAACAGGAAGAACGGCGTTCCCACCGCGCCGCCCTGGCACGCCGAGCCGTCGGCGTTGAACGGCGTGGCGATGCACGACGAGGAGATCGGCTCGCGAACGTCGGCCTGACCGGTCGGCGTCAGCGGCACGTCGCTCTCGTCGAGCACGAACGTCGGGTTGGCCGCGTTGACGAAGTGTCCGACGAACCCCACCGTGCCCGAGCTCGTCTCCTCACGCCACGAGACGTACGGAGTGTTACCCGAGAACGTGATATCGGCACGGGTCGAGTTGATGCCCGCGGTCGAGATCGGCGCCCCACCGTTCACGATCTGGAAGTGGGGCGTGGGCGTCGCGACAAACCGGGACACGAACACCTGCTTGACCCCGCCCACCGTCTCATCCCAGGTGACCCAGGGAGCGGTCGGGTTGGCCGGGTTCATCGTGCCGGCAGCTACCTGCGGATCCTCGGCGTCGGCGCCCGGACTGCTGTTAAGCGAGCACGCTTGCTCGGCCGCGGCGCTCATCGCGCACGTGGTGGCCCCGTTGAGGATCGCGTTTCCGTTATTGCCGATCACGTGCCAGTGAAAGCCGCCCAGTCCGCCAGCGTCGGCCTCGCCCTTGGCCGCGAACACGAGTTCGTTGGAAGCGAGCCCGCCCGGGCCGGTCTCGTACCAGACCACCCACGGCACGGAGTCGTTCGCGCCGGTGAACGCGATGTCGGGCTCGATCCCGTTGCGGTTGACGTCGACGTTCAGGCTCGGATCGGCGTTGCCCTGACCCGCGCGCGGAAGGCCCACGTCCTGGAAGCAGAAGCCGCCGATCGCGGGGACGTTCCCCGACCCGTCGGCCACGCCGGCCGGCGTCACGCCGTTGCAGTTCGCCATTCCCGGCCCAAGGGGCTTGTCGACGAAGATCTGGTCCTGGCCGTTCGAGTTGGACGTCTCCTGCCAAGTCACCCAGGGGCCCGGCTTGGTCGGATCGACCGCCGAACCGCCGGCCACCGACGGGTTCTCGGCGTCCTGGTCGGTGTGGATGTTCAGCGAGGGAACGTCCGGCCCGGTGCCGCCATTACCCCGGCTCTGACCGGCGAAGATCCACTTGCCCTGATTCGCGTCGCCGGTGTTGTCAAAACGACTCGCGAACACGTTGTTGTTGCCAAAGCCCGTGCCGGAGGTGTCCTCGTACCACGTCGCCCACGGGACCGTTCGGCCGCCGCCCGCGAAGTCGATCGACGGCGCCTCGCCGTTCTGGCCCTGGTCGAAGTTCAAGGATCCCGTGAACTTCGGGCTCGCGCTCGACCGCCCGCCGACGGTCCCGTTGCCGCGGGTCGTCCACGCGCCGTTCGCAAACGAGCGCGAGAACACCTGGTCGGCCGATCCGCTCCCCTCCTGCTGGCGGAAGATCGCCCACGGAACCGCGGGCTTGCCGGCGACGAGCGCGCCGCCTACGACATCCGCGTTCGTCGGATCCTCTCCGCTCACGCTGATCGCCTTGTTGATCCCGGCCGCGGGATCGTCATTCACCTGGCTGCCAGGCGGCAGCGCCTGAAACGCCGCCGCGGAGCCGGCGGTCGCCAGCGCGACCGCGGTCGCCGCAAGCGCGACGCGTGCACGCCGAGATTGCCCCCGGTGCATCCCCATGTCTTCTCCTTCGGTTCGAGGTTTTGTCTCGGACCGGGTTACGGGGAAACTCGCCGAACGGTTCGCGGTGAGTCCTACGGTCGACGCGGGCCAGCGCTTTAGTGGACTGGGTGGGCGACCCGGTCGCCGCGGGCCGCTCCGTCAGGGCCGCTCCGTCAGTGGACCGGGTGGGCGACCCGGTCGCCGCGGGCCGGTCCGTCAGTTGACCGGGTGGGCGACCCCGACGAGCACCCGGCGACCCGACGACACCGGGTTGCCGTTGGCCAGCTGCTCGGTGACGCTGAAGCTTCGGAACTGGGTGACGGGCGCCCCGGACCAGAGGATCACGTGCTCGGCGTCGTTGAACGTGCCGACCGGCACCAGGATCCCCGCGGCGTTCTTCAGCCACGCCTGGTAGTAGCGCCCGTTCGCCAGATGCGGAAGGCCGGTAGCCGACAGCTGGATCTCCCAGCCCGAGGTCATCTTGGTGAGCGTCGCCGACCCGTGGGCGCCGGGGGCAAGCGGCGTGCCGTTGACCACCATCGCGAACCTCAGCGGTGCAGTGGAACTGCTGGTGGTGGCGATCACGATCGCGACCACGATCGCGGCCGCCGCGGTCGCGAGCCCGCCGAGCACGAGCCCGGGCCGGCGCAACGGCCAGCTGAGCCCAAGTCGACGCCGGGTTTTCGGCGCGTCCGACGCCGGCAGCGCGCTCTCGCCCGCTCGCCCGCGCCGGGCTTCCTCCGCGATCGCACTGACGATCCGGTCCTCGAGCGCGGGGTCGGGCTCCTCCCAGGTAGCGGGCGTCCGGAGCATCGTGCGCAGCTCGTCGAGCTCGGCCCGCTCCTGCGGCGTGATCGAGTCGACGGCGTCACCCGACAGATACGAAATCCGGTCGTTGTCGCTCGTCGTCACTTCCGCGCCTCTTTCTCTTGCATACGGTAGTCCACCCGTGTTCGGTTCATTCGCGCAGATGCCCGAGCATCGCCGCCAGACGCTTGTGGGCTCTGAACGACCTCGACTTGACGGTCCCAACCGCGATCCCCAACCGCTCGGCGATCTGCGCGTGGGTGAACCCCTCGAGATGTTGCATCCGGACGATCTCCTGCTCGTCTTGGGCGAGCTGGGCGACGGCCTCCCGGACCTCCCAGACGTCGTAGATCGCCTCGGCCGACTGTGGACTCGAGATCAGCCCCGGATCGCCCGGCGCGACCGACTCGAGCGGATCGGCGGGGCGCACCGCCTCGCGGCGGTAGAGATCGATCGCCACCCGCCGGGCGATCGCCGCCAACCAGGGCCCGAGCTCGCGCTGCTCGTCGAAGCTCTGCGCTGCCCGCCACGCCTTCACGAACGTCTGCTGGGCCGCCTCCTCGGCCAGCCCCCGGTCACCCAGAACCTTGAACGCGACCGCATAGACAAGCCGGCCGTGAGAGCGATAGGCCTCCCGCACGGCGTCTGGATCGCCCTGACGAAAACGTGCACGGAGGTCCCCTTCCCGCACGCGCCGACGCTACCAGCGCCTGCTCCTCAAGGTGGTGAAATCGCGAACGGCGGGCGCACAACCCCGGACGCTGCGGATCAGTCCAGCGCGCCGCGCTCAATCATCACCGAGGTCGCCTTGACGACCGCGGTTGCGCCCACGCCGGCGGCGAGCCCAAGCTCCTCCACCGAGTCGCGCGTGATCGCGGCGGTAACCAGGAACGGTCCCGCCTCGAGCTCGACCAGCGCCATCACGCCGTCGCACTCGACCGACCGGACCACGCCGGCGAGCCGGTTTCGGGCCGAGCGTTCGGTACCGGTGCGATGCCGCGTCGGGCGTTTGCTCAGCCGCTGCACCTCGGAGACGGGCACGAGACGTCGGTTGCGCGCGTCGCGGGTGGTGGTGATGCGCCCCTTGCGGTCCCAGCGCCGCAGGGTGTCGACGCTCACGCCGAGGGCCGCGGCCGCCTCGCCGAGGGACAGATCGTCGGGCATTTCAGAGACGGTACACGGACCGCAGTTGGAGGTGGGCTCCTAGGCCGCCCCGACCGAGGTAGAGCCCGGGGTCCCGCAGGATTGCAAGCCGTAGCTGGCGGCGAGGTCGGCGATCGGGCTGGCCCGGAGCGTCGCCTCGACGTCGGTTACCGTCCGGGTGTCGCTGCGCCTGGCCGCAGCCTCAAGCTGACGGTAGTTGGCGACGATCTGCGCGAGCGCCGCGTAATACGCGGTCAGCGTGGCGGAGTCACGGGAGCTGTCCGTGGGCCGTTTCAGCGCGCGCAGCTGGTCGGCCTCGGACTGCACCAGCGGCACCAGCTGCCCCAGGTAGGCGGCCAGCGCTCCGCCCGGCTGTGGGGTCGACGCGGGTGGCGTGAGCGCGCGGGCTTGACGCAGCGTGCTTGTGCAGATCGCGTCGGCGCGGGCGACGAAATCACTCTTCGTATATCCGCTGCCGCCACACCCCGCGACCACCAAGGCGAGCGCGAGCAGGCCTAAGAACCGAGCTTGCCGTGCGCCCGACACGACGCAACAGACTAGCGGCGGCCGTACCGCAGACGCGGGATCCAAACGGCCCTGCATATGTAATGCCTATATATTGGCGCGATGCACAAAACCTGTCTTTCCCTACGTCATCGCGCACGGCCGGGTGCGTCCGATGGCCAGCCCGGCGCCAGACGCCGGCTGCTCGCCGTCCCCCTGGTCGGCCTTCTGACCGCCGTCGCGCTGCTCGTGGCCCCCGCGCTCGCCAGTGCCGACACGTCTTCGACGCTCACGATCGTCGGTACCAGCGACGTCAACGACTCGGGCCTGATCCCGAACCTGATCCAGCCCGCGTTCAACAAAGCGTTCCCGCAGTACACGTTCAAGTACGTGGGCTCGGCGACCGGCGCGGCGATCCAGAACGCCGAGAACGGAACCGGAGGACCAAGCGCGCTGATCGTGCACGCCGCGTCCCTCGAGAACCAGTTCGTCGCCAACGGCTTCTCGTACAACAACCAGTATGGCTACGCGATCTTCACCAACGACTTCGTGCTCGCCGGCCCAACCGGCGATCCCGCGGGCGCGGCCGCGAACGGCGCGAACAACATCGCGCAGACATTCGCGGACGTCGCGGCGGCCGGGGCGAACGGGCACGCCACGTTCTACACGCGCGGCGGCACCACGACCGCTTCGGGTACGACGGTCGAGGAACACTCGATCTGGGCGCTCGTCAACAGCTCGGGCCTGAAGCCCGCGAGCCTGACGCTGTGCACCGTCAGCGCGGCGGACGGCGGCGGCATGTCGCCGATCGGCTCGACCACCGGCGTCGCCAACGGCGCGCCGTGCCCCGACAGCGGCACCGTCAACAGCCCGGACAACCCGTCGTGGTATTTCATCAACGCCGGTTCCACACAGGGCGCAAACGTGCAGGCGGCCAACGCGTGCACCCACGGTCCCGCCGGCACCTGCTACGTCCTCACGGACCGCGGCACCTTTGACTACCTCGCCTCCGGGACCGATCCGGCCGGGACGATCCCGGCCCTGAAGATCGTCACCCGCGGGCCACAGAGTGCATCCGCGCCCGGTGGCGTAAATGCGCTGACCAATTACTTCCACGTCTACATCATCAACCCGTCGAAGCCTGGAGAGACGGTCAATCTGACGGCTGCGCAGAACTTCGTCAGCCTCCTCACTTCGCAGGCCTTCCAGTCAACGCTGAAGACATACCTCCCCACGGCCGACCCGGCCGGTCCGCCGTTCGTGGCGGACGCCTCGCCTAACCTGACGGTGTCCTCAGGGCTTCCGAAGAACTACCACGCCGGCAAGGCCCTGACGGCGAAGGGGACCCTGGTCAATGCCGAGCCGGGCTATCCGGCACTGGCAGGCCAGACGGTGAACGTCGACGAGATCGTCGGCGGGGTGCCGCTGACCGTCGCCAGTGGCAAGACGAACTCGACCGGGGGATACAGCATCAAGTTCACCCCGACGTCCAGCGGGCAATATCAGGTGTCGACTCCTCAGATCTCGATGATCGAGAACGCCACGCTCAATCCGGTGTACGGTGACATCCTGTCACCCGCGTCGACGTCGCCCGTGAACGTGAAGGTGCACGGTGCGACCTCGAACTTCCGCGTGCAGTCGCAGGGCGGCAAGGCGCTCGTGCTCGGCATCGTCGCTCCGGGTAACGGCCACGTCAAGGGAACCGTGACGGTGTTCGCCCGCGCAGTGGGCGCGAAGGGCGCGTTCAAGAAGGTGGCGACCGATCGGCTCGCCACGAGCCAGGGCAACTTCGCGATCTCGGCGCCGCTCGGCGCGGGCGCCTGGGACGTCAAGGTGAAGTTCCAGGATCCGAAGCAGGGCGTCGTCGCCGCAACGTCGCGAACGGTGAGGGTCACGATCGGCCCGAAGCCGGCCTCGAGCCTCCGCCTGGGCTCGGTCAAGACCCTCAAGGGTGGGTTCACGCTGTCAGGGTCCGCCACGCCGGCCGGAGAGTCCGGGGCGAAGATCGAGCTGCTCCGGCTCAACGCCACGCCCGGTGCGCCGGCGCGGTTCTCGGTCTTCGGCACCACCAACTTCGGCGCCGGCAAGACCACGGTCACGTTCCACGCCAAGGTCAAGCGCGGCACATGGGTGCTCCAACTCGAGTACGTCCGTCCGGGCGAGGCGCCGAGCTTCTCGGGGGTGAGAACAGTCGCCATACACTAAGTTCGTGGCGCGGAGCCTCCGCTCGGACCAAGATCGACGGCCGGCCAACCGCCGCCCCGGGGTGATCCCGGGGCGGCGGTTCGCGTTGCTGTTCGCGTGCGCACTCGCGGCGCTGGGATGCTCGGCCGCCGCCGCCACGGCCGATCCGAGCTCGGACGAGGTGGTGTCCGCCACCGTGTACTCCCCGAGCGCGACCACGCAGAACGACTCCGTCTCGCTGGCGCAGCTCCAATCGAACCCGAGATGCACGACGTACGCCGGGACCGACATGAACGAGCTCGGCCGAAACGGTTTCGTAGACGTTCAGCTCGCGCCGAGCAGCACCTGGGCCCTGTCGACGATCCTGGGCTGCTTGACGACTCCGGTTCCGATCGGGGCCGTCCACGGAGTCACCGTGATCGACGGCCAGGGGGCTCCGGAGGAGGGATCGGGCTCGATGATCACCCCGGCGGACCTGGCCCCTCAGGGGTCGACTGATTTCAACAATCCACAGCAGGCTCCGGTCGTGCAGGCGCTCGGCTCGTTGAATCAGTACGACCGGCCGTGGCGCGGCGGGCAGGGGCAGCCCGACTACGACTTCGTCGACGAGGTGCAGCAGTCGGAGAACGATCAGCCGCTGCCGATCGCGATCGAGGTGTTCGAAGGGCCAGTGCTCACCGTCACCGTGTCCGCGTCGCAGACCACGGTACCGGTCGGCAAGAGTGTCACCTTCAACGCGACGGTCACCGGCCAAGACGGCAGCGCTCTGTCCTACAGCTGGAACTTCGATGGTGGCGCGCAAAGCTCGACCGCACCGAGCCCGCAGGTCACTTTCGGAAACACCGGACAGTACGACGTCACCGTGCAGGTGACTGACAGCGCCGGGGGCGGTGGCGGCGCCGCGATCCCGATCACGGTCGGCACGCCGCCTCGGGCGGCCACCGGCAGTCACCCACAGAGCGGGTCGGGTACATCGAGAAAGTCTCACGCCCCGAGCGGGCCACGGAAGAGCAAAGGAACCCACGCCGGCGGCCCGGCTGGCAAATCGAGCACCGGCACGTCGACGACGTCAGGCGGGGGCAGCAGCACGAGCAAGAACACGTCGACCACCAGCTCGACGACGCCGACGTCGGCCACGGGCGGCGCGTCGACGAACCCCAGCCCGACCAGGGGCACGACTCACCACCCAACGGGCTCCACACCCCATCAAACCGCCACCCCGCCAAGTTCGGCTGGCCACGTGACGCCGTCGGCGCGACCGACGCCCCCTCCACCCACATCAGGGCCGCCTGTCTCCGGGCTGCTGGTCAGCGACGTGAGGCCGATGTCGGCGGGGGACAGCCCGCTCGTCGCCGTCGTGCCCGCCGCGGTCGCGACGGCGCCACCGGCGCGGCAGGCGATCCGCTCGTCGCTCCTTCCGGCCTTCGGCGCGGGCTTGGCGGTCCTGTTGCTCCTCGGGCTCGGCGCGGCGCGCGAGCTGCAAGGGCGTCGCAGCCGGACGTTGCGCGCCGGCAGCTGAGATCCTGGTCGTCATCACCGCCTTACCCGTGACCTTCGCCCTCAGCACCAACGGCATCGACCAGGCGATCTTCCACGTCGCGAACGCCCTGGAGGTGCCCGTTCTTATCCTGGCGCTCGTCGCGCTCGCGCTCGTGATCTTCGAGCTCGGGAGCTACGCCGTCGAGCTGGCGAGCCGGCGGCGCCGGAAGTTCGCGACGCTCCAGGTCGGCGCCGAGCAGGCTCGCAACGCATTGCTCGCGGGGGACCGTCCGGCAGCGGCGGCGGCAGTGCGCGGGCTCCCACGGAGCGCGGCGATGGCGGCGACGCTCGATTTCATCCTCGAACAAGCGGATAAGCCCGGGAGCGATCACGAGATCAACAAGGCGCTCGCCGACTTCGACTTCGATGCCCAGCGGCGTCTCGCGCGCACGCGATTGCTCGTGCGCGCCGGACCGGCCCTCGGGCTGATGGGAACGTTGATTCCGCTCTCGCCCGCCCTGACCGGCCTCGCCGCCGGCAACACCGGCCAGCTCAGCCACGACCTACGCGTCGCGTTCAGCGTCACCGTGGTTGGCCTGCTGATCGGCGCGGTCGCGTTCGGGCTGTCGCTTTCACGCGACCGCATGTACAGCCAGGATCTGTCAGACCTCCAATACCTCGCGGCGGTCATCACCGATCCACGATCCAGAGGAGGCGCACCATCATCTCCGTCACCCCCAATTCCCGAAGCCGCGAGGACCGCGCCGGCGACCCACTCGACGGGCTAGTGAACCTGTTCGATCTCGGGATCGTGCTGTCGGTGGCGTTCCTGCTGGCGGCGCTGTCGTCGCTCCATCTCGGCGCGGCGATCACCAGCCGCGGTCTGCGAGCGAACGCGGCTCAGAGCATCTACATCCAGCCCGGGCAGACGGTGGCGCCGCTTCCGAAGCCCGGCGCGCGCACGATCGGCCGCGGCACGGAGGCCGGAGTGGTCTATCGGCTCACGAACGGACAGCTCGTGTACGTGCAGAAGCCACCGGCGGCGACCACTCACTGAATGGCGTACCTCTTGGATCAGGTCCGCGGTGCGATCCCGCTGATCGCGCACGGCGACCCCTACATCATGGGTCTGCTCTGGGTCACGCTCCGGGTCGCGTTCGTGTCGACCGCGGCCGCTCTCGTGATCGGCCTGCCGATCGGGCTCGCCCTCGGAGTCGGTCGCTTCCGCGGCCGGCGCACGCTCCAACTCCTCGCCAACGCCAGCCTCGCGCTGCCGTCGGTCGTCGTGGGGATCGCGGTGCTCCTGCTCCTGCTCCCGCGGGGCGCGTTCGGCTCGCTCCGGATCGAGTTCACGCTTCAGGCCGTGTACATCGCGCAGGCGGTGCTCGCCCTGCCTTACATCGTCGCGCTCACCCCAGCGGCGATTCAGGGTCTTCCGCCCGGGCTGCTCGACCAGGCCCGGGCGTTGGGCGCCGGGCGCATCCAGCTCGGCGTGTTCGCGCTCAGGGAAGCGAAGATCGGCGTCATGGCTGCGGTGATCGCGGCGCTCGGCGCGACCGTCGCCGAGGTCGGAGCGGTGGTCATCGTCGGCGGCAACTTCCAGGGAAGCGACGAGACGCTCGCGAGCGCCCTGCTCGAGCAGTTCAACTACACGGCGCACAACCCGTATGCGGCCGCGATCGCGCTCGTGTTGCTGGTGGTGATCCTCGTCCTGATCGGGACGCTCACCGTGATCCAGCAGCGCACAGGCGCGGTCCAGTTCCGCTTCCGGACAGGCTGACATGCGGCTGATCTGGGACGAGATTCAGAAGGCTTTGCCGATGATCCTGCACGGAAATCCGACGCTGTTCACCATCATCGGCTTCACGCTCCAGGTGGCCGTGGTCGCCACCGCCGCCGCGACCGTGATCGGCCTACCGATCGGGCTCGCGCTCGGCCTCGGGAGATTCCGTGGCCGGCAAGTCCTGCGGGTGCTCGCAAACGTCAGTCTGGCGATCCCGCCCGTGCTCGTCGGCACGTTCCTGTTCGTGCTCTTCAGTCCCCAGGCCCCGCTCGGCCCGCTCCAACTGATCTACACCAGGCGCGTCGTGTTCGTCGCGCAAACCATCCTCGCCCTTCCGTTCGTCGTTGCCCTCACCTCGGCCGCGGTTCAGGGGCTACCGCCCGGGCTGTTGAACCAGGCCCGGCTGCTGGGCGCCGGCCGGCTCCAGGTGTGGACGCTCGCGCTACGGGAAGCGAGGATCGGCGTGATGGCGGCGGTGATCGCGGCGCTCGGCGTGTCGCTGTCGGAAGTCGCGGCGGTCGTAATCCTCGGCGGCAACATCTACGACTACAACCAGACGCTCGCGAGCGCGACCCTGTACGAGGTCAACGGCGGCTTCTACGCCGACGCCGTCGCGATCGCGATCGTGCTGACCGCGCTGATCCTGATTTTGATGTGCGGCCTCGGACTGCTCCAGCACCAGGGCAACGGGATCCGCATGCGATTCCGGTCGGCGGCGTGACCGAGGGGGATCACCCCGCACTCGGGCGGATGCTGCTCCGCTGCGAGCGGCTGACGGTCCGGCGGGGCAAGCGCGACGTCGTCAAGGACGTCAGCGCCGAGCTGCACGCCGGAGAGATCGTCGCGCTGCTCGGGCCCAACGGCGCAGGCAAGAGCACGCTGCTCGATGCGCTCGCCGGAGCGCTGCCTTCGGCTCAGGGGCGGGTCGAGCGGCACGGCCGGGTCGGAATCGCGCTCCAGTCGCCCGACCTCGCCCGCCGTACGGTGTTCGCCAACGTGATGCTGGCGCTCGCTTGGTGGGGCGTCCCGCGACCCGAGCGGGCCGCGCGCGCCCGCGACGCGCTCCGCGCGATCGGCGCCGACCACCTCGCCTCGCGCCCGGCCGCGACGCTGTCCGGCGGCGAGCGCCGCCGCGTCCACCTTGCCCGGGCGATCGCCGTCAGTCCCGATGTGCTGATGCTCGACGAACCGTTTGCCGGTCTCGACGCCGAAGTGCGCGCCAGCTTGCTCGAGGACGCCCTCTCCGCTCTGCGGTCGAGCACTCGGGCGACGCTGGTCGTCGTCCACGACCGGGCCGAGGCGTGGGCGCTCGCCGACCGCCTGTTGATCCTGCTCGACGGCCGGCTCGTCGCCTCGGGTCCGCCTCGTGGTCTGCTCGAGCGGCCGCCCAGCGCCGCGGTGGCGCGGTTTCTGGGGTTCGACGGGAGCCTCGAGGACGGACACGAGCTGCTGCTGACGCGCCCGGCACACGTCGCGCTCGATCCCGCCGGCCCGCTGGAGGCGCGCGTGACGCGCGCGACCTCGCTCGAGGACGGCGTCCGCCTCGAGCTCGAGCTCGACCGCGGTCGGGTCTACGCGGTCACCCGGCTCCCGGCTCCCCGACCGGGCGACGACGTGCGAATCCGGATCGACGGCGGGGCACGCTTCCCGCTGTCCGAAGCGAAGAGCCCGGTGGCGTCCGGTTAGACGCCCGCGACGGGGATGGTTCGGCTATTCCCGGACGGACCCCCGATCGAGACCCGCGCGGCGCGAGTGCCGCCCGGGTTTCTCGGCTCGGGTCGTCAGGGCCCGACCTCGTACGATCGGCCCATGGACCTGCCGCCTGGCCCGCGAGCGCCCGCCGTCTGGCAGACGCTCGCCTGGATGACCCGCCCAGGCGCGTTCCTGCGCCGCGTGCACGCGCGGTTCGGCGACCCGGCGACGATCCGCACCTACTGGACCGAGGAGCCGATGGTGCTGTTCTCGAGCCCTGACTCGGTGCGCGCGGTGTTCCGGCTCGATCCGGCGATCGCGCCGGCCGGTCAGAGCTGGGAGTTCGTGCGACCGTTCGCCGGGCCGCACTCGATCCTGCTGCTCGACGGCGACGAGCACATGCGCGAACGCCGCCTGATGCAGGGCCCGTTCCACGGCGAGCGGATGCGGGCGTTCGCGCCGATGATCGGCGAGCTGGCGCGCCGCGAGCTCGCGACCTGGAGCGGCCGGGTCGTCGCGCTCGAACGCATGCGCGAGCTGACGCTCGACATCATCCTGCGCGTCGTCTTCGGCGCGCGCGACGAGGAGCTGGCGCGGATCCGCGCGATGATCGAGGAAACGCTTGAGACCGTGCGGTCGCTGCCGCGGGTGCTCGCGATGGCGGTCGTCCGTAAGGACCTCGGGCCATGGAGCCCCTGGGGCCGGTTCCGCGCGGCCGTCGATCGGTTTGACGCCGAGCTGTACGCGCTGCTCGCGCGCGTGCGGGCGGAGACTCGCGACGACTCGATGCTCGCGCTGCTGCTCGAGGCGCGCGACGAGCACGGCAACCGGCCGAGTGACCAGCACCTGCGCGACCAGCTCGTCGCGCTGCTCGTCGGTGGCCACGACAGCTCGGCGGCATCGCTGGCGTGGGGATTCGAGCTGCTGGCCCGGCATCCGGGCGTGCAGGAGCGGCTGCGCGACGACGACCCGGCCTACCTCGACGCCGTCGTCAAGGAGGTGCTGCGCGCGCGGCCGGCGCTGACGATCGCACCGCGGCTGCTGCTCGAGCCGGCGTCGATCGCGGGCCACACCATTCCAGCCGGGGTCCAGGTCGCGGCGTGCCTGTGGCTCGCGTGCCGGCGCGAGGACCTGTGGCCGGGCGCCTCGCAGTTCCGGCCCGAGCGCTGGCTCGAGGGCCCGGCGCCCAACCCGCTGTCGTGGATCCCGTTCGGCGGCGGCGTGCGCCGCTGCGCCGGCGCCCCGTTCGCCGAGATGGAGATGCGCGAGGTGGTGCGCGCGGCCGCCGGCCTGACCCTCCGTCCGGCCCGCCCGGAGCCCGAGCACGCCCGCCGCAGCATGCTGGTCCTCACCCCGCACCGCGGCGGCGAGGTGCTCGTCGGGTGAGCCTCGTGATCTTCGACTGCGACGGGGTGCTCGTCGACAGCGAGCCGATCTCGGTCCGCCACGACGTCGAGCTGTTCGCGGAGCTCGGAGTGCCGATGTCCGAGGCGGAGGTGATCGACCGCTTCGTCGGCCGCTCGGCCGATGTGATCGTCACGGCGATCGAGGACCAGCTCGGCCACCCTCTCCCCGAGGGGGTGTTCGCCCGGGCTGAGGAGCGCCTGCGGGACGCGTGGGGCGCCGAGCTGACTCCGGTCGACGGGATCGTCGAAGCGCTCGAGCAGCTCACCGCGCCGGTGTGCGTGGCCTCGAGCAGCCAGCCCGAGAGCCTTCGCTACAAGCTCGAGCTGACGGGCCTCTACGAGCGGTTCGAGGGACGGATCTTCAGCGCCACCGAGGTGGCGAACGGCAAGCCGGCCCCCGACCTGTTTCTGTACGCGGCCGCGCGGATGGACGCCGATCCGCCCGACTGCGTAGTCGTCGAGGACAGCCGCCACGGCGTCGAGGCGGCGCGTGCCGCCGGCATGGAAGCGCTCGCGTACGCAGGCGGATTGACCCCTGCTGCCGTCCTCGAAGGCCCGCAGACCGTAGTGTTCAACGACATGCGCGAGCTCCCGCGACTCCTCCGCCGGCGTTGATCACGACGCTCGGCGACACCGGGCTGATGGTCACCCGGATCGGGCTCGGCCTGGCCGCGCTCGGCCGGCCGGGTTACATCAACCTTGGGCATGCCGAAGACCTCGCCGGGCACACCGACGTCGAGTCGATGGAGCGCCGGGCGCACGAGGTGCTCGACGCCGCGTACGAGGGTGGCGTTCGCTACTTCGACGCCGCGCGCTCCTACGGGCTGGCCGAGGCGTTTCTGGCGAGCTGGCTCTCGGAGCGCGGCTTCGGTCCCGACGACGTCACCGTCGGCTCCAAGTGGGGCTACACGTACACGGCCAACTGGCGCCTGGACGCCGAGGTCAACGAGGTCAAGGACCTGAGCGCGGCGAATCTCGAGCGCCAGCTCACCGAGTCGCAGGAGCTGCTCGGGAACCACCTCCGCCTGTATCAGATCCACTCCGCCACGCTCGAGAGCGGCGTCCTCGACGACCCGGCGGTGATGGAGGAGCTCGCACAGCTCCGCGCCAACGGCATGGCGATCGGGTTCACGACATCCGGCGCGCGACAGGCCGACACGATCGAGCGGGCGCTCGAGGTCGGCGGGTTCGACGCCGTGGAGTCGACGTGGAACCTGCTCGACCGCTCGGCGGGTCCCGCGCTCGCGGCCGCGCACAAGGAGGGCCTCGGGGTGATCATCAAGGAGGCGCTCGCGAACGGCAGGCTGACCGACCGCGGCGACGTGCCCGAGCTGGCCGCCGCGGCGCGGATCACCGGGAGGACGCCCGACGCGCTCGCGCTCTCGGCGGTGCTCGCCCAACCCTGGGTGGACGTTGCCCTGAGCGGCGCCACGACCGTGCCCGAGCTCGAGAGCAACCTGGTGGCGCGGGTGCTCGATCCCGGCCGCGACGTGCTCGAGCTGTTCGACGCGATCGGCGAGGACCCGGATACGTATTGGCACAAGCGAAGCGAGCTACCCTGGAACTAATGGAACTCGAAATCTGGTCCGACATCGCCTGTCCCTGGTGCTACATCGGCAAGCGCCGGTTCGAGGCCGCGCTCGCCGAGTTCGAGCATCGCGACGACGTCCGCGTGACGTGGCGGAGCTTCGAGCTCGACCCGGCCGCGCCGCCTGAGCGGGAGGGCGACCGCGCCGAGCGGCTCGCCGAGAAGTACGGCATGACCGTCGAGCGCGCTCGCGAGATGGAGCGCAACCTGACCGAGACCGCCGCCGGCGAGGGTCTCGACTTCCGCTTCGACATCGCCCGCAGCGGCGCCACGTTCGACGCCCATCGCGTCGTCCACCTCGCCGCTGAGCACGGCCTTCAGGACGCGATGAAGGAGCGCCTGCTCCGCGCCTACTTCACCGAGGGCGACCTTATGTCCGACCACGACACGCTCGTCCGCCTGGCCTCCGAGGTCGGGCTCGATGCCGACGAGGTCCGCGCGATGCTCGCCGGCGACCGATTCGCCGCCGAGGTTCGCGACGACGAACGCACCGCGGCCCAGTTTGGGATCAGCGCGGTGCCGACCTTCGTCGTCGACCGCGCACTCGGCGCGTCCGGCGCTCATCCGCCGGAGGCGCTGCTGCAGCTGCTCCACCAAGGGTGGGAGCAGAGCCAGCCCGTCCCGGTGATCGCCGGCGGCGTGAGCTGCGAGGTCGACGGTAACTGCTGAGGGCATGGGCCGCGCTGACGCGCGGCATCCATGGGGCCGTTCCGCCCGGCGTCCGTGCCGGGCGGCCGGGTCGCGACTCCGGACAGGACGGGCCCGCCCGGTCCCGCGGATGCCGAGCGTGCGGAATCCGGCCATACGCAGCTAGACCCGGCGACGGGTGCCGTGCCGGATTCCGTGCGAGGCCCGACTGCCCCGAGCGGAGCCGGGCCCTCCCTGTAAAACGCAACAAACCCCCTCGTCCGACACCCTCCCGGCCACATAAACATGCCTACCATGCTTATGTGGGTCGGGAGGGTGGCTCGCGGGGAGGTTTGCCGACTTTTACAGGGTCCCCGGAGTCGGGGGGATCAGCGAATGAGCCCCTCGGCGCGAGCCCAGTCGACGGTCTTGCGGAGCGTCTCGCGTGGGTCGGTGTAGAGCAGGCCGAGCTCGCGCTCCGCGCGCGACCCGTCATATCGGTGGCCGTGGAGCAGCGTCCTGACCATCTCGCGGCATACCGGCGGCCGGCGCCCGGCGATTTTGGAGCCCCGCTCGACGACGGAGGCGGCGAGGGTGGCGACGCGGCGTGGCAGCAACCGGGGCTTGCGCTGCACGCCCGCGACCTCGGCGGCCATCGCCAGCGCGTCGGTGATCTCGAGCGTCATCCCGTTGAGGATGTAGCGCTCGCCGGCGACGCCCCGCTCGGCCGCGAGCAGGTGGCCGGCGACGCAGTCGTCGATGTCGACCAGGCTGACGCAAGTGGGCACGAACACGCGGAGCCGGCCGTCGAGGAAGGCGAGCAGGATCCGGCCGGTGCCGCCGGCGCGCCCGGGGCCCTGGACCGACGACGGATTGACGAGCACGAGATCCTGGCCGACCTCGCGCGAGGCGGCGAGCGCGGCCCGCTCGCCCTCGGTCTTGGTCCGCTCGTACGTCGACAGGTACCAGCCGCGGTGGGCCGTGCGCTCGGTGCCGACCACCCCCGGCGGCTCGCCGATCGTCGCCGCCGAGGAGGTGTGCACGAGCCGGGCGACGCCGGCGCGGGCGGCGGCGCGCACGGCCGCGGCGGCGCCGAGAACGTTCATGCGCTCCATCGGGCGCGGATCCTCGACGCACAGCGCGTTGACCCCCGCGACGTTGTACGCCAGCGCGCAGCCTTCCATCCCCCGCGTAAGGTCGTCCGCGTCGTAGCCCTCGCCGCGGACGACGCGAGCACCGCGGGCATCGAGCACCGACGCCGCCGCGTCCGAGCGCGCCAACCCCACGACCTCGTCGCCGCGCTCGAGCAGGCGGGTCACGAGCGCAGAGCCGATCACGCCCGTCCCGCCGGTGACGAATACGCGGGTCACGCGCTAACGCTCAGTTACGGAGCGCCGCCGAGAACTGGATGATGTAGTCGATTCCGGACCAGGCGGTCACGAGCGCCGCGATCACCATCGCCCACTGATCGAGATAGGCGCCGGCGATGATCACGTCCGGGCGAAGGATGGCCAGGGTGATCGCGACAAACTGGACCGTCGCCTTCCACTTGCCGAGCATCGAGGTCTCGAACCTGCGCCCGCCGGACTCGACCGCCGCGCGCAGGCCGAGGATCGTGAACTCGCGTCCGACGATCACGAGCGCGACCCAGGGCGACGCGCGGTGGACCGACACCAGCGCGATCAGCGCGGTGGTCACCAGCAGCTTGTCCGCGGTCGTGTCGAGGAACGCACCGAGACGGGTGGTGACGCCCCAGCGGCGAGCGAGCCGGCCGTCAAACCAGTCGGTTACCGCGGCGATCACGAACACGATCGCGGCGACGTCGTAGGAGTGGGCAAGCACCAGCGCCATCACCGCCGGCGAGGCCAGAACCCTGAGCCCCGTGCCCGCCGCGAGCATCCTCGATGAGCGCAACGTGCTCAACGTACCGGCTTCCACGAGAGGATGAGGTTACCTCAGAGCAGTTCGGCCCCGAACGCACGGGCGGCGGCCGCGCTGTCGGCCTCGATCGCGTTGTGCGCGGCGGATCGAGCCTGTGCGATGTCGACGCCCCTGAGCGCCGCCTTGACCTCGGGCACGAGTGCCGGGGCCATGCTCAGCTCGGTCACACCCAGTCCGGCAAACAGCACGGCGGCGGCCGGGTCGCCGGCGAGCTCGCCGCACACGCCCACCCACCGCCCGTGGGCGGCGGCGCCGGCGACCGTGTCCTTGACGAGCTTCAGGACCGCGGGTTGAGTTCCGGTCAGCAGCGGAGCGAGACGCTCATCGCCGCGCTCGGCGGCCATCGTGTACTGGGTGAGGTCGTTCGTGCCGAGCGAGAAGAAGTCGACGTGCGCGGCGAGCCGCTCCGCGGTGAGGGCGGCCGCGGGAATCTCGACCATGATCCCGAACTCGATCTCGTGGTCGATTCCGGTGTCGGCGCGCGCCTGGTCGAGCGCCTTCCGCGCGCGATCGATCTCGTCGATCGTTGCGACCATCGGGAGCATGACCTTGATCGGATGCCCCTCGGCGGCGACGCGCAGGATCGCGCGCAGCTGGGTGGCGAGCACCTCCGGGCGCGCGAGGCTGAGCCTGATGCCGCGCACGCCCAGGAACGGATTCGCCTCGGGCGGCATCGGCAGCGCGGGCAGCGGCTTGTCGGCGCCGGCGTCGAGCGTGCGCACGACGAGCGGGCGGCCGGCGAGCGCGACGGCGATCTCGCGGAGAGTCTCGGCCTGCTCCTCCTCGTTCGGGAGCTCCGGGCGGTCGAGGAACAGGAACTCGGTCCGCAGCAGCCCGACTCCCTCGGCGCCGAGCTCGACCGCCTTGGCCGCCTCGCCGGCGGAGCCCAGGTTCGCGAACACCTCGATCCGAGTGCCGTCGCGGGTGGCGCCGAGCTCGTGTGCGCGAGCGCGTGCCTCGGCTCGCCTTTGGTCGGCACGCTCGCGCCGCTCGGCGGCATCCTGCTGGACATCCTCCGGGGGGTCGACCTGGAGCGTGCCCGCCTCGCCGTCGATGAGCACCGTGGTCTCGTCCGGTACCTCGAGCAGCGACTCGCCGAGCCCGACGACCGCCGGCAAGCCGAGGGCACGGGCGAGGATCGCGGCATGCGCGGTGGCGGTGCCGTGCGCCGTGGCGATCCCGGTGACGAGCGCGGGATCGAGTGCGGCGGCATCGGCCGGCGTGAGCTCGCCGGCGAGCACGATGCCGGTGCGCTCCTCGGACGCGGTGCCCTCGGCATCCCCGATGAGCGCGTTCACCACGCGCCGGCCGACGTCGAGCACGTCCGCCGCGCGCTCTCTGAGCAACGGTTCGTCGAGTGCGCGGTAGCGCTCGGCGACCTCCTGCGCGGCGTCGTACCAGGCCCGCTCGGCGGTGGCGCCGGCGTCGATCGCTCGGTGAGCGGGCTCGAGCATGGCCTCGTCGTCGAGCAGCACGAGGTGGGCGTCGAAGATCGCGGCCTCGGCCTTGCCGGCGCGGGCGGCGACGGTGTCGCGGTCGCGCTCGATCGCCGTGCGGGCGCCGGCAATCCCCTGCTCGAGTCGCTCGCGTTCGCGGTCGGGCGCCTCGGCCGCGCGCTCCGGGGGCGGACCCGCGCTGCCGCGCAGGTGATGGGCCGGACCCACGGCGAGCCCGGCCGACGCCGGGACGCCGGCCAGAACATCGCCTGAAGCCGGCGCGGACGGCCTTTCACATGGCTGGCCGGCTGGCCAGCCAGGCCGCGGTGGGGTGGGTATCGCGGCCGCTGGCGGGGACGGGCCCGCGGCGATGCCGTCGCCGAAACCCTCGTCGGCGAGCTGCGCCAACGCCAACAGCACGTCGTCGGCCTGCGGGCCAGAGGCCGTGACCAGCAGCGAGTCGCCGAACCGGGCCCCAAGCGCGACCACATTCGTGAGGCTCGTCGCCTTCACCGGTTGGCCGTCTGGCGCTTTCGCCACGCGGACATCGGCGTCGAAACGGCGGACGGTCTCGACCAAGCGCGCCGCCGGCCGTGCGTGCAAACCGATCGCGTTACGCACCTCAAGCACCGTCTTCGCGTCGGCGTCCGCGTTCGCCGCGGGCGTCTCAACTCCCGGCGCCGCGCCCAAGTCCTCGACGCCGAGCTGCGATGACTTCATCGCCAGCGCGCCGCGCGCTTCGGCTGCCACCTCCTCGAGCGACGCGCCGCCGCTCGCCGCCGCCGCGGCCGCGACTGCCCCTTCGACGAGCGGCGCCTCGCTCAGAAGGACCCTGCCGGGTGCGTCGCCCAGCAACTCGACCGCGAACTCGGCGCTCATCAACGCGCTCCCGAGGTCCATCAGGACGAGGACCCCATCCGGCGACATCGCCCGCTCGATCCCCGCACGCACGCGCTCGGCGTCGGTCCCGAGCACGCCGGGCTCCTCGGTGCCCCCGGCCGCCTCGAGGGCCAGGTCCGCGCCGCCCATCTCGCGCGCCAGCGCCACGACGCCCTCGGCCAGCGCCTCGCTGTGAGAGACCACGACGATCCCGACCATGTCAGAGGCCCCGGGAGCCGGTAATCAAAGCCCGTAGGCGCGGTGGAGGTAGTCGATGGGGTGGACCGACTTTTGCCCGGTTGCGTGCTTGATCTGCCAGCGGCAGGTCTCACTGTCGCACGCGACCTCGGCAGCGCCGGACTCACGCACCTGAGAGAACAGGTCCGCCCCAACCGCCTGCGCGATGTCGTACTTCTCGACCTTCAACCCGTAGGTGCCGGCGATCCCGCAGCAGCGCGCGTTTCCTTCGGTGACTTCGAGTCCCGGGATCAGCGCGAACAGGTCGAGCGCGGGCTTTCCGATCCAGTGTCCCTGCTGCTGGCAGGGCGCGTGGTAGAAGATGTGCTCGTTGACCGGTTTGAAATCGGTCTTGAGCTCGCCACGGTCGTTGAGCTCGAGCAGCAGCTCGCAGATGTCGTAGGTGCGCTCGGACACGAGTTTCAGGTCGGGATCGTCCTCGAGCGACAGGATCTCGCGCGCCTCGCGCTTGAGCATAAGCGTGCAGCTCGTCGCGTTGCCGACGATGAGCGTGTCGGGGTCGTCGCGCACGTACGGCACCAACGCGCGGGCGAGTCGCAGCACAACCTTGCGGGCGTCGTCGAACAGCCCGCTCGACTGGAGCGGGAGGCCGCAGCAATCCTGCTTGGGCACGATCACCTCGAACCCGTTGTGTTCGAGGATCTGCATGACCTTCTCGCCCTCCCACGGCTCGTAATACTCCGTGCCGCAGTTGTGGAAGTAGACGATCTTCTTTCCGGTCGGGGGGCTCGGATGCTTCTTCGCCCAGGTCGAAAAGCGCCGGCCGGCGAAGTCGGGTGCGGCCGCGTCGCGGTGAACCCCGAGCAGCTTCTCTCCAAGGATCCGGAACGGCCGGAAATCGATCGTGAAGTTTGCGAGCGGCGCCACCGGGGTGCCGGCACGTCCGAGCCACGTCGGCCTCGTGATGATCCGGTCGCGAAGCGGGAATCCTTTCTGCTTCTTGAGCTTGTTGCGCGCCTGGGCGTTGACCTCGGCGATCTTGACGCCCTGCGGGCACGATTGCGAGCAGATGCCGCACCCCGAGCAGTAGTCGACCGACCACTCGACCGACGGCTCGTCGGCGACGCGGTAGCGCTCCGCCTGAGGCCCGGCGTACTTCGGCCCCGGGAACAGCGGCGTCACGTTGGAGACCGGGCACTGGGTCTCGCAGATCGTGCACTTCACGCAGTGATCGATCGAGCCACGAAGCAGGTCGTCGATCGGAGTCGTGCCGGCGCCCAAGCTCATGCCGCCGCCCCCGCCGGGGCGCCCGACCGCGCCAGCACCAGCTGAGCGGCGCGGGAGCCGCTCGCGATCGCGATGCCCTCGCCCGACCCCTCGTGCCACGGCACCGCTCCCGGGAGCGCGGCGCCGGCGACGAGCACGTTCTCCGCGCCCTCGGCCCGTAGCTCGGCGTCGACCGCGACCCCGACTCGCGACATCGGCTGCTCAGCGAGGTAATCTCCGACGAACCGCGGCTCGCCCGGACCGGGCAGTCCGCGGAGCGGCAGGCCGAGCACGCGCTCGTGCGTGGTCCAATGCGCGTCGAGCTCGATCGCACCCGAGGAAAAGCCACCGGAGGCGAGCACGAACCAAGGCGCGGCATAGCTGGTGTCGTGCCCGGCCGAGCGCGTCGCCACCGAAGTAACCCGCGAGCCTTCGCGCTCGGACGAAACGACCTCGGCGCCGAGGACGAGGCGACCGCCGGCGGCGCGGAGGGCGACGCGAAGGATCTCGTACAGGCGCATCCCCGGAACCGACGGCGGCAGGGTCGGGATCTCGAACACGGGCCGGCCGAGGCGATGCTCGAGGTCGGCGCACGCGCCGTGGGGGTCGCGGATCCCGAGCACAGCGGGGAGTCCGACGCGCTCATCGGCCTGCAGCTTCAGCGCGAGCCGACCCGCGAAAGCGGCGCGCCAACTCGGGTCGTCGAAGCGGCGCGCCAGCCCGAGCGAGTTCTGATCGGCGCGGTCGGTCTCGATCTCCGCCTCGACCGAGCGCGCCGGGACCCTGAGCCGATTGAGGTTGGCCGCGCACAGCGCCGGATGGAAGTCGCGCAGCACGCGCGTGCCGACGACGCACATCCGATCGAGGTCCACCGAGTCGCCCGCGACCATCGTGTCGGGAACGATTGCCGACGGGCGGAGCGCGCCGACCGCGGTGGGAAGCAGGTAGTTGCGGTCGAGATCGCCGACGTAGCGGTAACCGGGGAGCGGTCCCGACTCGACACGCGATTGAAGCCACCGGGCGGCCTCGGCCACCGCGTCGACGCCGAGCGCCGCGTACGGATGATCCGGGTGGGCCGAGATGAACTCCGGCATCACGCCGCTCGGCGACACGACCCGGTCGGGCGCGTAGCCGAGCACGTCGATCGTGCCGGGAGCGAGATGCGTCGACCCGATGCCCTTGGCCACGACACATACCCGCGCGCCGCCCTCGGCGAGCCGGGCCCCAGCGACGAGGCCCGCGGTTCCGGCGCCGATGACGACCGCGTCGTAGTGTAGGTCTCCTCTCACGTCGCGACGGCCTCCGCCTCGTGCGCCGGCAGATGCTCGACGTCGAGAATGCCCTTGAAGATCCAGTCGTCGAGCCGGGCTTGACGAAGCTGGTCGCCGTACAGGATCGGCCACGTGCCCTTCCATCGCTCCTCGAGGAAATCGAGCAGCGATTCATCGGCCTGCTCGGCGCTCAGCCGATCGAGCGCCTGCATGATCCCGGCGGCGCGGTAGATGCAGAAACCGCCCTGACACGGCCCCATGGCGAGCCGGAGGAGGCGGCGGATATCGTCGAGGTTGGTGGTGGCACGGCGCTCGATCGCCGCTTCGAGCTTCCAGCGCGGCACCAGCTCGCAATCGCAGACGAGCTGCTCGTCGGCGAGATGCTTCTCCTTGCGCTCGAGGCGCTCGCCGAGCACGTAAGTCGCACCATCCTCGGAGCCGGGAAGAGGCTCGGTCTTGGTTAGGCAGGGACGTTCGTCGCCGAGGTGCCGGCTCACCGCGGTCATGGTGTCCTCGGCCATCAGCCGGAAGGTCGTGAGCTTGCCGCCGGTGACCGTCACGAAGCCGTTGACGCCGTCGCGCTCGGCATGGTCGAGGATGGTGTGCGCGCGCGTGACGTCGCGCGTGTCGGTGTCCGACGCCTTGGCATCCTCGAACAGCGGACGCACACCGGTCCAGACGCGCATCGCTCGAGCCTCGCGGAATCCGGGTACAAGCTTCTCGCCATCGTCGAGCATCGCGTCGACCTCGTTCTCCGGAACCCGGTGGTCGTCGGGATCCTCGGTGTGCACGTCGGTCGTGCCGATCACGCACACGGTCCGGATTGGGACGATGATGTCGCCGTCGGTCGGCATCTGACAGCGGTTGACGCACGTGTTCACCAGGCGATGATTCATCGCGATCATGATCCCCCGCCCCGGCAGCACGCGGACGCCTTCGATGCCGGCCATATCGGCCACCTGGCCGGCCCAGGCGCCCGAGGCGTTGACCGTCACCCGGGCCTCCACGTCGAGCTCCTCTCCGGTGGCGTGGCCGCGCAGGCGTGCTCCGGTCACGACGTCGCCGTTGCGATGGATGCCTACGACCGCGTGGTAGGGCAGGATCCGAGCGCCCCGCTCCTGAGCCCCGCGCGCCATCGCCCAGACGGTCTTCCACACGTCGATGTTGCCGTCGGGCACACGGAAGACGCGGGAGACCTGGGGATTGAGCCGCGGTTCCTCGCGCAGTGCCTGCGCCGGGTCGATCTCCTCGCAGTCGACGCCGGTGGCGCGGCATCCGGCCACGAACTTGTCGGCGTACTCGGGGTCGTCGAACTGAGTGGTGACGAAGAAACCGCCGATGTCCTCGATGCAGTCCGCGGCGATGCTTCTGAGGATGCGGTTCTCCTGTATGCACTCCTCGGCGGCGTGGGGATCCTTGACCGCGTAACGCCCACCGGAGTGGAGCAGCCCGTGAAAGCGGCCGCTCGTGCCCTCGGCCAGGTCAAAGCGATCTACGAGCACCACGTCGTAGCCGCGCAGCGCCGCGTCCCAGGCCACACCCGCGCCCGTGGCGCCGCCGCCGATCACGAGCACGTCGGTGCTGAGCGTCGCCATGGTGTTCAGACTATCTAGTCGAAGGCGGCCCGAGGGACCGCCTTCGACTTAGAGTTGCCCCCTCAGCTCGCTGGATCGAACCAGTCGAAGGTGCGGGTGACCGCCCTCTTCCAGTACTTGTACAGCTCGGCGCGCGTGGCGGCGTCCATTTTCGGCTCCCACCGCTTGTCCTCGGCCCAGTTGTCGCGCACCTCCTGCGTGCTGCTCCAGAACCCTACGGCCAGCCCAGCCGCGTAGGACGCACCCAGCGCGGTCGTCTCGGCCACCACCGGTCGGATCACCGGCACCCCGAGGATGTCGGCCTGGAACTGCATCAGTAGGTCGTTGGCGACCATCCCGCCGTCGACCTTCAGCTCGTTCAGCGTGACGCCCGAGTCGGACTCCATCGCGTCCATCACCTCGCGGGTCTGGAACGCCGTCGCCTCCAGCGTGGCCCGGGCGATGTGGCCCGCGTTGACGTACCGCGTCAGGCCGGCGAACACGCCGCGGGCGTTCGACTTCCAGTACGGGGCGAACAGACCGCTGAACGCCGGCACGATGTACAGGCCGCCGTTGTCGTCCACCGATTTGGCCAGCTCCTCGACCTGCGGGGCCGCCTGAATCATGTGGAGGTTGTCGCGCAGCCACTGCACGAGCGCCCCCGTGATCGCGATCGAACCCTCGAGCGCGTACACCGCCGGCTCGTCGCCGATCTTGTAACACGCCGTGGTCAGCAGGCCCGCCTTTGACTGCACGGGCTCGGTGCTCGTATTGAGCAGCATGAAGTTGCCGGTGCCGTACGTGTTTTTCGCGTCGCCGGCGTCGAAGCACGCCTGGCCGAACGTCGCCGCCTGCTGGTCGCCGAGGTCGCCCGCGATGTTGATGCCGGTCAGGTTGCCGGTCCTCACCTCGCCGTAGACCTCGCTCGAGGCCTTGATCTCCGGCAGCATCGACATCGGCACGCCGATCGTGGCCGCGATGTCCTTGTCCCAGGACAGCGTCTTGAGGTCCATCAGCATCGTCCGGCTGGCGTTCGTCACGTCGGTGATGTGCAGTCCGCCGTTGACGCCGCCGGTCAGGTTCCAGATGCACCACGTGTCCATGTTTCCGAACACCAGATCCCCGGCCTCGGCCTTCTCGCGCGCGCCGGGGACGTTGTCGAGGATCCAGCGGACCTTCGGCCCCGAGAAGTAGGTCGCGAGCGGCAGGCCGACCGTCGTGCGGAACCGGTCCTGACCGCCATCGGCGGACAGCTCGTCGACGAGCTTGTCCGTCCGCGTGTCCTGCCAGACGATCGCGTTCATCACCGGCTCGCCCGTGTTGCGATCCCACACGACCGCGGTCTCGCGCTGGTTGGTGATGCCGAGCGCGGCGATGTCGTCGCGGGCCGCGCCGGCCTTCTCCATCCCCTCGTCGAGCACCTCCTGGCAGCGCGCCCAAACCTCCATCGGGTCGTGCTCCACCCACCCCGGCTTGGGATAGATCTGCTCGTGCTCCTTCTGCGACACGGATACCACACGGCCTTCGTGGTTGAAGACCATCGCCCGCGAGCTGGTCGTCCCCTGATCGAGTGCAACTGAGTACTTCGGCATACGTTTCTCCTTTCAGCCGGCCAGCGCCTCGGCGGCGCTCTTGAAGAGGTAGTAGGTGGAGGTCGCGCCCGGGTCCTGGTGGCCCTCTGACCGTTCGCCCAGGTAGCTGGCGCGTCCCTTGCGCGCGAGGAGCGGCGTCGTTGCCTTCATGCCTTCCTCGGCGGCCTGCGCAGCCGCGCGCAGACCGCCGTCGAGATCGGACGCCGCCTCGAGAGCCTCAACGGCCGGTATCAGCGCGTCCACCATCGTTTTGTCCCCCGGCTGCGCCTTACCGCGCGCCTGGACTCCTTCCAGGCCCTTGCGCCACGCGGCGGCATACGCGGACAGGTCGACCTCGGACTGGCCGGCCAGGGCGTTGCCCATCTGGAGAAACAACGTGCCGTACAACGGGCCCGCCGCTCCGCCCACACTCGAGACGAGCGCCATCGCCACGGTCTTCAGCACCGCGCCGGGGTCTGCCTGCGCGGAGGCGTCGAGCTTCTCGAGCGCCTTAGTCATGCCGCGGTTCATGTTCGTCCCGTGGTCACCATCGCCGATCGCCGTGTCCAGCGCGACGAGCTCCTGTCTGTGCTCGGACATCTCGCCGGCAAACCGGTTCATCCAGTCGAGGGCGCCGTCGCGCGTGATGGGCACTGTTCGGAAGCCCGCTAGACGCCCCAGCGCAGGGCCGGGGTGTTCACCGGCGCATCCCAGTAGCGGACCATCTCGTCGTCGAGTTTGACCAGCGTGATCGAACACCCCTGCATCTCGAGCGACGTGATGTAGTTGCCGATCAGGTTGCGCTCGATCGCCAATCCGCGTTCCTGGGCGATCTTCGCCACCTCGTTGTACATCACGTAAAGCTCGATCAGGGGCGTGCCGCCCATGCCGTTGACGAACGCGAGCACGCGATCGCCGCTCGAGAACGGGAGGTCCTCCAGAATCGGTGTCATCAGACGTTCCGCGATCTGTGACGCCGGGCCGATCTTCTCGCGGAAGCGGCCCGGCTCGCCATGGATGCCGATCCCGATCTCGACCTCGTCCTCGGCGAGCTCGAAGCTCGGTTTGCCCGAGGCCGGGGTGATGCACGGGGTGAGCGCCATGCCCATCGAGCGGCCGTTCGCGTTGACCCGCCGGCCGAGGCCGGCGACCTCTTGGAGGTTGCGGCCGTCCTCGGCCGCGCCACCGCAGATCTTCTCGACCAGGACGGTGACCCCCACACCCCGCCGGCCCGCGGTGTAGAGCGAGTCCTCTACCGCGACGTCGTCGTTGGTGAGCACCGTCTCGACCTCGATGTCATCGCCCTTCCCCATCTCGGCGGCCATATCGAAATTCATGACGTCGCCGGTGTAGTTCTTGACGATGTGGACGACGCCGGCGCCGCCGTCGACGGCCTTGGTCGCCTCCAGCATCTGGTCGGGCGTGGGGGAGGTGAACACCTCCCCCGGACACGCGGCATCGAGCATCCCAGGTCCGACGTAGCCGCCGTGCATCGGCTCGTGGCCCGAGCCGCCGCCGGAGATCAGCCCGACCTTGCCCTTCACCGGCGCATCGATGCGGACGATGACAGCGGGCTCGTAGATGACCCGAACCCGGTCGCCGTAGGCCGCTTCGACGCCGTGGAGGGCGTCCTGCAGGACCGAGTCAGGCGAATTAATGAGCTTCTTCATGCCCCTTCCCTCAAGCCAGAACTGATTGGACAGGACGCTCGCCGGGAAGATCGTCCGGGCGACGGTGCGGAGCCGGATGCTTGGTCTGAGGTGCGGTGACGAGCCAGCACGGAGCCGGACATGACCGCAGGGCGCGACGATAGGCCGCCCGCGGTTACTTCAGCACCGACGATGCCCAGCAAGCACCCTCCTTCTGGACCTTACGCTCTCCACCCACGAGCCTGGGTTGCGACAATAACGGAAACGGTGCGACAATGTCAAACATCGTTCGCACTACCAATTGGGCATGTAGGGGCGCGTTTCTGAGCGACAACACAAGTGCCCGGGCGTATCCAATCCATCGAGCGCGCAGCCGCGATCCTGCGGCTGTTATCCGGGCGCTCGCGACGGCTCGGGGTCGCCGAGCTCGCCGGTGAGCTGGGGCTCCCGAAGGGCACCGTCTACGGCATTCTGAGGACGCTCCAGGCGGTCGGGTTCGTCGAGCAGGACAGGGAATCGGGCAAGTACCAGCTCGGGCCCGCGTTGCTGCACATGGGGTCGAGCTACCTCGACGGCAATGAGCTGCGGACGCGCGCGCTGAACTGGGCCGATGGGCTGGCGTCTCGGAGCGGCGAGAGCGTCCGCATCGGAACGCTGCACGAGAACCAGGTGCTGATCGTGCACCACGTGTTCCGGCCCGACGACACCCGCCAGGCGCTCGAGGTCGGGAGCCTGATGCCGGCACACGCGACCGCGCTAGGCAAGGCGCTGCTCGCCAACCACGCCTACATCGCCGCCGAGCTGGTGGACCGCCCACTGGCCAGCTTCACCCCTGCGACGGTGACCGACGTCTACCGGTTCCGCCAGGAGCTCGACGAGATCTCCAAGCGCGGGTGGGCCAGCGACGTGGGCGAGCTGTTCCACGGCTTCGCGTCGATCGCGGCACCGATCGAGGATCGCCGCCGGGTCACGGTCGGCGCGATGGGGATCGCGGGCCCGATCGAGCGGCTGACCGACGACCGCCGCCCGCGAACCGAGTTCGTCGACTACGTGATGGACGCGGCGCGCGCCGTATCCCGCGAGCTCGGCGCCATTCCGTGGTGAGCGGGCCTCGCTGCGCTCGGACGAGGCTGTGAGCGAGGCTACGACGCCCGTCCCGCAGCCCTCGCGCCGGACCCGGTTGTCCGGCGACAACGATTCGGAAGCGCGCAGGGCTGCGCGACGGGTGTGTAGCCGGAGCGAATTCCTGCATAGACTTGCCAGGACGTGAGCATCACCGGGCGATACGTAGCCTCGATCGACCAGGGGACGGCGTCGTCGAGGTGTTTCGTCTTCGACGAGCGTGCGCGCGTCGTGTCGGTCGCCCAGCACGAGCACCGTCAGCATTTCCCGCGACCCGGCTGGGTCGAGCACGACCCGGAGGAGATCTGGCGGAACGTCCTGCTGGTCGTACGAGTTGCGCTCGATAAGGCCGACCTTTCGGCGGCGGATCTGTGCGCGCTCGGGATCGCTAACCAGCGCGAGACGACCGTGCTGTGGGACCGCAACACCGGAGCGCCCGTGCACAACGCGATCAACTGGCAGGACACGCGAACCGATCGGCTGTGCCGGGAGTTGGCGCGAGAGTTCGGCCAGAGTTCGTTCCAGGAGAAAACCGGGCTGCCCGTGACCACCTACTTCTCGGGCCCCAAGATCCGCTGGCTGCTCGACCACATCCCCGGCCTGCGCGAGCGTGCGGAGGCTGGCGAGGTCCTGTTCGGCACGATCGACTCGTGGCTGATCTGGAACCTGTGTGGCCGGCACGTGACCGACGTGACCAACGCCAGCCGGACGTTGCTCATGAACCTCCACACGCTCGACTGGGATCCGGACCTGCTCGACGCGATCGGGGTCCCGGCGGCGATGCTGCCGGAAATCCGGGCGTCGTCCGAGGCCTACGGGGAGGCCGGGCCGCCGATCGCTGGAGTCCCCGTCGCCTCGGCGCTCGGGGACCAGCACGCCGCTCTGGTCGGCCAGACCTGCTTCAACCCGGGCGAAGCGAAGTGCACTTTCGGGACCGGGAGCTTCTTCGTGCTCAACACCGGCGATCGCCCGGTGCCCTCGTCGAGCGGTCTGCTGACCACGCTCGCGTACAAGCTCGGCTCGGCCGAGCCGGCGTACGCGCTCGAGGGGTCAATCGCCGTCACCGGAGCGCTCGTGCAGTGGTTCCGCGACAACCTATCGCTGATCGGCAGCGCCCCCGAGATCGAGACGCTCGCGCTGACCGTCGAGGACAACGGGGGCTGCTACTTCGTTCCGGCCTTCTCGGGGCTGTTCGCACCGCACTGGCGCAGCGACGCGCGCGGCGTGATCGCCGGCCTGACCGGCTACATCAACCGTGGTCACCTCGCGCGCGCGGTGCTCGAGGCGACCGCGTGGCAGACGCGCGAGGTCGTCGAGGCGATGAACGCCGACTACGGCAGCGAGCTGTCCGAACTGCGCGTCGACGGCGGGATGACGGCGAACAACCTGTTGATGCAGATGCTCGCGGACATCCTCGACGTGCCCGTGACGCGACCGATCGTCGCCGAGACCGTGTCGCTGGGCGCGGCATACACGGCCGGCCTCGCCGTTGGCTTCTGGCCGGACACAGACACCCTCAAGAAGAACTGGCACAAGGCGGCCGAGTGGCTGCCGAGTATGGACGCCGCCGTCCGCGACCGCGGATACCGGAAGTGGAAGAAGGCGGTGGCGCGTGCGGTCGACTGGGTCGACGACGACGAGTGACCTCGCGCCGCGGGATGCGGGAGTCTCGCGGACATTGATGCCCCCTGAAATGCGAAGGGCGACGGCACCATCCTGGCGCCGCCGCCCACGCTTCGAGCAGATGCCTGCTACGGGGCGAGTGTTTCTGGCCCTGGTCGATCCTGGACGGTCTCGCCGACCCCGACGACTCCCGGTTCCGGAGGCTTTCGTGCCTTGAGGATGTCCTGAATGAAATTGTCGTACAACAACGACGCGAGCGAGGCTCCGATCAGCGGTCCCACGATCGGGACCCAGAAATAGCCGCTGATGTTGACGTAGTCGCCAGGGAACGCGACCTTACCCCAGCCCGCGATCCAGGCGAAGATGCGCGGACCGAAGTCGCGAGCCGGATTGATCGCGTAGCCGGCGTTGGCGCCAAACGAGATGCCGACCGCCATCACGATCATGCCGACGATCCAGGGCGTCATGTTGGCCCCGACCGGCAGGTTGTACTCGTCGGTCACCGCCCACACGAACAGAGCGAGGAAGAACGTACCGACGATCTGGTCGATGAGCGGCCCCCAGACCGTGTGGAAGTAAGGCGCTGGGAAGGTGGCGAACGTACTGTAGGTGGCTACGGAAGCCGGCCGCCCCTTGATGATGTGATTGACCTGGTCGAAGTGGTTGATCGCGTTGTTGTAGACAAGAAACACGAGCGCGGCACCCACGAAGCACCCGAGCACCTGGGCGATCCAATAGGGCCCGACCTTGTTCCACGGCAGCGCCTTGCGGATCGCGGCGCCCAACGTGATCGCCGGATTGATGTGTGCGCCCGTGATACCGCCCACGGTGTAGATGGCGAACACGACGGCCAGTGCCCATCCCCAGGTGATGAGCAGCCAGTCACCTGATGACTGGAGCGCTCCGGCGGCGCTACGCCCGGACCCGATCAGGGCCCACAGCATCGCCACCACCCCGTCGCCGAAGCAGATCAGGATGAAGCAACCGAAGAACTCGGCCCACAACTCCCCGACGATGCCCTGTTTCCACCTGTCCGGCAAGGGCCCGACCGCTCTTGACTCAGCTACTGTCGACACGCAACCTCCTCCGAGACGTTTTGGTTCAGGAAATGGCGCCTCGCTGAAGCGGGATCGCCGCCACGGTCGTCTGAGGACGACATTCCCTTCCGGAACCGCATTTCCTTCCGCCAGCCGTCAAGGTCGCGCATCGGCGGCCGCGAGCTAGCTCCAGCGTCGACCACGCGGGCCCGACTCCGGTCCTGGCTGAATTCAACTGGACACCCTCAGATCCTCCGCCCGGCGGGCGGTCGCGGCGACCCACTGACATCCGCGATCGGCCGAGATTACCAGCCTGCGTGCGACAATGTCAAACGCTGTTTCCAATGCAAACGCCACGGAAACACGCGTATTTTGCGCGGTTCGGAGGCGCTGTCAGCGCTCGGACTTGACCGTCGCGCGCTGCCGGTACGGCGAGCGATACGGGGTCGGCGCGCCGCCGTTCTCGAAGAATCCCCGCACCGATTCCATCAGCTCGGTCGGGTCGCCCGATGCAGTGATCGGCTCGCCGAAGGAGACCTCGATCCGGTGCCGCTTGGGCACCGTCCTGTCCCGCAGACGCCTCGGCCACAGCCGGCCGGGCGGCATCGCCTGGGCGGTGCCGGTGACGCGGATCGGCACGATCGTCAGGTGGTGGGCCGCCGCCAGCACGGCGGCTCCGCGGCGCAGCGGGCTCGGCACACCGCCCCGCGACCGCGTGCCCTCGGGATAGAGCAGCACGCTCCACCCCTGATCGAGCAGCTTGTCCAGATGGCTGCCGTTCTTCGACACTCCCCCGCCGCCGTGCCGCTCGATCGGGACCGTGTTGAAGATCAACGACACGGCCGAGGCAATGATCCGGTTCTTGTAGAAGTAATCCGCCGCGGCGGCCACGACAGTGTGCTTGCGCAGCTTGCGCGGCAGCGCCGACAGGATCACCGGGGTATCCATGTGGCTGGCGTGGTTGGCCACGAGGATCACCGGGCCCTTGACCCCCTCAAGCTTCTCCTTCCCCGTGGCGCGGCGGGCGGCGTAGTAGTCCATCGTCGGGTTGAGCACGAACCGCAGGAAGTTCTCGCGGACCACGCCCGCCAGCCGCGACCGCGCCCACGGTATGTCAAGCTGCGCGGCCGCCTTGCGCAGCTCGCGTCCGCGCGCGGGCGCGGCGCGCGCAACATCGAGGCCGCGCGCCGGCGTGGCACGCGCCGCGTCGAGAAGGCGGCGCCTGCGAGAGCGCTCACGGCGGAAACGCATTACGGTGGGTTTACCCCCGTCTGTGACGTTCGTTACACACGATTGGGCGGCGCGCTGACCCGCGGATTCCCGGCGTCGCGGCGGCGGGAACGGCCGCGCCGGCGAGTGCGGATTGCCTGCGTCGTGGCGGCGGGAACGGCCGCGGCGGCGAGTGCGGATTGCCGGCGTCGCGGTGGCGGGAACGGCCGCGCCGGCGAGTGCGGATTGCCGACGCGGCACGTGTGCGGTCCCGGCTCGGCATACGCAAATCTCTTGTGTTCAAATGGGAGTTCCCCCGCGCGCGCGCAAGGACCGCTCGCGGCGCCAGCGTGCCCGCACCCGACCGCGCCAGCCGGCGCAACTACGATTAGCCGCCTCGGTGCGGCGCCCACGCTTCTCATCGGATCCGTTTCGGCCCACCTCGGTGGTGACCGAAGACCTGCGCGACCACCCGGTGGTCAAAACGCTCAGGCGCCGGCGCGACGAGGGCTCTCGCCCGGGGGCGAGGACCGACGGCCGGCGGGTGGCACTGGTGATCGAGGGCGGGGGGATGCGCGGCGTGGTCTCGGCGGGGATGGCGTCGGCGATCGAGCAGCTTGCTCTGAAGGACGCGTTCGACGAGGTGCACGGCGCGTCGGCCGGCGCGTTCAACGCCGCCTTCCTGCTGGCGGGTCAAGCCGCGTACCTGGCCACTCTCTACCAGTACGGGTTCGGCGACCCCCGCTTCGTGAGCGCGCTGCGCGCGTTGCGGGGCGGGCCGGCGTTCGACATGGACCACGTGATCAACCACGTGTGGACGCGGCAGCGGCCGCTGCGGTTCGACGCGATCCTGGCCAGCGGGATCGAGCTTCACGCCACGGCGACGGACGCCGACTCAGCGGCGATCGTCGATCTCGCCGACCTGCGCAGCCAGGAGGAGATCTGCTGCGCGCTGCGGGCCTCGGGCAGGCTGCCGTGGCTTGCCGGCGGGCCGGTCGCGTTCCGGGGCATGCGGCTGCTCGACGCCACCCTGGCCGAGGCGATCCCGATCCACGTCGCCCGGACCACCGCCACTGATCTGCTGGTGCTCCAGACCCGACCGCACGGCGTGCGCCACACGCCGCTCTCGCCGGTGGTGGCGCGGCTGACCGACCGCTACCTGCGGGCGATCAACCCCGCGCTGGTGGAGCTCCGAAAGTCCCGCTCCCCGCGGTACGACGCCCTCACGAAAGAGCTCGCTACCGAGGCGAGCGACCTGGGGCACACTCCGGCGACCTGCGTTATCCGTCCGGCGGCGGGCGCCGCCGTGATCGGGCAGCTCGAACATCGCGCCACCGTTCTCCAGACCGCGGCCGCCGACGGGCTGCGCGCGGCCTGGATGGCGCTGGAGGGCGAGAATCCCGAGCTGATCGGGACGCTGCGCGCCTACCCCCCGCCCGGCGTGACCGAAAAAGAAGCACAGTCAGAGGGCGATCCGACGCGCGCGCGGAGAGACAAGCTCCGCGCCGCGTCGTAAGTGCCCACACTTGCGCCGGCTCGCGTTCGGTGCTGGGCTGCGGTGCGAAGCGAGGCCTAGATCTCTCGCCGGTCGGGCTCGGCCCCGATGACCTCGTCGAGGCAGCGCAGCACGTACCCGTAGCGCAGCATCTGCTCGATGCGCTCCCGGCCGAGCTCCTGCCATGGGAGCGTTTTCGTCACGAGCTGACCCTGGAGCTTCATCGTGGCCGTGGCCACGTACGCGGTCCACACCTCGGGCGGCAACGTCATCACGGAGTCGAACCGATCCGACGCGATGTCGCGCACCGGGTCCACGAGCCTCGTGACATCGGCGGCGAGGCGCTCGACATCAGGGTGCGCTGTGAGCTGGAAGGCGGAGGGCTTCGGCGACGGCTGCTCGGTCGGTTCGACCAAGACCACCCGCGAGGCGTAGCCGGCGACCGTGGCGATGCGCAGCGCGCGCTCGATCTCGCCGCCGTCGAGCTGCCGTGCGTGTGTATAGCTCTCGACGAGTCTGTTTCCGAGCGGCGTCGTGACCGGGCTGAGCCGATCCATCTCGCCGGAGGCGAGGGCGGCGGCCTCCCATACCCTCTTGACCCACTTGCGCGCGGGGCCCGACAGCGTCTGCTTGAGTTCGCGCCGGGTCAGGCGTCCGGATTGTCGGCGCTCACGGGCCCGCATGTCTGGCGCCACCCTACCAACGGCGCAAATTCATACCGTGCGTGCGTGAGCGGCCGTCTCTCCCCGGCCGCCGAGGGCGCGGCGACCGGTCGCCGCGGCACCCTCGGCGTCGTGAACTAGCGCCTAGACCTGCGCCGGCTCCCGCTCGAGCGGCTCGCCGGGGCCGGGCTCGGCCAACAGCTGGGCCCGCGCGCTCGAGCCCTCGATGTTGATGTGCGGAAGACGGCCGTCGAGCCAGCGCGGCAGCTTCCACGTCGTTGGCCCGAGCAGCTCGAGCACGGCGGGCAGGAGCACGCAGCGCACGATCAGGGCGTCGAGCAGCACCGCCGCCGCCAGGCCGAACCCGAACTCCTTCAGCACTCGCTCGTTGCCCAGCATGAACGAGAGGAACACGCAGATCATGATCGCGGCCGCCGCCGTGATCACCCGACCGGTGAAGGCGATCCCGTCGGCCACCGCCTCGGAGGCGTCGCGCTTGCGGATCCATTGCTCGCGGATCCGCGAGATCAGGAACACCTCGTAGTCCATCGACAGACCGAACACGACCGCGAACATCAACACCGGTATCCAGGGCTCGACCGGCCCCTTCTCGATCCCGAGCACGCCGGCGAACCAGCCGTCCTGGAACACGAGCACAGTCACTCCGAGCGCGCCGCCGATGCTGAGCAGGTTCATCAGCGCCGCCTGGATCGGGATCACGATCGAACGGAAGATCACGAACAGCAGCAGCGCCGACAGCACGACGACGACCCCGATGAACAGGGGCAGCTTGTTAGCCAGTACATGCGCGAAGTCGATCGAGCCGGCGGTGAAGCCGCCGACCAGCACTTTGGCGCCGGTCTGGTGCTCGACCGGCGGGGCAACGTCGGCGCGTAGGTGGTTGACGAGATTCGTGGTCGCCACCGCCTGTGGCGCCGAGCCCGGATACGCCTGGAACACTGCCACCTGGCCCGACGGCGAGATCCGCGCCGGTGTGACCGCGACCACATCCGGCGTCTGCTTCACCGCGGAGGTGACCGCCGAGACCGCCGCCTGCTGGTTCTGGCTGGGGAGCTCCGTGACGATCGTCAACGGACCGTTGAACCCGGCGCCGAAGCCCTGAGCGAGCAGGTCGAACGCCTGCCTGGTGTTGGTGTTCGACGGGTCGTTTCCGGCGTCGCTGCTCTCGAGGCGCAGACCAACCACGGGCAACACCAGCGCGACCATCACGCCCAGGGAGAGGATCGTCAGCGGCCATGGCCGGCGCTGGACCGTCCGGCTCCATTGACGCCAGCGTGACGGATGGGGCGCGACCGCAGCCGCACCATTGCCGCCGACCGCGACCGCACCGTCGCCGCCGGCCGCCACCACACCATCACCGGCGGCCGCGGCGACACCATTGCCGGCGGTCGCCGTCGCGGCCGCCGTCGATGCCGCCGGCCCCGTCGCAGCCGCGGCTGAGGGCGCGGAAGCGGGAGCGGAAGCGGAGGCAGGAGCAGGAGCGGGAGCGGGAGCGGGAGCGGCACCGCGACGGAACACACCCCGGCGCGTGCGCGGACGCACTATCCGGTCACCGAACTTCGACAGCATCGCCGGGAGCACGGTCAGCGACGCGGTCATCGTCAGCAGCACCACGAGCACCGAAGCGATGGCCAAGCCGTACAAGAAGCTGACCCCGGTGATGAACATCCCGAGGAGCGCGATCGTCACGGTCGAGCCGGCGAGCAGGATCGCCCGTCCAGAAGTGTCCATAGCCTCGATCACGGACCGATCCACGTCGCCGAACTGGACGTAGTTCTCCTTGAAGCGCGTGACGATGAACAGCGCGTAGTCGACCCCGACACCCAGACCGATCATCAGCGCCAGATCGGTCGAGACGTTCGGGATGCTGGTGACGTGCGTTGCCAGTCCGATCAAGGCGACGCCGGTGATCAGGCCGAAGCCGGCGGTGATCAGCGGCATACCGGCCGCGACCAGCGAGCCGAACGTGAAGAGCAGGATGATCAGTGCCGCGATCGCTCCGATCAGGGTCGCCGGACCGACCGTGAATCCCTCGGCGTTTTCCATCACCTGACCACCGGCGGCCACCTTCAGACCTGGAACGTGCACCGCGCTGATCTGATCGAGCACGGGCTTGCCGGCGTCGGTCGGCACGAGGTTCGCCGGCTTGTTGTAGTTGACGGTCGCGAAAGCGGTCCGCCGATCGCGCGAGATCTGGACCGCGCCGGCCGGGCCGAAAGGACTCCGCACCGAGACGACGTGCGGGTCACCCTCGACCTTGTCGAGCAGCTTTGTTATCGCCGACTGGACGTCCGGGTCATCGACGGTCCCGGTGGCGGTGTGGAACGCGATCGTGTCGACATCACCGCTCTGGGCGGGGAACTCCTTCTTGAGGAGATCGAGCGCCCGCTGGGACTGCGTCCCGGGCAGGCTGAAGTTGGTCGCGTAGTTGCGCCCGGCGGCGCTCGCGACGGCAGTGGTGATCACCGCAATCGCGGTCCAGGCGACGAACACGCGACCGCGATGGGCGAGGCACCAGCGTGTGACTTTCAGCACTAGTTGACTCCTGATCCGGTGTCGGCGAGTGGCCACACTGCGCCCCTGCTCTCGCGTAGTGACCCGGTCTTCTCTCCGATGTTTAGCACGGACGCGTCGCGGGCTTGTGACCTTCCCGCGGCGCGCCGAGGTGCACGTAATGTCATCTATTACTTGACGCGCGTAACCGTGCGAATGTGACAGCTGTGGCTACGCGAGCGCGTTCGCGGGAGCCCGGCGAGCGCCCCGATCGCCGGGTCGCTCCTCGGGCGGCGTGACCGCGACGTGCGCGGTGTGGCGTCCGCGTCGACGCGGACGCCACACCCGCACGTACTGAGCCCCCACATAAGACCCGATGACGATCGCCAGCGCGATGAATTGGCCGGCGAACGTCTGCCAGTTGGGGAAGATCGAGAACCAGGTCCCCATCCAGTCGGGGACGCTCAGCCCGGGGACGTGGGTCGTGCCGATCCAGCCCGCGAGCTGCATCTCGTTGACCTCCTCGCCGACCGACACGAGCAGGACGAACAGCAGCAGCACCCCGGTGATGATCAGCAGGCGGCGGTAGGGCAGCCGCTGATGGAGCGCGAAGGTGAGAACGCCGGCGGCGCCGGTGAACAGCAACCCGATAACGACGCCTTCGAGCACGACGCTCGCGCCGTACAGCTCGCGCAGATTCTGGAGGAAGATCACGATCTCGAAGCACTCGCGGTACACCGAGGTGAACCCGAGCAGCGCCAGCCCCGCGAGGAGGCGGCGCATGTTCGTCTCAGGATCGGCGGACAGCAGGCCACGCCGGCGCTTGTGATGGACCGAGATCCAGCCGGTCCAGTAGACCTTGTGGAAGAACCAATTCATCACCAGCAGCAACACGATGAGCGAGGGCAGTCCGGTGGCGGCCTGCACATCGAACTCGCCCCCGTGGAAGCGGCCGATCAGCCATACGACGAACAACCACGTGGCCACGCCGGCGCCGATCGCGGCGGCACCGCCGGCGGCGACCGGCCGGCGGTAGATCCGGTTGCCTCCGAGAAAGCTGGCCGTAACCGCGGCGAGCACGAGGATCGTCTCGAGTCCTTCGCGGAACACCAGGATCGCGCTGTCGATCACCACGGTGGCGTGGCTCAGACGATGGCCCGGGGGGAGAGCGGTGGGATCGGTCGTGCCGCCGCGCGCGTGCCAGCTGATCACCACGACGACAATCGCGACCGCAAGCAGGATCGCCGTCCACACGTAGAAGGCAGCGCGAGAGGATTTCGCACGGCGAGAAGATTTCGCACGCTTTCCAGACGCGACTCGCCGCAGTTCGGTAAGTCCTGAGGGCATCCGGCGGGTTAGGGTACCCTAATAGCTTGGGCGCCGCGTGGTATGGCCCGACTCCCTCCGGACCGCCGTCGGTTTGGCTTCGCGACCCCCAGGCCGCGGAGCCGGGCGTGCAGTCCAACTTTCGGGGCATCGTATAACGATCCAAATCTGCGCAAGACCGCTAAAGGTTTCGCCAAAACTTGTCGAAAAGAGACGGGGGCTCTCCAGCCTCGTCGGCGCATGAGACTGATTCCCGCAAGGTTCCTCAGAGGCCCTTCCCTCTTCCGTTCACCGCGAACGCCCCGCCGGCGACCCTCCCGACGACCGACGGCATGGCTATTCGGATCGGCGCTGCTGGCGCTCGCCGGCGGCCTTTCCCCAGCGGTGAGCTCGGCCTCGGCCTCGGCGTCGGCGCAGGCGCAGGCGTCGACGCAGGCGCGGGCGAGCATCACCGATGCCACCACTGGTCTCGCGGACGCCGCCAGCATCGCGCCGGTCGCCGCGTGCCCTCCCGCCACCTCGGACAGTGCGACCTGCCTCGCCCGGATCCTCAGCGTGCGCAGCACCCGCGCGCTCGTCCATCCTCGGCTGCGCCTACCGGCCTCGCCGTTCCGGCTCCGGCGGCCGCGTCCGCGGGGCAGCCACGTCGCATCGGTGGCGATCGCCGCCGCGACTGCTCCCCAGCCGGGGACTCCCGCTTACCTCCAGCAGGCGTACGACCTCGCCTATCTCTCGCAGACTCAGGGCGCCGGCACGACCGTCGCGCTTGTCGACGCGTTCGATGATCCGAACGCCGAGTCCGACCTGGCGATCTATCGCTCGGAATTCGGGCTGCCTGCGTGCACCACGGCCAATGGGTGCTTCTCGAAGGTCGATCAGAACGGAGGGAGCAACTACCCGTCGACGGTCGACCCCGGCTGGGAACTCGAGATCTCGCTCGATCTCGACGCGGTCTCCGCCCTGTGCCCGAACTGCAACATCGTGCTCGTGGAAGCCAAGAGCAAGGGCCAGTCCGATATGGCGGCCGCCCAGCTCGAGGCCGGCGAGCTAGAGACCTCGGAGATCAAATCCGGGCAGATCTCGGCAGGCGTTATCTCGGACAGCTGGGACGTTCCCCTGAGCGGCCGGTCGGCGTTCAACTTCGCGTCGTCGGGCGACTACACCTTCCCGGGAGTCACGACCGTCGCCGCCTCCGGCGACTTGGGCTATCCCGCCCCGAGTAACGATTTCCCGGCAGCGCTAGCGGGCGTCGCGGCCGCGGGCGGCACCACGCTCGAGCCGGCAAGCGCGAGCGGCGCCCAGACCGTCCGAGCGTTCACCGAATCGGCGTGGTCGGGCGCAGGCTCGGGCTGCAACCTGGCGGCCACCAAGCCGGCGTGGCAGACCGACACCGGTTGCACCGGCCGCTCGTACGCGGATCTCTCGGCCGACGCTGACCCCGACACCGGGATGCAGGTCTACGACTCCGGCGACAACGGCTGGGTCGTCGTCGGCGGAACGAGCGAGGCGTCGCCTCTGATCGCGGCGTACTACGCGCTGGTCGGCGCGACCGGCCAGGGTCCCGCCTGGGCGTACGCGAACCAGTCGCTGCTCAACGATCCCGTCACCGGCTCCAACGGCTCGTGCGCGGCGTCGATCTCATACATCTGCACCGCCGGTCCCGGGTACGACGGTCCGACCGGGGTCGGCAGCATCTCCGGCGCGGTCGCGAGCGGAGCCCCGGGCATCAGCGGCCCGGGAACGAACGGCGGCTACGCGCTCAACGTGACCTCGACCTCGGCGCAGCTCCAGGGCGGGGTGTATCCGAACGGAAGCGACACCACCTACTGGTGGGAGTACGGCACGACCACCGCCTACGGGCAGCGGACCCTCCCAACCGACATCGGCGGGGGCACCGCTCCGGTGCCGGTGTCGGACTCGCTGACCGGTCTTGCTCCCGGGACGACCTATCACTACCGGCTGGTCGCGGAGAACTTGCCTTTCGGGACCGAGTACGGCTACGACTTCACGCTGACCACCCCGTCGGCGTCGACGGTGAGCTCCACCACGAGCTCGAGCCAGAACCCGACGACCACGCAGACCACGACGTCGACCACGACCACGACGGCCGCCCCGCCCGTAACCGGGAGCGGGGGGTCGTCGGGCAGCGGGAGCACGGCGCCCGCCGCGCCGTCGCTGGTCGGCATCCGGCTCGCCTCCGCGGCGACGACCGCGACGGTGAGCGCGACGATCGCCTCCCGGGGAGCCGCCACCGCGTACGCGCTGCAGTACGGGACGACGCCGGCGCTCGGGCGGAGCGCCCAGGGCTCGCTGGCAGACTCGTCCTCGACGCAGCCGAGGAACGTCACGTTGACGCTCCGGAACCTGTCCCCGGGAAAGATCTACTACTTCCGGGTGGTCGCGAGCGACGCCGGCGGGAGCGCCACGAGCCCCGTGGTCCGCTTCCGGACCTCGCCGGTCACCATCACGAGCGTCAAGGCGAGGGGCAGTTCGCTGGTCGTCGTGCTCCGATGCCACGGCTCCGCGCCGTGCACCGTGCGCCTCCAGGGCCGCTCGGGGACACGGGTGCTCCTGACGAGCAAGGCCACGGTCCGGGGCAACCGCATCGCCACGGTCACGCTCCGGTTGAGCCGCGTGTTCCAGACGCTGGCGACGCACACCAAGACCGCCAGGCTCTACGTGCTGAGCACGTGGAACGGCGCGACCGCCACGGTCAGCGCCCCCATCTAGAGACGGCTCGCGCGGCGCCTCGGCCGGAAGTCCGGGCCCTCGCGTCTATCGTCATTCGGTAGATGGCATTCCGCCGGGACATCCGCAACCTCGCGATCGTCGCCCACGTCGACCACGGCAAGACGACGCTGGTCGACGCCCTGCTGTGGCAATCCGGAGCGTTTCGCGTCGGCCAGGACGTGGCCGATCGCGTCATGGACTCCATGGACCTCGAGCGCGAGAAGGGGATCACGATCCTGGCCAAGAACACCGCGGTCCGCTACGGCGACGTCAAGCTCAACATCGTCGACACGCCGGGCCACGCGGACTTCGGCGGCGAGGTCGAACGCGGGTTGACCATGGTCGACGGCGTGCTGCTGCTCGTCGACGCCAGCGAAGGCCCTCTCCCCCAGACGCGGTTCGTGCTGCGCAAGGCGCTCGAGGCTCGGCTGCCGGTGATCCTCGTCGTCAACAAGGTCGACCGGCCGGATGCCCGGATCGACGAGGTGGTCGACGAGGTGTACGAGCTGTTTCTGGATCTCGATGCCGACGAGTCACAGATCGAGTTCCCGATCGTTTACACGAACGCCAAGGCCGGTTGGGCGTCGCTCGACCCTGCTGTCGAGGGGACCGATCTCACGCCACTCGTCGAGCTGCTGATCGAGCGCATCCCGGCGCCGGAGTACGACCCCGACCACCCCTTCCAGGCCCACGTCACCAACCTCGACGCGTCGCCGTATGTGGGGCGGCTGGCGATCTGCCGGGTCCGCCACGGCACGATCCGCCGCGGCGAGACCGTCGCCTACTGCCGGGGCCAGACTTCGTCTGGCCTTGCGAGTTCGGCTGGCGCCGAACTCGAGCAGTTCGAGGTTCAGCTGGTCAAGATCACCGAGCTGTACGTGACCGAGGCGCTCGAGCGCGTCGAGGCGGAAGAGGCAGCCGCCGGGGAGATCATCTCGGTAGCCGGCATCCCCGAGATCACGATCGGCGAGACGCTCGCGTCGGCCGACGATCCACGCCCGCTGCCGGTGATCACCGTCGACGAGCCCTCGCTGTCGGTCACGATCGGCATCAACACCTCGCCCCTGTCCGGGCAGGACGGTGACAAGCTGACGGCTTCGCAGGTCAAGGCGCGGCTCGACCGCGAGCTCGTTGGAAACGTCTCGTTGCGCGTGCTCGAGACCGACCGACCCGATGTGTGGGAGGTCCAGGGGCGGGGCGAGCTCGCGCTCGCGGTGCTCGTAGAGCTGATGCGCCGCGAGGGCTATGAGCTCACCGTCGGCAAGCCGCAGGTGGTGACGCGCGACATCGACGGCAGGCGCTGCGAGCCGGTCGAGCGGATGAGCGTCGACGTGCCCGAGGAGTACGTGGGGGTGGTGACGCAGCTGCTGGCGATGCGCAAGGGCCGGCTCGAGCAGATGGTCAACCACGGAACCGGCTGGGTGCGGATGGAGTACCTGGTGCCGGCGCGCGGATTGATCGGGTTCCGCACCGAGTTCCTGACCGAGACGCGGGGCACCGGGCTCGTTCACCACGTGTTCGATCGGTGGGAGCCGTGGCACGGCGAGCTCCGAACGAGGCCCACCGGATCGCTGGTCGCCGACCGCCGCGGCACCGTGGCGGCGTTCGCGCTGTTCAACCTTCAGGAGCGCGGGACGCTGTTCGTCGCACCCGGCGACGAGGTGTACGAGGGGCTGATCGTCGGCGAGAACTCCCGCGCGGACGACCTCGACGTGAACGCGACCAAGGAGAAGCACCTGACCAACATCCGCTCCTCGACCGCCGACGAGCTCGTCCGGCTCGTCCCCAAGCGCGAGCTGTCGCTCGACCAGGCACTCGAGTTCCTGCGTGCGGACGAGTGCATCGAAGTGACACCGCACGCCGTCCGGCTGCGCAAGGCGGTGCTGGACTCGATCGGCCGGCGCAAGATGGCCCGAGCCGCCCGGTCGTGAGCGCGCAGGTCCTCGTGCTGCTGTCGGTCGGGTGCCGACGCGAGGCCGGTCGAGTTCTATAAGCGGGCGTTCGGCGCGGTCGAGGTCTTCTCGCGACCGTCGTCCTGAACGTCTGACTCCGAGGAATCGAGTCCGGCCAGGACGGCCAATCCGTTGGCGGCGTCGACGATCTCGTCGAGCTCGGTCATGATCGCCTCGGTGTCGGCGTCGTGGGGCGCGGCGCGCTCGAGCTCGTCGTAGCGCGCGCGCAGGTCCGGCAGCGCGAGCGCCGGCAGCGGTCCCTCGTGCTTGGCGCGGAACGTCTCGTCGACGTCCGCCAGGAATGTGTCGAGATCGGTCGCGAGCGGCGCGAGCGCCGGCACCGGCCGGCGACTCCGCTCTTCCTGGGCGTCGAGCCTCAGCACGTGGACGGCCTGGACCAGCCTTCGCAACGCCGCCAGCGCCCCCTGGCTCTGCTCGGCGTCGATCCGGCGCGTCTCCGGCTCGGACAGTGACCGCGCGACGGTGGCCTCGGCCTGAGTCCGGGCCAGACGCACGCGCCGGCTGAGCGGGCGCATCTCCTGCACGCTCGCCGGGCGCCCCGCGGTGAGAGCCGCCAGGGTCGCCTTCACGTACTCCCGGGCGACATCGATGAGATCGGCCAGGGCGTTGCGCGCCGAAGTCTGCGACCACGTCGGCCACAGGCCGTAGGCCAGCAGGCCGAGCGCGCCACCGACGAGCGTGTCGAGCAGACGCGCCCACGCGGTGGCGAGCGTGTCGGGGCTGATCGCGTTCAGGAGGAATACGACAACGGCGGTGATGAACGCGAAACCGAGCGCGAAGCTCGCCCGGAAGGTCGCGTAGCCCGCCCACGCCAGGACGCCGACGAGGACGACGGTCGCGGCCCCGCTCGGATGCAGGGCGACCGCGATCGCGCCGGCGAGGCCGACGCCCAGTGCCGTCCCACCCGCCCGCTCGGCGCCGCGGGTGAACGTGGCCCCGAACTCTGGGCGAAGCGTGGTGGCGGCGGCGACCACCATCCAGTAGCTCCGGCTCAGCGGCAGGTGACGCGAGAGCACCTCGGCGACGAGCACCACCACCGCCAGCCGGAGCGCGTGGCGGCCCACCGGCGACTCGAGGCTCGCGTTCGCGCGCAGCTGCGCGAGCCCCGACCGCACGCCGTCGAGCGGCCGGTTGGTGTACGCGAGGGGGCGGCGGGCGCGCAAGCCGCTGGTCTCGCCGGCGGTGACCGAGAGCGCCGCGACGGCGCGGAGCTGCCCGCCCAGGGCCGCCAGCCGGCGCGACAGGGACAGCCCGGAGGCGCTCGGCGTAAGCGCTTGCTCGGCGGTGTCCGAGCTCAGTCGCTCGAGCTGTCCCGGAAGCTCGCCGGCGGCCGTGCGGTCGCCCTCGATCGCCCGAGCCGCCAGAGCCAGGACCGTCCCGGCGAGCTCGAGGACGCGCTGGGCGCCCCGATCGAGCGGCTCGTCATGCCGACCCGCCTCCTCGTGGCGGCGCCGCATCAGCAAGTGGATCGCGGCGACCTCGACGCGGATCCGACGCCCCTCGGTGACGAGGCTCCGAAGCGTCATCAGCGCCGGGTCACCGAACAGCGTCGGCGAGGACAGCGCGGCATCCGCCTGGTCCAGCTCGGTCGCGACCGGTAGCGTCGAGGTATCCCAGCTCGCGGTTGCGAGACGCGCCAGGTCGCTGTAGGCGCCGGCGGCGGCGGCACGCTGCGCGCGCAGCGCCGGCGGCCAGCGCACGATGCTCAAGAACAGGACCTGCGCCGAGCCTCCCGCGAGGACCAGCCCGGCCAGCCCGAGCGAGGCGTCCGCGGGCTGGCTGAAGCGCCCGAACACCACGAACGCGATGATCGCCTGGGTCCCGACGACCCCTCCACGGTTGCCGAGCGCCACCAGCAGACCGCCCGTCAGGGACCACACGGCCAGCAAGACGAAGTGGAGCCAGGACACCGATCCGGTCACACAGCCGACGAACGTCGAGAGCGCCATCACGACAGCGTCGGTCGCGAGCACGGCCAGCGGGGGACGGCCGCCGGCGACCCGCCAGGCCACCCCGACCAGCATCGCGCCGGCGCCCATCGTGACGCCGGCCACAGCGCTCCAGGCGATCGTGCCGATCGCGAGGACCGCCGCCACCGGAATCGCCGCCAGCAGGCCGGCCGCGACGTCGACCTCCCGGTGGTCGAACCGGGCCGCATCGCGCACGGCGACGGCCAGCGGCCCACCGTGTGAGGAGGGTCCCGGGTCCGCGCGCCCTGCGTTGGTGGCGTTCATGGGTCTGCCGGCATCATGACCACGATGGTCGCTACCCGCCGCGAGCGCCGGCAACGTCGATGCGACGGCGAGGGTCGGCTCAGCTACGGCCTTCGAGCCAGCCGTCGCGATAGGGAACCTCGACGTCCGGCTTGATGTCGGCGTACGCCTCCTTCCCCTCGCGCGTCTCCTGCTCGACCCCGGCGTGGTGGCGGACCGCCACCTCGGACCGCGGGTAGACGACGCCGCTACCCGACCGCGTCCCGACGGCGAGAATCGCGCACGGCCCGTCGCCGGCGCCGACGAACACGTGCTCGGTCCAGTCGGGGCAGTGGACGAAGTCCCACTGCCGCAGCGGGCGCTCCTCGCCCTCGATCAGGAGCAGGCATTCGCCGGCGAGCACCAGGAAGTCCTCCTGGTCGTCCTCACCGTGGTAGTAGCACGCCGGCTGCCCCGGCTGCAGGACGCCGATGTTGAAGCCGAGCTTCGGGAAGCGAGCCCCGCCCTCGAAGCGGGTGTACGCCCCGAAGTCGCCGTCGAGCCACTTCGCGTCGCGCGCGTTCAAGATGAACCAGCCCTCGCCGGCGGGCTCCCGGCCATGCTCGGTCGGTTTCAGTTGGGCCTCCGGGACCACAGGCGCAATCTACCGCGGAAGATCCCGGCGTTACCCTGGGGCGAGTGAGTAGCTCCACGGCGGCGGTCGAAGTCTCCGACCTGGTCAAGCGCTACCCGAAGTCGCCGGTCAACGCCGTCGACGGCATCGCATTCGCGGTGGCGCCGGGCGGGGTGTTCGGCCTGCTCGGCCCGAACGGCGCCGGCAAGACCACGACGGTCGGGATGCTTACCACGCGGGTGAAGCCCACCGGCGGCAGGGCGATGGTCGGCGGCGTCGATGTGGGTGCCGACCCGGTTCGCGCACGGAGCATGCTCGCGGTGGTGCCGCAGCGCAGCAACCTCGACCGGTCGCTGTCGATTCGCCGGAACCTGACGTTCCATGCCGCCTACCACGGCGTGCCCGCGGCCGAGGCGAACGCGCGCGCCGACGAGCTGCTCGCACAGTTCGGGCTCGGCGAGCGCGGCGACGTCAAGCCCGACCTGTTCTCTGGCGGGCAGTCGCAGCGCGTGATGATCGCGCGGGCGCTCATGCACGAGCCGCAGGTGCTGTTCCTCGACGAGCCGACGACGGGTCTCGATCCGGCGGCGCGGCTGTTCGTGTGGGACCGGCTGCGCGAGCTGCGCGAGCGCGGGGTCACCCTGTTCCTCACCACCCACGACATGCACGAGGCGGCGCTCCTGGCCGACCGCGTCGGGATCATGGATCACGGGAAGCTGCTCGCGCTCGACACCCCCGAGGCGCTGATGCGCGGGCTGCCCGGGAGCTCAACGCTCGAGCTGAGCGTGCACGCCGGAGATAACGGGCACTCCCCCGAGTCGCTGATCGACGCGTTCGCGGCGCTGAACGGCGTCGAGCGGGTCGAGCCGCTTCCCGAGGTCGAGCAGGAGCCCGACGACCCGCAGTGGCGGGTGCGCCTGTACGTCTCCGGCGAGGCGTCGCAGCTGGTCGCGCCGACGGCGACGCTGCTCGCCGACCGCGGTCTCAGTCTCAGCGGCGTCGAGCTCGGGGAGCCGACGCTCGAGGACGTGTTCATCCACCTGACCGGACGGACGCTCCGATGACCACCGCCGCCCCGACCGCCACCGCCAGAGTGACTGCGCCAGCGATCAAGCAGCGACGTGCGTTCACGGCCGTGCTCCGTCGCGATCTGCTCGTGACCTGGACCGAGCTGCCCGTGTTCCTGGCGCAGGTGATCCTCCAGCCACTGTTCCTCCTGTTCGTGTTCGGCAAGGTGCTCGGCTCGCTCGGCTATACGCAGCACGGCTACGCCGACCTCCTGTTCCCCGGGCTGCTCGCGCTGACCGCCGTGATCACGAGCATGCAGACGCTGGCGTTTCCGCTGGTGATCGAGTTCGGCTGGACGAAGGAGATCGAGGACCGACTGCTGGCGCCGATGTCGACCGCGCTCGTGGCCGGCGAGAAGGTGTTGTTCGCCACGCTGCGCGCGCTCACCGCGACGACGGTGATGATCCCGGTGGGGATTCTCGTGCTCGGGTCGATCCCGTGGCGGTGGAGCGGGGTGCCGCTGCTCGTGCTCGCGATGGTGCTCGGCAGCCTGCTCGGCTCCGGCCTTGGGCTCGTGCTCGGGACGCTGGTCGTACCGCAGCGGATCAACATCGTGTTCTCGCTGGTGTTCACGCCGCTGCTGTTCACCGGATGCAGCCAGTACCCGTGGCCGTCGCTGTCGCGCCTGCCCTGGTTCCAGGTCGTGACCGCCTGCAACCCGATGACCTACGTCAGCGAGTCGATGCGCGCGGCCCTGGTTCCACAGGTCCCGCACATCGCGCCGTGGGTGTGCATCCTCGTGCTGGTGGGGTCGATCACCGCGCTGATGCTGATCGGCGTGCGGGGCTTCTACCGGCGCGCGATCGACTGAACGATGTTGTGAACGCCGGTAATCCGGCGCGTCGCCCAGTGGCTTGATGGGTAGGCCAAAAGTGACGTCCCGGCGAACCTCTCTGAAAGGCGACTGAAACCTAATGAAGGCCTGCGTGACCGGAGCTACCGGTTTCCTCGGCGCCCACGTCGTGCGGGCGCTGGCGGAACGCGGCGACGACGTGCGCGTTGTCTACCGAGACCCCAAACGTCTGAAGGCGCTCACCGGCGTCCGCTTCCGGCGGGCGAAGAGCGACGTGCTCGACTACCGATCGATGCGGCGGGCGCTGCGTGGGATCGACGTTCTGTTCCACGTGGCCGGAAACGTGGCATCGAGTCCCGTGCAGCGGGTGTGGGAGCTGAATGCCGAGGGTCCTGTGGTCGCGGTCGAAGCGGCAGCGGCCGAGGGCGTGCGCCGGGTGGTGCTCACGTCGACGATCTCGGCGATCGGGACGGCCAACGGGAACGGACCGGCGGACGAGTCCACCGACTACCCGGCCGACTGGCTCGGGCTGACCTATCCGGACTCCAAGCACGCTGGTGAGCGCGCCGCGCTCGAAGCGGCCGAGCGTCACGGCATCGAGCTCGTCGTCGTCAACCCGGCGTACGTCCTCGGCGTGCCCGTCGACCGTACACAACCGGGCGAGACCTCGACGCGGACGATCGGCAATTACCTGCGCGGCCGGCTCCCCGGGGTGCTGGACGCGCCGATGAACTTCGTCGACGTCGAGGATGTCGCCGCTGGCCACCTTCTGGCCGCCGACCACGGCAAGCCCGGCGAGCGCTACATCCTCGGCGGCGTCAACATCGGCTGGGCCGAGCTCATCGACCGCGTGGCCGAGCTGTCCGGCGTGCGCTACCCCATCATGGTGCTGCCGGTGATCATCAAGCGGCTGGCCCGCATCCGAGAAGCGATTGGCCTGCCGGGCGCGCTCTCGTCCGAGGCGTCGAACCTGATGGGGCAGGACTGGCGATTCACGTCGCGCAAGGCGTGCGACGAGCTCGGCTACGCCTCGCGGCCGCTCAATGACACGCTGGCGGGGACGATCGATTGGTACCTCGAGCTGATCGAGGCGGGCGCCTTCGCCGACTCCCGCGGCTCGGGGCTGTCTCGGTGGGCGGACTCGATGCGGATCGCCTCCCGCCTCGGGCTGTTGACCCCGCTGCGCGTCGGCCAGCGCATGATCGGCCGGCGGATAGTCGCCGGCGGATAAGTAAGTCGCTTCGGCTGCCCGCCCAACCCGCGGCACGCGCTTCCCGGCGCGGTGCGCAGTGCCACTGGATCGGGCGCGAGTGCCCCGGGCTCGGGCGGCGCACCCTCGCTCCTAGCGTCCGGCTACGGTTCCCCACACATGTCGCCGAGCCGTCCCACCCTGCTGCTGAGCGTCGACTACGAGGACTGGCACCAGCTCGTCCGCCGGCGCGTCGGCGCGTCGAACTGGCGCGAGGCGGGCCCCGCGCTCGCCCGCCAGACCGACGCCCTGCTGGCCCTGTTCGACGAGCTCGGTGCGCGCGCGACGTTCTTCGTCCTCGGGATGGCCGCCCGGTCGCACCCGGACCTGCTCGCCCCGATTGTTGCCGCCGGCCACGAGATCGGCTGTCACGGCGACGCCCACCTCCCCGTGCACGCGCAGACGCCCGAGGAGTTCGCGGCCGACCTGCGAGCGGCGAAAGCGACGATTGAGGACCTGACCGGACGGACTCCGGTCGGCTACCGCGCGCCCGCGTTCTCGATCACCGCGTCCTCGAGGGACTGGGCGTATCGCGTGCTGGCGGAGGAGGGATTCGTCTACGACGCCAGCCAACACGACTCGCCGGCCATCCGGGACCACGCTGTGCCGCTCACCACCACGCCACACCGGATCGGCGGCGGCCTCTGGGAGTTCCCGGTGGCCGTGTGGCGCAGGGGACGGACGAAAATCCCCGTCGGCGGGGCCTCGTACTGGCAGGGGCTGCCGACGCCGCTGATCCTCAAGGGCCTGACCGAGGCCGGCCCGCTCGCCGGCCTCTACCTGCACCCGAACGAGCTCGACCCGCAGCCGCTGCGCGCACAGCTCCCGCAGAGCGCCACGCCCGCACAACGAGCTCACGCCAGGGTGCGCGAGGCGCAACGCAACGGCGCCCGCCGGCGTGCCCCGTCGGTGCTCAAGGCGATTGCCCGCCGATTCGAGCTGATCCCCTATGGTGAAGCCCATGAGCGACTCGACGACCACGCCTGAACGCGTTCGAACCCGCTTCGAGGACAAGGCCCAGCAGTTCGACGATCTCTACGAGGACGAGCGGTGGCTCGTCAGAACGCTGCGTCCAGGGCTGTTCCGGCGGCGCAAGCTCGCGGTCGACACGGTCGCGGCCTACGACGCGCCGCGGGTGCTCGACGTCGGGTGCGGATCGGGCCGGATCGGTGAGTTCGTACTGGAGGCCGGCGCGTCGCATTACGTAGGCGTCGACTTCTCCGAGCCGATGATCGACCTCGCGCGCGCGCGCCTGACGCGGTTCGAAAGCCGCACTGAGCTGATCGTCGACGACTTCCTGACCGCGCCGCTCGAGGGCCCGTTCCAGGTGATCCTCGCCGTCGGTCTGTTCGACTACGTGCCCGAGCCGCACCGCTTCAGCCAGCGGATGTTCGAGCTGTGCGCGCCCGGAGGCTGCGTCGTCGGTTCGTTCCCGACCTGGTCGCTGGTGAAGGGACCGGTCCGCAAGGTTCGCTACGAGTGGATCGGCCACTGCCCGATCTTCAACTACAGCCGCCGCGAGCTCGAGCTGATGTTCGGCGCGAGCGGCTTCGGGCCTATCGAGGTCGTGGCCCCCGGCCGCAGCGGCTACCTGGTGCGCGCCTACCGGACGTAAGCCGGACCGCGCCGGCTAAGGACCAGATGCCCCCGCTCCACGCCCTGGCCATCTTCGCGGCGGGTGTCGCCGCCGGGGGAATCAACACGCTCGTCGGCAGCGGCACGCTGATCACGTTTCCGATCCTGCTTGCATTCGGCTACGCGCCCGTGACCGCAAACGTCTCGAACACGATTGGGCTCGTTCCCGGCTCGGTCGCCGGCGCGATCGGCTACCGGCGCGAACTCGCCGGACAACGCGCGCGAGCGATCCGCTTCGCGACCGCCTCGACCGTCGGCGGGATCGTCGGCGCGGTGCTGCTGCTCAGCCTTCCGGCGTCGGCGTTCAAGGACATCGTGCCTGCGTTCATCGTGATCGCGCTCGTGCTCATCGTGCTGCAGCCGCGCCTCGCGGTTGCGCTCGACGCCCGCCGCTCGCGCCGCGCACGCGAGCGCGCGCACCCCGGCCCGGTCTCGATGCTGGCCGTGTTCGCGAGCGGCGTGTACGGCGGCTACTTCGGCGCGGCCCAGGGGATCATGCTCCTCGCGATCCTCGGGCTGTCGCTCCCCGACGAGCAGCTGCAGCGAGTCAACGCGCTCAAGGTCGTGCTCGCCGGCCTCGTCAATCTGGTCGCGGGGATCATCTTCGTCTTCGCCGCCCACGTCGCGTGGCTGCCGGCGCTGCTAATCGCGGTCGGGTCGATCATCGGCGGGATCACAGCCGCCCGATGGGGACGCCGGCTACCGGCGGCGGCGCTGCGAGCGGTGATCGTGGTCGTCGGGATCACCGCGATCGTCAGGCTCGTGTAGAGGGCGAGGCGGATCGAAGCCCGCGCGAGCGCGCTCGACCTCGGCAAACGCGTCACAGCCGTCGAGGTGATCGTTGACCAGGCCCATCGCCTGCATGAACGCGTACACCGTCGTGGGTCCGACGAACCGCCAGCCGCGTCGCTTGAGGTCCTTCGCGAGCGCTTTCGACTCGGCTGTAGTCGCCAGCTCGCGGAGTCCTTCGCGGTCGAGCGCGCCCGATCGCGCCGGCGGCTCGAACTGCCACACGTACCCCGCCAGCGACCCTTCGGCGTCGACGAGCTCCACGGCCCGGCGGGCGTTGTTGATCACCGCCTCGATCTTCCCGCGGTGGCGGATGATCGACGCGTCGCCGAGCAGGCGCGTGACATCGTCCTCGCCGAACCGCGCGACCGCCTCGAAGTCGAATCCCGCGAACGCCCTCCTGAAGTTCTCACGCTTGCGCAGGATCGTCAGCCACGACAGACCGGCCTGGAAGCCCTCGAGGCTCAGCTTCTCGAACAAGCGGACGTCGTCGGCGACCGGGAAGCCCCACTCGTTGTCGTGGTAGGGGCGGTATTCGGGCGCGGAGTCGGCCCACCAGCAGCGAGCCACGCCATCCTCGCCGCGCACGACCCCACCAGTCATGCCGCCCGCGCCAGACATAGCTCGGTCACGAACGGCATCCGGAGAGTCCCTCCGTGCGCGTCGATCGTGGCGCCGATTTCGGCCAGCAGTCCTTCCCGCTCCGGCGGATCGAGGACGAGACACGGGGAGTGGGTACCCAGCAGCGCGACGTACTCGGCGGCCGTGTAGTCGGCGTGCCATCGATAGCGGCGCACCACAGCCGCCTCGAACCCGGACGCGCCGGCGATCTCCGTCGACCAGGCACCGTCCCCTGACCACGCCGTCGGGTTCATCGGGTCGCGGGTTTCGCCGCCATGCCCGTGGTGGCGGTACGCGTCGCCGATGCCGTCTCGTAGATCGCAGGCATTCCATTCGGGCCTGTTCCAAAACGCCGCCAGCGCACCGCCGTCCTCGAGCGCGGCACGCGCGGCGACGTACTTCACGTCGGGCGAGATCCAGTGCCACGCCTGTCCCGAGAAAACGAGCCGGAACTCGTGTCCCGCCGGCCGACACCGTTCGAACTCGGTCTCGACGATCGTCACGTTCTCGTAGCCCGCGCAGTTTCGCCGCGCGACCGCCGCCATCTCCCCGCTCGGCTCGATCGCCAGGATCCTCAGCCCCCGGGCCGCGAACAGCACCGTGGCCTTGCCCGTGCCGGCGCCGACATCGATCGCCCGGTCCGACGCGCCGGCGCCGGCGTACTCGAGCGCGTCGTCGACCATAGCCGCGGGGTAGGACGGCCGGCTCTTGTCGTACTCCTCGGCCACGCTCCCGAAGCTGACTCTCCGCCGGTCGTCCACGACCGACAGTCAACCAGCCCCGGTGGCCTGGCAGTATCGAAGCCGTGAAGGACTACTACGACACGCGCGCGCCCGAGTACGACGATTGGTACCTCGGCCTCGGACGGTTCGCCTCCCGCGAGCGGATCCTCAACGACGGCTCCGCCTTTCACGTCTACAAGCGCTACTTCGACGGCGCCGAACTGGCCGACGAGCTCGGCGGCGGAACCGTCGTCCACGAGAGCGACTGGTTCGTGATGGTGGCCACCGGACCAACGCGATAACGGCTCGGACTCCGGTAGGCTCGGCGCCAGGTATGGGACTGCTTTCGAGAGCTGGGGCGCTCACGTCGGCGTGTGCATTGGCCGCCACGCTCGTCGTCGCCTCCCCGGCCGCTGCCTCCACTCGCCTCGGCAACGCGCCTGCCGTACCGGCCAACGCGCACATCGCCGGCGCGGTGCCCGACACGACACAACTGCACCTGACGGTCACCCTCCAACCGCAGGACCCCGCGGGACTGGCGGCGTTCGCCAGCGCGGTCTCGACGCCGGGCTCGGCGCAGTACCGCGACCACATCACCCCGGCGGAGTTCGCGCAGCGCTTCGGTGCGACTCCGGCCGCGGTCCAGGCCGTGGAGACGTCTCTGCGCGCTCACGGCCTCGACCCCGGGCCGGTCAGCGCCAACTCGCTGTCGATCCCGGTCACGGCGACCGCGGGTCAGGTCGGACAGGCGTTCTCGACCTCGTTCTCGCGCGTGGCGCTGGCCAGCGGGACGAGCGCGATCGTCAACCAGCAGGCGCCATCGTTGGACTCGGGGATCGCCTCCGACGTCCAGTCGGTGCTCGGGCTCGACACGCTGGCGACCGCCAAGCCACTGCTGATCCACGCTCACACCGCGACAGCACTCGCGCAGGGGCAAAGGCCTCACGTCGTCACCGGCGGACCACAGCCGTGCGCCGCCGCGAGCTCGGCCGGCGCGATGCAGGGCGGGTTCACCTCCGATCAGATCGCCGCCGCCTACGGGTTCTCGGGCCTTTACCAGTCCGGCGACGAAGGGGCGGGGCAGACCGTCGCGATCCTCGAGCTCGAGCCCTATGAGCTCAGCGACATCCAGGCGTTCGGGGCGTGCTTCGGGGTTAACCCGCAGATCGGCAATACCCTCGTCGACAATGGCGCCGGCACCGGTCCGGGTCAGGGTGAGGCCGCGCTCGACATCGAGAACGTGATCGGGCTCGCACCGCAGGCCCGGATCGCTGTGTACGAGGGTCCGAACTCAGGGAACGGCCCGTACGACACGATGAGCGCGATCGTCAACCAGCACATAGCGCAGGTGGTCACCACGTCCTGGGGCCAGTGCGAGCAGCTCGAGGGCTTCACGGGCGCGGACCAGGCATCGGCGGAGAACATCCTGTTCCAGGAGGCGGCGGCGGAGGGGATGTCGATCGTCGCGGCGTCGGGCGACTCCGGTTCGGAGGACTGCTTTCCGTCGCCGCCCACGCTCCAGGTCGACGACCCGGCGAGCCAGCCGTTCGTGACCGGCGTCGGCGGAACGAGCCTCAAAGCGAACATGACCACCGGGGCACGGCTGAGCGAGTCCGTGTGGAACGACGGAACGACCGTCGGAGCGAGCGGCGGCGGCGTCTCGAGCTTCTGGCCGATGCCCGGCTACCAGGCGCAGGCGCCACCGTTCCTGCACGTGATCAACGGCAACTCGTCCGGAGCGAACTGCGCCGCGCCGTCGGGCGATTGCCGCGAGGTGCCCGATGTGTCTGCGAACGGCGACCCGGCCACCGGTTACATGATCTACTGGAACGGGAACGGCGACGCGGGACCGACGCAGCCCAAGGGATGGCAGGCGGTCGGCGGCACGAGCGCCGCCGCGCCGGCGTGGGCAGCGCTGATTGCCTTGGCCAACGCGTCCGCCCGGTGCGCGGGGACGACGATCGGCTTCGCCAACCCCGCGCTCTACTTCGCTGCCGGGAGCGCGTACGGCAGCAACTTCAACGACATCACGACGGGGAACAACGACATGACCGGGCTTAACGGCGGGCTGTACCCCGCCGGCTCGGGTTACGACATGGCGACTGGGCTCGGATCGCCGAACGCCACCGCGCTCACGCAGTCGCTATGCACGGACGCGATCGCGCTCAGCAACCCCGGTCCGCAGGGCTCGACGATAAAGAAGCCGGTGACCCTCCAGATCAAGGCCGCCGACACGCGCGGAGCGGCCCTCACTTATACGGCCACCGGGTTGCCGAGCGGGCTGTCGCTCGACGGCTCCGGCAAGATCACGGGCAGCCCCAAGCGGATCGGAGTCTCGACGGTGACCGTCGTCGTCGCCGACAGCTCCGGCACCGCGGCGCAGACGACGTTCGACTGGACGATCGAGGGTGCCGCCACCGTCTCGCACGTGTCGCTGTCGAGCGTCAGCGCCGGACGGCCGACGCTGTCGTTCACGGTCGCGGCCGGGCGCGACGAGCCCGGACTCAAGACGGTCAGCATCACCCTCCCGCGCGGCCTTCACTTCTCCAAATCTCGCTCGACGGTCACCGTCACGGGGCCCAAGGGCAAGCACCTGAAGTTCACGGTCGGCCTCCAGCACGTTGCGCTCGTGATCACGGTGCGGACCGCGACCCCGCAACTGCACGTCACCGTCTCTTCCCCGCGCCTGGCGGCGAGCGGCAGCCTGACTGCGGCGATCGCGCGCCATCGGGCGAGTCGGCTCGCGCTGACACTCCGGGTGACCGACGCCGGCAAGCTGACGAACCGTCTGACGGCAAAGACGCGGCCCAGCTGATTAGGCGGCCGCCGGCTTCGCCGGGCCTTCGGTGTATCGCTGGGCGACGCCGGCGAGGACCTTGATCATCGTTCGGGCGGCCGGGGACACGCCGGCCGCGCTGATCGTAGCCGCGACGACCCGCCGTGCCGGGCTCCGCGGCGCGAGCGCGCGCACGACGATGCCCGGGTGAACGTGAGTCAGCGCGAGGCGCGGGATCAGCGCGACGCCGACGCCGGCGGCCACCAAGCCCTGCACGGTTTCGTAGTCGTCTGACTCGAACGTGACCGTCGGCTCGAACCCGGCGGCCACGCACGACCGCACGACGTGGCGCGCGCACGGGCTCGTCGCCGACGTCTGAACGAAGTCCTGGTCTCCCAGATCGGCCAGCGATAGCGCCGGCTTGCCGGCGAGGGGGTGCTCGGCCGGAAGCGCTACCAGCATCGGATCCTCGAGCAGCAACTGGGTCCGGAGCCGAGCGCCGTGGCGCTCGCGCGTCCCCGGGAATTCGAACAGCAGCGCGAGATCGAACTCGCCGGCGCGCAGGCGCGGCGCGATCTCCTCCGGCTCGCCCTCGGCGAGGGTCAGCGCGACGTCGGGATGACGCTCGCGAAAGCTGGCGATCGCGAGGGGCATGAGCGTCGCGCCAGCCGACGGGAACGACGCCATCCGCAGGCGCCCCGCGCGCACGCCGAGCACCGCCGCGAGCTCCGTCTCGGCGGCCTCGATCCGGGCGAAGATCCCCTCGGCGTGCTCGACCAGGCTGGCGCCAGCGGCGGTCGGGCGCACCCCGGCGCGGTCGCGCACGATCAGAGTGGCTCCGGTCTCCGCCTCGAGACGCGCGATCGCCTGCGACACGGCGGATTGGGTGTACGACAGCGCCTCAGCCGCGGCCGAGAACGACCCCCGCCGCACGACCTCCGACAGCACCCTCACGCGGCCGACGTGCAGCATTAGCGGAGCTTATCAACGGCATGACGAACTTCATTAGCGGTGATAGTAGGTAGGTGCGATGCTCGCGCCGAAACAGGACGGCTACGACTTCTTCCGAGGATTGGAGGCCAACGGATGTCACCCCGCGCGATCATCTCCTACGACGACACGCCTGGCGATCACGACGCGCTGATGCTTGGACGCATCCTGGCCGACGCCGGCTCCGAGCTGACGCTCGCCTACGTGCGCCACTGCACGCACGGCGACTGCTCGCAGGAGCTGGTCGAGGAGCACGAGGCCGAGATGCTGCTCCAGCGGGGCGCCGATTGGTTCTCGGGCCTCCGCGTCGATACCCGCGTCGTCGTCAGCCCTTCCACCGCGGCTGGGCTCCGGCAGCTGGCCGAGCAGGAGGAGGCGGACATCGTCGTGTTCGGCTCGGACTACCGGACGGCGCCCGGACACGTGGTTCCACAGCATTCGACGCAGGCCCTGCTCGACGGCGGGACCAGCGCGGTCGCGATCGCGCCCGCCGCCTACCACGACGAGTGGGCACCGCGGGTGCACCGGATCGGCCTGCTCGCGATCCCCGGCGACGACGCCACGATCGCCACCGCGCGCTCGCTCGCCGACAGCTTCGGCGCCACGCTCACGCGCGACGAGCACCAGGTCGACCTACTGGTCGTCGGCTCCCGTCTCGAGGCCCCAACCGGCCGCGTGATGATCAGCGCTCAGGCCCAGAACGAGATCGAGAACGCCACCTGCCCGGTGCTGGTCGTGCCGCGCGGGGTCTCGATCGACTTCCCGGCCGTGCTCGCGCACGCGGCGTAGGACTGGGCCGCGCCTGCTGCGCGTCGTCCGTCGGATGTGGCGCAGCAGGCCCCGCCTGCGAGGCAGGGATGCCGAGCTCGTGCCGTCGCCGCGACCGCCGTTCCGCCCGGCATCCCTGCCGGGCGGGGTAGTCGCAACTCCGGACAGGACGGGCCCTCCAGGCCCCAGGGACGCTGCGCGCCAGCGCAGCCCCTATGCACCGGTCAGGGCAGGATCAGGTGGCTGTCGCCGAACTCGTGCCATAGGTAGCCGGCGTCGAGCGCGGCCTCATACGAGCGCGCGAGCAGCTCGGGGCCGGCGAGCGCCTCGAGCAGCTGGAGGTGCGACGCCTCCGGCTCGTGCCAGCCGGTGATCAGCCCGTCGACCACGGAGACGCCGCAGTCCGGACCGACGACCAGGCCGGTCCACCCCGAGCGGGCGCAGCTACACCGGTCAGGGCCGCCGGCCGACTCGAGCGCGCGGACCACCGTGGTGCCGACGGCGATCACCCGGCCACCGCGGTGGCGGGCGGCCGCGATGGCCCGCGCGGTGTGGTCGGGCACCTCGTACCACTCCGGGAACGGGGGCTCGTGGCTCTCGGGCGAGGACACGCCGCAGTGGAGCGTGATCGGGGCGACCACGACGTCGCGCGCGACCAAACGCGAGATGAGCTCGCGCGTGATCGGCCGGCCGGCGCTCGGCATCTCGGCGCTGCCGGGGCTGATCGCATACACGTTCTGGTAGGCCTCGAGCGGCCACGGCTTCGGCACGTGCGAGTAGCGAATCGGCTCGCCGTGACGCTCGAGGTACTCGTCCACCAGCAGCTCGCAGCAGAAGCGCGCGAGCATCAGCCGCTCTCCGGACGCGTACGGCGCGACGAGCTCCAGCGTGGCGCCGCCGCGGAGCGTGAGCGACTCGCCCGCGGGCAGACGGTGCGGGCGGCTGCCGTCGGAGCTGCGGATCTCGACCACCCGCCAGTCGTCCTCGAGATGCGGCGCGCGGGTCGCGAAGTGGACGCGCAGTCTCTCGCCGACCCCGCGTCGGGCCGCCACCGCTGCCGGGATCGTCGCCGACACGTTGATCACGAGGACGTCGCCGGGCGCGAGCAGGTCGGGCAGGTCGCTGAACGTCCGGTGCTCGATCGAGCCGTCCGCGCGGCGGGCGACGAGCAGCTTGACACCGTCGCGCGCCACGCCCCGTTCCTCCGGGGGCTCGTGCGCCTCGAGGTCGGGCTCGAGCTCGAACGCGAGCGCGCTCATGCTGCCGCGATCGTCGCGAGCTCGCGTGCCCGGTAGCGGCCGCTCTCCAGATCGCCCTCGATCAGTGCGAGCAGCCCGGGCACGCTGTCCTCGGGCGGTGGGCGGTCCGAGATGTCCTCGCCGGGGAAGGCATCCTGATGCATCTGGGTGCGCATGTCGCCGGGATCGACCGAGTAGATGCGCAGCGCCGGGTGCTCCTCGGCGAGGATCGCCGACGCCTGGTCGAGGGCGGCCTTCGAGGACCCGTAGCCGCCCCAGCCCGGGTACGGCTCGACGGCGGCGTCGGAGCTCACGTTGACGATCGTGCCGCCGTCCGGCATGCGCGGGAGGACGAGCTGGGCGAGCGCGATCGGCGCCAGCACGTTGACCCGGTAGACCCGCTCGAGGACGTCGAGCGGGTAGCGGCCAAGCGGCGGCTGCGGGCTCGGCCCGAGCAGCGACGCGTTGTTCACGAGCAGATCGACGTGGTCGCCGGCGGCGTCGACGAGCGCCCCGCGGTGCCAGTCGTCGGCGATGTCGCCCGCGATCGCGACGACTTCGGTGACCGCGCCCAGTTCGCGGGCAGCGCGTTCGAGCTCGGCGCCGCCGCGGGCGTCGATCACGAGCGCCCACTGGCGCTTGGCGAGCGCGCGAGCGAGCGCAAGGCCGAGGCCTCTGGAACTTCCGGTGATGATGGCTAGTGGCATGATCGCCACGGTAGGACGGCGGCGGTCTTGGTTACCAGGGGTAATTGGTCCTAAGACCCTTGGTTCACCAGCCCTGCCTGCACCGCGAGCACGGCGGCCTGCGTGCGATCGGTGACGTCGAGCTTGGCAAGGACGTGGCCGACGTGCGTCTTCACGGTCTTCTCGGAGATGCCGAGCTCGAGCGCGATCCGTTTGTTCGAGCGACCCTGCGCGATCAGCGAGAGTACGTCACGCTCGCGGTTGGTCAGGCCGTCGAGGGCGCCCGCGGTGGCCGGTCGCTCCGACAGGGCGCGAACCAGCCGGGCAGCGACGGCCGGATCGATGATGGCCTCGCCGGCATGAGCGGCCCGCACCGCCCGGGCTAACTCGGCGGGCTGGGAGTTCTTGAGCAGGTAGCCGGCGGCCCCGGCCTCGAGCGCCGGCAGCAGCCGGTCGTCCTCGAGAAAGCTCGTGAGCACGATCACGCGGCTCCGCGACGCCCGCTGCTTGAGCGTCCGCATCGCGCTGACGCCGTCTTGGTTCGGCATCACCAGGTCCATCAGGATCACATCGGGGTCAAGTTGCTGGGCCCGCTCGAGCGCTTCCTCCCCGTCGGCGGCTTCGCCGACGATCTCGAACCCGTCCTGGAGCCCTAGGAACGCGCGCAGGCCCTCGCGCACGACCGCGTGGTCGTCGACGACGAGGATCGTGATCGGGTCAGTCACTCGCCGTCAGTTCGATTCGCACGGTGGTGCCGTTCCCGGGTCTCGAATCGATTCGGAGCCGTCCGCGGAGCTCGCGGGCGCGCTCCTCCATCGAGGTGAGGCCGAGGTGCCTCGAGCGCAGCTCGGCGCTGTCGGGATCGAAGCCGACTCCGTCGTCGGCGACCTCGACGATCACCGTGCCGTTCTCCCGGCCGACGCGCACGGTCACGTGCTCGGCGTGGGCGTGGCGCACGGCGTTGTGGAGCGCCTCGTGCACGATCCGGAGCAGCGCGAGCTCCCGCTCGCCGGTATCGATCGTGAATCCGGGGTCGACCCGGAGCTCGACGTTCGCGGCGTGCATGCGGCCGAGCATCTCCACCTCTTTGCGCAGCGCGCCCATGAGACCGTCGCGCTCGAGCTCGGGGGGACGCAGACCGAGGATCAGGGCCCGCAGCTCCTCGAGCGCCTCGCCGGCGAGCTCGCGCAGCCGCTCGATCTGCGCACGCGCGGCCACGAGATCGCGGTCCATCTGCGTGGCGGCGGCCTCGGCCGTGAGCATCACGCTGAACAGCTTCTGGCTGACCACGTCGTGGAGCTCGAGCGCCAGTCGATTGCGCTCGGACAGGATCGACAGCTCGCGGCTTTCCTCGTACAGGCGAGCGTTGGTGATCGCGATCGACGCGTGAGCCGCGAGCAGCTCGATCAGCTCCTGATCCTCGGCGTCGAAGACGTCGGCGTCCTCCTTCTCGGTCAGGTAGAAGGCGCCGATGATGGTCCCGTCGGGCGAGACGATCGGGACGCCGAGGAACGAGCGCATGTCGGGGTGGCTGCGCGGCCACCACCCGCGGAACCGCGGATCGTCGTGGATGTCGTCGGTCCGGTAGGGCTCGCTTCCGGCGAGCATCGCGCCGAGCATGCCGTGCGATCGCGGCAATGGGCCGAGCGAGGCGATGAGCTCGTCGCTCATCCCGGCGACGAGGAAGCGGCGGAAGCCTCCCGCCCCGTCCGGGATGCCGAGCGCGGCGTAGCGCGCGCCGGCGAGCTCGCGGGCGGCGTTGACCAGCTTTTGCAGCACCTCGTCCACCGATAGGTTCACGGCGATCGCGAGGACGGCATCGCTCACCGCCTTGAGCGTTGGGTTGAGCTGCTGTGCCATCTCGTGCGGACGATAGACGGGCGGGCCGCGTTGCCCGGCGGGACGGCCCGCTAGCTTTTGCGGTGTGCCACGCCATTGGATCTGGATGCAGGTCGCGATCCTCGTGTTCGTACTCGCGGGCATGGTGATCGCGATCACCAAGCTCGCCTAGGGAGCTAGCGCTGTGTTCACCTCGATCCTGGTCGGCACCGACGGATCCGAGACGGCCCACACCGCGCTGCTCCGCGCGATCGACCTGGCGGCGGGGCTAGGCGCCCGGCTCCAGATCGTCAGCGCCTACGAGCCGGTGTCCGATCAACGGCTGCGCGACGAGTCGGTGGAGGTGCCCCCGACCTTGGAGTGGATGATCAACCCGCACGACGACGTATTGGCGCTGCTCGAGGGGGCCCGGACCGAGGCCGCGGAGGCCGGCGTCAGCCAGGTCGAGACGTTCGCGCGTCAGGGCGACGCCGCCGACGCGATCGTCGACGTCGCTGAGGAGCAGCGGTCGGACCTGATCGTGGTCGGCAACAAGGGCATGACCGGAGCCAAGCGGTTCCTGCTGGGGTCGGTTCCCAACAAGGTCTCGCACCACGCGCCCTGTTCGGTGCTGATCGTGCGGACTAATTAGTTAGCGCGTCGCCGGCGATGCGGTCGGTAACGGCGCGGTCGCGGCGCCGGCGTTGATCAGCCCGTAGCCGTAGTCGTCGTTGGGCTGCGCCCCCCCGAGCGGGGTCGCGGTCTGCTCGAGGTGCGCGAGGACTTGGTCGGGCGAGGGATGGGCCCCGAGGACACGGGTCGCGATCACGAGCGCGGCGGTCGCCGACACCTCCGGGGCGGCCATCGACGTTCCGTAGCTGCCGGGGAAGCTGAAGCGGTCCGGATTGGCGCCAGGGTCGAGCGAGTCGAAGTCGCTGAAGGTCATCTGATGCACGGACGGCAGGCTGCGGAACGGACGGCAGTCGGGGTCGGTCGGGATCGCGGCGTCGTCTCCCCCGCCGGGCGCCACCAGATCCAGCTTGGCACCGACGTTCGGAGTATCCGGCCAGGCAGCGATCGCTCGTCGTCGCCCCGACCGAGACCACGGCCGGCGCGGCCGCCGGGTAGGCCAGACGCTGCGAGCCGTCGTTGCCGGCGGCGGCCACCACGACCGCCCCGTGGCGATGGGCGAAGTTGATCGCGCCGATGATGTTCGGGATCTGCGACGCCGTGACCGTGATGTCGAACTCGAGGCTCAGGTTGATCACCTGGGCCCCATGGTTGACGGCGTAGCGGATCCCGCGCGCGATCGTCTGCGAGTCGCCATTGCCGTCTGAGTCGAGCACGCGGACGGGCATGATCTTCGCCCCGTAGGCCAGCCCGGTCAGCCCGACGCCGTTGTTCGTCGACTCGGCGATCATGCCGGCGACGAACGTGCCGTGGCCCTCGCGGTCGAGCGGGTAAGCGTTGCCGGCGATGAAGTCATAGGGATCGACGAAGTGGGTGCCGGTGAAGTCGGGCGACTTACGGAACTGCTCCCAGTTCCGGTACGCCACGCCGGTGTCGAGCACCGCGATGACCACGCCCTTGCCCCCGGGCCGGTGGACGGCGAACAGGTGCCCCCACGCATCGGGGGCGTCGACGCCGCTGGACGCGAGGAAGTTCCACTGCAGCTGCTGCCATCCCTGGGCGCGCCGGGTGTTGCCGGGATCGTCGGGGATCCAGCCGGCCGCGTGAGCGATGTAATCCGGGACGGCGTACAGGACCCCCGGCCGGTGGCGAAGGTTCGCGATCACCGGCCAGATGCTCTTGTCGTGGGGGACGTGGAGGATCTGCTCGGTGGCGCCCGGGCCCGCCTCCGCCTCCGACGCAGTCGCCCGGACTCCCATGGTCCGCGCCGCGTGCGCCACCTGCCGGGCGGCCGCCGGGGTTGCCCCGTACCCGACGATGACCTCGCCCGGCACGTAGTCGGGGGTCGCGGGCCGGGCGCGGGTCGCGGTCCGGGCGGGGTTCGCGGCACGAGCGGGGATCATGACCGGGGCGGGGGCGGCGGCGCGCGTGGGCGTCGCCAACCCGCTCACGCACACGCCCAACGCCGCCGCGAAGGCGAGCGTCGCGAGCATCAGGCGCCGGTTGCTGTTGGCCGAGAACAATGAAACTGGACGGGGGAATCGGCCCCAGGCGCTATGACAACTCCGCAAGCGCCAAAGTTTCCCTGCCACACGGTAGCGTCGGCCGAGCGTGAGCACCCATTTTTTCCCACGTGAGGAGTACTTCATGCGCCTCGCCCTCCGCGAGGCGGCCCGTGCTCCCGAGCACGACGACGTGCCCATCGGAGCCGTGATCGTCCACGGCGGCGAGGTGATCGGGTCCGGTCACAACGAGCGCGAGCTCCGCGCGGACCCGACCGCGCACGCCGAGATGATCGCTCTGCGCGAGGCCGCCCGCACGCTCGAAAGCTGGCGCGTTCTCGACGCCGTGATGTACGTCACCCTCGAGCCGTGCGCGATGTGCGCCGGCGCGATCGTGCTCGCGCGCCTCCCCCGCCTGGTGTACGGCGCCGCCGATCCGAAGGCGGGCGCCGCCGGCAGCGTGCTCAACGTGCTCGACGAGCCCCGCCTGAACCACCGCCCCCAGGTCGAGAGCGGACTGCTCGCCGAGGACTGCGCCGACCTGTTGCGCGCGTTCTTTGCGTCGAAGCGCTAGCAGTTCCTCTAACTTGTCCTACGCCCCACCGGAGAGGTGGCAGAGCGGTTGAATGCGCCGGTCTCGAAAACCGGTTCGGGTCTTTCGGTCCGACGGGGGTTCGAATCCCCCCCTCTCCGTTTGAGTGCGACGGATCCCCCGTGGCTGCGGGGGATTCGTCGTCTCGTGGCGCGACGATGGCCGAGCCCTTGGAATGTCACTCGACGGCTCTCAACCTGAGTTTTCGGTCCCATTCGGTCCCATGCCTGGTCCCACCGCGGCCCGTGGCTATCCGATGTCGCGGCCGGAGCACTCGGGGCGGCAACCGTCCGGTTCAAATCCGGAGTCCGGGCGTTCGTAAGCGCGGCCACGGCGACAATCGGCGACAATTCCCACTCGGGTTTCCCAGGGGATCGCGCCGCGCCGAGATCCTTGCGCCGCTTCTTCGGCTCTGAGTCGGAGGCATGACGCCCGGGGACGGTGTGGGCGAGCGGGCTTAGGCCGGGCGATCCGCGTCCTACCGTAGGATCCCAGGCGAAGGTCCACTTTGCCTCTTTCCCGTCCCCGAGTCCTACGAGACTAAGCCCGCGTGGACCATCCGCTCGAGAGCACGAGACCGGTCGACTTCGACAATCCACCCCTCACGGAGGTCACGTTCTCGGTTCAGTTCGATGAGGATGTTGCGGACGAACTCCTGGCCTTATCGAAGTTCGCGCCGCGGATCCACGACCGGTATCCGGTGCTCGAGAAGCAACCGCCGATTCCTAAGGCATCCGAGTCATTTGAGGTTCCACCCGCGCTGCCGCAACCGCAGATCCAGTTCCTCACTGGACCTCCCACGAGCCGATACTGGTTCATCTCTGCGAACAGCACTCAGGTCGTCCAGGTCCAAGCTGATCGCCTTCTGTTCAACTGGCGCCAAGTCAGAGGCGACGAGACCTATCCGCACTTCGACGTCCTGTATCCCGAGTTCAAAGGGATCGTGCGCACTTTCCTGCAGGTCGTGAATGAAGATCGGGGGATCTCACCCAGCCCAGCATGGTGCGAGCTGGCCTACAGCAACTCGATCGAGGCTGAGGGGACGACACACGGCGCGCACGGGCAGCTCGCCCGCATACTCAACTATCTTGAGGTGGACCCAATTCGGGAGGCCCTGCCGCCCGTCGAAGATACGCAGGTACAGCAGCGATTCCGCATCACGGACGAAGACACCGGCGAGCCCACGGGTCGGCTTTATGTTACGGCCGTTCCCGGATATCGGAATGTCGATCGGGCGCCGGTTTACGGCTTGACGCTGTTGGCTCGCGGGAAGGCTCCAGAAGGGGAGATGCCCGACTCGCTTGACGGATTCTTCGAATATGCTCATTTGCTCATCGTGAAGGGATTCATGGAGGTCACGAGGCCAGAGATGCATACCCTTTGGGGCGAGCGTGGGAGCTAGATGACCGGCTACTCCGGAACAACTCTTGACCGGGTGACGCCCGCCACCCGGTGGGACTTCGCGTCAACCGCCGGCGCGAGCGCCCCGATAACTGGAGTCGTCGTTGCGATACCAGAGCAGCCCCCATGGCTTGATGTTCGAAACCTCTGGTTCGACACACCGCGCACCGTAGCTCGCGGCGCAACGACATCCGCGAGCAGCATGTATCGATTACCGGTTGTGTGGGAGGCACAGTTCGTCGATGCCGCTGAGGCTGACTACTACGAGGTAGCACCACACCTCGCAGCAATATGGGCCGCACAGATACTTGCCACAAAGCTCGAAGACGTAGCTTCGGGACGATCGTCGATGCGTCGGATCCGACGGCTTCCGCTCTACCGCTCGCTGCTGGAACTCGATCAACCGGCCGTCTCGGTGGCTCTAGAACGCTTGCGCGGGACGAGCCGACCATTGTGGCTGGCGTTCCTTCGTGATGCCGTCGTTGACCGGCCTGCAGAGGGCTCGGAGAGCATCGACGAAGCCGCGGCCGCTTGGCGAGATTGGGGGCGACACCACCGACTGGTCGCATGACGCCGCCGGAAGCGGCGCACGATCGGTTCCCCAAATTGCTGCCGGAGGGTTACGTGCAAACCAGCCCTCCAAGCGACTTGTACAACTGCGTCGCATGGATAGCCCGAGATGTACGTCGGTGGTGGAGCCCCGAGGACGTCGACGGCTACTTTTGGCCGTGGCGTGACAGGTCAGACGACATCACCGAGTACGTCCGACTCTTCGCCCACTGCGGGTTTGCGGAATGCGAGCACGGGCACCTTGAGCGGGGCTTCGAGAAGATCGCTGTCTACGGCTCGGGCGAGGATTTCGATCACGTCGCATTTCAGAGAGTCGACGGAACGTGGTCGAGCAAGCTCGGCGAGGGTGCGGACATCCGCCATGACACGGTGACCGCCCTCAGCGGAAGCGGAGTCTTCGAGTACGCACCGGTCATGCTTTTCATGAAACGCCAAAGGCAACCTCATCCCCTCGCAGAGACCGGTTTGATTCTGCCTTGAACGTTGAAACGCGCCCCGTGGCGACGGCGTGGCCTCGCCAGGTGGGCAGGGGACCCCTTGCCTCAAGGGCGGACAGAGCGGCGCGTTTCCTTGCGTTCCGGGGCGCCTGTCGCGCACCGCGAACCGGACCGGTTGGGTATATCGGCCACCGCCCACGGATCGCGTCGTCGTCCTCGAAGACTTCCCGGAACGCCGGATCTTCGATCCCGCGTCGTGCTGCTGTCCGGAGAACGTCCTGAAGGCGGGCGACCGAGGCCATCGCGTCGCGTTGTTCATCGTTCACCGGCCCGCCTTCCCCACCGTGCGACCCCCCGGCGAAGAGTTCGACTCTGTTGCCGTGGACCCAATCCGAGCGAGCCTCATACATGTCCTCGCAGAACTCCTGCGTGATGCCATCGAGGCCGAGCTCTTGCGCGAGCGCTGCGACCCGCACCTTGAACTGACGGGTGGCGGGGTGGCGCTCGGTCTTCACTAACGCCTCCAGCCCGCTCACGAGCATGGGCAGGGTGAGATCGGCCCACTTGATCCAGCTCGCATACTCGATACGCCAGAGGGCGCGCCTGACGCGGGGAGGCATGTCTCGAATCGACCAATACGCGGCGAGGAGTTCACGGAGCGCGGTGGCGTCGTCGTAGTCGAGCCAGTCGCGCGTCCGGTGAACCCGGTACACGTGGTCGAGTTCTGCACTAAGCGTGTAGGCCACGACCCGCGCGCCGTCGTCAAAATCGATGATCCGCGCCGCGAACTCCGTCGAATATGCGTTATCGCGTACGAGTCGCGAGAGCATCAGCGCGTCGGTCATTACGCCGTCGCGGTCCCAGGCGTACGGATGACGATCCCACTCGGAGCCGTCGACCTCGCGAACGAACGAGAAGCGCTGACCGAACTGTCGGATGGGAACGAAGTGATGGCCCCGAGGGGTGCAGGCTGTCATCACAAGCTCAGCCTCGCCGTCTGGGAGTCGATCAAGCCGAAGGCCGCGCCCTAACTCCACAGGATCCGCCGTCCCTTCCAGCCTCGCCCTTAGCGGGCTGCCGACCGGAGGCTGTTTTTGGAACTCGTGTGCACCGGCATCGGAGTCGGCGGTCGTGCAGATGATCACGTCGCGCATCCGGGCAACTGGAGACTCCGATGTCGGACCGAAGTACTCAGCCGCACCAGGCCTGTGGTCCAACCAGCACGGCGGACGATAAGCCGCGGCTACACCACAGATGTAAACGACTTGTGAACACCCTGTGAAACCGCGTCGTTCGGCGCGAACGCCGCATCGGCTCAACGTGCCGGGTCCCCTGCCGAGGCGGAGATGCCCCGAGCTCCCGACCGGCCGGCGCGCCTCGGACACGCGAGCAGATGCGCTGAACGCGGCCATCCATCGGATACCGTTGGCGGCGTGCGGGAGACGCGTCAGCGATTCCATGAAGAACTGGCCGAGCTCGAGGGCCAGACACTCGACGGGCTCGACATCGTCATCCAGCAGCTCGACCGTTCGCTCGAGTCACTGTCCTACCAGGACGTCGAGCTCGCCGGGATGGTGGTCGCCGACGACGACCGGATCGACGGCCGCTACCTCGAGGTGCACCAGGGGATCCTGTCGCTGCTCGCCCGCCAGGCGCCGGTGGCCGGCGACCTGCGGATCGTCGCGGCACTCTTGCACGTGATCCGGTGCGTCGAACGGATGGGCGACCAGTGCGTGAACACGCCAAACTGATCCCGCTATCCGGCTTTGAGCCGCCAAAGGACAAGGACATCCTCGACGCGATCGAGCGAATGGGCCGCCTCACCCGGTCGCTGGTGTCTCAGGCCAAACAGTCCTTCGCTGAGCGAAACGCTGCGGCGGCACAGGATCTCGTCCGTCAGGACGAGGAGATCAACAAGCTCAACCGTGCGATCTTCAGCCGCGCGGTCGAGATCGGCGACGACCTCGAACTACGAGAATGGGCGATGTTCATGATCCTCGTCGCCCGTGCGATCGAACGGATCGCGGACAACACCGTCGACATCGCCGAGCAAACCGCATTCGTCGTGACCGGCCTGTTCCGCGAGTTCACCGACGCATCACAGCCCGCGTAGAAAGCCCGCCGCGCGCCGACCGACGGCCGCCCACCAACGGGGCGAACCGAATGCGCTCGGTAGCGCCATGAGCAAAGCCCGACAACCACACCCGTCCGATCGAACCCGAGCAGACGCGCAAGCCAAACTGGCCATGATTCGCAGGACGGGCGGTCATGCATGAGCTCGTCGGGCCGCGGTCGCTCGAGTCGGACACAAACGCAGAAGCGAACGGCGGCCTCGTAGGCGGACCCGCCCAGGTGAAGCCAGGTCTTGACCCAGCAACATCGCGCGAATCTCGCTCCCTAAGACATGAGAGCCGCGCTCGCTTTGCCTCTGCGACCGTCGTGCCTTGCGTCGAGGTGGTGGAGGTACCGTGATGCCACGAACCCTGGTGGGCTCGCGGGCGCGCCAGAGCGCGGGCACGGGCCTTGACATCTCGGATCTGTGAGCTAGGAAGCTCGGTCGCGAGGCTCAGATGTAGCGAGCGCCGCGCGGTGTGGCGCGGCGCTCGCGGTTACTGCGTGATGTGTGGCTTTCTATCCGTGCGAGTGCGACCCTTCGCCGAAGCTGGAGGTCGGCTGCCCGGTGGTCGGGTCGAGGAACAGCTTTCGATTATCTCCCTGGTCGCGGAAGCTGAACATCGAGTTGAGCGGTCCGGCGCTCGAGTCAAATGACCCGGGGATCCTGGGCAGGCCCCAGTTGTCCTCGATGAACTTGTCGATCGAGCTGGTGTCGGTCAGCGTGTGATCGACCTTTCCCTCCTTCGCCCACGGCGAGACGAGCAGGAGCGGCAGCCGGGGCCCATAGCCGCAGCGGCCGTTCTGCCCCGCAAGCGGCGTCCCTGTCCCGCACAGCCCGGTGCCGGTGAGGAAGTCCTGCGGGCCGGGCGGGTTCGCGACGCTGCTGGTGTTCGACGGGTTGTGGACGCCGCTGAACGCATGGTCGTAGAACCCGTCGGAGTCGTCGTAGGTGATGATCACCGCCGTGCTCGACCAGTCCGGAGTCTGCTCGAGCGCGTTGATCTCGGTGGTGACGAACTGCTGCTCGTCATAGGGGTCTGAGTAGCCGGCATGGCCGTCTTGGTAGCCCGGGGCCTTGAGGAAGCTGACCGCCGGGAGATGGTCGGGCGAAAGGTAGCCGTGGCTGATCGCGCCCAGCAGCGAGTTGAAATCGCTGATGTCGTACTGGTGATTGGCTGTATTGAACTGCGGCACCCCGCCTGTGATGGTCTGCGTGTCGGTGCCGATCGCGCTCAGCGACGCGGGGGGCAGGTGGTGCGGGTTGGCAGTCGACGCGTAGTACTGGAACGGCTCATGATGCGGGATGTAGTCATCCTTGTTGCCGTAGTTGGTTGGGCCCGGCAGCGTGCCGCCTGTCCCGCCGATCGCCGCTCCGACCGGGTGGACCGCGTTGCAGATGCCTTGATCGGTAGCGGGCGGCTGGGCGAACTTGCCCTGGAATTGGTCCGGGATGAACGTGCTCGTTGGCTGAGTGCCACCGGTCGCCTGGGCGAAGCTGGTCGTCGGCCGGAACCCGCCCTGGAAGAAGCCCCAGCTGAGCCCCTTGGCGTTCAGCTCATCGCCGATGTTCGTCCCCTTCATCGAGACCGCGTCGCGGGTCGAGCAGTCGTCGTAGTAGGGCTGGGCGTCGTCGATCAGCGAGTAGCCGCCCTGCCCGTCCGGAACCGTATCCCCGTCGGTATTGGCCCCGTTGATCTGGATGCCGACGTTGCCGGTGTTGCCGGAGGCAAGATTGATCGCGCCCGGCGTGGAGGGGCCGAACGTGTTGGCGAAGAAGTTGTCGCTCATCGCGAAGTTCTTGGCGTAGTTCCACATGCCGGTGACGGTGTTGCCGTCGTAGTAGTTCATGACGTCAGTGGCCTTGCACGCCTGGCCGGTGGGGCTCGTGCCCGACCCGGTGCCAACGCTCGTGACGAACTTGTCCATCTTGCCGCCGTCGAACGCCTTCTGCTCGTCGGCGTAGCCGTGGTCTTGGTCGCAGAGCAACACGTCATTGATGTTTGCCGGGTCGAGGCGCCGCGGGTTGGCCTGGTTGCCGCTCGCGTCGGTGTTCGGATTGTTCGTCAGCAGCGTCCCCTGCCCGTTCAGACCCGGTGTGTCATAGAGCCCGTTCACGCGGACGTGATGGTCCCCGAAGAATCGCTGCCCCGAAGAATTCGCCGCGAACGGATACGTCCCGAAGTAATGGTCAAACGACACGTTCTCCTGAAAGATGATCACCAGGTGCTTGATCGGCGTACGCGTCGACCCATCCGCGGTATGCGGCTTGGGGGCACCTCCGTGAGCAGCCGCGACCGCCACGGCCCCTCCCAGCGCGCACGTGGCGGCAACTCCGGCCAGGAGCGCCCGCCTTATTCCAAAGACCTTTCGCATGCGACCTCCTCCACACGAGTATTTGGCTGACACAGCCCCCCGGAAGCCACGCGCAGCCGCGCCCGGACGGGACCCGGGCACGTGCGGGGAACCGCAGGCTTTCCAGCCCGATCAATCCGCCAACACTGCCAGGTTGTGAACCTCGTGTGAAAAATTTCCGCGTCCGGCCGATCGGCACATGGAGCGCCGCCATCGAACAGGCGCACTTCTGCCCACAGAACGGCAAGCAAGCGCGCTCGACAGAGAAGGCGATCGGCTCCCCCGGCTCGGCGGGCTGCCGTCCTCGACGCTCTCCGGCGATGGGCCGAGGACCATGGCGTTCCCCGCGCAAGCGATTGGATCACCCAGCCGTCGCGCGGCCGACAAGGACGGTCGTCACGCACCGGTTGGCTCCTGGCCAGCCGGTGCTCGCCGCGGCCGGACTTCACCAGCCCGCCAGCCGACGATGGCCGGCCGAGGAGAGCATCAGCGCCCTGCGATCCTGGGCTGGAACCCATCGGCGTCCTCTCGGCGCGATGGACTGGAAACGCGCGGGGGCGGACCATCCGAACCGCGTCCACGTCTTGAAGTGCCTTGGAGCTACCCGGGCCGCGACGATCGACGAGACGCTCAACGTCAACCCGGGGCGAGGGGCGAGCCGCCGGCCTCGCGCGCTCAGATCCGCTCGTTTGCTCGTGCAGGGGCCCTAGCCCGCACAGGGTGATCGCCCGGGGGTGGGTGGAGCGGTTCGAGGGCCGCGCGCTGCGGGAGGTGCAGCGCGCGGCCCGACGACCCCTCCTTCGAGTGGTCGCGCGATCTCCTCGTGGGTGCCCCCAGGCCCGACCAGGAGATCCCCGGGGGTGGCTGCCCCTTGCCACCCGCCCAGCGGCGCGATCTCGGAGTTGACGAAGCGAGCGAAGTCTGTGATCGGTAGGCCGTGCTTCCAGCCGCCGACAGCGTTCAGCGGCGAGCGCGACCACCCTCGATCGACGGCGGACGCAGCGCGATCAGGGCGGTGCGTCCCGGCTATGGGAGCCCGTCCATTTGGGCGCTGACCGGCGGACCGGCAGGTCACGGCCGACCGCCACGGTCCTCGTCGCCAGCCGGGCTCACCGCTCGCCGCCCGAAGCGAGACGCCACCGCCGACGGGTACTGCCAAGGGCTTCGCTGAAAAATCCGGCTTGGCGGGGCGGGGCATACAGCTCCTGCGCGAGGTGGATGTTGTCGCTGTAACCACCCCCGCAGGCCGCCACCGGCCGCCGCGAGCGCGCCTGTTCGCTCCGCGCTGATGCCTGGCCGCCCCGCCCGCGGACGACGCAGCCAAACCTCAACCCGCCCGACACTACTCCGATCCCAACCGAATACAAGCCTCCCCACCGACGCCATCCGGGTACGCTGACGTTCAGCCTCGCTCCAGCCCCAAGCGCAGAGGCTCAAACGGCGGAGAACTCGCGCCAGTGAACAGCACACACAGCCGAGCACGACGAGGTCGGCGATGAGCGACCCCGGACCACAGGACCGCGCGCCGCGGCCGCTCGTCGGCGGCAGGCTGCTGGCCGAGATCACCAACCGGATCGTCGCGTTCATGCGCGAGCACTACGGCCGCGGACCGATCAAAGCCAAAACCTACGTGCTCGACAACCTGATCGTATGCGTCCTCACCGACGGGTTCACCGCGATCGAGCGCACCATGATGGAAGGCGGCGAACCCGACCGCGTGCTCGACATGCGCCGCGACTTCCAACGGATGATGAAACAGCGCTACACCGAAATGATCGAAGCGCTCACCGCCCGCAAAGTACTCGCGTTCCTCAGCCAAGCCCACGTCGAACCCGACCTCACGATCGAGATCTTCCTGATGGACGGCCCACTAGCCGGATTCGGCGCACTCGAGCTCGTCGACCCCCCACCCACCAACCCCACCACCCGCGACCACTAACCGCCGCCCCGGTACACAGACCCGCCGACCGCCCACCGAGCCCCCTCGCGCACCCCCACACCCGACGCCAACTACCCGCGACGAGACCGAACCGCCCGATCTCAAAGCCGACGGACGATGACGATCCCGACAAACCCGCCACAGCACGGCGATCCGCCACCCGCTCGTACATGGTCGGGCCATGCGGCCAAACCACCCGCGACGAGGATCGCCCGCGAGCTCGCGAATCGGAGGATTGCGATCGGTCGTCGCGCTATTCCTCCTGGGATTGGGCAGCCGCGACCTTCGTCTGGAGCTCTGCCATCACGGTCGGGTCGCGGAGCGTGGTGACGTCGCCGAGCGTCCGGCCCTCGGCGATGTCGCGCAGCAGCCGGCGCATGATCTTCCCCGAGCGGGTCTTCGGCAGGTCCTCGCTCCACAGGATGCGCTTCGGCCGGGCGAGCTTGCCGATCTGCCCCGCTACGTGATCACGGATTTCGGCCTCGATCTCCGGGGTGCCGTCGAGGTCGCCTTGGAGGGTGACGTACGCGACGATCGCTTGACCGGTGAGCTCGTCGGATTGCGCCACGACGGCGGCTTCGGCGACGTTGTGGTGCGCGACGATCGCCGACTCGACCTCCGCGGTTGAGAGGCGGTGCCCGGAGACGTTGATGACGTCGTCGATCCGTCCGACGATCCACAGGTATCCGTCCTTGTCGCGGATCGCGGCGTCGCCGACGAGGTAGGTGTCGTTGCCGAATCGTGACCAGTACGTCTCGACGTAGCGATCGTCATCGCCGTACAGGGTGCGCAGCATTCCGGGCCAGGGGCGCTTGAGCACCAGCAGTCCCTGACCTTTCTCGATCGACTCACCGGTCGTCTCGTCGACTACGTCGGCGAGAACGCCCGGGAGCGCGAACGTCGCCGAGCCAGGCTTGGTCTCGGTCAGACCGGGCAGCGGCGAGATCATGATCTGGCCGGTCTCGGTCTGCCACCACGTGTCGACGATCGGACAGCGCTCACGGCCGATCACGACGTGGTACCACAGCCACGCCTTGGGGTTGATCGGCTCACCGACCGTCCCCAGCAGCCGCAACGACGAGAGGTCATGCGCGTTCGGGTGCTCGGCTCCCCACTTCATGCACGCGCGGATCGCCGTCGGCGCGGTGTAGAAGATCGTTACCCCGTAGCGCTCGACGAGCTCCCACCAGATGCCCTTGTCCGGGTAGTCGGGCGCGCCCTCGTACATCACGCTCGTGGCTCCGTTGGCGAGTGGGCCGTAGACGATGTAGGAGTGTCCGGTGATCCAGCCGACGTCGGCAGAGCAGAAGAACACGTCGCGCTCGGGGTCCAGGTCGAACACGTACCGATGCGTGCTGCTGACCCCGGTCAGATACCCGCCGCTGGTGTGAACGATCCCCTTTGGCTTCGCGGTCGAGCCCGAGCTGTAGAGGATGAACAGCGGGTGCTCGGCCTCCATCGGCTCCGCGGGGCAGAAGGGGTCCGCGGCGGCGAGGATCTCGTCGTAGAACACGTCCCGGGGGGCGCTCATCGGCACCTCGATGCCGGTGTGGCGCACGACGACGATGTGCTCGACCGACTCGGGACCGTCGCCCATTACGGCGTCGACGGCGGCCTTGACCGGCGCGGTCTTGCCTTTGCGTCGAGCGCCGTCGACGGTGATCAGCACCTTCGCGTGCGAGACCTCCATCCGCTCCTTGACCGCCTCGGGCGCGAATCCGCCGAACACGACGTTGTGCGGCGCGCCGATCCGCGCGCAGGCGAGCATCGCGACGACGACCTCGGGGATCATCGGCAGGTAGATCCCGACGATGTCGCCCTTGCCGACGCCCAGCTCCTTGAGCGCGTTCGCGAGCCGTTGCACCTCGCGGTGTAGCTCGGCGTAGGTGATCGCGCGCTGTTCGCCCTCCTCCCCGGCCCAGTGGAAGGCGACCCGGTTACCGTGGCCGGCCTCGACGTGCCGATCCAGGCAGTTGTATGACACGTTCAGCTTGCCGTCCGTGAACCACCTGTAGAACGGCCGGTTCGAGTCATCCAGGACGGTCGTGAACGGCTTGTCCCAGTGCAGGGCCTGTGCCTGCTCGGCCCAGAAGGCGTTCGGGTCACGCTCGGCCCGGGCGTGCAGCGACGCGTCATCGACGCGTTCGGTGGCGACGAACTCCGGGGGCGGCGCGAAGCGATCCTGATGCAACAGCTCTTCGAGCCGGCGCTCGAGCTGGTCGCCGGTGAGCAGCGGCGTCGACGAAGCCGTCGCTGTTTCGTGTGTGCTGGTCGTGGACGAGCTCATATAGGGACCCTCCTCGAGGGTGATTCAGTCGGTACCGGGGTGTCAGACGGTGAGGACCACGCGGGGTTCCTTGTTGCGCGCGTGCAGGATGTCGTCAAAGGCCTCATTGACCTCGTCGAGCGGCCGGATCTCGTGGAGCACCCGGGTACGACCGAGCGTGTGCAGCTTGAACACGTCCTCGACGTCTCGATGGGTCCCGACGATCGAGCCCTTGATATTGATCCCCCTGAGCACCGTCTCGAAGATCGGCAGCTTCACGTAGTTGTCGGGCGGCAACGCGACCATCATCAGCGTCCCGCCGCGGGCCAGCGACTCGAAGGCCTGCTCGAACGGGCGGGCAGACACCGCGAGGGCGATCGCGGCGTCGGCGCCGCCCAGTTTCTGGATCTCCGCCGCGGGATCCTGCTCGGCGGCGTTGATCACGTAATCGGCGCCGAGCTCCTTCGCCATCTCCAGCTTGTCATCGTCGAGGTCGACGGCGACCACGGTCGCGCCCTGGATCTTCGCGTACTGCACTGCGAGATGACCGAGGCCGCCAACGCCGAAGATCGCGCACAGCTCCGAAGGGCCGACCATCGAGCTCTTGACCGCCTTGTAGACCGTCACGCCGGCGCAGCTCAGCGGCGCCGCGTCCAGAGAGTCCACGCCGTCGGGCACCTTCACCACGTGGCGCTCAAAGGCGGCGACGTACTCGGCGTACCCGCCGTCCATGCCGTAGCCGGTGTTGATCTGCGCCTCGCACAGCGTCTCCCGACCCGAGTTGCAGTACCGGCAATGCCCGCAGGCGAAACCCAGCCACGGGACCGCGACCCGGTCGCCCTCGCTGATCTCAGCCCCGGCGCCGGGGCCGAGCGCCTCGACGATCCCCACCCCCTCGTGGCCGGGGATCAGCGGCAACGGCGGCTTGATCGGCCAATCGCCGTGAGCCGCGTGGATGTCGGTGTGGCACAGGCCACAGGCCTCGATCCGCACGAGCACCTGGCCGTCGCTCGGCTCGGGTCTCGGGATGTTGTCGATGGTGAGCGGCTGGGTGAAGTCATGAACGACGGCGGCTTTCATGGTGCCTTCTTCTTTTGATAGTGACGGCGATGGCGGGGTCGGGCGCGGCCCCGCCGTCGCATGGGTTTGCGCTATGCGAGTTGGGTGACTACGGACTTGGTTTCGAGGTAGTTATCGAGGGCGTTGTGGCCCATTTCGCGGCCCCAGCCCGACTCTTTGTAGCCGCCGAAGGGGATCGCGGCGTCGAACACGCTGTAGCAGTTGATCCATACCGTGCCGGCGCGCAGGCGGTGGGCGGTCCGGTAGGCCTTGCTGATGTCGCGCGTCCAGATCCCGGACGCGAGCCCGTAGTTCGTGTCGTTGCCGCTTTGGATGACGTCGTCGTCCTCGGAGCCGAACGGGATCGCGCACACCACCGGGCCGAAGATTTCCTCGCGCACGACCTTCATGTCGGGGGTGGTGTCGGTGAGTACGGTGGGTTGCACGAAGTACCCGAGGTCGCCCGCCCGGCCACCGCCGGCGGGCGCGCGGGCGCCGGCCTGGAGCCCCGAGGATAGGTAGCCGAGCACCTTGTCGTGCTGTTCGGCGGAGGTCAGCGGCCCCATCTGGGTGTCGGGGTCGAGGCCCGGGCCGACCTTGATCTTCCTGGCCTCCTCGGAGATTCCCTGGACGACCTCGTCGTAGACGTCGCGCTCGATGTACAGGCGCGACCCGGCGTTGCAGCACTGGCCCTGGTTGAAGAAGATGCCGTTCGCGGCGCCGGGGATCGCCACGTCCAGGTCGGCGTCCTTGTAGAGCACCTGCGGGCTCTTGCCACCCAGCTCGAGCGTGACCTTCTTGAGATTGCCCGCCGCGGCCTGCACGATCAGCCGGCCGACCTCGGTCGAGCCCGTGAACGCGACCTTGTCGACGCCGTCGTGAGCCGCGAGCGCGGCACCGGCGTCCCCGAACCCGGTCACGATGTTCACCACCCCCGCCGGCAGCCCCGCCTCCAGCATCAGCTCGCCGAGTCGGAGCGCTGAGAGCGGCGTCTGCTCGGCGGGCTTGAGCACCACGGTCACGCCGGCCGCGAGCGCCGGTCCGAGCTTCCACGCCGCCATCAGCAACGGGAAGTTCCACGGAATGATCTGCCCGACCACGCCCACCGGCTCCCTGCGCGTGTAGGCATGGAACTCAGATCCGGGTGAGGTAACAGCGGAGATCGGGATCGTGTTGCCCTCGATCTTCGTCGCCCACCCCGACATGTAGTGGAACAGGTCGGCGGACAGGGCGACGTCCGCCGCCTTGGCGATCGTCAGCGGCTTGCCGTTATCGAGCGTCTCAAGCAGGGCGAGCTCGTCCGCGTGCCGCTCGATCAGATCGCCGATGCGATGGATGACCTTGCCGCGCTCCGACGGCGTCATCCGCCGCCACTCCGAACGCTCGTCGTCAAAGCACCGACGCGCCGCCCGCACCGCCAGCTCGATGTCCTCGGCGGCGCCGTGCGCCACCGACCCCAGACTCTCCTCGGTCGCCGGGTTGAGCGTCTCAAAAGACTTCCCGCTCGCCGCCTCCACCCACACGCCGTCGATCAGCAGACGACGCGGCTGGCGAACGAAATCCTGAACGTACCCAGGCAGACCCTCGGACAGGCCCGCAGAGGTCGGCGGGGCCCCGTTGGGGCGGTTCGGTGTGGAGATGGACATCCTCGGCTCCTGACGCTGACATGTCGGCGCACACCGAATGCGGTCAATGCGCCACGCCGGCCGAGAGCTGGAGCCGGAAACGCGCCCCGCCGAGGTTCAGGGCGGAGGCGAACACCCACCATACACCCGGTCGCAACCCGGCGGGCGGTGGACTCCAGCGTCGCTGTCCGAAGATAGAATCGGAGTGGCCTGGGGCCGTCATGAACTATCGCGACACCGAGCATCTGCGCGTGCTGATCGCCAACGAGCGCAAAGATCGCCTCGCTCTGGTCGCACCCATCGTCGCGGCCCTCGGGCACGAGGTAATCGCGCGCGAGATCGAGGTCGCAGACGTCGGAGCCGTCACCGCCCGCGAGCGACCCGACGTCGCGCTCGTCGGGCTCGGAGAAAGCTCCGACCACGCGCTCGGCCTGATCGAGAAGATCGTCCAGGAAGCCGCCTGTCCCGTGATCGTCCTCATCCACGCCCGTGATCCAGAATTCGTCAAGCAGGCCTCCAAACGCGGCGTGTTCGCCCACATCAGCGACGACGACGTCGAGGACTGGCAGAGCTCGATCGACATCGTCCTACGACGCTTCGCCGAATACCACGACCTCGAAGGCGCGTTCGGGCGCCGCGCCCTCATCGAGCGCGCCAAAGGCATCCTCATGGAACGCCACTCCATCAACGACACAAGCGCCTTCGAAATGCTGCGCGAGCACTCCCGAACCGCCAACCGCAAGCTCGTCGACATCGCCACCGCCGTCGTCGACGGCCACCGCCTGCTCCCGAGGCATCCGAAAGCATCGCCCTAGAGGAAGCGGCGTGAGCGGATGTAGCAGGCGTGAGCGCTGACCCTGCAGGTGAGCGCTCGCGCGTTATCCCCCTCACCACGAATGCGTGCGCCCCGTCGCACTCGTGCTTTTCGGCTAGCTCAACCCCTCGAGCCGAGCGGTCCGGCCGCAGGGTCAGTTCTACGAACGTACTCCTAAAATCGAGTATTACCCGCGAATCGTGTTGAGACGCGCGAGCTCGATGAGCGGCTGACATAGGGATATCGCTTAAAAAGCCGCCACCGGCGGATTCAAGGATGAAGCGTATGCTGGCCGCGGGGCACGGATCAGGTGTCCCTCATCCGAGGAGGCCACGATGGAAGATGCTGTGATCGTCAGCGCGCTACGGACGCCAGTGGGTAGCTTCGGCGGGCAGTTCAAGGACATCGCGGCCACCGAGCTCGGGGCGCAAGCAGTGCGTGCCGCGCTCGAGCGGGCCGAAATCGCTGGTGAGGAGGTTGACGAGGTCGTGCTCGGCTGTGTCCTGACCGCCGGGCTCGGCCAGAACCCCGCGCGCCAGGTGGCGATTGGCGCGGGCATCCCGAAGGAGGTGCCTGCGACGACGATCAACATGGTCTGCGGTTCGGGCCTCAAAGCGGTGGCGATTGCCTCGCAGATGATCCGGGCAGGCGACGTGAACATCGTCGTGGCGGGCGGCATGGAGAACATGACGCGCGCCCCGTATCTGATGCCGGCCGCGCGTTTTGGCGCGCGGATGGGCGACGTCCAGCTGATCGACTCGATGGTCCACGACGGTCTGTGGGATGCCTTCAACGACATCCACATGGGCATGACCGCGGAGAACCTCGCCGAGCAGTACGGCATCAGTCGCGAGGAACAGGACGAGTTCGCCGCAGGCAGCCAGCAGAAGGCCGAGCGCGCAGTCGCGGCGGGAATCTTCCGGGACGAGATAGTGCCGATCGCGGTGCCCGTGAAGGGCGGCACCCGCATGGTTGACAGCGACGAGGCTCCGCGCGCGGGGACGACCGTCGATACGCTGGCAACGCTGCGCACCGCGTTTCGCCGTGACGGCGGCACAGTGACGGCTGGTAACGCGTCGGGAATCAATGACGGGGCGTCGGCGATAGTCGTCATGTCGGCGACCGCGGCCAGCGAGCGCAGCCTGGGGACGTTTGGGACGGTCGAGAGCTACGCCTCCGTTGGGGTCGAGCCGAAGGTCATGGGTATCGGTCCGGTGCCTGCCGTGCGCAAGGCGCTGGCCCGGGCGGGGCTGGAACTCGGCGATATCGATCTGTTCGAGCTCAACGAAGCGTTCGCGGCGCAATCGCTCGCCGTGCTCCGAGAACTCGACATCGACCCTGAACTGATCAATCCCCGTGGAGGGGCGATCGCGCTCGGGCATCCGATCGGGGCCAGTGGCGGCCGGATCCTCGTCACCCTCTTGCATGAGATGCGCCGGCGCGGTTCGCGCCGCGGCCTCGCGACGCTCTGCGTCGGCGGCGGTCAAGGGCAGGCTGCGATCATCCGCAATGGCGCCGACCGGTAGATAGCAACAACACGCGAAGCCGGCCGCGCGCCACGGCGATCTCGGAGGGAATGGTGGCGCTGCTGAAGGAGCGCTGTGGGCGCGGGCCGACGCGGACCAAGTCCTACTACGAGGACGATCTGGTCGTGTGCGTGCTGCGTAGCGGCTTGTCACCCGCCGAGCCACACGCCCAAGGCCTTCTGAGTTACCCGGCGTCTCGGCCGACCATGCGATCGCCGGTGGGTTTGGGCGCTTGACTTGAGGAGTATGGTCGCTTGTAGAGGGCATCCATTGTGAGGTCGGCCCCCATCGGGCGGGCAGCAGAATCTGACTTCTGAGGTTTCCACTAACCCGGAGGTCGACATGCCCCACCTGCTGGTTTTCCGCGACTCGGGCTTGCTGTGACCTCCGCGGACTCCTCAGCTGAGCCGTTCAACGTGCTTATCGTGGGCGGTGGCGTGGCGGGCCTCGAGGCGGCGCTGGCGTTGGGCGAGCTGGGCGGCGAGCGCATCGCGACGACGATGGTCGCGCCCGAGCCGGACTTCGTGTACCGGCCGATGACCGTGCGCGAGCCGTTCGGGTACGCGGTGGCCCGGAGGTATCCGCTCGATGAGCTCGCACGAGACATCGGCGTGGAGCTGCGCGTCGACAGCTTCAAGTGGCTGGATCCTGAGCGGTCTGTTTTGCACACCGAGGCGGGCGAGCAGCTCCCATATGACGCGCTCCTGTTGGCGCTGGGTGCGCGCACGCACGCGCGCTTCGAGCACGCGCTGACGATCGACGACGCGCGGCTGGATGAGTTGCTGCATGGGCTGATTCAGGACATCGAAGGCGGCTACGTGCATCGTCTGGCGTTCATCGCCCCCGGGCGAATGGGATGGCCACTGCCGATGTACGAGCTCGCTCTGATGGCAGCCGCTCGCGCTCAGGACATGAACATCGAGCTGTCGATCACGATCGCCACCCCCGAGGACGGGCCGCTGGCGATCTTCGGCCTCGGAGCCAGCGACGCGGTGCGGCGGCTGCTGAAGGACAACGGGATCTTGACGATCACCTCGGCCCATTGCGAGGTTCCCGAGCCGGGTCGCGTCGCGATCAGTCCGGGTGCTCGGCACTTGCACGCTGATCGCATCGTCGCGATGCCCGAGCTCCACGGTCCCTCCGTGCCCGGTGTGCCCGTGGGTCCGGTCGGCGGTTTCATTCCGGTCGACGTTCGGTGTCAGGTGCCCGGTATCAACCGCGTCTGGGCCGCGGGCGACGCGACTGATTTCGCGATCAAGCACGGCGGTATCGCCGCGCAGCAAGCCGACGTCGCCGCGCAGGCGATAGCCGCGCTCGCCGGCGTCACGCCCGAACCCGCACCGTTCCATCCGGTCATCCACGGGATCCTGCTAACCGGCGGCAAGCCACGCTACCTCAGCGCGCACGTCACCGGCGGCCACGGATCGAGCTCTCAGATCACCGAGACACCGACTTGGTCGCCGCCGAGCAAGATCGCCGCCAGGTACCTCGCGCCGTACCTGGAAACACACGACCGCCTCGCAAGGACCAACGCATGATCGCCGCGATCGTCAATTTGAATCATCCGGCGAACACTGTGCATTGGCATTTCTTCTCGATGTCGGTTGCCAACGTGGTGGTGCTCGTTTTGTTGTTGGTCGTATTTGCGGTTGCGATCCTCGCGCCGTTCCCGGGGCATGGAGGAACCCCGCGATGAGCGCCGCGAGCGGAAAGCCGACGTCTTTGAACGGAGAGCCGGCGTCGGTGAAGGGCAAGTCGTGGACGGAGAGGGCGCGCGAGCGTGCCGTGGCGGCGTTGCCGCCCGAGAAGCTTTTGCCTGACAGTCAGCCGTCGTACATGTCGTCGTGGATTTACGTGTTCGGGGTGCTGACGCTTACGTCGCTGATCGTCATCATCGGATCGGGTTCGATTCTCGCGTTGAAGGGGCCGGGGTGGTGGCACTTCACTGGTATCGGTCACTTCTTCAACAGCATCCATCTGTGGTCGGTGGAGTTGTTCTTCTTCTTCATGGTGATCCACTTGTGGGGGAAGTACTGGATGGCTGCGTGGCGCGGCGGCCGCGCGCGGGTCTGGATGACGGGCGCGGTCGCGTTCGTGGTTGCCGTGCCATGTGCGCTTACTGGCTACGTCTCCCAGCAGAACTTCGACGCGCAGTGGATTTCGACGCAGGCGAAGGACGGGCTGAACGCGGCTGGGGTCGGCTCGTTCTTCAACGTCACGAACTTCGGTCAGATGTACAGCTACCACGTGTACCTGCTGCCGTTCGCGGTCGTTGCGATCGTGATCGCCCATGTCCTGCTCGTGCGGAGGCACGGAATCGTGCCGCCTTTCCAGCTGTCCGATCGGGGCGAGCCGACAGCCCGTGAGCCCGAATCCCAGCGGGTGCCCGAGCCCGACTCCGCTGCCGCGGCGGGTGTGTCATGAGCCGCGAGAGCCGCCGGCGCGAGGACGAAGCCGCCCGCGAGTGGAAGGGCGCGTACAGGCCATACGACATTCTCAGGGAGGCTTCGATCGCGCTCGGGGTGGTGCTCGCGCTCGCGGTCGTACTGACGCTCCTGTTCTCCTCCCCCGACCTTAAGCCGAGCACCGTCCAGACGTGGTCGCGCGGTGACCCGGTCGACTTCGTGACCACCGCTACGACCGAGCTGGACGGCTCGAGCGGGACCGGCGGCTACGGCCCGCCCTACAACCATGCCTCTGACGGCCAGCACATCGCGTTCATCTACCTGGCGAAGTGGCTGGGGGTGAGCCACCCGATCAACTCCGCTCAGGACTTCGTACTCGCGCCACTGCGCTCGATTACCGGCCAGCCCGCGCTGCAGAGGGCGCTCTCCGCCTATCAGGCCGCTCCCGCGAACACTCAGGCGACCTGGACGAGCGCGTACGAGAAGGCGCTCGGCAACGCAACCGCCAACCCGGACGGGTCGATCAAAGTCAAACCCGGTAACTACGGGCCGCTCCCCGCCATGATGGGCTCCCTGCTCACCTTCGCCCAGAGCGGCGGGCTCGACGGCGCGCTGCTGACCAGCAAGCAGTTCTACCAGACCGACTACACAAAGCCGCTGCTGTTCATGGCCGACGGCGGGGTGCTCGCGACCCGCGCCCAGCAACAGCATCTGCTCGGCACCCAGTGGGGAATGATGAACGAGACCGGCAGCTACCCCGGGCAGGTCTGGCTGTGGCTCTACACCTTCTGGTACCAGATCAAACCGTTCTCGACCTCGGCCAACGCCGACATCCTCGTGATGGCCGTAATGGGCGTGCTGAGCCTCGCCTTCATCCTGATTCCATTCATCCCCGGCGTCCGCGATCTTCCGCGCAGAATCCCGATCTATAAGCTGATCTGGCGCGATCACTACCGCACCCAGCAAGCAGGCGGTGCCTAGCATGAGCGGAACGACGCATCCCCAGCCAAACGGCACCCTCGCCGGCGAGGCGGAATCAGAACAGTCGACTCGTCCCGGGAGCGAGATGCTCGAGCTCGCGCGCCCAGAATGTCTGCGCCTGCTCGGCACAACGAGCATCGGCAGGGTGGTTGTCAGCGTCCCCGGATGGGACTACCCGATGATTCGACCTGTCAATTACGTCTTCGACGAGTCCTCCCAGTCCGTGCTGCTTCGCTCAGCGCTGGGATCGAAGCTGCACGCCCTCCTGCGCTCCGCGCGGGCGGCATTTGAGATCGATGGCATCGACCACGCGCGGGAGGTCGGGTGGAGCGTGATCATCACTGGCATCTGCGAGGAGATCACCGCCACCGCTGAGCTGCGGCGAGTCGCGGCTCTCGGACTCGAACCATGGGCGCCGGGCACCAAGGGCCACTGGATCCGCATCCGTGCGAACGTCATCTCGGGCCGGCGGATCGTGACGGCGGCTCCCGCGGTTCGCGTCTAGCGCTATGAGCAGATGAGCGCGTCGGCATCACCGGCCGAGGAGCTGCGTCTGCGCGACAGCCTTACGGTCTCGGTCAGGACCGTGACGCCAGATGATGAGGACGCGCTCTGGGAGTTCTTGACTGGTCTCTCGATCGATTCAAGGCGCCTTCGCTTCTTCGGCGTGGCAACAAACCTACGCGCCCAGGCTCATCTGGGAGCGGCCGGCGATGACCCGGACCACCACGGTGTTCTGGCGACCGTGCCGGGGCGTGGGACCGTCGGCCACGCGGCGTACGTGCGTGTTCCAAACTCTGAGCGAGCGGAGGTCGCGGTAGTCGTCGCTGATGATCTACATCACCTGGGACTGGCCACGCTGTTGATGATCCGGTTAGCCCAATCCGGCGAGGGTCGTCAGATCTCCCGCTTCTTCGCCGAGGTGCTACCTGAGAATCGCGACATGCTCGCGGTCTTCCGCGACGGTTTTGCAGCCGTGACGCAGAACGGCCGCGACGTGATCGAGGTCGAGTTTCCCACTTACAGTTGGCGTGCGGCACACGCACGCTTCGGCGCTCAGGCAGCGGCGAGGTCACGATGACGACCCGCATCCTGGTGTTCTGACGCGATCGGGTCGATGGGCGTCTATGTTCGTCACCTCTCTTCTCTCGAGCACGATCCCACCGAGCAGCTGGCTGAGCATCCCGACAGTCCGGAGCGGATTGTTGCGATCGAACAAGAGATGGCTTCTCTCGACTGGCTGGGGTTTGACGTCCTCGACGCGCCGGTCGTGACCGACGTCGCGCTCGAGCGGGTCCACAGCAAGGCGCACGTCGAGGTAATCCGCGAGCTCGAGGCGGCCGGCGGGGGGCTGATCGATGAAGACACGTTCGTCGGTGCGGCGTCCTTTCGCGCTGCCCTGCACGCTGCGGGAGGCGCCTGCCTCATGGTCGAGCGGCTGCTGGGCGGGGAGGAAACGCTCGGCTTCAGCGGCCTACGACCGGCCGGACACCACGCCGAGAGCGCCCGGGCGATGGGGTTCTGCCTGTTCAACAACGTCGCCATCGCCGCAGAGTCGGCGATCGCTGAGCGCGGGTTGGAGCGCGTGTTTGTACTCGATTGGGACGTCCATCACGGCAACGGAACGGCAGAGATCTTTCGCCGCCGCTCAGACGTGCTATTCGCCAGCATCCATCAGACCGGCGTCTATCCAGGCACCGGTCTGCTCACGGACACGGGCTCCGGACCAGGCGAGGGGTACACGATCAATCTGCCGGTTTACGCCGGGTCCGAGGGCGAGCCCTGGCTGTCGCTGCTCGAATGGGTCATCTTGCCGGCGGCGCTGGATTTCAGACCGCAACTCGTACTCATCTCTGCGGGCTTTGACGCACATCGCGACGATCCGATCGGGGGCTGCATGCTCGAGACCGCCGACTTCGCGCAAATGGCTTGCCACGTCCGGGACCTCGCCGAGGGTCTCGGAGCACCGGTCGGCGCGGTACTCGAGGGGGGCTACGATCCCGGCGCGTTGGCGGACTGCGTGGTGGCGACGCTCAGAGCGCTGAGCGGTGTCGGCGAGGCCGAGTCGGTCGCGCCCGATCCGATCCTGACGAGCCGCGCCGCCGCACAGTTCGAGCGGTATTGGCGCCTCTAGCGATCCGCGTCTAACAGCGAACGCCGGTTCCCGCAGCCTCGAGCTGCGCATGTGATCTCTCGCGACATATGTCTCAGATGGGTCGCGTCATCCCCCCACTAGCTCAGTCGCGCACCTCCAGGAGAACATCGCAGCAGTCGAGCTCGAGTGCTCGACGAGGCGGATATGGACGCTCTCGACAACGACCGCCGGATCGACGCCGGCGCCCCCAGGCGATCCTCGACCAGAACGAGCGCCTTACTGGGTATCGGTTAGCAAGGCGACGAGCTCGGACGGACTCCCGGCTCCCGCGCCCCCCGAGATCGTCGGTGTCGTGAAGTTGTCAAACGATCCGCGTGCGCCCTGGCCGAACAGACGCGCCCGGCCGGCGTGATCGGGGTCCGGCGGCCCCTGCGCCGGGATCGAGACGCTCAGATCCGGAGCTCCCGCGTGTTGAAACGGAAACGCGTCCAAGAGCGAGAACAGTCCATGGCCAAACCGCACCGAGTCGAGCCGGTCGGCAAGCCGTTCTCCGGGACCCAAGGAGCGATAGATGCCGGTGAACGACGCTTCCTGCCTGTCGAGCGGGATTCCCACGTTCGCGACGTGCGCGACGTGTTGACGGTCAAGGAAGTAGTCGACCCATAGGTCGCCGTGGCGGCGGGTCAGCGCGATGTCGATGTGATGCCACGCATCCGGACTCACCGGGACCTCCCGGATGATCTGCGTGTACATCTTGTCGGTGCCGACCTCCGTCGCGTCGGGGCAATCCGGATTCCCGACGTTCCCGGTCACCACGGTTGGAAGCCGCTCGATTAGCGCGAACGCCGTGTCTGACGCGATGAACCAATCGAACAGCTGGCCCGTGCAGAAGTCGATCGCGTTCATCACGACCGCCGCCTGTTGTCCTTGCAACAGGCGTGCTCTGTAGTCCGGCGGTCTCGGTGGGTGAGCCGGATCGGCCCAGGATCGGGTCGAGCCGTGGAAACCGAGCTGGATCAGGTCGGGGACGGTGCCGGGAGTCGAGGCCTTGATGTCAGACGAGAGCACGAGCGTGCCGTCCTCGGGCACGGGAAACGTGCGCGAGGAGACCGCCATGTACTTCAAGTGGTCGTTGACGCCGACGTCGGACGCCGTCTGGAACGGCACCGCGGCCACGTTCAGGCATCCGCCGATGAAGTTGCGCGTGTCGCTCACCGCCATCTCCCCCAAGCCGTACGGTGTGACCCACCGCACGGCATAGTCGGACAGCGAGTAACCGGGCTTGTTGAAGTTGTCGTAGATCTCGACACTCACGTCTCGGTTGGGTAGATCGAGCGTCACGTCGCACCTCATCGTGATTTAGACGGGCGGCTGGTTGGGCAATGTGGGCATGAGCTGACACGGACCGAGGTGAGCGGTCATCGCCTAATTCACGTGATTGCGTCCGCGCTTGGCTACGTCAAACGATGTTCGCGGGCGAGTGAGAGGAGCCGTAGCTCGCGGACGGTCGACTCGCTATGTGCGGTATGGCCCATGGGACGGGGAAACCCGGACGGGCCCGTGTTCGACCGTCAGTTCCCCCGAGCCACAGGCTCGGCGTGTGCTCCTGGCTGGAGCAGGTGCTGTTTGAGTTGGTGGCGGGACTTCACTCCGAGCTTGCGGAACGCCTTGCGTAGGTGGTAGTCGACGGTGCTGGGGCTGATGAACAGCCGGGCGGCGATCTCTTGATTCGTGGCACCGTCCGCCGCGCGGCGGGAGATCTGTGCTTCCTGGGGAGTCAGGTCGTCAAGAGTCTCGACCGATCGTTTGCGCGCGTGCTCGCCGGTCGCCTCGAGCTCGACCCGGGCGTGTTCGGCGAACGCTTCCATCCCGAACTCCGTGAACAGCTCGTGGGCTTGGCGTAGCTGCTCGCGGGCGTCGAGCCGGCGGCGCTCGCGGCGCAGCCACTCGCCGTACAGGAGGTGGGCACGCGCCAGCTCCACGCGGACGCGGGTCCGCTCGAGCGCCTGGATCGCCTGGCGATAGAACGTCTCGGCCGCTTCCCGTCCGGTCAGCAACGCCCGCGAGCGGGCCTCCACGCCAAGCGCCCAGTCGGTGCCACTGGCCGCGGTTGTCTGCGAAAGCCGGGCGAGGGCGTCTGCGGCGAGCTCGGGCTTCCCGCTGCGGGCGGCCGCCTCGATCAGCTCGACCAACCCCCAATTGAAGAACGCCAAATCCTCCGGGTACTCGGTGGCCTCCCTGGCGGCGGCCAGCGCATCGTCGTAGCGGCCGAGGCCGTTGTAGAGCACCGCCCTTACGTAATTGCCGACGGAGTCGGCGATCACCTGGCGCGCCACTCGGGCTGAGAGAACGGGCTCGCCTTCGGCGACGGCCCGCACGCCGTCGACGAGCTCGGCTGGTTCTGTGTCGTGTAACAGGAATCCGCTCGCCCCGGCCCGCAGCGACGCGAAGACCTCATCGTCGTGCCCGGATCCGCTGAGCATCAGGACATGGATTCCCGACGTGTTGGCGTCCGCGGTCAGCCGCCGCGCGACCTCCACCCCGTCGACCGCGCCCGACCCGATGTCGATCAGTAGGACTTCGGGGCGGAGCTGTCGCGCCAGGTCGACGGCCTGCTGCCCGTCGGCGGCAGCTCCGACTACGACCATGTCGGCCTCGAGGTTCAGCAGGGCATTGAGGCCTGCGCGCACGAGCCTGTCGCCGCACGCGATTAGGACGCGGATGGCCTCCGACCCCGATCCGCGATCGGCGCGGCGCGGGTCGACCAGCACGAGCTCGTGTGCCCGATCGTCTCGCGCCGCCGCCCCGCGAGCCGCGGAGGCGGATGCTCCGCTCGCAGCGTTGCCGCTCGACAGTCGGGTCCCGGGTCTAGCAGCCAAGGCCGGCGCCCGCTGAGTCGACGCCTCGCGGTCGGATGAGTTCTCAACGCTGCGGGTCGTGGTGGAGGCGAGTACACGCATGGTGGTTAGCTCCAGGTAGCTCTCGCGCACCAATCCGCCACTCGCATGGCGAGCAGCCTCTTGTCTAGAAGCCTCGGTGGTCGTGCGCCAGCACCCGTAGCCCGATGGCAGTTGGGTGCCATGGTCCTAGATGTCTCCGTCGCCGTCGCTCGGGCCGCCGTTGTTGTCCGAGTCGCCGTCCCCGCCATTGTTTTGGGGGATGCCATTGGACGGGGGCGTTGCCTTCGGCGTGGTCTGGGTAGGCGGTGCCGGCGTACTGGCCGGGCTGGTTGTCGTCGTAGCCGGCGACGACGCGGCAGTCGAGCTTGAGGGCGGTGTTGCTGCCGTAGCACCGCCGCCTCCACACGCGGCGAGGGCCACTGCGACAAGCGGTGCCGCCGCTCCACTACCTAGAAAGGTGACGACTCTGTGTCGAGTCATGTGCGTTCCTCCTGTGTTGTGATCTTTGAGGCACCGGCGAATACGCTCGGTCTTTCACCGGCCCACCCCGAGCGATCAGTGAGTCGGGGTAGTGATCAAAATGGCACGTCGGAATGAGCCGTCGATGAAAACGTGTGCTTACGACTGAAACACCACCGCGCTCAACTGAACGCATCCCGGCTCCATACGATCGCCCGGTCAGATGCCACTGAGCCTGTGACCCGCAACGGCCACCCGCTATACGGGTTCGTTATCCGCCAGAAGCCGGTCAGGCCTATGGCCAGGGGGTCACCGCGCTTGGGAGTGTCTGGTTCGCGCTGTCTTCGATCGGGACCGGACCCTGACCGGCAGCCGAACCGATCGCGGCGGCCAGGGCGCGCGTCCGACGAGGAGATCGCGGCGGCGATCGCCGAGCCGGCGCAGTGCGAGGTTCAGTCCCTCCCGGTGGCGCCCGGCGGCGCAGCCCGGGCGGCCTCGATGATCACCGAGCTGCTCTAGCTGATGCGAGCGTCGGCGGCCGTCAGGTCGGTGAACACGAAGCCATCGCGCTCGACCGTCTCGCCCACCTGGACGGCAATCGAGGCTGACAGGATCGGCCCGGCGTAGACGAACGTGTGGAACTCGCCGTTCTCGCCACACGGGTCGACGCTGGGCGGAAGGTCGGCGAGGAGCTGATCGTCGAACCTTCGCCCCGCGAACGACCGATCGAGCTTGGCGGGATCGAGGCAGACGATGACGGCTTCGAACCCGGCGGCGATGAACTCGCGCGCGAGCCCTGTGGTGTCCCGGTGCCAGAGCGGAAAGCATCCGGTCTTGCCCGCGGTGGCCAGCCGGTCCTCGCGGTAGCTGCGGACGTCCTCGAGGAACAGATCGCCGAACGCCACCGCTTCGACGCTTCGCAGCGGCTCGGACGCGAGCGCCTCCGTCATGCGCTGTTCATAGACATCGTTCGTGCACCCGACCGGAATCTCGATCTCGACGAGCGGCACGCCGATCGCGCTCGCCTGACGCGCGAGTAGGGACCGGCGGACGCCGTGCATCGACACCCGGTCGTAGACGTCCGTCACGGTCGTGAGCAACGCCCGAGGAACGATGCCGTGCTCACGACCGAGCAGCCACAGCGCGAGCGCCGAGTCTTTCCCGCCGCTCCATGACAGGGCCAGCGCGCTCGGCCAATCGTCAGTCATATGTGCCGCTCACGAGCCCAGGAGCCGCTCGAGCTTGTCGAACGATCCGAGCCACCCCGTTTGTGCCTCGGTTTGCATCTCGTCGGTGTGCGGGCCCTGGGTGACGGTCACACGCGTGCCGTCCCCTGCATCCTCGAACTCCACGCGCGTGACCATCGCCAGGAGGCCGACCTCGGGCATGGCCTCGGACGCGAACACGAGCAGCTCCGGAACGGCGATCTCGACGATTTCGAAGCGCACCGGGACTGAGGCCACGCGACCCGGGTCGACGATCGAGAAATAGATGCGTCCGCCGGCGCGCGGATCGATGTCAACCGTCTCGCGCGGCACCTCGCACCCCTCGGGTGCCCACCACGCCGCGACCTGATCCGGATCGATCCAGGCGTTGAACACGACCTCGCGCGGGACTCTGAACAAGCGGGCGACCCGGACCTCCGGGGCGGAGCCCGGTCCACGACTCGAGTCGCCGGTCATCGTTTGCGGTCCCGCTTCTGAATCTCCTCCAGATGGGCACCGAGGCGGTCCATGCGACTCTCCCAGGTCACCCGGCAGGTGTCCATCCATGCCTCGGCCTCCTCGAGAGCATCGATTCGCAGTTTGGTGGGGCGTGACTGGGCGTCACGGCGCCGCGAGATCAAACCCGCCCGTTCGAGCACCTTCAGGTGCCGCGAGATCGCCGGCAGGCTGACCGAGAACGGCTCGGCGAGCTCGTTGACCGTGGCTTCTCCGTTAGCCAACCGCGCCAGGATCGCGCGTCGAGTTGGATCCGCGAGCGCGGCAAAGGTCAGGTTGAGTTGGTCTGCGGGCAACGCGTGTTTAATGATACGGTTAAATAACCACTTGAACAAATACGGGCCCGCTCAGTGCCCCCGTGTTCACCCGCGGGGATCGGATCTTCGAACTCGGGAAAGAGAGCAGGTAATGCCGGACGAACAAGGCTTGAGAAGAGTAGTTCTCCAGATGGGCGTTTCCCTCGACGCGATCGCGGCGATCCCGCGAGCAAACGGGTCGATGCCGGTGATGGAAGGGGAATGGGGCCTTCCCCCGGAGCCGCCCGAGCTGACCGAGGTGAAGCTCGCGTGGCTCAGGGATGCGGACGCCCATCTCATGGGCCGCGTCACGTACGAGGCGATGGCCGGTCACTGGCCCACGTCCACGCATCCGTACGCCGCGCTGATGAACGACATCCCCAAGGTCGTCTTCTCGAAGACCCTGGACCGGGCCGACTGGCCCGATTCGCACATTGCTCGCGGCGAGATCGGCGATGAGATCGCGAGATTAAACGAGAGCCCGGCAAGGACCTCATCGCGCACGGCGGCGCGTCCTTCGCCCAGTCGCTCGCACGCCACGACCTGGTCGACGAGTACCGGCTCATGATCCATCCGGTCGCGATCGGAAGCGGCCTCCCGCTGTTCAAGGACCTAAGCACACCGCTGCGGCTCGAGCTGATCGACGCGCGCACATTCGGCGGCACGTCAGTACGGGTTTACGGCCGGGCTCGTTCGCGGTCCGGCTGAGTTTGCGGGTCCTCAAGCGTCGTGGCGCCAGCTGGTTCCGAGCGTGTGGCCGCCGACCTCAGCTGCTCGGGCGTCGAGCAGAATCCACGCGAACCGGCACGGCGCGGTTCCCCGGTTGTGCCAGAGGTGATTGGTCCCACGCTGGATGACGACATCGCCCGCCCGGACGGTGACGGTCTCTCCTCCGTCCAGCTCCATGTCGCATTCGCCCTCGAGGCAGATCCCGTAGTCGAGGCTCTCGGTGCGGTGCATGGGCGATCGCGTTCCGGGCTCCAGGACGCCGATGCGCAGCACCGAGCCGGATCCTGACCCAATGATCGTGGTCGCGCTGCCCGTGCGCTGACGGTTCGCTGCCCCGTCGCTCAGATCGACCGGCATCTCGTGCGTGGCCCAGAGCTGGAAGAACGTCGCGCTGGTGCGACCCGCGTCCTCCACGAGGCCGGTCCCCGCCACCTGCTCGTCGGCCTCGATCACGGCCTCGCCGGCGTGGTTGTGGCCGGTGACGATGCGTCGAACACGCGGCTTCCCGTTCATGGACCCAGGGCGTCCGACAACGCCTTGGCCGTGCCACCACTCGACAGACCGCCGTCGACCGGGATGTCGGCGCCGGTGAGGAACGGGCATTCGTCTGAGCAGAGGAACACCATCAGCGCGGCCACCTCCTCGGCCGATCCGACGCGCCCGAGCGGCGTCAGCGCCTCGTTCGCGCCCTTGAACGCCGGTGGCGCGGTCGCGGTCATCGGCGTCTCGATGTAGCCGGGATGCACGGCGTTCACGCGAATCCCGCGGGGTCCGAGCTCCATCGCGGCCACCCGGGTCAGACCGCGCAGTCCCCACTTGCTGGCGGTGTACGCGGCGGTGTAGTGGCCGGTAAGCCCGGCGACCGAGCCCACGTTGACGATCGACGCGCCCGCGCCCATTAGGGGCGCCAGCGCCTGGATGCCGAGCATCGGCCCGGTGAGGTTGATCGCGAGCGCGCGGTTCCACTCCGCGAGGACGACCTCGCCGAGCCGGGCGCGGCTCGGTATGCCGGCGTTGTTGTTCAGGCCGTCGACCCGGCCGAAGCGATCCTTGGCCCACGCGGCGAGCGTCCGCCACTCCTCGGGCGAGGTTGCGTCGAGGTGGCGGCGGTGGATGCGGTCCGGCTCCTCGCCGGCGAAGGCCTGGACGTCGGTGGCGATGACGATCGCTCCCTCGTGGCGGAGGGAGATCGTCTCGGCGGCGCCCTGGCCGCCGGCGGCGCCGGTGACGACGATCACGCGGTCCTGGACGCGACCACTCATCTGCGTGCGGAACTCGTTGACGGCATCAGCCTGGCTCGGTACCTTATCCGAATCAGTATTCGGAATCGGAGATTTTTGTCGAGGTGAGGTCTAAAGGATGAAGGTTCTTGTCGTCGGTGGCGGCATCGGCGGACTCTCCACCACGCTGGCGCTCCGCCGCCAGGGCTTCGAGGTCGACGTCGTCGAACGCGATCCAGGGTGGGGCGTGTACGGCGTCGGGATCATCCAGCCGGGGAACGCTTTGCGCGCACTCGACTCGCTCGGCCTCGCCGACGCCTGTGTCGAGGCCGGCGCTCCGATCCGGGGTGACCGCACGTGGCTCGCCGACGCCCAGACCCCCATCGCCGCGCACGATTGGCCGCCGCTGGTCGACGGGCTGCCGCCCGGCAACGGCCTGACCCGCCCGAAGCTGCACGAGATCCTCACGTCCCGGACGCTGGCGTCGGGAGCAGACGTCCGCACGGGCGTGACCTTCACCGAGATCGAACCTTCGGACGACCACGTGGAGGTGGCATTCACCGACGGCGAGCGCCGGAAGTACGACCTCGTCACCGGAGCGGACGGCCTCTACTCGAAGGTCCGCGATCACGTGTTCGGCTCGGAATTGAAGCCCCGGTTCACCGGACAGGTGTGCTGGCGTTACAACCTTCCGCGACACGAGGGCCTCGAGGAGATCTGGATGTGGCTCGGTCCGGACGGGAGCGCCGGCTTCGTGCCGCTCGGCCAGGACCTCATGTACATCCTGACGATCGAGACGCCGATCGCTGATTGGAGGGGGGCGATCGAGCGGGACGGGGCAGCGGCCGTGTGCCGGCAGCGCCTGGCTCCGTTCTCCGGACGCGTCGCGGACGTCCGCGAGCACATCGTCGACGATGAGGCGATCGTCGTGCGCCCGATCGAGAACATCATCGTGCCGGCGCCGTGGCATCGCGGCCGGATCGTGCTGGTGGGCGACGCGGCCCACGGCGCGACCCCACACTGCGGTCAGGGGGCGGCACAGGCGATTGAGGACGGGATCGTGCTGGCCGAAGAACTGGCAAAGGACGTCCCGGTCACCGAGGCGCTCGAGGCGTTCACCTCCCGCCGCTACGAACGATGCCGCGCGATCGTCGAAGGGTCCGAGAAGGTCGGCCAGTGGGAGCAGGACCACTCGCTCCCGATCGATCCGGACGCAACGCGCAACGCGGTCATCATGACCGCCTCGGCGCCGATTTGAGAGGTGAACGATGAAGATCGCACGAGTCCTCCACCATGGGCAGCCGCGGGCGGCGATCGTGAGCGGCGACGCCGTCACGGTACTGGTGCCAGAGGTCGACGTCCTCGATCTGCTGGCGGCGGATGCGCAAGAGCGCGAGGGCCTCGCCGCGCGCGTGGATGCCGAGGTGGCGCTGAGCGAGGCGCGTCTGCTGGCACCGGTGCAGCCACCCACGATGCGCGACTTCTCGGTGTTCGAGCAGCACATCGAGGGCGTGATCAAGGACGCGAATCCCGAGGCGACGGTCCCGCCGGTCTGGTACGAGTCGCCGTTCTGCTACTTCACCAATCCGCATGCCGTCACCGGTCCGGGGGATGAGATCCCGATCCCGCCCGGGTGCCGGCGGCTCGACTTCGAGCTCGAGGTCGCAGCCGTGATCGGCGAGCCAGGACACGACCTCGCGCCCGCCGACGCCGGCGAGTGCATCGCCGGCTACACGATTTTCAACGACTGGTCCGCGCGCGACCTGCAGATGGCGGAGATGCGTCTGGGCCTCGGGATGTGCAAGGGCAAGGACTTCGCGAACACACTCGGACCGTGGATCGTGACTCCGGACGAGCTCGAGCCCTACCGCGATGGCGATCGCCTCGACCTCGAGCTGCACGCCGAGCTCAACGGGACCGCGCTCGGGACCGACACACTCGCCAACATGGCGTGGAGCTTCCCCGAGCTCGTGTCCTACGCGTCACGGGGAACCTGGGTCCGGCCGGGCGATGTCCTCGGCTCGGGGACGTGCGGGAACGGCTGCCTGCTGGAGCTGTGGGGTCGGCGTGGACGCGACGGTCTGCCGCCGCTCGGGCCGGGCGACGTCGTGTCGCTCCACGCCGAGGGGATCGGCACGCTGACTAACACCGTGGTTGCGGGGGTGGAGCCGCTTGCGTTGCCCGCGGCACGGAGCGGTCGGCGCGCGCCCCGTTCGGTGGCCGGATGACGACTGTCCGCCCGCCGAAGCAGCGCCGCAGCCGCGAGTCCTACGAGCGGGTGCTCGATGCCGCGCACGCGCTGCTCGAGGAGAACGGCTTCGAGGGGCTGACTGTGCAGGAGGTGGCAGCCCGCTCGGGCGTCTCGGTCGGCGCCATCTACGAGCGGTTCGGCAACAAGGAGACGCTGCTGCGCGCGGTGCACGCGCGGCTGATGGAGGCGATGTCGGAGGGCGGCGCCGACGCCCGCGATCCCGTCGCCGGCGCGGACACCGCCTCGGCCGCGGTTGCCGCAGCGGCCGGCGCGGACACCGCCTCGGCCGCGGTCGCCGCAGCGGTCGCCGCCGTCGCGCGAGTCATGAACGACAACCGCAAGGCCTTGCGTGCGTTCATGCATCTCGGGGCGGTCGACGACGTGATCTCCGCGCGCGGCTCCGAGGCCAGCATCGCTGTGAGCAAGAGCTTCAAGGCCGCGCTCAAGCCGTACGTCAAGGAATTCGCCCACCCCGACCCGCAGGTGGCACTCGACGTCGCCTTCCGCATCGCGTACTCGACGCTGGCCCGCCAGGTCATGTACGGCCCGGTGTTCGAGTCCGATCGCCGCATCAGCTGGAAGCGCCTGGTCGACGAGCTCGGTAGCGCGTGCGCCGCGTACCTGCTCTGCGAACCACCCGCCTGAACCCGACCCGAGGAGAAGCGAGATGGCCCTGCCCCTTCTGTCCCAGCTGGCCCACGTCGAACTGACCACTCCGCAGCCGCAGGAGTCGCTCGAGTTCTGGACGCAGATCGTGGGCCTCGAGGAGACGGCTCGCTCCGGCCAGTCGGTGTACCTGCGCGCCTGGGGCGACCGCTTCCATCACACGCTCCAGCTGACGGAGGAGTCACAGCCGGGGCTCGGGCACGTCGGGTGGCGGGCCGCAGGACCCGTGGAGCTCGAGACCGCCGTCGCGCGACTCGAAGCTGCCGGGGCCGGCGAGGGCTGGTTCGAGGATTCGGCTGGCCACGGTCGCGCCTACCGGTACCGCGCCCCGGGCGGTCACCTGCACGAGGTCTTCTGGGAGGTCGAGCGCTACTCGCCGCCGCCGGGCATGGAGTCGCCGTTCCCGAACCGCCCGCAGCGCTATGTCCCCCGCGGTGTCGCCGCCCGCTGCATCGACCACGTGACGATCACCGCCGCCAACCCACAGGGCGACGCCGAGTGGTACCGCGACACCCTCGGGCACCGCTTCATGGAGTACACGGTGATCCCCGACCGGCCTGACTTTCCCGTGTTCTGCATGACCACGGTGTGCGAGCGCTCGCACGACCTCGGGATCGTGTGGGACCCGACGCCGGTGCCGGGCCGGATCAACCACTTCGCGTACTTCGTCGACTCGCGCGAGGAGCTGCTGCGCGCCGCCGACGTGTTCCTCAACCAGGACGTGGCGATCGAGTTCGGCCCGGGCCGGCACGGCATGGGCGAGCAGGACTACCTGTACGTCCGCGAGCCGAGCGGGATGCGCGTCGAGATCAACGCCGGCGGCTACCGCAACTACGAGCCCGACTGGGAGCCGGTCCGGTTCGAGCCTCAGCAGGGCTCGAATGTCTTCTACAAGAACCTGGCGATGCCGCCCTCGATGTTCGAGTCGTTCCCGCTCGTGGAGGCGCCGCCGGAGGACGAGCGGAGCGCGCAGGACAAGACCGGCCTGTTCGTCTGATGCCTGAGGCAGACCAGACCCTGGACGCCGGCAAGGCGTGGCTTCTCGCGCGACTCGAGCGCGGCGCCCACCCGCTCGATGGCCTCGACCCCGACGCGGCGCGCCGCACCATCGACGGCCTGACGGGACTCGATCCGGAGCCGTGGACCTCCGCGTGGGGCGGGCTCGCCGACGAGTTCGCCGCCCGGGCCGAAGCCGCAGACGGCCGCGAAACGCAGCACGACATGTGGCTGCAGGCGTACCGCGCGGCGTTCATGGGTCGCTACCCGGTGCCCAACCACCCGCTGAAGGAGGAGCAGTACGCGCGCGCCCGTGACTTCTTCCTCAGGGCGACGGCGCTCGAGGATCCTCCGCTCGAGGCGATCGAGATCCCGTTCGAGAGCGCGAAGAAACTCCGCTTCTACCTCACCCGGCCGGCAGCGGGCGGCGACCGCCCGCCGGTCGCCATGGTGTGGGCGGGGATCGATACTTGGAAGGAGGAGATGCACGGACGCCTGGGAGCGCTGCTGCGCTCGAGTGGGTTCGCGGTGCTCCTCGTCGATATGCCGGGCGTCGGCGAATCGCCGGTGCTCGCTGGGGGCGACGCCGAGCGACAGTGGACGCCGATCTTCGACTGGCTCTGCGGGCGCGACGATCTCGACGCCGCCAGGTGCGCCGTGGTCGGCGGCTCGTTCGGCGGCTATTGGGCGATGAAGCTCGCCTACACCCACCGCGACCGGCTCCGCTGCGCAGTCAACTGGGGCGGCGGCGTGCACATCACGTTCACCCCGGAATGGCAGGAGCGGTCCCGCAACGCCTGCTCCTACCTCATGGACCTGATGGCCGCCCGCGCCCGGATCTTCGGCGGCGAGACGTTCGAGGACTACGTCTCGCAGTGCCCGAAGCTGTCGCTGCTCGACCAGGGACTGCTCGACCAGCCGTCCGCGCCGATCCTCCTCGTCAACGGCCGCGACGATGTCCAGAACTCGATCGACGACGTCTATCTGAGCCTCGACCACGGCGACCCCAAAGCGGCCCGGGTGTTCGACGGCGGTCACATGGGCGAGGGCCCGGTGGCACCGACGATCGTGGACTGGGTCGCGCGCCAGCTCGGCCACGAGTTGACAGCCGCCGCTTAGCGATACTGAACCGGGACGCGAGCGCTGTCGTTCGCGGACCGCACGATCGCGTCGGACACCTCCGCCGCGCGGTAGCCGTCCTCGAACGTCGCGCCGAGCGGGGCCACCTCGGCGTCGTCGCGGATCGCCGCCAAGAAGTGATGGAGCTCGTGCACGAAGGTGTGCTCCCATCCCAGGACGTGTCCCGGCGGCCACCAGTTCTGCATGAACGGGTGGTCGCGATCGGTCACGAGGATCGTGCGGAAGCCGCGGGTGCCCTCGCTCCACTCGAGCTCGTTCAGCCGCTCCAGGTTGAACGCGAGCGAGCCGGCCGTGCCGTTGATCTCGAACCGGAGCGCGTTCCTGCGCCCCGGACAGGACCGTGAGGCCTCGATCGTGCCGAGCGCGCCCTGGCCGAACTCGACGGTCGCGGCGAAAGCGTCGTCGACGTCCACCTCGGCGCCGTCGCGCACCGGCGTAAAGGTGCGCATCGCGCCGGACACGGTCGCGATGTCGCCGACGAGGTAATGCGCGAGGTCGATCACGTGCGCGCCGAGGTCGCCAAGGGCGCCCGACCCGGCGACCGACTTGTCGAGCCGCCACAGGTTGGCGATCGAGGGGTCGACGAGCCAGTCCTGGAGATACGTGGCGCGGAAGTGCACGATCTCGCCGAGTTCGCCGGCGGCGATCAGGTCGCGGGCGAGACGCACGGCCGGCACGAACCGATAGTTGAACCCGCACATGTGTTTGACGCCGGCCGCGCTCACCCGCTGCCACGCCTCGTAGGACTCCTCCGCGGTGCGGCCGAGCGGCTTCTCGCACACGACGTGCTTGCTGGCTTCCGCGGCCGCGATGCTCGGCCCGACGTGAACGCTGTTGGGACCGGTGTTATCGAACAGCCCCAGGCGCGGATCGGCGATCAGCACACGCCAGTCGGTGACGTGCTCGGCGAACCCGAACTCTTCGGCGGCGGCGGCCACCGCCGCCTCGGTCCGGCCAGCGATCGAGACGAGCTCGGGGATGAGCGGCGGCGGCCAGGTCATGTGTCGGATCTGGCGGAAGGCGCTCGAGTGCGCCCGACCCATGAAGCCGTAGCCGAGCATCCCGATCCCGATCGTCGCGATTTCGGCCAACGCCCCGGCTCTCTCATCCCCGTGGCCGGCCGACTCACGCTCAGGCATAGTTCCCCGACCTCCTTTCCTGATCACCGATGCGGTGAGCTCGTTCACCTGCAATTTTTACCCGGAGCTGGTCGATTCAGTCGGAGGGAGCCACCGTAGCCGCAAGCGAGTGCTCGCGCTGCGGTATAGCTTCACGTAACGATGAGCGCCTCATCGACGACAGTCCTGGCGGCCACGCTCGTGGCGCCCCGCCGGCTCGAGGTCCGCGAGTATCCGTATCCGTCCGTGCTCGAGCCGGGGGCGGTGCTCCTGAGGATGCGGGCGTCGGGAATCTGCGGCACCGACAAGCACACCTTCCGGGGCGAGACCGAGCAGTACGCGGGCACCGAGTACGAGCGCAGCACGCCGTTTCCGATCATCCAGGGACACGAGAACATCGGCGTGGTGGCGGAGGTCGGCCCGGGCGGTGGCGCCGCGTTCGATGGGACGCCGCTCGCGATCGGCGACCGGGTGATACCAGCGCCTAACCGCGCCTGTGGCCGCTGCCATATGTGCGCGCGGGGGTTCCCGTACTACCTGTGCCGCAACCTCGAGAACTACGGGAACTCGCTGACCTCGGCGATTGCGCCGCACCTGTTCGGCGGTTGGTCGGAGTACCTCTACCTCAAGCCCGGCACCGCCGTGTTCCGGGTTCCGGACGAGCTCCCCGACGAGGTGGCCGTGCTGACCGAGATCTTCGCCGTCACCCACAGCCTCGAGCGCGCGGCGGCGCTTCGCCGGCCGGCCGGCTTCCGCCCGGGCGACAGCGTCGTGGTCATCGGCGCCGGCGCGCTGGGACTCGCGCATGCCGTCAAGGCGTCGCTGATGGGCGCCGGCCAGGTGCTCGTGCTCGATCCCTCGGGACGGCGCCGCGAACTGGCCGCGCGCGTCGCCGGCGCCGTCACGTTCGCGCCGGGCGACGAAGCGGCGCGCGAGGTGCGCGGGCGCTGCGGTGGCGAAGGCGCGGACGTGGTCGTCAACGCGACGGGCTTTCCCGGCGCGTTCGCGCAATCGACCGCGATGGTCCGCGACGGCGGCACGATCATCGAGGTCGGCGCCTTCGTCGACAAGGGAGACGAGGCGTTCAACCCGGCGCACATCTGCGGACGCAGCCTCACGTTGGTCGGAGTCGGTGGCGAGGATCTCCGCTCCTACGAGGGAACGCTCGCCTTGCTCGCACGACACCACCGACGGATCCATCTGCACGAGATCGTCTCGCATCGCTTCGCGATCGAGGACGCCCCGCTGGCGATGACGACCGCGCTCGACGCCGACGCCTCCGCCAAGGTGCTGATCGTCCCCCGGCCATGAAGCGGAGCACGACCCGGATCCTGCTCGGATGACCGGCTGACCCGAATCGAGGACAGGTCACTCGGTCGCGATCGCCGATAGCACGTCGAGGTTGGCCGCGCGGCGCGCCGGCCAGGTCGCCGCGATCAGACCGAGCACGGCAGACAAGATCAGGAACGCGACGAGGCTCGGGATCGGGACAGCGATGTTGGTGACGCCGTGCTCCCGAAGTGACGATGCCAGTGCGATGCCGAGTCCGGCCCCGATCACGATGCCGACGACCGCGCCGAGCAGCGCGACGACGACCGACTCGGCGCGGATCATCGCCCGGACCTGGCGGCGCTTCATCCCGACCGCTCGGAGCAGCCCGATCTCGCGCGTGCGCTCGAACACCGACAACATCAGCGTGTTGACGATCCCGATCAGCGCGACGAGCACGGCGAGGGCGAGCAGCACGTACACCAGCCCGAGCGTCTGGTTGATCTTGCTCTGCTGGGCCTGCTCGAACTGGGCACGGGTCTTGTAGCCGACGTTGGCGTACGGGGTGAGCACGCGGTTCAGCGCCGGGCCGAGATTGCCGGCGCCAGGCGTGGCGCTGAGGAGCACGCCCGTCGGCAGAGGGTTGTCGAAGTGCGAAAGGAAGAACCCGTCGCCGACGACGAAACTCCCGACCAGGGGGTTCGGCTTGTAGATCCCGCCGATGGTCATCGCGGTCGCGCCCGTCTGGGCAAACTTGACCGGCACCACCGAGCCGAGATGCAGGTTGTTCGCGGTGGCGGTCGCAGTGTCGATCAGCAGCCGACCAGCGGCCATGGCGCCAGCGCCGGCACCCGAGATGAGGTGCAGGGTCACGGTCCGGTTGAGGTTGGCCGGCGTCGCCGCCACGAGATTGGAGACCGAGTTCCTGAACTCGAACTGGCCCTGGTAGATCCTCGTGGTGATCGCGACCCCGGGCAGGCGCGAGACGGCCGGTGCGACCGACCTGCTGAACCCACCCGACCCGGTGATGATGTAGTCGGCGTTGACCGCGCTCTGCACCTGGTCCTTGGCCGACGTGCTGAGCGACGCGCCGAGGACGGCGATCGTCGACACCAGCGCCAGCCCGATCATGAGCGCGGCGGCGGTCTGAGCGGTCCGGCGTGGGTTTCGCATCGAGTTCTCGCGCCCAAGCTTCCCCGGGGTTCCAAGCAGCGAAGCCAGCGGACGCCCGAGCGCGCTCGATAGCGGGCGCGCGGCCGCGGGCACGAGCAGGCCGACCGCGATGACCACGAGCACCGCGCCGATGCCGACCAGCCCGACCGTCGGCTTGGCCACCCCGGCCACCACCGAAACCGTGCCGGCCGCGGCGACGGCAATGCCGCCGGTCACACGCCACCGCGCGCTCTCGCCCGAGTCCTCGTCGTGCTCGACGAGCGCGGCGACGGGTGCGATCCGCACCGCACGCCGAGCCGGGATGATGGCGGAGATCACGGTCACGCCGACGCCGACCGCGATCGCCACCACCACGGTGCGCGCCTCGAACACCAGCGGCGTCGCCGGCAGCACGATGCCGAACGCCTTGAGCAGGGCCTTCAGAGCCAGCGCGGCAACGACGCCGAGCCCCAGTCCGATCAGCGAAGCGACGAGGCCGGTGACGGCGGCCTCGCCGATCACGGACCCGAACAGCTGACGGCGGCTCGCGCCGATGACGCGCAGGAGCGCGAGCTCGCGGGTTCGCTGACCGACCGTGATCGAGAACGTGTTGAAGATCGTGAAGCCGCCGACGAACAGCGAGATCGCGGCGAAGATCAGCAGGGCGGTCGAGATGAACGACAGCGCGTTGTCGACGGCGTTCGACAGCTCGCTGGCGACGGCCTGGCCGCTGACGACTTCGATGCCGGGCGGCAGGAGCCGGGCGACCGCCAGCTGGAGCCTGACGTTGTCGGCCCCGGGAGCGGCCAGTACGTTGATCGTGTCGTAGTAACCGCGGGAATTGAAGATCCCTTGGGCGGTTTGCAGGTCGAAGCCGGCGAGGGTCACGCCGGCGAGGTTGTCGTCGCTGCCGAAGGTGACGATTCCGGTGATCCTGAGGGTCTGTGCCCGGTCGGGCAGATTCATCAGTACCCGGTCGCCGACCGCGTAGTGGTACTTCGTCGCGGTCGACTTGTCCATCACCACGTCGTCGGGACCGGTGGGAGCTGTTCCCTGCGCCAGGCGGTATGGCGACAGTTGCCGGTTGGGGTCGAACGAGAAGCCAAGCGTCGACGTCCCACCGCTTCCGATCGCGTTGCCGGTGCGGTCCAGGAACTGCGCGTACCCCTGCACCGAGCCGTGCACGAACGAAACCCCCGGCAGGCGGCCGACCGCCGCGGCGATCGCCTGCGGGACCGGCTTGCGGTCTACGGTCCCGTTGATGGCGGCGGCGCTGCCCTCGTTCAGGACGGCCTTGCCGCGCACCTCGAAGCTGACGTGCTGATACGCGGTGCCGATCAGGTCGTTGAACGTGCTGTTCAGCGTGTCACCGAGGATCAGTGTCCCGGTGACGAACGTCACCCCGAGCACGATCGCCAGCGCGGTGAGCGCCAGACGCAGCTTGCGGGCTAACAGACCGCTAACGGTGACTTTGCGCACGTCAACTGCCCAGCGCCTTCATCCGCTCGAGCACGGCGTCGGCGGTCGGCTCGCGGAGCTCCCCCACCACCTTGCCGTCGGCAAGGAACACGACTCGATCTGCGTAGGCGGCGGCGTGGGCGTCGTGTGTGACCATCGCGATCGACTGCCCGTCGTCGGTGACCGTGCGCCGCAAGAACCCGAGCACCTCGGCGGAGGCGTTCGAATCGAGATTTCCGGTCGGCTCGTCGGCGAAGATGAGCTCCGGCCGACCGATCAGCGCCCGCGCGCACGCCACGCGCTGCTGCTGCCCGCCGGACAGCTCGCTGGGGCGATGCGTCAGGCGTTGCGCGATCCCGAGCCGCTCGACGAGGTACTCGAACCATGCCGGGTCGACCGGCGTCCCGGCGAGATCGCCCGGAAGGGTGATGTTGTCGCCGGCCGCGAGCGTCGGGACGAGGTTGAACGACTGGAACACGAACCCGATCCGATCCCGCCGCATCTGAGTAAGCGCGCCGTCGTCCATGCGGCCGATCTCGTCGTCCCCGATGAAGGCTTGACCCGATGTCGGGGCGTCGAGCCCCGCCATGCAGTGCATCAGCGTGGACTTGCCCGACCCCGACGGTCCCATGACGGCGGTGAACCGGCCGCGCTCGAACTCGACGTCGACCGCGTCGAGGGCGCGGACGGCAACATCGCCGATCCCGTATGTCTTGGTTAGCTCGACAGCGCGGGCTGCCGGCGACGCTGTGTTCAACATCGTTTCCAAGAGCGAATGCCGGTCACTCGTCTGAACAGCCGGACAGCCGGAATCGCGTGGGGTAGGGCTGGCGGTACCCATGGCTCACACCGTCACCCGGCGCACGAGCGCCAAGCCGCCGGCGAACAGCACCGCAGCGAGCGCGGCAAGCACACCCGTCAACCCGGCGGCGGTGAGGGTGGTGAAGAAATGACCAACGCGGTGCCATGCATGGTCGCCGCCGATGATGAAGATGGCGGTGAGCGCCAGGATGATCTGACCAAATACGAATCCCAGCAGGCCGATCGTGTCCCACCGCCGGTAGGCCAGCCCGAACCACGTCCCGTACAGGAACAGCAACACAAGACCTACGAACGAGCTCAGCCAGGTGAGGTACCACGCACCGGTGAGGAAGTAGTGAGGTTCGAAGTAGTACATGGAGACGCCCCAGCCGCCAGTGGCGCGCTCGAGTGCCTGCAAACCGGCGATCGCAAGTCCGTAGATGACGGCGAGCGCCACGACGAGGGCGACCGTTCCGAGGTAGTACGAACGCCTGCTGGCCCCCAGCGCGAGCGCGAAGGGCAGCGACCTCGTCATGCTGAGCACGCCAGCGAAAACCATCATGGCGAAGATCGCGGCCAGCGCCTTCGTCGGGTTCGGTCCGCCTCGAATGATGGTGGGGATCAGGTTGACCACGAAGGTGAACGCCAAGATGGCCCATGGCGCGATCACGAGGATGAACGGGAAGACCAGGTGGTAGCGGGCGACTTTGACCGGCGTGTTCATGGGGTGCTCTCCTTCGATTCGTTTCCGGCGCTCGCCGTGGCGTGGATGAGCACCTGCTGTAGCGAGAGGGGCTCGAGCGCGAGGTGGAGCTCGTTCGCCCACGGCCGGTCTCCGTCGTGCAGGCCGCCTGTGACGACGACCGACTCCTGCGAAGCGATGCGGCGGCGCTCGAGGACCGACCGGCCGGCGACGAACTCCTCGACGGCGTCCACCACGCCGCTCACCCTGGTGAATGCCCCCCGGATGTCGTCGGCCGGGGCGTCGAGCACGACCCGCCCGCGGTCGAGCATCACGACTCGCTCGAGCAGGCCCGACGCCTCGTCGATCAGATGGGTGGACAGCAGCACCGTGCGCGGGTGCTCGGCGTAGTCCGCGAGCAGCCGGTCATAGAACAGGCGGCGGGCGACCACGTCCAGACCGGCGTAGGGCTCGTCGAACAGCGTGACCTCGGCGCGCGCCGCCAGGGCGATCACGGCGCTGAGCGCTGACCGCATCCCTCGGGACAGCTTGCTCACCCACCGGTTGAGCGGAAGGTCGAAGTCGGACACGAGCGCGTCGGCCAGCTCGGCGCTCCAGTTGGGAAAGCACCACGACGCGGCGCGGAGGGCGTGGTGAACCCGGAGCTGGGGGAACCCCTGGTCCTCGCGCGCGAACACCATGCGCGTCAGAACCGACTCGTTCTCGACCGGGCTCGCGCCGAAGACCTGGACGTCGCCGGAGGAGGCGAACTCCTGCGCGGCGATGATCTTCAGCAGCGTGGTCTTCCCCGCGCCGTTCCGACCCAGAATTCCCGTGATGCACGGGCCGTCGATGCTGAGCGTGACGTCGTCGAGCGCGAGCTGGTTGCGGTAGCGGCGGCTCACGCCGGTCAGTGAGACCACGGGCGTCATAGCTCGACGCCTCCGTGGGCGAGGCTCGACTCCCGAACCAGCTCCACGAGCGTGTCGACGTCGAACCCGAGCCGGTTGGCCTCGGCCACCATCGGCCCGACGTAGCGCTCGGTGAACTGCTTGCGCCGATCGTCGAGCAGACGCTCGCGCGCGCCGGCCGCGACGAACATTCCGATTCCCCGGCGCTTCTCGAGCAGGCCGTCGTCGATCAGCACGTTGACCCCTTTGGCCGCGGTCGCGGGGTTGATCCGGTAGTAGGCCGCGAGCTCGTTGGTTGACGGCACGCGGTCGCCCTCGGGAAGCTCGCCGTCGGCGATCTCGTCGGCCAGGCGCTCGGCGATCTGGGAGAAGATCGGCGTCGCATCATCAAGCACGACCCGCTCCAGGTTCGCGGAGTGGTGCGGCAGTCGGTCCGCTCGGTCGGCTCGGTCGGCTCGGTTGGCTCGGTCGGGTTGCCTGGTTCATTACTTGACTAATGTACCAGTGAGGCTCGAGCGCGTCAAGTGACGCTCCCGATCGGCCGTGAGGCAGCGTCGAGAGCCCGTTCCGGGTCGGCCATAACATCCAGCGCGTGGAAGAGGTCAGCGGTCAGACGAGGAGCGAGCGATGATCACCGTCGCGGGCGAGGCCCTGATCGATCTCGTGATCGACGCGTCGGGGTCGGTCGCGCCGTTGCCGGGGGGCGCCCCGTTCAACGTCGCGCGCACGATCGCCCGTCTCGGTGGCGAATGCCAGTACGTCGGCAGGCTGTCCGACGATCGGTTCGGCGAGGAGCTGCGCGCGTCGCTCGAGGACGCTGGCGTGAGGATCGCGGTCCCGCAGCCCACGGCCGCGCCGACCACGCTCGCGGTGGCACGGGTCGACGCGCTCGGCGCGGCCGAGTACAAGTTCTACTTGGACGGGACCTCATCCACGCAGCTCACACCAGCGGATGTCCCTGCCGAGATCCTCGACGGCTCCGAGGCCCTCGCGCTCGGCGGGTTGGGGCTCCTGGTCGATCCGACGGCGTCGAGCCTGGCCGCGCTGATTCATCACCGCCCCCCGGGGCCGACGATCTTGCTCGATCCGAATTCCCGAGCCGCCGCGATCACGGACTTGGCCTCGCATCGCGAGCTGATCGACACCTTCATCCGGCAGGTCGACATCGTCAAGGTCAGCACGGACGACCTCCAGCTGCTGCGCCCGAACGAGGGATGGCTGCCGGCTGCGCGCGGCCTCCTGGAGCTCGGGCCCGCCGCCGTGCTCGTCACCGACGGTCCGTCACCGGTCACCGTCCTCACCGGCTCGCACCGGCACTCGATCCCCGTACCGCCCGTCGAGGTCGTGGACACGATCGGGGCCGGGGATGCGTTCGTCGCCGGCTTCCTCACATGGTGGACGGCGCATGCGCTGAACCAGCACGAGGCCGCCGACCCTGACGCGCTGGTCAGGGCGGCGACCGCCGCGGTTGAGGTCGCGGCCGCCGACTGCACCGTCCCCGGAGCGAACCTGCCCGCCGATTTTCGCTGGTCGGCGGGCGCGGTCGCCTAGCCGCGGCCTCTAGCGATCCGGACGCTCCGATCCACGCGCGAGAGCAGCCAGGACCGCACACGACGCGCCGGCCAGTGCGAGCGCGATCAGCCCCGCGGGGACGACGGCGCGGTGGTGAGCGACGGCGGAGCCGACGACCAGGAGCGCTCCGCCGATGATGATCGTCGTGGCGAGCAGCCACGGAATGAGCCACAGGACCAGCACGGCGGCTCCGGCGGGGTTGTTCGGGTCGAGGCTGAGGATCCGTCCGAGCAGGTTCTCATCGACCCCTCCGCCGCGGCGGGCGGAGAGCGCCGCGCACAGGACGGCAACCACGACGATCGGAGCGAGCACCGACGGGATGAGGCCGAGCGCGCCGGCGCCCGCGGCACCCGCCACCACGGTGGCGACGATCGCTGTTCCCGCGACCGCGAACAGTGCGAGCGCCGGGAGCGCGCAATGGGCGAGGAGCAGGCGGGCGAATGGCCACGACAACAGCAGCGCGCCGGTGTCGGGAGCATCGACGTCGAGGCGCAGCGGCTCGCACAGCAGGCTCGCGGCGAAGTACAGCGCGATGGCGGCGATCCCCGCGGAGATCACGCGACCCGGATGCGTCAGCGCCTCTACCGTCGCCGCGGAGGCAAACAGCGTCGCCCACGCAAGCCGCGAGGGCTCCCGCAGAAGGCCGAGCGCGTCGCGCCACAGGACTACGAGCCGCGGCTGCCGGGGGCGGGGAACCCGCCCCCGCCGCCCAAATCGCGCGGGCAGCGCCGAGCGGTAGGTCAGGGCGGCGCCGCGATAGTCGAGCGAGAACGCGGAGGCGGTTAGCCCCGACCGGGTCTCGGCGCGAGCCAGGAATACCTCGACGCCGGCCGCCCCCGCGCGGCGCCGCGCGAGAGTCGTCGTCGCCGCGGCTGCGACAACGATCAGCGCGAGGGCGAACGGCCAGCCCGAGTTGCCCGCGAGCGGCGCGATCGCCCAGCCCCACGGGCCCGACCACACCTCGACGGAGCGACCGACGGGGACGGCGCTGACAGCGAGCAGTGCGGCACCGGTCACGAGCACCGCGGGGCTCGCGCGCCGCACGAGCCCCGAGGCTCTTCGCGAGCACTCGACCAGCCAGCTCGCGGCGACCCCCAGCACCGCGAACGCCGCCACGCCGGCGACCGCTCCCAACGCCCGAACGAGGCCGATGCTTCCGGGCCCTCCGGCCACGAGCAGGATCGCGACGCCCGCGACCGCGGCGCCGACGGCGGCGCCGAGCAACAGACCTTGATCGAGCTTCGGCCGCACCAATGCGGCGATCGCGATCGGAGCGGTCAATAGGAAGCTGACGTCGGCGGACGAGAACCCGACCGGGCCCTGCCACATGCCGAATCGGAGCGTGGCCAGCAGCGCTCCGAACAGCACCACAGGGCCGAACACGAGCAGCTTGTGGGCGGTCAGGCTGCCACCGATCGCCTCGGAGACGGCGTTGCCGGCGAGCGCGCCGGCGATCCCGCCGACGACCAGCGTGGCGTAGACCTGGTAGGCGGTCGGCCGGAAGCGCGTGCGCCGAGCGCGCATGAACCCGCGTACCGCCCGAGCGCGGTCGCGCGCGTCCGACCCCGCTGGGCCGGTCATGGGGACTCGAGCCCGTCGAGGATCCCGCCGTCGACGACCTCGTCGTACGGGCCGTCGGCGACTACCTCGCCGTCGGCGAGCACGACGGCGCGGTCGGCAACCCCGCGGGCGAACTCGAGCTGGTGCGTGGTCAGCATGACGGCCACGCCGGCACCCTTGGCTTCGAGCAGCTGCTCCCGCAGCGTCTGTTGCGAGGCGGGATCGAGACCCACGACCGGCTCATCCAGCACCAGGTGGCGATGCGGGCGAATCAGGGCGCACCCGATCTGGAGCTTCTGCCGCATCCCGCGGGAGAGCTCACCCGGCCGCGCGTCGCGCTTGTCCGCGAGGCCGAGCTTCAGGAGCAGCGCGTCGATGCGCGCGTCGAGGTCGTCACCGGCCACGCCATGGGCGAGCGCAACCAGCTCGAGGTGCTCGTGGACCGTCAGGTCCGGGTATAGGGACGGGCTGTCGGGAACGACCGCCATCGCCGCTCGGGCCTCGATCCCGGACGGCTCGGTGTGTACCGCCGCTCCGGCCACCTCGACGCGGCCGGCGCTCGGATCGAGCAGACCGGCGATCGTCCGTACCGCGGTGGTCTTGCCGGAGCCGTTGTGACCCACGATCGCGACGCATTCGCCGGGACGTACCTCGAGCTCGAGATCGTGGAGCGCCTCGAATCCGCCGTAGCGGCGGGAAAGGCCATGGACGGCGAGCGGAGGCGCGCCCTGCATGCCCGCACCGTAGCGCGCGGTGCGATCATGCCCCACTGATGCCGCCTTTTCGGGAGCCGAGGGATATCGCGGATGCGTTCGCGGCGGCGGTGAATGCCAAGGACGCCGACGCCGTTGGCGAGATCTTCACGGGCGACGCCGAGTTCGTGAACATCGCCGGCATGCGCATGCGAGGACGCGACGCCATCGTCGCGGGCCACGCCTGGGCGCTGTCGGGTCCGCTTCGGGGGAGCCGCGTCAGCTTCGACCAGGTGGACGAGCTACCGGTGACCGAGGACGTCGTCGTCCTCCACGGGCACTGCCTGCGAGAACGGCTCCCGGACGCGCCCGAGGACACGCTGCCTCCGGGGGCGTCGGTGCTGGTGTTCGTCGCCAGGCGCGGCCCGGACGGTTGGCGGGCGGTGGCGGCGACGAACGCCACCGAGGGATCGTTGCCGGCGTCCTAACCGAGCCACCGGACCTGCATCACACGGCAATCGGCGCCGCGTGCCTTGACCGTGGCGTGTGAAGCCTGTGGGGCATGCGCCACGGGTCACGGTCCGCTGGGAGGCGCTCGATTGGCGTGATATGCAGGTCGTCGAGCCCCGTCGCGGCCTTTCAATCCTCGAGCGAGTGGACGATCCACACGTTCGGCTCCCAGTAGGAGCCGAGGTCCCGAGCTCGGTCGATCTCGACCGGGGCCAGACCATCCGGGAACGTGTACCGGCCGTCGTCCGGGAACCGCATCCCGGTCCACCGCTCCCACTCGGCGATCGTGCCGACGATGTGCATCGAGTTCGGGATCGGCTTGACGACCCGACCGCCACGGCGAACGTGGACGCGGATCCAGGGATCGAACGGCTCGCCGTCTTCTCGCGTCCAAGTCACGTAGCGCTCGATCGGCGTGATCGGATAGCGGTGCTTGAGACTCGGGCGAACCGGCGCGATCAGGTACCGGAGGCCGGCGTCCCGGCCGAGGTCGGACATCGCGTCGAGCATGCGGTCGGCGAGGCCGCCGCCCTGGAAGCGTGGCCGGATCTCTGCCGCGAGCGCGCACAGCGCGGTCGGCCGGCGGCCGGCCGCGCGCGCCTGGAATCCGGCGACCATCATCGCGTCGATTCCTTCCCCCAGGCCGGTCGGCGTCCCATCCCAATCGCACGGGATCGTGTGGCCCTCCGCGATCACCTCCTGGGCCTCGGCGTCGTACAGCACGAACTGGAATTCCGCGAACTCCTCATACAGCCGGCGCCAGTACGCCCCGAGAACCTCGCCGTGCAGGTTGTACTCGGGCCAGACCTCGCTCGACAGCCCGTCGAGACCTTCCCACAGCTCGGGCCGCTCGGAGTGACGAACGACGACGAAGCCCACGATCGCTCAGACCCGAGCGACGGCGATCAGATCGCCGAGGCTGCGCTTCTGGCGGCCGTCGTGGTCCCGGTTCTCGGGGCTGAGCCATTCGCCGAACCCGCCGCGGACCGCCGGCCACTCATCGTCGGTGATCGCGTACCACGCGGTATCGCGGTTGCGCCCCTTGGTCACCATGTGGTGGCGGAACACCCCCTCGAAGCGAAACCCGAACCTCTCCGCAGCTCGGCGTGAGGCCCGGTTCAGCGCGTCGCACTTCCATTCGAGGCGGCGACACCCGAGGTCGTCGAATGCGCTGGCCGCGAGCAGGTAGATCGCCTCGGTCGCCGCCGTGGTCTTGGCCAGCGACGCGCCGAACCAGATGTGGCCAATCTCGATGACGCCGTGCTCGGGGGTGATCCGCAGGTAGGACGCTACGCCGGCGGGCCGCTCTCCGGGCAGCGGCACGAGCGCGTAGAACAGCGGATCGTCGGACGCCTCGGCGACCCGGAGGGCGACGCGCATCTCCTCGGGATCGCCGTACGGACCGTTCGGGAGGTAGGTCCAGAGGCCGGGATCGGCTTTCGGAGGATGCGACTCGGCGTACAGCGGCTCGGCGTCGCCGTCGGCGTCGAGCGGGCGCAGAAGGACGTGCGTGCCCGTCAGGGCGATCCGCGCCGGCCGAGCGGCCGGCCGCCAATCGACGGGAGGCCCGACCGGGCACTCGGTCGCGGTCGGCTCCTCAGTCGCCATCCACTGATCGAACCACATCAGCTCGCGGGATGCCTGAGCGCCCGCGCGCCGCCGGGCCCAGGACGCGCGCCGCCGGGCGCGGGACGCGCACAGCCAATGAAGCGAGCGCAAGACCGGCGACGATGATCGCGGCGCCGGCCAGCTCGCCGGTGCTCGGCGACTGGCCGAGCGCGATCCACGCCGCCGCGATTCCGACCGGCGGGACCAGCAGCGTGAACGGCGCCACCCGCGAGGCGGGATGACGGCGCAGGAGCCACGTCCACGCCCCGAAGCCGAACCCGGTCGAGACGATTACGACGTACAGCAACGCGAGCAGCCCGCCCGCGCCCACGTTCGCGAACGCGGAGCCGACCTCGTGCGAGCCCTCGAACGCCAGCGACAGAGCGAGGAGCGGGAGAGGCGGGACGAGGCTCGACCACACCAGCAGCGCCAGGGCGTTCGGGGCCTGGGCGCGGCGGTTGCAGATGTTCCCGACGCCCCACGATGCGGCGGCGCCTACACACAGCAGCAGCGCACCGATCGGCACGCCGCGGGCGCGTCCGAGAGCGATCAAGACAACGCCGCCGACCGCGACCGTCGCACCGGCGAGTTGCGCGCGGCCTGGACGCTCTCCGAGGAAAGCGACGGCGAGCGCAATCGTGAACACGGTCTGGGTCGGCAGCACGACCGCCGCGAGGCCCGGCGGCAACCCACGGTGGATCGCGACGAACAGCAGCCCGAACTGGCCGGCGCTCATGAACGTGCCGACGCCGATCACCCACCGGAGCGGCACCGCGGGCCGGCGCACGAAGAGCACCGCCGGGAAGGCGACGAGCGTGAACCGAAGGGCAGCGAACAGAAGCGGAGGAAACGACCCGAGTCCGACGTCGATGACGACGAAGTTGATGCCCCAAACCAACGCGATGGCGGCGGCGAGCATCACGTGACGGGTGGGCACCCTAGGAGAGTGCCGTCGCGCTTTCCCAAGTGCGACTAGACCTTCTTGACGAGACTCGTAAGCTGAGCTTCATGATCGAACTCCGCCGCCTCCGCGCCCTGCGAGAGCTCGCCAACCGCGGCACGATCGCCGCGGCGGCGGATGCGCTGTACCTCACGCCCTCGGCGGTGTCGCAACAGCTGGCGGCGCTCGAGCAGCAGGTGGGGCAACCGCTGCTCCTCCCGAACGGCCGCACAGTCCGGCTGACGCCGGCCGCCGAGGCGGTGCTCGCACACGCTGAAGCGCTGTTCAGCGAGCTCGAACGGATGGACGCGACGCTCGCGGCGCTCGCCGACGGGGAGCGCGGCCGGGTCCGGATTGGGGCGTTCTCGACCGCGATACGCGGCCTGATCGTGCCCGCGGTCGGGTTGCTGCGCGATCAGGCGCCGAAGGTCGAGCTGGTGGTGCACGACCTCGAGAGCCCTGAGGTCTTCTCCGAGCTGGCTCGCGGCGAGCTCGACCTGGCGATCTCGATGGAGTCCGACAGCGCCCCGCGCCACGACGACGAGCGCTTCACCCGGACGCCGCTGATGCGCGACCTGCTCGACGTCGCGCTCCCGCAAGACCATCGGCTCGCGGGGGAAGCGGCCGTCCCGCTCGCCGCGCTCGCCTCCGAGCCGTTCGTTGCGCCTGCGCGGGGGTGGTCGTGCGAGGACGTGATCCGCGTCGGCTGCGCGGCGGCCGGCTTCTCCCCGATGGTCGCCCATCGCTCGGCGGACTGGACCGCGGTGATGGCGCTCGTCGGCGCCGGGCTCGGCGTCGCCTGTGTACCGAGACTGGCCCAGGCCGAGCCGCCGCCCGGGGTCACGATCCGGCCGATCGCCGGCGACCCCCCGTGTCGCCACCTGTTCATCGCGTGTCGCCGAGGGGCGGAGGAGCATCCCGCGCTGCACGCGGTCGCGGCCGCGCTGACCGAAGTTGCTGCGCGCGTCCCGGCCGAATCGGAGCGGGCCCAAACCGCAACGGGCCCAAGCGAGCTACCCGGACCCCTCGCGCCAGCGGTCGTGGGCAACGGGTAGACGCTCTCGGGGCGATCGGTCAGAGTTCACGCCGTGGCGTTCCTCCACGCCGAGGCGTGGGTTTGACTGCCTGATGCCGGTCGTCCCGAAGAGCGCTTTCCGTATGCGGAAGTGTCGCGACCGCTCCGGTCGGATGTAAGTACCCCAAGGGGTGGCTATGCACACCTCGCGGCTGTAGGCTCGCCCCCTAACCGCCGTACCGCAGGTTTGAGGTCCACACCAAACGAGGGGAGCCTTAGATGGCAGACAGCGTCTACCGCGTCACCGAAGTGATCGGCGTCAGCAGCGACTCGTGGGAGGCCGCGGCGCGCAACGCGGTGGAAACGGCCGCCAAAACGGTACGCGGCCTCCGGGTCGCCGAGGTGGTCCGACAGGACGTGACGATCGAGAACGGGTCGCTCGTCAACTACCGGGTACGCCTGGGCATCTCGTTCAAGTACGAGAGCGGCGACTGAAGCCGAGGCTGATCGGCCGGCGCGCTCCGGCCGTCCGGCTGGCCGCCCGACGCGGACCAACCCGGCAGCGCGCTGGCTGCGCCGGCCACACCCGCGCCGGCAGCAGGCAGGGCTCCCTCCCCGCTCGCACCGGCGGTGGGCGGGGGCTCCTTGCCCGCTCGCGCCGGCGGTGGGATTCTTAGGCCCTGTTCGAGCGGTTCACAGAGCGAGCCCGCCAGGTCGTGGTCCTGGCTCATGAAGAGGCGATCGGGTTCAAGCACGGCTACATCGGCACCGAGCACATCCTGCTCGGGCTACTGGGTGATCCCGAAGGTTTCGCCGCGCGCGTCCTCGGCTCCTTCGAGCTGACCGTCGCGCTCCAGGCGAAGATCGACTTCAGCTTCGTTCGCAGTAGCCGCGACGCTGCACGAACCGGTAAGCGTTCGAAGATGCTCCTCCGCTTGAAGGAGCAAAGCTGTGGATGCTGCCAAGGAATACTGTAAGAAGAACGGCGCCGGCCTTTGTCATTTCGCCTCCGTGTCGTCGTCGCCCAGCACGCCGGAGATGCGCAGTTGCACCAGTTTCTGGATGGAGAGGGACGTAAAGCCATGACGCTTGGCGGCGGCGAGAAATGCATCGTCGATATGGAAAATGCGAAGCTGCACCAATTCATCAGCGTAGCGCTCGGATACTGCTGTTTCACGGTCCTGGCGTACTCGGGTGTCACGCCCTGAACCCGCAGTTCAATCAACTTTCTGGGTGAGATTGAATCGAAGCCGGCAGCTTCATCCGGATAGAAATTCCGGTGTGACATGGAAAATGCGATAAGACACCAGGTCGCCGATGCTGCTCGGCTGTAGACCCGCGGCACGCAAGCCGGATACATACTCCGGAGTCACGCCCTGGATTTTCATCGCAATCAGCTCGTCGGCGGAGGGTTTCCCGAAGCCGACGTTGGCCATCGCCTGAGCGTATTCAGGAGTAATGCCCTGCACTTTCATGGCGACGTACTTGTCCACATCCACGTCATAGCCGGCGGCGCGCATGCCATCGATGTAGTCCGTTTTGTGTGGGGCGGCGTCGCCCGATTTTTGTTCCGCACCGTAATTCTCCCTGCGCCATAGCCCACACCTTCTCCAGTGCCCTTACCTGCACCGTGACCATCGGCGGCACCTTTTCGGGGGCACCGTCGTTTCCCGCAGCAGGCGCGCTGTGAACAGGGCGGCTGAGGCAATCAATGGCGCAGTCGATCTTGTGTTTGCGGCCGGCGCCGGCGCAGAGGCAGGAAGCTTCATCGTGGCTGCGGCAGGAATAAGAGGGTGATGGCGTAGAGCTCGCCACGGCGGCGGGTTTAGTCTCCATGGTGTTTCGCAATCCTGCGAAGAGCTGCGGTACGGTCAGGAGGGCCAGCAGGACCACGGTTAAGATCGCAGCAACGGGTAAGGGAGCGAGTTCCCGCAGGCCATTCTCGCCGCCGGATTCACCGAGGATGCGCGCAATTCGCAGGCGAAGACCCGACGGCCTGTGTCCATCCAGTGCCATCGCCAGACTCAGGGGCTGTCTCCGGCGCTCTTCCAGACGCAACAACGCGGTGGCATATATCAAAGGATCGGCGCATGACTGAACGGCCACGTCGTCGCAGCAAAGCTCGCGTTGCTGGCGCAGCCTGCGGCCGAGCCACCACACCGCCGGATGAAAGAAGAACAGAGTTTCCACTGTCGTCTGGACCAGGTTCCAGAGATAGTCTCTGCGCCGCACGTGCGCCAGCTCGTGCACGAGGACCGCTTCCAACTGCTCAGGGCTCAGAGCCATCAGTGCGGATGCCGGCAATATGATCAACGACCGTACGATTCCGACGGCGAGCGGACTCTGAACGTGTTGGGAAATGCAAAGACTGACATTCCGTGTAAGGCCAAGCCGTTTGCACAGGCGGGCGAAGTTCGCGCGCAGAGCTTCAGGAGCCTCGCCCAGGGCGCTGCGACGCAACCGCTCAATGAGCCGCCAGCCGCCGATGGTCCGGGTGGAAAGACATGCCACACCCAGCAACCAAATGACATCCAGCCATGGCAGAAATCGAGACAGATGCATTACCGGCCGCCCAGTAACGCCGGCTGTGTTCAGTCGTGTTAACGGCGCAAGATCGACAGAGATAGTCGATCCAATGGGCGCGTTGGCAGGGGACAAAGAGACGCCCGGTGAAGACAACTCGGACTGGGCCCGAGCTTCCTCATAAGCGAATGTTGCCAAAGCCCCCAAAAGCATCAGCAGCAGCGTCGCCAGCGCCAGCACATAGCGGGTATGACTGCGGGCTTTGGAGAGCGCAGCATCGGCAAGCCAGTAGACGAATGCGATCGCCGCCGCCTGCCAACAGAAATTCACCAAAGTCCAGCCCAGAGATTCCAAATGATGGTTCATCGTTTCTCCTGCTTGCGGTCGATTAGCTTGCGAATTTCCTTTAACTCATCGCTGCTTGCCGGCTCCATGGTCAACGCATGCATGGCAAGCTGTGTGGCGGAGCCGGAAAACAGCCGCACGCTCAAATCTCTTAAGAGCTGGCTCTGCGTCTCTTCCTGGCTTGCGGTGGTGCGGTAGACATGGGCCCTGCCAAGCTCCGCGCGCTGGACCAGCCCCTTCTCGGTCATGATCTGCAGCAACTTCAATACGGTGGTATAGCCGAGCGGGACGTTCCTGGCTTACCGCTTCATGGAGCTCGCGAACGGTTGCCGAACCTTTGACCCATAACACACGAAGGAGTTCGAGCTCTCCCTCGGTCGGCTTGGGTAAATGACCCTTGCTCATCTTCATGGACAAACCATATACGAAGTACTTCGTAGTTGTCAACGAAAAGCTTCGTAGATAAATCTTCATTGGCGGTGGTTTTCGATTTGTCAATCCCTCAGGAGGCTAATATTTGCGCCCCTTTGCCCTGCCGCTAAACAGAACAAGTGTCTTTCCGGACCGACGGTTACGCATTGAGAAAACAGATCGGATACGGAGTCGTGGGTGTGCTTGGGATTTTCGCCCTGGTCGGCCGGCTGCCCTGTCGCCATTGTTTTCGGCGAACTACCTGCCGCACCGCTACTGTTATCTGGCCAAGCCAGGCCTGGTGTGGACAAACGCAGTGGCGGACGGCCTTATTGCCGTTTCTTACGCCTTACTATTCGGTTGCCTCTTCTGGTTGGCCGCGAAGGTGCGGCATCGCGCGGTACTTCATCCGTATCTCTGGATCTTTATCGGATTCGGTTCGTTCATCCTGGCGTGCGGCATTACTCACGGAATGGAGATCGTTACCATCTGGTGGCCGGTCTATCCACTGGCGGCTGCATTCAAGGTGGCGTGCGCAGCAGTATCGGTTTCGACCGCTGTCCTGTTCGCCAGGGCGACACCTGAGCTTGCGGGCAACATTATGCACCTCCTCGACTCCCTTGCGAGCGCACAGCGGGAGACCGAAAACGAAGCAGCCAATTACCGGGAACAGATCGAAGCGATCAATCGGTCGCAGATGATGGTCGAATTTCGTATGGATGGAACGATCATCAAGGCCAACGGACAACTATCTGCGTGCGTTCGGCTGACGAGGAGCTCGAATTGATAGGTAAGCACCACAGCGTCTTCGTCACCGCGGAATACAAGCAAAGCGCCGAGTACGAGAAGTTTTGGGAGGAATTGAGAGCGGGCCATTACCAGGCCGGACAATTCTGCTCGCATTGATAAGCAGGGCAATGCAAGTCTGGATAGAAGCCAGTTACAACCCGATCCTGGGGCCGAACGGAGTACCCACCAAGGTGGTCAAGTTCGCTTCGAATGTGACCGACAGAGTGCGCAGCCGGAACGATCTCAAGGACGCCGAGGGGCAGGCTCCAGGCGATTCTGGACAACGTCCTGGACGGCATCATCACCATCGATAGCGGGGAACCATCGCTTCCGTCAATCTGGCAGCGGTTCGAATCTTCGGTTACGAAGTCAAGGAGGTGGTCGGCCGCAACGTCAAGATGCTGATGCCCGGAGCCGGATCGGAGCCGACACGATGGCCATCTTGCCCCCTATCGACCGGGGGCACCGACCAGGGCGATCGGTGTGGGGCGCGAACTTGGAGGGCCTCACAAGCAACGGCCGCGTGTTTCCCATGGAATTGACGGTCACCGACTTTACCTTCCGAGGCGAACGCAGGTTCGTCGGCCTGGTCCGCGACATCACCGAGCGCAAGAAGCACGAGAAGGCCCTGCGCAAGAGCAAGGAAACGCTGGATCGGACGGGACGGATCGCACGTGTCGGCGGTTGGGAAATCGACCTGGTCACCGACGAGTTGATCTGGTCGGAAGAAGCCCTACGTGTGGTCGGCTTGCCGACCGACCTTCGGCCGACGCTCGAAGACGGCATCAATCTCCTCTTCTCACCCGAGACTCGTCCGGTCATCAGCGGCGCCATCGAGAAGGCAATCGCTGAACACAGTGGCTTCGCCCTGGATCTGCCGATGATCACGAGCCGACGGACGCCGATCTGGGTGCGAGTGACGGGCTCAGTGGAGTGTGAAGACGGCAAGCCTGTCCGAATGGTAGGCGCCACGCAGGATGTGACCGACAGTGTTGCCGAGCAGGCGGCGCTGCAGGAGGCCAACGAACGAGCCGTGCTGGCAGCGGAATACAGCGGCATTGGAATATGGAGTTGGGATCTCTCGACCAACCTGACGACCTGGAACTCCTGGATGTACCGGCACTACGGGATGACAGCGGGGAATGACCGGCTGCTTGGCCAGGATGCCCCGTTAAGCCGGATTCATCCCGACGATCGCGCAGCCGTCGAGCAAGCCCTGCGAGACTGCATCGAGGGCATCAAGCCGTTTGACACGATGTTCCGCGTGGTTTGGGACGACAAGAGCGTGCACCATATACGCAGCTGCCGGCCAGGTTAAGCGCGACGAGAAGGGTCACGCGCTGCGGATGGTGGGCACCGACTGGGATGTGACCGAACTGGTTCAGGCGAACGAAACATCGCGGCAGGCACTGGAGATCGCCAAAGAGTCCAACCGGACTAAGTCGGACTTCCTGGCCAACATGAGCCATGAGATCCGCACGCCCATGAACGCCATCCTGGGCATGACCTACCTTGCCCGGCGAGCCGACCCAAGCCCGAAGCAGCTCGACTATCTTAACCAAGATCGGTCAATGCCGCGCGATTCGCTGCTGAGCATCATGAACGACATTCTGGATTTCTCAAAGATCGAAGCCGGCAAGCTGGAGTTGGAGGTTATCTCCTTCTCGCTCGAGGACGTTCTGCGCAGTCTTCTTGACGTCGTCGGGCAGAAGGCGCAGGACAAAGGCGTGGCCCTGGTCTCCTCCGTATCGCCGACGAATGCGCCTGCGTATCTGGTTGGGGATCCGTTGCGGCTGGGGCAGATTCTGATCAACCTGGTGAACAATGCAATCAAGTTCACCGACCTGGGCGAGATCACGATCCGAGTGGACAGCGGAAGAAATCACCGCCACCGATCTGCGCCTGAACATATCGGTGTCCGATACCGGAATCGGTATGGGCCCGGAGCAGGTCGCCAGCCTCTTCCAATCCTTCCACCAGGGAGATACTTCCGTTTACGCGCAAATACGGCGGCACCGGGCTGGGGCTGGCCATCTGCAAGCAACTCTGCGAGCTGATGAAGGGAGAGATCACGGTCGAAAGCGAGCTGGGCAAAGGAAGCGCTTTCCACTTCACTGCCAGGTTCGGTATCGCGACGAGACATGGCATTATCGTCTCCCGCCAGCATTCAACGCTCCGCAGCAAAGAAGTTTGTCCTGATTGTGGACGACAGTGAGAGTACCCGGCATGTCCTGATGGCGATGCTGGACGCGAACGGTTTCAAAGCCAGGGCAGTCTCTTCCGGGCGAGGAGGCGCTATCGGCGCTTGCGCACGCTTCGCAAACCGGCGAACCGATCGATCTCGTATTGATGGACTGGCGACTGCCCGGCATCGATGGGGTCGAGACGTCTCGCCGCATCAAGGCGAATCCCACCTTCTCGCTGATACCGGAAATTCTCATGGTTTCGGCGTTTGAACGCGAAGAGGTTTTGGCCGGTCACTCTGGACGTCGACGTTTGACGGCTTCCTGAGCAAGCCAGTCAGCGAGAAGACAGCTGATGGATGCCATCGCCGGCGCGTTTGGGCTCGAGCTCCGAACGCGACGGGCCCGGGTCAGCCAGTGATACGCCGCCAATCCCTGGCTCGGAGTTGGCGGGAGGTCGCGTCCTGCTGGTTGAGGATAATGAGGTCAATCGCTTTCTTGCTGAGGAATTGCTGACCGACCTGGGGATCCATGTCACGATCGGCAGTCAATGGCCGCGAGGGCGTGGAGCGGGTCAATGCCGAACCTTTCGACCTGGTGCTGATGGACATTCAGATGCCCGTCATGGATGGGATGACGGCAACCAAGCTCGATTCGCGCCGACAGTCGCTTCCAAAGCCTGCCCATTGTTGCCATGACCGCCCACGCCATGAGCGGGGATCGCGAGCGAAGCCTGGACGCCGGGATGAACGACCATCTCACCAAACCAATCAGCCCCAAGGTGCTGGAGGAGACGCTGCTTCGATGGATGCAGGCGAGATCGATCCCGCAGCCAACGATCGACACGGAAAACAACTCGGCAGTTGCTTCCTCCAGCGACGATATCCCCGAGCAGCTTCCTCCGTTCGACATTCCCGCTGCCCTGCCGCGCGCCAATGGTAAGCCCAAGCTTCTGCGCAAGATGTTGCTGAGCTTCCGTGAGCAATACAAGGCCGCCGCATCCGAGCTGCGGCAACAGATCGCGGAAGGCAAGACGGAAGAGGCCGGCCGCCTGGCCCACTCATTGAAAGGAGTCGCAGCGACGCTGGAAGCGAAGGACCTGGCCAACGCAGCCGCGAGCATCGAACACGCTATCCGCGAAGGCGTGATGGAGGGCCTGAACGCGCTGATTGAAACCATGGAGACCGCGCTCGAGCCGGCCATAGCCGCCGCCGGCTCTCTCGATCGGAGGGTTGCGCCGCCCTCATCCGACGTCCGCAAGCTTCCTCGGGTAAACCGGACATGTGCATCCTGCTGGTCGATGATCAGTCCGGCTATCTCGACTTGCTCAAAGATGTCTTCGGCAGCCACACCGAGGTGCTGTACGCGAGCGATGGCCTGGCCGCATTGACGCATTGCAGCAGCCAGAGTGCCCGATCTTATCCTGCTGGATGTGATGATGGCGGGCATCGACGGTTATGAAGTCTTCAGCCGATTGAAGGCGGACCCTGTTACGCGCGACATTCCGGTCATTTTCCTGACTGGCCTGGGCAGCGTGGCGGAGGAAACCAAGGGTCTTACGATGGGAGCCTGCGATTATGTGACCAAACCCATCAATCCAGTGGCTGTTCGTACGCGGGTGACGCACCAGATTGAGCTCAGGCGCGCGCAACCAGGAATTGACGCGGCTGACGGCTGAAGAGCATGCCGCACAACTGGCGAAGGAAGAGGAACGGGCGGCGGAAGTGGAACGAATCAGCCAAAAGGCGTTGCAACTGAGGGACGATTTTCTATCGCATGTCTCTCACGAGCTTCGTTCACCGCTTACCTCGATTTACTCGTTCAGCTCGATTATCGCGGATGGGCTGGCGGGCAGAACCACCCACGAGCAGGACGAATATCTTCTGATCATCCAGAAAAATGTGCGCCAGCTTCAATCGATGATCGAGGATCTGCTCGCGGTTACCGCCAGCAAGACCGGGTAAACTGAGCCGTCATGCTTCAGGATACTTCGCTTTCTGAGGCCATTTTGGACGCCGTCCATACGTGCGAGGCGAATGCCAGGGAAAAGGGAGTCAGTCTCTCATGCGTCATCCCCCCGGGTTGGCCTCGGCTTTTCGCAGATCCCATACGGCTGCTTCAGGTGTTGATCATCTTGTGCGATAACGCGATCAAATTTACGCCTGCTGGTGGGTCGGTGAAGGTGCAGGCCGGTGTGTTCGAAAAGGTACCCGGCTACCTGCTGGTGGAGGTTTCGGACACCGGCTGCGGGATACAAGCCGGAGCTGCTGGAGCGGATTTTCGAGCATCTTTATCAGGTCACGGAATCCGAGCCGGGCTGGCCGCAAAGGCCTGGGGCTCGGCCTGCACATTGCCAAAGAGCTGACTACGCGGCAGGGCGGCGCAATCTGGGCAACGAGTGCGCAGGGGGCCGGCAGCGTGTTTTCCTTTACCTTGCCGGTTTTCGTTGGACAAAGATTGGAAGACGCGGTTCACGACGAGTCGACGGCGCGGAAGTATGTCACCATCTCTCAAGCACTTCCCTTGAGGTAAGCGGGAGGAGTGTGGCGCCCCCACAGCGGCGCAGGGGCGGGGAAAAGCGCAGGGGCTGAAGAGTCTGCTTTTACACTGTCTCCCACAAACTGATCCTGGGTGCTGCTCCTCCGTGCCCCATATCTCGCTCGTTTTTCGGGAGATAGGGGATACGACGAATGTCGACCACTCGCCTCTAGAGAATGAATCGAGAGCCTAAGGGCGTCTAGCTAGAGGGTCAAACGCTAAGAAGCCAGGGCTGTCGTATCCCACATCCCGCGAAAAAGGAGCGAGATATGGGGCACCCAGGATCAGTTTGTGGGAGACAGTGTGGAAGTTCGCGGCTCACGCAGACTCTAAAGCCGAGATCTTTTCTTGAACCTGAGCGGCCCGACTTAACGCAATCTCCCGAACCGTTCGGCGAAGTTCTCGCATCAAAAGCGCGTAACTTTTCGATCGGCATAAGGGCAGTCAAATGACCAAGGGAAAGGCGCAGCTTTTCTGGGTGGGTATACTCGCGCTCTCGTTCTCTACGGCACACGCCCAGACCCCGCAACAGATCATTCAGCAGGCCGTCGACAGCGAACGCACCGCAGACCAGAACGACCACTCCAACTGGATCTACCTGGAAGAGAGCGATAAGCCGAAAGAGCATATTCTGCAGTGGGTCGCCGGCACCCAACATGGCAACGTCGAACGGGTTCTGGAGAAGGACGAACAGCAGCTCCCCGAGCCCCGGCAGCGGGAGCTCATTCGAAAAATTTCTGCACGACACTCGAGCTCAGAACAAACAGGTTGCCGAGGCAAACCACGACAATCAGCAGATCGATGACCTGCTAAAGCTTCTGCCCGTTGCCTTTGTCTGGACACAAACGGGAGCGACCGCAACTACCACTTCACTGCACTTCGAACCGGCGCCGAACTTCCATCCGCCGACGCGCGAGGCACGTGTGTTCAGCAGCATGACCGGCGACCTGGTGGTCGATAATCAGCAACACCGCATCTGCAAAATAAAGGGTCACCTGATCCACGACGTCACCTTCGGCGGAGGACTGCTGGGAAGATTGAAGGAGCGCAGCTCCTTTGCGCTCGAACAACAACAGGTCGGCCCATCGGTTTGGGAATTGACGCAGATCCACGTCCACCTGGAAGGCAATGCCCTTCTCTTCAAAAGCGTTTCGCTGCAGCAAGACGACAAACGGTCCAGGTTCCAGCCCGAGCCGGCAAATATCACGCTGGAGCAGGCAGCCACTTCGGTGATGAGCGAGCCGCAGTTATTCGCCTGCAGCGACTCGGCGTAAGAGCGGGCCGGGATCCGAAGCGCAGGCTTCGTGTGCCGAGAAGATTGGTCCAAAGAGCAGGGGGCGAAGCCTTAGGGCGCCTGGCTGTGCGGCGAAAGACATGTCCTCGGAGGGGTCCGCGGAACCGCAGATCGCTACGCTACGGTCGGGATGACAAAGGGGAGGGCACCGTCTCCATGTCAGCATTCGATGATGCGGACTTAGCGGTTGAACAGCTCAGGTCCGCTGCACTACGCTTCGGAACGGTCAGGCGGTGACCCTGGACTGAAGACTGCGGAAAGCCGGATCAGCAAAGCAGATGCCCGGGTAAAGCCCACAATGCATTACAGCGTTTGCGACGCGGATAATTCCCAGTCTGCAAACCGAGCGATTGTGCGACTCCCGCGCCTGTCAGTCAGTGAAGGGCACGCGTTCGCGCAGACCACGGTGGCAGGGGCTAAAGCCGCTGAAGTACTTTTGGCCGGCGGAGGCACGACTGAAGATCCGGCTGCCCGGATCAAAGTCAAAAGCTATGACGCAGACTCCGTTGCGGAGAACGGCTACTTGGGAACGGCCGCCGCTTCCAGCTCCGCGGAGTTGTTGGCTGCCGCGTGGGCCTGCTGCAGGCGGTATCCGGCGCGGGTACGCACGTGGTACTTCTGCAGGTCCTTCCCTACCAGCTTGACGGTGATCGTGCGCCAGCCGGGGCTGGGGTTGGGCTGCGGGTAGTAGCTGAGCGAGTAGAGGTGCGCCAGGTCCTCCTGGATGAAGGCGAAGGCCTTCTTTTCGTCGCCCCAGCTGCGGGCGAAATAGGCCTTGCCCCCGGTCGCCTTGCTCATGCGCTCAAAGACGGCGGTCGAGATCGGCTCCAACTGCGCTTCCCGGGTGCTGATCATGTAGATGATCGTGCCCGTGGATTGGGCCAGTTCCGCTACATCTTCCGGCGGCACCAGGCTGGCATTGTCAGGACCGTTGGAGAAAACCACAACCACTTTTCGTCCCGTGTATCGAGCGGCATCCTCTACAGTCAACAGCAAGCAGTTGTAAAGCGCGGCATCGTCGCCGGCGACGGTGCTGCGCACCCCGCGCAGCACCTGGGCTCGATCGGAGGTAAGCGCCGAATTGCGGGAAAGATCGCGGCTGTACGAATAAAAGGCCACCTTGTTCGCGCCCTTCTAGGGAGCGAACAAAATCCGTGATGGCATCCTGCGCAAAGACAAAGCCCCGGTACATGTAGTTACTGGTGTCGAAAAGGACAAAGACATTGGCACCGGTAATCTGCGCGGGCAGGGTCGAAGGATCCTCGCCGATGGCCGCGGAATGGCTCTTATCGACGCTCTTTCACCGCCACCAGCGTGTTTTCGCGTTCGAATGCGGGCTGGGCGCGGCCGGTTTGGACCAGGAGCAGCATTCGGCCGCCGGCTGAAGCACCTGCCGAGCCGGCTCGTTGCCTTCCTCAAAGGTCGCAATTCTCTCCGGGATCTTGTCCTCGGTAATGGCGAAGTTCTCCGGACCGAGACCGGAAATGTAGTTTCCCTTGCTATCAGTGACGGCGACGTTTAGCTGCACCAGGTCGACGTTCACGCGGATGTTCGTCGAATCATCCTGGGCGCCGGTAAAACGGTCGCCCAAGAAAAAGAGAGTCACTAGAGTTGGAAGGAGAAGAAGGTGTCGCTTTGCCATATGTTGTGTCCTATATCCCTTTATTTTTGGCCGCCGGGCGCCGAGGTTACCGGAGACTGTTCCAGCAGTACACCACTTCTCCTGGCTTGCAGGAGGAGGCTTCTGCCACTTGCGGTAAAGCGATCTTGCCCTGGCGGAACTCTTCGCCGGTTTCTTTCATGGCGCGAGTGAGCGCCGGCCAGTCCTCGATGTCGGTGGCGAAAATATTCGCCACCATGTGTCGGGTCAGCTCGGGAACCAGGCGATTGAGCATGACCGGCGAGTAACCCTTCTCATCCGCCAGCCGGGCCCAATAGAGATTGGTTGAGTCCCATGACTCGCCCAACAGAGCGGCTCGAGTTGCCGCCGAAGGCTGGGAACGGCTGCACGTTCAGGAGCTCGCAGCGATAGTTCTGCGCCAGCACTGGATGCGGTGTGCCAAAGTCCGGGAGAGGCGCTGCAGATTGACTTCGCCTGGAGTATTGACGGTTGAGGGTGTCCAATTCCTCTTCCGACGAGCCCCCTGCTGCTTCCAACGATGCGGCCTCCTGGGGAAACTTCCGGCGAAACTCCGCAGCCAGATGGAAAGTGTCTGCCGGAGTCAGGGGCGTGAGGCTGGCAGCCGTGTCGCCGGCGTGCAAGGCCCGCTCCACTTCTCCCAGGCGTTGCGGTGGCACGCGTTCGGAGAGGATGTCCATCACTTTGCCGCGCAGTGCTTCATTTGTCACTGCCGCGGTGACCAGTTCTTCGCCAGCGCGTTGATACAGGCTCGCCGCATGGAGTTCGTTGCGGGTCACATTCCACCAGCGGGGCAGGGTCGCGCTGACCAGCAGATCTGCCGTGACTTCTTTCCATATCAGGGCTTGCACGTTTTTCGGAGCAATGAAGTCTTCTTCGGTACTCGCCAACACATAGGGCAATTCGGCGAGCGAGCCAACCAGATAGGCGCCGCCGCCGGCAGGCGATCCCTGGTTGAATAATTCAGGCGCCTGCCAGAGCTGGGTGACGCCCATGATGGTTTCGCCCGAGAAATCGTGGGAGCGCACAAACAGCGGATTGTTGTGCAGCAGCTGGGCCCCGGGCGGCTCGTAGTAGGCGTAGTTCAGACCGACCAGCGCGTCCCTGAGAAACGGGGTGAGTTGCCCCCGGGCCGCTTCCAATTGACCCCTCGAGCCGGGTGTCTTGATCACTTTGGTGATATCCACGTGTACCTGCAGCTCGGCATGACGGTTGGCGTACACCCCGGGCGCCCATTCCGTCTTCTCGCTTTCGGTAAAGATGGGGCGGGGCAGTTCGAATTCGCGGAGTTCGCTGGCCAGCGGGAGCATGTTGCTAGGCGCCGGCGCTCCCGCTGCCATGTGATTGAGGCCGTCGCCGAGGGAGAAAAGCGTATCGAGCGACACCAGGCGTTGATCCTCGAGCACAGCCCGCATCTTGGCGGCCATTTCCTGACGCATGCGTTGGCCGTCGGCGGACTCCTGCGGAGGACCTGCCAGCAACTCAATCAATTCTCCCTGGGAGAGATCGTTCTTGCCGCTCGCCGCCAGCACTACCGTTTTCAGCGAGGCGTGGCCGGCATCGAATAGGTGGGGAAGCGAATCGACGGCGGCGAAGGGTGCAATCGCCTGCTGCCAGGACTGGTTCAGATCGGCGCTGCGGATCTCTCCCTGGCGAGCGAGAATTTGCCAGATCCCCAGGTTGGCCTGAAACATGCCCATGGCATTTCCGCGCAGGCTGTGGTTGGAGATTCCGTCGACTGCGTCGGCCACCTTCACAAAGCGCGCGATCGAGGTATCGTCCAGGTCGGGAAATTCTGAAAACACGAGGTACCAGTTACTGAACTGGGAGAACTTGTTGGCCAGCAGAAGGACGGTTTCGGGAGTGAGGCGCTTGTCTGAAGCACGGCGGCTATCGACCTCATTGAGCATGAGGTAGATTTGCAGCGGACCCATATCGGTATCGACGCGAGATAACGCGGCCATGGCCTCGAGCAACTGCTCGGGCCGTTTCCACCCACGCGCGCGCCTGCCCCAGTCGTGGGCGATTCTGGGTTCGGATTTCTCCACCAGAACCTGCTTCCAGACGTCCAGGCCGCCAGGGATACGCGGTTCGCCATCCGGTCCCCACTGCAGCCGGGTAAACAGCATCAGCAATGCAGGAGCCTTGCGAAAGACCGCCCTGGCCGGAAACGCCTTGGGCTCGGGCTCGCGAAACGCCTCGTAAAGACGGCGGAGCCGCGGAGAGGTAGTTAAGTATGCCTGCTGGGTCGCGTTCACCCGCGATAGGGTGTCAAAATAGACCGCCAACCAACCGTTGTCTGTATCAACCAGACGAAGGACAAAGTCCCCAGGCGACTTTGGGCTGGCGCCGACGAGGTCTCTCCAGCCGGCTTCGGCGGCGTTTCCCCCGGGCACGACGACCCGGCCATCGCGAATGTAGATCTGGGTTCCGTAGAAATCAAGAACCGGGCCATAGGGAAGTAGTCTTCCCAGGCCGGGAGAGCGTTGCAATGCGGTTCTGGTTTCGGCATCGGTGTTGGACATGGCCCAATACAGGCGGTCGACGGCGGGCTCGTGCAGCAGGATGTCCACCAGCGTCTGCGGGCCTCTGATTTTTGCGTTACTGAGCGACTTCCAATCGTTTTCGTTGAACAGCACGGGAACGCGGGACTCGGGAAAAGCGTAGGTAAAGGTCTCGCCTTTCTCGAGCGCCTCTTCCAGGGCAGTCAGCGGGAAACCAGAATCGGTGGTAAGGAAGGCACGTTCTGGGTCGGCTGTGATGAGCGTGGAGCCCTTTTGCCCGCAAGCCGGGCGGGCGTGGTAGCCGAGAATACTCAATAACGGCGCCGCATCCTCACAGTTGGCAATGCGAATGGTGCCGCTCGACCCGGCGAGCATCTGCAGCTCCCTCGCCTGATGAAGATAGCGGTCGAGTAAGCGCAAATACTCCGTAGGCACGCCGTTCAGGTAGCCGGTCGAGTAGGCATTGCGGGCCACCAGGGGCAATACGTCGTCGGCAGAAATCTGCTGGCTGATGCCGGCCATGCGCAGGAAAGAGCGAAGCGGCCCGGGAATGATCACGGTGTTGTCTGGAGGAGAGACGTAGGTTACGGAGTGGGAAGACTTTGCGGGCGACGGCCCCGACCGGGAAGGGGTTGGGCGAGCCGTGCTGCCTGTCTGAGCCCAGCTAACTGAGCACTGGCAGGATAGGCCGACGGCAAGAAGAGCGGACAAACAGATAACAGGCTTCACAGCGGGACGCCTCTTCAAGAAACTTCGAGACCTGCGGCAACTACGAATTTTGAGTGCAACATTACATCGATAAAATTGGCCCGCGCGCACTTAGAACCCCGAGATTGGTCACACTTGCCGGTCAGGTCGTACCTTGTTCTGCGACGTCCCTCTGGTCCACAGCTTTCGTGTGAGAAAAGATACACCACCTGATACCCCAAAAGGTGAATATCTGTTCCGGCTCATCAAAACTGTTGACTTCCCGAATCTCGGAATTGGAATTGCATTCTGGGTGGTGCATTGGGTTGGCAAGTTATGGTTACCAAGGGGTAACGAATGACCGGCAAGCGGAAGCTCGCCGCAGGTCAATCCGCTCTTAACGCTGGTCGAAAAACATTTCCAGGAAGGGTCCGCGGAACTGCGGATCCCTCGGCTTCGCTCGGAGCTTGTGACTTTTTTGATTTGGCCTGTAGTTTGTGGCTGGAAAGCTGGGAAGAGCATCTGCCAACAAGCATCGCCGGGGTCCTTCGACTGCGCGCCATAGGCCGTCCGTTATGCGATAGATCCGCGTGGCGCTTCGCTCAGGATGACTGGCTTTGTGGAAGCGGGCTAAAAAGCATCCGGGTTAGAGGCTACGCAAAAAACACGAAAAGATCGAAAAAGTCACAGGCTCTCGGGTGACAAAGGGGAGGGCAAAGCTTCCATCGAGAGCGGTTGCTGGACACAGAGGCTTTTCATCAGCTCGGGTGCGCCGCAGGCCCATGTGCACTCGGTCGAAAAACATTTCCAGGAAGGGTCCGCAGAACTGCAGATCCTCCACGGCACGCCGGGACAGGTCGGCGGCGCTCGGGATGACAAAGGGGAGGGCAAAGCTTCCATCGAGAGCGGTTGCTGGACACAGGGAAGGGCGGCGCTTCCCTGAAAACTTTTGATCGCAGGTCCGTTTGAACCGAAGGTTGGGGGGCGCTGGACTGCGGTGCAACGATAGCCGGATTGTTGACTACCCTGCAAACAATTCTTGTTTCTCAAACTCTTCCCTGGACAGCCGATTTGCCGGGCGACCGGAACGGCCGGTATGGTGGCAGGGTCGTTACCGGAGTGTTTGTTATGCGGGTTCTCCGCTTCAACCTGATGTATACGGTTTGTCAATTTTCTCTGCTGCTCGCGGCTACTGCTCTGCCGCCGGCGGCTGTCGCAGCGGTACAACTGCCGAATCTATTTTCCGATCACGCGGTGTTGCAACGCGACCGCCCGGTCCGGATATTTGGTTGGGCCCGAGGAGGAGAAAACGTGACCGTCCGCTTTCACGGCCAAACGGTCACGACGCAAACCGATCCATTCGGCAATTGGGAGGCGTGGTTAAATCCCGAGCCAGCCGGAGGACCCTACACGCTCGCCGTGAGCGGCGACTCGACTGTCACGCCGATTGAGCGAAAGGATATTCTCGTCGGCGACGTGTGGTTGGCTTCAGGGCAATCAAACATGGAATTTCCCCTTGCCGGGTTTACGGGGGCAAACCCCGCCCCCCTCAAGGACGGCGAAAAAGAGATCGCCGCAGCCAATCACCCACGGCTTCGCCTGCTTATACAGAAGCGGGCAACCTCCACCGTTCCGCTTACCGAAGTTTCGGACGAGTGGACGGAATGCACCCCGGAGACTGCTCGCCACTTCTCGGCTGTCGCTTATTTCTTCGGCCGGGAGATCTCTGAGCACGAACATGTGCCGGTGGGACTCATCGACACCACCTGGGGCGGCACGCCTGCCCACTCCTGGATCAGTCCCGAGGGATTGGCGGCGGCCAATCTGACCTCAGTCTTCGAAGACGCGGGGACCATCGCCCGGGACCAGGGGCAAGCGGACCAGATCCGGGCCTACTATGCGCGCGAGGATGCCGCTCTGCAGGCAGAAGGCAAGCCGCCGGCAACCCATCCGCGGATACCCACCGACCATGGGGGAGCGTGGGTACCCGGAACTCTCTTCAACGCCATGATCGCCCCCTATACACGATTCGCTATTAAGGGTGTGCTCTGGTACCAGGGGGAGACCGACAGTGATGCCAAGCGTGCGCCGTACTATGCTCGAGTTTTCCCCGCCCTGATCTCCGACTGGAGACGCCAATGGGGCGAAGGCGACTTTCCGTTCTTATTTGTTCAGATCTCGAGTTTCAATTCCACCGCCGCCGGCTGGCCGTTGGTGCGCGATGCCCAGCGACGCACTCTCTCTTTGCGCCACACTGGCATGGCGGTCACGCTGGATGTGGGGACCCCAGAAAACGTGCATCCACCGGACAAGCAAACCGTCGCCAGCCGGCTTGCGCTGACCGCCCGCGCCGAAGTTTATGGTGAAGCCGTCGAATATAGTTCACCGGAGTTTCTTCAAGCGGCCAGCGAGCCGAACGGAATGCGGGTGTGGTTTACACACGCCGAAGGACTCACTGCGCGAGGCCAGGAAGTTGGCGGATTTGAGTTAGCTGGAGACGACCACAACTTCGTGCCGGCAACGGCAAAGATCGAAAAGATCGGGGAGAAGGAGACAGTCCTCGTATCGTCTCCCAAGGTCGCCTTTCCTCGCTTCGTTCGCTATGACTGGTCGGGCGTGGTTACGACTTTTCTCTACAACCGCGCCGCGCTGCCGGCAGGCACGTTCACTTCGGAATAGGTCTGATTCTTTGCAGAAGACCTGGTGTGTCAATCTTTCGTGAATCGAAGGCTTGCTCCATTGACGCCGGTTGGGTGCTGCCATACATTCACTGCACTATGCAAGATTCAGATTTCGACACACTTCTGAGCGATTACCGGCAGGCCATCGACAGCTGGGTAACCGCGATTAAAGCCGAAGAGGCTCTGGCAAATGACGATCACTCCATGGTCGAGATGGAGAAGTGGGATGCGGCTGGTTTTACCGCCCACGATGCCGAAGCCAAGGCAAAAAAGGCCCGCGATCAATACAAGAACGCGCTGCGGAAGAAGAACTACGGGTTCTAGTTCCGGCCTTTACAAATCCCTAACAAATCCACATCGCATTCCTTACGAAAAAAGTTCTCTCATAGAGATATTGGCGCTGATCGCCAATGGAGGACCTCATGAGTACATTCCGTACACTTCGACCGCTGGTCGTAGATGCCACGCAGTGCGAGCAAGCCAAAACGATTGCCACCGACACCGGTTTCTGCAATGTGTCGAAAGGCGACTGGATTGTGAAGGGCGAGAACGGCGAAACCTACGTGGTCGACGATACCTTCTTCCAACGCACGTTTACGCCTCTGCAGACCTACCCGTGGGAGTTGCACAGAAGAAGGCCGCCATTACGGCTGCTGATTTCTGTCTTTGAAGTCAGCTGAATTCCACAGCGAACGCCTGCCTGGTTTCGTTGCCGAAAATGTCAATCACGCGTACGAGGATGCGGCGCCTGCCGCCCTCTTCGTACGCGTGGAGGCCGGAGACGAGCGGGAGCTTTCTTTCTTTGCGGGTGCGGTATGCTGCCCAACCCTGCGATGAAGGTATCGCTTCTGAGAGTCCCAGTCCACGGCCCAGTAGTCAATGTAGTCTGACCATGCTCCAGCTCTGCTGCGCTCGTCCGGGGGAAGTAGTTCGGATTAGAATCACAAAGTTGCTTGAGCGCCACTCGCGCGGTAAGATGGCCCGGCTGCTCGATCTCCGCTTCCATGTAGGCCAGCGGGAAAAAGCGCACGTCCGCTTGTTGAGTAGCCTGCGGCTCCATCACCTCTCGCGGAATCTGCAAGAGCAGCAGCTTGACCCCTTTGTTTGCGGCAGCCTCGGTCGATCACGTCGCATCGCTCGGTGTCCCAATCCCAGCCGAGAACGTGCAGTTCTCGCTGCTTCAACTTTGCGCACTCGTCCACTGCGGCGTCGATTTCTGCGTAGTGATCGGCGCATCCACTGCTCCAACGTGCACCAGTGCCTTGCTCTTCTTACCGTGCTACGTGGGCGAGGCCGGCGGCCGGTTCGGCGCCATAGAGCTTCAGTATGAACGCAACGTACTCACATGGGACCTTCCGAAGTTTACGTCCCTGCCAGTATTGGCGTTCGTACTTGCCCAGGCTCAGCAAGCGCAAAGGGTCTGCGGTGCTTGATGCCAAGCAAACGCTTGCGGGTGGTGTGAATGCCCCAGCGGCCGAGGTCACAGCCAATCCAGCGGCGATTGAGCTTTTCGGCAACCGAAAGCATGGTGCCGGAGCCGCAGAAAAAATCGGCTACGAGATCTCCCGGAGAGGAGGCGGCTTCTACGATCCGGTGCAGCAGAGCCTCGGGCTTTTGAGTGGGAAAGCCGCAGTTCTCCGTGCGGTCGGCGGGTTGCAGCATGGAGATGCGCCACACGTCGTCGACGGTTCGCTCGATCGGTCTCGCGGTACATGACTTTCCCGTCCGAGACCCTTGGCGTTGACGATCGCTGCCTTCTCCTTGTCCCACAGGCGGACGAGTTGCTTTACTTTGCCTTCAGCCCGCTTCTCGACTTGTTGATTGAACTGGTAGGACGGCGCTCTTGCGATACCAGAACACGACATCGTGATTGGACGCAAAGCGTTTTACGTTGCCTTGAAATTTGTTGTAGTAGTACCACACGATTTCGTTGAGAAAGTTCTCCGGCCCCGAACACTTCATCGCCGATCGCTCGCAGCAGGTGACTCACGTGCCAGTCGCAGTGCAGGAACAGGCTCCCGTGGGAGACAGCAGATCCCTGATCAGTCGCAGACGTTCCGCCATCATGGCCAGGTAGGAGCCAGTGCTGATTTTCCAGTATCCCGGTAAGCCATGTTGCCTGCTGCCCAATTGCGGCGGTGAAGGAAAAATCTGCTCCAGTGGCAAATGGCGGGTCGATGTAAATCAGGTCGATTTTTCCCGCGAACTCTTCCAGCAACGACCCCATTACGAGCAGGTTGTCGCCCCATATGAGCTTGTTGCGCCATTCGCGCCTGGTCGGGTTTGTGAAGACCTCGATCACCTGAAAAGGCAGGTTGGCTCGCGGGGTATTCGCCAGCACACCGTCTTCACGGTACTTGCCGGGCCAGACCAACTCTGTTTTGGTGATTTGAATCTTTGCCATCGCCAGTTAGAGGATAGAACGAAAAGTGGCTGGTCCCTCCGGCTGGATCATGCTTTAAATGCCTACCCGGGGATCACGTCCTGGGTAGCCTCAGAGGGTGTGAGAGAACCGAAAAGAAGCCGCAGATCTCTCCACACGCGGGATGGCAGTTGGAGATCTGCGGTTTCTTTGCCGCAACCTTCTGCTCTTTTTATCGTTGTGGGTGAGGCACAGGCCCATCTCGGATAGGATCTGCTGGTTTTCAGACGGGTTATATTTCGAGGCTCTCCGCGCGGTCTTCCGCAAACCAGGTCTCGTGCGCGTGCAGGAGTGAAACTGCGTGCTCAACGTTCTCATCCGCAGACCGATAGGCGCTGCTCTCAATGTCGTACCTTACCAAGTCCTCGAGTGCGGGACGGCCCTGCATATCCATAGGTCCAGGCTACCTCAATCTGGCAACGCTGCGACCCAGAACTGGCGGTGCGGTATCGCCTTGACAAATGGCCAGGATCCAGACTCACATCAATCTAAAGGACTTAACAAATCGTAATCATGGTGGAGACATAAATGCATACGGATAGATAGTTGTCTGCGCCGCAGTGTTCTGCGCCACTTGCTTTGTACGCCGCAGCGCAAACAAAAGCCGATATCCGAACGGCCAGGTGTGGATACGGCATTTCCTGCGGGCAGGCGTGTCTTTGGGAGTATGGCGCCGCCCAGCGACAATTCTGTACACCGATTCACTCCGCCAACGTTTTCCATCGATGGAAAACCGGTCTCCGCCGAGGTTCGCTCATTTTGCTCCGGTCGGAACTGCCGATTCATCTCAACAATGGAGCCACGGAGTACTCCTTCGAAGGCGCGCTGGTCCAGGATCCTCATCTTCGGTTACGGGTTCAGTTCCAGGTCAACGACGAAACTCCGGTGATTCGTTTTCGCTACATACTTTCCGGAGACCAACTGCGAACACTCACTGCGCCGGGCGGCGCGAACAACCTCACCTACTTTGCAGACTTCCCTCAAGGAACTACCGGAGACGGAAGAGATCTCGCTTTCCAACTTTGCGCAGCTGACGCACAGTTACACGCTTTCCGAACAAACGATCGCAGACAGATATTTCGAGGATAGCGGCGCTTTTACGGGGCCGATCCTCGCTGCTACCGACGGCCACCGCAGCTTCCTGCTGGCTTATGAGCATGGCGCGCAGGTTCCCGACGCATTTCTGCGGTATCAGCTCAGCCCTGATCGAAGCGTCCGCCTGACTGCTGTGAAGGGCAACTATGTCTCCGGCCAGATGATGGATGCGCGATCATTCCTTCCAAACGCTTTGGATGGAGACCGCAGCGACGCAGGGCGGTATCGATCAACTTGCCTCCACCTATCGCCGCTTTGTGCTGAAGTACATGACGCAGAATCCGGCGACACGGAAACCCTACATTTTCTATAACACCTGGAACTTTCAGGAACGTAACAAGTGGTGGAATGGCAAGCCGTACCTGGCATCGATGAACGAAGACCGCATCCTCAAAGAGATCGATGTGGCGCACCGGATGGGTGTGGATGTTTTTGTGCTGGATACGGGATGGTACGAGAAGACCGGGGACTGGACGGTCAGCAGCAAGCGTTTTCCGGATGATCTGAAGGCGGTCAAGCAGAAGCTGGATGGCTATGGCATGCAACTCGGGTTGTGGTTTGGCCCCACGACGGCGGCGGTGTCGAGCCGGGTGGTGCGCGAACATCCGGAATGGCGCAGGTCCTGGGATGGGAAGGTGGGCGAGCCCGAGGAAGTATGGGAGACGGAGAAGAGCTACAAGATGTGCATGGTGAGCGGATACGCCGATACCTTCGCGGATGAACTGATTCGCCTTGCCAGAGAGGTTGGGGTTACTTATTTCAAGTGGGACGCGATTGCCCAGTATGGATGCAACGACCCGCACCATAATCATGGTGGAGAAAGCAACACTGCCCAGGAGCGCTCGGACTCGTATGCATTCCAACTGGTCCAGTACATGAGCCGGGTTGCGGATAAGGTTGCCGTCGCGGTGCCGGGAGCGATTGTGGACTTCGATGTGACGGAAGGCGGCCGGGCGATGGGCCTGGCGTTTCTTGTCTTCGGGGAAATACTTCCTGATCAACAATGGACCTTACTACCAGAACTATGACATTCCCATCGATCTGGAGCGAACGAATTCAAACCTGTTTTTCTACCAGGGGCCGGCGCGCACATGGATTGCGCGCTCACCATTGACCTTCGATAAATGGATCCCCTCCACTTTGTTTCTCACCCACTATTTTCCCGATGATCCGCAGCAATGGCAGCAGGTGGATGTTGCGTCGCTGATTCTGGGGCAGAACGGAATATGGGGAGATCTGCTGAATGTTTCGGATTCTGGAGTGACTTTCATCGGCAGCACGCTCGCCACGGTACAAGCAGGTCCGCGACGATATTACGGAGAGCGATCCTGTGGTGACGGGTATCGTTTCTGCGAGCCCCGAGATTCACGAGAAGATCTCGGCCACGACAGGCCGGGGTGCGGTGGTGATCTTTGCAACGGAACGCGGCACCTACCAGTACATCACGAGCCATAGAGTGGCGAGCGAGCATTGGGCTCAGCGACGGCGTCACGGTTGTCACAAGACGCGGCAGGCCGCGCGAGGATCGAAGCGACGTTCGACAAGCCCGGAGCGAAGATACTTTTCTTCGGCGTCCATTGAGGAGAAACGCTGACGCGTGCTGTTGACTACGGTTCTTCCGGCCAAGACGCAGCTCATTCATTTGTCCGCGGTCGATGTGCTGATTATCGCCGTTTATTTCGCCATGGTGCTCTTTATCGGCTTCTACGTGAGGGGCTCGCCAAAACCAGCAAAGAGTTCTTCATGGCGGGGAGGGAGATGACCGCGTGGATCGCGGGGCTGAGCTTTATCTCCGCGAACCTCGGCTCACTCGAGATGATGGGCTGGGCCGGTTCCACCTATCAATACGGCATCCTCGCGCTGCACGCTTATTGGATTGGCGCCATACCAGCCATGTTGTTTCTGGGCCTGGTCATGATGCCGTTCTACTACATTTCGAAGACATACTCGGTTCCCGGATATCTCCATCTGCGCTTCGGTAATCCGACGCGGGCCTTCTCTGCCGTCAGCTTTGCCTTCATGACCATCCTGATGAGCGGCATCAATATGTACTCGATGGCGCTGGTGATGAAGGTGGTTCTGGGGTGGGACCTGAACTTCAGCATCTGGCTGTCTTCGCTGGTGGTCGCTATCTACGTAGCCCTGGGCGGTCTGCGGTCGGCAATCTTCAATGAGATTCTGCAGTTCGTCTTGATCTGGGCGGGGGCGCTGCTGATTCCCATTCTCGGCATGATTGAAGTGGGCGGCTGGAGAAATCTGACGCGGCAGATCGAACACAATCTCGGGCGATCGGACTACACCCACCTTTGGAGCACGCTGGGCCATTTCAAGGACAACCCGATGGGGGTCCACTGGACCGGCATTGTTTTGGGTTGGGGCATTGTGCTGTCGTTTGGGTACTGGACTACCGATTTTCTGGTGGTGCAGCGGGTGCTCGCGGCCAATAGTCTTCGCTCTGCCCGGCTCGCGCCCATCATCGGCGCGGCCTTCAAGATGATGGTGCCGCTGATCGTCATCCTTCCTGGACTTCTGGCATTGGCCGTTTTGCCGTTTCGCTTGCTGCCCGAAGGCGTGGCTGTGGCCACCAACGGGCACAGCTACAACGAGGTGTTGCCGCTGATGCTGGTGCGCTACTGCGGGCCCGGGCTTGATCGGGCTCGGCGTCACTGCGCTGATCGCCGGCTTCATGTCGGGAATGGCGGGCAACGTGAGCGCATTTTCGACGGTGTGGACCTACGACATTTATGGGGCCTTTCTGAACAAGAAGGCCTCGGACCGGCACTACGTGGCGATGGGCCGGTGGTGCACGCTGATCGGCGTGCTGGTATCTGTGGGCACTGCTTACCTGGTGCAGCATTCCGCCAGCATCATGGACTATGCGGTGCAGCTTTTCAGCTTCTTTGTCGCGCCGCTTTTCGGCACCGTGATCGTGGGCATGCTGTGGAAGCGCGCGACCGACAAGGGCGGCTTCTGGGGACTGGTTGCCGGCACGCTCACTTCGATCGGACTGTGGATTTGGGTGGTAAAGGACCCCTCGGCCTTACGTTATGTCGCGCTCTCTCCGGACGCGAAAGATATGGCGGAGAACATGTATCGCGCGTTGTGGGCCTGGATGGTTTGTGTTGGGGTCACGATCGTGGTGAGCCTGGTAACGAAGCCGCGGAGCGTGCGCGAACTCGAAGGACTGGTCATGGGCGCATCACGCATACCAACAGCGGAACCCGGCCGTTGGTACCAGGAACCAATATTCTGGGGAGGCGTTGTCGCTTGCTGTTTTCGTGGTTCTGAATATCGTGCTTTGGTAGCGTCGGAGGAATGATGGTTAAGGCTGGGCTGAAAACGTGGATGTGCATTTTGTTGCTTTTGCCGGCGAGCTGCGTATGCGCGGCGCGCCAAATCCCGACTGGACGACACCGATCGCGCCCTTCCGCATTGCGGACAACCTGTACTACGTGGGAAGCAAGGATCTGGCGTCGTACCTGGTGGTGACTCCAAAAGGCGACATCCTTATCAACTCCAGCCTGGAGAGTTCGCCTGCCACTCATTCAAAAGAGCGTGGAGCAGCTTGGGTTTCACTTCAACGACATCAAGATCCTGCTGATCAGCCATTCACATGCTGACCATGACGCGGGCAGCGCTGAGGTCAAGCGGCTGACGGGCGCAAAGTACATGGTGATGGATGGCGATGTGGCGGTGGTGGAGAGTGGAGGCGCCAAGGACTTCGCCTACCCCAAAGACCTCTATCCCGCGACCAAGGTGGATCGTGTGCTGCACGATGGCGATGAGGTGCGGCTGGGCGGCGTGGTGCTGGTCGCGCATAAGACGGCCGGCCACACGCGCGGCTGTACTACCTGGACGATGCGAGCGCTGATCGGGGGCCAACCTCGCGACGTGGTGATTGTAGGAAGCTGGAATGTGAACCCGGGATTCCGTTTGGTCGACCGGCCCGGGCAAGCCCGCGTCTTATCCTGGCATTGCTGCCGATTATGAGCGAACCTTCGTGGTCTTGAAGAGGCCTGCCTTGCGATGTGTTCCTGGGGGCGCACGGCGCTTACTTCGGAATGCTGGAGAAGCTGCGATCGAGCGAAGGCAGGAGCCGGGGAGAAGCGTCTGGATCGACCCGGAGGGTTATCAAGGCGGCAGTGGCGGAGCGGCAACAGGCATTTGAGGCGGAATTGAAGCGCCAGCAGGGCGGGGGCTAGTCTTCGGCGCTCGAGATCGGTTGCGCTGGATCCCAGATCGCAAAATCGAGCGTGGCCTGACTCTTCGGTATTGCCTCTTAGAAGGTCAGTGGTGGCTCATCCGGCACTCCGCGAAGTACTTGGTTAGGGCCAGCCGGTGAAAATTGATGGCCCGTGCGCGACGACCCGTGCGAAGAGAGTGACGGAGGAGTGGAACTTGAGGTCGTCGGGATAGCCGAAGATGTCGCGGATGGAGCGGCCGACCACAGCGTTGACCAGGGCGGTGCAGTCGCGCAGCCGGTCGCCGAGGACGGGGTGAATGAGATACGCCCTGGCCTCGTCGAGGCCGGAAATGGCAAAGCGCTGCGCCATAGGACTTGAACCGAGACCTTTCAGTTGCGGAAAGACGAACCACATCCAGTGGGACCGCTTTTTTCCAGCGGCAAGCTCGGACCGCACCTGTGCGAAGCAGGAGGCCTGCGCGTCGACGAAACGCTGCAGATGGTAAGGATCGTCCATTGTGTCCATTCCGAGCACTAGGATCGTTGAAGGAATGAAAGGTTGCACTCAATGCGAGCCAGTCCGAGCAGTCTGATAAGGATGGCCATGATTGAGAAAGCGCGCCGGAACGGCAAGCAATATATGAATCCGGTGCCCACCTCGGTTGGGGCATGGTCGACATTCTTCAAAGTGCTGTGGCGCTATCTGACCAACCGGGAGGAGCGCACGCCGAAGCAAGCCCTGGGACCATTCCGGACCGATACTCGGGTGTATGAGAAGCCACCGGCGAGTGGGCTGCGCGTGACCTGGATGGGCCACTCGTCCACGTTGCTGGAGATCGACGGAGTACGGGTGCTGGTGGATCCCGTGTGGGAGCAGCGGACGGCGCCGGTCGAGTGGGCAGGACCGAAGCGATTCTTCGCCCCTCCTCTGCCGCCTGGAGGAGCTGCCGCGGATCGATGTGGTGCTTCTATCGCATGACCACTACGACCATCTTGGGGCTCGCACCGTGCGACGCCTGGCGCAGATCGAAGCGACCGCTGGAGCACAGTGGGTGACGACGCTTGGCGTGGGCAAGATCCTCAACAAGCTGGGCGTGAAAGATGTGCGCGAATTGGACTGGACAGAGAGCCTGCGGGTGGGGCAGCTGGAGTTGACCGCGCTGCCGTCGCGCCACTTCTCGGGACGGAGTCTCTCAAGCCGATTCGAGACGCTGTGGACTTCATTTGTTCTCGCCGGCCCCAAGCACCGCGTCTATTACGGGGCAGATTCAGGGGAGTGGGAGGGATTCAAGGAGATCGGGCAAGCGTACGGGCCATTCGACCTGACCATGCTGGAGATTGGCGCGTTCGATCCCTTGTGGGCCGATATTCATATGGGGCCGGATGGAGCGGTGAGAACGTTTCGCGCCATGGGCGCCACCGGCATGATGATGCCTATTCACTGGGGACTGTTCAGTCTTGCTCTGCACGCGTTGGCGGCAGCCGATCGAGCGCGTGTTTGCCGCTGATGGTCTGAAGATCTGGGCGCCCGAGCCGGGAACGCCGACGGAGGTGGTCCCGGGAATCGAGTTACGGTCGGAATGGTGGCGGCAATAAACTGTTAACATCAACGCATGTTTGCCAAATCCTTTTTGATCGCTCTGGCGCTGTTGGGCGGCCATCCCGAGTTCCGCTCGCGCCCAGGCGGCCGCTGATTCCTATCGGGCACGGCTGGGGAGTCTATGGCGGCGCCGGACAACATTCATTATTCGGGCCTCGACCAGATCAACCGCGACAACGTGCATTCCTTAGAGGTCGCCTGGACCTTCGATAGCGGAGACCAGCATCCGAAATCGGAGATGGAGTGCAATCCCATCGTGGTGGATGGGGTTTTGTATGCGACGACGCCAAATGGGGACGTGGTCGCTTTGGATGCGGCGACAGGCACACTGCGCTGGCGATTCGATGCCAATCAGGGTCTCAAGAATGTTGGCAAGGTGCGCAACCGGGGCGTGACCTATTGGTCAGACGGAACAGATCGGCGCATCTTCGTTGGCGTGCGCCAATATCTGTTCGCGCTGGACGCTCAAACCGGAAAGCCGGTCGCGCTTTCGGCAAGCGGGGCGCATCGATCTGCGTGAGGGCTGGCCGTCGCTGAATTGGGTCACGATGACCAGCCCCGCAGTGGTTTACAAAGATCTGGTAATCGTAGGCGGCGCGATGGCTCGAGCGCTCCCCGCCTCGCGGGAATATTCGCGCCTACGATGCGCACAGCGGACAGTTGCGATGGTCTTCATACCATCCACCCGGCGAACTTGGCATACAAACATGGCCCAAGCGGCATGGACATATGAGCGGGCAGCGAACAACTGGTCCGGCATGTCGGTCGATGAGAAACGCGGAATTTATGTTTCGTCACGGGCTCGGCGGCTCGACTTTAAGGGCGAATCGACTCGGGTCGACGATCTATTCGCCAACTGCCTGATCGCCTCAATGCCGAGACGGCAAGCGGATTTGGCATTTTCAATTGGTTCATCACGACATCTGGGATCGCGATCTGCCGGCGGCGCCCTCCCTGGTGACCGTGAAACGCAACGGGAAAGATGTAGATGGCTGGCGCAGACGACCAAGCAGGGTACGTCTTCTCTTTGATCGAGAGACGGGCAAGCCGCTTTTCCCGATGAGCCGCAGATATCCGCCGTCTGATCTTGAGGGTGAGGTCACGGCTAAAAAGCAGATCGCTGCCGTGCTGCCGCTCCGTTCCCGGCAGAAGCTGACCGCGGATATGATTACGACGCGCACGCCTGAGGCACGACCAGGGCACTCGAGCGTTTCAGAAAGCTGCGCATGATGGGCAGTTCATTCCCGAGCACGCAGGGACCAGTCATCTTTCCGGCTTCGACGGGGCGCGAGTGGGGCGGAGGCGCCTTTGACCCACCACGCCTGCTTATGTGAATGCGGAGATGGCCTGGGTGTTGCGCCTGGTGCCGCAGAAGCCGCGCACGCCGAAGCCAACGGGCGAGACATTTTTCTGCGCAACTGTTCCGCTTGCCACCGCTCCGATATGACAGAGCGCCTCGGAGTTTCCATCGTTGATTGGATTGTCCGATCGCTACGAAGACAGTGTAAACAGCTGATCGCGCAAAGGGCCGGCCGCATGCCCGGATTCGCGAACCTGGGCAGGATCAGCTGCAGCGGTATTTGAATACGTCTATTACGGCAAGAGAAACGTGGTGAAAGATAGGGCCGTCGCCGCTCGATGCGAAATACATCAGTGACGGATACAATAAATTTCTCGACATAGACGGCTATCCGGCCATTCAACCGCCGTGGGGGACTTTAACCGCGATCGATCTGAATAGCGGCAAAACTGTGTGGAAGATTCCCCTCGGCGAGTATCCCGAACTTGCGGCCAAGGGGCTCACCGGCACAGGCAGCGAAAACTACGGCGGCCCGGTGGTGACTGCCGGTGGCCTGCTGTTTATTGGCGCCACCAATTACGACAAGGTCTTTCGCGCGCTGGACAAGACCACCGGCAAGGTCCTGTGGCAAACCACGCTGCCCGCGGCCGGAAATGCTACTCCTTCGACGTATGAAGTGAACGGACGGCAATACATCGTGATCGCCGCCGGCGGAGGAAAGTCCCCGCGCCCTCGGCGGCAGCCTGGTGGCCTTCGCGCTGCCGAAGTAGACGGTTCTCTGCTACCATCCAGCGCATGTTCACTCGCAGAACCTTCGTAAGCATGACCGCGGCGTCGCTTGCGGCGCATTCCCTAAAAGCCCAGGAACGCCCCGCAGCCCCGGACAGAGCAGCGCCCAATTTTCCGTCATGATGTGGACGTTGAAAAAGCTGGGTACGTTCGACGAAAATCTGGAGCGCGTCGCGCAGGCGGGTTACCACCATGTGGAATTGACGGGAGAGTTCAAGAAATGGTCGGATGATGATTATCGTCGCATCCTCGCTCGCATGGATGCGTTGAAGATCTCGGTGGACACAACCTCCGGGGTGGACCCCGGCTTTGCAGATCCATCGGAGCGGGGATACGTTTCTATCCGGCCCTGAAGGATCTGATTCCGGCAGCCAAACGCCTCCAATGCAATCGGATCATTCTGCTCTCGGGCAAGCGCCTCGACGGAGCCACTCCCGGCCGTCAGCATGCTGCCTCCATCGAGTCATTAAAGCGCGCCGCGGATGTGCTGAGCACTGCCGGTATAGTCGCGGTGATCGAACCGATCGATCGCATTGAGAATCCGCCCATCTACCTCGACGGGGTGAGCGAAGCCTTCGAGATCGCCAACGCTGTGGGCAGCCCTAACATCCGAGTGCTCTATGACGTCTACCATGAGCAGCGGGAGTTCGGAAACCTGATTGAGAAGTTCGAGAAGAACATGGACCAGGTTGGATTGATACACATCGCTGACGTTCCCGGCCGGCACGAGCCGGGCACCGGCGAAATAAACTATCTCAACATCTATCGCAAGCTCGCGGAGTTGAACTATAGAGGGACACTCGCCATGGAGTTCTACCCCACCGGTGACATCGTGGAAACGCTGCGCCGCGCGCGGGACCAGGCGCGCGGCACTGCTGACCTAAACTTTTTTGCATCGAGTCAAGTTCCCATTGCGCGGTTGTTTACCGGGGAAAAACCTACGCGACAAGCTGCTGGTGAAAGCACCGAGTGTGCTTGCATCTCAATGCTTGAGACGAGGAACACCGATGCCCACAAAGAAGAGCGCAATCTACGCAAAGTCATCGCGCTGTTGGCCGGGTTATGAGCCGGTCCCCGGCAAAAGCGAACATGAAGAGGGAAGCTGCCGCAAAAAGCCGGCCAGTCGAAACGGCGGCCAGGAAGTATCGCGCGAAACAGCGCGCAAGAAACAGATCGCACTGGGCGGTAAACGCGCGCAACAAGCTAGGCCAAGTCTTGAGCACTCAGGGCATGCAACAGATCGAGCGCGGTCTGGTCGGGCTGTTGTTTCCATTCGAGATCGATTGCGCGGATCCCAGGTCTCAAAAGCGAGACCTGGGGCACCTTCGGTTTGTTGGCGCCTATCTCGGTTTGCGTGTCTTCTTCTTGCCGCGGTGGCGGTGCTTGCTTACGTTTCCCGGACTTTTCCGTTCTTCTCCACGCGTAGCTTCCAGGCTGTGTGCAGTGCACCGGCAAGCACGTCTTCATTCGCGGCCGCCAGGCGTATGTGGGTCGCTCCATTTCTGCCCCACCCGCCGGCAACCGGCAAGAATACATCGGCTGCTCTTCCACAAATACGGCTTGCTGCTCCGGAGACAGCATCAGGTTGCCATATCCCTGGTTCCTGGAGCGAGCGTGGCGAAGATTCTGCCACCTACTCGAAAATCGGCCGCTCCCATGTGCGAACCTTCTTCCGCGCCTTCCAGAAGCAGCGCCAATCGCCGAAAATCATTTGCGTCATCATGTCAACGAACCAGAGTGAGATAGAGAGCCATGGCGATCCCGACCGCCGCGAGCAACAGTCCCAGAATCACGGCATCGGTGGACACTCGCCCAGCCCTCCATGTTCCTGAACGCAGCTCGCGTACCAGCTGAAAGTGGCGCACCACCGCGGACAGAGTGACGACGACGCCCAAGGCGACCAACATCACTCCGGACCAGAGAGACAGACCAGTGGTTTGGGCCGGAAGATGAGACGCGCTGGCACTTAGTTCGCGAAGAAACAGTCCGAAGCGGCTGACGGCAAAGCCAACGCCCATCAAGCCGAGCCCGGTGCGGATCCACGCGAGAAAGGTTCTCTCGGCTGCGAAGTACACTCTCGGATCTTGTTCTGCAGGCTTATCCATGGAGGGATTGTACCTCATTTGGCCGTCGGAATCAGCTTACGGCGCTCTCTCCGCGAGCAGCCTGGTGACGCGATCACGAAGCTGGGCGGCATCGAACGGTGCGCGGACCTTCATGTCGTTGTCAAAATAGACAAACACATCGCGACGCTTTCGTTTTGCTGGCATCGCGCTTACTTGCTTTTCTGCCGTCATCGACTTCGCCTCCCCGCGCCCAGGCGACGACGCGGCGAGCCCATATGTCGAGCGCCTCGGCTTCGTAGCCGCTGGCGTATAACTCCTCGCTGCCATGAAGACGGCAATAGACAAAGCTGGAAGTCACATCCATCAACAACGGCCACTCCACCGTATCCGCCACCACCAGACCCCACCCCATAGCGTCTCAGAAGCCTGATGAATTTTTCATTGACAAAACTCTCATGGCGAATCTCAATGGCGTGACGCACGGCTGCATCCTTGCGCACCTGAAACCAGGAACGGTCATTCAGACGTTCATCGTGGTTGCGCGCCAGCTCGGCCGCCTGCTTTCTGCGTCCTGGGCAGCAAGGCAAAGAAGTGCTCAAGCCGCTCGGGCTCGAAGCTGAAGTTGGGCGGAAACTGCCACAGAATGGGTCCAAGCTTGGCGCCAAAGCGCAGCAGCCCCTGGGCAAAGAAGTTTGCCAGCGGCCCTTCGACATTCCGCAGGCGAAGCATGTGGGTTATATAGCGGGAGCCCTTGATGGAAAAAGTGAAGTCCGGCGGCGTCTCTGCGTGCCATTGAGAAAAGCTCTGCGGCCTTTGCAGCGAGTAGAACGATCCATTCAGCTCGATGGTGTCGAACTTTCGCGATGCAAATTCCAGCTCTCGCCGCTGAGGCAGCTTCTCAGGGTAAAAGACGCCGCGCCAGCCTTTATATCTCCAGCCGGAGATGCCGATGTGTATCTTGCCCGAGATACCGCATCGAGCGTCATTCCGCTAACGCGGCGCAGCGTCGTGGCTTGCCTGGTGGCGTTCCTGAGCGCTGGTCCGGATCTTTTCGTAGGTCCTGGCCAGCTCGTCGAGCTCGAGGTCAGACAGATTCTCTACATCGATCATTCTGTTCTTGGCTTTGTCTACCGCGTGGATCAGCTCGTTCAGCTTCAAATGAATGGCTCTGGCATCGCGGTTCTGGGTATTCTGGATGAGGAACACCATCAGAAATGTGACGATCGTTGTGCCAGTATTGATGACCAGCTGCCAGGTATCGGAGTAATGGAAGATGGGACCGGTAACAGCCCACACCACGATGACCCCAATCGCGGCGACAAAGGCCCAGCGGGAGCCGAGATAGTGCGAGCTTCGGGCGGCGAACCTGCCGAACCGGTCGGAACGGGTCACGATCGTAGTTGTGGCGAGCTTGTTTCAGCCGGTTCTTTCGTTACTTTTACGGTAACTTTGGCTGCTTTCACCGAGGCCTCCGTGCTGTGGCGTATTCCGCTGCAACTCTCAGATCATCTACCAGGCTCGCTATCTCCGCTTCTTTCGCGTGCAGGCTCAGGCATGCGAAGGATGGCGGAGGGGTGAATGGTGGCCGTCACCGGCCCGTACTTCGTTGGAAATACCTCTCCGCGGTGCTTGGTCAGGCGAAACTGCGGTCCCGAGCAGATCCTGCGCTGCGGTTGCACCCAGGCAGACGATGAGCTGCGGACGAACGGCGGCGATCTCCGCTTCGAGCCATGGGCGGCAGGCCGCAATTTCAAGAGAGTTTGGCTTCTTGTGCAGCCGGATTTTGCCCCGCGGTTCCCACTTGAAATGCTTCACCGCATTGGTGACGTAGACCTCGGCGCGATCGATGCCGGCGGACTCCAGGCACTTATCAAGCAGTTGACCGGCAGGCCCAACAAACGGCTTTCCTTGCTGATCTTCGCGATCACCAGGCTGTTCGCCCACCAGAAGAATAGCGGCATGGGCTCGGCCTTCGCCAAAAACGACCTGGGTCGCATCGCGATATAGATCGCATCCGTGACAGTGCTTTGCCGCCTCTCTCAGGCTGGCGAGATCGTGGCGCGGCGGCAGGAACTCCAAGGCAGACCTCGGGCTTGGGTCAAACAGGTTCATTGCACAGCTATGATGCAATTTTCCCGTTGATGACAGGTGTCGCGGAGGAAAACGCAGACTACTCGCTACGCTTGATCGAAATTGCCAGGGGTCTCGAACGCATTCGATGGGAGACGGTCGGCTGCAGGCGTTCTCGATCACCTGGTCTGGTGACCGCATGCCTCATGATAACTCCGCCCCCGGCTAGCTGAGGCGTGCGGTGGCACCGGCTCGATGTGGTTGCGGATCTAGCCGTTTCATACGTCGTTAACTGCTCTTCTTTTTCGGGACTTTGGCGCCCTTCTTGCGCGCCTCGGACAATCCGATCGCGATTGCCTGCTTCTTGCTCTTCACCGTGCCACCTTTACCGCCTTTGCCGGATTTCAGGGTGCCGGCTTTTTCCCGGTGCACCGCGCTCTTGACGCTCTTACCTGCTGCTTTTCCGTACTTTGCCATGTTTGTCCTCAGCGATACTGAAGAGGCGGCTTCACGCTTGAACTGCAAGCCGCCCTGCAATCAACTAAGCAGCAGCCTGATAGTTGACGCGCTCGGCTATTTCGCTGAGCAGTTCATCGGCGTTGCCTTCTTCTGCCTCAATCGATTCCAGCACGACCGCGTCCTCGGCGAGACCCAGAATCTCGGCCCAGCGGCGCAAGGTTCCGTACACCGCGATCTCATGGTGCTCAACTTGCTGAGCCGCACCGATGAGGGCGATGTCTCTAATGGACGGATCGGTGACGTCCTTGATCGTGTCGGAAGCTTCGGTCGTGAGCCCGTTGATGACCTTGCAGGTTTCGGTTTTGCTTTCGCCGATATTGCGCCGCAGCAAGACTCTCGACCTTGGTGACGTGGCCGTTGGTTTCTTGCAGGTGAGTTTCGAAAGCTGTAACCAGTTCGGGATCGGAGGCTTTCTCGATAAGGTCGGGAAGGGCCTTGGTGATCTTCTGCTCCATGTCGAGCGCCTTCTTCAGATTGCTGACGTACAGCGTACGTAGATCCTGAATGTTCGCTGAAAAAACTTTCATTGCGTTGCTCCTTGAACTATTAGCGTTGTATGTGGGTGTATTACTGAGTCGCGTGCTCGCCTTGCCGCACTGAAGATTTGGATGCAGACCCCCAACTGGGTTGCAGGTCTGCCGCCATCGCCAGAAGTGAACTTCTAGCCTCTTGGGACAACACTTCCAGTCCGCACACATCCAATCAAGGTTGAGCGAAAATCGCTGAGCAGGGAACCAACATGTTGACCGAATGCTTCAATCCCGCATGCCACAAGAAGCTGGATTACCTGCGTAACGGAAGGGTCGTTCGGACAGTCCGAACGAACCGTCACGCCAAATCTGTCGAACATTACTGGTTGTGCGGAAGGTGCTACGGCAAATTTGATTTTGAGTTCAAGCCGGATGGTACAGTGACCCTCTGCCCTCAAAGGAGGTCAGTCACCAACGGTATAAGGCCAGTGATCGATTCCCTTGCCGGGTGACCAGGGCGGGAAACGTTAAATTATCCAATTCCCTTTAGTTCGTCAGCTTTGACTCTTCAGTCGAGAAAATCGAATCTTCAGAGTCGCCATCTTCGGTACTGTTTACCCGTAACAGGAAGTCCCTCAGGATTCTCGCATTCGCCTCAGTGTTGGAAGCATGCTCTTCGAACCGCCCTGCTGGCAGTGAGTGGCGGGATAGCGTGGCGCGGCCCGCCAATCGCCGATACAACGAGGCGCTTTCTTCCAGTGCGCGTCGCGCCTCCCAGAGCGCCGTTTCCAGGGCGTTCCTTTGTTCCGCCCCAAGATATCTGGCGGTAAGAGCGTGGCCCACGCGACAGCGAAAACGAAGAAAACCATTTTGCTCAATTTCCCACAGCACTCCGCCGCAATCGGGACAAGCGAAAGGGGAGGGCTTCCCCAAGCGGTCCTCGTCAGAAATCTCATTCATGTCGAGCTCCGCAATCCTGGTTTCTTTCGCTGCGCCCAAGGCGCCGTTTCTGGGGCGGCTGGTTCCAACGGGCAGCCGGACTCGAATCAATTGCAGCAGCAGGGCCGCTATCTCAGGGAGAGGTGCTACCTGGGCGTCGGGGACATGATCGAGTGCGCTCCTCGGCATCCCCGGGTATAGGGCGGTGGCCGGGTCCTGCACGATCGCCTTCCCGCCGCTGGCCCGTACCACCATCAGGCCCGCCGTTCCGTCGTCCAACATGCCGGTCAAAATAACCCCGATCACCCGCGGACCGTAGGACGCTGCCGCCGACCGGAAAAGCGGATCAACGGCAGGGCGGTGCAGGTTCTCACGTGGCCCCTGCGGGACTCGCAGTCGACCGTCCTCCACAATCATGTGAAAACCGGGGGGAGCGTATGTATACATGCCCCCGTTGAATCGCTTCTCCGTCCCCGGGGTGGGAAACAGGCAGTTTGCTCGCACGTTTGAGAATTTGGGTAGCAGGCTTTCCGAGTGATCCGCAGTGTGCAGAACGATCAGGATCGCCGCCTCAAAATCGTCGGGCAGGGGCGCGAGAATCTGCCGGATAGCTTCTAAACCTCCGGCCGAAGCTCCGATGACCACAAGATCGCGATGCTCCACGAGCGGCGACTCCATTATTCTTTTGGATGTGGCTTTGGCCAAAATGGAAAGCTCTGCAGCGACACTTTCTGTGGGTGAGCGTGTTCTCGTTGTTGTGGCGTCTTGGCCCGAAGGCTGGGACAGGGCGATAGCGCCCCCCATCGCCGGCCAATCCGACTCAAATGTAGCGGAAACAACCTGCGGGCTTATAATGACTTAGCTGGGGGAGAATGAGATGAATATCTCAGAGGAATCCACTGTACTGTCGTCCTGGAAAGATATCGCCAGGTATCTGGGAAAGGGTGTTCGCACAGTACAGCGCTGGGAACGTCACCTTGGGCTTCCCGTCCGCCGTCCAATCGGCGCCTCGCAGAAAAGTGCAGTCCTGCTCTACCGGGGTGATGTGGACGCATGGCTGGCGACGCGCTTTTCGGCTCGGGGACTTGAGAAGAGTGAGGCCCATGCCGATCAGTCTTCCCGCACTGCTCGCTCCAACCTCAGGGAAGGCATTCGAACAGCACGTGAGTTGAGAACTGCCAACCATAAGCTCACGGAGCAGATCACCGCCTCCATCCGCCTGCTCACGGAGCGATGCGACCGCCTGAGCACCCAGCGTCTGCAGGACTCCTGGAATGCTGTGGCGCCGGCCGCAGTCCCGGATTTGCTGCCGACCCAGGGAGTTACCTCGAGCGCGGTGAGGTCTGAGCATATCGCCTGATCGGCCTTCCGGACGCGAAGCGATCCTCAACGGAGTAAGCTGAACTCGTAACCCATCTTAGTCGTGATCTACGGCCACGAACGCTTCCCGAAAAGGGGAGTATCCTCATCAAGCATAAGAAGCCGACACCCGGACTGGTGGGGCGAAGCTTTTGATTCTTTGGACTTTTTACCGAACAGAGGAGCGACATGGGGGCCACAAGAACCTCCTCAAAAGCCAAGCAAGCTCTCGAGCCGACAATCGCGGCCCCGGGTGTCTCGCCTCGCTTTCCGGTGGTAGGGATTGGAGCGTCCGCCGGCGGCCTGGAAGCGGCGACCAGCTTTTTCAAAGAGTTAGGGTCGCATCTCGGCATGGCCTATGTGCTGGTGCTCCATCTGGACCCCGCCCGAGAGAGCAAAGTCAGTGAAATCCTGGCCCGCACTACCCCAATGCCCGTGTCACAGGCCAAAGACGGCACGCGGGTAGAACCGGATCATATCTACGTGATTCCCCCAAATTGTGAGATGACCATAGACCATTGGGTGCTGCACCTGCGGGACCGGGAAGCGCACAGGTCAGCGAACACGACCATCGATACGTTTCTGAGGTCGTTGGCCGTCGCCCACGGAAGCGACGCCATCGGGGTTATCCTTTCCGGAACGGCTTCCGACGGCACGCTCGGATTGGCCGCAGTCAAAGGCGAAGCGGGCATTACTTTTGCCCAGGAACCGAGTTCCGCCAAATACGACGGCATGCCGGCGAGTGCGATCGCCTCTGGCTGTGTCGACTTCATCCTGACCCCTGCGGGCATAGCGAGGGAAATTGCGCGCATTCGCCACCACCCCTATATTGCTGATCGTTTCGACCCTGAAGTGGAGCCGGTGGGCGACAACACTGATATGGAACAAATCTTCCGTCTGCTGCGACGGTTCACGACGGTGGATTTTTCAGGCTACAAATCACCCACCATAGCCCGGCGCATTCAACGCCGCATGGCCCTGCAGAAGATTGAAAACCTGAAGGATTACGGTAACTTCCTGCATCGCAATGCAGGGGAAGTGGAAGCCCTTTACCAGGACCTGCTAATCAATGTAACCAGCTTCTTTCGTAATCCGGAGGCATTTGAAGCCCTCAAGCATGTTGTCTACCCGGCCGTGTTGGAGGCGCGAACATCCGGCTCCGGACCGATTCGAATCTGGGTCCCGGGATGCTCGACCGGCGAAGAGACTTATTCGCATGCAATTTCGATCGTAGAATTCTTAGGAGAAGGACGAGCAGACATTCCCGTCCAGGTGTTTGGCACCGACCTGAGCGAGAGTGCCATCCAGCGCGCCCGGATAGGCGTTTACAAGGAGAACATCGAGGCAGACGTAACGCCGGAGCGGCTGAGACGGTTCTTTTACAAGGCCGACGGCGGCTACCAGATCAAGAAGAGCATCCGCGATCTATGCATTTTCTCCACGCAAAACGTATTCAACGATCCGCCCTTCTCCCGCATGGATCTGGTAAGTTGTCGCAATGTGATGATTTATCTGAGTCAATCGCTACAGAAGAGGGTAATACCGATCTTTCATTACGCATTGAACCCGACCGGATTCCTGATGCTTGGCAGCACTGAGGGCCTTCTGGGTTCGGGTTCGGAGCTGTTCGAAATGACCGACAAGAAACAGAAGATTTTCCGCAAGCGTTTGGTGTCGGCGCCTGTTGCCTTCGGTTTTTCTGTAGGCAAGCCGGAACCGGAGCGAGTGAAGTAGAAGCGGCGACACCGCCTTCAAAATCTCCGGAAACGCTCAAAATCCCCATGGAGTTACAGCGCGAGGCCGACCGCCTGTTGCTGGCCAGGTACGTGCCTCCTGCGGTGCTTATCAATGAACATTTAGAGATTCTCCAGACCAGGGGGCGCACTGCTTCCTTTCTCGAGCTTCCTTCGGGAAAGGCCAGCCTCAACCTGCTGAAGATGGCTCGCCCGGGCTTGTTGTTTGAATTGCAGGGCGCGATCGATGAAGCACGCAAGCAGGGCTTCGAAGCCATAAGAGAGCACGTGCGCGTGGAGGATGAAAAGACAAGGACAGTTACTATTCGGGTCGTTCCGTTCAAGGTCCCCACGCAGAGCCAGCATAGTTTCCTGATTGTTTTTGAGAGTGATTTACCAGGCGGGGACGGGTTACCGGCAACCGCCCTTTCGCGGCAACCCGGGGATTCGCTGGCAGTTGACCCGGTTAGTCCGGAAGACAGGTCTTCTCTGGGCAAACAGATCGTGCAATTACGTCAGGAGTTGGCGGCCACCAGGGAATATCTGCAGTCAATCATCGAATCACAAGAAGGCACCAACGAAGAATTACAGTCAGCAAATGAGGAGATTCAGTCCGGCAACGAAGAATTGCAGAGTACAAATGAAGAATTGCAGACCTCGAAAGAAGAGTTGGAGTCGGCCAACGAAGAACTCCATACGGTCAACGAGGAGATGCAACATCGCAACGAGCTCCTTACCCAGCTGAACAACGACCTTACCAACCTTCTGTACAGCGTAAGCCTGCCGATCGTCATGGTAGGGGCCGATTTGAGCGTTCGCCGCTTCACGCCCCAGGCGGCAGCGGTGCTCGGCCTAACCTCAAGCGATATCGGCCGCCCCATGCCAAGACTCAGGTTGAAACTTGACATGGGCGGTCTCGAGCAAAATATGCTTGATGTCATCCAGCAGGTGCAGTCGCAACAGCTGCACGTGCAGGACAACGATGGAAAGTGGTGCATTCTCCGTATCGTTCCTTACCGCACCATGGATAACCGGATCGATGGCGTGGTTCTGAGCGTGATGAATGAGGTAGGTAGCTTCGCCGGCAATACGGCCAGCACGGACGGAATGGGTGCGGGAAAAGCGACGGCGCGCAAGGGAAAAAGTCCCAGCAAAGCGGTCGGACGGCCACCGCGCAAGTAAGCGCTTGCCGGGCAGAGCCGGGCATCGCACTATGAACAATAGCCTTACGATAGGCATGCCTTTGCTGTTACTTGAAGGCTATTTAATCGCCCAGCGGCAACCCGGAGGGTCGATGGGCAACTCACACTATCGTGGCGCAAAAAGGGCTAATCATGATGAAGGAAACAGATCCGTCCTCTCCACCTCGTGATCCACGCGGAGACGAGCGGACGCTTCGGCTCGAGACGGCGCTGCGCCGGGCGGAGAAGGTGGCGATGGCAGGCCGGCTTGCTGCTTCAGTTATGCATGAGATCAACAACCCTTCGCAAGCCATTGCGGATTTGGTATACCTAATCGCCAAAGAGGCGGATTACCCGGATCGGGTGCGGGCCCGTGCGGTGCAAATCGAGGAACAACTTGTACGCATCCAGTACATCGCCAGGCAGACGCTTTCGTTTTTTCGAGACACCCCGCGGAGCCAGACGAAAGATCTAGTTCCCCTGGTGGAAACTGCTTTGCGTTACCACGCCGCGCTCCTGGTAGAGAAGCAAATCCAACTGCGAAAGGATCTGCCGGATATCCTGGTCGGCTCGGTATATGCCGGCGAGTTTCTTATGTTGGTATCGAACCTGGTGCGCAATGCCGCGGAGGCACTGCCGGCAGGCGGAATATTGTCCGTTCGGTTACGCGCCTCGGGCGGGAATGCACGCCTGAGCGTGGCGGACAACGGGCGAGGCATCCCACCTGGCTATGCAGGCTCGGCTTTTTGAGGCTTTTCAGAGCGATAAAGCGGACGCCGGTAACGGGTTAGGACTGTGGATT
>CAVPVP010000005.1:0-131736 GCA_963709205.1 uncultured Solirubrobacterales bacterium
TCCGGGGCTGAAAGGGATACTCAATGAAGCTTCGCACGATGCTGCCCGTGGGGGCGGCAGCGATTACGAGCCTGTTGCTGGCGGCCGCTCCGGCCCTCGCGACGAATGCGTCCGAGACGCTGACCGCGGGCTCGCTTGGATTTGCCGCGACCCCGGGCGCCGTCACCTTCCCGGCGACGACACTGAACGGCCAGAACAAGACCGTCACTTTCCAGCAGCCACTCGACATCGCGGACGCGACGGGCTCGGGTGCGGGTTGGAACATAACCGCGACCTCAACCACGTTCAAGACCACCGGCGGCAACACGCTTCCCACGAACGCGACCACGGTCGCTTCGGCGCCGGCCGCTCCCACGTGCGACACGAACGTGACCTGCACGCAGGGTGGCGCCACGTCGGTGACGTTCCCGTATTCGCTGCCGGCGGCCGCAACTGCCCCGAACGCCACGAAGCTGTACAACGCACCGGCGAACACAGGCATGGGTGATCAGACGGCGTCGCCGACCTGGACGCTTGCGATTCCCGGCAATGCATATTCGGGTAATTACACGTCCACCTGGACCCTTTCGCTCGTCAGCGGACCGTAGAACATCGTGAGGCCGAAGACACTCTCGCTGCTGGCCACCGCCTGTGCCGTGGCCAGTGGCGTGTTTGCATCGGCCGCCGGAGCCGCCACGATCGGTGGCTTCGGCGCCCGCCCTGCGCATTTCAACCCCAGCAATCCCGCCACTCGCGCCTACTTCATTCGCAGCGTCCCGCGCGGGGGTACGTTCGCCGACTCTGTGGTCGTCACCAACTCCGCGACGACGGCGGTAAGGCTGCGCGTGTATCCCGTCGACGGCCTGACAGGTGCCACCTCCGGCGTGGTCTACGGTAATCGCCAGGACAAGCTCCACGGCGCCGGACAGTGGGTTACTCCCGCTACCTCGATGGTGACCGTCCCCGCGAACTCGCAGCTCACGGTCGGATTGACAGTGCGGGTTCCGAGCAGCGCCAGCGTCGGGCAGCATCTCGCCGGGCTCGCGCTCGAGGACGTGCGCGCGGGCAAGTCCACCGGCCGGTTCTCGGTTACCGAGGTGCTCCGGACGGTCGTCGGCATCGAAGTCACGGTGCCCGGACCGAGCCAGTCGCGCCTGAATCTGGAAAGCTTTTCGATCGCGCCGATCCAGGGCACGACTTACCCCTCGGTGGTGGTCAACCTCGCCAATACCGGGACAAACCTGTGTAAGCCGGCGCTGGCTGTCTCGCTCACCGGGCCGGGCGGAGTGCAGCACGCGACCCGGCGCCTCGACACCGTTCTGCCGGGCAGTACGATTCCGTACCCGTTCGTGTGGCCCGATTCGCTCGCGGCCGGCAGCTACGCCGCGAACATCACCGCCACCGGTTGCGGTCAGCGCCAGGTCCTGCGCGGGAGCGCCTCACTCGGCGCGAAGCTCGTCAACAGCACGGTTCCGGCGAGCGTCGCCCGCGCGTCCGGGAGCGGCAGCACGATTCCGTGGTGGCCGATCGCGCTCGTCGGTTTTGGTGGGATCGTCATCGGCACCCTGTTCGGTCGCCGGCGGCGAGGCCCGTCCTCGACTTGAGAACGGTCCGCCGCGTGATTACGCGACGCCGGACGACTGCAGTCAAGATCCTGGTCGCGGCGGCGATCGGCGCGTGCGCGCTGGTCGCCGCGCCGGCCGCGCTGGCCATGACATGGGCAGGCCCTGAGGCATCGCCGACGACCAGCACGCTCTACAGCGTGTCGTGTCCGGATACGAGCCACTGCTTCGCGGTCGGCGGCACCACGTCCGCCGGCAAGATCATCGACACCACGAACGCCGCGGCGGCCGGCCCGACGTGGAGTACGCAGACGCCGCCGAGCAACGCCACCGGGCAGTACAACGCGATCAGCTGCGCGCACGACAACGACTGCATCGTGGTGGGAAACACCTCCAGCGGGGCTCCGCTGATCGTCGCGACTGCCAACGGCGGGACCACTTGGTCCAAGCAGACCCCGCCGTCGTCGGCGACCGCGGCGCTTCAAGGTGTTTCGTGCGCGAGCAGCACGCATTGCGTGGCGGTGGGAAACGTAGCCGGGGGCTCGCCGGTAATCATCGCCACGGTCAACGGTGGTTCCACCTGGAACACGCAGACCGCGCCGGCGACGAACACAGCGCTCAACGACGTCAACTGTCCGAGCACGACGGTCTGCTACGCCGTGGGGGGAACCAACGGCGTCGCCACGCTACTGGTCACCGTCAACGGCGGCTCGACCTGGACCGCCCAGACGCCACCGAGCGGAGACAACCAGGCGCTGAACGCGGTCACTTGCACGAGCACGACCGTTTGCTTCGCGGTCGGGAACGCCGTCAGCGGAACCGGCGAGATCGCCGCGACCACCAATGCGGGCGTCAACTGGTCATATCAGTCCGACGGCAGTCAGCTGAGCCTGTACGGCGTGTCGTGCTGGGATGCCACCGACTGCGTCGCGGTCGGGGCATCAGGCAGGGTCGCGTTGACCACGAACGGCACAGGCTGGAGCTGGCTGAACTCTCCGACCGGCGACACGCTATACAGCGTCGACGTCAGCAACGACACCGCCGGCTCTGCCGTCGGCGCGTCGGGAACGATCCTGGGCTACTCGCTGGGCTGCAACAGCTCGGGAGGGGTGAACTTCACGCCACCGACCAGCTTGTCCTGGCCGAGCACGGCGCTGACTGGACGCGACCAATCGATCTCCACCGCCCTGAACCTGTCACCCGATGACGAGACCGGCTCGGAGGCAGGATGGAACCTGAGCGCGACCTCGACGACATTCACCTCGGGCACGCACAGGCTGCCCACGACGGCCGCGATGATCACCGCGGCGTCGGCCACCGCCGGCACCGGGAACTGCTCGCTTCCGGTCAACCAGATCTCCTACCCGCTGACCGTTCCGGCCGCTGCTTCCGCGCCGTCGGCGGTCAAGATTTTCGACGCCGGCCCAGGGACCGGCGCCGGTCCGGTCAATGTCGCGATGACGGCATCGCTGAACGTCCCCGGCAACGCCAGAACGGGCACCTACACCTCGACCTGGACGATCACGCTCTCGAGCGGCCCGTAACCACCGTGGCCCGGGCCACGCCGGCCCGATCCAACGCGCTCCGCGCTCGCCTGGTTTCAGCCCCACTTCCTCGGGATAACCAGTAGGTAAGTCTTCCGAGGAGGTAGGTAATGCGCGGTTTCATCCGGCTTCTCGCGGCCGCGAGTGCCCTTTTTCTGTTCGCGACGACGGCCCAAGCGGCCCAGGCGCCGCAGGGGGCGCAAGGCCCGGCGCCGGCGGGGGCAGGCTCGTTCCTGCTCACTGCCAACAATCCCGGGGGAACGTACGCACCTACTTTCACCGGCAACGGGATGCTCGGCGTCCGTGTGCCGCCCTCCGGACAGGGCTACGCCGGCGGCACGGTCGCGGCGCAGTCCGAGCTCGCCGGCTTCTACGGCCAGGTCTCGAACGACCCGAAGCCTGCCAACGACGTCCAGCAGCGGGCGAACATCCCGACCTGGTCGACGCTCACCTTCGGCGAGAACGGCAACACGTTCACGGTCCCGGGCCCCGGCGTGTCGAACTGGCGTCAGTCGATCGACCTCCACACCGGGATCGTCGCCACCACCGCGAGCTGGACCGCCCCGGACGGAAACATCACCGATCTGACCTACCAGGTGCTGACCGACCGCGCTAACCCGAACCTCGGCCTCGTCCGCCTCGAGTTCACGCCTCACTGGTCGGGGGTGGCGACCGTCACCGACGCGATTGACGGCACCGCCGACACGACCGCGACCCCCGAGCTGACGACCCAGGTGGCCAAGGGCTGGAACGTGGCCGCGCGCCAGGACTGGGTGACCCTTCAGACCGAGGGGACCGGGATCCAGGCCACGCTGGCAAGTCAGCTCCAGGTGAGCCCGAACGTGCTCGCGACGACCACGCAAACCGACCAGACGACCGATCAGAGCGTCGGCCAGGAGCTCGGGTTCCCGGTGCAGTCGGGGCAGACCTACACGATCACGAAGTACGTGGGCGTGGAGAGCTCTCAGAACACCGCGAACAGCCTGACCGCAGCTCAGGCGCAGGCCACCGCCGCGGCCGCCACGGGCTGGGACTCCCTGCTCGGGGCGAACCAAGCCTCGTGGGCCTCGCTGTGGCGCGGCTCGATCGACGTGCTCGGCAACCGCACGCTCGCAACCGACGTCAACGCCAGCGAGTTCTACCTGTGGTCGAGCACGCGCGACGGCGTCGACTGGAGCGTGTCGCCCGCGGGCCTGTCGTCCAACGGCTACGACGGCCACATCTTCTGGGACGCGGAGACGTGGATGTATCCGTCGCTTCTGGCCCAGCATCCGGACCTCGCCGCCGGGATGAACGCGTACCGCTTCCAGCGGCTCAGCGAGGCCGAGCAGCACGCGACCGCGACCGGCTACACGGGCGCCCGGTTCCCATGGGAAAGCGCGCTTGACGGTACCGAGCAGATTCCGCCACCGGCCTCGGTCAACAGCGAGGGCCTGTACGAGCAGCACATCACCGCCGACATCGCGCTTGCGCAATGGCAGTACTACCTCGTCACTCAGGACAAGACGTGGCTCCAGCAGCAGGGCTGGCCGGTGCTGTCGGGAGCGGCGGATTTCTGGGCGTCCCGGGCGACGCTCGGCAGCGACGGCAAGTACCACATCAACGGCGTCACCGGCCCCGACGAGGAGAACCCGAACGTCAACGACGAGGTCTACACGAACGTGGGCGCGATGCGCACGCTCCAGGACGCGGTCCAGGCCGCGAACGTCCTGGGGATGGCGGCGCCCGCGAGCTGGTCGCAGATCGCGGCGAATCTGGTCGTGCCGGTGAACAACGCGCTCAACATGCACCCCGAGTTCTCCGGGTACGGAAATCAGCTGGTCAAGCAGGCCGACGTGACGTTGCTTCAGTATCCGTGGAGCTACTCGATGCCGTCCAAGCTCGGGCTCGGCGACATCAACTTCTACGTGCCGCGCACCGATCCCGGCGGACCGTCAATGAGCGATGCCGTCAACCTGATCGACAACGCCGCGCTGGGCACGCCCGGGTGTGCCAGCTACGTCTACACCGAGCGGAGCTTCCAGCCGTTCATCCGTGACGTGTTCCACCAGTTCTCCGAGACGCGGACGGGTGGCGCGTTCACGTTCATGACCGGGATCGGCGGATTCCTCCAGGAGTTCCTGTACGGCTACTCCGGGATGCGATGGGACACGAACGACGTCGCGCTCAGCCCCAGCCTGAACAGTCAGATCGGCGGGATCGTGCTCCACAACCTGCAGTGGCGGGGCCGGACGTTCACGGTCACGATCGGCCAGCAGCAGACGACGGTGAGGCTGATCAGCGGCGCGCCGTTCCAGATCAAGACGCCGGCGGCCACGCGCCGGCTGACCCGCGGACGGGCGCTCACGCTCCCCACGCGCCGACCCGACCTGACCGCCTCGAGCGACCTCGTCCGCTGCGGGCGCGTGGTGGCGAGCAGTTCGCAGCCCGGCGCCCCGGCGCTGGCCGCGATCGACGGGAGCCCCGCCACCGACTGGGAGCCGGCCGCCGTGCACGCCACGCTGACCGCGAGGGTCCAGGGCCTCGCCGCCAAGCTTCGCACGATCACGCTGCGGTGGGGACGCCAGTGGCCGGTCGCCCCCGGCCCGAACATCCCGCCGCCCCCCGGCCCCGTGACCGTGCTCCGGCCGGCGAGCTACTCGGTATTCGTGTCGAGCAACGGCCACAGCTGGCGCCGGGTGGCGTTCGTCAACGGCCACGCCGGGCGGGTGCTCGACACCGTCCACCTCAACGGCGTAAAAGCCCGGTTCGTGCGGGTCCGGCTGACCGCGCCGAGCTCGACCAAACTCCCGCTGCTCCAGGAGCTGACCGCGACCGGCTAGAGAATCGAGAGCTCGGAGTTGTCGCCGACCAGGAATCGGTACGCCCGCGGCTGGCGGTGATCGCGGCCGATCTTGACGTTCCGCCCAAGCAGCGACGACTCCATCCGGCCGTCGAGGTCCTGCACGACCGCCCCAGCGAGCAGGATCGAGTGCTCGACCTCGGCGTTGCGGATCTCGCACCCCTCGCCGATGGCCGTGTAGGGCCCGACGTAGCAGTCGGTCAGAACCGCCCCGGCGCCGATGATCGCCGGACCGCGCACGGATGAGCGCTCGAGCCGGGCGCCGGGCTCGATCACGACGCGTCCGTCGACCCGCGAGTCGATCAGCTCGCCCTCGACTCGTGTCTGGATCGTGTCGAGCACAAGCCGGTTGGCGGCGAGCATGTCGTCGAGGCGGCCGGTGTCCTTCCACCAGCCCTTGACGATGTGCGGCTGGACATGCATGCCCTCGTCGACGAGGCGCTGGATCGCATCGGTGATCTCGAGCTCGCCGCGCCCCGAGGGCTCGATCGCCTTCGCCGCCGCGTGCACCGCCGGAGTGAACATGTACACGCCCACGAGCGCCAGGTCGGTGCGCGGCTCGGGCGGCTTCTCGACGAGCCGCACCACCTTGCCGTCGCTGAGCTCGGCGACGCCGTAGTTCTCGGGGTCGGGAACCTGGGTGAGCAGGATCAGCGCATCGGGCTGGTCGGACTGGAAGGCAGCCACCAGATCCCCGATACCGCCCTGGAGCAGGTTGTCGCCGAGGTACATCACGAACGGCGAGTCACCCAGGAACGGCTCGGCGGTGAGGACCGCGTGCGCCAGCCCGAGCGGCGCGTCCTGGGGTATGTAGGTCAGGCGGATGCCGAACTGCGAGCCGTCGCCCGCGGTGGCGCGAATCTCGTCGCCGGTCTCGGGCGCGATGATGATCCCGACGTCAACGATCCCCGCCTCGGCCATGGCCTCGATCCCGTAGAACAGCACGGGCTTGTTGGCGACCGGCACGAGCTGCTTGGCGCTCGTGTGCGTAATCGGTCGCAGGCGGGTGCCCTTCCCACCCGACAGGATGAGGCCCTTGAGCGCCAGCATCGCCGCGCAGCCTAGCGGACTCGTCCGCAAGTCCCGTGTCATTCGAGCGGGCCCTGGCGGCGCTGCGCTTTGTCCTCGGACCCTCGTGTGGCAGGGCCACACGTCTGGTCCTGCGTCCTCGCGCAGCATCCGCCAGTGACCACTCTCGGTGCCACACGACCTACGGACGAGCCCGCTCCCGGGCCGTTCAGCGCGCCGCGACAGGCGCGGCCGCGGATCGGATCGCCTCGGCGGCTTCACGGACCGCGACGCGCGCGTCGTCGGGCTCGAGCACGACCGCGTCGCCCGCCTCCTTGAGCACGTCCCGGACGAGATAGCGCATGCTGGCGAACCCGCGCTCGACCACCACTGCGCCGTCGTCGAGCTCGGCGGTGATCCGGCGCTCCTCGCGGGCCCAGCGGGCGCGGGTAGGCGAGATCCACACGCGGGCGCGGCGGGAGGCGGGCACCTCGCCGGTCCGGGGCCATCCGTCGACGTCGGCCGCGGGGTCGACGTCGGCCCTCGGCTCGAACGACTCGTCGGCCACGGTCGCCGACTTGAAGCGGTCGAGGCGGAAGTGCCGGACGTCGTCGCGCGAGGGGTCGAAGGTGGCGACGTACCAGCCCTCGCGGCCGTTGATGAGCGCGTACGGCTCGACGGTTCGACTCGAGAACTCGTCCTCGTTCTCCTTGTAGTACTCGAACGAGAGGAGCCTGCGTTCGGCGATGGCGCGTGAGACGACCGCCGCGATCTCGGCGTCGTCCCCGCCCGGGGCGGCGATCTGGAGGCCCTCGTGGACCGGATCCTCGCCGAGCGCGGCGACCACCTTGTCGCGCACCGAGGCCAGCGAGCCTTCGGGGATATGCTCGCCGATCAGATCGATCGCGGCCACGAGCGCCTTGGCCTCGACCGGGAGCAGCCGCGCGGGGCGCGCGAACGAATCGCCGTAGGGCTCGGGATCGACCTCGATCATCCCGTCGGGGAGGAGCTCGGCGTACAGCACGTAGGTGCCCGCGCCGAAGTTCACGAGGTTGAGCACGGAGATGTCCTCGCGGAGCTCCTGCTCGGAGATCTTGAGCGTGGTGCAGAGCTTCTCGGCGTCGACGCGGCGGCCGGCGCGGCCGGCGTCGATCAGGATGCTCGCGAGCGTGACCAGGCGCGCGAACCGCTCGGGGCGGATCGCTCCGTCGGGGTGATGGCCATTGCCGGCGTCGGCGGCCGGCGCCGGCGCCACGTCGCTCGGGTCAACGGCCGGGGCGGTCTGCGGCTCGCCGGTGTGGCGCTCGATCAGAACGTCGACCCGCTCGCGCAGCTCCTCGACCAGGTCGGGCGGCCCGACGATGCGCGCGTTCTCACCGAGCCCGAGTACCCAGGCGATCAGCTGCCTCGCATTGGCGTAGGACGTGACGAACACCCGGTCGCCCTCTTCCTCGGCGGGACGCATTTCCCCGTACGGCCCGAAGTGGCGCTCGATCTGCCAGGCGATCCGCCGCCCGATCCACACCTCGGCGGTTCCCAGGGGGTCGCCGAACTGCCAGTCGATCCGGTTGGCGTAGACGCGCGGGTCGAAGTCGGCCGGACGCTGGAAGTCGTGCTCGGCCTTGGTGGCGTAGCCGACCTTGCCGCGAATCCGCGACAGTCGGAACACCCGGATCGCCTTGCGTTCGTGGGCATAGCCGACCAGGTAGAACTGGTTGCCCTGGAACAGCAGCTGGTAGGGATCGACCTTGCGCGTTCCCAGCTCGCCGCGCTCCATCGTGTAGTAGTCGAACACGATCGTCTTGCGGCGGAAGATCGCGGTCTCGATCTTGGCGAGTCGGTGGGAGAGCTCGTGGCCGCCGGCGGAGCCGGTGATTCCCAGGGCGACGGTGTGCTGCTCGGGCGAGGTGAGCGGGCTCGGGCGCCCCCAGGAGATCTGCTGGAGCGCGAGCCGCAGGGGCTCGGCGTACGCGAACTCGCCGTCGAGCAGGTGCAGCGCGGTGTTCAGCCCGGCGAGCTCCCTGTCGGTGAACTCGATCGCGGGCAGGTGGAAGTTCTCGGGCGCGAGCGAGTAGGTCTCCTGCTCGACGAGCCCGTCGACCGGCTTCTCGACCGACAGGAAGATCCGGAGCGCCTCGAGCTCGGAGCGGTCGGCGTAGAAGCGCCGCGCGAACGCGTCCTCGTTCATCGCGCTGTACCCCTCGACGTCCCGGCGGATCTCCTGGGCGGTCACCGGGCGCCGTTCCGCCATCAGGTACGAGATGAGCGAGAGCTGACGGATCAGCTTTTCGGTGTCCTTAGCCATGCCCTCTTCAACTGTAGTTGGGCAGGGCGAGAGGCGTCCCCGGGTGCCGGTGGCGGAACGCTATTTGCGGTCTTTTGCAGCCAAGGCGTGACGCCGCGTCCGGAAGTTGTGGATGGGCCGCTGCGCGGCGTCCTTGGGGCCGTGTTCCCCGTCCGGTCAGGGATCGCTGCGCAGGTGCGTGTCCCACCCGGGTGACTCGCGCTCGATCCAGCTGCCCATCGTCAGCGGTTGCGGCGCACGTCACCCGGTGCGGACGCGCACCGTGGTTGCTACGCGGCCTGGCGCTCAGCCTCGTCGCGTGGCGCGAAATACGCCCCGCCACCGAGCGCCTTGTCCCACGCCGACCACTGCTCGCCGGCGCGCAGCTGCCGCTCGAGCCGGTCGAAGCTCCCGAGGCGACCCCCGAGGTTGTCGATCATGTGCACGAGCGTCGCCTCCCGCGTGCACGGGACCACCGGGCTGCCGTGCTCGAGCGCCCCGTGGTGGCTGAGGATGATGTGCAGCACGGCCTGGGCCAGGTCGGGCGGGAACCCGTCCACGCGCTCGATCGTGCGGCGAACGCGGTAGTAGCCGAGCGATATCTCGCCCTGCAGGCGGCCCTCGTCGGACATCGAGATCGCGCCGGCCTGGAGCTCGTAGGCGTCGAGCTTGCCGATGTCGTGCAACAGCGCGCCGGCCACGGCGACGTCGCGGTCGATGCCTCCAAACATGGCCGAGATCGCGCTGACCGATTGGGCGACCGTGAGCGAGTGCTCGAGCAGGCCGTGGCGGTAGGCGTGGTGGTAGCGCTTGCCCGCCGGCGCGTCCCGGTAGCCGGCCCAGCTCTCGGCGAACACCGCGCCCAGCAGCTGTCGCAGGTGGGGATTCTGGATCGTGGCCAGCAGCTCGCGGAGGTCGCGCTCCATCTGGTCGAGATCGTGGGCGGGGCCGTCATGCAGGTCCTCGCTGGCGTATTCGCCGCCGTGGGCGTGGCGGAGGCTGTCGATCGCCAGGTGCGCGCCCGTGAATCGCCCGATCACGAACACGACCTCGCCTCTCCGGCAAAGCTCGCCGGCGGCGTGCCCGACAACCGCCAGGACGCTTCCGCTCCGGTCACCGAGAATAAGCTTCAGGTGGTCGGGATGGCGCTCCACCTCGCGGACCAAGAGCGCCTGGGAAACGTCTGAACCTTCCGCAAATTCCCGAACTCTCATCGTGGTCGAAGATAAAGTGGCGCGCGGACGGCAACCGAATGGCACACACAGCGATCGTCACAGGAGGAACCGGAGGCCTCGGCTCGGCAGTGGTCGAGCGGCTGCTCGACGACGGTTGGCGGGTGGTCGTGCCGTGGATCGTCGAGAACGAGCTCGAGCGGGTCCCGGCGCGCGACGGGCTGGAACTGGTGCAAGCGGATCTGTTCGACCCGGACGCGGTGGCGTCCGTGGTGGCGGTGGCCGCGGGCGAGGGAGGCTCGCCGCTGAAGGGAGTCGTGAATCTCGTCGGCGGGTTCGCCGCCGGCGGCCGGGTCCACGAGACCCCGATCGACGAATTCGAGAAGCAGTTCCGGCTGAACCTGCGTCCCACGTACCTCGTGACCGCCGCCGCCATGCCGCATCTGCTGGCGGCCGGGGGCGGCGCGATCGTGTGCATCGGGTCGCGCGCGGCGGTCCAGCCGTTCAGCGGCGCCGCGGGCTACATCGCCTCGAAGGCGGCGGTGATCGCGTTCGTTCAGGCCGTGGCGACCGAGTACAAGAACGACGGGATCCGTTGCAACGCGGTCCTCCCAAGCGTGATCGACACGCCGGGCAACCGGGCGTCGATGCCCAAAGCCGACTTCTCGAAGTGGGTCAAGCCCACCGAAATCGCCGGCGTGATCGCCGCTCTGCTGACCGACCAGAGCTCGCCGGTGAACGGCGCGGCGGTACCGGTCTACGGCCGGGCGTAGCTGGTTGCCGCCGCTGACGGGGCGGCGGCGGGCTCAGTTGTCGAAGTTGCCGGCGTATACGCCGAAGACCGCGCCCTGGGGATCCTGGACGACGCCGATCTTGCCGACCCCGATGTCCATCGGGCCGAGGAGCGCGGTTCCGCCGAGCTCGGTCGCCTTGCTCATCGTGGCGTCGATGTCGTCCGAGCCGAGGTACACGAGCCAGTACGTCGGCTCCGTCTCGGACGCGGGGCGCATGCCGCCGTTGCTATTCCCGGCGGCAGTGGTGATGACCATGTAGGGCATCTCCATGCCCTCCATCGGCTCGACCTTCCAGTCGAACATCTCGCGGTAGAACGCGGCCGACGCATCGAGATCGGGGGTGGCGAGCTCGTTCCAGGAGAGGGCGCCAGGGGCGTTGACGATCCCCGCGCCGATGTGGAGCTTGGGCTCCCAGACCATGAAGAACCCGCCCTGGGGATCCTGGATCACGGCCATCCGCCCCACGTCCATCACGTCGAACGCGGGCGAGATGATGGTCGCTCCAAGGTTCGCGGCCCGGTCGACCGCCGCGTCGGCGCTTTCGACGGTGACGTAGGAGTTCCACGCCGGTGGCGCCCCGGCGTCGCGCTGGGCGTCCATTTGCATCGAGATCGCGCCGGCCGGCTTGCCGTCGATCATCATCATCGAATAGGTCATGCCGTCGCCGACCGATTGATCATCGGCAACCCAGCCGAAGAGCTGGCTGTAGAACTGCTTGGCGCCGTCCTGGTCGGTGGTGGAGAGGTCGGTCCAGGAGAAGGTGCCGGGGGAGTATGAGGTTCTTTCGGCCATGGCTGGCGACCCTACCGAGACGGGCGCCCGGATGTTGTGAGGAAACTGCTAACGCGCGTCGAACGGCGCGAGCTCGGCCGAGATGCCGGGGCGGTCGAGGCCGGCGCCGAGGCAGGCCAGGAGGGCCATCCGCGCCGCCGCCGCCGACAGGAAGGGAGCGCAGATCGCGCCGCTCGCGCGCAGATCCCGCTCCGCGCCTTCGAAACCGTAGGTCGCGAACAGCATCGACGATCGGTCCGGGCGGCAGGTGATGACCACGGGGACGCGCTCGGCGGCCTCGCGGAGTACGTACAGGACCTCGGGCGACAGGTGGCCGGCGCCGAGGGCGACCAGGACGATGCCGTCGCTGATCTCGGCGGCGTGGCGGAGCAGTTCGCCGTCGTCGCCGAGCCCGGTCGAGACGGTGGCAACGCGGTAGTCGAGGTGATCGACGGTCAGCGGTTTCGGACGGCGGGGGGTGGCATGCAGCCACACGCGGCCCTCGACTATCCGCCCAACCGGGCCGGCCGTGGGCGAGCCGAACGCGACCGGTCCGGTGCTGTCGATCTTGCGGACCGTCGTCGAGGCGTGGACCTCGCCGCCGAACGCCACGACGACTCCGAGCCCGGCCGCGGCTGGGGCTCGGGCGAGGATGATCGCGTCGAGCAGGTTGGCCGGGCCGTCGGCGCCGGGCGCGCTGCCGGGACGGTTGGCGCCGGTGATCACGATCGGCGCGTCGCCGCCGTAGGTCAGACCGCACAGGACCGCGACCTCTTCCATGGTGTCGGTGCCGGTGGTGAGCACCACGCCCTCGCCGGACGCCGCGCCGGCGCCGGTCCGGCGCGCCAAGTCGAGTGCGTCGGACAGTTTCAGGTGGGTGCTCGGGAGCGAGAGCACGCTTTCGGCCTCGAGGTGGAACCCGGCCACCTGCGGGAGCTGCTCGACGAGCTCGGAGGCGTCGAGCGCGGGGACGGCGCGCTCGCCCCGCATGGCGATCGTGCCGCCGGCGGCGATGATCCGCACGGGCCGTGGCGGTTGCTCGGGTCCGGAGGGGGTCGAGTTCACCGCGGCATCATCGCGCATCCATCTACCCTTGCAGCCGATGCGGTTCGTGATCACCGGCGCGGCCGGGATGCTCGGGCAGGATGCGGTCGCCGCTGCGCGGAGCGCGGGGCACGAGGTGCTGGCGCTGCCGCGGGCGGAGCTCGACATCTCTTCTCGCGCCGCGGTCGAGGATGCGCTCGGTGCCGCGCGCGCCGACGTGGTCGTCAACTGCGCGGCGTGGACCAACGTCGACGGCGCCGAGACCTCGCCCGAGGAGGCGCTGGCGATCAACGGCGCGGGCGCCGGCAACGTCGCGCGGGCCGCCGCGGCATCCGGCGCGTGGACGATCCACGTCTCGAGCGACTATGTGTTCGACGGGTCCAAGCGCTCGCCGTATGTCGAGTCCGATGTCGTCGGCCCGGTGTCCTCGTATGGCCGTTCGAAGCTCGCCGGGGAACGCGAAGTCGAGGCGGAGGCGCCCGGTCGGCACACGATCGTGCGCTCGTCATGGCTGTTCGGGGCTTTTGGCCCCTGTTTTCCGGCCACCATCCTCCGGCTCGCCGCCGAACGCGATGAGCTCATGGTGGTCGACGATCAGGTCGGGTGCCCGACGTTCACCGGGCACCTCGCACGCGCACTCGTGAAGCTGGCTACGAGCCGGCCGCTTGGGGTCGTGCACGTCGCCGGGGGCGGCGACTGCTCGTGGTACCAGTTCGCGCGCGAGATCGTCGCCGGTGCAGGCGTTAGCTGTGAAGTGCGACCGTGCAGCACAGCCGAGATGCCGCGGCCGGCGAGGCGGCCGGCCTACAGCGTTCTGCGGAGCGAGCGCGGCGACGAAGCCCCGGCGCTGGCGGAGTGGCGTGAGGGGCTGGTCGACTATGTCGCCGCCACGCGCGCGGTGAGCAGGACATGAAGCTACTCGTGTGCGGCGGTGCCGGGTTCATCGGCTCGACGTTCGTACACGTGCGCGTCAGCTCGGGCGATCAGGTCACCGTGCTGGACAAGTTGACGTACGCCGGGCGGCTCGAGAATTTGAAGGACGTGGCTGCCGACATCCGCTTCCTCGAGGGCGCGATCGAGGACCCGGCGGCGGTGGCCGAGGCCGTGGGCGATTGCGAGGCGATCGTGAACTTCGCGGCGGAAACGCACGTGGATCGGTCGATCGCCGATCCCGAGGGGTTCATCGTGACCAACATGCAGGGCACTCACACGCTGCTCGAGGCGGCGCGCGAGCGGGGGTTGCGGTATCTGCAGGTCTCGACCGATGAGGTGTACGGGTCGATCGACGAGGGGTCGTTCACCGAGGGGTCGCCGCTCGCGCCGTCGAGTCCGTACAGCGCGACGAAGACGGGGGGCGATCTGTTGGTGTCGAGCTATTTCCACACGTACGGGCTCGAGACGGTGATCTGCCGGGGGTCGAACAACTACGGGCCGCGGCAGTATCCGGAGAAGCTGATCCCGTTGATGGTGTTGAACGCGCTCGCGGGCGATCGGCTCCCCGTGTATGGCGACGGCAAGAATGTGCGGAACTGGCTGTTCGTGGAGGACTTCGCGCGCGGGATCGGGCATGCGCTCGCGCACGGGGCGGCGGGCGAGGTCTACAACTGCGGCGGGCCGGACGAGTGCGACAACCTCACCGTGGTGCGGCGGATCTTGGAGCTGACGGGTCGGGACGAGTCGCTGATCGAGTTCGTGACCGACCGGCCGGGGCACGACCGCCGTTACTCGCTGTCGTCGGCGAAGCTCGCGGCGCTCGGATGGCAGGCGCAGGTGCGGTTCGAGGATGGCCTCGCGCGCACCGTGGACTGGTACCGCGAGAACGAGTGGTGGTGGGCGCCGATCAGAAGCGGTGCCTACCGCGAGTACTACGAGCGCCACTACGGGCGCGCGCTGAAGGCTTGACCGACGGAGCTGCGGGTCTCTCCGAGCTCGAGCGCGAGGTCACGTCCTGCCGGCGCTGCCCGCGGCTTGTGGCGTGGCGGGAAGAGGTCGCGCGCGTTCGAAGGGCGGCGTTTGCCACCGAGGAGTACTGGGGGCGGCCGCTGCCTGGATTCGGCGATCCTCGCGGTGCAGTGCTCGTCCTCGGACTCGCGCCGGCGGCACACGGCGGCAATCGCACCGGCCGGATCTTCACCGGCGACCGCTCGGGCGACTGGCTCTTCGGGTCGATGTACCGGACGGGGTTCGCCAACCAGCCGACGTCGGTCTCGCGCGACGACGGCCTGCGGTTGACCGGCGCGTGGGTGACGGCGGCCGTGCGGTGCGCGCCACCGGCCAACCGCCCGACGCCCGCCGAGCGCGACAACTGCCTGCCGTGGCTGGAGCGGGAGCTGGGTCTGCTCGATTGTGTCCGGGTGATCGTGACGCTCGGGTCGTTCGCATGGGACGTCGCGCTCCGGGCGCTCGCTGCTGTTGGCGAGGGGCGTTCGCGGCCGCGTCCGAAGTTCGGACACGGCGCTGAGGCGCTGATCGGCCGGTTCACGCTGCTCGGGTGCTACCACCCGAGCCAGCAGAACACGTTCACTGGGAAGCTCACCGAGCCGATGATCGATCGAGTGTTCGAGCGGGCGAAGGAGCTCGCGGCCCGCGGTCAGGAACGGTCCTAGATCGCGGAAACTCGGCGTCCGGGCTCGCTACGCTCGGCCAATGGCCCTCGAGCAGTTCTCTCCACGCACGCGCGAGTGGTTCGCCGGCGCGTTCACCGAGCCGACGCCGGCCCAGGCGCAGGCGTGGCCGGCGATCGCGTCGGGAGAGCACGTCCTGATCTCGGCGCCGACGGGGTCGGGGAAGACGCTCGCCGCGTTCCTGTGGGCGATCGATAAGTTGGCCAGCCAGCCAGCCCGGGAGGAGAGGCTCGAGGAGGTCAACGGCGGTGGCGCGGGGCGCGGTGGCGCGGGGCGAGCTGGCGCGGGGCGCCGTGGCGCGGGGCGAGCAGGCGCGGGGCGCCGTGGCGCGGGGCGAGCAGGCGCGGGGCGGATCGGTCTCGTCTACGTCTCGCCGCTGAAGGCACTCTCCTACGACATCGACCGTAACCTCCGCGTGCCCCTGCGCGGAATCGGGGCTGATTTGCGCGTCGCGGTGCGGACCGGGGACACGCCCCAGCGCGAGCGCCAGGCGATGCTGCGCGAGCCGCCGGACATCCTCATCACCACCCCCGAATCGCTCTACCTGATGCTGACCGGCCGCGCGCAGGAGCTGTTCGCCGGCGCCGAGTCGTGCATCGTCGACGAGATCCACGCGGTGGCGTCGACCAAGCGGGGCGCCCATCTGGCGTTGACGCTCGAGCGGCTGACGGCGGCGGCGGGGCGGGAGGTCCAGCGAATCGGACTGTCGGCGACCCAGAAGCCGCTCGAGGAGATCGCCCGCTTCATGGTCGGACCGACAAGGACGTGCCGGATCGTCGACACCGGCATCCGCAAGGAGCTTGACCTCCAGATCAGGGTGCCGGTCGATTCGATGCTTGAGCCCGACGCGACCCCGGGCGCGGATCTCGACCCCCTGGCCGGCGGCGAGGCGACGCGCCGCTCGATCTGGCCGGCGATCTACCCCGAGCTGCTCGAGCTCGTCCAGGCGCACCGCTCGACGATCCTGTTCGTCAACAACCGCCGCGCGGCCGAGCGCCTGGCGCTGCGGCTGAACGAGCTCGCCGAGCACGAGATCGCGCGCGCTCACCACGGGTCTTTGGCGCGGGAGGAGCGGCTCGTGGTCGAGGAGATGCTGAAGGCCGGCGAGCTGCCGTGTCTGGTGGCGACGTCGTCCTTGGAGCTCGGGATCGACATGGGCGCGGTCGACCTCGTGATCCAGGTCGAATCGCCGAAGTCCGTGGCGCGCGGGCTCCAGCGGATCGGGCGCGCGGGCCACTCGGTCGGCGACGTCAGCCGCGGCCGCATCTTCCCCAAGTTCCGGGCCGACCTGCTCGAGTGCGCCGTCGTGGCCAACCGGATGCGCGAGGGGCTGATCGAAACGACGGTCGTGCCGCGGAACGCGCTCGACGTACTCGCCCAGCAGATCGTGGCGATCGCCGCTGCCGCGGCGGACGACCGTCCAATCAGCGTGGACGAGCTGTACGCGCTGGTCACGCGAACTCACTCATACGCCGAGCTCTCGCGGACGCAGCTCGAGAACGTGCTCGACATGCTCGACGGCCGCTACCCGAGCACGGAGTTCGCCGAGCTGCGCCCGCGGATCGTGTGGGACCGCGTTCACGGTTTGATCCGGGCGCGGCCGGGGGCGCGGCAGCTCGCGGTCACGAACGCGGGCACGATCCCCGACCGCGGCCTGTACTCGGTCACGTTGCCTGACGGGCGCCGGGTGGGCGAGCTCGACGAGGAGATGGTGTATGAGGCCCGTCCCGGCCAGACGTTCCTGCTCGGGGCGAGCACGTGGCGGATCGAGGAGATCGGACGCGACCGGGTGATCGTGACGCCCGCGCCGGGACTGCCCGGCGCGGTCCCGTTCTGGAAGGGTGACGGCGTCGGCCGGCCCAAGGAGCTTGGCGAGGCCATCGGCGCGTTCTCGCGCTGGGCTGTGGAGCAGCCGGCGGAGGTGCTGGAGCGGACGTACGACCTCGAGCCGCGCGCCGCGACCAACCTGCTCGAGTTCCTGCGCGAGCAGCAGGAGGCCACGCGGGTCGTTCCGTCCGACCGCGCGATCGTGGTCGAGCGCTTCCGCGATGAGATCGGGGACTGGCGGCTGTGCGTGCTGTCGCCGTTCGGCGGGCGCGTACACGCGGCCTGGGGGCTGGCGCTGAGCGCGCGCATACGCGACCAGCTCGGGCTCGAGTCCGACGCGATCTGGTCAGACGACGGGATCATCGTGCATCTCCCCGACGCCGAGGAGCCGCCAGGCGCCGACCTGGTGATGCTCGAGCCCGACGAGGTGGAGGACGCCGTCGTCGCCGAGCTATCCGCTTCGGCGCTGTTCGGGGCCCGCTTCCGGGAGAACGCCGCCCGCGCGCTGCTCATCCCCCGCGCGCGACCGGGCAAACGCACGCCGCTGTGGCAGCAGCGCCTGAAGTCTCAGTCCCTCCTCGAAGTTGCGAAGAAATACGGGGAGTTCCCGATCATTCTCGAGACTTACCGAGAGTGCCTGCGCGACGTGCTCGACGTTCCGGGCCTGGTCGAGCTGTTGACCGCGCTCCAGCGCCGCGAGCTGACGCTGGTCGAGGTCGAGACGGCGACCGCCTCGCCGTTCGCGTCCTCGCTGCTGTTCGACTACGTGGCGACGTACATGTACGAGGGCGACACGCCGAACGCCGAGCGCCGGGCGGCGGCGCTGTCGCTGGATCGTGAGCTGTTGCGCGAACTCCTCGGGCAGGAGGAGCTGCGCGACTTGATCGACCCGGGAGCGCTGGACCAGGTCGAGAGCGACCTCCAGTTCCTGTCGGACATGCGGCGCGCGACGTCGCGCGATGGCCTGCACGACGTGCTCCGCGGCGTCGGGGATCTGACGACCGCCGAGGCAGGGCTGCGCGTCGTCGACGGACTCGACGCGGTTTCGATGCTCGAGGAGCTCCGGCGCGAGCGGCGCGCCGTCGTCGTCCGACTCGTGGGGGAGGAGCGGTGGATCGACGCCGCCGACGCCGGCCTGTATCGCGACGCGCTCGGGGCGGCGCCGCCCGGCGGGCTTCCGGCGGCGTTCCTCGAGGACGTGCCCGACGCGCTGACGCGCCTGGTCCGTCGCTACGCCGCGACGCACGGCCCGTTCACGGCTGACGATCTGCGGGCGCGCTACGGCGTGGACTGCACCGCGCCACTGGGGTCGTTGGAGCGCGGCGGTGATCTGGTTCGCGGCGAGCTTCGACCCGGCGGGACTTCGCGTGAGTGGTGCGACCCGGAGGTGCTCCGGCGGCTGCGCCGGGCCTCGCTCGCGGTCCTGCGCAAGGAGGTCGAGCCCGTCGACCAGCGCGCGCTGGCGCGCTTCACACCGGCGTGGCAGGGAGTCGACCGGCACCCGGCGACGGGCGCCGGCGTCGACCGGCTGCGCGAGGTACTGGTGGCGCTCCAGGGGCTCGCTCTCCCCGCGGACGTATGGGAGCGCGACGTCCTGCCGCGCCGCGCTGGGGCCTACTCCCCGGCGTGGATCGACCAGCTGTGCGCGAGCGGCGAGCTCGTGTGGATCGGCGCCGGCGCGCTCGGCCGATCGTCGGGACGGGTGGCGCTGTACTTCCGTGAAGACCTGCCGTTGCTCGGCCCTCCGCCGGCGCGGAGCGCCGTTACTTTGGACTCGCCGGCGCACGAAGCCGTGCGGGAGCGACTGGCCGCAGGGGCGTGCTTCTTCACCGACCTGCTCGTCGACGTGGATCTGGCCCCCGAGGAGCTTCAGGAGGCGCTGTGGGATCTGGCGTGGGCCGGCGAGGCGACGAACGACGCGTTCGCGCCGCTGCGGGCGCCGCGGCTGACCTTGGCCCGGGCCCAGCGCGAGCGCGTCCGCAGCTCGGCTCGTCCCGGGCGGTTCGCGGCGCGCCGGCGAGGCGCGGGCGCGGCGGCGCAGGTGCAGGGCCGGTGGTCGCTGACCGAATCGCTGTTCCGCGGCGCGGTCGACCCGGCGGCGCGGCGGCGCGCGCTCGCCGAGCTGATGCTCGAGCGGTACGGGATCCTGACGCGCGAGCAGGTGCGGGCCGAGGGCGTGCCCGGCGGGTTCTCAGCGATTTATCCCGAGCTCTCGCAGCTCGAGACCCTGGGGATCGCGCGCCGGGGGTACTTCGTCGAGGGCCTCGGCGGAGCTCAGTTCGCGCTGCCCGGCGCGGTGGAGCGGCTACGCGGCGTCGATCGTGATGACGAGTCGCACGTGGTGCTGGCCGCAGTCGATCCGGCGCAGCCTTACGGGGCGGCGCTGGCTTGGCCTGAGCGGCCGGACCGTGCCGACGACGCGCGGCGGCCAACGCGCGTGCCCGGCGCCTACGTAGTCCTGTCCGGGGGCGAGCCGGTGCTGTACGTGGAGCGCGGCGGCCGCGGGCTGCAGACGCTCGTGGGCGCGGATGATCCGCGGATCGAGCCCGCGCTGGTGGCGCTGGTCGAGCAGGTGCGCGCGGGCCGCCTCAAGCGCATCGCGCTCGAGAAGGTCGACGGCGAGACCGCGATCGACTCCCGGCTGGGTCCGATACTCATCGCACTCGGATTCCAGCAGGGACCGCGGCGGCTGACCCTTAGTGCGTAATGCCCGAGGGCGACACGATTGCCTACGCGGCGCGTACGGATTCGCCCGGTGCTCGCGGGACGTGTGCCCGACGAGATCCTGACCCCACAGCCGAGACATGCCCTCGATCGCTGGCCCTCGCGGTTGGCTGGGCGAGCGGTGGTGAGCGTGGATACCCACGGCAAGCATCTGTTCCTGCGGTTCGAGGGCGACCTCGTGGTGCATTCGCATCTAGGCATGGTCGGGGTGTGGGGGGTGTACGGTCCGGGTCGTCGCTGGAGCCGGTCGCGACGGCGAGCGTGGATCGTGTTCCGCGCCGGCGATCACGAGGTGGTCGAGTTCGACGGGCCGCTACTCGAGCTCATGACCGAGGGGCGGACGCGGTTCGATCAACGACTGGCGGCGCTCGGTCCGGACGTGCTGGCGGACGAGTTCGACTTCGACCGCTTCTTGACGCGGATGAGGTCGGACGATCCGACGCGCCCGCTCGGTGATGCGCTGCTCGACCAGCGCAACGTCGCGGGGATCGGCAACATCTGGAAGGCCGAGGGGTGCTGGGAGGCAAAGGTCGATCCGTGGCGGCCTCTCGGGTCGGTGGCCGATGGCGAGCTCGTCGCGATCGTCGACGCGACCCGGCCGCGGATGACGCGCTCGGCCACGGTCGGGCACCGGGCGATCCAGCCGCAGGTGTATGGCCTCGCGGGGCGGCCGTGCCCGCGGTGCGGCACCCGGATCGTCGCGCGCGGGCAGGGCGACGCGAACCGGACGACATACTGGTGCCCGGGATGTCAGAGCTAGGTGGCATGGGCGGGACGGGGCGGTCCGGGCTAGGGCGGTCCGAGTCGGGGCGGTCCGGGCTAGGGCGGTCCGGGCTTGCGCGGTCCGGGTTGCGGCGGGTCGGGCACAAGGGCGCGGACCTGATCGCGCCCGGCAACACCTACGCGAGCTTCGACGCCGCGCTCGAGGCCGGGGTCGACATGATCGAGTTCGATGTTCTGCGGGAGGAGAACGGCGAGCGGCTGATCCTTGCGCACGACTACGCGGACGCCGCGCGCCGTTCGCCCCATACGCTCGAAGAGGGACTCGCGCATTTGGCGTCCGACACGTTCGGGGATGTCGAGCTCGACGTCGACCTCAAGCTGCCGGGCTACGAGCTGCGCGTCCTCGATGCGCTCCGCGACGCCGGGCTGCTCGGCCGCGCGCTGATCTCGAGTCAGCACCGATCGAGCCTCGAGCTGCTGCGTGCCGCCGAGCCTGGTGTACGGCTCGGATGGTCGGTACCAAAGCTGACGCGTGACCCGTTCCGCTCGCGGGCGACGCGGCTGCCGGCGTTCGTAGCGATGTTGGCGTTTCGTCTGGTGCTTCCGTGGCGCGCCGCGCGCGCGATCCGGGCACGGCGCTGCGATGCGCTGATGGTGCACTGGCGGCTGGTGACACCGCGGCTCGTGCGCAGCGTGAGACGCGCCCGTGGAGAGGTGTACGTGTGGACCGTCGATGAGCTTCCCCGCCTGCGCGTGCTCGACGGGCTCGGGGTGACCGGTGTGATCACCAACGACCCACGCCTATTTGCGGAGCTCGCTATGTGATGGATCATGCCCTTGTGCGTAGTGAGGGCGTGAGCGAGACCTTGACGGCGTCGGCGTCGAACAGCAAGGACGCATCGTGGGAGCGGTTCGAGTGGCTGTACCGCTCGAGTCGCGACGATATCTACGCCTACGTGGCGACGCTGCTGCGCGACCCCGCTGCTGCCGAGGACGTGACCGCGCTCGCGTTCGAGCGCGCCTACAGGCGCCGGCGGACGTTCGATCGTCGCCGCGGTGAGGAGCGGGCGTGGCTGTTCGGTATCGCTCGCAACGCGGCGCTCGACGAGCTTCGCCGGCGCCGACGGGTCGCCACGCTAGTTACCGATCCCGAGGATGTGGTTGACACCTCAGATGGCGACGGGGCCGAGGTGGCGCTCCGCCGCACCGCGGTCCAGAACGCGCTCGCCAAGCTGCCCGCGCGCGAGCGCGAAATCGTCGCCCTCAAGTTCCACGCCGGGATGTCGAACGCCGAGCTCGCCCGCGTGCTCGGGATCAGCGAGTCGAACGCGGGCACGCTGCTGTATCGCACGATGGAAAAGCTCCGGAAGGCCTGTAATGCCACAGCTTGATCACGATCCGATCGATCCCGAGGTCGCCGCGACGCTCGACGCGATCGACGCGACGCTCGCGGGCGAGCCGGTCGACGCCCGGTACGCCGACATCGCCGAGATCGCGCTGCTGCTGGCGGTCGATCGGCCCGAGGTTCCACCGGCGTTCGGGCACTCGCTGGATCAGAAAGTCGAGCGCCGGTTCGCCGCGCCGGCGTCCCAACGTCCTCAGCGTCCGCGGCGCCGTCGCCTGGGGTCGGGCTTCTGGCAGGTTGCCGGGGCGCTGGTGATGGGGGTGGCGCTGCTCGTCGCGATCGTGTTTGTCGCGAGCGGTGAGCACGGGTCTTCATCGGGCTCGTCGTCCTCGGCGGCTTCGTCGTCAGCGGCATCGTCGAGCCCGGGGACGTTGACTTCGGCCACGAGCAGCGCCGGGTCGAGCGGCGCCGGGTCGAGCGGCGCCGCGGCAAGGACGGGGAAGGTGGCGCCGCTGCGCCAGGCTGCGCCGGCCGGTTCAGCGCCCTCGGAGGGATCGGGCGTCTTCGCGCCGCCGTTGACGACGCCGGCGCCCGGGTCGCCTGCCCAGCCCCTCCAGCCACCGACCACGGGCCGCAAGGTCGTACAGGGTGCGCAGCTCAACCTCGCCGCCGCCCCGAGCCGGATCGACGACGTGGCGCAGGAGATCTACAACGTCATCGGTCAGGCGAACGGCATCGTCGAGAACTCGAGTGTCACGCAGGGTGGGCCCGCCGGCTCCGCCAACTTCCAGCTCAGCGTGCCGAGCTCGTCGCTCGGACAGACGATGGGCCAGCTTTCGTCCCTGACGTACGCCCAGGTGATTTCGCGCACCGATTCGAGCCAGGACATCACCGACCAGTACGGCGGGGCGACCCGCGCGCTCGCCGACGCGCGGGCGCTCCGGACCTCGCTGCTGAAGCAACTCGCCGCAGCCACGACGACCGAAGAGATCGACAGCCTCAAGGCTCAGATCAACGACGCCGAGGCGTCGATCTCTAGCGACCAGGCGACGGTGAACCGGCTCAACCATCAGGTCAACTTCAGCGAGGTGTACGTCACGGTTCAGGCCCGGACCGCGCCGGCGCCGGTCTCTCACGGTGGCGGTGGTTTCACCGTCGGCAAGGCCGCGCACGACGCGGGCCGCGTCCTGACAGTGGTGGCCGGAGTGGCCCTGATCGCGCTCGCGGCGATCACCCCGGTCGCGCTCGTCGTCGCCCTGATGTGGTGGGTCGGGTCGGCCCTGAAGCGCCGGCGGCGCGAGCAGGCCCTCGACTCCGTCTGAACGCAAACGCCCGCGGGCGGACGTTTGGGAGCGCAAGCCCCGCGCGCGTGTCGGTGTGTGTGGCGCGCGCGAGCGTGTGGTATCCATGGCTCGATGTCTTCGAGCAGCGAGGCCACGATTGCGCTGCTGCACCGCGTCCCGGCGTTCTCGGCGCTCTCGCCCGAGGAGCTCGAGCACGTGGTGCAAGTGGTGGTGCCCCGTAGCTTCGGCGCGGGCGAAGTCGTGTTCAAGGAAGGCGACGAGGGGAGCACGTGCTACGTCGTGCGCTCGGGACGGATGCGAGCGGTGCGCGCGCATCCCGGCGGTCGCTCGATCACACTGGCTCACTTCGGCCCGGGTGACATCTTCGGCGAGATGGCGATGTTCGATGGCGAGCGCCGGTCGGCGACCGTCGAGTCGGTCGAGGACAGCGACGCGATCGCGATCCTCAGCGCCGACATGCACCGGCTGGTCCGCCAGTACCCCGATATCTCGGTGAAGTTGATTGCAGCGCTCGGCCGCCGTCTGCGCGAGACGAACGAGCGCCTCGCGCGCCAGTCGTTCCAGACCGTGCAGAGCCGGGTAGCCGCCGTGCTCGCCGAGTTGGTGCAGGAAGCTCGCCTGGAAGGCAATACTGAGAGCGATGTGGTGATCACCGCGACCCAGGCAGCGCTCGCTCAAATGGCCGGCTCCTCCCGCGAATCGGCAAGCCGATTCCTCGCCGTACTAGAGCGCGCAGGCATAATTAGTCAGGGACGGGGAAAGCTCACGGTTCATGACCCAGAGGCGCTCGGGGGATACGTCTACTAGCCCGGAAGCTGAAGTCGAACTGTCGGCGGGTGGAGCGGTGATCCGCGATCACGAGGTGATCGTGATCGTCCCGGTCAAGCGAGACGCGAGTCGCCGGCGTGTGCTTGCGCTGCCCAAGGGCCACCTCGACGGAAGTGAGACGCCCGAGGAGGCCGCCAAGCGTGAGGTGGCGGAGGAGACCGGCGTCACCGCCGACCTGATCGACAAGCTCGGCGACGTCGAGTACAGCTACGAACGCCGCGGCCGGCGACGAAACAAGCGCGTTGCGTTCTACCTGTTCAAATACCGGTCGGGGAAGCTCGAGGACCACGATCAGGAGATCGAGGATGCACGCTGGATGCCGCTCGAGGAGGCCGCCCACGCGCTCACTTACCCCGGCGAAAGGGAAATCGTGCGGCGCGCGTTGTCGCGTGTGTCCCCAGATCGGTAGGCTGGCGGCCGTGCGCGTCCTCAACTTCTATTCGTCGGTCTTCGCCGACCAGCTGCGCCGCGGTCGCAAGACCGCCACCATCCGTCTCGGCGACAAGTCACACAAGTACCGCAAGAACGACTGCGTGCTCGTGACCATCGGCTATCAACACTCTCCGCGCGAGAAGATCTTCAACGCCGTAATCGACCAGGTCGAAGTCAAAAGGGTTCGTGACCTGTCGCCGCGCGACATCGAGCACGACAACCCCGAGTTCCGCCGCGTCGACGAGATGATCCATTTCCTCGAGCAGATCTACGGCCGCAAGGTGTCGGTGGACGACACGGTGACGGTCGTGCGCTTCTCCCAGATCATCGAGAACCCGCCCGAGATCCGCGACCGGATGCACGGGTTGGGCGCCGCGCGGAACTAACGCGGGCGGAACTAGCCTGCGCGGGACAACCTGCGCGGAATGAGCTCGGGCGCAAAAACAGAACCGGCAGGGGGGACCTCGGCCGGTCGGAGACGAGGCCCGCCCTGACTGCGTGCAACACGCAGCTATCGCCAGCGCGAGGCGATCGACACGTCGTCGGAGGCAACTTCGTCCGGCGCCGGCGGACGGACGATCCGACGGCGCGCCGGTTCCGAGCGGGCAGGACAGGGACGACCACGAGCGTGATCGCGATCGACGCCACCGCGAGCGCGGCTATCAGCGGTGCCGAGGCGACCGCGGCGATCGCTCGCCGGGTCGCCGGTCTGGGTCCTGCGGCCCCGCGCGCCTGGCGCGAGGCTGGCGACGCCCGGCGCCCCTGGGGCGCCTGGGGTGGCTGGTGGCCCCGGCGCGCCTCGCGCGCCCGGCGACCTGCAAAACACGACAACGGAGCGAGATCGCGAGGACCGTGCCGTGGCGCGCATGTGGGCCATGCAGATTGCGTCACGGTTCGTCTCGCCGGCGCCAAATGTCGTGTCGTGCAGGTCGCCGCCGCGGCCGGAGGCTCTCGCACGCTAGCCCTTCTTCTTGTGGATGCCGTGGTGGCGGGAAAGCTTCGGGGTGCTGCCGAGGCGGGCGCCGGCAAGGCCTGAGCTCGGCGCCTGCGCCGGCGCCGAGTAGGACCGGGCCGGGGCGGAGGAAGCGGCGCCGTGCGTCGTGCCCGCCGATGCGGTCGTGCCGGGATGGGCATGGCAAGGTCAAGCTGCCGGGGGTGATCGGGCTGTATCTCGGTCCGGCGGTGATCGTCGCGCTCCTGTTCGCGCTGTTGGCGAGCGTGGGCGCGGGACGGTGATCGCGCGGCGGGTGGGGGTGCGCGCCGCGCGCAAGACGCATGTCCCGCTAAGCCCGTTCTTGGCCGCCGGTGAGATCGTTGCGGCCCTGGTCGGCGACCCGCTGATCCAGGCCTACATCTACGGCCTGTAGCCGCAGCAGCGCCGGAGCTCGGGCGCTCAGCCGGTGTTCGTGCGCTTGATGATCCGGTCGGCCTTCCACTGACCGTTCTCGCGCACGAGCGCGTCGGTCTCGACGTAGGGGTGGCCGCCGATGCTGTCGGTGAACGTGACCGTCGCCTGGTTGCCGCGGACGGCGACCGTCTTGAGCTTGGGCGCGGCCGCGCCGCCGAACGTCTGTGCGAGCTCGGCCCGCGTGATGCCGGTGGCCTTGATCAGCGCCGTGAGCGCGCCGGCGCACGAGGACACGTTCAACCCGGCCTTGCGCGCATCGGCGGCGATGTTGGCCTGCTGGCGCTGGGAGAAGTAGCTGCAGGCGCTGGCGTAGGCACCTTTCGCCATCTCGGTGTCAACCGAGCTGAACATCTTCTGGATCTGCTGCCGGTCGGAGCCGCCGCCGCCACTTCCCCCACATGCGGCGAGGAAAGCGCACATCGAGCAAACACACATAAGCCTGGTCGCGGCGCTCATCCCGAGCCGATGATCACAGGTGTCGCGGGATCGCGCGCCGGGGGCACAACTCCGCGCCCGAAACATGGTTCTGAGCTGCATAGGCGCTCCACTGGCGCTTGTAGTCTCGCCTTCAGCGGTCAAGGGACGACACGCCGGCCCGGACTACCGGCACGCGGTCACGATCACGGTCACGGCGACGCTGCCGCGGAACGGACGCTTCACCACGATGACGCTCCGCTACAGGGTCCACGGCCAGCTCATCGTCGACACCCGTTGCGGGACGGCCACGACCCCAGTTGCGCCGGATTCCCCGGCCTCGTTTGGCACTCTCGCCGGGAGAGTGCCAAAAAATCCTTGAAAAGCCTCGGGAACAAGCTATATTGCGGGTTGGCACTCTCGTGGGAGGAGTGCCAAAGGCTAAACACCGGCTCATTCCCTTCCAACCGGAGGTTGCATCACATGAAGCTCAAGCCCCTCGGCGATCGGTTGATCGTGCGAGCGATCGAGGAGGAGGAGACGACCGCCAGTGGCATCGTTCTGCCCGACACGGCCAAGGAGAAGCCCCAGAAGGGCAAGGTTCTCGCGGTCGGCGACGGAAAGGTCAACGAGGACACCGGCAAGCGCACTCCGCTCGACGTCGCAGAAGGCGACGAGGTCCTCTACTCCAAGTACGGCGGAACCGAGATCAAGGTGGACGGCGAGGAGCTCCTCGTCCTCCGCGAGTCCGACGTGCTGGCCAAGGTCCAGTCGTAACACCCCCCAGGAGAACCGAAACAGATATGGCACATAAGGAACTGAAGTACAACTCGGAGGCCCGCAAGGCCCTCGAGCAGGGCGTTGACGCGGTAGCTAACGCGGTCAAGGTCACGCTCGGCCCCAAGGGCCGGTACGTGGTCCTCGACAAGAAGTTCGGCGCGCCCACGATCACCAACGACGGTGTGACGATCGCGCGTGAGATCGAGGTCGAGGACGTTTTCCAGAATCAGGGCGCACAGCTTGTGCGCGAGGTCGCCACTGCCACCAACGACGTGGCCGGCGACGGCACGACGACCGCGACCGTTCTGGCGCAGTCGATCGTGCGTGAAGGTCTCAAGAACGTCGCCGCCGGCGCGAACCCGCTTGGTCTCAAGCGCGGCATCGAGAAGGCCGTCGACGACGTCGTCAAGAACATCGAGAAGCAGTCGACCGAGATCTCCGGCAAGGATCAGATCGCCCGCGTGGCGACCATCTCCGCCGGCGATGATGAGATCGGCGACGTGATCGCCGACGCGATCGAGAAGGTCGGCAAGGACGGCGTGGTAAACGTCGAGGAGGGCCAGACGTTCGGCATGGACCTCGAGTTCACCGAGGGCATGCAGTTCGACAAGGGCTACATCTCGCCGTACATGGTCACCGATCAGGAGCGGATGGAGGCGACCCTCGAGGACCCCTACATCCTGATCGCCAATCAGAAGATCGGCTCGGTCCGCGATCTGCTGCCCGTGCTCGAGCAGACGATCCAGTCGGGCAAGCCGCTGCTGATCATCGCCGAGGACGTCGAGGGCGAGTCGCTCGCGACGCTCGTGGTGAACAAGCTGCGCGGCACGTTCACCGGCGTTGCCGTCAAGGCGCCGGGCTTCGGCGATCGCCGTAAGCGCATGCTCGAGGACATCGCGATCCTCACCGGCGGCGAGGTGATCACCGAGGAGATGGGCCTCAAGCTCGAGAACACCCAGATCTCGCAGCTCGGTCGCGCCCGTCGCGTGGTCATCGCCAAGGACACCACGACGATCGTCGACGGTGCCGGCGAGAGCGACGCGATCAAGGGTCGGATCAACCAGATCAAGACCGAGATCGAGAACACCGACTCCGACTTCGACAAGGAGAAGCTCCAGGAGCGTCTCGCGAAGCTGTCGGGCGGCGTTGCGGTGGTCAAGGTTGGCGCCGCCACCGAGACCGAGATGAAGGAGAAGAAGCATCGCGTCGAGGACGCGCTGCAGGCCACGCGCGCCGCGCTCGAAGAGGGCATCGTCCCTGGCGGCGGTGTCGCGCTGCTGGTCGCTCAGAAGGCGCTCGACCTCGATTCGTTCGAGGACCCGGACGAGAAGACCGGCGCGCGGATCGTGCGCCGCGCGCTCGAGGAGCCGATGCGTCAGATCGCCGAGAACGCCGGCCTCGAGGGCTCGGTCGTCGTCAACGACGTCCGCAAGGCGAAGAAGGGCGAGGGCCTGAACGCGGCCAACGGTCAGATCGTCGACCTCGTCAAGGAAGGCATCATCGACCCGGCGATGGTCACGCGCTCAGCGCTCCAGAACGCCGCGTCGATCGCCAAGAACATCCTCACGACCGAGGCGATCGTCGCCGAGGTGCCGGAGAAGGATGGCGGCGGCGGTGGCGGCGGCATGCCCGACATGTCGGGGATGATGTAGGGGCGAAGCCCCGGTTAAGGGCGATCGGACGTCGCCCTAGGACCTCAGATCGCGGGCCAGGATGGCCCGCGGAGGTACCCTTGCCGCGACAAGCAGACGCTTTCGAGGGCCCGGCTCACGCCGGGCCCTCGGTCGTTTGGGAAGAAACCCTGAAATAATCAAGGTTTCTTCCCAAGGCCCGCGCCGCCGGATCGCACCGGCGACGGACCGCCCGATCCTGCGCCGATGCACCGGAATTCAGGGCGCACAAGTCGTCACTCGACGAGATGTTCGTGCCGAGTGCGTGGAAACGACCCGCAGAGGGCGCATTTCTCGACACTCGAGCTGAGCGCGTGCTCGAGTGATGAGTTGTGGCCCACTCCGGGGGGCGCCGGGTGGGCTTGGGTAGCTAATCGCGGGGTGCGAGGTGACGCCACAGACCGGCCAGCGACCTGACGTGGCGGTGGTCGGTGGCGCGGCAGGCGCGCAGGGGGTCGAAGTGGATGGGGGTGATGCCGGCGGCGCGGGCGCCGGCGACGTCGGCGGACAGCGTGTCGCCCACGTGGACGACTTCGGTGGCGCGCATGCCGGCGCCGGCGACGGCCAGGGCGGCTTCGAAGATGCGCGCGTCGGGCTTGGCCGAGCCGATGACCCCTGAGTCGATCACCGGAGTGCCGGCGAACCCGCACGCCGCCAGGTTGTCGGCGGCGTGGCCGTCTGAGTTGGTGACGATCACGACGGTCATGTCGGCGCGGTGCAGAGCCGCGATCATGCGTGTCGCCCCCGGAGTCGGCTCGCTCCAGAGGACCACACCGGAGCGGCGTCGGTCGGCCAGGCGGTCCCAGGCCGCGATCGCTTCCGCCGTCCGTCCGGGCACAATTCCAAGCTGGGGGAAGAGCGCGGCCGCGTACCCGAGCGCGCCAGGGGCGCGGTCGAGCGTGCGGACGGCGCGGTAGTGGGCGCGGGCTACGGCTTCCGGGTCGATGTCGATTCCGACGCGGTGCATGGCGTTGGCGAGCAGGTGACGATCGGGGAGGACGATCACCCCGCCGGCGTCGAGCAAGACCGCGCGGCAGGCGATCCGCGAGCTCGTCCATCCGGTCCGTGAGCTGGTCATCGGGTCCGTGAGCTGGTCATCGGGTCCGCGAGCGCGTCATCCGGTCCGTGAACGGGTCATCCGGTGGGTGAACGGGTCATCCGGTCCGCGTCGTCGCTCCCGACAGAACCGAGTAGACCTCGGCGGTCCGCCGCGCCACCTCGGCCCAGTCGAACCGGAGCGCGTGCTCGCGCCCTTCGGCCACGAGTTGCCGGCGCTCGGCGTCGTCGGTGAGCACGCGCTCGAGCACGCTACGGAGCGCGGTGGCGTCGCGCGAGGGAAAGCGCAGGCCGACGGTGCCCTCGACGGGCACGACCTCGCGCAGGCCGCCGGTGTCGGCAACAACGCACAGGCAGCCGGACGCCATCGCCTCGAGCGCCACCAGCCCGAACGGCTCGTAGATCGACGGCACGATGCAGAGGTCCGAGACGCGGTAGAGCGAGTGGAGCATGTCGTCGCCGATCCAGCCGAGGAACACGCCGTGGCCGGCGAGCCCGAGCTTCCTGGCCTGGCGCTTGAGCTCGGCCTCAGCCGTGCCTGTGCCGGCGACGACGAAGCGGAGGCCGCCGCGCCGGCGGAGGATCGGGGCGAGCGCGTCGAGCGCGAGGTGAAAGCCCTTCTCGTACACCAAGCGCCCGACCAGCAGCACGAGCAGCTCGTCAGCCCCGGCGTACTTCGCGCGCAGGGCGGGGAGGTCGGCGTCGACCGGCTCGAGGTCGCGCGGGTCGATCCCGTTAGGGATCGCCGTGATCTTCGAGGGCCGCACGCCGAACACGTTGGCGACGTGCACGCGCATGTAGCGCGAGCAGGTGATCAGGTGGTCGGCGCGGCGGACCATCGCCTTCTCCGCGGCGTGGATGTGCGACTGAGGATGGTTCTGCACCCAGCCCTGGTGGCGGCCGTACTCGGTGGCGTGGACGGTCACGAGCCAGGGCCGCTCGATCTCCCGGGCGGCTAGATCAGCGGCGCCGGCGACGAGCCAGTCGTGCGAGTGCACGAGATCGAACTCGATCCGGTCGCACACCTCAGCGGCGCGGGCGTGCATATGGGCGTTCATCGCCTCGACCCAGCGCACGAATGCGCTCGGGTCCTTCGGGAACGGATGCTCGCGCACCCGGTGGACGATCACGCCGTGCTGGTCGGCCTCGGCCGGCAGGCGGCCGCCGCCACGGGTAAGGACGTGGACCTCGATGCCGTCGCGGACGAGCTGCTCCGACAGCTTGCGGACGTGGCGGCCGAGGCCGCCCTCGATCACGGGCGGATACTCCCAGGAGACCAGCAAGACGCGCATCGGACGGGGCGGGACCCTACCGCGTGCGAGCGCTTCGTGACACCATTAGATGTCGTGATCGGTCAGCAAGGCAACCTCACCCCGATCGCGCAGGCGCCGGATCCGATCGATCCCGGGCGTCCGGATCGGGCACACGCATCTGCGCACGGCCGACATCGACCGGATCCGTGACTTCTACGTCGGGGTGCTGGGGTTCGACGTGATCTCGGAGGCGCGCGACGTGCCGGGCTGGGGGACGACCGGCGACATCCTGTTTCTGTCGGCGGGCGGTTACCACCACCACCTCGGCTTCAACACCTGGAAGTCGAAGGGCGGTCCGCCCACGCCGGACGGGGTCGCCGGCCTGCACCACGTCGCGATCGCGTATCCGACCCGGAGGGCGCTCGCGGACGCTTACCGCCGCCTGCGACAAGCGGACTGGCCGATCCGGCAGCACACCGACCACGGCACCCACGAGGCGATCTACGTGATCGACCCCGATGGCAACACGCTCGAGCTCATGTGGGACCGGCCGCCCGACCAGTGGCCGCGCGACGAGCAGGGCCACATCGCCGTCGAGTTCGGCCCCGACCTCGATCTCGACGACCTGCTGCGCGAGCTGGACTAGCGCCGCTCGAACACGGACTACGGCCGCTCGACCATCGGACTAGAGCCGCTCGGACTCCGGACTAGAGCCGCTCGAACCTCCGACTACAGCCGCTCGAACACGGCGATCCCGAGCTCGCCGACGACGTCCTGCACCTGCGTCCGGGAATCGAACGAGCGCTCCTCGCCGCGGAGCACGTCGCGCCATTGCCCGCCCGGCCCGTCGATCGTCCCGGGAACCAGGCCGGCGCGCACGGCCACGACCGCCAGCAGGTCGCCACCTCGCAGGAAGGCGCACGCCGAAGGACCGGCGTCGATCGGCTCGTACGAGCCGGCGAACGGCTCGGGGCGCCGGGCGCGGAGCCCCAGCAGGCGCAACGTGAGGAACAGCTTGCGGGTCTCGGCGACCGGCGGCGCGCCGCCCATCAGCCGGCGCAGCATCGCCTGGCGCCAGTCGAAGTCGACCGCCCGGCGGTTGTCGGGATCGACGAGCGCCCGGAACGCGAGCTCGTCGCCCTCGTACATATCGGGGATCCCGGGGGCGGTGAGCTTGAGCACGAGCTGGCCGAGCGAGCCACGCTCGCCGACCTTTGCCACCCGCGCCGCAAACGGCTCGAAGTCGGCCAGGAACTCCTCGTCGGCGTACAGCGAGCGGCAGAAGCGCTTGACCGCGTCCTCCCAATCGGCGTTCGGCTCGATCCAGTTCGTGTTGCGCTTGGCCTCGCGAAGCGCCTTCTCCATGTACGCCTCGATCCGGTCCTCTGCGATCGGCCACGCGCCGACGAGCGTCTGGAACAGGAAGTAACGCTCGACATCATCGGGCGCGCCGAATTCGCGCCGGCTTTCGGTGATCTCGAACCACCGCTCGACGTGCTCTGACCACTCGTGCGGCAGCGACGACAGCGCGTCGATCCGCGCGCGGACGTCCGCCGAGCGCTTGGTGTCGTGCGTCTGGGTAGTGAGCAGGTTCAGCGGGAACCGTTCGGCGCGCTCGAGGCACGCCGCGTGGAACCGGGAGACGCCGATCCCGAACCGCGACGGATCGCCGCCGACGTCGTTCAGTGAGATCAGCCGGCAGTAGCGGTAGAACGCCGTGTCCTCGACGCCCTTGGCCGTGATCGCCGGCGTCGTCTGCTGGAACCGGGTCACGAACCCCGCCGGCGCCTCGCGCTCGAGCAGCAGCATCGCGGCGATGTCGGGGCCCATCCCGGATGCCTCGATCCAGCGCCGGTCCTCGGGATCGACCGTTCCCGCGATCGGATCGACGTAGGTCCGGTAGACCGGGATCGAGGCGAGCGCGTACTCGAGGTCCGCGCGCTCGGGGCGTAGCCCCGGCGGGAGCTCGTTCAGCAGACGGTCGACGTCCTGGGCGAACGGCCCGCGCACCTGCTCGAGCTTCGCCTCGTCCGCGTAGGCCGAGAACGTACGCGGGTCGCCCGAAACTTGCTCCCACAGCGCGGTCAGCGCCGGCTTCGCGGCCGGCTCGACGAACAGCGCGCACGCGTCGTTCAGGAACCCGTACCCGACGGTCCCGCACACCGGCCAATCGCGCAGCCGCTCGCCCGGGTCGAGGATCTTTTCGACCCACACCCGCTCGACGCCGTGGTCGCGGAGGCGGGCGAGGTAGCCGGCGGGGTCGGCGAGTCCGTCGGGGTGGTCGACGCGGAGGCCGTCTATCACCCCGTCGCGCACCATCGCGATCACCAGCTCGTGCGTCTCCTCGAACACCGCCGGATCCTCCTGGCGGACGCCGGCGAGCTCCCCGACGTCGAAGAAGCGCCGGTAGATGCCGGTCTCGGGGTCGATGTCGAAGAACCGTCGGCGAAGCTCTGGGTCGGCCCAGTAGCGGTTCTGAGAGTCGGCCGCCATGTGGTTGGGCACGACATCGAGGACGATCCCCATGCCGGCGTCTCGCGCGGTCGCGGACAGGGCGCGGAGCTCCTCGGGCCCGCCCAGCTCCTTCGAGAGGTGACGGGGATCGACGACGTCGTACCCATGGGTTGAGCCGCGGCGGGCCTGGAGCGCCGGGGAGAGGTACAGGTGCGAGATGCCGAGATCGCGCAGGTACGGGACGAGCGCGCGCGCGTCGGCGAACCCGAACTCGGATGACAGCTGCAGGCGGTAGGTGGCGCGCAGCTCGACCGGGTCGCGCGGGCTCACGTGGCCCGCTTCAGGACCACGATCGATCGCGCGATCACCTTGACCTCGGTGCGGGCGCCGTAGCGCTGACTGCCCGCCTCGGCCGTCGGGTCGGCGGTCGACAGCTCGAGCAGCCACTGCGCGCCGAACCGCCGGCGCGGGAGCGTGAACACGCGATCCTCGGGCTCGGCGTTGACCAGCAGCACAAACGAGTCGTCCTCGACGTCCTGCCCCTGAGGGCCGGGAATCGTGATCTCCCGACCGTTGAGGAACATCCCGAGCACGTGCTCGCCGCCCTGCCAGTCGCGCCGGGTCATCTTGTTCCCGTCCGCGCGGAACCACCACACGTCCGGGAGCCCGGAGCCCTTGATCTCCCGGCCTCGCAGGAAGCTGTTGCGCCGGAAGGTCTTGTGTTCGCGGCGCAGGCGGATCAGCCGGCGCGTGAACTCCCGCAGCTTGGCCTTCTCCGGATTCTCGGTCCAGTCGTACCAGGAGATCTCGTTGTCCTGGCACCAGCCGTTGTTGTTGCCGCGCTGGGTCCGTCCGATCTCGTCGCCGCCAAGCAGCATCGGCGTGCCCTGGGAGAGGAACAGCGTGACCAGGTAGTTGCGCTGCTGGCGGAAGCGGAGCGCGGTGATCTCCGGATCGTCGGTCTCGCCCTCGACCCCGTAGTTCCAGGAACGGTTGTCGTCCGTGCCGTCCTGGTTGTCCTCGAGGTTCGCCTCGTTGTGCTTGTGGTCGTAAGAGACGAGATCACGCAGCGTGAAGCCGTCGTGGGCGGTGATGAAGTTGATCGACGCGAACGGATCGCGGCCGTCGGCCTCGTACAGGTCGGCCGATCCGGACAGGCGCTCGGCGAACTCGCCGGAGTTGGCGAAGCCCCGCCAGTAGTCGCGCATCACGTCGCGGTACACCCCGTTCCACTCCGACCAAAGGATCGGAAAGTTGCCGACCTGGTAGCCGCCCGGGCCGACGTCCCACGGCTCGGCGATCAGCTTGACCTGCGACAGCACCGGGTCCTGATGGATCACGTCGAAGAACGCCGACAGGCGGTCGACGTCGAAGAACTCGCGCGCCAGCGCCGAGGCGAGATCGAACCGGAAGCCGTCGACGTGGCACTCGATCACCCAGTAGCGGAGCGAGTCCATGATCAGCCGCAGCACGCTCGGGTGAACCGGGTTGAGCGAGTTGCCCGTGCCGGTGAAGTCCATGTAATGGCGGGGATCGTCCGGCATGACCCGGTAGTACGCGAGGTTGTCTACGCCCTTGAATGACAGCATCGGCCCGAGGTGGTTGCCCTCGGCCGTGTGGTTGTAGACCACGTCGAGGATCACCTCGATGCCGGCGCGGTGGAGCGCCTTCACCATCCCCTTGAACTCGCGCACCTGCTCGCCGCGGCGCCCGGTGGCGGCGTACTCGGAGTGCGGGGCGAAGTAGCCGATCGTGCTGTAGCCCCAGTAGTTGGTGAGGCCTTTTTCAGCCAGGAACGACTCGTCGGAGATGTGGTGCACAGGCAGCAGTTCGACCGCGGTCACCCCGAGATGGTGGAGGTAGGCGATCGCCGGCTCGGAGGCCAGTCCGGCGTACGTGCCGCGGAGGTCCTCGCGCACCTCGGGATGGAGCATCGTGAACCCCTTGACGTGCGTCTCGTAGATCACGGTGTCGGCGAACGGAACCCGCGGCGGGCGGTCGCCCTCCCAGATGAACGCGTCGTCGATCACGACCGACTTCGGCATCGCCGCGGCGTCGTCCTCATCGTCGGGCTCGAGGTCGGCGTCGTCGTCGCCGGTCGGCACGTACGGGAGCACGTTGGCGTCGTGCCCCCAGTCGACCACGCCGTCGATCGCCTTCGCGTACGGGTCGATGAGGAGCTTGGCGGGGTTGAAGCGGTGGCCCTCGAGCGGCGCGTAGGGGCCATGGACCCTGAAGCCGTAGCGCTGTCCGGGTTCGATGCCGGGTACGTAGCAGTGCCAGTTGAGCGCGGTGCGCTGGGTCATCTCGATCCGTATCTCGTTGTCCTCATCGTCGAACAGGCATAGCTCGACGCCGGTGGCGTTCTCCGAGAACAGCGCGAAGTTGGTGCCGCCCCCGTCCCACGACGCGCCCAGCGGGAACGGGCGGCCAGGCCACACGTCGGTCAAGCGATCAGCGCTCCGGACATCGCGTCGAGCTGGACGTGCCCGTCGGCGACGGCGGGCGCCGGTGCCGCGGTCGCGGATGGGGTTGCTGCCGCGCTCGCGGTCGCGGTCGCGGCTGTAGTTGCAGTTGCAGTTCCGGTCGCGGTTGCGAGGACGACGGATGTCCCCGAGCACGGCACTCGCCGCGGCTCGGAGGCGAAGTTCATGGCGAGCTCGAACGCACCCCGCCGGACCCGTAGCCACCGGGCGCCCTCGTCGAACTCGATGGCATCGACATCGCCGGGCGGCAGCCGCGTGCGCGTCGCGAGCAGTTCGGCGTATAACCGGCCCAGCGCCTCGTCACGCCGGCGCGTGAGCTTCGAGCGCTCGAACGTCGCGCGGTCCTGGGGGTCGGGGATCTCCTCCTCCGAGAACGCCGCGAACGACGCGAACTCCGCGCGCCGGCCCTCGCGGGTGGCCTCCGCGATACCCGGGTCGATGTGGTCGGAGAAGAACTGGAACGGGGCGTTCTCCCCGTACTCCTCGCCCATGAACAGCATCGGGACGTAAGGCGAGAGCAGCGTGCAGAAGGCCGCCAGCGGGCGCGCCGGCGCGGGCAGGCGATCGCCGAACGCGCGGTTGCCGACCTGGTCGTGGTCCTGGTCGAAGACCACGAAGCGCTCGGGCGGCACGTCGTCAGCGGGAGCCCCGAAGCGCTGGCGGCGGAACCGCGAGTACGTCCCATCGTGCACGAACGGCCGGTGCCAGGCCTTGGCGAGATCCGCGACCGATCCGAAGTCCGCGTAGTAGCCGTCGAGCTCGCCGGTCACGAGCGTTCGCAATGCGTGATGGAAGTCGTCGGCCCACACGGCGTCGCAACCCCACCCACCGACGTCGCGGTCCCGCACGACCCGGGGATCGTTGAGGCCGCTCTCCGCGATCACCAGCGCACCGTCGCGAATCGCGTGGACGCGCCGGGCCACCGCGGCGACGATGTGCTCGGTGCTTTGATCGACGATCGCGTGGATGGCGTCGAGGCGCAGGCCGTCGACATGGAAGTCGCGGATCCATCCGGTCGCGCTCTGGGCAACGAACTCGCGGACCGGGTCGCACTCGGCGTCGTCGTAGTTGATCGCGCTTCCCCAGGGCGTCGAGTACTTGGTCGTGAAGTACGGGCCGAAGGCCTCGAGCGCCGGCGTCCCCGAGGCGCCGACGTGGTTGTAGACGACGTCGAGGATCACCGCGAGGCCGGCGGCGTGAGCGGCGTCGACTAATCGGGCCAGCGCGTGCGGTCCGCCGTACGACGACTGCGCGGCCGAGATGTACACGCCGTCGTAGCCCCAGCCGTGGTGGCCGGGAAACTCAGCCACGGGCATGATCTCGATCGCGGTGATGCCAAGCTCCGCCAATCCGGAGAGATGCTCGATGGCGGCATCGAAGGTCCCTTGACCCGTGAAAGTCCCAATATGTAATTCGTAGATCACGAGCTCGTTCAGGCGGGGGGTGGCGAATCCCGAGCGCGGCGCGCCGCCGAGGTCGAGGACGCGTGAAGGGCTCCGGATGCCGTCGGGCTGCCAGCGCGAGCACGGGTCGGGCAGCTCGCGGCCGTCGAGCACGAACATGTAGTCGTCCCCGGCGCGGGCCTCGGCCACCGTCTCGTAGATCCCGTAGCCGGCGTCGTCGAGCTGCAGATCGCGTCCTCTGAGGCGGAGCGAGATCGACTCAGCCCGCGGCGCCCAAACCCGGAACTCGACTAACGCGTCGGCGCGTGGGTGCGCTCCGAGGGGACGCTCCCAGGGGTACTCGGCGACGCCGTCCCCCGTCGGCGCGGAGATTGTGGAGCTCACTGGGATTCGGGCACGAGCCAAACTGCAGCCAAGGGCGGCAGGGTAACGAGCGCCGACACGGGCTGGCTGTGCCACGGGATCGGCTCGGGCTTGATCGCCCCGAGGTTGCCCACGTCGCTGCCGCCGTAGTACCTCGAGTCGGAGTTGAGCGCTTCCTTCCAGCGGGTGGCTCGCGGGAGCCCGAGGCGGTAGCCCTCGCGCGGCACCGGCGACATGTTGGCGGCGAACACGACCACGCGGTCGCCGTCCTTGGATGCGCGCGCGAACGCGAGCACGTTGGCGTCGGCGTCGTTGGGCTCGAGCCACCAGAACCCCGCCGGGTCCGAGTCGAGCTCCCACAACGCGGGCTCGTCCTTGTAGAGGCGGTTGAGGTCCCGGACCAGCGCCTGGATGCCGGCGTGGCCGGGCTGCTCGAGCAGATGCCAGTCGAGTGAGCGCTCAAAGCTCCACTCCGCCTCCTGCGCGAGCTCGTTGCCCATGAACAGCAGCTTCTTGCCGGGATGGGCCCACATGTACGCGTACAGCGCCCGCAGGTTCGCGAGCTTCTGCCACTTGTCGACGCCGGCCATCTTCCGGTACAGCGAGCCCTTGCCGTGGACGACCTCGTCGTGCGACAGCGGCAAGATGAAGTTCTCGCTGAACGCGTACATCAGGCTGAACGTCAGCTCGTGGTGGTGGTAGCGGCGGTAGATCGGGTCCTGCTCGAAGTACCCGAGCGTGTCGTGCATCCAGCCCATGTTCCACTTGAACCCGAAGCCGAGGCCGCCCAGGTAGGTGGGGCGCGACACGCCCGGCCACGCCGTCGACTCCTCGGCGGCCGTCATCGCGCCAGGCTCGCGACCGTAGACGACCTCGTTGAACTCCTTGAGGAACGACACGGCGTCGAGGTCCTCGCGGCCACCGAATTGGTTCGGCACCCACTCGCCCGGGTTCCTCGAGTAGTCGAGGTACAGCATCGACGCCACCGCATCGACGCGGATGCCGTCGACGTGATACTCGCGCAGCCAGAACAGAGCGTTCGAGATCAGGAAGTTGCGGACCTCGTGGCGCCCGTAGTTGAACACCAGCGTGCCCCAGTCGGGATGCTCTCCGCGGCGCGGGTCGGCGTGCTCGTAAAGCGCTGTGCCATCGAACCGGGCGAGTCCGAAGTCGTCGCGAGGGAAGTGCGCGGGCACCCAGTCGAGCAGGACGCCGACGTCGTTCTGGTGCAGGCGGTCGACGAACTCGCGGAAGTCGTCGGGCGAGCCGTAGAAAGGCGTGGGCGCGAAGTACCCGGTCACCTGATAGCCCCAGGAGCCCTTGAACGGGTGCGCCATGACCGGCAGCAGCTCGACGTGGGTGAACCCCATGTCCTTGACGTACGCAGACAGCTCGTCGGCGAGCTCGAGGTAGGAGAGCGACCGGTTGCCTTCGAGCGTGTTCAGCCGCCAGGAGCCGAGGTGGACCTCGTAGATCGAGATCGGGCGCACGAGCGGCGGCCGCTCCTCGGCACGGTGACGGAGCCACTCCGCGTCTTTCTCACTCCACTCGTGATTGGGCTCGAACACCACCGACGCGGTCTTCGGAGGCACCTCGGTGGCGAACGCGTACGGGTCGGCCTTGAGCAGGATCTGATGGTCCTGGGTCAGGATCTCGAACTTGTAGCGGGCCCCCTGCCCGACTCCCGGCAGGAACAGCTCCCAGATCCCGGTCGACCCGAGCGAGCGCATCGCGTCCAGGCGGCCGTCCCAGGAATTGAAGTCGCCGACGACGCTGACCGCGCGAGCCGCCGGCGCCCACACCGCGAACGCGGTGCCGGTCACGTCTTGATGCTCTCGCACGTGCGCGCCGAGCTTGTCGTATAGCTCCTCGTGGCGCCCCTCGGCGATCAGGTGCTGGTCGAGCTCGCCGATCGTCGGCAGGAACGCATACGGATCGTCGATTGTGAACTTGCCGCCGTCGCCGTAGTCAATCTCGAGCTGGTAGCGGAGCGGCAGCTCGGCGTCCTTGATCTCGCCCTCGAACACCCCACCCGGGTGGATCTGCTTGAGCTCGACCGCGGGCTTGCCGTCGGTGAGGACCGTGACCGAGCTCGCGCCCGGGCGAAGCGTGCGGATGACCACTCCTCCGTTTTGCGGATGCGCTCCGAGGACGGAGTGGGGATTCACGTGCTCTCGGCGGACGATCGCCTCGAGCTCGCTGTTGGCGACGGTACTCATGTGCCCTCCAAGATCCGGGCGATGCCCGCGACCGGGATCGAGATCCAGTCGGGTCGGTTGTTGAGCTCATACCGCAGCTCGTAGATGGCCTTCTCAAGCTCGTAGATCGACAGCAGGTTGTTAATCACGGCCTCGCCGCCCGGGATCAGCGTCGGGTCCACGGCCCCGAAGTAGTGCTCGAGGAAGCGCTCGCGCGCCCGCTGCTCGAAGTCGGCCGGAGCGCGCCGGCGGGCCAGCAGCTCCACCGCCGAGGTCACGTACGCGAACGACCGCAGCATGCTCGCCACGTCGCGCAGAGGCGAGCGCTTCTGCCGGCGCTCGGGTAGCGGGCGGGCCGGCTCGCCCTCGAAGTCGATGATCACCCAGCCACGCGGCGTGTGGAGCGTCTGCCCGAGGTGGTAGTCGCCGTGGGTCCGGATCACTCGGCCGCTTACGCCGATCTGGGCCCGGGTGGCGAGGCGCTCGCGCACGTCCTGGCCGCGGCCGGTGATCGGCGCGAGCCGTTCATCGTCGGGGAGGCGCAGGAAGATCCGCTCGATGTCCTCGTCGATCGTCGCGGTCAGGAGCGACAGGGCCTCCTGGCTCGGCTCGTCGGGGGAGAACGCCGGATCGGCCGCGTCCGACGCTAGGCAGTTGTGGAGCTGGGCCGTGACGGTTCCGAGGCTCCCGAGCCGCTCGAGGAACATCTCCGGGGCGGACCAGATCTCGTCGAGCGCGAGCTCCCAGCCGCCGATCGCCTCGGGCAGGAACGTCTGCGCCACTCCGAGGGTCGAGGCGAACGCCGGGCCCTCGTAGTCGTACCAGCCGTGCAGGGGCGCGATGTTCGGGAACCCCCGCCAGGTGAGAAAGCGGAGCACCTCGAGCTCGGGATTGACGCCCGGCTCGAGCTTGCGGAACACCTTGAGCACGATCTTGTCGTCGAACACGACCGATGAGTTCGACTGTTCGACCCCCATCAGCCGCACGTCGCTCGGGCCGGACAGGTGCGGCAACGCGCCCTCGAACTGGTGGAAGCTGAAATGGCCGTCGGCGGTCGTGATCTCGTCGGTGCTCTCGATCCGCCGCAGCAACTCGATGGCCTCGGCCGGTTCGGCGAGGGCGTCGTACACCGTCCACTCGTCGGTGTGTGCGATCGCCTCGCCGCCCGGGTACTCGTCGGTCACGTCCGGGGCGCGGAGAGCCAGCGGAAGCTGGTACAGCTCGTGGGTGCCGGTCGCGAATCGGGTCTGGACGAGCGCGAGCACGAGCAGCGGGTCCTCGCGAAGCGTGAACGTCTCGACGATGTCGATGCCGGTGACGTGGCGAGACTTGGAGGCGTACCAGCGCTGCTGCTCGACCCACTCGCGTAGCTCCTCTTCCTCGAGGGCGCGGGCGATCTCGTCCGGGGTGATCTCGACGCGCTCACTCATCCACGTCTTGCTCCTCCTCGACCAGCTGGAACCAGAAAAACCCGCGTGGCCCAAGGGTCAGCAGGTACGGCAGCTCGCCGATCCGCGGGAACCTCGAACGGCCGAACAGCTCTACCGGATAACGCCCTTCGTAGGCGCTGAGATCGAGCTCGACCGCCTGCGCGGACCGGGCGACATTGTGGACGCACAGGACCAGATCGTCCTCGAATTGCCGCAGATGGGCGAAGATGCGAGGGTTCGAGGGCTCGATCGGCTCATACGTCCCGAAGCCGAACACCGGGTGCTCCTTACGCAGCGAGATGAAGCGATGCAGCCAGCGAAGCTGCGATGTCGCGGTGCGTAGCTGCGCCTCGACATTGACCGCCTGGAACCCGTACACCGGGTCCATCAGGGGCGGTGCGTACAGCTGCGCGAAGTCCGCCCGGCTGAAGCCGCCGTTACGGTCGCCAGTCCATTGCATCGGGGTTCTGACGCCGTCCCGGTCTCCGAGGAACACGTTGTCCCCCATCGCGATCTCGTCGCCGTAATACAGAACGGGCGACCCCGGGAGCGAGAACATGATCGCGTGCATCAACTCGATCTCGTCGCGGCCGTTGTCGAGTAGCGGCGCGAGCCGCCGGCGGATCCCGACGTTGATCTTCATCCGCGGGTCTTTGGCGTACTCGGCGTACATGTAGTCGCGCTCCTCGTCGGTGACCATCTCGAGCGTGAGCTCGTCATGGTTGCGCAGGAACAGTCCCCACTGGCAGCTCTGGGGAATCGTCGGCGTCTGCTCGAGGATCTCGTAGATCGGCACCGCCTCCTCGCGCCGAATCGCCATGAACATCCGCGGCATCACCGGGAAGTGGAAGGCCATCTGGCACTCGTCGCCGTCGCCGAAGTACTGGACCACGTCGGCCGGCCACTGGTTGGCCTCGGCCAGCAGCACACGGTCGGGGTACTTCTCGTCGACCTCCTTGCGGACGCGCTTCAGATACGCGTGGGTTTCGGGGAGATTCTCGCCGTTGGTCCCGTTTCGCTCGAACAGGTAGGGGACGGCGTCGAGTCGGAACCCGTCGAGGCCGAGGTCGAGCCAGAAGCGGAGCACGTCGAGCATCGTGTCCTGGACCTCGGGGTTGTCGTAGTTGAGGTCGGGCTGGTGAGAGAAGAAGCGGTGCCAGTAGTAGGCGCCGGCGGTGTCGTCCCAGGTCCAGTTGGAGGTCTCGGTGTCGGTGAAGATGACCCGCGCCTCCTCGTAGCGATGGACCGTGTCCGACCACACGTACCAGTCGCGCTTGGGCGAGTCGGAGCTCGAGCGCGACTCCTGGAACCAGGGATGGTCGATCGAGGTGTGATTCATGACGAGGTCGGCGATCACGCGAATGCGGCGAGCGTGGGCGGCGTCGATCAGCTGGTGCACGTCGTCGACGTTGCCGTAGTCCGGATGGACCGACGTGAAATCCGAGATGTCGTAGCCGCCGTCGCGGAGGGGGCTCCTGTAGAAGGGAAGCAGCCAGATGCAGTCGATCCCCAACCACTGGAGGTAGTCGAGCTTCTCGGTCAGCCCGCGGAAATCGCCCGAGCCGTCGCCGTTGGCGTCGAAGAAGCCGCGGATGTGGATCTCGTAGAACACCGCGCGCTTGAACCACAGCGGCTCGGCCTCGAACCACTGCCGTGCCTGCGCCTGCGCGTCGGGCGTGGGGTCGTGGACCTGAGCTGTGGCCGCCGCCATGCTGCTGCGCTCGCGCGCGATCAGGTGGGTGAGGGTGGGCGGGCCGACGCTCATCGGTGTTCGTCCGCGGGGGTACTCACGAGGGCGGACACGGCTAGATCTCCACGCGGACGAGGTGGGCCTGGCGTACGCCGGGCTCGAAGCGGACGAAGTTCGGACCGATGCGCCACTGATAGCGCTCGTCGGTGAGAAGGTCGTGTGCGGTGAAACTCGGAGGCAGACCGAGATTGGCGGGCACGATGGCGAGGCCCTCCTGGACCTGATGGGGATCGATGCTGACGACGGTGATCACGGCGTTGCCGCGCGACTGCTTCGCGTACCCGATCAGCGCGTCGTTCGCCGTGTCCAGAAAAGTGATGTTAGGAAGCTCTTGGAGCGCGACGTTGTCACGCCGGATCTGGTTGACCCGCTGGATCAGCGGGAGCATCGGTCCGTCGAGCGCGCGCCGCTTGATCTCGTACTTCTCGGAGTTGAGGTACTCCTCGGAGCCCTCGCGCACGGGGACGTTCTCGTAGTGCTCGTAGCCCGAGTAGATCCCGTAGCTCGGGCTGAGGGTCGCGGCCAGGATCAGCCGGGCCTCGAACGCCGGGCGCCCGCCGTGCTGGAGGTACTCGTTGAGGATGTCGGGGGTGTTGGCGAAGAAGTTCGGGCGGAAGTAGTCGCTCTCGTCGGTGAGCGCGAGTTCCGAGACGTACTCGGTCAGCTCCCAGCGCGAGTTCTTCCAGGTGAAGTAGGTGTAGGACTGGGTGAAGCCGATCTTCGCGAGCTGGCGCATCACGGACCTTCTCGTGAACGCCTCCGCGAGGAAGATCACGTCGCGGTTGTGGTCGTGGACGTGTCGGATCAGCCAGCGCCAGAACTCGAACGGCTTCGTATGGGGGTTATCGACGCGGAACACGGTCACCCCGGCGTCGACCCACTGGATCACGATCTCTCTGAGGGCCTCCCAAAGTCCGCGCCAATCCGGCGATTCCCAGTTGACGTTGTAGATGTCCTGGTAGCGCTTGGGCGGGTTCTCGGCGTACTTGAGCGTGCCGTCGGGGCGGCGGTGGAACCACTCGGGATGCTCGTGCAGCCATGGGTGGTCGGCCGAGGCCTGGATCGCGAAATCGAGCGCGATGTCGATGTCGTGTCGCTTGGCGGCTGCCGTCAGGGCTTTGAGGTCCTCGATCGTGCCGAGGCTCGGGTCGACCGCGTCATGGCCGCCGGTCTTGTCGCCGATCGCCCACGGTGATCCGGGGTCCTTCGGTCCCGCGGTGAGGGAGTTGTTGCGACCCTTCCGGTTGGTGAGGCCGATCGGGTGGATCGGCGGGAGGTAGACGATGTCGAACCCGAGCTTCGCTAGGTGTGGTAGCTGACGCTCGACGCCTTTCAGGCCGCCCCATGAGCGGGGAAACAGCTCGTACCAGCTGCCGAACCTGGCTTTGACGCGGTCCACTTCGAGGGGGACCGGCTCGGGGAGGGTGATGGCGCCGTGGCGGGGCTCGACCCGCTCGATCGTGGCGAACAGCTCGGGTCCGAGCGCGACGTCGTGCTTCGCGGCCTCGGGGACGTCGTCGTCGGCGAGCGTCGCGACCGCGTGCTCGATGAGCGCCTTGTCGGCTTTCTCGGTGGCATTTTTCGCTGCGGTTCTCAGAAGGAGAACGCCTTCCGAAATCTCGCCGGCGAGGTCATGCTGGCCGGCCGCCACCTTGCGCTCGAGCTCGTCGCGCCACGTGCCGAACACGTCCGTCCAGGCCTCCACCGTGTACTCCCAGTGCCCCTGCCGGTCGACGTCGAAGCTCCCGGCCCAGCGGACGCCACCGAGGTGAGCGTCGATCCGGTGCATCTCGGTCTCTTGGTAGTGGTTGTCGCCGGGCCCCTTGTATTGGATGACGGCTCTGAGGAGATCGTGGCCGTCGCGGAAGACGTCGGCCTCGACCATCACGCGATCGCCGACGCAGCGCTTGGCGGCGTAGCGGCCGCCGTCGACCGCCGGCGTCGGATACTGGATGACAACTCGTGGGGGTGGGTCCTGCGAGGTACGGGCAGCGCCGCGGGGGGCGCCGCTCGGCTTGGCTTCTGTGGGGGTTGTGGTCATTGGGCGGTCCCGGTGGACGGACGGGTTGAGGGGCGGTCCCGGTGGACCGACGGGTCGAGGGGCGCGCGACGGAGTATCGACCTACCCCAGGGGGCGCGGTCGTCACGTCGAAAATATCCGCCTGCGCGATGGATAAACAACGATCCGGTCTTCGGAGGGTGGGTCTGATTCGACTGTTGGGTCTGAGGCTGGCTCATACATGATCGAGCTACCGCGCTCAAGCGGTGTTCAGCTTCACATAACTTCGCTGCCGGGTGGGAGGCTGGGCCCCGAGGCCTATGGCTTCATCGATTGGCTGGCCGCGGCCGGCCAGACCTGGTGGCAGGTGCTCCCGCTCGGACCGCCGGATCGCTACGGGTCTCCGTACAAGGCGCGTTCGGCGTTCGCGGCCTGGCCGGGGCTGCTGGCTGACCCGCGCTCGGCGGTCTCGGCTGCCGAGGTGTCGGAGTTTCGTGAGCGCGAGGCGTTCTGGGCTGTCGACTGGGAGCGGTTCTCGGCGCGGGGCGCACTGGCTGACCAGGTTCGGTTTTCGCGCGAATGGAGAGCATTGCGCGCGTATGGGGCCGAGCGGGGGGTGCGTCTGTTCGGCGACGTGGCGATCTACGTGGCACCGGGGAGCGCCGATCACCGCGCGCACCCCGAGCTGTTCCTTTCCGGTGTGGTCGCCGGAGCTCCTCCGGATGCGTTCTCCGACACCGGGCAGCTGTGGGGCAACCCGGTCTACGACTGGCCGGCGCTCCGTCGTCGACGCTACCGCTGGTGGGTCGAGCGGCTGCGGCGGACGCTGTCGCTGTTCGACCTGGCGCGGATCGACCACTTCCGGGGATTCGTTTCCTATTGGGGGGTTCCGGCCGGCGCGCGGGTGGCGTCGTCGGGACGGTGGCGGCGCGGGCCGGGGCGGCCCTTATTCGATGCCGTTCTTGATGAGCTCGGGCCGGTGGCGGTCGTGGCCGAGGACCTCGGCGTGATCACGCCGGCGGTCACGGCGCTGCGCGAGTCGCTCGGGTTTCCGGGGATGGTCGTACTCCAGTTCGGCTTCGACCCTCGCGCGCCCCGGAGCGTGCATCGGTTCGCGAATTATCGCGAGGACCAGGTCGTGTACACGGGGACGCACGATCACGACACGGCTAGGGGGTGGTATTCGGGGCTCACCTCGTCTGCGCGTGCGTTTGTGGATCAGGAATTCGCGCGCTACGGCGTCGTCGACCGCGAGCCGTGGTGGAGCCTGATTCGGCTGGCGTCGCAGTCCCCGGCGCGGGTGGCGATGATGCAGGCGCAGGACGTGCTGGGGCTGGGGTCCGAGGCGCGGATGAACGACCCGGCGCGGGCCGGTGGCAGCTGGCGGTGGCGGATGGAGGCCGGCGCCCTGACGCCGGCGCTGGCGCGGCGGTTGCGTGAGGCGACCGAAGAGGCGGGGCGGTTGGTTGATGGGGGTCTGTAGGCGAGTTTCTGCGCGTCGGCGTGGCGAACAAGTCCACACTCGACGACCGCGTGGTGCCGAGCGTCGAGAAACTCGTGCCAGGGCCGACTGAACCGACATTCACCGCGGGGCGGGCAGCTCTAGTGTCGATTTATTCGGGGTGGCCGGCGTCGCCGGGGTCGCTCAAGTTGCCGGCGCCGCCGCCGATCCCAGAGAAGATGAGTATCGACGCTGTGACGAGCCGCATCGACCAGATTCTGGCGATGCAGCAACAGCTCGCGGACCCCGGCAGCGCCCTCGCCTCTTCCACGACCTCGGGAACCTCCGAGGCGGGCACGTCGCTGGGCGCCACGGCGGCGGGCACCGGGTCGACGAACTTCAGCGACGCGTTGTCGTCCGCGCTCGGGACCGATTCGACGACCGCTGCCAACTCGGCGTTGTCGCCGGCGTCGTTGATGGCCTCGGCCATCGGCGATGGGACGGCCAGCAGCTCGACGGGCGTCTCGACGCTCACGCCCAACCTCGCCTCGCTCCTTCCGGCCACGAGCTCGCTCGGGCTGAGCACCGGGTCCACGCTCGGCACGACGGGCGCCACGGGTTCGGCGCCGGCGCAGGTCCAAGCGATGACCAACATGGCCAACTCACTGGTCGGCAAGCCGTACGTATACGGCGGCGGCCACAGCGGCTGGGGGCCGCAGACCGGCTATGACTGCTCCGGATTCGTCTCGGCGGTCCTCCACGCCGGCGGCTACCTGACCCAGCCGGTCGACACCACCGCCATGCCCCAGCAGGCCGGGATGGAGCCGGGACCTGGGCAGTACGTCACCGTCTATGACCGAGCGCTGCCCGGCCAGAGCGGCCACGTGATCATCGACATCAACGGCCAGTTCTACGAGTCGGGCGGCTCGCACGGCGCGTGGGGTGGCGGTGGCGGCGTCGAGAAGATCGGCACGCCGTCGGGGGAGTACCTGTCCACGTTCCCGAACGTGCTCCACCCGGCCGGGCTCTAGACCGGGCCGCCGCGGCCGGCGCCGCCGGCGGACCGCACGCGCGCCCGCGTCACCGGATCGCCCGGGCGATCGCGGACCGCACGCGCGTCCGCGTCACCGGATCGCCCGGGCGATGGCGGATCGCACGCGCGCCCGCATCAGCAGATCTCCCACCGCGCGCCGTTAGCGGATCGCCCGCCGCCCCACCGTCGCCTCCAACCACGCCGCCCTCGCGCTCACCTTGGCATGGCGATACACGTACCTGAGGTCGCCGCGCAGGCGCTCTGAGCGAGTGTTGTCGTAGAAGATCAGCCGGGACGGATGAACCAGCACCTGGACGCCGTCGCGCTCGAGCACGGCCAGGGCCCGCTCCGCGATGTCGACCTGGCCGAAGGCCGTGGGGTGGACGTGGTCGGTCATCACCAGGTTGCGGGCGCCCCACGAGCGCAGGTCGAGCACGAGCGCCCCGACCTCGTCGGCGACCCGCTCGATCACCGCATCGAGCTCACGCACCTTGTCGCCCGAGAGCGGACGCCCCAGATCGAGCGGCGCCGTCGCCGTGAGCACCCGCTCGCAACGCGACCGCAAGACGAGCAGCGCGCTCCGAAACGCGATCTCGAAAACCGCCGCGTCCCAGTCCGGTGAGCGCACGTCGTTGACGCCGATGTACAGGCACCCGAGCTCATAGCCGGCGCCGGCCGGCGCCGTGACCGCGGTCAGCCGCTGGAACGCCGGAATCTGGCGTTCGACCACGTCATTTATCCGCGCCCCGTCGAACGCGTACGAGGTGAACGGCAGCGCGAGGCCCCGCGCGACCCACAGCGCCCAAGACTGGAGCGCGACGCCCCATTGCAGCTCTCCGCCCCCGTTCGTGATCGAGTCACCGAACGCGAGAACGCCCAAACGGCAGTGGTTCTCGGCGCTCGCTCCGGCGGTCAAGAAGCGCGAGAGTAGCGGTTGCCGGATAATCGTCGGCCGTGAGCTACGGCCGGGTGACGATGAACGACGGCCGCGAGGACATCAGGCGTGCGGCGGCGGAGCTAGCCGAGCGGCTGCCGGACCCCCTCGCGCCGCTCGCACGGATTGCCTACAACTACCGGTGGTCGTGGCTGCCGGGCGGCCCCGAGCTGTTCGCCTCGGTCGACGCCGACCGCTTCGCGCTGACGAACCAGAACCCGGTCCGGCTGCTCCAGGAGGCCTCCGCCGGCACCCTGCGCCGCGCCGCCGCCGACGACGGCCTGCTCGAGCGCGCCGCGGCGATCGAAGCGCAGGTGAAGGCCGATCTCGAGCGTCCGCCTTATCCGTCGATCGATCCCGCACGGCCGGTGGCCTTCCTGTGCGCCGAGTACGGCGTCCACGTCTCGATGCCCGTCTACTCGGGCGGCCTCGGCGCGCTCGCCGGCGACCTTCTCAAGGAGGCGTCCGACTGCGCGGTTCCGTTCGTCGCCGTCGGCCTCATGTACCGCAAGGGCTATTTCCGCCAGCGGATCGACGCCGGCGGGTGGCAGCACGAGTACTGGATCGACACCGATCCGCAGCGTCTGCCGGCGGCGCTCGTGACGACCGGCGTAGGTGAGCAGCCGTTGACGATCGAGGTCCCGATCTACGACGCCGACGTGATAGCGCAGATCTGGCGGGTGGACGTCGGCCGGGTCCCGCTGTTCCTGCTCGACACGGATCTCCCCGAGAACGGGCCGGTCGAGCGGTGGATCACCGCGCGGCTGTACGAGTCCGACGAGCACATCCGGCTCGCCCAGTACGTGCTGCTCGGCGCCGGGGGCGTCCGGGCGCTGACTGCGCTAGGGGTCGAGCCAGGCGTGATCCACCTGAACGAGGGCCACGCGATGCTGGCGCCGGTCCAACTCGCATGCCAGGGCCTTCATTCGGGTGAGGCGCTGTCGGCCGGGCTCGCGGCCGCGCGCGAACGCACTGTGTTCACGACCCATACGCCCGTGCCAGCCGGCAACGACACCTATCCGGCGGAGCAGGTCAAAGAGGCGATCGGGCCGTTACTCACACAGCTCGGATGCCCCGCCGACGACGTGATCGCGCTCGGACGGACCCACCCCGAGGAGACCGACGAAGACTTTGGGGTCACCCAGGCCGCGCTGCGGATGAGCCGCGCGGCGAACGGCGTGAGTCGTCGCCACGGCGAGGTGGCGCGCGAGATGTGGCAGCCGCTGTGGCCCGATCTCCCCGTCGACCAAGTCCCGGTCGGCTACGTCACCAACGGTGTCCACATCCCGACGTGGATCGGGACGGCGATTCGCGACCTGCTCGACCGCCACCTCGGCGAGGGTTGGATGGCGCGCGCGGCCGAGCCCGAGACGTGGGCCGGCATCGACCAGATTCCCGATGCCGAGTTGTGGGAGGCTCGCGAGCGCCAGCGCACCGACATGGTCGAGCAGATCCGAACCCGCAGCGCCACCGAGCGCCTGCTCCGCGGCGATGGCCTCGACTATGTCGACGCCGCCGCGATCTCGTTCAACCCGCGCACGCTCACCATCGGCTTCGCCCGGCGCGTGGCCACGTACAAGCGATTGGACCTGCTCACCAGAGATCCGGATTGGACACTGAAGCTCCTCGGCGGCAGCCAGCCCGTGCAGGTCGTACTCGCGGGGAAGGCTCACCCGCGCGACGAGGAGGCCAAGCGGGTGCTCAAGCGCCTGTTCGGGATGAAGGGCGCCGAGATCATCGGCCAGCGCGTCGTGTTCCTCGACGACTATGACCTCGCCACCGCGGCGTGGCTCGTGCGCGGCTGCGACGTGTGGCTGAACGTGCCCCGCCCGCCGCTCGAGGCCAGCGGCACGAGCGGCATGAAGTCCGTGGTCAACGGCGGCCTGCAGCTGAGCGTCCTCGACGGCTGGTGGGCCGAGGGCTACGACGGCGACAACGGCTGGGCGATCCCGGGCGAGGTCGACGACGACCACCAGGCGCAGGACGACCGCGACGTGGCCAAGCTACATCGCCTCCTCGACGAGGAGGTCCTCCCGATGTTCTACGAACGCGACGAGCACGGGGTGCCGGCGGCGTGGATCGCCCGGATCCGGGCTTCGCTCAAGACGCTCGTGCCGCGCTTCAGTGCGACGCGGATGCTGTCGGAGTACCTGTCCGGCCCATACCGGGGGTCGTGACCGCGCGGGAAGGTATCTGGGCTCTGCGGCGTCATTAACCTAAATGTTGTTCGTCAAAGCGACCGTAGGGGACCATGGCTTCCCGCGCCGACCACACCGAGCCGACAGCCGCTGAGTTGGCCGAGCTGTCGGCGCTTGCCGACGGTACGCTCGATCCCGCTCGCCGCGCGGACGTCGAGGCGCGCATTGCCGCGTCTCCTGAGCTGACGGCGCTGTACGAGCGCGAGCGCCGGGTGGTCGACGCGCTGCACCACGCTCGCGCGACCGAGCGCGCCCCGGCGGCGCTGCGCGCCCGGATCGACGCCTCCCGTCCCAGCCGGGCCCGCGCCGCTCGCCGCCGGTTTGCCTACGCGGGGGCTGCTGCCGCCGCGATCGCCGCCGTCGTGCTTGCGCTCGTGCTGGCGCTGCCATCCGGCACGCCGGGCGCGCCGTCCGTGTCCGAGGCGGCCGCGTTGGCCGAACGCGGGCCCACACTCCTCGCCCCGGTTCCTGATCCGGGCATGCCCGCCGCCCGGCTGCACCAGAAAGTCGGCGACGTGTACTTCCCCAACTGGACCTCGAACTTCGGATGGCACGCGTTCGGAGCCCGGACCGACAAGCTCGGCGGCCGGACCGCCATCACCGTCTACTACCGTTCGAACGACCACACGATCGCGTACACGATCGTGCCCTCGCCGCCGCTGACCGACCCGTCGGCGGAGGTGACCAACCGGGACGGAACCGAGTTTCGCACGCTGACGCTGAACGACCGCTTGGTCGTGACCTGGCGGCGCGCCGGCGACACGTGCATTCTGTCCGGGACCGGGGTCAGCGCCGCCGCTCTGCAGAGGCTGGCGGCGTGGAAGGTCCCGGCGGATGCCGACTAGGCGCGTTCTCGCTGACGAGGTCCGCCGCCACCCGCTGGCGAGCGCGGTGCAGCCGGGTCGTGATCGTCGCCTCGCGGACACGCAGCGCCTTCGCGGCCTCGCGGTAAGACAGCCCGACGACGTCGATCGCGACGAGCGCGTCGCGGAAGTCGTCTGGTAGACGCGAGATCGCCGCATACAGCTCCGCCGACTGGACGCGGGAGTCGGCCGCGGGCGCGTTCCGGTCCTCGATCAGGTCCAGGTCATCAGGCAACGGCGTCGTCTGCGGGCGCCGTCCTGCCGCCCGGCGCGCGCTGAAGAACGTGTTGCGCAGAACGCGCAGCAGGTAACCGAGGTCGTCCTCGGAGCGGAGGAAACGGGGCCGGCGCAGGACGTGCTCGAATGTCTCCTGCACGAGGTCTTCGGCCTCCTCGCGCGAGCCGCAGAGGCTCCAGGCCGCGCGATACAGCCGATCGATGTGATCGCCCAGCGCCTCGGGATCGAGCTGACGTTCGACGTTCATACGTCGCGGCCTCAGGATACGGAGACCGCGATCGGCCTGTGTTAGGCGCCCTTGAGCTCTAATAGCGGCCGCGGCCCGGGCCCGACGTACTTGGCGGTCGGGCGGACGAGCCGTCCCTCGCGCTTCTGCTCGAGGATGTGGGCCGACCAGCCGGCGGTCCGCGCGCATGTGAACATCGGCGTGAACAGCTCGGGCGGAACGTCGGCGAAATCGAGCACGACGGCCGACCAGAACTCGACGTTCGTGGCGAGCACGCGGTCGGGGTGGCGGGCCTCCAGCTCGGCGAGCGCCGCTGCCTCGAGCGCCTCGGCGACCTCCACTCGGGGTGCGTCGATCTGCTTGGCCGTGCGGCGGAGCACGCGCGCCCGCGGGTCCTCCGCGCGGTAGACGCGATGGCCGAACCCCATCAGCCGCTCGCCGCGGTCGAGCAGATCCTTGACATAGCGCTCGGCGTCGCCCATCTCGGCGACGTCGTCGAGCATCTTGAGCACGCGCAGCGGAGCGCCGCCGTGCAGCGGGCCCGACAGCGCGCCGACAGCGGCCGACAGCGCCGCCGCGACGTCCGCGCCCGTCGACGCAACCACTCGCGCGGTGAACGTCGACGCGTTCATCCCGTGCTCGGCGGCGGAGATCCAGTACGCGTCGATCGCCTTCACGTGGCGCGGATCGGCCTCACCTCGCCACCGGATCAGAAACCGCTCGGGGATTGACGTCGCCTTGTCGACCTCGTTCTGGGACACGGGCGGCTTGCCGATCCCGCGGGCCGACTGGGCGACGAACGAGAGCGCCATCACCGACGCCCGCGCCAGGTTGTCGCGGGCCTCCTCGTCCGAGATGTCGATCAGCTGCCCGAACCCCCACTGCGGCGCGAGCATCGCCAGCGCCGACTGCACGTCGACGCGAGGGTCGCCCGAGCGCACGCTCAGCGGGAAGGGCGCGGCCGGCAACAGGCCGGGCAGGAGCTGGCCGTCGACGAGCAGGCCCCAGACCCGCTCAAAGGGCACGTTCCCCACCAGCTCCTCGATGTCGACGCCGCGATAGCGCAGGGCGCCGCCGGCGCGGTCGGGCTCGGCGATCTCGGTGGCGAAGGCAACGACGCCCTCGAGGCCGGACTGGACTTCGGCGGTGGCGGTCATTCTCGATTTTCTCCTGGATCGGCGCGCGGGGCGCGAGTGCTACGGAAGCGTAGCCGGATACCCTTCTCGCCCCGTGTCCGCCCTCATGCTGCGTTCGCCGACCGAGCTCGCGGCCCTGATCCGCGCCGGTGACCTGTCCGCTCGCGAGCTCGTTGAGGCGTCGCTCAGCCGGATCGACGAGCTGCAGCCGACGGTCAATGCCTTCACCCACGTCGCGCACGAGTCGGCGCTGGCGGCGGCGGACGCGATCGATCCCGGCGATTCCCGCCCGTTCGCCGGCGTCCCGATCGCGATCAAGGACAACCGGGCGGTTACCGGGATGCCCCTGACCATGGGCAGTGATCTGTTCGGAGACTTCGTCGCGGGCCGTGATGCGTACCTCGTCCGGCGGCTGCGCGAGGCCGGATTCGTGATCGTGGGCAAGACCTCGATGCCCGAGATGGGGATCCTGCCCACGACCGAGCCGCGCCGGTTCTGGCCAACCCGGAACCCGTGGGACACCGACCGAACCCCGGGAGGGTCGAGCGGCGGTGCGGCCGCGGCGGTTGCCGCCGGCATGGTTCCGGTCGCGCACGGGAACGACGGTGGCGGCTCGATCCGGATCCCTGCCGCCTGCTGCGGGCTGGTGGGTCTGAAGCCAGCGCGCGGGAGGGTGTCGGTCGGTCCGGACGGCGGCGAGAGCTTCCTCGTCTGCGACGGGGTGCTGACGCGGTCGGTGCGGGACACCGCGCGCGTTCTCGACGTCCTGGCGGGTCCGGAGCTCGGCGACACTTCGTGGGCACCGCCGCCGCCGGCAGCGGGCTACGCGGCGCTGGCAGAGGTCGAGCCCGGCCGGCTGCGGATCGGCTACACGGTGACGCCGGCGCTCCAGGACGCGACCGTCGACCCGATGTCGGAGCAGGCGGCAAAGGACGCCGCCGCCCTGCTCGAATCCCTCGGCCACCACGTCCAGGAGATCACGCCACCGTGGGCGGGACTCAACCTGCTCCCGGACTTTGTTCGCGCGTTCGCGCCGCAGATGGCGTTCACGGTGTGGCTGGGCGGCCAGCTGACTGGTCGGGAGCCCACGGCCAAGGACGTGGAGCCGCTCACCTGGATGCTGTGGGAGCACGCTTTGAATCAGGACACGATCAAGTACCTGACTGCTCAGTACCGCCTCGAGACGGTCGCGCGCTCGATGGTGCAGGCGCTGGCCGAGTTCGACGTCGTGCTCACGCCGGTCCTGGCGCAGCGCCCGCTGCTGGTCGGCGAGATGAACGGCCTGGGCCCCGATCCGATGGGCAACTTCCGGAAGTCGGGCCATTTCACGCCGTTCACCGCGGTGTTCAACGTGACCGGGCAGCCGGCGATCTCGCTTCCGCTCTATCAAGGCGACGACGGCCTGCCTACCGCCGTGCAGCTGGCTGGCCCGCCGGCGCGCGAGGAGGTGCTGCTCGCGCTCGCCGCCCAGCTCGAACGCGCGCTGCCTTGGGACGAACGGGCGCCGGCGCTGGCTACGGCGGGATGACGACCACACCGAGCGCGTGCCAATGGCGGCCGTCGGTGGTGCGCCATAGGCCCCGGCCGGGGGCGAGCAGCCAGGCGTCGGTCGGCGAAAGGACGTCGAACGTGGCCGGGGTGCCCTGCGGGTCTGGACCTCGGACCCACGTCCACCGCGCGCCGCCGTCGCCCGACTCGTAGAGGTCGTTCTGGGTCGCGAGCCATAGGCGTTCCGGCGAGCCGGCGGCGATTGCGTCGGGCTCCTGGAGTGGGATCGCGCCGGGTCGCGGGGCTGCGACCCGGCTCGTCACGGTCGTCGGCTGATCGCGGGCAGCGCCGCGCATCGCGGCGTCGGTCTCGTGAGCCCGACGGCAAGCTTGGGGCTGAGGAAGTGGATCGCGCCGAGCTCCGAGGGCGCCGGCGCGCCGCCGCACGCCGCCGGGGCGGTGGCGTGCGAGACGGCGACGCCGCAGGCAGCGGTCGGCAACGCCGCTGCGACAAGGAGGGACCTTACGGGAGGGAGGACGACCCTCACGGGAGCTGGACGACCCTTACGAGAGGGGGACGAGGTGGTAGGTCTGCCCGGCGTCGGTCGTGTAGTAGAGCCTCTCGTTGGCGGACGAGACCGAGCCCACGTACCCGAGCCCGACCCCGTGGGTGGCGTCGGTGAACCCGAGGTAGGCCCACTCCACGACGCCCGGCACCGTGACCTGGGTCCAGGTCGAGCCGGCGTCCGCGGTCCGGTAGAGCTGCTGGTAGCCGACCACCGCAGTCGTATCCGACGCTGCGGCGAACACGGCCGAGTTGGGGAGGCGCAGGCTGAGTTCGCTGGCTTTTTGCGTGGGAGCGAAGGTCGCGCCGGAGTCGGTCGACCGCCACACGCCGCTCTCCGTGCCGGTGGCGCAGTGCGCCCAGATCACCGGCGGGGACTGCGCCTGGAACTCGCAGGGCAGCCCCGCCGAAGGGGCGGGGTGGCGGGCGAAGCTCGTCCCCCCGTCCGTCGAGACGAGCACGTCGCTGCCCGGGCCGCCACCGCCGGGTCCACCGTCGGCTGACTGGACGATCACCTCGCCTCCCAGCACCCACAGCCCGCCCGAGACCTGACCGGCCGCGCTCAGCGTCGTCCAGCTGTCCTGGCCCACGGGAGAGCGCATCAGGCGGCCGACGTCGGCGCTGCCGGGGGTTACGACGGCGTAGACCTCGCCATTGGAGATCGCGAGGTCGTTCACCTGGCCCCTAACGTCCACCGGGTCCCATGTCGTGCCGCCGTCGTGGGTGGCGTACAGATCGGGGCCATACGCGAACCCGTCTTTCAGGTCGGCAAAGCGGATCTGGGAGTAACCGGAGGCCGAGAGACGCCCGGCCAGCGAGGCCCGCGGGGCCTCGAGTCCGATGAAGTGTCGTCCACCGTCGGTGGTACGCACGATCGCCCCGCACGGCGATTGCTCGCCGACGAGGGTGCAGGGCGCGGGGCTGAGCAGCCACCACGTCAACTCGCTGATCGCGGTGAACGACACCGGGGCGAAGTGGGCCGGGATCCCGGTCGCGGCCTGCCTGGTGGTCGGCTTGGATGCATGCGGGGTGGTGGTGGCATGGGTGGGAGGAGTGGTCTGGGCGGCCGGCGGCCCGCCCTGGGGCTTGGTGGCGGGGTGGGCGTTGACCAGCACGATCGCGACCACGGCCGCCACGACCGCGAATCCGGCCAGGAAGGCGAGCGCCTCGTTGCGCCGGCGCGGCGGCCGTGGTCCTTCGGGCCCGGAGCTCCCGGCGTCGCGCCCGGGCAGCCCCGACGGTCCCGGTCGCCGGGCCCACAGGCGCCGGTGGGCGCCCTTCTCGGTCAGCTCGGTCAGCTGTGCCTCTACCAGATCCAGATAGTCGCTCACGTCGATCCTGTCTCCTTCAACTGATCGCGCATCCGCGCCAGACCGCGACTGACGCGCTTGCGAATCACCATCTCCGAACACCGCAGCTCGGTCGCGATCTCCCGGTACGGGCGCTCCTCGAGCACCCTCGACCGGACGGCGAAGCGCTCGTCCTCGGGAAGGTCCTCGACCAGCGCCACCAGCCGCCCGTCGCCACCCTGGGCGACCTCCTCGATCCGCTCGAGATCGCCCTCATCGAGCGCGATCGCCTGGAATCCGAGGCGGTGACGGGCGCGGGCCTCTACGCGCCCGCGGCGGAAGCTCATCAGCAGCTTGTTGCGCGCTATCCCGATCACCCACGGCGTCGCCGACTCGCCCTGTTCGGCGTACCGACCGGCCGTAAGCAGCACGGCGGCGAACACCTCGGCGGCGAGATCGGCCGCGGCCTCGCGGTCACGCGTCTCCCGAAGCAGAAGCGCCAGCACGGCCGGGAGGTGGCGTCGGTAGAACACCGCGAACGCCGCACCGTCTCGGCCCGAGATCGCCGCCAGCAGCGCAGCGTCTGACCATTGCCGTCGGTTTTGGGGCCGTTCCTCCATTTGCCCGTCTATTGCTCGAGCCCGCTGCGTTGTGACGAGCGTACTCGTAGAATCAGCGTTCGACTGACCCCGAAACCGCAGAGGAACTCACAAACCCATGGCCTATGTCATCGCCGAGCCCTGCATCGGCACGAAGGACAACTCGTGCGTTGAGGTCTGCCCGGTCGACTGCATCCACCCGACGCCGGACGAACCGGACTACGACGACGTCCCGATGCTGTACATCGATCCGGAGGAATGCATCGACTGCGACGCGTGCGTCGAGGCCTGCCCGGTGGATGCCTGCTTCGCTGAGGATCAGCTGCCCGAGGAGTGGCAGCACTACTCGAAGCTGAACTCGGACTATTACGCAAACAAGGGATAGGCGACGCTGCGGAATCCGGCTCACTAGGAGTCGGTCCTTCGCACGTGCTTGAGCCGGATTCCTACCAGGGAATTCGGCTTCGTCACGTTACGCAGCGCGGGCGCCCCGGAGCCGAATTCCTCGCGCTCGGCGAATAACCGCGTCCGGCTCCAGGCCTCGCGCGCTCCACTTCAGAGTTCCGGTGAGACCGCTCTGCGCGCTCGCCAGCTTCCACGGCCCGGCATCCGGCCGGGCCTCTTATGCCATAGGGAGCGACATGCCGACCGGCTTGGGCGCGGCGGCTGGCGCGGGGGCCTGCATGACGGGCAGTTCGATCGGCGACAGCGCGATCAGGCCGCGCGCCGCGTGGGCGAGCGCCTGCGCCGCGGGGTCGTCGGGGTCTGAGACGACGATCGGCAGGCCGGCGTCGGACTGCTCGCGCAGGGCGATGGTCAGCGGCACCTTGCCGAGCAGCGGCACCTCGAGCTCCTCGGCCAGCAGCTGACCGCCGCCCTCGCCGAACAGCTGGTAGCGCTCGCCGGTCGGGGTCACGAAGCCCGACATGTTCTCGATCACGCCGGCGATCTCGAGCTTGAGCTTGGTCGCCATCTCGGCCGAGCGGCGGGCCACCTTCTGGGCGACCGGCTGCGGCGTCGTGACGATCACGAACTTGGCCTGCGGCAGAAGCTGGGCGAGCGTCATCGACACGTCGCCGGTGCCGGGAGGTAGGTCGATCAGCAGGTAGTCGAGCTCACCCCATTCGACGTCCTCGAGGAACTGCTGGAGCGCCTTGTGGAGCATCGGCCCGCGCCACACGACCGCGGAGTCCTGCTCGACGAAGAACCCGATCGACATCACGCTGATGCCGTCGAGCGCCTGGAGCGGGAGGATCTTGCGCTCAGCGTTCACATGCGGACGCTCCGCGCCGAGCCCGAGCATCCGCGGCTGTGAGTAGCCCCACACATCGGCGTCGAGCACGCCGACGCGCTTGCCCTCGGCGACGAGCGCCGCGGCCAGGTTGGCGGTGACGCTCGACTTGCCGACGCCGCCCTTGCCGGAGCCCACGCAGATCACGTTCTTGACCTGCGCCAACGCGCCCTCGGGGAGCGTGCCGCGGCCGAGCTTACGGCCGAGCGCCTGCTTCTCGTTGTCGGAAAGGACGTCGAAGCTGATGTTCACGCCGGTGACGCCGTCGAGCTTGCGGACGGCCTCGGCGACGCCTGTCTGGAAGTGCGACCGGATCGGGCAGCCCGGCGTGGTGAGCGAGACCATCACGTCGACCACACCGTTGTCGTGGATGTCGACCGAGCGCACCATCTCGAGCTCGACGATGTCGCGGCGCAGCTCGGGGTCGATGACAGAACGGAGGGAGTCGATCACTTGGTCTCTGGTAGGCATGGATTTGATTGTAGGCAGCGAGTGGGTGCGGCCACGTTGTGTGAGACCGGTCACGCAAGTGGGTAGCCATGTTTAAAGACCGACGGGGCGCCACTTGCGTGACGCCCCGGCGGTTGAGGGAGGAGAGGGTGCTGCATTCGCCGGCGAGGTTATGAGGCCGGCGAACCTGTCCCGCGATTGGGCGCTCTCCTGGGCGCCCCGCGGGGGAAGTCTTTAACTACGAGCCGATGAGGCCCTGTGCGTTGGCGACGAGCCGCTCGACCCGGGCGGTGACCGCGCCGGACTGCTTCTCGAAGTCCCTACGCACAGAGGTTAGCTCACGGTTGAGTCGGCGCCGGTTCTGACGCATGGTGCGCTCGACCAGGCTCCGACGCTGCCGCATTTCGCGCTCTACCCGCGTACGCGCCCGACGAACCTGGCGCTCGAAGCGATTGCGGGCGGTGGCGCCGCGACGCTCGTAGCGCTTGAGCTCGCGCTCGAAGGTGCTGCGAGTGCGGTACTTGGACGCTAGGCCCTTTACGGTCGAGACGACGTTGTCGCGGGCGAGCAGGCCGGCCCCAACCTGGACGAGCACCGCGCGCTCGGCGATCACCTGCGCCTGGGCAACCCGCGTCTTGGGCTGCGTCGACGACGTCGTCGCCCGGGTCGGGCGCCGCGCGTTGGTGGTGGTCCGGGACGTCCGCGTGGTAGCCCGGGACGTCCGAGCGCTCGCCGTGGCGGGCTTGCGTCTGGTGGTCCGTTTGGCCGTGGTGGTGGGCCTCTGGGTGCCCGGTGTGCTGGTTGCCATCGGTATCTGTCTCTCCACTAACTAGGTCTGAAGAGGGTATCGGCGCTCAGCTGATTCCCTACCGAAATATCGAACATGTGTTTGTAAACCATAGCGTAGCCCCCGTTACATCCGGACGCATGAAAAGTTCGTGAACAGGTTGTGTCAGGCCGCAGCGTCCGAGGAATCCGAGTGGTGCGGTTCCTCGAGCTTCCGGGGCATCTCGCGGGCCAGCCACGCCGCCGGATCCTGAATCTCAGCCAGCGTCGGCAGCGCAGCCGGCGTCGACCAAAGGTGGTGCAGGGCGGCCGGACCGCGCTCGCGGACGACCGTGTCGCAGAAGTACTTGCCCTGCTCGTACTGGCGAAGCTTCAGCTCGAGTCCGAGCACCCGCGCGACCAGCCGCGACAGCCCCGACTGCGAGCGCCGGCGCCGGTCCAGGGCGGCGCGCAGCTTCGGCAGCGACGGCAGCAGATCCGGCGCCACGGCGTCCATGACATGCTCGGCGTGGCCCTCGATCACCGCCATCACCGCCTGCACGCGGTCGAGCATCTCGCGCTCGGGCGTGGTGGTCACGATCGAGATCAGGTCGCCCTGCCGGAGGTGGCCCATCACCCGCTTGACCTCGTCGGCGCTCGGGAACTGGAGCTTGCGCGGCGCGTCGAGGCGCACCTCCGCGCTCTTCAGGAGCTCGCGCACGAGCCCCGCGACGTGGCTGTGCAGCCATGGGACCCCGGCGAACTGGACGGCGTGGGTGACCTCGTGGAGCGCCACCCACGTCATGAACTCGTCTTCGTCGGCGGCGAACGTCCGTACCGCCTGACCGAGGTTGGGGAGCACGAACAGTAGGCGCGGCGGTCGGTCCTCGACCGCCTCGTCGAGCAGCACGAGCTCGTACTGCCCGAGGACCCGCTGGCCGAGATATCCGAGCACGACCCCGACCTCGGTGCTGAGCACGATCCCCATCCCGATCTCGGCGGCCGGCTTGAGCGCGCCGCCGAGGTTGTCGGTCGCGCGCTGCAGTACCGGGTCGAGCAGCAGGCGCATCGATTGGATGTTGCTCGACACCCACTCGCGGCGGCTGATGCCCTCGGGCGGCGGCAGCGGGCGCGTCGGCTTCAGTCCCGTGTAGGCGACGACGCGGGCCTCGGATTCGGCGGCGAGCGCGGCCAGGTCGGCGGTCGGCGGCTCCGCGTCGCCCGTGCCGGCGACGAACGTGGCGATCCTCTGGGCGATGATCCAGTCGATCACGAGGGGATCCTCTCCAGAAGGCTGAGCGTCTCGGCCGACCGCGCCGCGATCACGGGCGAGGCCGGATGGGGCGTGAGCGGTGCGCTCAGGGGGTGATCGCACCAGGGGAAGCTGACGAGGCCGCCCGCCTCGCGCACGATCAGCTGGCCTGCGGCCGAGTCGACGCCGCGGGAGCGACGCAGCGACACCATCCCGTCGAACCGGGCCGCCGCCACCTGGCACAGCGAGGCGGCGATCGTCCCGAACGCGCGCAGGCGGTAGGCGCTTTCGACGAGCGCATCGATCGAGGCGGCGATCCACCGCGGGTCCGCCGATTCGATCCCGAGCACCTCGAGCCGGCCGTCGCGCCCGCGGCGCTCGGGCAGCGTCGGGTCGAGAAGAGCGCCGTCAAGCCAGGCGCCGCGGCCGCGCCACGCCGACCATTGCTCGGAAGGGCCGAAGTCGTGGACGAACCCGAATGCCACATCGGCCATCGTCTCGCCGTCGGCCACGGCAATCGACAGGGCGTAGCTCGGCACGCCGCGCTTGGCGTTCAACGAGCCGTCGATCGGGTCGATGATCACCCGCACCTCATCGTCGCCGTAGTCGACCTCGCCGCGCTCCTCGGAGACGGCCATGAACCGATAGCCCTCCTCACGGAGCCCGTCGAGCTGGTCCAGCACGAGCTGCTCGGCGCCCTGATCGATCTCGAGCGTGCGGTCGCCGCCGCTGCCCCGGGTGCCGGTCTCGAGCGCCCTCTGTGCGGTGGTCGGCGCATCGGCCAGCATGCGCTCCAGCCCGGTCACCGCGCGGCGGCAAACACCGAGCCAATCTGCGTCGAGGGCCGAGCGGGTGGAGGTCATCGTCGACCCTATGCTGTCAGAAGTGGGGCTCACCCTAGACCCCTTGCTTCCCGTTCAGCGCGATGCCGTCACCTGCGATCGCGAGCCGCTGCTCGTTCTGGGCGCGGCCGGGACGGGGAAGACGCGCACGCTCGAGGGCAGATTTCAATGGTTCGTCGAGCAGGGTTGCCGTCCCGAACGTGTGCTCCTGGTGACGCCCTCCGCGGCGCGCGCGGATGCCACACGGGCGCGGCTCGAGGGCGGGCTTCCGGGTGCCTACGACGAGCTGTTCGTGACCTCGCCGGTCGAGCTCGCGGCGCTGATCCTGAGCGCGGCCGGCTCGGACATGGACCCACTCGAGCCGGTGCTCGGTCCCGCCGAGCGCTTCGCGATGCTGCTCGAGCGGATCGACCGGCTGTCGATCGTGCGGCACGACTTCGGGGGCAGCGCCAACGCCCTGCTCGCCGGTTTCATCCGCCGGATCGACCGGCTGAAGGCGAACCTGGTCGGCGCGGAGGAGTACGCGCACTGGGCGGCGAAGCTGGCGGAGGTCGGAGGCTCGGCGGCGGATGGTGGCGGGCAGTCGGCGGATGGTGGCGGGCAGTCGGCGGATGGTGGCGGGCGGTCGGCGGATGGAGGCGCGCCGTCGGCCGACGCCGAGGTCGAGCGCGAGTTCGCCGAGGTCTACCGCGTCCACGAGCAGATGCTCGCCGAGGCCGGGGCGCGCGACGCCGGTGATCTGATCCGCGATGCGCTTCACATGGTCCGCGACCGCCCGGCGGTGGTGGGTCGGTTCGAGCACGTGCTCGTGGACGATGCCCACGACCTCGATCTGGCCTCGGCGACCCTGACCCGGGCGGTGGCGGAGTCGCGGTTGACCGCCGCGGCCGATCCGGCGCGCGCCGGCCTGAGCGTCCGTCCGGACGAGTTCGCTCGTGTGATCGCGCTCGAGCAGGGCCTTCGCGTCCCCCGCCGGGTGCTGTCCGTGGCCTCGGCCGCCGTCCCGGTGCCGTGCGAGCCGACAGCCGCCGAGGGAGAGGTCGCGTTCTGGCGCTGCGTCAACGAGCGCGCCCAGGCGCAGTCGGCCGCCGCCGACATCGAGCGGCTGACTGCCACCGAGGGTGTCCCGGCGGGGCAGATCGCGGTGCTTGTGCCGGCGATCTCGCGCGAGGGGCAGGCGGTGGCGGTGGCGCTCGAGGAGCGTGCGATCGCCCATCGCGTCGTCGGCGAGACGGCGTTCTTCCGCCGCGCCGAGATCCGGGACGTGCTGGCGTGGCTGCGGCTGCTCGCGGATCCCACCGATGCGCCCGCCGTGGTGCGCGCTTTGGCCCGTCCGCCCGTTGAGCTGCGGTCGGTCGATATCGCGCGATGCACCCAGATCGCGCGCCGGCGCAAGCTCGACATGGTGGCGGCGCTCGTGGCCGCGATCGAATCGCCGCAGGTGCCGCCAGAGGCCCGGGAGCGGATCCGTGGATTCCTCAAGCTCTATCGCGCGGGGATGTCGACGATCGATTCGACGCGCCCCGACCTGTACGTCCACCGGCTGATCGACCGGCTTGGGCTGCGCCGCCAGCAGCTGTTCGCGGCCCAGGCGGACGTCGTGCAGCGCTTGCGCGCGCTCGCCCGGTTCGGCGAGCTCGCCGGCGCCTATGTGCGTCGCGCTCCCCAGGCGACGCCGCGCGAGTTCGCCCGCCACATCGCGGGGGTCGCCGACTTCGGTCTGCGCGAGCACGAGGAACCCGACCTGCTCGGGCCGCAGGTGGTCCAGATCGTCACGCTGGACAGCGCCGGCGCGCTCGAGGCCGATCACGTGTATGTACTCGGGCTCCACGCCGGGCTTGCCACGCTGGTCCCGGAGCCGATGCCATTGGTTGCCCCAGAGGATGCTGCGTCTCCGGGCGGGGACGGAGACGGGCGCGCGCCGGTTGTGCGGCAGGTGCTCTACCAGGCGGTGACCCGCGCGCGCCGGCGCGTAGTGCTCGCGTATCCGTGCGCGAACGACCGGAGCGCCGCGCTGGCCCCGGTGGCGATCGTGGAGACCATGCGGCGCGCGGTGGCCGGCGTGTGGGAGGACCTCGAGGAGGAGATGTTCGGGCCGGCGGAGACGCTCCACTCGACCTACCGTTTGTTGCGCGACGAGGTGCTCGAGGGCACGATGCGCGCCGGGGGGCGGCTCGGCGAGCTGCGGCTCGACACCGACCTGGACGTCTCGCACGCGGTCGTGCGGTACCTCGAGTTGTTGAAGTTGGCCGCCCTCATCGAGCGGCCCGACGGACAGTCGCTGGCCGAGGCCGTACGCGACGTGAACTCGCGGATCCTCCAGGCGGTGACCGCCGAGCAGCGCGAGATCTACACCTCCTCCGCGCTCGATGACTATTTATTGGATGCCGAACGCGATGCCCGGCGGCGGGCGGCCGCGGTGGTCGCCCGGGACGACCCGTCGGTGGAGTCGTTCCTCCCGACGCGCGGAGACGGCGTCATGCTGTCGGCGTCGGACATCGACACGTATCGGACGTGTCCTTTGAAATACAAGTTCGCCCGTGTGTTCCGGATCCCGCAGGAGCCGACGATCCACCAGCGGTTCGGGATCGTCGTGCACCAGGTGCTCGAGCGGTTCCACGCGCGCGACGGCTCGGGCGGCACCCTCCCCGAACTGCTCGGGCAGCTCGACGCGAGCTGGCGGCGGGGCGGGTTCGGCGAGTCCGAGGAGGAGCGCCAGCTGCGCGGCAAGGCGGCTGCGGCGTTGACGCAGTACCACACTCGTTTTCAGTCTTCGGAATCTGAACCGATGTGGTTCGAGCGGGCGTTCTCGTTCAAGCTCGGGCCGCACCTCCTGCGCGGCCGGGTCGACCGGGTCGATCGCCTTCCCGGCGGCGAGTACGAGCTGATCGACTACAAGACTGGGCGACCGAAGAGCCCGGTTCAGCTCGTGGACGACGTGCAGCTGTCTCTGTACGCGGTGGGGGCGCGCGAGGCTTGGCGGCTGGATTCCTCGCAACAGGCGTACTACTACGTGCTCGACGATCAGAAGGTGGCGGTGCCCGACGATCGGGAGGATCGGTTCGCATGGATCGAGGAGGTCACGATGGAGGTCGCCGACGGCATCCTCTCGCAGGGGTTCGAGCCGACGCCGTCGTTCGCGGCGTGCACGCTGTGCGACTACCGGCTGGTCTGCCCGGCCGCCGAGGCCTAGGCGCTCTCGGCCCTGAGCGTTGCCAGGGTCAGGCGTACTCAGCCCTGGGCGGTGCCGGGGTCCTCGTCCCCGCGCTGGCGCAGAAAGCGCTGGAGCTCGCGGGCGATCGTGTCGCCGGAGGGCAGCGGGCCGGAATCGTCGCTGTCCTCGCTGGCGGCCGCCTGCTCGAGCCGCTCGACGAACGCCTGCACGTCGGGGTCGCTCTGGACGGCGAGATTGACCTGGCGGTCGTAGTCGGCGGTGGCCGATTCGAGGTCAGTGGCGTCGACCGCGACCTGAACGAGGCCCTCGAGCTTGCGCACGAGCGCCAGCGCCGCCTTCGGATTGGGCGCCGCCGCGATGTAGTGGGGGACCGCGGCCCACAGGCTCGCCGACGGCAGGCCGTTTTCCTGGCACGCGGCGTGGAGGACGCCGACGATGCCGGTCGGGCCTTCGTACGAGGACCGCGTCAGTCCGAGGCGGGTGACGAGATCGGTGTCCGTGGCCATCCCGGTGACCGAGATCGGGCGCGTGTGCGGGACATCGGCGAGCAGCGCTCCGAGCGTCACCACGAGCTGCGTGCCGAGCGCCTCGGCGAGCTCGACGATCACGTTGCTGAACGTTCGCCACTTCAGCGACGGCTCGTGTCCGACCAGGAGGACGAGGTCGCGCGTCGCGCGGGGCACCCGTGCCTCGTACAGCTCTACCTCGGGCCACGCGATCTTGCGAGCGTGCCCGTCGACCATCTTGACCTGGGGCCGCGTGCTCTGGAAGTCGTAGAACTCCTCGGGGTCGATCGTCGCGAATCGTTGTCCGCCGAGCGCCCCGGCGACGAACGTGATCGCGCTCGACGCCGCGTCGGCTGCGTCGTTCCAGCCCTTGAACCCACAGATCAGCGCCGGGGCCCGCAATCCGTCGGGACGATATTCCCACTGCAATGGCTGCATCCGCCTCAGCGTAGATCATGGGGGCATGCATCCGGGTGATTCGACCGCGGTCCTGATCAGCGCCCTGCGCCCCGGGCAGGAAGTGGAGGGCGTGTTCGCCTGCTCGCGCAAGGACCGTCTGTTCACGCGATCCGGGTCGCCGTACCTCGCTCTGGAGTTACGCGATCGGAGTGGGACGATCTCCGCGCGAGCGTTTCAGGACGCGGACGCTTTGGCCGGACGGTTCGAGCGCGGCGAGATCGTCCGGGTGTCCGGGCGGGTCGAACGGTTCCGCGACCAGCCAGTGATCGAGGTGGTGGACATCGCCCGCGTTCGGCCTGGGATGGATGGTCTTGCCGACGATCCGTCGCGGTTCCTGCCCACGGCCTACCGGGACCTCGACGAGCTCGACGGATTCTTCGAGCACCTCGCCGGCGAGGTCCACGACCGGGCGCATCTCGCGTTGCTGGAGGGGTTGTTGTCGGATCGCGCGCTGCGGGCGGAGTTCCGTCGCGCTCCGTGCACGCGGGCGGGGCACCATGCCTATCTCGGCGGACTGCTCGAGCACACGGTCGCGGTGGCCACGCTCGCCTACGAGGTCTGCCAGCTGCATCCCCGGCTGAACCCGGATCTGCTGCTCACCGCCGCTCTCGTGCACGATGTGGGGCGGACGCGCGAGTACACCTACGGTGCGGAGATCGGGCTGACCGAGGAGGGACGGCTGCTGGGGCACCTGGTAATCGGGTCGCAGATCGTTTCGTCGCATGCGGCCGCGCTCGACGAGGAGCGCCGGCTCGCGCTGCTGCACTGCGTTCTCTGCCACCACGGACCCGCGGCCGCGCCGGGCGGCCGGTTCGGCTCTGTCGAGGCGCTCACCCTGTACCGCCTGAACGCTCTCGACGCCGGCGTCAAGGGGGCGTTCGAGCACGGTCTTGGGGTCGAGGCGGCCGCGCGGTCAGAGGCTCATTAGGATCGGCGGCGGCGCGGCACGGGCCTGGTGGCCCATCCAGTCTTCAAAACTGGCAGGCCGTGGTAGCCCCACGGTTGGTAGGTTCGATTCCTACGCCGCGTCGTGGTCGGAAATCGCCGGGATTTTCGGTTAGGGAGGCATCCCAGATATCTGGCCGTTTGTGCTATCGAGATTGAGGCCAAATCAACCTCCGAAAGAAGCCCTAAAGTTGCCGAGCTTTCAGAGCATCCAACTTAGGTTGTCTTCTTAAGGGTCTATCCAACCGAATTGGCTGCGAACTTGGATCGCTTCGAAAGATTCCAAGTTGAGTAGGCTTCTTAAGGCTGCATCCAAGTCAGAGGCCTCTTAAGTTGGATTACGTCCATCAACGACGCTACAATCCAAGTCAAGCAGCCGTCTACTTGGATTATGGACCTCGACGCGCTTCGCAATTCGCCCGTCGGCCAACTCGTCCCTATCTCGGGACAAGACGGTCGCACTGGAGAGCAGTACGACTATTTCGCGTATCTCGCTGCGGAGCTTCCTGCATCCGTTGAGCTTTCGTCGGCCACATGGACTGAGGTGGCGCGCGCCGAAGCCGCGTTGGCGCGGCTAGATCAAGCGGCCAGGCAGATACCGAACCCGTCACTTCTCCAACAACCTTCGCTTCGAAGAGAAGCTCAAAGCACCAGTGCGCTGGAAGGGACGTTCGCGCCTCTGCAGGACATATTGGAGTCGGACCTCGAGCACCGAGCACAGCTGTCTCTCGAAGTCCGGGAGATCCTCAATTACGTTGCGGCTGCTGAGTCCGCGTTCTCGTGGATTCGCGAGCGTCCAGTCACCACTGGCCTGATCGAGGATCTGCAGGGGATGCTGGTTCAGGGAACGCCTGGCGAGTACAGCGATGCCGGGCGTCTCAGGAATCGCCACGTGTTCATTGGTCCCAAGGACGCGCCAATTGAACAGGCCCGGTTCGTTCCCACGCCGTTTGGGGATCAGCTGCGCGCCGGTTTCGAGAATTGGGTTCAATGGGTCAACGATCCGCCGCGAGATCTTCCCTCCGTGGTTCAGGCTGGGCTCGCTCACTACCAGTTCGAGACGTTGCACCCTTTTTCCGACGGAAATGGTCGGATCGGAAGGCTGCTCATCGTTCTCCAGCTAATGCGCCAGCAGGTGCTGCGTCACCCGATTCTGGTCGTGTCGCCGTGGTTCGAGGCTCGGCGAACCGAGTACCAGGACTCCCTGTTGAAGCTGAGCCAGACAGGAAACTGGGATGACTGGATCCGTTTCTTTAGCGCTGGGGTAGAGGCTGCGGCATCGACGACGCACGCGAGCGTTGACGGACTGATTTCGTGGCAGCAAGATGTTGTCTCTCGTGTTCGGGTCGCTGGCGTCTCGGGCGTAGCCGAGCGAGTAGCTGGCGAACTCATCGGAGCGCCGATTCTGCGAGCCAGCCAGGTGGCGAGACTCCACGACGTCTCACACCAGGCGGCAATGAACGCGCTTCGTCGGCTCGCCGATCTGGGGATAGTCACGGAGCAGACGCGCAACGGCCGCATCTCGTTCACCGCCAGCCGCGTCGTGGCCCTGTTGAGCTGGTGAGGACGCACGGACCGGCCGGTGCGCGGGTCGAATATTGAGTCAGTCGAGGAACGTGCCCTCGTAGTCGGAAACGAGACCCTTTTGGGCTCCGTCGCTGCGGGCGCGGCGGGTCGTTTTAGCTAGGCCGTCAGCCCTCACAGGACCGGCCGGTGGGCGACCTCCGGGGAGGCCGCCCACGCCGATCCATTCAGGGTCAGCGGGTCAGCGGGTCAGCAGTGGTGGCAGCGCGAACGGCCCGACGACGGCATCGGGGTCGTCGCCGTAGCTGAGCCAGCTGGCGATCGGCGGCCGAACGCCGACGCCGGGCCGGTTGTAGTCGCAGACGCCGGTCGGGAAGGCCTGGCGGAGCTCGGCATTTTCGGCCGCGGTGAAGGTCACCGGGTAATCTCGGAAGTTCAGCGGCTTCAAACTGCACTTCAGGGCGGGCATCGTCAGGGGCTCGCCGGCAACGAGGCGCGGGTTCGAAGCCACGGGGTAGGTGGTGCCGCACTGCCCGGTGCCTGGGTCGGTCAGCGTCTGGTGCACTAGGTCGGTAGCCGACAAGAAGCAGCCGTCAGTCAGCCCGGCCGGTTTGTGCGCGAGCACCTTGTGCCGCGCACTCTGATGCGAATGATCGTTCTCGATGTTCGTCAGCCAGGCGTCCATTTCGGCCAGCTCGTAGGTGTTGGCTGCGTTGATCTCCGCGGTCGTCGGCATGTTCTCGATGATCACCTGGTTGCCGTCGGTCCTGTTGGCCGCGAGCATCCGCGCTCGGACGATGAACGACCAGTCGGTGGTGTGGATGTCGTTTCCGAAGCCAAGGAAATCGAGGTCGAGCCGCTGGTCGATGACCGGCGTCGTGCGCAGCCCGAGCGACGCGCTGTTGACCAGGTCGTCGGCGTACACAGCGCGCAGCGCCTTGAAGCTCGCCCCGGTACGCTGCGGAACCGGCGCCCCGGCGAAGTTCATCCCGCCGATGCTCGCGTTGAGCGTGGCGAATTGAGCTGGCGTGATGGCTCCCGAGTCCAACGCGGCGAGCCCGTACTGCACGCCGACGTTGTCAAGCGCGCTGTTGGGGAAGCCGGTGGCGGGATCGACTCCGAGCTGGTTGACGATCTGCTCGTCGGAGTTGCAGATGATCCCGTTCGGGTTCGTGGGGCTCCACTGCTCGGCGGGCGGGATGACCGTCGGGTCGCAGCTGCCGGTGGCCGTCGACCGGTTCGCGAACGTGGCATCCCACGACACGCACGTGGTGTAGTCGTTGTAGCCGGCGATCGCCGTCTTCTCCACGGTCGTGAACGACGATCCGTTCGCTCCCGCGAAGAACGAGTCGAGGAGCCTGCAGTCGGTGACCGGCCCAGCGGTCGTCAGCGGGTCGGGGAACGAGATGCTCGGGATGATGCCGTCCAAGATGCCGGGGTAGGAGTCGGCGATCTCGTACTGCTGGATGGCGCCGCCCGAGCCGCCCCAGCCGATCGTGAACTGCACCGGCCCGTAGGTGTCGATGAAGTGCTCCTTCACCATCATCGCGGCCTCGGCCGAGATGATCGTTCTCACCAGCCGCAGTCAGTCATCCTCGAGTGCGAATGTCGCCCGGATCGATGCGACGACTTCCTTCAGGCCGGACTCGATGTCCATGTCCGGCCCTGCTGCGGCGAGGCTCGCAGAAGACGCGGCGAACCACCCCGGGCCGCGCCGTTGTTCCGGCTCGGAGAGCATCATCAGTCGACCTAGCCGCGCGTCCACGCCCGCGGCGTACGCCGCGGCCTTCGCCTTGGCGTTCGCCGATGCCTGACTAGCTACCTCAAGCCAAACGGGATTGGTCGGCGACACGCGCCAGCTCGGTCCGTGGCCGATGGCGACCAATCTCCTACGGGCGGGCCACGAGCTTGTCATCCGGGACGTCGATCGCGTGGGAACTCAAGACAACGCTCGACGACCTCCCCGAGAGCGTTGCCAGACAGTCCGACGACGAAGTCCGCGCCGGCCTGCGATCTGTCCTCGGTCAGCTTCGCGGGCTCCTGCAAGCTGGGCATCAGCTTCGCGGCTCCTGCAAGCGGGGCGGCGCCGAAGCTCGCGCCGGCGACGATGGCGCACGCCAGGTAGAGGCTGGCCTGGCCGTCGAGCATCAACGTCAGCGAGATGGACGAGCTCAGGAGGCCCGCGACGACGATCCCCGTCCCCTGCCCGAGCGCTTCGGTGACCTGGACGAGGCTGAGCACGCGGCCGCGAACGCCGAGAGGGCTGGCGCGCTGCGTGCCGGTGATCAGGCCCGTCGCGATTGCGGTCGCCGGCACGCCGACCAGGATGAACAGCGTCGCGTACCACCAGATCCGATCGGTGAGAGCCGGGCTGTTCCACGCCAGTAGCGAGACGAGCCCGAAGGCTGCCAGGCCGCCGATGGTGAGCCAGCGGGGGCCGATGCGCTTCGCCGAGATGGCGACGACGAACCCGCCGAGAACACCGCCGACGGCTTGGACGCCGCGGAGCAAACCGACGACCTGGTCGCCGGCGCCCAGCGAGCGGAGCACGAACACGACAAACAGCACGAGGAACATCCCTTGTGCGATGGCGCCGAGAAAAGAAATCAGCAGCGCGGAGGTGATCGTCGGGTTGCCGCGGGCGGCGCGCCAACCCTCGGCGACGGCGGCCAGCCGACCGCCGGCTTGCCGTTGGTCAGCAAGCGTGGCGGTCCGACATCCCGCCAGCAGGGCGGCGCCGGCCAGAAAGCTGCCGATGTCGCCGAGCAAGAGACCATCGAGCCCGACCACCGGCAGGAGGAGCCCGCCGAGCGGAGCGCCGAGCAAACGGGCCGTGTTGCTCGCGATCTGCGCCATCCCGTTCGCCCGGGTCAATTGGTCGGACGGGACGACGAGCGGGACCGCGGCCTGCAACGCGGGCGTGGTGATCCCCGTGAGCGCGGCCTGTACGCCGGCGACCGCGTAGGCCATCCACAGTCGGCCCGGTCCAAGCCAGAGCAGGGGAACGAGGGCGACCGCCTGGATGGTGGTAATCACTGTGAGCAGTCGCGCCGGATTGCCGCGGTCGATCACCGCACCGCACAGCGTGCCCATCACAACGGCGGGCACGAGCTCGGCCAGAAAGACGGTCGAGGTGCTCAGGGCAGAGCCCGAGACCTGAAAGACATACACGGGCAGCGCGATGAATAGGAGCCAATCTCCGGTCTCTGAGATCGCGATCGCGGACCAGAGCCTGCGGTAGGAGGGGATGCGGCGCAGAGGCGACGCGGCCTGATCGGAGTGCTCACTCCCGCGGCCGTCGATCGCGGTCGACCCGGTCATGGAGATTGCGGGTGGCGGAAGGCGATCACGCGCATGTACGCCACCTCGGCGTCATCGGGCGGCGTGCCGCGGGTCAAGCCGATGTAGGGACGTACCAGCCGATCGATCTCGCTGACGATCTCCTCGAGCTCTGTGGCGGTGATCCTCAGCGCGTAGCTGTGGTTCGCCTCCGCCGTCCGCCATTCGGCGGGTTGGTCGTTGTGGCGGACGAGGGCTTGTCGCGTGAGTTCCTCCTCGCGCGCGAGCGTCAACTCGTCCACGGCCCGGGCTGCGGCGGCGGACGCGCTCGACGTCTCGACGTCGCTGGGTCCGAACTCGAGGCCGGTCGAGGTGCTGCGCCAAGGTCGCTCGCGTCCGTCGGTCGATTCGCCGGGCTCGACCAGGCCCACGCGCGCGAGCGCTCGCAGGTGATAACTGCAGTTCGAGGCGGTCGAGCCGACCGCCTCAGCGCACTGGGCCGCCGTCTGCTCGCCGAACGCCATCAGGCGTTCGAGCAGCGCGAGTCGCAGGGGATGTGCCAGGGCCCGCAACGCCCGCGGATCGCTGATCCGGACGCGCCGCTCCTCGGTTCCCTCGGGTATGAAAGACATGTTTCAGATCTTTTCACGGATCGGGTGAATGCGCAAGACTTCTTTCATACTTGGAAGCAGATGCGCGCTGTAGCGTTCCTGCGGTGCTCGAGCTCACCCACGTCGGAGGGCCGACGGTCGTGTTGGAGTACGGAGGCCTGCGCTGGCTGACCGACCCCACTTTCTCCCCGCCGGGCGAGTACCCGGGCGGGCTGGTCACGACGACAGCGCCGGCGCTGTCGCCCGACCAGGTCGAGCCAATCGACGTCGTGCTCGTCTCGCACGATCAGCACAGCGACAACCTCGATCCGGCGGGCCGGGAGTTTCTGGCGCGCGCCGGCCAGGTGCTTACGACGGTCGACGGCGCCGGCCGACTCGGGGCCAACTCGACCGAGCTAGCGCCTTGGTCCTCGGCCGAGATCCGTCAGTGAGATCGCCGGCAGATTCGAACCCATCGACGTCGCGGTCCTGTTCGCCGGGGCGGTCCAGTTGCCGCAGAGGTTCGACGGCGCCTACCTCACCCTCTCGAGCGACCTCGCGGCGCAGGCGTCGGTCATCCTCGGGGCGCCGACGGTGATACCGCTGCACTTCGAGGGCTGGGCGCACTTCACCCAGGGTGCCGACCAGCTGCGCGCGGCCTTCGCCGGCAATGGCGTCGCTGACCGCCTCGTGATGCCGATTCGCGGTGACACGGTGTCTGCGCCGCGGGGGGCGCAGACCGGATGACATGAACCGTTTGCTGTTCACCCGGGGTCCAATTGGGCGTGAACAGAGATGGAAAGGACATCAAGATGATTTTCAGAGACGGGCAGTCGGAGACCCCGAGCCTGGATCTCGAGGGGACGCAGCACGCGACCTTCGCGGCCGGATGCTTCTGGGGTATCGAGGCGGCATTCCGGGGTATCGAAGGCGTCGTCGCCACGCGCGTCGGGTACACCGGCGGGAGCACGGCCGATCCGACCTACGAAGAGGTCTGCTCAGACAAGACCGGTCACGCCGAGGCCGTGCGCGTGTGGTTTGACCCGGACGTCGTGAGCTACGACCAGTTGTTGGACACTTTCTGGTCGGTCCACGATCCCACCCAGCGCAACCGGCAGGGTTGGGACTTTGGGAGCCAGTACCGCTCGGCGATCTTCTTCGATGACGCCGACCAGGAGCAGCTCGCGATCGCGTCGCGCGACGAGCTGCAGGGCAACAGGTCGAAGCCGCTAGCGACCCAGATCATGCCGGCGTCGCCATTCTACGACGCCGAGGAGTATCACCAGCGCTACCACGAGAAGCACGGCGGCGCGTTCTGCGCGGCCACCGTCCGCTAGGCGGGTCAGCCCTCCTCGAGCTCCAGGTACGGGCCGAGGAGGGCTCGTAGCTGCATCCGCCCACGGTGTAGGCGGCTCTTGAACGCCGCCTCGCGGATGCCGGCAACCTCGGCGGCGTCGCGGGTTGACAGCCCCTCGACGTCTCGGAGCACGACGGCTGCTCGCCAATCGGGGGGCAGCTGGTCGAGCGCGCGTTCGAGCGTTCGCTCGAACTCACGGTCGAGCGTCTGCGCGTCGGGCCCAAGTTCTGGCGACTCCGGCAACGACAGAACCGGGTCGTCGTCCCGGTCGGGATCCGGCTCGGCGCGCGACGCCGGGCGGCGCGACAACCGACGCTGGGCTTCGTTGAACGCGATGCGGTAGAGCCAGGTCGAGAACTGGGAGCGTTCCTGGAACCGCGCGAGACCGCGCCAAGCGCGCACGAACACCTCCTGTGCGACTTCGTCCGCCTCGTCGGCGTCCAGTCCGAAGCGCCGAAGCGCGCCGTACACGCGATCGGCGTGCATCATCACGAGCTCCGCAAACGCGTCCTGATTGCCGGCGCGCGCCCTCCGGATCAGCTCATGCTCGGAGCTCGCGGCGCCGGTCACTGCGCGGTTATACCGCCTTGCCGACGGGCGACACGCGAACTCGTGCGCCCGTGGCAGGTGATCGGGATTAGTGCTCGGCGAGCTCGAGCGAGCAGGAGTTGATGCAGTAGCGCTCGCCCGTCTCGCCCGGGCCGTCGGGGAATACGTGACCGAGGTGGCCGCCGCAGGCAGCGCAGTTGACCTCGATCCGGCGCATGCCATAGCTCAAATCGTCGACCAGCTCGACGTTGGCACGGTCAGCAGGCTCGGTGAAGCTCGGCCAGCCGGTGCCCGAGTCGAACTTCGTCTCGGACGAGAACAGCTCAGCGCCGCAGCCCGCGCACCGATACGTCCCGGCGCTCTTCTCGTCGAAGTACTTGCCGGTGAAGGCACGCTCGGTCCCGTGGCCGCGGAGCACCTCGTACTGCATGGGGGTCAACTCCTCGCGCCACTCGCGATCGGTCTTCTCGACCCGCGGGCCGTCGTTCTGGTTCTGGGTGTGAGTCTTGTTGTTCATGGTTTTTTGACCCGCCGCAGCCCCGAAACGGTTCAGTCGCGCTCACCCAGGCGGCTGCGCACGGACGCCGCGATCACGACCGCGTCGACGCCGTCACGAGGCGCAGCGAGGCGATGGAGGGCATCCACGGTCCGGCGCAGGCCGGCGAGGAGCCGCCGGCAATTGGCGCACTCGCCCAGGTGGTGCTCCATCCGCGCGCGTCGCGCCGGCGCGAGCTCACCATCGAGGTAGTCGGACATGCGCCCGGGCGCCCAACGATGGTCTCGCCTGAAACGCTCTCGATCCAACCTGGTGCCCATTAACACCTCCGACCCGCTTCGTCTCGGAAAAGGTTCTCACAACCCCACCAACTAATCGCCGAGCAGCTGCGCCAGGGTCAGGCCGCTCTGGACTGACTCTGGCCGCTCGGCGGCGATGTCCGATCCGGGCGCGGCGTACTCGTCGCGGCGTTTGATCAGAAGCCACTGTGGCTTTTCGCCGCCGCGCGTCCGCTGAAGCGCGAACCCGCCATGGAGCTTCTCGCCGTGCAGCACGAACACGGCGTGCCCGCGCTCGAGCGCCTCGGGCCACGGGACGCGGCCGCCCTGCTCGTACTGCCCCCGGTCCCAGATGATCACCCCGCCGCGGCTCGCCCGGCCTTCGAACTCGTTGTGCTCGAGGCTGTGGTCCTCGACCTGGACCGCAAACCGTTTGACCGTCGGGTCCATCGACGGACCTTTGGGCACGGCCCACGATCGCATCACGCCGTCGACCTCGAGGCGAACATCGAAATGGTGCGCCGTCGCCTGATGCTCCTGGACCACGAACACGCCGGCGGGGATCCCGCGGATCGCAAACTGCTCGTGGCCCTCGACCTTGACCTTTCGCTCTGAGATCGAGGCGACGCCCGGCAGCGAGCGCAGATTCGCGGCGAACTCGTCGATCGCGGCGCGCTGGCCCTCGGCGTGCACGCACAGACTGTCGTCTGGCTCGAGACGAACCCACCCGAGCAGCCCGACCCGCCTCGCGCGGGAGCGAACGTCCTTACGGAACGACAATTCGGCGACCTCACCGGTGACCGAGATTCGGCTGGCGGCCTGCTCGCTCACACGCGCGAGTCGGACGCGCGCCAGCAGAGAGCCGCGGTACCTGCCGCCGTCACGAACACGGCGGGCCACGCCCCGATGACCAGCCCGAGAAGGTGCGAGAGCGCGAACGCGACCAGCGCCGCGAGCGTGAGCAGGGTCGCGGTTTGACGCCCGTCGCGGCGAAGCCAAATCGCAATGCAGGCGGCACCGAAGATGACGAGCATCACGCCGCCGAGCGCGCGGGACCCGGAGATCACCGCGACGGCGAACCCGCCAATGAGCCCGGTTGCGGCGAGGAGTGCGGTCGGCGGGGGGCTCACGCGCTCATTTTCGCGGTTCCGCGGAACACGCCGTTCTACGCCCTTCTTGACGCCGGCGAGGTCGGGCTGTTACCTGGCGTCGCGACTGACCCGGAAGCGGGTCCAGATGTCGCCGAGGGCGATCAGGTCGGTGGCGGTGAGGTGATCGAGAAAGTACCGCCGGATGCCCTCGCGGTGGGTGACGCGAGCGGCGCCGATCTTTTCGAGGCCGGCGTCGGTCAGCTGGGCGTACAGGCCGCGGCCGTCGCCGCTGGCGGCGCACCGGGTGACGTAACCCTGGTCGACGAGCCGGTCGACGAGACGCGTGCAGCCGCTGCGACTGAGGAGGACCTGCTCGGCGATGTCCGACATGCGCAGACGGTGATCAGGCGCGTCGGCGAGGAACATGAGCACCTCGTAGGCCGACACCGAGAGGCCGTGCTCGGCATGCATCTCCGCGTCGAGCTGCTGAGTGACGCGGGCGTGGGCCTCCAGCATGCCGCGCCAGGCGGCGAGCTCGGAATCTGTGAGAGTGGGGATTGGCGAGTGTGCGGCGTGCATTTGCGTGGTGCGGGCGACCTGGGGCCGGCGCCCGCGAAGCGCCGGCCGCAAGGTACTCGTGTGGTTAGGCGGACTGCTTGACGGCGGAGATGTCGAGGGCGAGCTTGACCTTGTCGGCAACGAGCATGTTGCCGCTGCCGAGCGCCTGGTTGAACTTCATGCCGTAGTCGCCGCGGGAGAGCTGGCCGGTGACCTCGAGGCCGACGCGCTCGTTGCCCCACGGGTCGATGTCGGTGCCCTGGAGGTCGGCGTGGAGGACGATGTCGTTAGTCACGCCGTGGATCGTGAGCTTGCCAGTGATGCGGAACTCCTCGTCATCGAGCGCCTCGATGCTCGTCGACTCGAACTGGAGCTCGGGGAACTGGGCGACGTCGAAGAAGTCGGGCGAGCGGAGGTGGTCGTCGCGCTGGGGCTCATTGGTGTCAACCGACGCGGCGTTGACGGTGCCGTAGGCCTTGGCACTCGAGAGATCCTCGGCGATCTCGAGCGTGCCCTCGAACTGGGTGAACTCGCCGCGGACGGTGGCGATGCCCATGTGCTTGACGGCAAAGCCGACCTGGGAGTGGGCGGGGTCGACGGTCCAGGTGCCGGTCGGGATGGCGGTGGCGGTAGTGGTGCTCATTGATGTGGTCCTTGTGTCGGGAGCTGACCGCCCGAGACGGCGGCCGAAGTCGATTGCGTGCTCAACTATATCACGATCTGATTGCGACTGCAACAAGTCTGTAGCCGTGTGTGGATCGCCGGCGATCCGGGGGTCGATTGGGCGGTTGAGCGGATCCGCCGGTGTCACACTCGCAGGCGCGCTCGAAGCAGTAGTTGCCGCGACGACTACTCGGTGGTATAGTTGTGTTTGCAACTACTTCGGGAGCGCGTTCGTCGGAGCGCGCACCGGACGCGGGCCGCCCCGTTGCGCCCTCGACCCACAATCCGACAGGACGGTGACTCCGTGCGCAAGATCCAAAGCCAAGGCGTCCATCACATCACGCTCGTCGGCGCCGACCGGCAGACCTCGATCGACTTTTGGGAAGGGGTGCTAGGGATGCCGTTCGTGTTCGAGCAGCCCAACCTCGACAACGCCGCTGAGAGCCATCTGTACTTCGATCCGGGCGACGGCCGGTTAATAACCGTGTTCACCAACGAGGAACGGGTGCCCGACCCGCGACGCACGCCCACGGATCCAGGATGCGTTCACCATCTCGCGTTTGCGCTGTCGCAGGCGACGTTCGCCCAGACGGTGGAGCGGCTCGACGAGCGGGGGATCACGCACAGTGGCGTCAAGGACCGTGGTTTCATGGACTCGATCTACTTCACGGATCCGCTCGGGCTGCTGATCGAGTTAGCCTCCTACCGGTTCGAGCCGCCGGCGGGGCACACGCACGCCGACGTCCTTCTAGCTGCCCACCAGATTCGCGTCGAGCGGGGCGACTACAACATCGCGCCCATTCATCTCGCCGACGCAATCGAGCAACTCGTCACCGCGTCCCGGCAATCGCTCTCGGACGACCGTGCCCCGAAGGATCCGTACGGGCAGGCACGGCAGGCCGAGATCGAAGTGCCGAATGAGTGACGCGCTCCTGCGCTATTTGCCGGGTGCGTAGATCGGGTTGGTGGCGACGTGAGCCGTTGGGTGCTGCGCGGTCACGCTGAGAAGTGCCCGGTTCGACGGGGTCAGCGGCAGGTACTCGAGCGTGACGACGCGAAGCCGGACCACGCCCCCGTCGCGCTGCGGATCATCCAGGTACAGCGGACGGTAAGTGCTCGGGTCGACGTACGCGATCAACCCGCCCGGTAGATCGATCTTGTACAGCGAGCTACCGCCGATCACGAGCGTGCCGGCGACTTCGGCCTGCCCGCTGGCAAGTTCGTGTCGGATCTCCGAGACGGGATCGATCGGGGTCGGAGGAGATGTGTCCCGCTGCTCGGTCATCGTGTTGCTTCCGGGGTCGTATTCGAACGAGGTGGTGCCGTTGTCGCTTCCCTCGCCCTCGTGTCCCACGGTTCCCTTGATGACCCGGTTGGCGTAAGGCGGGCTGGTCTCCTGCCACCATTCGGCCTCGACCGGCACGCCGTTCTGCACGCCGGCGACCTTCTCGTGCAGGATCTGGTCCGCCGGCGGCGTGACCGCCGCAAGCGTGTGGTGGACTATCGCCGCGTCCGCAACGGCCGGTCCGCCGGATCCGGAGGTACCGACATCTATGACGATGGCAATCACCGCCGCCGTAGCCACGACGGCGGCGGTGGCAAGCGCGATCCGCAAGGACAGGCGCCGCACGGACACGCGCCGGGGCGGCCGGGCAGCGGCCCTCGCGGCGAGCTGCCTGCGGACCACGCGGCGAATGCGTTCGTCTTCGTCGCGCGGCTCGGCGAGCCGTTGCAGATCACGCTCGAGCAGTTCCAGGCGAGAATCGTCATGCGTCATGGGGATACCTCCGTCGTAGCTCTTCGAGGATCCGGTGCATCCGGACCCGCACGGTCGCGGGCGCGGCGCCGACGGCCGCGCCGATGTCCTCGAACGACAGCTCGGCGCCGTACCGCAGCGCGAGCAGGTGCTGCTGCTCGGGCCGGAGCAGCCGAATCAGCGCACGGAGCTCCTCGGCCCGCTCGCGTTCGAGAACGAGTTCCTCAGGAGTGGGGTCCGACGCCGCGCGCTCGATGATGCCCGGCTCGGTCGGGCGTCGCCGCTGGGCGTCGTAGACGGCGTTCCGCGCAATCTGAAACAGCCAGCCGGCGAACGGCCCCCGGCTGCGGAAGCGTCCAATCTCCGCGAGCGCCGTGGTGAACACGTGACTCGTGACGTCCTCGCATGTGGCGTCGTCGCGGATGCGCAGGCGCACGTACCCGAGGATGCGCGCGAAGTACCGGTCATAAAGCCCCAGGAACTCGCTCGGTCGCGCGCGGGCAGCAGCTACGAGGTCGGCGTCCGGATCGACGGCGGGAACGCCGGTTACACGCTCGCGCGGCGGCGCCTTCACCTCCATGACCATTCCATCCTCTCACCGTCCTCTCGGGTTATGGGTGGCCCAGGGACGGGGGAGGGCGCGATTCGTTACAACACTCGCCAGAAGGAACGCGAAGGGATTGTTGACTTTGGGGTAACGGACGAAGTACGGTCGCACGGACAGTCCACGGCCGGGGGCCGGCGCCGTGGGGAACGTCGGGGAAAGCGGGGAGCCAGATGAGCGCGTTCTGGGTTGGGCGGCTGCGTGGCGCGGGGTGGCGCGGTAAGGCAGCGGTTGCGGTGGCGGTGACCGCGGTCGCGCTGGGGGTCCCGGCTTCGGGATTGTCGGCCAGCACCTGGACCGGTCCGACGGTGATCGACAACGCGAACCCGCCGGAGAACATCTCGTGTCCTACCACTACGTTCTGCGCCGCGGTTGGGGCGGGCGGCTACGGGCAGACGTTCAACGGCAGCTCCTGGGGTGCGCCTACCAACATCGACCCGAGCAGCAATCCGAGTGGCCACACGCTGTTCGGCGTGTCCTGCCCGTCCGCGTCGTTCTGCATGGCGGTGGACCTGGCCGGGAACGCCATTTCCTTCAATGGCTCGACGTGGGGGACGCCGGTAGCGGTTGACACCACGCGCAACGCGCTTACCGCGGTGTCGTGCACCTCGGCATCGTTCTGCGTGGCCGGCGACGGCGGCGGCAACGGCTTCACCTATAACGGCAGCGCGTGGTCAGGCCCCGTCACGATCAACCACGTCTCCAATCACGAGGGCATCGGCGGTATCTCGTGCGTGTCGACCTCGTTCTGCGTCGCCGCGGGCCAAGCGGGGTCGATCGAGACGTCGACGAGCGGTGGCACATCCTGGATCGTCCAACCGACGATCGCCACCGACAACCTGACGTCGGTCTCGTGCCCGTCGACAACCTTCTGCATCGCGGTCGACACCGGCGGCAATGCGTACACGTACAACGGCTCGAGCTGGAGCGCCGGGACCCCGATCGACACCACCAACGGCGCCATCGACGGGGGCCAGCTCGACTCGGTGTCGTGTCCGTCCGCGTCGTTCTGCGCGGCGATCGACGGTCGCGAGAGCGTGCTGACCTACGACGGCACCACGTGGAGCGCTCCGCAGCAGATCCAGTCGGCGGTCGAGCGTACGGGGGTGTCGTGCGCGTCCGCCTCGTTCTGCGTCGCCGTGGACGGCGCAGGAAACGCATTCGTGTACGGCGCCGCGCCGCCGCCGCCGACCATCGGCAAGACCGCGAACGCGACCCCGGTGTCGGGCGTCGTGTTCGTCAAGCCGCCACTCGGGAAGTCGGTGGACGCGGGCGCGGCGGCCGGACAGGGATTCGTGCGCCTGACCGCGGCCACGCAGATCCCGATCGGATCCGAGGTCAATTCGCTGCACGGTTCGTTGAAGCTCGTAACCGCCACGGCCAAGAAGGGCCGGACTCAGAGCGGCGCGTTCGGCGGCGCGATCTTCACGCTGACCCAGGCCGCGCGCGGAGCGAGCAAAGGACTTGCGACGCTCTCGCTTGTCGAGAGTGCGTTCAAGGGCGCGCCGACGTTCGGCGTGTGCACCCGCAAGGCCGCGGACGCATCGGCTGCGGCGGGCAGCAGTCGCACGTTGCAGTTACTGCGAGCGAGCGCTCACGGCAAGTTCCGGACCCGCGGGCGCTACAGCGCCGCCACCGTCTTGGGCACGATCTGGACGGTTGCGGACCGGTGCGACGGAACGCTCACCCACGACATCACCGATCGCGTCCGCGTGACTGACTTCGTCCGCCACAAGACGATCGTTCTTCACGCCGGTCAGAGTTACCTGGCCAAGGCGCCACCAGGGCACGGATGACCCCGCTCGCAACCGGGCCCGTGCCTACCGGATCGTGAGCAGCGCGGCGCTCGCCGCCGGCAGCCGCACGAGATAGCCACCGGCCGACCGCCGGAGTACCGTGGAGTGCACGGCCCCGGCAAGCTGCCCGGTGGTCGTTTGGGCGCCGAAGCTCTGGCCCGCGAGCGTTATCCCGGTCCTGGCGTAGGCGCTCGGCGCCTCGAGTCGCTCGAGCGTCGCGCGCCGACTCGCCGCCGGCGGCCGCACGAGCACCCACCGGACGTGGGTGGGACTGTCATTGATCACGACGATGTGAGTGCTGCCGCCGGGCGTGCGCACCGCCCACGACTGCACCGGGCCGGACGACGGCCCCTCGGTCGGCAGCAGCCGGGACCCGGGTGGCGCCGCGCGCGCGAACAGAAGCAGTCCGTAGTACTCCGGGCGCACCGTTCCCACCCACTGGCGGTCGACCAGATGGAAGTCGAACAGCTTCCCGTCGGAGTGACGCCAGGTGTGGATGTTCACGCCGTCGACGCCGGCGCGGGCGAGCGTGAACAGCGCGTTCACGACCCACAGCGCCGAGGCCGAGGTGTTGCTGACTCCGGGCGTCCCTGCGCAGGTGACCGCGTTCATCTCATCGACGCGGAACGGGAGGTGATGACTGTGGGCGATCGCGACGTACGGCGAGACGTCCTGGTCGAGGCCCTGCGACGCGTACGACGCGAGCAGGTTTGCCACTGTGGGGTGGGCCGGGTCCCCGAGCGGGGTGGAGCAGTCGCGACCGCGAAACGCGTCCCCGAGCGGATTCAGCGCATACGCGTGGAAGGTCACCATCCGCAACGCCCGATCCGCCGCGATCAGCCGCCCGATCCCCGCGATCCAGGCGTTGGCGCCCGTCGAGGGCCCGGCCAGCGGGATCCGCGGAATCGCCCGGGCGAACCGCGAGAATTCGCGGACGTAGTCGGCGAGGTCGTAGGACAGGGGGCGGCCGAACTCGGGAACCCCCGGCCGGATGTGGAACCAGGGGAGCGCCGAGTACAGCTCGGGCTCGTTGCCGATCTCGAGCGCCGCGATGTTCCGGCGCCCGATGCCGGCGATCAGGCCTCGCGCTTCGGCCGCCGCGATTGCGGTGTTGTCGGCCTCGAGATTGATGCCGAGGATGAGGCGCGCGCCGGTCGACAGCTCGAGCTCGCGGGCGCTTGCGATCCACGCCGGCGACAGGTCGTAGGTGATGCCGCGAGGTCGCTGAATGCCTGGGAGCGGCCACCACGTCCAGTCCGTGCTGTCGCCCCCGATCCGCACGATCGGCGTCTGCCCCGGCGCCAGGTTGCGGATGAGCTGCGCGAGCACCAGGTCCTGTCCGCCGGGGCCGTCGGGCTCAGCTCCGGACACGGTCCTGTACTCGAGCGAGACGCCGATGAACCCGGCCGGGATCCTCGGGCCGACCGGCCTGCCCGCGACTGTCACGACGTCGGTGTGCGGCGGCCCCTCGGCCGGCGCGCCGGTGCGATCTTCGGCAGCGCGCCCGCCGCCCGACGAGGCCAGCGCCAGGACGGTGGTGGCGAGGAGAACGGGGCCCTGACGTCGCCACCAGGCTCCCCGCCCCGGACTGGGGAACCGGCCTACCAGCCGCTTCATGGTGCGCGCAGGCTATCCGCTGACGGACGGGCGCTACGAGACCTCGCCGGCGCCGACCGGCTCGGCCGCGATCAGCCGGACCCGCTCGGCCTCTGGGTCGGCCGCGAAGGCGTCGTCCGCGCGGGGCTGCGCCGGCACCGGGAAGCTGAGCAGCAGGAGCGCCGGCATCGTCGCCAGCTCGACGCGTAGGCAGTGGCTGATCGCGGTCACGAATCCATCGTGGCCGAGCGTGCTGAAGAAGATCGTTCCGAGCCCGGCGACCCCCACGGCTCCCGCGAGCTGCTGCATCGCGTTGAGGACGCCCGAGGCGGATCCGACCTCGTTGTCGCGGACCGACGCGGGGACGAAATTGAACAGCGGAGAGACGATGTTGCCATCCGCTTCCTCTCTTCCACGTACTGAGTGCGAAACAGTATTCGGAACAGTGTTCGTTCAACGAACGCTGTTATACGCTACGTGGATGAGCGCGTCAAGAGGCAGCGCGAAATCCCGTTCGTCCGCCGGCAAGGCGGCCGCCCCATCACCGGCCGAGGCCGCCAGCGCCACCGGGGCCACCAGGGCCACCAGCGCCGCCAGCGCAGCGCTGCCCCCGCCGCGGTTCCGGAGACCCAGCAAGCGTCCAACGCGACGGACTGCGCTGACCGTCGAGGCGATCGTGGCCGCCGCGATCGAGGTTCTCGACGAGGCCGGCGTAGCTGGGTTATCGATGCGCCGGGTCGCGGATCGGTTGGGGACCGGGGCCGCGTCGCTGTACGCGCACGTGACCGGCAAGGACGAGTTGCTCGAGCTCGTGTTCGACGAGCTCGTCGGCCAGGTGCCGCTGCCGGAGCCAGACCCGAAGCTCTGGCGGGAACAGGTGCGTCAGATGGCCCGGGACCTCCGGGCCGTGCTGATGTCCCACTGCGACGCGGCGCTGGCGGGTCTTGGGCGCATCCCCACGACTCCGAAGTCGTTGGTCGCCGCCGAGCGGCTTGCCGCGACGCTGCGGGCGGCGGGCCTGTCCGATTGCGTGATCGCGCTTGGCCTCGATCAGCTCACCCTGTACGTGTCAGCGGAGGCTTTCGAGACGGGCCTGATGGAGTACGGCCGGAACCCCGACGACGTGCAGCGCTACTACGAGGACGTCCACGCCTTCTACATGCGACTGCCCACCGACTCGCTTCCCCGTGCTGGCTTCAGTCGTCGACGACATCACCGGTCCGGACGGCGACGAGCGGTTCGAATTCGGTCTCGACGTTCTGATCGCCGGCCTCGAGGCCTTGAGCGCCGGTACGAGCTGATGCCGTCTGCCCTCGGAGAACTGAAGGTCCTCGACTTCTCACGGGTCCTCGCCGGTCCGCTGGCGACGATGGTCCTGGGTGATCTCGGGGCGGAGGTGACCAAGGTCGAGGCGCCCGCCGGCGACGACACGCGGCAGTGGGGACCGCCATACGACGAGGCCGGCGACGCCACCTACTTTCAGTCGGTCAACCGCAACAAACAGAGCCTGGTGCTCGACCTCACCGATGCCGCCGACCTCGCCCGTGCGCAAGGGCTCGCGAGCGAGGCCGACGTGCTCGTCGAGAACTTCCGCCCGGGCGTGACGGCACGCTTCGGCCTGGACTACGAGACGCTCCGCGAGCGCAACCCGCGCCTGATCTACTGCTCGATCACGGGCTTCGGGGCCGGCGGCGGCGCCGCCCTCCCGGGCTATGACCTGCTGGTGCAAGCGCTGGGCGGGCTGATGAGCATCACCGGGGCTCCGGATGGCGAGCCCCAGAAGGTCGGTGTCGCGCTGGTGGACGTGCTGGCTGGCCTGTTTGCGACGGTGGGGATCCTGGCCGCGCTCGAGTACCGCGCGCGGTCCGGAGACGGGCAGCGCGTCGAGGTCGACCTGCTCTCCTCGCTGCTCGCCGCGCTCGTGAACCAAGCGTCGGCATACACCGTTGCCGGCGTGGTTCCGGAGCGGATGGGCAACGCGCATCCGAGCATCACGCCGTACGAGCCGCTCCGGTGCGCCGACCGCGAGCTCGTCGTCGCGGTCGGCAACGACCGGCAGTTCGGAGCGCTGTGCGATGTCGTGGGCGCGCCCGAGCTCGCCCGCGATCCACGATTCACCGGCAACCGCGCGCGCGTTGCCAATCGCGACGAGCTACGCGCCGCGCTCGAGAAGCAGCTCGCCGCCCGCCCGGCCCAGGAGTGGGCCGATGCTCTCACCGCCGCCGCCGTTCCCGCCGGAGTGGTCAACGACATCGCCGCCGCGTTCGAGTTGGCGCGCTCGCTCGGGCTTTCGCCGGTGGTCAGCATCGAGCGCGAGGACGGCACGACGATCGACCTGGTGCGCAACCCGATCCAGCTGTCCGCCACCCCCCCGACTTACCGCGCCGCCCCGCCGCGCTTTCCGTCCGGCGAGTAGGCGCGTGGGGCCGGCGTCATGCCGACCCCACACAAACAGCCTCGCCTTAGGAGCCCCAGCCCCCGCGGTTGCAGGAGCCGGTGCCCTTGTCGCTGTAGGTCGGCGGCGTGCCCGCCGGCGCGCGTCGGGCTCTCGAGCGCCGACTCGTAGTCCCAGCTGTAGCCGTCGGGGTACAGCCTGAACTTCATCACGCCGTAGTACTGATCCGCCCACGCCTGCAGGTTCGGCGTGCCGTCCGGGTTGCTCGCGTTTCGGGGGGACCCCGTGTCGAGCGACTCGCCGCCCGTCCCGATGATGAACTCGCGGATCCCGTGACGCGGGTCGTAGTTGCCGGCGGGATCCATCGGCGCGAACCGCGAGTACACGTGGTCGTGCCCGTTCAGGATCAGCGTCGGCGTGGTGGGCGTAGAGGAGCTTCCACCAGGCGTCCGCGGTCTGTCCCTCGGCGCTGTCGTCGGTCCAGGTCGTCGCCGGGGTGGTCGCGGTCGCCGGGGCCGTCGAGGTCGAGCTGAACGTCGGCTGGTGCCAGTACGCGAGCGTGCACCGGCTGTGATCTTCGTTGAGGTCCTGCGCTAGCCACTTGGTCTCGCTCGCGAACCACGATCCGGTCGGGATGCAGCCGCCCGGCTCGTCCGCGCACTCGATGTTGAGCGAGATCAGGTGCCAGTCGCCGAGGTTGTAGGAGTACCAGCCGTTGCCGGTCTGGCCGAACTGGCCGGCCTGGCCCTCCTGCTGCGGGGCGGGCTGGGTGACGACGTGCCCCGTGGTCGGGTTGGTGACGGTGTCATCGACCTCGGTGCCGTTCGAGTCGTGCTGGAGGCCGTTGTAGTAGTCGAAGTAGCCCAGGCCTCGGACGCCCGTCTGACCGTGGTTGTCGTAGAACTCGTGGTTACCGGGCGACGGGCGCTGGAGGAACTTGAACGCGCCCCAGTACTTGTCGAACGAGTTCTCGAAGTCCGAGTAGTAGCCGTTCTGGTACTGCTCGTCGCCGAGCACGGCCACCAGCGCCGGCTTCATCGCCTCGACCTGCGCGGCGGTGGCGTTCTGCGCCTCGTCGCGCACGGTCGAGCCGGAGCCCTGGTCGCAGGTGTCGGTCTTCTTCTCCTGCTCGACGGGGCTACCGGGCTGGCACGAGATGTCGCCGACGGCGGCGAGCACGGGCGCCGGGCCCGGCGAGTTGTAGGGCCACGGGTTGTCGTTGCCGCCGCCGAACCAGCCGTACGGATCCGCCACCACCGTGCCGGCCGCGGCGATAACCAGGACCGTCGCGAGACCCGCGATGATCGCGAGACGCCGGGACACGCCCAGCCTTCCCCCGAGTTTCCGCATCTGCTCTCCTTGAGTCGGGAACGAAACCGCGCGAGCCTATGAGGCAAGACCCGGGCCAAACGTGTCCATCGCGGGACCGGCTTGTGACGAGCTTGTGAATACTGTGTGAGGGCAGCGTGGAAAGGACGCACCGCAACTTAGGTTGTTACGAGCGGTTACGACCAAGATGGGCAGGGGTATTGCTGCCATCGCAAGGACAAGCGCCATAACCAGGAGGAGTCACGTGCCACGTTCAGTTCGTCGTTTCTCGCTGCTGTCGGGGGTAGCACTGTGTGCGATTCTCGGTGGCCCGATCGCGGGCGCTCAGGCGAGTGATAACTCCATCCGCTCGACGCTCAACCACTACGGGCCGATCATATGCGCCCACGTGAACGCCTCGGGCCGCTGCACCAAAGGCGAGGAGGCCGCAGTCACGAGCGGACTCGATGGATATCCCGGGAGCCACAAGCGACTCGTCCGCGCCTTGGGCCACGAAATTGGCACGCTTCAGGCGCTGAAGCGAAAGCTCATCAGCGAATCCGCTTCCTCGGCACGCGGGGCCAAGGGCAAGACCGACATCGTCAAGGGGCTCGGGCTGATCGCGAAGGCGTACAGCGGCCTTCGGAAGGACGTCCTGGCCGTCAACGGCGGGCCGGTGCCCAAGGCCCAGGTCAACGCCGCCGTGAACACGGACAAGAAGGGCCGGTCGAAGCTCCAGGCTGGGCTGCACCTCCTCGGCGGTTGATCTAGAAGGCGCCTCCGGGCCGTGGACTCGAGCCGGTGGCGGTCCTATCGTGACGTCGACGCCGCCGGCGATCCGGGATCGCTCGGCGGCCAACTCGACGACATCGCCTCGGTGCCGTTCGTGGCCGCCGAGAAGGCGCGCTCGCTCGAACTACTCGGCCTCACCCGGGGCGGAAGCGTGCTGGACGTAGGGTGCGGGACGGGATCGGAACTCGAGCGCATGGCCGACATCGTCGGTCCCGGAGGTCGTGTCGTCGGACTCGACCGCAGCGCAGCGCTGCTCGGAGTCGCGCGGGAGCGACAGCGTGACGGGCTCGGGCGGATTGAGCTCGTGCTGGGCGACGCGGGCGCGCTCCCGTTCGGCGACGGGGAGTTCGATGCGTGCCGCGCGGACCGCACGCTCCAGCACGTCGCATCACCCGAGCCGGCGCTCGGGGAGATGGTCCGGGTCACGCGCCCGTCAGGCCGGGTGGTCGTGACCGAGTCGCGGTGGGGGCTGGTCGCTCCGAGCCTCGATCCCGAGATCACGGACGCGATCCTCGAGCTCAGCGCGACGGGCAGTGAGCAAGCCGACTGGGTTGGGTACCGCTTGCCCACTCTGTTCGAGCGGGCCGGACTCCGCGAGGTGCGGTCGATCAGCAATGACGACACCGTGTGCGAGCACGACGAGTTCCTCCGGTTCACGCATCTCGGCGCGTCGGCCGACAGTGCGGCTCGAGCCGGGGTTCTCACGCATGAGCAGGCCGCGAGCTGGGTCGAATGCCTGAGCGATCTGCTCCGCAGAGGGGACGCGTTCGCGATGGTCCTCGTCCTCCACGTCACGGGCGTCCGACCCTCCGGCTGACGAGGTCAGGGAGAATCGGCGGGCTTCCGATGTCCGACCCTCAAGCTGGCGAGGTGAGGCACAATGCGCGAGCTCGCCTATGTCCGACCCTCCCGCTGACGAGGTGAGGGACAATGCGCGAGCTCGCCGATGTCTGACCTCACCCGTGAACCCGACACCGCCGGCGACACCGGCTCGTGGTTCCCGGTCCCGGACGAGGACGAGGTGCCGCCCGGTCTGCGGGGACTCTTCGCGAAGGCGCGCGAACGTCTCGGCTTCGTCCCGAACGTCTTTCGCGTGTACGCGTTCCGGCCCGACCGCCTCAGCGCCTGGTTCACCCATTTCCGCCAGCTCCACGAGCCCAGCGAACATCTGAGCGCGGCCGACCGCGAGATGATCGCGGTGGTCGTCAGCTCGGCCAACGGCTGCCTCTACTGTCTCGTCGCCCACGGTGCGGCGCTCCGGGAGGAGCTCGGTGACCCCGTCCTCGGCGAGCGGGTCTCGTACGACTGGCGCCGCGCCGATCTCGGTCCGCGCCGGAGCGCGATCTGCGCCTACGCCGAGAAGCTGACCCTGCGACCGCGTGAGGTCACCCGCGATGACCTCCAGACGTTGCTGGACGTCGGCCTGACACTCGAGGAAGCGTGGGACGTCGCCGAGATCAGCGCGATGTACAACCTCACCAACCGGATGGCGATGGCGACCAACATGCTTCCGAACGCCGAGTACAGCGGTCAGGCGCGCCCCGACCCTGGCTGACGCGCCGCGATCTGCGGCGGCCTCGGGGCATCCTCCCGTGGCCATCGCTCACCTCCGAGGTCGCGATAATCCCCTCGTGGCCTACGACGAGGATCTCGCCGATCGCATCCGCGCACTTCTCGCGACGGATCATGACGTCGTCGAAAAGAAGATGTTCGGGGGACTCGCGTTCCTCATCGGGGGGAACATGTCGGTGAGCGCCAGCGGACAGGGCGGCATGCTGCTCCGGTGCGATCCGGAGGAGACCGAGGTGCTCGTACGCGAGGAGCACGCGGAGCCGTTCGTCATGCGGGGCAAGGCCATGGACGGCTGGCTGCGGATCGATCCCGACGGCGTTCGGACCGACGACGATCTCCGGCGCTGGGTTGATGTGGGCGTCGGCTACGCCCGGAGCCTTCCGCCGAAGGCCTAGACGGGCGGCCCTGCACGATGCTCGTAACCCGTCGCGACGGAGAGCTGTGGTTGATCACCCATCCCGAGCACGGACGTGTCGCGGGCGAGCTGTGTGGACGATGGGGTAACGACCTGTTCCAGAGGCCGGCGCAGCATGAGGCGCTCGTGATCGCGGCGACGCATCACGACGACGGCTGGTACGAGCTCGACGGCCGCCCGTCGTTCAACGCCGCGGAGGCGCGGCCCGCCCATTTCCTCGAGCTCCCGCTGGAGGTCACGGTGGGTCCGTACGGCCGCGGCGTCGACAGCGTGTACGCGCGAGACGGTCACGCCGGCGCGCTCGTCAGCATGCACTGGGCCGGCCTCTACCACACCCGCTTCGGTCTGCACGGGGGCGAGCCGGTCGGCCACCCGCTCGCAGTCGAGGTCGTCGCCGAGCAAGACCACCGACGCATCGCGGCGCTGCGCGACGCCTGGGGCGGACACGGCCTTCGCAGCGAGTTCGAGCATCAAACGTGGTACGCGTACGAGCTGCTCCAAGCGCTCGATCTGATGTCGCTGGCGCTGGGGCTGGTCGACCTGACCGAGCCGGCGACCGATGATCCCGTGCCGGTGCCGTCGACGCTTCGGCGCATCGATCAGCCGAGAGGGGCGCGGTCGATCCCGGCAGTACCCGTGGCGCCCGGCGGACCGTACGTCGAGCTCACGGTGCGGATCCCGTCGGCCGGCGTGGTGTCGCTCGATCCGTATCCGTTCGCGCAGCCGGCCTTCCAGCTCGAGGTGTCGGCCCGCCGACTCGAGGACCGCCGCTACGGCACGGCGGAGGAAGCGGCGCGCGCCTATCACGCCGCGGACGCCAGGGCGATCAGGATCCAGATCGTCCCGGCGTAGCAACGCTTCTAGTCAAGCGGGCGTGCGCTGGTGGGCACGTCAGGACGCTCGAGATCCGCGATTATCATCGCGTCGATGAGCGCCGGGCCGGAGACTTTGCTCGCCGCGCGTGTGTCGCGGGCCGAGCTCGTGGCGCGGGAGCTCGAGCGCGAGATCGTCGACGACCGGCAGGCGGGTGAGCGGCTCGGGACCAAGGATGACCTGCGCAAGCGATTCGGGGTTGCCGTCGCGACCGCGAACGAGGCGGTGCGCCTCCTAGAGACGCGCGGGCTGATCGAAGCTCGGCCGGGGCCGGGCGGCGGAGCGTTCGTGTCCGGGCCCGCGACCCGCGTCGCGATGAGCCACGTCGTGCTCGGCTTCAAGAGCGGAAGCACGAGCCACGAGGAGTGCCTCGAGGTGCGCGACGCGCTGAGCCTCTGATCGGGAGTCACGGGGCGCGCTACCCCCGAGCGAGCGACATCCGGGAACTCAACCGGATCGTCACGAGGATTGGACTCCGCCCGCGATCGACGCCGGCGAGGGGCCGCAGCTCGACGCGGCCATCCGAGCGCACCAGCCGACCACGAACCGTCCGCGACTGTCGATCAAGCGCTCGCCTCGCGGCTGATCGCTCGGGGAGTGCGTACGGGTCCGACCGGGTAGGCCAGGTCCGGAGGCAACGAGCGAGGAGACACATGACTGCGCCGATCGAAGACGTCAGCACCCTTCCGGGGAAAAAGGTCAGCGATCAGGTGGCCAACCCGATTGGCAAGGTCAGGGAGATCTACGCCACCGACGACGGTTACCCGATGTGGGTCGGGGTGGAGGCCTCACCTGGCATGGGCGGTAAGCGCACGGTCCTCGTTCCGCTGGCCCGGCTCAAAGACGAGGACGGCGAGCTCCGCGTCCCCTACAGCAAGCAGCGCATCATCGATTCCCCCGAGATCGACGCCGACGGGGGCATCTCGGCCGAATGCGACCGCCGACTTCGCGACTTCTACGGCATCGACACCGGCGACCAGGAAATGCGGAGTGACAATAACTCGTACGCCACCCGCGTACCCGAGAACGGCAGCACCGCGGAGCGCGTCGAAGATCCCGATCAGCTCGACACGCCCGACGCGGATATGCGGACCGAGGAGAGCGACGAGCGCCTGCACAATCCGGGCAGCTCCGAGACCCGCCACGTCACGGCGGCTGACGTGGCTCACGACGACCAGCAGGCCGAGGGCGCCGGCGAGGACGACCGCGAACGCTCCGACCACGACGCCCCCGAAGGCTCCCACGACGACGCCCCCGAAGGCTCCCACGACGACGCCCCCGAAGGCTCCCACGACGACGCCCCCGAAGGCTCCCACGACGACGCCCCCGAAGGCTCCCACGACGACGCCCCCGAAGGCTCCCACGACGACGCCCCCTGAGACCGGTGGCGGCTCGGACCCGGAGGCCGCCATCACCTGCACAGCACGACAAACGAGTCAAATCATGTGGACCGTGGCGTAGCCTGCATGTGGGGCATGCGCCATCCGCCACGGTGGCGGTAGAACCCCGCGATTGTCATGCTGTGCAGGTCGTGACGCAGGCCCTGGCGACGATCCCGCCGGCTCGTCCCCGGCCGGCAAGTAACGTAGTGCCTTGCGCACTCAAGAATTCGACAAATCGGCTCGCGGGAGGTGACGTCCGCGTGCCGGGCTAGGAACCAATGACAGAGATCAGCTCACACGCCGAGGTGACGACCGACAAGCCGGTGGCTTACATGCGCCAGCTGTGCAAGCACTTCGGACACAAGGTCGACGCGTCATTCGGCGACGACACCGGTTACATCCAGTTCGATTTCGGCCGTTGCGAGCTCCAGGCGAACAACGGAACCTCGACACTCGATGTCAGCGCCGCGGATGCCGACAGCCACGAGCGGATGGAGCGAGTGATCGGCTCGCACCTCGAGCGCTTCGGCCGACGCGACGAGCTCAGCGTCGCCTGGCGGGGTTGACGCCGGCGCCCGGCGCGGCTGCCGGGCAAGCCTCCGACCGCTTATCTCCTGCCGAGCGAGCTGACCCCGGCGCAGCGGCCTACCCGCGTAAGCCCCGGTCGCGGATCTCTCGGCGCGCGGCCTCGGACTTCTCGAGCCCGTCGAGGTGCATCGCACGCAGGACCTCGGGCGTCTTCGTGAACTGGATGTCGCGGTAGTCAACAACCTGCACGTGGTTGCCCCACGGGTCTTCGAAGTCGAGCGAGCCAGACTTTCGCACCGCGACGCCGGCGTCCTGAAGCGCCCCGCGCGCGGCCTCCTTGTCGTCGACGACCAGCCCGAAATGGCGATCGCCATCGGGCGGCTGCGTCCGACCCGCCGCCACCGCGATGAACTGATCGCCCATGTCGATGAACGCCATCCGTGGCCCGGCGCGTCCGCGCAGCTCGAACTCGAAAAAGCGCCCGTACCAGGCAAGCGCGTCGTCGACGTCCCCGACCTCGAGGGCGACGTGGTTGATGCCGACGAGACGCGCCATGCCGCCGGCCGTGCCGGACTAGACCCCGACCTCCGAGCCGGCGCCGGCCTTCATCTTCGCCCACTCGGCCTTGTGCGCGCGCTTGGCCGTCTGGTAGTCGAGCAGCGCCTGGCTCGAGTCCACGTCTCCGAGGGTGGGGTGGGGCGGTACCAGGTCGTGAGCCGCCTCGACGTGAAAGCGCTTGGCCAGCACCGCCCCGAGCGCCTTGATCTTCATGTCGCCGAATCCCGGCAGCGCGGCCAGGTTCGCCCGGAGGGCCGCGGAGTCGGCGGCGTCGGTCCACACGCGGCCGGCGTCGCCGTCGTAGCGGTCGCGGATGTGGACGGCGAGGTCGTGGACACGCTGTGCCATCGAGCCGGGGAACCGGTGGACCGCAGGGCGCTCGCGGAAGATCGGGTCGAGGTCGGCGCTGGCCAGCACGGCCGCGTCGAGCGTGCCGAGCCGTTCGCGGATCACCAGCGGACCGGCGAACGCCTTCTGGACGGACACCTGCTGGTCGAGGGCGAAGCCGATGAGGAGCGCCATCGGGTCGGACGCGATGAGCTCGTTGGCCTCGTCGGAATCTGTGAAGTGCAGGCGATCGGGCATGGACCCGATCATACGGGGTGCGCGAGGCCCGGAAACGGCGTGCACGCCCACTGCCACGGGCGGTCCGCGTGGGTTCGTGCTCGCGCCGTTTGGGTAGCTGAACGGCATGGCAACTGTCACCGGCACCACACCCAACCGTCATATCGAGACCAGGCGGCTCCCCCGGTCGACCGGGGCGCTGAGCGGTCTGCTCGTGATCCTGCTCGGCATCTGGGGCGGGTTGATCCCGTTCGTCGGGCCCTACTTCCACTATGCCTTCGGGAGCGATAAGACCTGGCACTACACCACCGAGAGGCTGTGGCTCTGCATCATTCCTGGTGCGGTCGCGGTGATCGGAGGGCTGATGCTCCTGCGGAGCTCGCACCGCTCGAGCGGCCTGCTCGGCGGCTGGCTGGCGGTGGCGGCCGGAGCCTGGTTCGCGATCGGACCATCGGTCAGCCTGTTGTGGCATCGCGCCGGGGACCCGATCGGCGCGCCGACGGGCGGTCACATCCGTCAGGCCATCGAGTGGCTGGGCTACTTCACTGGACTCGGAGTCGCGATCGTCGGGCTTGCTGCGTTCGCGATGGGACGTTACTTCTCGCGGCCGCGGCTGATTGAGGAAGCCGTCGTGGCGACGGATGAGGCCGTGGCGGACGAGCCGTTCGCGGCGCACGAGGCCCCGGTGGCGGCGACGGCGGCCGGCGAGCCCGTGGCGGCCCGCGAGACAGAGCCGGTGGCGGCCCGCGAGACGGAGCCGGTGGCGGCCCGCGGCAACGAGCCGATCGCCGACCGCGAGACAATGCACGAGGAGCCGCTCGCCGCGCGCGAAGAGGAGCCCATGACCCGGTCCGACGAGCCGGTGGCGCCCGCGAACGAGCCCATGACCCGTGCCGACGAGCCCGGGGCGCCCGCGAACGAGCCCATGACCCGTGCCGACGAGCAGGTTGCGCCCGCGAACGAGCCCGCAGCGCCCACCAACGAGCCGGATGCGCCGGCCGGCCAGCCCGGCCCGGCGGGCGAGGATGCGACCACGGGACCGGCGACCAACACGGGCCCGACGAGCGTCACGTACCGCCGGCGCCCGGGGCTGTCCCGCTTCGGCCGCCGCTAGACGGTCTATTCCACCGCCGGCCAGGCCGGCGACCGGGCATTTGGACACCGCCGGGCGCGGATCCTTGTCCCCTTGGCCAATGTGGCGGGACGCGCGCTGCCGGAGGATGTCGACCCCGTGAGCTCGGATCTGATCGTCTCCTACGACGGCACCGTCAACGACGACGACGCGCTCGCGCTGGGCAAGCGGCTGGCCAGGACCGGAGCACGGCTGGCGCTCGCGTACATCCGCCACTCGCGTGAGTTCGACCCGCGCCGCGAGGAGCTCGCGCAGCACGACGCGGTGCGCCGGCTCGACCAGGGCGTGGCGTGGCTGGGAGACCCGCAGATCCCCAAGCATGTCGTCTTCAGTAGCTCAACCGGAGAAGGCCTCGAGCAGCTCGCCGAGGCCGAGCAGGCATCGGTGATCGTGTTCGGATCGGACTACCGAACGCCGCCCGGCCGAGCCGAGCCGGGCACGAGCGCGCAGACTCTGCTCGAGGGCGGGTCGGTCGCGATCGCGGTAGCGGCGGCCGGGCTGAGGACGGAGACAGACACCGCGATTGAGTCGATCGCGGTGTCCGGGGCGGACGGGGACACCGCGGCCCAGCAAACCGCCGACGCGCTCGCGGCCGAGTTCGGGGCGTCGATCGTCGACCTCGGCAGCCCCGAAGTCGACCTAATCGTGGTCGGATCGTCGCCGAGTCCCTCACGGCGGATCACGCTGAGCGGATCGAGCCGAAGCATGCTGAACGCCTCGAGGGGCTCCGTGCTGATCGTGCCGTCTGGCGATCCCGTCCGCTTCTGAGCTCGCGGCCGGACTTCACCGCGACACGCGGCCTGCGCCTACGTTGGGAAGGTGAGGCACACTGTCCGCGTGGCTGATACCCGCGCCGAGACGCATCGTCCCCACAACCTGGGCACCGGGCAGGTCGTTCTTCTGCCGGCCGAGCCCATCGCCGAGCCCACCGAGGACCGCCCGAGCGCCTTTCGCTTCACCGACCCGGGGCTTTCGGAGCTGCCCATCGAGGCGCTGCTGGAAGAGCTGCTGAACCGCATCCAGGAGGCGCTCGAAGTCGACACGGTCGCGATCCTGCTGCTCGATGCCGATTCGCAGCAGCTCGTCGCCCGCGCCGCCAAGGGGATCGAGGAGGAGGTCGCGCGCGGCGTCCGGATCCCGCTCGGCCGCGGCTTCGCCGGCCGGATCGCGGCGGAACGCGTCCCGATCTTCATCGCCGACGTCGACCATGCCGACGTCCTCAATCCGATTCTGCGCGAGAAGGGAATCGTGTCAATGCTCGGCGTGCCGCTAGTCGTCGAGGGCGAGCTGGTCGGCGTGCTCCACGTGGGCTCGCTACGCGCGCGGGAGTTCGGGCAGGACGAGCTCGCCGTGCTTCAGATGGCGGCCGCGCGCGCTGCCCCGGCGATCGAGCATGCCCGGCTGTCAGCAGCGCTCCAGCATGAGCACGCCGTGTCGATGTTGCTCCAGCGCAGTCTCCTGCCCAAGCGCCTCGCGGACATGGTCGGGGTTAAGGTCGCCACCCGATACCTTCCCGCCCTCGAGGAGGTGGGCGGCGACTGGTACGACGTGTTCGAGCTTCCGCGCGGTCGCGTCGGCGTCGTGATCGGGGACGTGGTCGGTCACGGAATCGCGGCCGCGGCTCTCATGGGCCGCCTCCGGACCGCCCTTCACTCCTACGCGATCGAGGGTCACGGCCCGGGCCGCACACTTGAGCTCGTCGATCGTTTCGTGCAGTCGCTCAACGAGTCAGCGATGGCGACAGCTGCCTACGCCGTGTTCGACACGTATACCTCCGCGCTCCATTACTCCACCGCTGGGCACCTTCCGCCGGTCGTGATCTCGGGCTCGGAAACGCGGGTGCTCGATGTGACCCCAGCGCCTCCGCTCGGGGCGTTTCCCTACGGCCGCTGCCCCGAGCACGAGCTGTCCCTGAAAAGCGGCGAGATACTGCTGCTGTACACCGATGGTCTCGTGGAGCGTCGCGGCGTTCCGCTGAGCTCCGGGATCGAGGCGCTGGCCACCGCCGTTCAGGGTGCAACGACGCCCGAGGACGCCTGCGCGTTCGCGATCGCGGACCTCGTCCCGGTGGTCGGTCTGAACGACGACGTCGCGATTGTGTCGCTCCAGAGCGCCATCGTGCCGAACGAGCTGCACCTGACCCTTCCGGCCGAACCGAAAGCCTTGTCCCATGTGCGGCGCGTGCTGCGCCGATGGTTGAACGAGCGGGGCGCGGATGAAGGCGACATCGCCGAGATGACGATCGCGGTCAGCGAGGCGTGCGCGAATGCGATCGAGCACGCCTACGCCCCTTCTCCGGCCACGTTTGAGGTGCACGGATGGGCGAACAACGGAGAAGTCACGATGACCGTTCGCGACGACGGTCACTGGCGGCCGCCCCGAGGCCAGAATCGCGGGCGGGGCCTGTCGATCATCGTCGCGGCCATGGATGACGTACAAATCGATCGCACTGCCGACGGGACGGAGGTCGTAATGCGGCGGCACATCACCGAGAAATGAGCCTCGCCGACGTTCAGATCACGCTGGTCCCCAGCGCCCTCATCGCCCACGTCACGGGTGAGGTCGACATGTCGAACGCCGAGGACGTAGGAGCGACGGTGATCAAGGCGACGCCGAACGAGGCGCAGGGCGTGGTGCTCGACTTGTCCGGCGTCGCATACCTCGACAGCGCCGGCATCTACGTCATCTACGGGATGCGCGCGAGCCTGCAAGCGCGCGGTCAGGCGCTGATCCTCGTGATCCCGCGGACCTCGCCGGTCCACGACTCGCTCCGCCTGGCGGGCGCCGACCGTCCGGGGGAGGTCGCCGAGGCGGTCGAGGAGGCGCTGGCGATTTTCGATAGCGCGCCGCCGCCCGGCTCCTGACGGGTCATCCGCCCGCGAGGGTGTGATCCGTCATCCCGCTCCCGGGTCATCCGCCCGCCCGGGTGTGATCCGTCATCCCGCGCGGGTCATCCCCCCGCGCGCTCGAACGCGATCTCCTCCCAGTCGCCCACACGGCGGTAGCCGACCTCGGCATAGATCTTGTTCGACGTGGGGTTCTCGAGGTCGGTGTAGAGCATGCACTGCAGCGCGCCCTTGGCGAGCGCGCCCCGGCTCGCCGCGGCCACGGCGCTGCCGGCGTAGCCCCGGCGCCGAAGCGCCGGCGGCGTGTAGACCGGGCCGATCCGGACGACGCCGGCGACCTCGGGCGTGACCCCGACCATCGATGCCGGCTGCGTGTCCTCCCACAACAGCAGGCCGTCGCGTCGCATTCGCCCGTCGACCATCGCGGCGGCCTGTGACGACCCCGTGATGCCCGTCTCGCTGACGAACTCTTCCATCCAAGCGATAAGCAGCGAGCGGTCCCCCGCATCCGCAGGCCGAAGCTCGCCGGGCGCCGGTCTGGGCGGATCGCGCACCTCCTCGAGGACGTGCATCGCCTCGCGCAGCGCGCAGCGCGCAGCGCCTCCCGTCTTCGCCTCCCACGCCGCCGCGATCGCCTGCGCCGTCTCCTGGACGCTGGTGACGCGGGCCACGTCCGGGTCGGCCCCCAGCCACAGCTCCACGAAGGGGACGGCGTCCGCATCGAGCGGACTCGCCAGAAGCGGATGCGGCGGCGTACGCATCGCCGCGAATCGCACCTCATCATCCTCGCCGAGGCCGTAGGCGAACACCGTGCCGACGTCGCGGTAGACCCCGTCGAGCACGTTGATCAACACGGTCGCGAGCACGTTGCACTCGATGCGCCCCGCCAGCAGGCGCTCGGTGCGCGCCGCGAACTCGGTCGCGTCACGCGTCAGGATGAACCGCATCGCTGCGGTGAAACATCTCGTCCTGGACGCGGTCAGCGAGCGCGCTCTCGTTGCCGGGAGCCGCTGCGTCGCTGCCGGGAGTCGCTCGATCGGTGTCGGGAACCGCTGGGTCGCTGCCGCGATCCGCTGGTTCGGTTTCGGGAACCGCTGGGTCGCTGCCGCGAGCCGCTGAGTCGGTGTCGGGAACCGCCGGGTCGCTGCCGGAGCCAGGCGGCGTCCAAGTGGCCTCGCCGGCGCGGCTCTTCCCCCGATTGATGGCGACACGCACGATCACGACAACGAGTCCGGCGCTCACGACAACGAGCGCGATCTGCCGGAGAGACGGCGAGCTCCGGGGCCGGCGCAGCCGCTCCAACAGGAATACGACCTTGACCGCCTCCCACCATCCGCCGTCCCTGCGCCGGGCGCGGATCCCGCGTCGGCCGCGTTTCTTCGCCCGCGTCGCTTTGACTCTGGGCGCGAGTCTCAGATTGGCCATGCGGCCGAGCCTACACCGCATACTGATAGCCGGGGAGATAGTTAGGGCCGCTGCCGGCCGCGGGGTTCCAGCGCGACGGGATCGGGTAACGCCGGCCGCGGGTTCCGGCGAGCCCCGACCGGGTAACGCCGTCGATATGAGCCTCGAGGTTCCCCAGCCCACCGAGCCCGTCACGCCCGCGGTGCCCGACGCGCCGGTGACGCCGGCCGTGCCCGACCCCGGCACCCCCGCCGCGCCCGAGGAGCCGTCGACCGTGCCTGGCCCCGTCGAGCCGGCGGAGCCGATCGCGCCGAATCCCGGTCCGGACGAGGCGCCCGCGCCCGAGCGGTCCCCGGACCCGACGCCCGGCCCGCAGCCCGCACCGACCCCCGAGCCCCAGCCCGACGAGTCCTAGCCGGTCGGTTCCACCATGGGCGGTGGGCTGTCTGACGCGCGAGGAAGCGCGAGAAAGTCGTCACTCGACTCGACCACCGGCCCGAACGGTGACTTGTTCGGGCTACGCGCGCGTTTTCGGCGCACTCGGGCGGAACCGCTTGCCGTTTGCTGACTTGTTCGACATCAGGGCGGGGGCGAGGACCCGCGCCCGCCAAGGGATGGGTCATATCTCCGCACTCGAGCTCCCGTGGATGGCGAATGCGCGCCAGAGGACGCATATGGGTCATTTCGCCGATGTCGGCGGCGGTAATTCGTCGAGTGTTGAGTTGTGACCCACCGACCCGCCGACCCGCTCACCTGCCGGCGATCTGGCGATCACCCGCGCCAGCTCCCCGGCGTGGTGCAGGTGGACCAGATGACCGGCGTGCTCAATCTCGACCAGCTCCGCGCCGGGGATCTGCAAAGCAAGCCGCCGCGTCGCCGTGATCGGCACCACGCGGTCGGCGGTGCCGGCCACGATCGTGGTCGGGGCGGAGATCTGACCTAGGCGGCGCGCGAGCACCGGCAAGTCGCGGACCAGGAACCGCTGCTCGCGCACGAACGACCGCCAGGCCGCCGGTGTGAGCAGCATGCGGCCGGCCGCCCGCAGGTAACGGTCGTCGAGGGCCGTCGCCTCCGCGACCCAGCGTCTGACCGGCCCGGCGCCGAGCACGAGGCCGCCGCCGCTCATCGCGCCCACGCTCGCGAGCCAGCCCACCACTGGCGCGGCCAGGAGGTAATCGACCACGCTCAGCGAGTCGACGTTGGCCGCCGGCGCCACCAGGACGAGCCGACCCACGCGCTCGGGGCTCGACCACGCGAGCCACGCCGCGACGGCGGCCCCCAGGCTGTGGCCGACCACGGTCGCCCGGGCCACGCCGGCCCGATCCAACGCGCTCCGCGCCGCACTGGCGTTCCCGCCCAGGTCCCGTACCGCCGACCCGCGACCCCAACCGCGGCCCCACCCGCCGCCCCACCCCGGACGGTCGATCGCGATCGTCCGCGCCGCGTCTGGAAGCGACTCTCTGACGCGGTCCCAGTCCGCCGCCGCACCGGGTTGTCCGTGGAGCAGCAGAACTGGATCGTTGGACACGGCGGACACCTCCGAGCGGGCATACTAGAGCGGTGACGTCAGCGCTTCTGTCCGACGCCGTCGCGCCGCTCCGCGCCGATCCGGCCCGCGCCGCGATCATGTTCGACATCGACGGCACGCTCGCCCCGATCGTCGATCACGCCGGCGATGCCCGAGTGCCCGAGACGACGCGTTCGCTGCTCGCGCAGATCGCCCGGCGGTACGGCGTGGTCGCGTGCGTCAGCGGCCGCCGGGCCTCGGAGGCGCGGGCGATGGTCGCGATCGGCGCGATCTCGTACCTCGGCTCGCACGGCGCCGAGGTGCTGCGCGCCGGTTGGACCGAGCCGGTGGTGGATCCCGCGATCCTGGATTGGACCGAGCGGATCCACGAGTTCGCGCGCGAGGCCGACACCGCGGACCTGCGCCGACTCCGGGTCCGCCTCGAGGACAAGGGCCCGATCGTCGCCTTCCACTGGCGTGGCGCGCCCGACGAGGAGGCCGCGCGTGCGGCGATCGACTCGGTCGCGGCCAAGGCAGAGGCCGCTGGGCTGCGCACGCACTGGGGGCGGAAGGTGCTCGAGGTGCGTCCGCCGGTGCGGATCGACAAAGGAGCCGGCATCTCGTCGTTTCTCGCCGACACCGACGTCGACGCGGCGATGTACGTCGGCGACGACGTCGACCGACCTCGACGCGTTCCACGCCCTGGTGTCGCTCGCCAGCGAGGGGCGCCTCTCGAAGGCGATCCGCGTCGGAGTGCGCTCGGACGAGGGACCAGCCGAGATCACCGAAGAGGCCGACATCGTGGTCGACGGCACGGAGGGCGTCACCGAGCTCCTCGCGGCCCTGGCCGCCGACTGACGACGGGATTGGCGGCGTGCGGTTCTCGGATTTCCTGCGGACCACGGTTCTGATCAGCGCGGCGGCGGCGAGCGCGCTGGCCGCGGTTACGGTGGCGGCGGCGGCCGGCACCAGCGATGATCTGCTCGTGCCGTTCGCGGCCGGCTGGTGGGTGATAGCCGGCTGTGGCCGGAATCTGGATGGGACGCCGCGCCGGAACCACGCACGCAGATCGGCTCGCTGCTCGCGAGCGCGCGCACGCAGGCGTCGCTGCCCGAGGTCAACCCGGCTCGCACCGTGCTCAACCGTCTGTGGCCGCTCCTGTTCATGACCGTCGGCGCCGGCGCGCTGGCGTTCCTGGTCCCGCAGGTGCCGGCGGTCGCGACCGGGTTCGCGATCATCTGGGCGCTGGCCTGGCGCCGGCAGGCCTCGGCGGTGACCGCGATCGAGGAGCGCGACGGCGCTCGCTTCTACGTCGAGCGCACGTCGCCGCTGACAACCGATCCGTCTCATCCGCACGCCGGGATTCCGCTCTAACCTGTTCGAGTTGAACGGGGCGTCTCGGTCACTCACGGCGCGCCCGTCCCCGCGCGTGATCGTCCCGTCGTACATCCCCAGCCCCCCGCAGAACGGCTTCTACCTCGGGCCGCTGTTCGTGCACGCCTACGGGCTCGCGTACGTGTTCGCGGTCGCGGCGGCGATCTTCGTCACGCGGTGGCGGTGGCGGAAGGTCGGCGGGGACCCGGACCTCGCCTACGAGGCCGCCGCCTGGGGTTTTCCGGCCGGGCTGATCGGGGGGCGGCTGTACTTCGTGATCACGACGCCGAGCCAGATCGAGCCCCACAACTTCTGGGGCATCTTCGCGATCTGGAAGGGCGGCCTCGGGATCTGGGGCGGGATCGCGTGTGGCGTCGCGGCCGGCGCCTGGATCTTGAGCAAGCGGCTCACCCGCGGCGACCTGTTGCGGTTCATGGACGCGGCCGCCCCGGGGCTGCTGGTGGCGCAGTCGATCGGCCGGATCGGCAACTACTTCAACCAGGAGCTGTTCGGCAAGCCGTCGACGCTGCCGTGGGCGCTGAAGATCTCGCCGGCGCACCGCCCGGCGGGCTACACGACAGTTCGCCACGTTCCAGCCCTCGTTCCTGTACGAGATCATCTGGAACCTGTCGCTGGCCGGCTTTCTCATCTGGCTCGGCAACCACCGCAAGATCAAGCCGCCCGGGCTGATGGCGCTGTACGTCGCCGGCTACGCCGGCTACCGGATCTTCGAGGAGACCATCCGGATCGACTACTCCGATGCACATCCTCGGGATGCGGCTGAACTTCTGGATCGCGACCCTGCTGTGCCTGGCGAGGCTTCGCGTGGTTCGCATGGATACAGAGGCGGGGTAAATACGAGCCGCTGCCTTGGATGGGCCGCGCGCTGACGCGCGCGTCGTCCGTGGGGCCGGACTCCGAGTGGTCCAGCCCGCGGCGGTCCCCACCGCCTACGGCAAGAAGCGGGCGTCAGGCCGCGACCGACGTCGAGCTCACGGTCGCGAAGACCGTAGCTCCAGCCGGTGGCGCGGGCGGATCACCTCGATCGCCCGCCACGGCCCGGTGTTCGCGACCTGCTCGGCGGTCAGCCAGGCGCGGCGGGCGGTGGCGATCCCGTAGCGCGCGACCTCGAAGCCGGCCGACGCGGTGCGAGTCCGCGTTGATCACGATCGGCACGCCGGCCGCCGCGGCGGCGCGCGCGTGGATGTCGTTCAGGTCCCGGCGGTCGGGGTTCGAGTTGATCTCGAGCATCGTGCCCGTCCGGGCCGCGACCTCGATCACGCGCTCGACGTCGAGCGCATACGAAGCACGGCGCTCGAGCTTGCGTCCGGTCAGGTGGCCGATGGCGTCGACCAGCGGATGCTCGACCGCGCGCACGATCCGGTCCGTCATCGCCTCTGGAAGACATCCGGAACGATGAGTGGACCGATGCGATCACCCAGTCGAGCTCGGCCAGCAGTTCGTCGGGGTAGTCGAGCGACCCGTCGGGAAGGATGTTGACCTCCGAGCCCGCGAGCAGCTCGATCCCCTCGACCTCCGTGGCGCGGATCGCGGTCGACCTGCTCGCGCAGCCGCTCGGGCGAGACCTCGTCGCCGAACCCGAAGCTCGCCGAGTGGTCGGTGATCGCGAGGTACTCGTAACCGAACTCCCGCGCCGCCAGCGCCATCTCCTCGATCGAGGCGGTGCCGTCGGAGGCCGTGGTGTGTGAGTGCAGATCGCCGCGCAGGTCACTCCGCTGGATCAAGTTCGGGAGGGTGCCCGCCGCCGCAGCGGCGAGCTCGCCGCGGTTCTCGCGGAGCTCCGGCTCGATGTACTCGAGACCGAGCAGCGCGTACACCTCGTGTTCGGTGGCGCAGCGATGCGTCTCGCCCGTGGCGTCGTCGAGGACCCCGTACTCGGACACGTGCAGGCCCTTGCGCACGGCCGCCTCGCGCAGCGCCATGTTGTGCTGCTTGGAGCCGGTCAGATGCTGGAGCAGGTTTCCGAACTGGTCGTGCTCGACGATCCGCAGGTCGACCGCGATGCCCGTGTGCGTGCGCAGCCGGACGCCGGCCGTCGCCGGCGTGGCCGCTTGCTCGACGAGGTCGAGCTCGACCGCGGCCCGGGCCAGCGCGAGCGGGTCGGACGCGGTGGCGATCACGTCGAGGTCCTTGACGGTGTCGGTCATGCGGCGGGCCGAGCCCGCGAGCTCGACCTCTCCGGACGCGGGGTGGGCGCGTAGCGCCGCCACTAGCGGTTCGCCGATCGCGAGCGCACGGCTGAGCACGACGCGCGCCGGCCGCTCGCCGGCGCTCTCCTAATCGGACCGAGGCGAGGATCGCCTCCTCGGCCTTCGGACCGAACCCTTTCAGCGTGCGGATCTGGTGGTTCTCCGCCGCGGCGCGCAGCGCCTCGAGCGAGTGGATCCCGAGCTCGTCGTACAGCCGGCGGGCGCGCTTAGGTCCGAGCCCGGGGAGGTGCGTCATCGCGATCAAACCCGGCGGGAACTTGGCTCGCAGCTTGACGGCGGCCGGGATCGCGCCGTCGTCGGCGAGCGCGATGATCTTCTCCTGGATGGTCGCGCCGATGCCCGGCAGCTCGGTGGCGCGGCCCTGGCGGGCCAGCCCCAGGACCGACACCGACGATTCGCGCACGGCCTTGGCGGCGTTCCGGTAGGCGTTCGTGCGGTGGATGAGCGGCGCCGTCGAGCTCGGTCAGGTCGCCCAGCTCGTCAAGGGCTTCGGCGATGTCCGTGTTCGTCGGATCCGACATCTACCCTGCGTAACCTAGCGGTCCCGGAGTTGCAGTTCGCTGGAGCGGAGCTCGCGGCGCCCGTTCGGCGGCCCTCGCGCAGAGACGGTTGGGGAGTCGTGAACGAATCGGATGCGCGCAGGGCCGCGCACCGGGCGAGCGAGCGAAGCGTTCGCTATACTTTCTGAAGTAACTGCACTGAACCCCTCAAGGAGCCCACATGGCAGGCACCGTCGCCGAAGTCACCGACAACAACTTCCAGGCCGAGGTCATCGAGTCCGAGGTCCCCGTGCTCGTTGACTTCTGGGCGCCGTGGTGCGGGCCGTGCCGGATGGTCGCGCCCGTGGTCGAGGAGATCGCGCAGGAGCGCGGCGATGACCTGAAGGTCGTCAAGCTCAACATCGACGAGAACCAGGAAACGGCGATCCAGTTCAACGTGATGTCGATCCCGACGCTGATCCTGTTCCGCAACGGGCAGCCGGCGAAGACCGTGATCGGCGCCTACCCCAAGAAGAAGCTCGTCGCCGAGCTCGAGCCCGCTCTCGCCTAAGCCACCTCGAGTTCGCCCCAGGCGAACTCGCAAGCGGCGACAGCGATACGCCTCGAGTTCGCCTCTAGGCGAACTCGCAAGCTGATCGGCGCCAGCCGATCAGCCGATCAGCCGAGCGCCAAGGCCACAGCGACGCGCAGCTCGCGCCCGTCGATATCGACGGGCGCGGCTGACCCGTCCAGCGACTCGTAGCTGACCTTCACCGCCAGCGTCTCGCCGGCGATGTACTCCTCATGCGCGCGTGCGGCGGCCACCAGCGCGTCGTCGCCGTCGAGCGTCAGCACGATCCGGTCGGAGATGTCGAGGCCGGCGTCCCGGCGGGCGCGCTGGACGGCGTGGACGATCTCGCGCGCCCAGCCCTCGACCCGCAGCTCCTCGTCGATCTCGAGCTCGAGCGCGACCGCGTGGGAGCCCTCGCGCTCGACCTGGTAGCCCTCGAGCGGCTTCATCGACACCGGCAGGTCGTCGGCCGACGAGCTCGTGGTCCTGGCCGCGATCGAGACGGCGACCGGCCGCCGTCGCGCAGCGCGGCCGCCGCGCGGCCGGCGTCGAGTCCGGCCACCGCCGCCGCGACCAGCGGCATCTGCTTGCCGAAGCGCGGGCCGAGCGTGCGGTAGTTGGGCTTGACCTCGACCTCGCCGAGCTCGTCGGCCTCGGAGACGAAGCGCAGCTCGCGCACGTTGAGCTCGTCGCGGACGATGTCGGCCAGCCGCTCGATCGCCTCGCGCTCGGCCGCCGGTGGCGACGACGACCGCGGCGCGCAGCGGCTGGCGCACCTTGAGCTTCGCCTGGCTGCGGGCGGCGAGGCCGAGCCGGACGGTCTCGCGCGCGATCGCCATCGCCTGCTCGAGCTCGACGTCGCGCTCGCCGGCGCCGGGAAGTCGCACAGGTGCACGCTCGGCTCGACCCGTCGAGGTTGTCGTAGATCTCGTCGGCGATGAACGGGGTGAACGGCGCGAGCAGCTTGGCGAGCGTCTCGAGCGGCAGGTCGCAGCGTCGCCAACGCCGCGCGGCTCGCCGTCCCAGAAGCGCCGGCGCGAGCGGCGCACGTACCAGTTGGAGAGCTCGTCGACGAACTCGGCGATCGCGCGGCCGGCGCCCGTCGCGTCGAAGTCGTCGAGGCGCTCGCGCACGACCGCGACCGTCGCGTTCAGGCGCGACAGCGCCCAACGGTCGAGCTCGGTCGCCGCGGCGCCGTGCGACGCGGCCGCGGTCGATCGCGTTGGCGTTCGCGTACAGCACGTAGAAGCCGTACGTGTTCCACAGCTGCAGCAGGAACTGGCGCACCGCCTCGCCGATCGTCTCCATCGAGAAGCGGTAGCCGTCCCACGGGTACTTGGAGGTGAAGAAGTACCAGCGGAGCGCGTCGGCGCCGTAGCGGTCGATCACGTCCCACGGCTCGATCATGTTGCCCAGCCGACTTCGACATCTTCCGTCCCTGGTCGTCGAGGATCAGCCCGAGGCAGACGACGTTGCGGTACGGCGAGCGGTCGAACAGCAGCGTCGAGACCGCGAGCATCGAGTAGAACCAGCCGCGCGTCTGGTCGAGCGCCTCGCAGATGAAGTCGGCGGGGAAGTGCGTCCTCGAACTGGTCGGTGCCCTCGAGCGGGGCGTGGTACTGGGCGAACGGCATCGAGCCCGAGTCGAACCACACGTCGATCACCTCGGGCACGCGCGCATCGGCTCGCCGCAGTCGAGGCACGCGAACGTGACGTCGTCGACGAACGGGCGGTGCGGGTCGGTCGAGGTCGGTCCCGGCGAGTTCGTGAGCTCGGCCAGTGAGCCGATCGCACGTGGATGCCCGCCGGCACAGCGCCAGACCGGCAGCGGCGTGCCCCAGTAGCGCTCGCGCGAGAGCGCCCAGTCGACGTTGTTCTCGAGCCAGTTGCCGAAGCGCCCGTGCTTGACGTGCTGGGGCTGCCAGTTGACCGTCTCGTTGGCGGCGAGCAGGCGGTCCTTGATCTCGCTCGTGGCGATGTACCACGACGGCTTGGCGTAGTAGAGCAGCGGCGTGTTGCAGCGCCAGCAGTGCGGATAGGAGTGCTCGAGGTCTCGGCCCGGAAGATGCGACCGCGCGCAGCGGAGGTCCTCGATCAGGTCGGGGTCGGCGTCCTTGACGTTCCGGCCGGCGTACGGGCCGATGCGCTCGTCGTAGGTGCCGTCGAGCCGGACCGGGTTGATCACGTTGAGCCCGTACTGCTCGCCGAGGCGGAAGTCGTCCTCGCCGAACGCGATCGCCGTGTGCACGAGGCCGGTGCCGTCGTTGGCGGTGACGAAGTCGGCGAGCAGCACGGTGTGGCCGCGCGCGCCGTACTCGGATCCCGGGATGAAGTCGAACGGCGGCTCGTAGGCGACGCCCTCGAGCTGCCGTCCCGGGAAGCGATTCAGGACGTGGGCGCGCTCGCCTTCGCCGAGGACACGTTCGATCAGCGCCTCGGCGGACGTTGACGTCGTCCCCGTGCTTCACGCGCACGTACGTCAGCTCCGGGTCGACGGCGACGGCGGCGTTCGAGACGAGCGTCCACGGAGTCGTCGTCCAGACGAGGAGTTCGTCGCCTGGCTGCACGGCCTCCGCGCTCGGTGACAGGATCCGAACGTATACCGACGGGTCGATGACGTCCTGATAGACGCCGGGCTGCCCGAGCTCGTGGCTCGAGAGCGTGACCGGTCGCGCGGGCAATAGGGCACGACCTTGAGCCTCTCGAACAGCAGGCCTCTGTCGTGGATCGTCTTGAGCGCCCACCAGACCGACTCGATGTACTTCGTGTCGAGCGTCTGGTAGGCGTGGTCGAGGTCGATCCAGAACCCGATCCGCTCGGTCATCGCGTTCCAGTCCTCGACGTGGCTCAGCACGATCTCCCGGCAGCGGGCGTTGAACTCGGCGATCCCGTAGCGCTCGATGTCGGCCTTCGAGGTGAAGCCGAGCTCCTCCTCGACCGCGAGTTCGACGGGCAGGCCGTGGCAGTCCCACCCGGCCTTGCGCTCGACGAAGTACCCGCACATCGTCCGGTAGCGCGGGAAGATGTCCTTGAACACGCGCGAGAGCACGTGGTGGATGCCCGGGGGTCCGTTGGCCGTCGGCGGCCCCTCGTAGAAGCCCCAGCGGGGCGCGTCGCGCCGCCGGCGGACGACTCGACGAACACGTCGCGCTCTCGCCAGCGCTCGAGCACGCTCTCCTCGAGCTCGGGGAACGAGACTCGAGGATCGACGGGACGATATGGCTCGGGCATCGCGCCCGATTTTAGGAAGGGGATGCCCGCTAACGCGCCGTGACAGCGGGGAGCGGGCGCGCTGATGCGAGTGCGCGACCGGCGTCTGCGTCGTCGAGTCTGCCGAGCAGCAGGTCGCGTGCGGCCAATGGCGTGGTGCCGAGCCGGCGGACCGTGCTCGCTCCGGTATCGGGCACCGCGCCGCGGAAATCGAAGATCGTGGCGCGATTGGTGACCGAGCGGACCGCGTACACGAGCCGTCCGAGCGCGTCGAGCGAGATGCTCCGGCCCGCGAGCACGACGGCTCTGGGGTCGAGCGCGGGGAGGGCGCGGGCCAGACGCGTCGGGGTGATCGCGGTCGACAGCAACAGGGTGCGAACCCCGGCCCGCCGCAGCATCAGCTCGAGCGACTGCGCGTACAGGCCGTCGAGTTCGAGCGGCGCCGACGCGTCCAGCACGAGCACGCCGGTGTTGCGGGTCGCCGGCGGGGCCAGGCGCTTGATCGCCGACAGCCAGCCGGTCGCGTAGCGCCACGCGAACTCGTACTCGGGGGTGTTGGCGGCGACGGCCTCGTCGGCGTGGGCCGACACTGCCTCGAGCAGCACCTCCTCGATCGTCCGTTCGACCGAGCGGAGCGCGAGGCTCTCCTCGAGCAGGCCGTTTGCCTTGTCCTCGTCGAAGGTGGCGAACGCCGCGGCCAGGCGCGACCCGGACGACGGCCCTTCTCCGCGTTGCCGGGCGAGCGCGATCGCGCTCGAGACGTTGTGAGTCTCGGCGAGAGTGACGCGCAGCGACTCGATCTCTCCCAGGCCGTACTGGCGGTGACCGCCGGGCGTGCGGCGCGGTCGTGGGAAGCCGTAACGGCGTTCCCAGCTCCGCAGGGTGTTGGGGCTGACGCCGAGCATGACCGCCGCGGCGTTAGTGCGAATTCCGTTCATCAGAGTGAGTTATCGAGGTCGGCGGCCGATGGTGCAAGTGCCGCAACGGGACGTGCAAACTTGCGCAAAAAGTGACGATACGCGGGGAGTTTGCATAACGCCCGGGGGGCGGCCGTAATCACCTTGGGCGGCGGTCGCGATCACCTTGGGAGGCGGTCGCGATCGCGCCCGGCCGGCTCACTCGAGTACGAGCAGAGCGGCTTGCGGCGGGCCGCAGCCGGCGATGCGAGCGGTCAGACGAATGCCGAAGGTGTTGGCCGGGCGGACGGTCGTGGTGCGAACGGCGCCGTCGCCGCGCGCGGCCCAGGCGACCGCGACCGACAGGCTCTCGCCGCGCTTCTCCTCGGCGTCGGCAGGCATCAGCAGCTGGGTGACGTGGCGGTTGACGGCGTCCGGCTCACTGGTGTCGAGCAGGCGCTCGGCTCCGCGAGAGACCGCGCATACCGACAGCACGCGATCCAGCACGAGGAAGGCGTCGCCCGCGCGCGGGGCGATGTCCTCGGCGGCCTCGAGGAGCAGCCCAAGCCCGCACTCGCCGCACACCCGCGAGTCCGGGGGGGCGTGCTTGCTCGACGTCGAGGGGCGGTTTCCGCAGTGGCTACAGAACGCGACACTCGGAATTACGGGCTCGAGCTCGGCCGGTGCGACGAGTCGAAGTGCGGGGCGTCCGTTCGTCGAGGATCTATCGAGCATCGAAATCGGGCAGAATGCCTACTGCGAGCTTCGGGAGGCGCTCCGTAACTGCAGCCGTGCCCCAGCGGCTGCGGCCGAAGCTGAGGGAGTAGTCGCGACGTGGTCGGACTCGAGCAGGTCGAGGAGGGTGCGCTGGGCTTCGCCTGCGCCGGAGGGCAGGAGGGTGGTTCCGGTGACGCGCGTCCTGGGGCGCTCGGCACCGCGCCGGTAAATAGCCACCGGCATCGCGCCCACCGAGAGGCGGATCGCGTACGCCCACCGGGCGACGGTATCGTCGTCGAGGTGGCTGCCGGCCACGACCACCAGGTTCGGCCGGTGGACGTTCGCGGCGTCGCCGATGCCGGCCACGCCGCGCGCGGACAGGCTGAGGACCTTGATTCCGGCGCGCACGCAGAACAACTCGAGCGCGCGGATGTAGGGGGCGTCGCGGTCGAGTTCGTCCCGCGAGGCGTCGCCGACGACGATCGATACCTCGCGCACCGGGGGCGGCGTCAGCCGGATGGCGCGACGGAGCCAGTCGGTGGCCCAGTGGGCCGCGAACGCCCACGCCGCCGACTCGACCGAGTAGCGCCGGGAGATCTCGTCGAGCGTGGGGAGCAGCACCTCCTCGACGGAACGTTCCACGGAGCGGAGGGCGAGCGCCGCCTCGATCGCGGAATCGGCCCGCTCGCGGTCGTAGGACACGAGGGCGCCGACGAGCGAGTTCGCGTCCGCGGCCAGGCCTTCGCGCGCGCGAGAGATCGCCGAGGAGATCGACAGACCCTCCTGGAGGGCGTCCCTCAGCGCGGCGACTTCGCCGTGCGTGAAAAGTCGGTGCTTACCAGGCGATCGCTGTGGTTTGGGGAACCCAAACCGTCGCTCCCAAGCCCGCAAAGTATTCGGGCTCACGTTCAGGAGCGCAGCCGCCTCGCTCGTCTTGAGATAGCGCATGCGCAGTTAAAGAGACGTAGATGTTGCTATTTCGACCTAGCCATTGCCCTCCTGAATACCCAAGCATAGAATTGCACAAGTTTTCGTCCGAAGTGCTACCCAAACCTCCAATTTTTGGAGGTTGGTATCCACGCGCGCATCGCCCCCAAGCCCCACGCGCACGAGGAGAGAGCGAGGCAGGCTGATGGCCTATCGCACCGGTTGAGTTCGGTTAGAGTTTCTTGCCGGTAGCGGGTACTTCGCGCTACCTTGACGGGAATGGTCGGCCAGGAGGACCGGCAGCGTGTTCGCGGCCGCCTGTCGGAGCGTGCCGCCGCATGCCTTACGATCGTCATCCTGGTCGCCTGTGTTGCCGCGATGACGCTTTGGGCACCGCGGGACAAGGTCACCGATCTCACCGTAATCCTGGCCGCGGCCGCCATCGTTGCTGGGTTGCTAGTTGCGGGGGATCGGGACGGTCTCTCGGTTTCCGCGTCCTTCATCGTCTTCGCGCTTGCCGGCGTTTTCCTAGGCCCGCGATCAGCGGCTGCGGCGGCGTGCATTTCGGAGTTGACCGCCGCTTTCAGGCTAGGCACGCGACCGCGCGCAGTGATCCTCAACAATCTGCCCGCGAGCGTGCTGCCTGCGATCGTGGCGGCGCTCGCGAGCGAGGCGATCTCGCAGGGCCCGGAGAACAGCCTCCGCTTCTACCTTGCGGTAGCAGTCGCGGCATCGTTGGCTATCACCGTCAGCTTCGCGCTGTTCGTGACGCTCCGGCGGCTGTTCTTCCCAGAGCTCGAGCAGTTCGGCCTTAGGACCTTCCTCGAGGATCTGCCAAGCACGGCGCTCAACGTCCTTCTCGTGGTTGCGGGCGCCGGCATCACGGTCAAGCTCGGTGCCGCAGGGATCGCGTTTGCGCTTTCTGCGGTCTTCACGTACTCCTACATGGCACACCTGCTCGACCGGTCCCGACAGCGGGCCGAGCAGTACGTGTCGCTGTCCTGGGGCGTCCTCGCCGGCCTGCTGCGTGCACTCGACGTCCGCGACCCACGGGCGGCACGCCATGCCGCGGCGGTGGCCCGGTTCGCGCGGGACATGGCCGAGCAGGTCGGAATGAGCGAGCACGACCAGGAGCTTGCGCACACCGCCGGACTGCTGCACGACATCGGGAACTTCGCGCTGTCGGACCGGGTCGCCGAGCGCGGCCGGACCCTCACCGACGAGGACTGGATGGCGATCCAGCAACATCCGGAGCTCGGCGCGGACATGCTCCGCGACCTTGGGATGTACGGCCCGATCACCGAGATCATCCACACCCACCACGAGCGGATCGACGGACGGGGATACCCGCGCGGGCTGACCGGGGACGAGATCCCCGCCATCGCGAAGATCATCGCGGTCGCCGAGGTGTACGACACGCTCACCGCCGCCGACACGTACCGGACGCGGATGAGCTCGTTCGAGGCGCTCCGCGAGTTGCGGCGCGTCGCGGACACCCAGCTCGACGCCGACTACGTCGAGGTGCTGGCGGGGCTGCTCAGCGGCGAGGGCGTCGAGTATCGCCACGCCGATGCCGCGAGCTTCGACTCCGAGCTCGATATGGAGCGGCGGATCAAGGAAGCGCGCGCAGGCTGACGCTCGCTCGGTTGGCCGGCTTGATGTTGTTCGCCCGCACAGGCATCACGCCATCGCCGCGCCGGCGCAGCCCGGCCGGCGGGCGATGCGGCGCCGTCAGACGGTTAGCTGACTAGGCGTTCCGGGTGCGGGCTCTGGCCGGCGCGACGCTGCTGGAGCGTCTCCAGGAACTGCTCGATCTGCTCGACGCTGAACCGGCGCTGTCCTCCGGGCGTCCGGTACGACTCGAGGTAGCCCATGTCGGCCCACCTGCGGATCGTGCCGAGGGAAACCCCGAGCGCATTGGCGGCTTGCGAAGTGGACAAACCGAGCGGACTGTTCCTCATTTGATCCATATCTGCATTTCAGAGACATTTACGAGGAATGCCGCAGGTTGTGCAGCAATTGCACAACCTTCGATCAGAAGCGGAGGACAACTGGTCCGTTGGGGGGACAACTGGTCCGTTCCGCGAGAAGTCTTGCGGATGTCACGATGTGGCCCTGCCAGCCACGACGCGACTCAGGCTCTACCACCATCACGACGGTGCGCGGATAGCGTACCGCGAAACGGGCACAGGTCCACCGCTTGCGCTGCTTCATTCGTTGGGGCTGTCGCACCGGGAATGGGAGCCCGTCGTCGGCGAGTTGTCCTCCCGCTTTCGGGTCGTTCTGCCCGACCTCCCGCTGCATGGAGATTCTGAGGACCGTCCCCGCCACCCCTACACCGCGGACTGGCTCGCGGAGGTGATCGCCGGCTTCTGCCGCGAGGTGGGCGGCCCCCGGCCGCTGATCGCCGGTCACGACATCGGCGCAGAGATCGCGCTGCGCGCGGTCGTGTCCGGCCGGGTCGAGCCCGCCCGGCTCGCGCTCATGCCCAACCGCCTGCACCGGCGCGACGAGTTCGCCGGCAAGCGGGCGGCGTGGCGCGCCATCTGCCGCGCCGCCGCGCTGCCGGGGTTGGACCGCGCGCTCGCGCGCGGCGCGACCCTGGTGTTCCGGCCTTCCATCGGCGAGCGCCTGTCGGCGCAGCACAATCCCGCCGCCCGCGACCTCGTCCGCCACGCCTTCGCCGACGTCGCCGGCAACGGCAACCGTGCCCGCTCCTGGGCGAAGTTCGCGCGGCGCTGGCCTGAGGAGCCCCAGCGCCAGCTGCTCGACGCCTACCCGCGGATCGACACTCCGGTGCTGCTGCTGTGGGCCGACGAAGACCCGGTGCATCCGCTGATCGGCGCCTACCAGGCGCTCGACCTGCTGCCCAACTGCCAGCTGCGGACGCTGCCGGGCACCGGTTTCCTCATGGCCTACGACGACCCGGTGGGGGTGGCGCGGGAGCTCATCTCGTTCTTCGGGTGAGCGCCGGCGCCGGCCACCTGGGGTCAGCGCCCGACCGCGGACGTGAATAAGTCGCCAGACCCGACCCGTCCCGCCGGCGTTGGTTACATGAGCGCCTGAGAGGCGCTTATCTAACCCAAGCGGGACGAGGCGCGGGGCTTTGCTGCGTTTTGCACCCGGGATCGGGCCGCGGATCGTGGGCGGTCGCGCGTGGCGTCGGGCGACCTGAGCGCCGGCCGCCGGGGATCAGCGCCGGCGCCGGGCCCGTCGACGCGCGCTGGCGGCCGCCGGGGGTCAGCGCCGGCGCCGGGCCGTCGACGCGCGCTGCCGGCCGCCGGGGGTCAGCGCCGGCGCCGGGCCGTCGAGGCGCGCTCGCGCAGGACGGGCTCGATCACGACGCGCCGGCGCCGGCGGGGGTGGCCGTCGATCGCCGCCAGCACCATCCCGACAGCGACCTCGACCAGACGCTCGGAGTCCCACGAGAAGCTCGTCAACGGTGGCGCGAGCAGGATCGACACCGGGTGGTCGTCGTAGCCGATCACGGACAGGTCGGCCGGGATCTTCAGCTCGAGCTCGCGGGCGGCCGCGTAGACGCCGTAGGCGATCGAGTCCGAGAAGCAGAACGCGGCGCTTGGGCGCTGCTCGGCGGTGAGCACGGTGCGGGCGACGTCGGTCGCCTCGTGTAGCGCGTAGGGCGCGCTCACGACGTTGACGTCGAGCCCGAGCCGGTCGGCCTCGGAGCCGACGTACACCTCGGCCGGCCGGTCGTTGGTGGGCGAGCCCGGCGGCCGCAGCACGGCGATCCGGCGGTGGCCGAGCGCGTGCAGGTGCTCGAGCGCGCACCGCACCCCAGACCGGTTGTCGAACAGCACCTCGCCGGCGGCCCCTCGGCCCGGAAGGGCGTCTCCGATCGACACAACCGCCAGGGATTCGGCGATCTCAGACCAGAACTCGTCCGACGGATCGACCGGCGAGAGGATCAAGCCATCGACCTGCTGGTCTCGGAGTTGGGTGGCGAGCATGCGCTGGCGCACCGGGTCGGCGCCGGCGTCAAGGATCAGGGCGTAGCGGTCGTGGGCCAGCAGACTGCGGCCCGCCTCGGCCACGAGGCGCTGCTGCCACAGATCCTCGAGCGACGGCCCGAGAATCCCGATCATCCCAGTGCGCCCGCTGGCCAGTGCCCGGGCGATCGGATTGGCCTCATAGCCGAGTTCGTCGGCGACCCTGCGGACCCGCTCCTGGGTCTCCTCGGACACCTGGATACCGCGTAGCGCGTAGGAGACGGCTGCCGGTGAGACTCCCGCGACGTCGGCAACCTCCCGGATCGTGACGCGCTTGGCCGGAGGACTCACGCCGCAAGCGTAGACGGCCTGGAACGCTCGCCTCGCCAGCACATTTGCACCAGCGACCGGGATAGTCCACCGGGGTTATTGACAACCGCGTTCTTAACCGCTTCACTTAACCGGTTCATGAACCGGTTAACGCCTGACGGGGCGCCCGTCGTCGACATCCACCAGCACCTGTGGCCCGAATCGCTGATCGAGGCGCTTCGGGCTCGGGCCGAGTCGCCGCGCCTGCGCGGCTGGACGCTCGAGCTCGCCGGCGAGGGCGACGATGACCTCGATCCTCGCTCGCACGACGCCGAGAAGCGCGCCGCGCTGGCGCGCGCGGACGGCCTGGATCTGGCGCTCGTCTCGCTCTCGAGTCCGCTCGGAATCGAGTCGCTGGCGCCCGCCGAGGCCGGTGAGCTGCTCGACGCCTACCACGAGGGGGCGCTCGAGCTGCCCGAGCCGTTCGGGGCGTGGGCGGCGGCGTGCCTGACCGACGTCGATGCCGGCGCGCTGTCCCGGGAGCTCGAGCGCGGGTTCGTGGGGCTCCAGTTGCCGGCGACGGCGCTGCTCGACGGCGCGGGCTACGGCCACGCGGCGCCGCTCCTCGAGGTGCTCGAGGACGCGGGGCTGCCGCTCATGATCCACCCCGGCCCGGTGGGGCGGGGGACGGCCGCTGACCAACCGGCCTGGTGGCCCGCGATGGTGCCCTACGTCCAGCAGATGCACGCGGCGTGGTTCGCCTTCCGCGTGCACGGCCGGCCGCGCCACCCGCGGCTACGGGTCTGCTTCGCGATCCTGGCGGGCCTGGCGCCGCTGCACGGCGAGCGGTTCGCGGCCCGCGCCGGCGACCGCCGCGCGGTCGACGCGGACACCGACGACCGCGGCGCCGGCGACCGCCGCGGCGTGATGGACCGCGGCGTCGTCGACCCCGACGTGTTCCTGGACGTGTCCTCGTACGGCACCCGAGCGGTCGACGCGACCGTCCGGGTCGTCGGCATCGACGCGCTCGTCAACGGATCTGACCGGCCATACGCCGACCCCGTGTCGCTCGACCTAAGCCCGGCGGCGCTGCACGCGATTCGCAGCGCAAACGCAATGCGTCTGCTCTACCCCAAGGAGGTGTTCGATGATGTGGCAATCGCTTCCCCCGCGTAATCTCGACCGCGCCGAGCTACAGGGGCTCGTCGATGCGCTCGCGAACGAGCCCGATGGGTGGCGAGCGCACGTGGCGTTCGAACGCGGGCAGCGCCACTACGTCTCGCTGCATCGGGATGAGTACGTGGACGTGTGGCTTTTGTGCTGGCTGCCCGGAGACGACACCGGCTGGCACGACCACGACATCTCCTCGGGCGCGGTCCGGGTCGTGCGGGGGGCGGTGCGCGAGTCGAATCCCCGGATCGGGGGCGAGCCGGTCGTCCGCGTCGTCGCCGAGGGCGGGTCGTTCTCGTTCGGTCCCGAACACATTCATCGCCTCGCCGGCGAGGACGAGCTGGCGGTGTCGATCCACGCGTACTCGCCGCCCCTGTGGCGGCTCGGGCAGTACTCGATCGACGACGACGGGGTGATGCGCCGCGCGTCGGTCAGCTATGCGGACGAGCTGCGTCCGCTCGAGGGGAGCCTGGCTGCGTGAGCCGGGCCACGATCTCCTCGAACGCCTGATCCGCCAGCGCCCGTAGCTCCGCCAGCGTCAACAGCTGGACGGGATGCGGGATGAACACCATCCGGTAGTCGGGCATGCCAAGGAGGCGCGCCTGCTCGAGCGCCTCGTCGACGAACGGCTCCGTCGCCACCGCCGCCGTGGCAATGCCGCGCCGTTCGAGCTCGACCATGTCGCGCACACTGCACGACGTGCACGACCCTCAATCGGCGAGGCCCTCGACCGCCAGGTCGCCCCGGTCGGCGATCCGGCGCACGATCTCGGGACTCGCGGGCTTGGAGAAGATCTCCTTCACGACCCGGAAGCTCACGGCTCCGCGCGACTGGAGCAACTCCTCGATCCGGTCGAGGAACTCGTCGCCGCGGCGCTTGGTGATGTCGAGCAGCGCGACCCGGGCTCCGCTCAGATCCGCCGGCCTCGGGGCGAGCGGCTCGGTCGCTCGCCGGCGCTCGTCGAACGGGCTCACGTACTCCACAGGGCTCACGTACTCCACTGGACCTCCTTTGAGATCGCCTCGGTGTTCATCCCGAGGCACGGACCGAACACGGCCGAGTAGCGGCCGGCCTCGCCCCCGGCGACGACGATCATGATGTCGTCCGGGCTCGACCACTTGCGGATCGGCTGATCGTCGGGGGCCGCGTTGACCAGCGGCGTGGTCTCGCCCCAGCGCAACTCACCCGCAGGCCGCACGACCGCGTCGAACATCGCCTCGCGGACGCGCTGCTTGCTCCAACCCCACTCCGCGAACGACCGGGCGTGCTCGGGGCAGATCACGAACAGCGAGGTCCCACCGAGCGGCCACCAGTTCGGGCTCCACGTGGCACCGGCCGCCTCACCCAGCACGCGGGCTAACTCGAGCGGCCTGGTGCTCCGGTGGTCGGAGATCGACAGAGGAGCGTCGGCTCCGACCACGGTCACGACGGACGCGTCACGACCGAATCCGTGCGAACAGTGGAGTGGCTCCCACGGGCTCACCTCCTCGTCCTCGGCAAAGCAAATCGAGATCTTGCCCGGGTTGCCGAGCGTCGAGCGGTCGAGGCGTCCGGGAAAGCCGCCACCGGTCAGGCTGACCACGAGCCGCAGGGCACGCCCGATGGTCATGTTCGCGCGCCAGCCGGGGCCGAGCGCGCCGGTCGAGCCGTTCAATCCGACCGTGTCGCGCACCGGCCCGTTGACGACGATCACCTGCCCACAAGGCTGCGTGGTGACTGCCTGCCCTCCGATGTTGAACGCCGGTTCCAAAACAGCCTTGACCGCCGCCACCACCACCGGGAAGTAGTCGGGTCGGCAGCCCGCGAGCACAGCGCACGCCGCGACGCGCTCCAGCGTCACCCGCGCCATCGCCGGCGCGATCTCGCCGAGCAGCTCAGACGCATCGCGGCCGGCCAACATGGCCTCCACGCGCGCAACAGTAGGCGGGATCACCGGCAACCCGTCGTTCCAGCCCCGCTCGAACATCTCCTCGAGCTCGTCGAAGGCGCCGGCGCCGTCTAGCGCTCGCAACGACTCGGCGTCGTAGGTGCTCTTGGCCGCGCAGCCGGGCTTGCGGACCGGCGGCTCATCCGTCACCGGCACGGACAACAGCGCGGCGAGGCCATCCGAATCCCATCCGACGACGCGCCCGGTCTCGCGTCCCGAGCGATCGACGAGCACCGCCGTGGGCAGGCTCTGCAGCGAGTACGTGCGCGACACGTCGTATGGCGCCGGCTCAGAAAGCACGTCCCCGGTGAACCCGGTGCGCCGGGCGACTCGTGCCGCCACCTCGAGCGGATCCTCAAACACCGCGGACACGCGCACACCGGCGGCGGTCAGCTCCGGGACGACCGGGGCCAGCCGCCGCAACGTCATGACGCACGTCGGGCATTCCTCGGACACGAACAGCAGCAGCGCGGGTCCGCTGGCGTGGAGATCGGCGAGCGCAAGCGAGTCGCCGGCGACCGACGGGAGTGAGAATTCGGGGGCAGCGGTGAGCGTGGTCATGCCGATGTAAGGGCCGCCGCGAGGGGATCGCCGGCGACGACCTTTCCGCCCTGAACGACCATCCAGATCCGCTCCGGATCGAGCAGCATCCGGACGTCGGCGAGCGGATCGCCGTCGACCACGAGGAGGTCCGCCACGGCGCCGGGAGTGACGGTTCCGAGAGACGACAGCCCGAGCGCCACCGCCGATCCTCGCGTCGCGGCGCAAACCCCTTCGAGAGCGGACAGCCCGCCGTCGACCATCCGCACAAGCTCGATCGCGTTGTCGCCCGGCGGCCCGCTGTCGTGGCCCATCGCGAGCGTCACCCCGACGACTCGGGCGGCCGCCAGGGTGGTGTAGGCCTCCTCGAGCTGCCGCTTCGCCTGCTCGACGAGTGCCGGCGCGAAGTCGTCGGCGAAGCGCTCGGCGAGGTCGTGGAACGTGCTGAGCGTCGGCACGAGCACGATCCCGCGCTCGGCCATCTCCTCGAGCAGCACCGGCTCGCGGTGGAGCGACAGGCCGTGCTCGATCGTGTCGACGCGCTCGGCCACGGCAAGCCGTGCGCCCGCGAGCCCCTCGACGTGCGCGGCGACCCGGACGCCCAGGCGGTGAGCCTCGTCCACGATCGCCCCCAACTCGAGCGCGGTCATCTGGGCCGGCTCGGGGTCTTCGGCCAGTACCGACCGGGCGCCGGTCGCCATCAGCTTGACGTAATCGGCGCCGCGGCGGAGCTGCTCGCGAACGGCGCGCCGCATGTCGTCAGCGCCGTCCGCCTCTCTGTACATGCTCCCGAAGATCGCGCCGCCGGGCGAGGTGGCGGAGATGATCCGCCACCTCGCCCGGCGGCGCGATCTTCGGGAGCATGTACAGAGAGGCGGACGGCGCTGACGACATGCGGCGCGCCACTCGCGAGCAGCTCCGCCGCGGCGCCGATTACGTCAAGCTGATGGCGACCGGCGCGCGGTCGGTACTGGCCGAAGACCGAGCCGGCCCAGATGACCGCGCTCGAGTTGGGGGCGATCGTGGACGAGGCTCCGCCTGGGCGTCCGGGTCGCCGCGCACGTCGAGGGGCTCGCGGGCGCACGGCTTGCCGTGGCCGAGCGCGTCGACACGATCAAGGAGCTGGACTCGGCCTGTCGCTCCACCGCGAGCCGTGCTGCTCGAGGAGATGGCCGAGCGCGGGATCGTGCTCGTGCCGACGCTCGGCGCGAGTTCCACGACCTCGCCGAGCGCTTCACCGACGACTTCGCGCCGGCACTCGTCGAGCAGGCGAAGCGGCAGCTCGAGGAGGCCTACACCACCCTGGCGGCCGCCCGAGTGGTCGGGGTGACGCTCGCGATGGGCCACGACAGCGGGCCGCCGGGCGACAACGCGATCGAGCTTGTGCGGTGGGTCGACGGCGGGCTGTCCGCTCTCGAAGGGGTTTGCGCCGCGACACGAGGATCGGCGGTGGCGCTCGGGTGTTCGTCTCTCGGAACCGTCACTCCCGGCGCCGTGGCGGACCTCCTCGTGGTCGACGGCGATCCGCTTGGCCGACATCCGGATGCTGCTCGATGCCGGAGCGGATCTGGATGGTCGTTCAGGGCGGAAAGGTCGTCGCCGGCGATCCCCTCGCGGCGGCCCCTACATCGGCATGACCACGCTCACCGCTGCCCCGGAATTCTCACTCCCGTCGGTCGCCGGCGACTCGCTTGCGCTCGCCGATCTCCACGCCAGCGGACCCGCGCGCTGCTGCTGTTCGTGTCCGAGGAATGCCCGACGTGCGTCATGACGTTGCGGCGGCTGGCCCCGGTCGCTCCGGAGCTGACCGCCGCCGGTGTGCGCGTGTCCGGTGTTTGAGGATCCGGTGGCGGCACGAGTCGCCGGCGCGCCGGGTTCACCGGGGACCTGCTTTCTGAGCCGGCGCCAAGCGACAGTGTCGAGCACGCGTCCGCTGCAGAGCCTGCCCACGGCGGTGCTCGTCGATCGCTCGGGACGCGAGACCGTCGGATGGGATTCGGATGGCCTCGCCGCGCTGTTGTCCGTGCCGGTGACGGATGAGCCGCCGGTCCGGCAAGCCCGGGCTGCGCGGCCGAGCACTACGACGCCGAGTCGTTGCGAGCGCGGCACCGGCGCCTTCGACGAGCTCGAGGAGATGTTCGAGCGGGGCTGAAACCGACGGGTTCGGTGATCCGCCTACTGTTGCGCGCGTAGAGGCCATGTTGGCCGGCCGCGATGCGTCTGAGCTGCTCGGCGGAAGTCGCCCGGCGATGGCGCCGGTGACGCTGGAGCGCGTCGCGGCGTGCGCTGTGCTCGCGGGCTGCCGACCCGACTACTTCCGGTGGTGGTGGCGGCGGTCGAGTTGGAACCGGCGTTCAACATCGGAGGGCAGGCAGTCACCACGCAGCCTTGTGGGCAGGTGATCGTCGTCAACGGCAGGTGCGCGACACAGTCGGTGAAGAACATGACCGGCGCGCTCGGCCCGGCTGGCGCGCGAACATGACCATCGGGCGTGCCCTGCGGCTCGTGGTCAGCCTGACCGGTGGCGGCTTTCCCGGACGCCTCCGACCGCTCGACGCTCGGCAACCCGGCCAAGGTGTCGGCTTGCTTTGCGAGGAGGTGAGCCCGTGGGAGGCCGCTCCGCACGGATTCGGTCGTAGCGCGTCCGTCGTGACCGTGGTCGGAGCCGACGCTCCTCTGTCGATCTCCGACCACGGAGCACCAGGCCACTCGAGTTAGCCCGCGTGCTGGGCGGCCGGTCCACGTGGAGCCCGAACTGGTGGCCGCTGCGTGGGGACCTCGCTGTTCGTGATCTGCCCCGAGCACGCCCGGCGGAGACCGCGGAGTGGGGTTGGAGCAAGCGGCACCCGCGAGGCGATGTTCGACGCGGTGGTGCGGCCTGCGGGTGAGTTGCGCTGGGGCGGAGGCCACGCTGGTCAACGCGGCCCCCGACGATCAGCCGATCCGCAAGTGGTCGAGCCCGGACGACATCATGATCGTCGTCGCCGGGGGCAAGGCCCACTGGCCGTGTTCGGTCCGTGCCTCGGGATGAACACCGAGGCGATCTCAAAGGAGGTCCAGTGGAGTACGTGAGCCCTGTGGAGTACGTGAGCCCCATTTCGACGAGCGCCGGCGAGCGACCGAGCCGCTCGCCCCGAGGCCGGCGGATCTGAGCGGAGCCCGGGTCGCGCTGCTCGACATCACCAAGCGCCGCGGCGACGAGTTCCTCGACCGGATCGAGGAGTTCGGCGCGGAGCCGTCGCTTCCGGTGACGAAGGAGATCTTCTCCAAGCCCGCGAGTCCGATGGTGCGCCGGATCGCCGACCGGGGCGACCTGGCGGTCGAGGGCCTCGCCGATTGAGGGTCGTGCACGTGGTGACCTACGCGGACGTCGTCAAGCTCGAACGGCGCGGCACTGCCACGGTGGTGGCGACGGAGCCGTTCGTCGACGAGGCGCTCGAGCAGGCGCGCCTCCTGCGGCATGCCCGACTACCCGGATGGTGTTCATCCCGCATCCCGTCCAGCTGTTGAGCGCTGGCGGAGCTACGGGCGCTGGCGGATCGGCGTTCGAGGAGATGCGTGGCCCGGCTCGCGCAGCCAGGCTCCCCTCGAGCGGACGCAGCTCGTCCGCCGTAGCTGACCGACGCGCGGGCGTCCGCCCGTCGTCGTCGATCGAGTACTGCCCGAGCCGCCAGCAGGGGCGGCGAGTACGCGTGGATCGACACCGCCAGCTCGTCCTCGCCGGCGAGGCGACAGATGTAGCTCGGGACCGAACGAGAACGACCCCACCTCGGCGACGACGCGGACGACCGGCTCCGATCCGGGGATCAACCGCGCACCGCCCCCCGCACGACCCGGACCGCGCCCGAAGAGGAGATGTCGTGGTCGTGCCGCCAGGTGTCGTCTCCGGGCAGCCAGGCACAAAAGCCACACGTCCACGTCTGCATCCCGATGCAGCGAGACGTAGTGGCGCTGCCCGCGTTCGAACGCCACGTGCGCTCGCCACCATGAGCTCGTTCGCGAGCGCATCGACGAGCCCCTGTGGGCGGGTGCTCGAGATTACGCGGGGGAAGCGATTGCCACATCATCGAACACCTCCTTGGGGTAGAGCAGACGCATTGCGTTTGCGCTGCGAATCGCGTGCAGCGCCGCCGGGCTTAGGTCGAGCGACACGGGGTCGGCGTATGGCCGGTCAGATCCGTTGACGAGCGCGTCGATGCCGACCCGGACGGTGCATCCGTTCCTGGGACACGTCCAGGAACACGTCGGGGTCGACGACGCCGCGGTCCATCACGCCGCAGCAGTGGCCGGCGCCGCGGTCGTCGGTGTCCGCCTCGACCGCGCGGCGGATCGGCGCGGGCCGCGAACCGCTCGCCGTGCAGCGGCGCCAGGCCCGCCAGGATCGCGAAGCAGACCCGTAGCCGCGGGTGGCGCAGCCGCATGCCGGCGCCGGAAGGCAAACTTCCGCGCGGCGGTGCATCTGCTGGACGTAGGGCACCATCGCGGGCCACCAGGCCGGTTGGTGGGCGTCCCCGCCGGGCCGGGGTGGATCATGAGCGGCAGCCCCGCGTCCTCGAGCACCTCGAGGAGCGGCGCCGCGTGGCCGTAGCCCGCGCCGTCGAGCAGCGCCGTCGCCGGCAACTGGAGCCCCACGAACCCGCGCTCGAGCTCCCGGGACAGCGCGCGGCATCGACGTGCGTCAGGCACCCGCCGCCCACGCCCCGAACGGCTCGGGCAGCTCGAGCGCCCCCTCGTGGTAGGCGTCGAGCAGCTCACCGCCTCGGCGGGCGCCGGCGAACTCGATTCCAGAGCGACTGGAGCGTGACGAGCGCCAGATCCAGGCCGTCCGCGCGCGCCAGCGCGGCGCGCTTCTCGGCGTCGTGCGAGCGGGGATCGAGGTCATAGTCGCCCTCGCCGGCGAGCTGGAGCTTCCAGCCGCGCAGGCGCAGCGATTCGGCCCGAGCCCGAAGCGCCTCGATCGCGATTCGGCCACCGTGCTGGTGGATGTCGACGACGGGCGCCCCGTCAGGCGTTTAACCGGTTCATGAACCGGTTAAGTGAAGCGGTTAAAAACGCGGTTGTCAATAACCCAGTCGGATTATCCCGGTCGCTGGTGCAATCTATGGCGAGGCGACACGTCCCAGGCCGTCTACGCTTGCGGCGTGAGTCCTCCGGCCGAGCGCATCACGATCCGGGAGGTTGCCGACGTCGCGGACTCACCGGCAGCCGTCTCCTACATTCTCGCATATCCAGGTGTCCGAGGAGACCCAGGAGCGGGTCCGCGGGTCGCCGACGAACTCGGCTATGAGGCCAATCCGATCGCCCGGGCACTGGCCAGCGGCCGCACTGGGATGATCGGTCTCTCGGGCCATCACTCGAGGATCTGTGGGCGGCGAGCGCCTCCGTGGCCGAGGCGGGCCGCAGTCTGCTGGCCCACGACCGCTACGCCCTGATCCTTGACGCCGGCGCCGACCCGGTGCGCCAGCGCATGCTCGCCACCCAACTCCGAGACCAGCAGGTCGATGGCTTGATCCTCTCGCCGGTGGAGTCCGTCTCAAATGAGGGTCTGGTTTACATCCCAATCCTCGGCGGCTGTGTCGATCGGAGACGCCCTTCCGGGCCGAGGGGCCGCCGGCGAGGTGCTGTTCAAGCAACCGTCTGGGGTGCGGTGCGCGCTCGAGCACCTGCACGCGCTCGGCCACCGCCGGATCGCCGTGCTGCGGCCCGCGGGGCTCGCCCACCAACGACCGGCCGGCCGAGGTGTACGTCGGCTCGAGGCCGACCGGCTCGGGCTCGACGTCAACGTCGTGAGCGCGCCCTACGCCCTACACGAGGCGACCGACGTCGCCCGCACCGTGCTCACCGCCGAGGCAGGGGGCGTGCAAGCATACTGCTCTCGGACTCGATCGCCTACGGCGTCTACGCGGCCGCCCGCGAGCTCGAGCTGAAGATCCCGGCCGACCTGTCGGTGATCGGCTACGACGACCACCCCGGTGCTCCAAGCTGCTCGCGCCACCGTTGACGAGCTTCTCGTGGTTCAAGCGTGGTGGTCGAGGTCGCTGTCGGGATGGTGCTGGCGGCGATCGACGGCCACCCCGCCGGCGCCGGCGCGGTCGTCGACCCCGTCCTGCGCGAGCGCATCAGCCAGGCGCCGGCGCTGATCCCGGCGGCCGGCAGCGCGCGTCGACGGCCCGGCGCCGGCGCTGACCCCCGGCGGCCGCCGGCGCGCATCGACGGGCCCGGCGCCGGCGCTGATCCCCGGCGGCCGGCGCTCAGGTCGCCCGACGCCACGCGCGACCGCCCACGATGCGCCGTCCGGTGCAAAACGCAGCAAAGCCCCGCGCCTCGTCCCGCTTGGGTTAGATAAGCGCCTCTCAGGCGCTCATGTAACCAACGCCGGCGGGACGGGTCGGGTCTGGCGACTTATTCACGTCCGCGGTCGGGGCGCTGACCCAGGTGGCCGGCGCCGGCGCTCACCCGAAGAACGAGATGAGCTCCCGCGCCACCCCCACCGGGTCGTCGTAGGCCAAGAAATTGCGCACGGCAGCGTCCGCAGCTGGCAGTTGGGCAGCAGGTCGAGCGCCTGGTAGGCGCCGATCAGCGGATGCACCGGTATCGTCGGCCGGCAGGGGCGGCACCGGGAGTGTCGATCCGCGGGTAGGCGTCGAGCAGCTGGCGCTGGGGCTCCTCAGGCCAGCGCCGCGCGAACTTCGCCCAGGAGCGGGCACGGTTGCCGTTGCAGGACGTCAGGGCGAAGGCGTGGCGGACGAGGTCGCGGGCGGCGGGATTGTGCTGCGCCGACAGGCGCTCGCCGATGGAAGGCCGGAACACCAGGGTCGCGCCGCGCGCGAGCGCGCGGTCCAACCCCGGCAGCGCGGCGGCGCGGCAGATGGCGCGCCACGCCGCCCGCTTGCCGGCGAACTCGTCGCGCCGGTGCAGGCGGTTGGGGGGCATGAGGCGGCTCGACCCGGCCGGACACGACCGCGCGCAGCGCGATCTCTGCGCCGATGTCGTGACCCAGCAATCAGCGGCCAGACGCCCACCTCGCGGCAGCAACCAGCGACATCCTCCGCGAGCCAGTCCGCGGTGTAGGGGTGGCGGGGACGGTCCTCAGAATCTCCATGCAGCGGGAGGTCGGGCAGAACGACCCAAAGCGGGAGGACAACCGCCGACGAGCCGCTCCCATTTCCGGTGCGACAGCCCCAACGAATGAAGCAGCGCAAGCGGTGGAGCCTGTCCCCGTTTCGCGGTACGCTATCCGCGCACCGTCGTGATGGTGGTAGAGCCTGAGTCGTCGTGGCTGGCAGGGCCACATCGTGGACATCCGCAAGACTCCTCGCGGAACGGACCAGTTGTCCCCCCAACGGACCAGTTGTCCTTCCGCTTCTGATCGAAGGTTGTGCAATTGCTGCACAACCTGCGGCATTCCTCGTAAATGTCTCTGAAATGGGGATCTGGATCAAATGAGGAACAGTCCCCGCTGGGTTTGTCCACTTCGCAAGCCGCCAATGTATCGGGGCTTCCCTCGGCACGATCCGCAGGTGGGCCGACATGGGCTACCTCGAGTCGTACCGGACGCCCGGACAGCGCCGGTTCAGCGTCGAGCAGATGGAGCAGTTCCTGGAGACGCTCCAGCAGCGTCGCGCCGGCCAGAGCCCGCACCCCGGAACGCCTAGTCAGCTAACCGTGCTGACGGCGCATCGCCCGCCGGCCGGGCTGCGCCGGCGCGTGGAGTGCTGCTGTGTGGGGGCGAACAACATCAAGCCGGCCAACCGAGCGAGCGTCAGCCTGCGCGCGCTTCCTTGATCCGCCGCTCCATATCGAGCTCGGAGTCGAAGCTCGGCATCGGCGTGGCGATACTCAACACCCTGCACCAGCTGAGCAGCCCCGCCAGCACCTCGACGTAGTCGGCGTCGAGCTGGGTGTCCGCGACGCGCCGCGGAGCGCCTCGACGAGCTCATCCGCGTCCGTGTCGTACACCTGGCGACCGCCATGATCTCTGCGGGGATCTCGTCCCCGGTCAGCCCGCGGGTATCCCCGTCCGTCGATCCGCTCGTGGTGGGTGTGGGATCGATCTGGTGATCGGGCCGTACATCCCAAGGTCGCGGAGCATGTCCGCGCCGACTCCGGATGTTGCTGGATCGCCGTTGAGTCCCTCGTCGGTGAGGGTCCGGCCGCGCTCGGCGACCCGGTCCGACAGCGCGAAGTTCCCGATCTGGTGCAGCAGTCCGGCGGTGTGCGCAAGCTCCTGGTCGTGCTCGCTCATTCCGACCTGCTCGGCCATGTCCCGCCGCGAACCGGGCCACCGCCGCGGCATGGCGTGCCGCCGTGGGCCGCGGAGCCGTCGAGTGCACGCGGCGGGCCGGCGAGAGGACGCCCCAGGACAGCGACACGTACTGCTCGGCCCGCTGTCGGAGCCGGTCGAGCAGGTGTGCCATGTAGGAGTACGTGAAGACCGCAGAAAGCGCAAACGCAATCCTCGGCACCGAGCTTGACCGGGTATGCCGGCGCCCGCAACCACGAGAAGGACGTTGAGCGCCGTGTTTGGCAGATCCTCGAGGAAGGTCCTAAGGCCGAACTGCTCGAGCTCTGAGACGGCCGCCGGAGCGTGGCGAACAGCGCGAAGCTGACGGTGATGCCAACGAGATCCCGCGACTGCTACCGCAAGGTAGAAGCGGAGGCTGTTCTCCAGGGCCCTGCGAGATCGCCTCGCTCGCAAGACGCCGCCACAATCGCGGGCAGCGCTCGCGGGCAGATTGTTGAGGATCACTGCGCGCGGTGGCGTGCCTGACCTGAAAGCGGCGGTGCAACTCCAAATGCACGCCGCCGCAGCCGCTGATCGCGGCCCTAGGAAAACGCCGGCAAGCGCGAAGACGATGAAGGACGCGGAGACTCAAGACCGTCCCGATCCCCGCAACTGCACCGAGACCCAGCAACGATGGCGGCCGCGGCCAGGATTACGGTGAGATCGGTGGTTTTATTTGCGGTGCCCAAACCGTCATGGCGGGCAACACAGGCGACCAGGATGACGATCGTCAGGCATGCGGCGGCACGCCGACAGGCGGCCGCGAAGACACGCTGCCGGTCCTGCCTGGCCGACCATTCCCGTCAAGGTAGCGCGAAGTACCCAGCTACCGGCGGGGAGCCTAACCGAACTCAACCGGTGCGATAGGCCATCGGCCTCCCCCTCGCTCCTCGTGCGCATGAGCGGGGGCGATGCGCGCGTGGATACCAACCTCCAAAAATTGGAGGTTTGGGGTGCGACGGTTTGGGTTCCCCAAACCACAGCGATCGCCTGGTAAGCACCGACTTTTCACGCACGGCGAAGTCGCCGCGCTGAGGGACGCCCTCCAGGAGGGTCTGTCGATCTCCTCGGCGATCTCTCGCGCGCGCGAAGGCCTGGCCGCGGACGCGAACTCGCTCGTCGGCGCCCTCGTGTCCTACGACCGCGAGCGGGCCGATTCCGCGATCGAGGCGGCGCTCGCCCTCCGCTCCGTGGAACGTTCCGTCGAGGAGGTGCTGCTCCCCACGCTCGACGAGATCTCCCGGCGCTACTCGGTCTAGTTGGCGGCGTGGGCGTTCGCGGCCCACTGGGCCACCGACTGGCTCCGTCGCGCCATCCGGCTGACGCCGCCCCCGGTGCGCGAGGTATCGATCGTCGTCGGCGACGCCTCGCGGGACGAACTCGACCGCGACGCCCCCTACATCCGCGCGCTCGAGTTGTTCTGCGTGCGCGCCGGAATCAAGGTCCTCAGCCTGTCCGCGCGCGGCGTGGCCGGCATCGGCGACGCCGCGAACGTCCACCGGCCGAACCTGGTGGTCGTGGCCGGCAGCCACCTCGACGACGATACCGTCGCCCGGTGGGCGTACGCGATCCGCCTCTCGGTGGGCGCGATGCCGGTGGCGATTCACCGGCGCGGTGCCGAGCGCCCCAGGACGCGCGTCACCGGAACCACTTTCCTGCTCTCCGGCGCAGGCGAAGCCCAGCGCACCCTCCTCGACCTGCTCGAGTCCGACCACGTCGCGACTACTCCCTCAGCTTCGGCCGCAGCCGCTGGGGCACGGCTGCAGTTACGGAGCGCCTCCCGAAGCTCGCAGTAGGCATTCTGCCCGATTTCGATGCTCGATAGATCCTCGACGAACGGACGCCCCGCACTTCGACTCGTCGCACCGGCCGAGCTCGAGCCCGTAATTCCGAGTGTCGCGTTCTGTAGCCACTGCGGGAAACCGCCCCTCGACGTCGAGCAAGCACGCCCCCCCGGACTCGCGGGTGTGCGGCGAGTGCGGGCTTGGGCTGCTCCTCGAGGCCGCCGAGGACATCGCCCCGCGCGCGGGCGACGCCTTCCTCGTGCTGGATCGCGTGCTGTCGGTATGCGCGGTCTCTCGCGGAGCCGAGCGCCTGCTCGACACCAGTGAGCCGGACGCCGTCAACCGCCACGTCACCCAGCTGCTGATGCCTGCCGACGCCGAGGAGAAGCGCGGCGAGAGCCTGTCGGTCGCGGTCGCCTGGGCCGCGCGCGGCGACGGCGCCGTTCGCACCACGACCGTCCGCCCGGCCAACACCTTCGGCATTCGTCTGACCGCTCGCATCGCCGGCTGCGGCCCGCCGCAAGCCGCTCTGCTCGTACTCGAGTGAGCCGGCTGGGCGCGATCGCGACCGCCTCCCAAGGTGATCGCGACCGCCGCCCAAGGTGATTACGGCCGCCCCCCGGGCGTTATGCAAACTCCCCGCGTATCGTCACTTTTCGCGAAAGCTTGCACGTCCCGTTGCGGCACTTGCACCATCGGCCGCCGACCTCGATAACTCACTCTGATGAACGGAATTCGCACTAACGCCGCGGCGGTCATGCTCGGCGTCAGCCCCAACACCCTGCGGAGCTGGGAACGCCGTTACGGCTTCCCACGACCGCGCCGCACGCCCGGCGGTCACCGCCAGTACGGCCTGGGAGAGATCGAGTCGCTGCGCGTCACTCTCGCCGAGACTCACAACGTCTCGAGCGCGATCGCGCTCGCCCGGCAACGCGGAGAAGGGCCGTCGTCCGGGTCGCGCCTGGCCGCGGCGTTCGCCACCTTCGACGAGGACAAGGCAAACGGCCTGCTCGAGGAGAGCCTCGCGCTCCGCTCGGTCGAACGGACGATCGAGGAGGTGCTGCTCGAGGCAGTGTCGGCCCACGCCGACGAGGCCGTCGCCGCCAACACCCCCGAGTACGAGTTCGCGTGGCGCTACGCGACCGGCTGGCTGTCGGCGATCAAGCGCCTGGCCCCGCGGCGACCCGCAACACCGGCGTGCTCGTGCTGGACGCGTCGGCGCCGCTCGAACTCGACGGCCTGTACGCGCAGTCGCTCGAGCTGATGCTGCGGCGGGCCGGGGTTCGCACCCTGTTGCTGTCGACCGCGATCACCCCGACGCGCTGGCCCGCGCCCTCCCCGCGCTCGACCCCAGAGCCGTCGTGCCCGCCGGCCGAGCATCTCGCTCGACGCGCTCGGACGGCTCGTGTACGCGGTCCGCTCGGTCACCAATCGCGCCACGATCTTCGATTTCCGCGGCGCGGTGCCCGATACCGGAGCGAGCACGGTCCGCCGGCTCGGCACCACGCCATCGGCCGCACGCGACCTGCTGCTCGGCAGACTCGACGACGCAGACGCCGGTCGCGCACTCGCATCAGCGCGCCCGCTCCCCGCTGTCACGGCGCGTTAGCGGGCATCCCCTTCCTAAAATCGGGCGCGATGCCCGAGCGATATCGTCCCGTCGATCCTCGAGTCTCGTTCCCCGAGCTCGAGCGGAGCGTGCTCGAGCGCTGGCGAGAGCGGGAGGTGTTCGTCGAGTCCGTCCGCCGGCGGCGCGACGCGCCCCGGTGGGGGTTCTACGAAGGCCCGCCCACCGCCAACGGCAGGCCCGGCGTCCATCACGTGCTCGCGCGCACGTTCAAAGATCTCTATCCGCGTTTTTGGACGATGCGTGGAAGTTCGTGCGCCGCAAAGCGGGCTGGGATACGCACGGGCTGCCCGTCGAATTTTACATCAGGTCAAAGAGATCGGTACCATCTTGGACAAGAGCCGGCTCGAGGCCGAAGTCGGCATCGCGGAATTTATCCGCCGCTGCCGGGAAAGCGTCTTTCGCTATGTGGAGCGACTGGAACGCGATGACCGAGCGCATGGGCCTACTGGGTAGACCTCGAGCATCCGTACATCGCACGCTGGACAACGCGGTACATCGAGTCGGTCTGGTGGGCGCTCAAGACGATCCACGACAGAGGCCTGCTCTACGAGAAGCTGCTGGCGGTGCGACACGCCGCTGCTGTACTACGCCAAGCCGTCTTGGTAGATCGCCACGAGCGAGGTGAAGGACCGCCTGCTTGCCGCGAACGAGACGGTCAACTGGGCGCCCGAGCACGTCAAGCACGGTCGGTTCGGGAACTGGCTCGAGCACAACGTCGACTGGGCGCTCTCGCGCGAGCGCTACTGGGGTACGCCGCTGCCGGTGTGGCGGTGCAGTCCGGGCATGCTCGGGCGATCGGCTCGCTCGCGGAGCTCAACGAGCTCGCCGGGACCGAGCTCACCGACCCGCATCGGCCGTACGTCGACGCCGCGACGTTCCCGTGCGTCGACTGCGGGGAGCCGATGCGTCGCGTGCCCGAGGTGATCGGCGTGTGGTTCGACTCGGGTTCGATGCCGTTCGCCCCAGTACCACTTCCCGCAGGAGGGCACGGCGCTGTTCAGAGGACCACTTCCCCGCCGACTTCATCTGCGAGGCGACTCGACCAGACCCGCGGCTGGTTCTACTCGCTGCTGGCGGTCTCGACGTCTTGGTGTTCGGAGCGCGCGCCGTACCGCAACGTGCGTCTGCCTCGGGCCGCATCGTCGACGGCGAGGGACAGGAAG
>CAVPVP010000006.1:0-204231 GCA_963709205.1 uncultured Solirubrobacterales bacterium
CGGCTGGGGCGCGTCGACGACGCTCATCCTCGGCGCCGTCTCGATCGCCCTGCTGGCCGCATTCGTTGCCCGCGAGGTGAAGGCCGCCACGCCGCTGATGCCGCTACGGATCTTCCGCTCGCGCAACGTGACCGGCGCGAACCTCATTCAGGTGCTGACCGTGGCCGGGATGTTCGGGATGTTCTTCCTCGGCTCGCTCTACCTGCAGCGGGTGCTCGGCTACGACGCGTTGCAGATCGGCCTGGCGTTCCTGCCGGTGACGATTGTGATGGGCACTCTGTCGCTGCGCTACTCGGAGAAGCTGATCCAGCGGTTCGGCGCCCGCACGATGCAGTTCCCGGGGCTGGGCCTGATGGTCGCCGGCATGGTGCTGTTCGCCCAGACGCCGGTCGACGGCTCCTACGTGCGCGACGTTCTGCCGGCGCTGCTGCTGACCGGCACCGGCGTGGGCCTCTGCTTCCCCGCCCTGATGGGGCTGGCGATGTCGGGCGCGACGCCGAGCGACGCCGGCCTGGCCTCGGGCCTGGTCAACACCGCCGCGCAGGTCGGCGGGGCGCTGGGCCTGGCGGTCCTGGCGACGGTGTCCGCCTCGCGCAGCAACCACCTGGCGCACGCCGGCACGCCGCAAGCGCAGGCGCTGACCAGCGGGTACCACCTGGCGTTCCTGATCGCCGCCGGCCTGGTCGCCGCCGCGATCGTGGTCGCCGCGGTGGTCGTGCAGTCCGAGAAGCGCGCAGCCGCGGCGACGGCGCGGGCCGGCGAGCTGGCCTACGAGGGCCGCTGAATCAGGCGCTCGAGAGCGGAGAGGTCGCGCGGGCTTGTGTGCCGCTCGCCCGCCGCGAAGAGCGTCGGCGTCGTCGCCACCCCCGCCTTCACCCACACCGGAAGTCGTCTCGGACGCGGTCACGCACCGCGTCCGAGCGTCTGTCGGCCTCGAAGCGCTCGACGTCCAGACCCAGGCGCTCGGCGCGTGTCCACACGTGCGGGCCCTCAAGCCGGCCCTGGTCGGCGAACAAGCGCGTCGTGCATCGCCCAGAACGCGTCCTGACGCGCCGCCGCCTCGGCCGGCGACCGCCCGGCCGAGCGAAAGCCGAGCGCCGCCGTTGCCGCGACATCGACCAGGTCGGCAGCCGCCTGAGGTACCGCGATCTCAAGGAAGCAGGTGTGAACGAGGTACTCAGGTCGCGTCCATTCACCGCTGTAAATTCGCGGCGAGCTTAGGTTCCCGGTGGTTCAGTCTATGCGGCGGTCACCTCCTGGGGAGTGAGTGGCGGGTGGGCGTTGGTCTGTTGACAAATTTGTGTTGAGCGCCGCTGAATTTGGTCGCGGGCGGGGGTGCGGGTGCCGTTGATCGTGGTGCTGGGCTTGGCACGCTTCGCGCGTTCGTGAACGCGCGAGAGCCCTCCCGTCAGCTTGATCGGTCGTCGGGAGGGCTCTCTTGGATGCCGGAGGTGGCACCCGATGTTGATGGTATGTGCCGAGGTGGCGTTGGTGGAGGCTGAGCTGGTCGGCGGTCTGTTGGGGTGTCCGTCGTGTCGGGGCGTTCTGGGGCCGTGGGGGCATGCTCGGGAGCGGGTTGTGCGTTGCCGGTCGGGGGATCGGCTGTTGCGGCCGCGGCGGGCGCGGTGCCGCGCGTGCGCGGGCACGCACGTGTTGCTGTCGGAGATCGTGCTCTTGCGTCGGCGGGATGGGGTGTCAGTGATCGGGGCGGCGATTGAGGCGAGCGTCGCTGGCGAGGGGTATCGGCGGATCGCGGCCCGGTTGGGGGCGTGTGCGGACACGGTTCGTGGCTGGCTGCGTCGTTTCGTCCGGCGCGCCGAGCTGGTGAGGGCGCACTTCACGCGGTTGGCGGTCGTGCTGGATCCGGAGCTCGGGCCGATCGCACCGGCCGGGGGCGGCGTCGCGGATGCGTTGGAGGCGATCGCGGTTGCTGGTCGGGCGTGGGTGTTGCGGTTCGGGCCGGCGGATCCGTGGCGGGTCGCGTCCAGGTTGTCGGCCGGGATGCTGTTGTCCAACACGAGTTCCCTCGCGACAGGAGTGTGGTGAGCTGAGAAGGTCGGGCGCTCGTGTCAGGGAGCGCCAGAAGAGCCAGTCAGGAGCGTCGTCGGGAGATCGGCCTGTTCCGCTACGCGCTCGTCAGGGATGCGGCCGACCCCGTACTGTCGAAGGCGCAGCGCGGCCGGCTGCTCGGTGCGCTCGCCGACCGGGACCACTTGGGGCCGGACGGTCGGCTGGTCAGGGTCAGCCGCACGACGCTGGGACGGTGGATCCGCGCGTACCGTCATGGCGGGTTCGAGGCGCTTGTTCCCCAGCCGCGCGTGACCCCGCTGCGTTCCCCGGCCGGCCTACTCGAGCTCGCGTTCCAGTTGAAGCGGGAGCGGCCGGAACGGACCGCGGCGCAGGTCCGCGAGATCATGCTCACCACAGTCGGCGACGGTTCGGTGCCGGGGTTGCGGACGTTGCAGACCCACTTCGCTCGTCAGGGGCTCAACGTTCGTGGGGACGGCCGGACGCCGACGGGGAAGGTCTATGGCCGCTTCGAGGCCGAGGTGCGCAACCAGCTGTGGACGGGGGATGGCTTGCACGGCCCCAAGCTGGCCGGCAGCTCGGCGCGTCGGGCGGTCCTTTTGGCGTTCATCGACGATCACAGCAGGTTGTTGGTCGGCTGGCGCTGGGGGACCGGCGAGGACGTGTTCCGCCTGGAGGCCGCGCTGCGCTCAGGGCTGATGAGCCGCGGGGTTCCCGAGGCGATCCTGGTCGACCGGGGCTCGGCGTTCGTGTCCTCGCAACTGCTCAGAGCGTGCGCGGTGTTGGGCATGAAACTGGTTCACGCGAGCCCGCGGGCGGCGACGACGAAGGGGAAGATCGAGAGGTTTTTCAAGACCGTCCGCGATCAGTTCCTGGTCGAGATCGACGACGGTATCGAGCTCGCGGAGCTGAACCGCCTGTTCTCCGCCTGGCTTGAGGTCGTCTACCACCGTCGCGTGCACTCCGAGACGAACGCCACGCCGCTTGCCCGGTTCCAAGCCGCCGGCGCACCGAAGCTCCCGACCCCGGCACTGCTGCGCGAGGCGTTCCTGTGGTCGCAGGAGCGAGCGGTCACGAAGACCGCGACCGTGTCCTTGCACGGCAACCAATACGAGGTCGACCCCGCGCTCGTGGGCCGCAAGGTCGAGCTGGTCTTCGACCCGTTCGATCTCACCCGGATCGAGGTTCGCTACCAGCACCGGCCGTTCGGGACCGCGGTCCCATTGGTGATCGGCCGGCACACCCACCCTCAAGCGCAGCGCGAGCTGCCGCCGCCGGCGACGGGCACCGGGATCGATTACCTCAAGCTCCTGGCCGACAAACGCGACGCCGAGCTCGGTGGGCACCGGATCGACTACGCACGCCTCACCAACAACGACGGCGACGGCGACGGCGACGGCGACGGCGACGGCGACGGCGACGGCGAGGATCGTGACACCACCCAGCGGGATGAGGAGGGACAGTGAGTATCGAGAGGCTGCAGTCGCATTACGGGTTCTCGCGGATGCCGTTCGGGAAGGATCTGGCGCCGGGGATGCTGCACGCGCACGGCGCGCACGCGGAGGCGGTCGCCCGGATCCAGTGGTGCATCGCTGAGCAGGCGATCGGCGTGATCTCCGGCGAGTGTGGCGCGGGAAAGACGGTCGCTGCCCGTGCCGCGGTCGCCGGACTGGACGCATCCCGGCACACGATCATCTACCTCGGCACGCCCGGGGTGGGGTTGCGTGGGATCTACGGGCTGATCATCACCACGTTGGGCGGCACTCCGCGGTTTCATCACGCCGCGCTGATCCCCCAAGCCCAGGAGCTGCTCGCTGCCGAGTCGGCCGAGCGGGGCAAGCAGGTGGTCCTCATCATTGATGAGGCTCATCTTCTCGACGCTGAGAGCCTGGAGGGCATCCGCTGTTTGTCGAACATCGGGATGGACCAGACCGCCCCGTTCTGTCTTTTGTTGCTCGGCCAGCCGATGCTGCGTCACCGGCTCAGACGGGGCGCGTTCACCGCGCTGGATCAGCGGATCGCGGTGCGCTACGCGATCGCCGGCCTGGACGCGAAGGAAACCCACAGCTATGTGCAGCACCACCTCGCGCTCGCCGGCCGCTCCGACACGCTGTTCTCAGACGACGCGGTCGGGCTGATCCACGACGCTTCCCGCGGCCTGCCCCGGCTGATCAACAACCTCGCCGTCGCGTCGCTGATCGCCGCGTTCGCCTCAAAGAAGGCGATCGTCGATCAGTCCGCGGTCCGCGTCGCGGTCGCCGAGGCCGCCAACGAATGACGCTGGCCGCCGAGCGCCTGCTCGATCAGGATCCGCCATCGTGCCCGGTGCTGTTGGCCGCACCGCCGGGCTGGCCGGCGCCGCCTGGCCCGGTCGCCTACCACGGTCTGATCGGCGAAATCGTCAGAAGAGTGGAGCCCGAGACCGAGGCCGACCCGATCGCGATCCTCACCCAGCTACTGATCGCGTTCGCCACCGCGGTCGGCCGCGGCGCGTACTTCGAGATCGAGGCGACCCGCCACCATCCGCACGAGTTCCTGCTCTTGGTTGGTGAATCCTCGCGCGCACGGAAAGGGACAGCATGGGATCACGTGCGCCGGCTGATCTGCGAGGCCGACCCGACGCTCGCAGCGCGGATCCTCACCGGACTCTCGAGCGGCGAGGGGTTGGTGTGGGCGGTGCGCGACCCCGCCGGCAGCGATCCCGGCGCTGGCGATCGGCGGCTGTTAGCGCTCGAGCCGGAGTTCGTCAGCGTCCTCAAAAGCGCCGGCCGTGAGATCTCGACGCTCTCGCCAACCCTTCGCTCAGCCTGGGATGGCCGGCCCTTGCAGTTGTTGACCCGCACCGCCCCGGCCCGCTCGACCGAAGCGCATATCGCGCTGATCGGGCACATCACCCAGGCCGAGCTGCGTCACCACCTCACGCAGGTCGAGCTCGCCAATGGGCTGGCCAACCGGTTCCTACTCTGCGCCTGCCGCCGCACCCGCCTGCTCCCCGAAGGCGGCAACAGCGACCCGCTCCACGGCACCGGCCTGACCCGGATGCTCGCAGGCGCGATCCAACACGCCCACACCGCCGGGCGCCTACGCCTAGACGAACAAGCCCGCGAGCTGTGGCGCCACGCCTACACCCAGCTCGCGACCGCCCAGCCCGCCGGGATCGCCGGCGCGCTCTGCGCCCGCGCAGAAGCACACACGATCCGCCTCGCGCTCATCTACGCCCTCGCCGACAGCGAGAGCACGATCAAGACCGAGCACCTCAAAGCCGCGCTCGCGCTCTGGGACTACGCCGCCCGCTCGGCCACCTGGGCGCTGCAAGGCGCCACCGGCGACCCGCTCGCCGAACACATCCACGCCGCCCTGCAACACCATCCAGCCGGGCTGAGCCGCAGCCAGATCAGCAACACCCTGCAGCACAACCGCCCCGCGGCGGACATTCAGCGCGCGCTCCACGCGCTCCAGCTCGCCGGCCGCGCGACCCGCCACCAGATCCCCACCGCCGGGCGGCCCGCCGAGCTCTGGACCGCCACACCACCGGCGGCCTAACCACGCCACCCCCTCCCCGGACACAGCCGCAAAATCGCGCCGGACGGCAAGGGCTGTCACCGAGCGCAGCGAGGGAAGGGAGCGAAGCGACCTTGACAGACCCGCCGCCGGCGCTACCACACTGCAAGTCCGGGGAGGGGGCGCCCATCCCAACACCAACGGCTCGAACGACTTCTTTCGTTCTTTCGTTCCCCCCTCCCGCCACCATGCAGAGCCGCGCCAGCATGCCCAAATTCAACGGCGCTCAACAGTGAGCGCGCTCCAGTAGTTAAACCGGATCCGGTCCTGCTCTGACTTCGGGAGCTTCGCCAGCAGGTTGCGCAGCCGGTGAACGGCGCAATGCTGGCGATCGGCGCGCGGCCAGATCTCCTCGACCGCGCTGATCAGCCCGGGCGCACCGTCGGCCACCACCAGCCTAGGGGCGGCGAGCCCGCGGCTGATCAGATCACGGCCGAGCTCGAGCCAGTCCTCTTTGGCCTCCCGCGCTCCCAACCGCACCGAAACCAGCGCCCGGTGGCCGTTCTCGTCGATTCCCCAGGCGCAGATCACGCCCTCCTTCGGGCCGCTGGGACGGACCGGCAGATAGATCGCGTCGAGGAACAGCACCACGAGGTTGATGTCGTAGAGCGAGCGGCGACAGAACGCCTCAAACCGCTCGCGCAGCTCCGCGCAGATCGTCGCGACTGTCGACTTCGAGGTGCGGCCGAGCCCGGCCTCTTCGCACAGCGACTCGACGTCGCGCATCGACAGGCCACGAACGAACGCGCCGATCACCAGCGCCTTCAGCGGGTCCGTCCGCAACAACCGCTTGCAGTGCCACTTCGGGAACAGCTTGGAGACGAACGGGATCGCCGTCTCGCGGACCTGCGGGACCTCGATCCGCAGCTCACCCTCCCCTGTCTGCAGATGCCGGGGACGGAATCCGTTGCGCTTCGCCGGCCCCGCCTCGGGCCGGCGCTCGTAGCGAGCGCGGCCAAGCCACTGGTCGAACTCATCCTCGACCGCCCGCTGGATGATCAGCCGGGCGCCGAGCCGGGCGAGCTCGGACAGCATCTTCTGCGGATCCTCGACCAGCCCGTTCGCGAGCAGCTTGTCGATGCTCGCTTGTATCTCCGCCGACGGCGGTACCGTACGTCTCACGGCGTAGGCCTCCTTCGTGGTCTTGCAGGACTTGAGGGAACCTACGCCGTCGCTCTGACGGCACCCGTCACGCATTTAAGGTACTCTGTCAGCTCCCGCAATTCGCCAGTAGCGAGTTCGTGGACGTCCTGTGTCAACCCCCGAGTGCGATAGCGGATGTCGGCTTGCCGTCAAGCGCGTTGCGCTCGGCCCTGCGGGCCGCCCGTTGGGTGACGGCGGCGCCGGCCATCCGCTGGGTGGCGGCTGTGTCGGGCCGGGGGCCCGACGAGGTGGGGATAGTGACAGTGACGTGGCGTTGCAGCGCGCGGTGGCGGGCCGGGTCATACGGGACGCGGTCTTGCCAACAGCGCCACACGATTCGGCACCAGCCGCGGCCGACGGTGCGGATCGCGCGTGGATGGTCGTGCCCGCGGGCGAGGGCGGCGGCGTACAGGTCGTGCGCCCACGGGTTATGGTGGCGGCTGGTGTCCGCGAGCGTGACGAACGCCTGGCGCAGGCGCTTGTTGCAGGCCCAACGGAAGCAGGCTGCCTTGCGTTTGCCGGACTCGACCGCGACGGCGGCCTGGCCGGCGTCGGCGGCGAGGGTGTCGCGGGTGGGGTAGCGCCCGCGGCAGTCGCCGATCTCCGCCAACAGTTCCGCGGCCGTGATCACGCTGTTTGGCTTCTTGAACAACGAGAGGAAGATCGGACCGTCGGGGTGCTCGCGGATGGCGGTCGCGATCTGCCGGTCGAGCTGCTTGATCTGCTCGTTGAGCGTCTTGATCGTCGCCACCAGGCTCAGGACCAGCGCGCGGCGGACGCGGAGCTCGAGCTCGCCGACCCGGGCCTCGGGAGCGCGGCGGAGCTTGGCTAAAAGCCGCGCGGGCTTCTGGCCACCGGAGTATCGCTGGCGCGCCAGGAACGCCTGAAGGCGCTGCTCGCCCAGACCGCGCGCGTCCGCGGGGCCGGGGTAGCGCTCGAGGAACGCGAGTGAGATCTGACTGTGCAGGCTGGTGAACAGCCCCAGCGGACCGGGCCAGAAACCCGCCAGCTCAGCGCGCAGCTGGTTGACCAGCGCGGTCCTGGTGCCCACCAGATCCTCACGTGCCCGGGTCAGCGCTCTGAGCGCCTTGGTCTGATCCGAATCGGGCTCGAGCACCCGGAAGCGGTGGTGATCGGTCCGCGCCAGCTCGCACAACACGAACGCGTCGAACCGATCGGACTTCCCGCCCGAGGCCCTGAACCGATCACGAGTCGCCGCAACCTGGTTGGGATGCAACGGAAGGATCCGCAGCCCCGCGTCCAGCAGCCGCTCGACCAAAAGCCCGTCGGGCCGCTCGATCGCGACCAGCGTGACCCCGTGACGCACGAGCGTGCGGCACAAGCCCCGCACCCCGGCCTCGTCGTGCGCGAACGTCGCGGCCAGGATCTCCTCGCCCGTCTCATCAGCGATCACCACGTCGTGCTTCTCGGACGCCCAATCGACGCCCGCATAGGTACTTCTCATCACTTCAACTCCATCTTGGTCAAGGGTCTTCACAACGCCCCGACCGAGAGGTACCGTTGCGGATGCCTATAGACAGGCCCTCGACACGGGGCTACGTCCTGTTGCCGCTTGCGGCACCTCACCACCGCCGAGAGGGGCTGGTCCACGAACGGCCCTCCACAACGGGGGGCAGGCAAAGCAGAGCCCTCTCCCGGCGGCGGTCGAGGCAACAACCAGGATGACCTATAGGCAAAGGACTCGCGCGCGCCGGCGAAGCCGGAGCAGCGCGTGGTCGCCGATGCGATCGTGAGCTCGGAGGCCATGCGAAACGCGAATGCAATCGTCGCGACTGGCGTGCTTAGTTCGTGACTGCCGACCGGTAGGGGCGGAAGAACGCGCGCAGCTCCTCCGCGTAAAGCTGGGGTTCCTCGAACGGCGCGAAATGTCCGCCGCGCGCGGGCTCGGTTAAGCGCACGACGTTCGCCGTGCGCTCGAGCCACGCCCGCGGTGGGCGGCCGATGTCGCCGGGGAAGAGCGAGAAGCCGGACGGTACCTCGACCCGGCGGGCGAGCTGCGCGGGCGGAATCGCGGCGTTCGCGTGGTACATGCGCATCGAGGAGGCGATCGTCCCCGTGAGCCAGTAGAGCGTGACGTTCGTGAGGATCTCGTCTTTCGTGAAGCTTCGTTCGACGTCGCCGTCGCAGTCGCTCCACGCCCGGAGTTTCTCGACGATCCACGCAGCGAGCCCGGCCGGCGAGTCGGTGAGCCCGAACGCCGCGGTCTGGGGCTTCGTGCGGTGTATCGCGGCGTAGGCACCCTCGGTCGCGCCCCAGGCCGCGGCGGCCTCGATCGACGCGCGCTCGTCTGGCGAGAGGTCCGCCGGGTCGCCGGTAAAGAGGGACACGCCCGCGTCGGTGCGGTGGACCGCCACGACCCGCTCGGGGTAGTCCAGGGCGAGGTAGCGGCTCACCTGGCCGCCGATGTCTCCGCCCGCCGCGCCGAACCGGGTGTAGCCGAGGACGCCCATTAGCTCGGCCCACAGGCCGGCGACGGCGATCGAGTCCAGGGGCGACCCGGTCGGACGGTCGGAGTACCCGTAGCCCGGCATATCGGGCACGACCACGTCGAACGCGTCGGCGGGGTCGGCGCCGTGCGCGTCGGGGTCCGTCAGGAGTGGGATCACCTTCGTGTAGCGCCAGAACGAATCTGGCCAGCCGTGACTGAGAATCAGCGGCAGAACGGGGCCTGCCGGCGCGGTGGCCCGGACATGCACGAAGTGGATCCCGAGGCCGCCGACCGCGACGCGGAAGCGCGGGAACTGCCCGAGCGCCGTTTCCTGCGCCGGCCAGTCGAACTCGTCCGCCCAGTAGCCGACGAGCTCACGGAGGTAGGCGAGGTCGGTCCCGAGCGACCACCCGGCGTCCTCGGGCGCGTCCGGCCAGCGCGTCGCGCGCAGCCGCGCGCCGAGGCCCTCAAGCGTCGCAGGCGCGGTCGGGGCCGTGAACGGCACGGGGCGGGCCGGGGCGTCCGGCATGAGACGCAGCCTACCGGCCGCCCCGCGCTACTCCGCGAACGCCAGCGACGATCAAGGATGCCCGTGCCATTCTGAAAGGAGGGCTGAGCAACCAGAGCGGCGATCGACCTGCTCGTCGCCAATTGCGCAACCGGTCGGCTCGCCGGCCACCCCGGCGTGATGAGCGACCGGTCTGCGGACCTCCTTTGCCGCGAAGGGGGGTATCTATTTGAGTCAGGTTGGGTCGCGCCACGGCCTCTCGACGGGCGGGCGTGCCCGGGAGCGGATTGGCAGCTTTGGTCGTGGGCGTCCGGGGCGCGGGTTGACGATCAGGCTTCGGTAGGTGATGGGGTCGGCGAGGATGGCTTGCTCGAGCAGTCGGTAGAAGAGCAAGCCACGACGCCGGGACCCGCGTCGGTTGAAGCGGAACGTGAACTCGTTGAGGTGCGCGTCGAGGTGCTCGGGTCCGACGGACCCCTGGTGGGTGCCAAGCAGCCAGCGCTTGAGCAGGCTCGCGACGCGATGAACGCCCGGCATGACCACGTGAGCGGGATCGTGTTGGGCGCGCATGATGGTCCGCTCGTGCTCGTAGCCGTGGTCGGGCACGGTCCAATAGGCCTGCCACCCGTCGGTGTGGACAGTCGCACCCGGCTCGACCGCGCTTTCGATGAACGGGATCAAGCTGTCCTTGGAGACGTCGTCGACGCGTTGCAGTCGAATCCGCCCAAAACCCTTGGGGTTCTTGATCTCGACGGCGATCGCCACCATCGCCTTCGTGTCGGTCTGCCGGCCAAACACCCCGCCTTCAACCCCGCCCAGGTATGCCTCGTCGACCTCGACCCAGCCGGCGAGGCGCTCACGGCCGGGACGGACCATCGCCCTGCGGTAGCGGTGCAGCATCGCCCACGCCGTCTGGTAGGAGCCGAGCCCCAGCGACCGCTGGATCCCCAGCGCGGAGACACCGTGCTTCTGGCTGGTCATCGCCCACGCCGCCCCGAACCACAACCGCAGCGGCGTCCGAGTGCGGTGGAAGATCGTCCCCGCCGTGACCGAAACCTGCCGCCCGCAGACCGAACACTCCCAACGACCGCTCCTCAACCGCCACCCAGCTCGCCCAACGCACCGCGGGCAGCGGAACCCGTCCGGCCAGCGCAGCCACTCAAGGTAGTCGAGGCAGGCAGCCTCGTCGGGGAACCACGTCAGCAGCTCCGCGTACGAGCCCGGGTAGTCCTTGCCGGTCTGCGGCACATTCGTAGGCTACCTGAGTTAGATAGATACCCCCCTGCCGCGATTGCGAGAGTCGCCGGTGTGCTTGCTCCCGGCCTGATCCGCGACGAACTGCAAGCGCACCTCGCTCTCGCTCGCGTGGGCGAGCAGCCACCCTCGCCGACGCCGACCTCGCTCCCGGTCTGGAATGCGATGAAGGCCGGCCCCCGAGGGGGCGTAGCCGCCGAGAGGAGGTCGGCCCTCCGTAGCGAACAGCATAGGTGAGGCGCGCGCGGCTGTAACCCGCGCGGCCGAGCCGTTCGAAACAGAGAACCGACCATCGGTCACGGTACGCGGTGGGCTGGATCGATCCTGCCTGTCATGGTGCCGGGGAGAGGAGGAGTTCGTGCTGCACGTTGGTTTGGATCTGGGCCGCAAGCGAGTTGAGGTGTGTGTGATCTCCGATCAGGGGGAGCTGATCGACCGCTTCACGGCGACCCCGGATCGCGACGGCCTGCATGGCCTGGCGCGGCAGGTGGCGGTATATAGGGAGCCGGTCCGCGGGGTGGTTGAGTCGATGAACGGCGCGAGGTTCGTGCATGACGAGCTGACCGCGCACGGCTGGGAGGTGCTCGTGGCGGACGCGCAGAAGGTCAAGGGGCTGGCGCCCCTGGCCTGCAAGACCGACAAGATCGACGCGCGGGTGCTGGCCGAGTTGTCCTTCCGGGATCTTGTGCCGGCGATCTGGCTGCCCACGCCCGAGCTGCGCTCAGAGCGGGAGATCTCCCGCTGGCGGCTGCACCTGGTCAAGCACCGCTCGACGCTGAAGAACCGCGTGCACTCGACGCTGATCACCTTCGGCCACCAGCGTCGCATGTCGGACCTGTTCGGCGTGGCCGGCCGCCGGCTCTTGAAGGAGCTCGAGATTCCCGAGCCGTGGCGCTCGCACCTCGACGCCAGCCTGGTGCTGATCGATGACCTCGAGGCGCGCATCACTCAGATCGCCAAGGACCTGCGCCGCTCGGGCGCCGACCATCGCTACGTCCCGATCCTGATGAGCGCTCCGGGATTCGGGTGGATCACCTCGTTCACGGTGGCGTGCGAGATCGGCGAGATCAGCCGGTTCGCCTCGCCGGTCAAGCTGACCGGCTACACCGGGCTGTGCCCGCGCGTGAAGCAGTCCGGGCAGATGGACCAGCGCGGCCCGCTGTCCAAGCACGGCCCCAAGTATCTGCGCTGGGGGCTGATGGAGGCCGCGATCGCCGCCTCCTCGCACCCGCTCTACCGCGAGCGCTACCAGCGCACCAAGCGCCGTCTCGGCCGCCAGCGCGGCCCCAAGGTCGCCCAGATCGACCTCGCCCGCCAGCTCACCGAGGCGATCTGGTACATGCTTACTCGTAACCAACCCTTCACTCCGGCAGGCGCCATTTATCGTCTGGCTGCCTGACAGCCCATTTTGGAACTGCGCCACCGGAGTGAGCCCCGATGACACCTAATCCTCGACGTGCGATGAGGCGATAGAGAGATGAGCACCGCTCCAACGGCCCGACCCGCGCGCGGGCCGTGACAGTCACCTTCCTGCCAGGTTCACGCTGTCGCGTCAAGCGCCTGGGCCGTAACCGTTCACACACACAAGTGAGCTTGCTCAGGCGCTTGACACGGCAGCGCTTACCTGGCGATGTTGTCAGCTGTTGGTGTCAGGAGTCTGACATCGGGGTTGACAAGCGGCCGGCCTTCATAGAGACGATGAGCGACGCTGTGTTGCGGGCTTCTGCTTGGCGATGCTGGGTTCGAGCTGGCGTGACGCGCATTGCTCCTTGCTGCCTGACCGCCGACCGCGAGCTGGTGCTGCTGCACGACCCGCTGCTCGAGCTCGGCACGACGCTCTCGGGCTGGGCGCACGAGCGCACCGCGGCGCAGATCAGGACGGGAAGGCTGCGTCAAAGCGACGGGACTTCCAGCGAGGAGCGTCCGCTGCTGCTCGACGAGCTGCTCGAGCTCGCGCCGCCAGGCGCGACGCTCCAGCTCGAGGTCAAGGCCCACGCCGACCCCACGCTCGCGCGGCGCACCACCCAAGCGATCTGTGACCGCCTCGCCCACCACCCCGCGCGGGCACGCACCGAGATCCTCAGTTTCTTCAACAGCGCGTGCGAGCTCGCCGCCGACCGGGGCTTCCGGACACGCCTGATCATCATCGCCGACTACCGCATCGACGCGCTCGCCAGCTGGGCGCAAACAGCGAGGCTGCACGGCGTCTGCGTTGAGCACTTCCTCCTCTCGCCCGCGCTCGTCGGCACCTTGCGAGCGTCCGGGCTCAGCGTCAGTACCGGCACCATCAACCACCCCGCGCTGCTCGCGGGGCTGCTGCCGCTGGGGCTCGACGCCATCACCAGCGACACTCCGGCAGAGCTGCGGGCGGCGCTCGCCGCGAGCGAGGCGCGGGCGCGGGCCGTGCACTTGCCGCATAGCAGTACGCTGGCGAACCCATGGCAACGCTACGGCGCTCGGTCTGGCGGCGGCTGACCTACGGTCCGCGCTTCCTGCGCCACTACCGAAATCGGCGTCAGATCGGATCGACGCCCGCGCACGCTTTCCGCAGTGCTCGGGAACGAATGCGGAAACCCGACCCATGATCGTGTCTCCGACCTTTCGCCAATCCCTCCTAGGGCTGGTGGTGCTCGGGAGCCGGCGGGACCGGCTGCCGTTTGGCGAAGCGGAACAGCGGGCTCGTGCGACCGACAGCAGCGACGGATGACACGCGTCCACCTGGTCCGCCACGGCCGGACGGCCTCGAACCGCGAGCGCCGGACGATGGGTTGGCTCGACGAGGGCATCGAGCCGGGATGGGTGCGGGCCGCCGCGGCGGTCGCCGACGTCCTTGCTCAGGAGCCGGTCGACTGGCTTGTGTCGAGCCCTCTCGCCCGTGCCGTGCAGACGGCCGCACCCCTCGCGGCGCTGCTCAGCCGTCAGCCGATCGTTGACGACCGCTTCGGGGAGCTGCGGGTCGGGCACTGGGAGGGCCATACGGAGGACGAGATCGCCCAGCGGTGGCCGGAGCAGTGGCAGCGATGGCGGACGGAGCCCCACGCCCTCGAGGTGGTAGGGCGAGAGGCCCTGGCCGACCTGAACGCCCGCGTCGCAGACGCGCTCGACGAGCTGTTCGCGGACCTAGTCGAGGGCCGCGTGGCCGTCGTGTTCACCCACGACGCCGTCGTCCGCGCCGCCGTCGCCTGGGCGCTTCGGACCGGCCCGGAGATCTATCGCCACGTCGAGGTCGCCAACTGCTCGATCACCACCGTCGGGCTGGTCGCCGGGGTGCGCCGGCTGGTACGGACGAACGAGAACGCCCACCTCGAGGGCCTCGCCCTCGAACCCTGACAGCCCGGGCTCGACCTGGGAGGCCAACACCGGATCGCGCTCGTGCGCCTCCCGTGTCAGCGGGGAGCGGACGGCTTGGACGACGTCGGCGGCCAGCTCGGACAACGAGCCCACGACCTTGGCGCCGCTGCCGGCGAGGGCGTCGGGGTGTCCTGCACGGACCAGGCCGACGAACCGCGTGCCTGCGGCCCGGGCCACGTCGGCGTCGCGCCGCGTGTCGCCGACGAAGACGACCTCGTGACCGGCGAAGCCGGCGGCGGCGACCCCCGACACAAGCTGCGCGGACTTCCTGTGCCCAGGGCCCCAACCGTCGACCGACGCGAACCTCTCGAGCAGCCCGTACCGCTCGCAGAACTCGCGGACGAGCAGCACCCGCGTGCTGCTGCACAGCAGCACCGGGACGCCGGCGGCGGCGAGGCGCTCGACCGCGGGAACGACATCGGTGAACATCTCGCAGCACCCCATCCATCGCGTCTTCTCCGCCTCGAAGCGGCTCGCTGCCGCCGCCAGCCGCGGGTGGCCGGGAGCGAGCTCATCCAGCTGGGTCGCAAACTCGGACCCGGCCGTGGCGAGGTACTGCCGGGCCGCCTCGGCCCGCTCGAAGCCCAACTCGTCGACGAGCAGCCCGACGGCCAGGTCGGTGAGGAAGCCCATCGAGTCGGCGACCGTGCCGTCGAAGTCGAGAGCGACGGCGCGCACGCCCGCGTACTGGCAGCCCGGCCCGGCGGCCCACCACGACCGGTGGAGCCGCACCACGACGATCCAGGCGGAGAGCAGCCCCACCGCCGCTAGGGCCACCAGCAGGGCCATTGGCTCGACCGCCGCAGCCAGTGCACCCAAGGTGACCAGGAGAAGCCGCAGGTCACGACCCCGGCCGCCGCCGAGCAACGTGCCGCGGTAGCGGTGGCCGAGGTCGATCGCCGCTTTCGCGGTCGTGTAGCTCACGAGCAGGTGGCCGACCAGGGCGGCCCCGCTGACCGAAAGGACGAGAGGCACCTGGGCGCCGCCGAGCAGAGCGCCCAGGTGGGTGTCAGTGGCGAGGTAGATCGCCGCGCCGGTGAACAGAATGCCGTCGGCCGCCCGGTCGAGCACGGCGTCGAGGAACGCGCCGTACGGAGACGAGCGATAGGTGAGCCGGGCGACCTCGCCATCGCTGCCGTCGACCACGCTGGCCAGCGCGACGAGCAGCGCCGCGGCGATCGGAGCCCCCACCGAGAAGCAGGCGGCCGCCGCCACGGCGACGGCAAAGGCGATGAGCGTGACCCGGTTCGGTGTGATGCGCGGGAAGAGGGCGAGCAGCGCGGGTGTGACCACCCGCTGCGAGAGCGTGCGGTTGAGCCGGGCGGCGATTGCGCCGTCGAGCGGCTTGCCCGTGCCTCGCAGGACGTAGCGGCTGCCGTTACGGTAGTCGCGCGGCGTGTCGACATCGAACCACCACTCTTCGTCGCCTATGGTCAGCGCACGGGCGACACCCGAGTCGGCCAGCACCTGGATGGCACCGGCGAGGCTGGAGTCGCCGGCGGCGACCGCCATCTCGACAGCGTCGAACAGGGCCGGGCCGCAGACGAAGGCGCCGACCTCGAAGGCGTCGTACACCGCGAGCTGCTTGCCGATCGCTCGGATACCGCCGTCGGCGATGCGAACCTTCATCGCGTCGCCAGGATCGACCCCCGCCGCCCGACCGAGCCGTGTGTCGACCGCCACCAGGACCTCGCCCGGCTCCACCGACGCCTGCTTGAGCTGCTCCAACAGCGAGGGCGAGAACACGTGGTCGGCCATCACCAGGGCGAAAGGCTCATAGCCGACCCGGTCACGCGCCGCCAGCGCTGAGAGCCCGTTGCCCTCGCGGTACCGCGGGTTGCGCACGACCGTCACGGCGATGCCCCGGCGCCGGCTCACCTCGAGCACGTGCCGGTCGATCTCGTCGGCTCGATCGCCCGTGACCACCACGACCTCGTCGAATCCCGCCTGCTGGGCGCCGGCGAGGGCACGCTCGACGAGGCTGATACCCCCTAGCTCAACAAGCGGCTTCGGGCTCGCCTTGGAGCGCAGCCGCGAGCCCATACCGCTGGCGAGCACCACGAGCCAAGTCGGTCCCATGGCGGGGTCGACCTCCTTCATCCCTGATCGGCCTGTCCAGAGGGGTCCCTGTCTAGCCGAGCGAACGGGAACCTGCTGCCCGGCCCGTTCTTCATGTACAGCCCCCAGCGAAAACCCAGGTCACGGGTTGCCGACCGTCTCGAGGAACGGCACGTCCTCGTCGCCATTGCTGTAGGCGAACGACCGCTCGAGGTCCGAGACCCTGCTCGTCCGCGAGTGCCCGCACCGCCCGCGCCTTTCCCTCCCCCCACAACGGCTCGCCCGCCCGGCGGCCGGTCTGTGACGATCCCGGTATGGTCCGATGCAGGCCCTCGTTGGCACACGGTTGGATATCGGGCGGGGTCGACGGTGTGTCCGTTCGCGGTTCGGCGATTGTGGGAGCGCTCACGGTGGCGACCCTAGCCTGTTTGTTGCGCCGTTGGGTCGTGGTGTTCATGGCTGCCGTTTGCTCGTACCCGCCCGTTGCGTCGTCGGCTCGCTCGGACGCTGCCTTCGCGCCCGTTCGCCGTCCGGTTCTGGGACAGGACGCAGTCCCCCATCTGGACGAGCAGGCCGACGCCGTAGGTCTCGACCATCACCGTGCCGCCATCCACCGTGCGCCCATGCGGCACGCGCAGTAGCCCGAGTGAATTCTCGACCCTATGCAGGATGCCGAAGCAGCACACGAAGTCGAAGCGCTCCTCGAGCCGGTCGACCGCGAACGCGTCCCTCCGTCGATACTCAACCGCCGAGCCGAGCGATCGATGAATGGCTCGGAAGCCCTCCCCGCCCTCCAGCTCAACGCGTCACCGGGAAGCGACCCACAGCCGATGCTGCTCGTTGTCCACCGCCACGACGTCTCGGCCCTCCCCGGCGCTCGGCGAGGACGGCGTAGAAGCCGTCGAAGCAGCCGACATCGAGCACGCTCATCCCGGCGAAGTCCTCGGGTAGCGCGGAGACGCGGGCGCGACGGTCGCGCGCGGAGCCGGGCGTGAAGATGCCCTCAGCGCGGTTCAGCGCGAACCTGTGAAACCAGAAGGGCACCTCTCGACAATCGCGCGAGCGAGGACCGGGTCGACCTCGATCGGCAGCCGGTCGGCTAACCGCCGCTCGGCCTCCGTGACGACGAACCGCTCCCGCGGGCCACCCTGCGCCGACCCCGTAGTCCCAATCACACACGTCGTCGGCGAGTTCCTCCTGGGTCCGGCCCGACCTGTCGGCGGACGTCGCGCGAGGCATGTTCTGTGGTGATCAGCGCTCGGGCCTGCCCACCGGTGACGGTCGGCAGGCGAGCGGGATCGCTAGACCAGCTGGACGTTGACGGCCCTGGGACCCTTCTCCCCGGCCTCAGCCTCGTAGGAGACCTTCGCGCCCTCCGCGAGCGAGCGGTAGCCCCCGCCGACGATCGCCGAGTGGTGGACGAACAGATCCTTTGACTCGTCGTCGGGAGTGATAAACCCGAAGCCCTTCTCGTCGCTAAACCACTTCACCGTTCCAGTAGCCATCGTGCTTCCTCCCGCGTCGTTACGTGCTGCGAACGCCGAGATTGCACAAGGCAAAGGCTACGAGCGCCGGCACTGCAAGCGTCGAGCAAACCGCCCAACCCGATCGAACGACCATACCAGCCCACCGGCCCAACCATCGCGCGACTGCTCCTCAGCAAACGGGACCAGCAGCACGCCGACCGCGAGGCGGTCGAGGTCGTGACCGTGGTCAGCGACGTTGGTCGCCCGTGACTCTCCGTCGCCGCACTCCGGTAACCCCACGGTGTTCCTCACGCCATTCATGAGCAGCTCGCGACAGACGTCACGCTCGACAAGCTCGCAGCGCAGACCCGAGACGACGCTGGAGCAACTCCCACGCAACCGACGTCGTCGTCGTCGGCAACCCGCATGGTCATCGTCCGCCGTGTAGATAGCCGAACCGTGAGCCCGGGACGTCAATGATGAACCGGCGATGGTCAAGGCCATAAGTCGACGGATCACGTAGACCCGAAGCTCTGTGCCGTTGGGTAGCGGAAACGTTGCGACGTCGACGTTGTCGCACACGCTTACGAGACCACCTATCGGACGGTGGTTACTCTTCGCGCCGATCAGCGGGCGCAGGCGGCCGCCGTCTGAAGCCGACGCACAACCCGGCCGCCGGCGACCGCCGCAGCCACCGCGCCCACCGGCAAGTCCTGCCCCTTCGAGGCTCGCCGGCCGAGCGCTCGGTTCTCACGACGCCCCGGCCGGAGCACCACAGCCGTATAGGTGCTCGCGCAGTCGATCACAGCTCTCCACTGACCACCGCTTACTGGTCTCCAACTCCTCGATCAGAACCTCGGCCCAGCGGACCGTCCGCTCGCTGTCAGGCTCGCCGAACAGCAAGACATCCGCGGCCTCCACCAGCTGCTCCCGCTCCCTGGCGTTCAGTTTGGTGGCTCCCTGGTGATCGATCGTGTCGAGCAGCGCCGTGTAGTGGACGCCACGAGCAATCATTGGCTCCGCGGTCATCATCGTGGTACTCACCGTAGCGCCCTTCGCACCCACCCACGGTCGATCTCGTCGATCAACAACAGGCTCGCGTCAACGGTGCCGCGCCACGGCTCAGATTCCAGCTGCGCAAACCCCTAGCCGGATCTCGCAGCAAGGTGAGCGCCCCGACCGGCGGCAGCACGCTCAGCCCGCGATCATCGTTCTTCTCCTTCTCACGAATGCGGTTATCTGAAGCTTCAGATAGTTGCGACAGTGCCACCATCATTAACCCCGCGCTGCCGCTGCGGAACGAATTGAGCAACGTCACGCGCGTTCCCGTGGAGTCCGCATTCGCATCCGTGCAGGTCTTTGCCCAACGATCGTGCCACACCTGCTCCTCGCGCCACGAGCAGGTCCATGCATCTTCGGCCGCGTTCGCAGAGCGTTCGCCGATTGTGACGGGCGCGGCCGGGGCGCGCGGCCGGGTTGGCCACCGCTCGCTTGTTCGCTGGCCGATCCGCATATGGACGCAGTCGCGAGCGGAGGACGATGGTCCAAGCGGCCGTCCGCACCGTCCGCTGGTCGGCCCCTAAGACGACTCGCGCCGAGTCACGCCGTGTCGAGGCTTCCTGAGGAGCTCGCGTGTCGTTCGGTGGTGAAGTTTCGGCGGTCTAGACTTCCGCGTCGTGCAAGGATCAGCGGTCGTTGCCGCCGACATTGAGCTGGTAGTTAACGAGCGCCGCGATCAGGTCATCACCGGCATCGTGACTGCGGTCCCGATTCTGAGCCTGTTCTTCGTTGGCTGGCAGCTGTGGGACCGCCTGCTGGGTTGGAACGACATCTTCGTGCTCCTGCTCCTGTACGTGCTCACCGGTCTCGGCGTGACGGTGGGCTTCCATCGTCTGTTCACCCATCGTGCGTTCAAGACCACCCGCTCGGTCCGAGCGGTGTTGGCGATTCTCGGCTCGGGCGCGATCGAGGGTCCGATCATCTCGTGGGTGGCCGATCACCGCAAGCATCACGCGTTTTCCGATCAGCTGGGCGATCCGCACAGCCCCCACGTTGGCCACGGTCATGGGTGGAGCGGCGCGTCGCGCGGTCTGGTGCATGCGCACGTCGGGTGGCTGTTCATCCATACGCATCGCGGGGCGGCGCGAGCGCTACGCGCCGGATCTGCTCGCCGACCCGATTGTGAGCTGGGTCGATCGGACGTTCCTGGTGTGGGCGCTGGGTGGGCTGCTCGCCGCGTTTGGATTTGGCTGGTTGTTCGGCGGCACGCTGCGCGATGGCCTGACCGGGCTGCTGTGGGGCGGAGCGGTCCGGATGCTCATGCTGCACCACGTGACCTACAGCATCAACTCGCTGTGTCACTTCTTCGGGCGCCGGCGGTTTGCCACCGGGGATGAGTCGCGCAATCTTGCCTGGCTGGCCCCGCTGTCCTTCGGCGAGGCGTGGCACAACAACCATCATGCGTTCCCGACCTCCGCCGCGCACGGCCTGCGTCGCGGGGAGGTCGATTTCTCCGCGTTGGTGATCCGTGCGCTTGAGCGTGTCGGCCTGGCGTGGGATGTGGTGCGTGTGAGCCCCGAACGACAGGCGACCAAGTTAGCGGCGCGACCGGCGGGGTGAGCGTGGGGCGCGCCACGCTGCCGCTGCGCGACACGCTCGGGCAGGTGCTTCCCGAGCGTCCGTTCCGGGTCGAGCTGTGGGATGGCACGATCCTTGCGCCGACCAACGGCGGCGGCGGCCCGACGTTTCGCGTGCGCTCCGCCCGTGCGCTGGGGCATGTGCTGCGCGCGCCTGGCCAGCTCGGGCTCAGTCGCGCATACGTCAGTGGCGAGATTGAGGCGGATGACATGGACGCGGTGCTGGAGCTGCTGGATGGATACCGAGTTCCGCCGCTGGACGCGCGTGCCAAGGCACGACTGGCGGCCGCCGCCGTGCGCGCCGGCGCGCTGCGATCGGTCCCGCGGGCCCCCGCCGCGGAGCTACGGCCTCGGGGGCGCCGGCACAGCCGGGACCGCGACCGGCGCGCTGTCACCCACCACTACGATGTCTCGAACGAGTTCTTCCGACTCCTTCTCGGCGAGTCGATGACCTACTCGTGCGCGATCTTCTCGCGGGGCGCGCAGACACTCGAACAGGCGCAGCGCACAAAGCTCGAGCTCGTATGCACAAAGCTCGGTCTCCGGCCCGGCGAACGTGTGCTCGATGTCGGCTGCGGGTGGGGCAGCTTCGCGCTGCACGCCGCGGGCCAGCACGGCGTCCACGTCACCGGCATCACCCTCTCCGAGCCTCAGGCGGCGCTCGCGCGCGAGCGGGCCGCCGCGGCCGGGCTCGCCGACCGGATCGAGATCCGCGTCGCCGACTATCGCGACCTCGCCGGCGAGCAGTTTGACGCGATCGCCTCGATCGGCATGGTCGAGCACGTCGGCAGCGCCAACGTCGACGCCTATGCTCAGCGGCTCTCAGCGGTGCTGCGGCCCGGCGGACGGCTGCTGAACCATGGCATCGCACGGCTTCGCCACGGCGACCCCGAGGCCGGGCCGTTCTCGGAGCGTTTTGTATTCCCCGACGCGGCCCCCCTGCACGTCTCGCGGGTGCTGACCGCAATCGAGGCGGCCGGACTGGAGCCCGCGCACGTCGAGGGTTTCCGGCTCGACTACGCGCGGACCCTCCGAGAGTGGGGGCGCAACCTCGATGAACACGCCGAGCGTGCCGAGGCGCTGGTCGGTCTGGAGCGGATGCGGATCTGGCGGCTGTACGTGCGGGCCGCTCGGCGCGGGTTCGAGAACGGCTTCACGTCGATCTTCCAGGTCGTGGCCCACCGCCCTCAGTAAGTCGCCACCCCCAGCGGCTTCGGGCCACGGCCGTCGGGGGGCGACGGTGCCAAACGCCTGCGCCGGTCCAGTTCCGCGGTGACCGCCCAACCAGCCAGCAAAAGCGGGCGAGCGACGCGTCACCTCCGACGCCGGTCGCCCGCCGCCGGACGCTGTTCGCAGAAGCGTTTCTCGGCGGACGACGGCGGGACCGACTTTTTGTGGTGGTGGACGGAAGGCTAGGCTTGCGACGCGTTGCGAGCGGCCGTTGTTTAGGTTAGGCCGACGGCGCTGACGCGTGATCGGGCAAATCCCCGCAAGAGATGGACAAGGAGGACCGGGAAAGATGGCTGGTGAGTGAACCGCAGCGCTGGGCGCACCGGTGATTGCCGGGACGATGGTCAACCCGCGAGGGTTCGGAAAGAAGATGTCAGTGGGCGCGGTTGGAGATGTCGTGGGGCAGCCGCGGCGGCTGCGGTCGCGAGCCGGTCGTCAAAGGCCTCTCGCGTCCCCACCCTTGGTCGAGTGGCGTACCTCGCGGCCAGCGAGACCGAGGTGGCGCTGATCAAGACGAAGTCCGGGGCGCCGAAGATGAAGGTCACCGACGAGGCGCTGGCGCGCGCCTCGCGCGGAGCTCGAAACGGCCGAACCGAAGGACGGCAAGCTGATCTCCCACCTGCGCGTGCAGTTCACCAACGGCACGGTCTCGGAGCTCAACGTCCCGAAGACCGGCAAGAAGAACGCCAAGGAGCTCGTCATCGCGCTGGGCCGAAGCGTCACCTAATCAGGGCCGCCGGGAACCTCGGACGGAACGTCAGCCGGTCTCGGCCGCTTTGCGACACCGCCAGGGAGGAGGGTTCCCCTCGAACGTCCGCAGAGCGTTCGGCTACGCGCGGCGGCAAGGGCGGAAGGAAGCACCGGCCTGATGAATCGCGGCAGGTCTTCGCGCCGGGCTCACGGCGGAAGAATGCGCGGGGTCCCTCACAATGGGTAGGAAAGTCCCCATTTGCGAGAATGACTGTGGGGAACGGATGCCCATCGAGCCGCGGCATTGACCCCTACCCGCCGCGGCGGTAACCGGCGCCCCGCCTCCGCCCCCGAGGCGGGTGAGTAGTTTCGGCGCGACTGGCTGCTCGTCGGGCGCCGTGGGCGTGCCCGCTTGCGATGGAGGCGGGTGCGTTCGGCAGTCGTTGTGATGCTTGTGACGTTTGTTGAGGCGGGGCGCGGAGCGGAGGGGTGATGTCCGCGCGTCGAGTTGCCAGGCCGGTCCCGACGCAGGAACATCCTTGCGGGCACGTTCTCTGGGCGATAGCCCATCGGGCGACCCACGACCGCCGTAACGATGCGCCGCTCACGCCGCCAGCGCTGCGGTCGATAGGGCGTACGGCCCGTGCCAATCACCACCTCGCCAGCTTCCACGCCCGCCAATCCGTCTTGCCCCGCAGCCAGTCGACAGCGCAGCTCACAACCGTGCATGGCGAAGAGCTACAGCGGCGGATCCGGGATCAGGCCGGCTTCCAGCCTGGCGAGCTGCTCGGGCGTGAATGGCGCTTTCGTCAACTCCGCGTCCTCGTGATACGCGCGGAACAGGTGAGAGATGTAGCGCATCCGCTGGTCGAGGATCGACCAATCCTGAGCGCCGCAGGGATCGAGCGCGGGCGGGAGCGTCCCGTACTTCGCGACCAGCGCGCGGAGCTCGGGGTTGTCGATGCCGGTGAGGTCTTCGGGGAAGGCCCGAGCGATGCCCTGCGCGAGCGACAGCGTCGCTCCCGGCAGGGTCAGGACCATCATCGCGCCCGTGATCACCAGTCGGCTCAGCCCGGTCAGCTGGCGCTGTAGAACGCGGTCGCGGATGCGCACGTCGAATCCCGTCTCGAGCCCCACAACGCCAGAAGTCATCGCCGCGAGGATCTGCGGCTGCAGGCGGATCTGCTCGTGCCGCCCGATCTGGAGGTTGGCGAGCACGATCAATTGTGCGCGCTGGGTGTGACCCTCGACGGTGCCCTGCGCCTGGTAAGCGGTGAAGGCCGCCTTGAGGTAGTCCTGCCCGTCCGGCGGCGGGCCCGGTCGCAGCCCGGCGATGAACGCCGTGAGCTCCGCGGAATCAGGTCCCGCGTCGGCCGGGCACTGCGCGAGGTAGTCGGCGAACGCCAGCCCGATCTCGGCGAACACCTTCAGGTTGCCCTCGGCGACGGCGTTGCTCGCCAGCTGGATCGCATCCAACGGGGTGTGCAGGCTGGCCACCCACCGTCCAAACCGCGTGTTGCGCTGAAGCAGCCCCCACCGCAGCAGTATCCGCCAGAACGATTCGATCGGATGAAGCACCTCCGCGCCGCGGCCGAGCTCGCGCTGCAAATCGTCGAGCATATCCTCGCCACGGATCGTCGCGCCTGCTTGCTTCGAGGCCCACGTCGCAAACGTGCACCAATTGGCGCACGCGTACGTGCGCCGCGACATCGCCGCCGCCAAGCGCGAATAGCACTCGGTGATCTGGAGATTTCGGATCACGGGATCCGCGACCGCCATGATCCGCTTCACCTCGTCGGCGGTTGGGGGCGAATCACGCTGGAGCTCGACCACGGCGACAGGCAACCTCCGACCGGCGGCGCAGCGGTGCACGCCCCGCCGCCGGCCGCCGCCCTCTTGTCAGAGCGTCACGGTCGTGATCGGGGCCCTGAGGCGTCCCGCCGCCGACGGTCAGCGTGAATGCCGCCGATCCCTTGATGCCAGGCTCGAGGCGCGAGCACAAGCGTCGTGGGGACCTCGATGTTCAAGGTGTCCTTTGACCCCTGCGCAGCAACCCAGCCTCAATGACCTGAGCTCGAGGGTCCGACCATCGCGAGCACGGCTAGCGAATCGCCCGGGCGTCGCGGCCGGGGACCTGTCCGGTCTCGAAGCGCAGGGGCGCCGAGTCGGTTGCTCTGCGCCATCGCACACCCTAACCTCGAGAAGATTGCGCTCGAGCGACGCAGCCGGCTCGCAGTCGACGTTGTTGCCCGGATCGAGCTCACCGAGCACGCTGCGCGCTCGCGGACCGCTCGGAACCTGCATGCGCCCGAGCGCCGTGGCTCACTACCGCGCGCGGACTACCGTCGTGATCCGGAAGGGGCCAGCCGCCCCGCCGGACCGCTTCAGGCGTGACCGAGCCACGCGGGCAAGACAACCGCGCGCGACCGCACTGGGCCAAAGAAAGAGAGCCGTCCGCCGCGGCGTCGCCTGGGACGCCCGTCGGTCAACGGGGAGCGCCTGCTTCTTAGCGCTCGCACGATCGCATTCATGTTCTCGCTGACGCCGAGCGGACGAGTGCAAAGGCGACATCTCGATCACGACGATCGCCGACGGCCGGCTATCCCTTTGCCACGCGAACGGCAGTGCCGTTGTGCTTGCTCTGGAGCCGATCCGCGGCGACTTGCAAGCGGACCTGACTGTCGCTCCCGTGGCGTAGGAGCCACCGGCCTCGACGCCCGCGTCGCTGATGCTCGGGACGATTTAGGGAAGCGCGGCGGCGGTCTTCGCGGCGACGCCAGATCAGTTGTGGAAATCCTCCGAAGCGGGCATCTGATCGGTGACGATGCTCGCGGCCGCTCGGCCAGGCAAAGCGGACCGGAGTCCTCCGAGATTGCGAGCTTCCGCAAGGCGAAGCTCGGGCCATGTCGGATGGACACCGGCGTGGCGCTTGCCGAGCAATCAGCTCCGGACTTGGTTTCGTGGCTGGAGGACCTGCTCAACAGCAGCACGACGGACCCGCATTGCCGGATTGCCGGGGGCGTTGTGGGAGCGGGCCGGCGCGCGGCGATAGTGATGGGGAGGACGATGGGCTGCTATGCCAGGCCGTGCTGGTATGCGTAGCGGACGGCTTGGGCGCGGTCGCGGGCGCCGGTCTTGTAGAAGATCCGGTTGATGTGGGTCTTGACGGTGGCGTGGCTGAGGACCAGCTGGTCTGCGATCTCGTTGTTCGAGAGGCCGGCGGCGATCAGCTTGAGCACCTCGACCTCGCGTGGCGTGAGCTCGTCAGGGAGGTCCGGCGGCGACGCTGGCGCCGGTTCGCCGGCGGGCGCTGGCGGGGTGCGATCGAGGACGGCGGTCACGAGTCGCTGCTGCACGGCGGGGTCGAGGTGGGTGTGGCCGGCGATGAGCGCCCTGATCGCGTGCTCGATTTCCTCGGCGGTCGCGTCCTTGGTCAGGTAGCCGCGCGCGCCGGCTTGCAGGGCTGGGAACAGGAACTCGTCGTCGGCGTAGGTCGTCAGCACTAGCACGCGTGTGTCGGGGAGCGAGGCGAGGATTTGGCGGGTCGCCTCGGCTCCCTCGAGGCGCGGCATGCGCAGGTCCATCAGCACGATGTCGGGCCGCTCGGAGCGGGCGCGCTCGACCGCCTCGATTCCGTCGGCCGCGGTCGCGACGATCTCGACGTCGTCGATCAGGCCGAGCAGCATCGCCAGTCCGTCGCGGACGACCGGCTGGTCGTCTGCGATCAGGACGCGGATGGTCATGCCGGGCACCTCGATCTCGACCCGCCAGCCCTCGGCGTGTCGGGCCGGCCGACATCGTGCCGCCGGCCCGCTCGATCCGCTCGCGCAGCCCTCGTAGTCCGCGGCCGCCGCCCATGCCCTGGCGCGGTGGGGTGGCCGAGGCGCCGTTGTCGACCGACAGCGTGGTGCGGTCGGGTTCGTAGCGCACGGTGACCGTGGTGCACGCGCTCGGCGCGTACCGCGCGACGTTCGTCAGCGCTTCCTGTGCGCCGCGGTAGAGCGCGAGGCTCGGATCGGCTGGGAGTGTCCGCGCGTCGCCTTCGATCCGGAGCGTCACGTCGAGGTTCATGTCGGCCTTGTAGCTGTCGATCAGCGACGGGGAGCTGGGCGAGCGTGGGTAGCGCGTCGCCGCGGAGGGTCCCGACGGCTTGGCGGGCGTTGGCCAGCCCGGCTTTGACGAGCTCGCTGGCGCGGTCGATCGCGTCGCTGAGAGGTGGCTGAGCGTGCTCGCGTTCGGCGAGCTTCCGGGCCCCCTGGAGCTGGATCGCGGCGCCGGAGAGCGAGTGCGCGAGCACGTCGTGCAGCTCGCTGGCGATCCGGCCGCGCTCGGCGATCGCCGCCGCGCGGGCCTGCTCATCGCGCGCGTCCTCAAGCTGCGCCAGCAAGATCTCGGTCCGGTCCTGGCTCTCCCGAGACTGCCTGAGGAACTGCGCGACGACGCCGACCAGCACCGTCACCAGCATCCCAGCCGCGACAGCCGACGAGGAGCTTCCGGCCGCCGCCGTGACAGCACCGAGCGCGACGGTCACCGCGCCACCGATCGCGACACCGGCGCTGAACGGCAGCCGAGTGATCGCCATGAACACCGCGACGCCGGCCGCGACCTCGGTCGCTCCCTTGAGCTGAAGTCCAGCGATCGCCACGCCCGCGGCGCCCATCACCGCGATCACGGCCGCCTGCAGCTCGACGCTGCGCTCGGGAAAGCCGTCGCGGACCGCGAGCAGCGAGCGTCACCGCGAACACGCACAGCGCCACCGTCACCGCGAGCGCCTTGCCGTGCAGTCCAGGGACCGGGTGGCTGTTGGCGCTGCCGAGCACCACCACGAGTAGCACCGCCCAGCCGAGCGGCCGCAGCGTCCCTCGCTGCCGATGCAGGCGCTCCTGAGCACGCGCCCGAGCCTCCGCTACCCGCTCGCTCTCCGGCGCAGCCGCTCGCTGTGAATCGGTCACCGCAGCACGGACGATAGAACGACCACCGGCCCGCGGGTGCGGGCCGGTGGCGCCTGATCCGGGATGGTCGATGCGTCATGCCGACCGCGGCGATCGGGCGCGACGCTTGACCGCATTGCGCTGGCGGCCGCGAAGCTGGACGATCGCGATCCGGGTGCCGACCTCGAGCAGCGCCATCAACACCAGCGCAACCGGCCACGCCGCGGCGCCGATCTGGTGAGCCATGCTGAAGCTCGCGACTGCGTGGCGTGCGCCGTGGTGGATCGCGAACACGAACACCATCCGCGAGCTGATCCCGGCGATCAGCAGCGCGCCGGCGAGCCAGCCGACGCGTGCGACGGCGAGACCGTTCTCGCCCGCGCGGACGTGGGTGGCGAGGCCGCTCGCGATACCGAGCGTAAGGCCGACTGTCCCGAGCGCGGCGATCAGCACCAGGTCGTTGCCGGAGGTCGGGATCGAGTGCACGTAGATATGCACGACGTACGCGACGATCGCCAGCGGGATGATGAAGCTGCGACGGTCGAGCTCTCGCTCGCGAGCCTGACGGAAGACGATCAGGACGAACACTGCGTTGATGAGGTAATCGGTAATTGTCATAGGCGTCATGATCTGCCTCGCGGCGCCCGCCTGTCGTCGGCCCGAGGGTTGAACCGCGGGTTGATCTCACACCTCAACCCCTGGGTTGAACGGGCCCGTCACCTCTACCGACTCGGCGAGACCACCGCTACCGAACGACCTCAGGCCGTCTCCGTTCGCCCGGCGTCTGAATACCGCGCGGGAGTGCAAGCAAGAGACGCCACCCGCGCATTGGCCCGGCACCCGCCTGTCGCCATCAACAAGAGGATCTGCTTCGCCTGTCTCAGCGCGAGCCAGCGGAGCGGCTCACCACATGCCCGGTTCGGACGAACTGCGGCACTGAGCTTGAACCCGGCGAGCAGACTCCCGGATTCCCAGGCGAGGAGCAGCCGGCGCGGGGCGGGTGATAGCTCGATTCCGGCTAGCACGTCATAGCCCTTTGGACGACGAGGGGCGCTGATCGTCTCGCTTTCGCAACGCGCCGGGGATGCGCGAGCGTCCGAGCGGGCAGGTGCTCCTGGTCTCGGACGGCCACATCGACTAGAGCAGGCGGCAACCATTCCGCTCTCCAAAGGAGGGAGCCATGCCTGTTCACCAGTTGTTGGATGCCGCCGGCGGGCCGCGGTCGCCGGCGACGATGCCCGGTCATCACGTCGGCCGGATCCCGCCGAACAAGGGCCGCCGGTATCCGGCGGATCCGCCAACGGTTGACGAGATCGTTGCGGTGATGCGCCAGGCCGGAGGCCGCCGGCACGGTCGGCGGATGCGAGGCCTGATCGTGGTGCTGTGGCGCTCCGGTCTCCGGATTCACGAAGGGCTCACGCTCACTGAGACTGATCTGAACGAGCGTCGAGGAAGTCTTCTAATCCGACATGGGAAGGGTGACCGGCGTCGCGAGGTCGGGATGGACCCTTGGGCTTGGTCAGTGTTGGCCGAATGGATGCCGGACCGCGTAGCGCTGCCCTCTGGACCTCTGTTCTGCGTGATCGGCGGGCCGACCCGCGGTCGCGGGTGGTCAGCCACCGCGGTTCGCGCGGAACTGCGTCACCTCGCCATTGAGGCTGGGGTCAGGCGCCGGTTCGCGCCACACCAGCTCCTCCACGCGCACGCTGTCGAGCTCCTGCATGAGGGCATCCCGCTTCCGCTGATCCAGCGCCAGCTCGGGCACGCGTATCTCTCGACCACCGGCACCTACCTGGAGGGGATCTCATCGGAGGAGATCATCGGCGCAATACACGACCGCAAAGCTCCGATGATGCACGCCAGCGCCGGCCTCGAGCTCTGACAAGCGCCCATACGGCGGGAGCGCTGAGGCGCTCCCGCCGCCGCTACTACCCCGTCCGGAATCGCCTAGCTACTTCCTCCGGATAAATTGACTGGTTAGGCGGCGATGTGGAGGCCGCCGGGGGTGCGGTGGACGCCGATTGAGACGGCGACGGCTTCGAGCAGGCTGGCGGCGATGAATCGGGTGGAGGGGGTGTGGAGGTCGAGCAGCGCGTAGGCGGCTTGGCGGCGGTTGATCCGGCGCTGGTCGCGGAGTCGGACGATGGCGTCGGCGAGTCGCGCTCGCTGTTGGGGGGTGTCGATTTGTTTGTGGACGTTGGTGAGCGCGTCCCAGCCCCAGTCGGCGTCGTCGTGTTCGATCGCGTCGCGCAGGCGTTCGAGGTCGGGGCCGATCAGCTTGGGGAGGGTGACGAGCAGGGACAGGTCGAGGGCGGGCAGGTCCATCAGCCCTTCTGAGAGATGGTCGAGCGCGCGGTCGGAGAGGCCGGCGAGATCGGGGATCGCCTGGTGTGCGAGTGCCGCGAGGTGAGCGCGGGCGAGCTGGTCCTCGGAGGGTCCGCGTCGCTCGCCGCAGCAGTGTTTGGTCTTGCGGCCTGAGCCGCACAGGCAGGGCTGGTTGCGTCCTGTTCCGGGCACTGGGGTTCTCCTCTGGTCGATCATCGTGAGGGTCGCATTTGTCCCGGTCGGAAAGGTGCCGTTCCGTCCGACCTGTGCACGATGATTTACCTGCAAATGAGCGGGTTTATGATCGATCTGGAGGGTGCTCGTGTTGACGATTCAGGCGTCCGGGACGGAGTCGTTGTGGGACGAGATCCTGCCGGCCGAGATGAAAGCCCTGCCGGACGATCTCGCCCGCTTGGACGAGCTGCTGTCCGATCCTGGGCTGTTGGCGCCGATCGCGACGCGGTGGGAGCGGCTGCTGACCGAGACCGGCTCCTGCGCAGGGCGGGGGCGTCCGACGATCGCGATGGAGACGTATGTGCGTTTGATGATCGTCAAGCACCGCTCGGGATGGGGGTACGAGACGTTGATGCGGGAGGTGTCGGACTCGCTGCACCTGCGGCGGTTCTGCCGGATCGGGATGACGAACCGGGTGCCGGACGAGTCGACCGTGCGCAAGCTGACCCGCCGGCTCGGCGCGGAGGTGGTGCACGAGATCACCCGCGAACTGATTCAGAAGGCCAGGCGGGAGAAGCGGTTCCGGCCGCGGGCCGCGCGGATCGACTCGACCGTGATCGAGGCCGACGTGCGGTGGCCGACCGACGCGGGCCTCGCCGGGGATGGCGTGCGTGCGCTTGCTCGGGAGGGACGGAAGCTCGCGACGCGGGTCGCGGAGAGGCGGACAGCGGTCAGGGATCGCTCGCGGGCGATGGGCCGCAAGCTCAGGGCGTTGACGCGCACGATCCGCAAGCGCACCGGGGAGGCCAAACGCGAGGTGCTCGAGTTGACCGAGCAGACCGGCCGGCTGCTGGAGACCTCGATCACGGAAGCGCGCAAGCTCGCCGCCACCGCGCGCAGACGCGCGCGTGGCCGCGGCGCGCAGGCGAAACTGAAGGCCGCGAAGCGGCTGGAGGAGCTCGCGGACCGCTGCGAGAAGGTCTGCTCGCAGATCCGTCAGCGGGTCGCGGGCGAACCGATCAAGGACCGGTTGATCTCACTGTGGGACCCGGACGCCCGCCCAATCCGCAAGGGCAAGCTCGGCAAGCCAACCGAGTTCGGGTACGTCGATCAGCTCTGCGAGATCACCGCCAACACCAAGCGCGGAGCGCGCGGGTTCATCCTGCCGCCGACATCGAAGATCGGCAACCCGGCCGAGAACACGCTGCTCCCCGACACCGCACAAGAGCTGAAGAACCTCGGGATCACGCTCACAGAGATCATGCTCGACGGCGGGTTCATGCCAACCCCGAGCAACACCGCGCTCGAGGACCTGGCCGACACGATCCACATCACCGGCCGCCAGGAAAGCGGGTCGCGGCGCACCCGCCGCCGCCGACAGCGCTACCGGACCGGCGCCGAAGGCCGGATCAGCCACCTCAAACGCGGCTACGGCCTGGACCGCTCACGCCTCAAAGGCGACACCGGCCACCAGATCTGGGCCGGCTGGGCGGCACTCAGCTACAACGCCGAGACGTACACCACCCTCGGATGACACCCGGAGAACCCGAAACCCAGGAACGGAACCCGGGACCGGAAACCACGAAGCGAACACCCCAACTGAACCCCGGCCGCGTCCCGCCCGCCAGCACGACCCGACACCCACCTCACCGCCCCACCGGGTTTATCCGGGGCAAGTAGCTAGTAGTGCTTTGTTAGTTTGTTGTAGGAGTTCGCTGGGGTGGCGGCGAACCCTTCTCGCGTCTGGTTGCCGAGGCGAGGAGGGATGATGGTCGCGGTGAGCGAGGCGAAGTCGGGTGTGAGCGAGCGGGTGGATGCGCCGTCGGTGGTGGCGGATCGGTTGGAGGCGTTCGGGGAGGCGGTGCTGGCGGGGGCGATGAACCGGCCGGTGCAGATGGTCAACGGCGGCGCGTATCTGCGGGGGCTGATCGAGCAGGGGGCGCGCAAGTCGCTTGAGCCGATGGTCGAGCGGCTTGGTGGGGATGCGGACTATCAGAGTCGATGCAGCAGTTCCTGGCCGACAGTCCGTGGGATCCGGCGCTGGTGGTCCGGGCGGTCGCTGAGCGGGTCGTGCCGGCGATCGAGGTGGAGGCGTGGGTGCTCGATGACACCGGGTTCCCGAAGGACGGGAAGCGCTCGCCGGGGGTCAAGCGCCAGTACTCGGGGACGCTGGGGAAGATCGGTAACTGCCAGATCGGGGTGTCGGTGCACGCGGTCGGGAGCAGGGGGACGGTGCCGTTGGGGTGGGCGCTGTATCTGCCCGAGGATTGGTGTGAGGACCCCGAGCGGCGGCGCAAGGCGAAGATTCCCGAGGAGGTTGTGTTCAAGACCAAGCCGGAGCTCGGGGTCGAGCTGATCGAGCGCGCGGCGGGCTGGGAGATCCCGCAGGCGCCGGTGCTCGGCGACTGCGCGTATGGCGATAACACCGAGCTGCGCGCGCGTCTTCACGACGCCGGGCGCGAGTACGTGCTCGCGGTCTCCCCGGACACGACCGTGTTCGCGCCCGAGACGATCTTCGAGGTCCCCGAGCCGCGCGAGCGCGGCAAGGGCCGGCAGAAGACCCGCCCGCGGCCGGACCGCAAGCCCGAGGCGATCGGCGCGCTGATCGCCGCCTCGACGCCGAGCAGTTGCAGACGGTCACGTTCCGCGACGGACCCGACGGCGAGCCGATGACCTCCCGGTTCTGCTTTCTGCGCGTCCGCGCCGGCAACGAGTGGGAGAAGGCGAGCGCCCCGCCGCGCGAGGAATGGCTGATCGCCGAATGGCCCGAAGGCAAAGAGAAGCCGACCGACTACTGGCTCTCCAACCTCCCCGCCGACACCAAGCCCGAACAGCTCGCTCGCCTCGCCCGGCTGCGCTGGAAGATCGAGCTCGACTACAAGCAGCTCAAGGGCGAACTCGGCCTCGATCACTACGAAGGCCGCTCATGGCTCGGCTGGTATCACCACACCGCGCTGGTCACCGCCGCACACGGATTCCTGACCCTGGAGCGGCAGCACCCAAATCACCAGCGGCCGGCCTGACCCTCCCTCAGGCAATCCACCTGTTCCAGCCGCTCTTCAAGTGCTGGACCGGCCGCTGCCAAACCTGCCAACAACCAGTCGATCTCGACCGACTCCGCCTGCACCCAGCCAGACAACCCGAGTGACAACCTAACAAAGCACTACTAGAGCTAAGCTAGGAGAAGCAGAGAGCGCAGCGCCCTTCATCGTCCCAAGCAGCGACGAGAGCAGCGACGACAGCGGCTACTGCTCGCGCAGGGCAAGCAGGCGCCGCGTCCTGCCAACCGCGCGCATTGCGGGTCTGAAGCGACACGCGGTTCGGATACATTCGCAGACAAGAAGCAAGGCTTGCGTCGGCTCGGGTAACTCACACGTGTACTCGCGTCGGCGGCGCGCTGGCCGCGCGTCTCCCGGCCAGCTGGAGTAGGCGTCGGGCGCGGTCGGCAACCGGGAGGTCGACGAACTCGCCGTCCGGCAGCTTGACGGCCTCGCCGGCGGCGGCGTCGAACGCGTCGAGCACGGTCTGCGCCCATTGCAGCTCGTCGGCGGAGGGGGTGAAGACGTCGTGGAGGACCGGCCAGTTGCCGTGGGTGGATCGCGGACTTGCCGAAGAACCCGAGGGAGCGGGCGAACTCGGCTTGGGCGCGTAACCCGGCCTCGTCATCCAGATGCGCGTAGACGCTGTCGATGGGCGGATCGAGGCCGGCGGCGCGCGAGACGACGACGAGGTGCGAGCGGGCGTAGAGCGTCTGCAGGTTGCCGTCGGTGGCGCCGAGGTCACGACGCAGGTCGATGCCGCCCAGAGAGAGGTGTCGCACGCCGGGCGCCGAAGCGATCTCCTGCGCGGCGAGGATGCCACGGGCGCTCTCGATGGCGCAGATCAGCGGCGTGTCCGGCGCCCGGTCGCGGACCCACTCAACGTCCCGAGCGGACTCGACTTTGGGGATCCGAATGCCGGCGGCGAGGCCCGTGACGGCGTCGAGGTCGGCGGCGGCAAGCTCGGTGCCCACCGCGTTGATGCGAACCCAGGCCGAGCGGTCGGTGAGAACATCGGCGACCATCGAGCGCGCTTGGGCCTTGGCGTGGGGTGGAACGGCGTCCTCGAGGTCGAGCATGACCGCATCCGCGCCGACTTCGAAGACCCGCCCGAGCAGCTTTTCGTTGTGGCCGGGCGCGAACAGGTAGCTGCGGTGCATCAGATCACTCCTTGCTCGCGTAGCTCGGCGATTCGTTCGGGCTCGAGCCCAAGACGCTCGCCGTAGACGCGTTCGTTGTCTTGACCCAAGCGGCGGCCGGTGAAGCGGATCGCGCCCGGACTTTCGGAGAGGCGGAACATCAGGTTCTGCATCCGCAGCGCACCCAGGTCCTCGTCCTGGACGGTGGTGACGGCATCGAGGGCTTCAACCTGCGGGTCGTTCATCAGCTGCTCGATGTCGTAGATCGGCGCGATCGCCGCGCCGGCCTCCTCGAACGCGCGCATGACCTCGTCGAAGTCACGGGCCCGGATCCAGCCGGCGACGATGTCGTCGAGCTGGTCGCCGTGGCGGACCCGCTCGCCGGCGGAGTGAAACCACGGTTGTTCGGCAATGTCGGGACGCCCCACCAGGCGCATGACGCGCTCCGCGATAGAGGTGGCGCTGGCGGAGATCGCCACCCAGCGTCCGTCGCGGGTCTTGTAGGTGTTGCGGGGGGCGTTGTTGGTCGAGCGGTTGCCGTGGCGGCCGGGCACGATCCCGAGCTGGTCATAGACGCTGGGCCCGGGGCCGAGCAGGGTCAGCAGCGGCTCGAGCAGTGAGATGTCGATCACCTGACCGCGGCCGCCGGTCGCCTCGCGGTGGTAGAGCGCGAGCAGGACCGCGACGGTTGCGGCCAGGCCGGTGACGCCGTCGGCGAGCCCGAACGGCGGCAGCGTGGGCGGCCCGTCCGGCTGGCCGGTCTGGTGGGCGAAGCCGCTCATCGCCTCGGCGAGGGTTCCGAAGGCCCGGCGCTTGGCGTAGGGTCCGAACTGGCCGAAGCCGGTCACCCGCAGGATCACCAGGGACGGGTTGATCTCTTGCAGGCGATCGGGGTCGAGTCCCCATTTCTCCATCACCCCGGGACGGAAGTTCTCGATCAGCACATCGGCGTCCACGACGAGGCGCTCGAGTAACTCCTTTCCCGTCGGATGGCCCAGGTTCAGCGTCACCGTGCGCTTGTTGCGGGAGATCACCTTCCACCACAGGCCGTGCCCGTCCTTGTTGTGACCGTGGGTGCGGGCGGGGTCGCCGCGCGGGTGCTCGACCTTGATCACGTCGGCGCCGTAGTCACCCAGCAGCATCGCGCAGATCGGGGCGGCGTAGACGGTGCTGACGTCGAGCACGCGGATGCCCTCGAGCGGTCCGCATGGCGGGTCTGACTTGCTGTGGTTGCCGTTGGTCGTGGTGGTCATCGTTGGGGTCTGGGGTGAGCGGTGGGCAGGGGGCTGGTGAGTGTCACTTTGGGCGGTTGCATCAGTCGGTCCCGTAGGTAGCTGGGGCGGAGTCGCCGGGACCGCCTCCGTTGTCGGAGGCGGTCCCGGATGCGGGTTGCGGTTACTTCGTGTAGCCCTCGAGCTTGTTCGCTGCGATGACGTACTGGTTGGTGTAGGTGCCCGCGATGTTCATCGGGTTGGTCACGTTGCCGATGAACTTGTCGATCGTGTAAGTGCGGTCGGCGGCCCGCTCGCAGGCATCATCCCGTCGGGGAGGAACTGACCCTTGTCCGCCGGCGAGCTCCGTGATGTAGCTCGGCCTTCGTGGTGAGTCCGTTGTAGACGAAATCCGGTGGCATCGCGTCTGGCGATCTGCGCGGCGCTGTGGGTGTGGATCCAGTGCATCGTGGCCACGAGCGCGTCGACGACCTTCTGCACGGTCGGCTTGATGCGCAGTTGACCCAGCAGGCCTGGGCGAGCACGCCGGCGGCCGGGTAGACGCCGCCGAGCCACTTGCTGCGCCCGGCTGGTGCTGGCCAGGTTGATGGCCGAGTAGCCGATCGCCCTTGGTCTGGACCGCTCCCGCGGTGGGCTGGCTCGTCATCCCGCACACGATCCGGTTGTGCTGGAGCGCCGCGACGAACGTGCTCGGACCGGCGCCGACTGCCGCCCGGCTGAACTCCTTGGTCGTCAGGTGGTTACGGGCGGCCAGGTACCGGTGAGGTTGTCGGTACCAGAGCCGATGTCGGTGACGCCGACGGTCTTGCCCTTCCACTGCGCGGGCGAGGTGATCGCCGAGCCCGTCGCGCACATCTCGCGCTCGCCCGGGGCGCCCGACAGCTGCACGACGTCCGACGATGGCCTTGCCCTTCTGCTGGAAGTCGATCGTGTGCACGTACCAGGCGCCGGCCATGTCGACCTGCCCGGACGCCATGGCCGTCTCGGCGCCGACGCCGCCGTTCTGCTCGGTTGAGAGCTGCACGTTGACGCCGTACTTCTTGTAGAAGCCGAGATTCTGGGCGAGCTGGTAGGGCAGGTAGATCTGCTTGTCGATGCCGCCGACCATCAGCGACACGGTGGGCAGATGGGGGTCGCTGCTCGTGTTGGCGGCGTTCGAGGCGCCGGTGGCGGATCCGCCGGAGCTCGAGCCGCAGGCGGTGACGGCGGCGGCCAGAGCCGCGGCACTCAGTGCGATTGTGAGCTTACGTTTGAACATGGTTGCTCCTCCCTTGTGGGTGGTGAGTGACTGCTGGGTTGGGTGATCGGGCCCGAGCCCGGCCGTGAAGTTGGTCAGAGCTCGGTCTGGGGCGCTGGCGGCGCTAGATCCCGCCGGCTTCGATGGTGGATGGCGGGCGCCACGCCAACAGGCGCCGCTCCAGCCAGCCGATGATCCCTTCGGCGGTGAGGGCCACGACCGCAATGATCAGCATCGCGGCGAACACGCCATCGGGGTTGAAGTTGTTCTGCGAGTTGGCGATGACCAGTCCCAGGCCCTTCTGGGCGCCGAGGAACTCGCCGACGATGGCGCCGATGATCGCGAACCCGAACGCGACGTGGAGACTTGCGATGATCCACGTCAACGCCGAGGGCACCACCACGTTGCGGGTGACCTGGAACTTCGAGGCGCCGAGCACGCGGGCGTTGTTGATGAGGTTCTGGTCAACCTCCCGCACACCCTGGTAGGCGTTGAAGAACACCACGAAGAACACCAGCACCGCGGCCAGCAGGACCTTGGAGCCGGTGCCGAGGCCGAGCGCGACGGTGAACAGCGCCCCGAGGACGATCCGCGGGATCGCGTTCATGACCTTGATGTATGGCTGGACCACGTCAGCCAGGAACCGATTCTGGCCGAGCGCCACGCCGACGACCACGCCGGCGGTGACCCCAAGCACGAATCCGAGCAGCGCCTCCTTCATGGTGACCCAGATCTGCGTCCAGATCGACCCGTACTGGGTTCCGTGGTTGATCCAGTCGCGCAGCTGCGTGACGATTCCGCTCGGCTGGCCCCAGAAGAACTTATCGACGACCTTCGCGTCGGTGAGGAGCTGCCAGCCGCCGACGATGAGAATCGCCAGGAACGCACGGGCACCCCAGACCGCCAGCTTCCGCTGTCTCGCGCGTTTGCGCGCACGAGCGGCGATGGTCGCTTCGTCCGACGCCGCCGCCCTTGTCAGCTGCGTGTTGATCGACACGGCGCTCATCGTGGTCCTCCATCGTTGTTCGGTGCTTGGGCGGAACGTTCGTAGGCGCGCTGGACCTCCTCGCGCAGCGAGTTCCAGATCTGGTGATGCAGCTCGAGGAAGCGCGGGTCGAAGCGGATCTCCTGCACCGCCCCGCGCGGCCGTGGGAGATCGATGTCGAAGACGGACTTGACGGTGCCGGGTCCGACGGTCATGACGACCACCTTGTCGGCGAGGGCGACGGCCTCTTCGAGGTCGTGGGTGATGAAGATCACCGACGGCCGCGTCTGCTCCCACTGCGCGAGCAGCTCGTTGGACATGATCGCCTTGGTCTGCACGTCGAGGGCTCCGAACGGCTCGTCCATCAGCAGGATCGACGGCTTGTTGATGAGCGCCGCGGCCAGGCTGGTGCGCTTGCGCATACCGCCTGACAGCTGATGAGGGTGGTGGTCCTCGAATCCGGTCAGGCCGACCCGGCGCAGCCAGTCGCGCGCCTCAGCCTGGGCCTCCTTCTTCTTGACGCCCTGGAACTGGGGACCCATCGCGACGTTGCCGAGCACCGTCTTCCACGGCAGGAGCGCGTCGGCCTGGAACATGAAGCTCATGCCCGTGGCGATGCCGTCGACCTCCTGTCCGCCGACCCGCACGGAGCCGGCGCTCGGGCGGGCGAGGCCCGAGACAAGTGACAGGGTCGTGGATTTGCCGCACCCGGTCGGGCCGACGATGGCGCAGAACTGCCCCGGCTCGACGACCAGGTCGACGTCCCTGATCGCGGTGGTCAGCGCGCCCGTCGGTGAGACGAACCGCTTCGTCACGCCGGCTAGCTCGATCTTCGCCGCTTGCGCCGGGGGTGGCGGGGTGCGAGCGTCATCGACGCTCGTCTGATCGGCGCCGGCATCCCGGGCCAAGGTACTTACCATCGTTATCGCTCTCCTCGCTTGAATCAATCCGTCGCTCGACTCGGTGTCGAGACGCCATCAACGTACGGCGCGGCGGATCGGCTTCCAAGGCTTGTGCCAGTTAGCCCGCTAAGCCGCATTTCCGGCGGTTTTGCGCATTTTGCTCACGCCCGGGAGGCGTAGACTCGTCCAGCGAGGAGAGGTTCACATGAGACGCAGGCGCCAGTTGTCGAGCCGGATCCTGATCAGCGTGGTCGCGATCCTCCTCGCGAGCACACTGGTCGGCTTCGCGCTCGTCACCCTGAGCCAGCGCGCCGAGTTCGAGCGCGACTACCAGCAGCGGGCACTGGCCGTCGCACAGACATTCGCCGCGACGCCGTCGATCCGCGAAACACTTGTCAGACCCAGCCCGGCCGGCCGCCGGCTGATCCAGTCGCTCGCCGAGCAGGTTAGACACGAGACGGGCGCGACCTACATCGTCGTGATCGACCGAACCGGCGTGCGCTACTCGCACCCAAACCCGGCGCTGATCGGCAAGCGCGTCGCCGAGCCGGTCATCGCGCTCGACGGCCGTGATCACACCGGCGTCGACCACGGGAATCTCGGCATATCCGCCAACGCCAAGGTGCCCATCCGCGCCCCAGGCAGCGCGGGGAGCCCGGTGATCGGGGAGGTCTCGGCCGGGATCCTCGAGAAGCAAGTATCAGACCAGCTCCTACACGAGCTGCCGTCGCTGCTCCTGTACTTCGCCGGGGCGCTGGCGATCGGCGTGGTCGCGTCGCTGACACTGGCTCGCCGGCTGAAGCGGAGCACGTTCGGGCTCGAGCTCGAGGAGATCGCCGCGCTGGTGCAGGAGCGCGAAGCGATGCTGCACGGCATCCGCGAGGGCGTAATCACCCTCGATCGGGACGGCCGCGTGACGCTCATCAACGACGAGGCGCGCCGCCTGATCCCGCTCGAGGGCGATCCGGTGGGACGCTCGATCGAAGATGTCGTATCTCACCGGCGCCTGTCCGACCTGCTGAGCGGGGCGCTGGCCGGGCCTGACACCGTCGTGGTCACCGACGAGCACATCCTGTCGGTCAATCGCATGCCGGTCTTCTGGAACGGACGAGATCTGGGCGCGGTGGTCACGCTGCGTGACCGGACCGAGCTGGAAGGACTCCTGCGCGAGCTCGACAGCGTCGATGCGCTCACCGACGCCCTGCGCGCCCAGCAACACGAGTTCGCTAATCGAATGCACACCGTCGCGGGCCTGATCGAGCTCGGCGATCAGCAAGCGGCGATCCGCTACGCGCTCGAGGTATCGGGCGAGACCGCTGGGCTGGCCGAATCCATCCGCGAGCGCATCGAGGCGCCCGAGATCGCCGCGCTGTTGATCGCCAAGACCACCGTCGCGGCCGAGCGCGATGTCGAGCTGGTCCTGTCCGAGGACTCCCGGCTGGCCCACTCCGGAATCGGGACCAACATGTTGCTGTCGATCGTCGGGAACCTGATTGACAACGCGATCGACGCCGCGGCGACCGGTCCCGGGCCAGCGAGGGTGACCGTACGCCTGGCCACCTGCGCGGAAAAGGTCACCCTTGAGGTGTCCGATACGGGTCCCGGGGTGCCCGAGGAGCTCGGGGCACGAATCTTCAGCGACGGGTTCACGACCAAGTCGGACGACGAGCGGCGTCACCGCGGAATCGGGCTGGCGCTCGTGCACCGGCTCGCGACCCGGGCCGGCGGCACCGTCACCGTCGACTGCTCGAGCGCCACAACGTTCACGGTCGTGCTCCCGACGCGGGCAAGGAGCGGCGTCGAGGTGGGCGCGTGATCAGCACGCTGATCGTCGAGGACGACTATCACGTGGCCACCATCCACGCGGCCTACGTGCGCAAGATCCGCGGCTTCAGCGTCGCGGGCCACGCCTCGACTGCCGCCAGCGCCCGGAGCGAGATCAGGCGCCTGGCGCCCACGCTCGTCCTGCTCGACCTCTACCTCCCCGACGGCCACGGACTCGACCTCGTGCGCGAGTCCCTTGGCGGTAACGGCCACCGGCCGGACTTCCTGGTCATCACGGCCGCCCGCGACATGGGCAGCGTCCGTGCCGCCATGCAGCTCGGGACTGTGCATTACCTCGTCAAACCATTCACCTTCGCCCAACTCGAAGAGCGGCTGGCTGCCTACCGTGACCTGCGCGGGAGGATCGAGCGCATCGACGAGGCCGAGCAGCACGACGTCGACACGCTGTACGGACTCCTCCGCGGGCCAGCGCCGCTGCCCAAGGGCCAATCCGGACCGACCATGGCCCGCATCCGGGAGCTGCTCCACGCCTCGCCTCACGACCTGTCGGCCGCGGACATCGCCGAACACGTCGGAATCAGCCGCTCCACCGCCCAGCGCTACCTCGCCGAGCTCGCTCGCCAGGGCAAGATCGAGCTTCACCTCCACTACGGCGCTGCCGGTCGCCCCGAGCATCGCTACCGCATGGCGACCACCGCCACCTAGGCCCCGCATCAGTTGAGTCGACCGTTCCGCTCGGTCCGATCGGGACCGCCGAGGACCTCGTCGGGACCACGACCTCCCTCTGTTCGCGCGCCGCGCCTACCTCACCGGCGTCGTGATCTCACTCGACGGCGGGCTCAGCGGAGGCGGCTGATGGCCACTCACGATCCTCTGGCCCGCCTGCGACGGGCCCGAAGACCTTCCGCGGATCGAGGAGATCCCGCTCGGAGAGCAACGACTTCCAGCCAGCAATACGACGTGATCGCCCGCGCGGCCAAGCAGTGGCCCAACCATCCGGTTGTGAGCTCCCGCGACGCAGAGCGCTTGGATCGGGCGCGTCGACCCGGACCTTCGCAAAGCTCGCCGCCGACGTGCACCCGGCGTCGCCTACATCCGCTGACGGATTGGACATCGACCGATGTGGCGCGGCCGGCGCCCGTGTCGATGAACTGCGAACAATTCGCCCAGGCCACCGACACATCGCCGCTTTCCCTGCGCGAGCGGGAGCCGTCGAAGTCGCTTGGCTCGTTGCTGCTTGGGACGAGCTGGGGAACTAGACCAAGGCGTCGGCGGACTTCTCCTCGTCACGTTCAGGCTCACTGATGCACGGCTCCGTACCGGGCCTCGAACGAAACTTGCCCAAAAGGGGTTGCGGAAGTTCGCTCGATACAGCTGCTCACGCGAGCATCGACTCCCCCGATGTGTGCGATCCGGACACCCCTATGGCGCCCGGATATACCCGGCCGGCCGTTACCCCAATGGACGAACTGCAGCAGCTCTGACAACCGATGGCCGGACTGCTCGTTCGCCCTGGCGATGCAGAACTGAAGGCTCATTGCGCCGCCAATGGTCACGACCCGGCAAGTCGACCTGTCTTGCCGACGCCTTTCGCATTCACGAACCACCGGCCTCGACGCGAGCGCTTCGGCAGCCGTCTACTTCTCCTTCAGTTTCACGAGCCGGCGAAGCAGCAGCCGGTCGCTGTCGGCCCGGCCGGCGACAATGGAGCAGCGCTAGGTCCGCGCTCGGCCGGACCTGCTGTCCGCGCGCTTAGCAGAGCTCCGCGCGAATCGGAGCGAACTGCCGCCGCAGCTTGAAAGTAGGGCCATGGTGGTCCCCGTGCGCGGATGTGGTTGAGACCCGGCGGGCTTGTGGCCCGCCGGGCCTTACCGTTCAGCTCGAGGTAGGCTCGTAGGCGAGCGCGACGACGCCGCTCGGCGACGGGGTTGCCCCGAGGAGCTTCAGCGGGGGCGTCTGCCCGTTGCCGCCACCCACCGCTCGCCCGCCGACGAGTACTGGGTGAACGGAGAACCGGATTTCGTCGACGAGGTGGTTCTCGATCAGGGTTTGGTTGAGCCGGCCGTACCCGTACATGATGAGATCACGGCCATCCTGCTGCTTGAGCTCCGTCACGGCGGTGACGACGTCGCCGCGGATGATCGTGGAGTTGTTCCAGTCAGCGCTCTCCAGGGTCGAGGAGAACACGTACTTGGGGATCGCGTTGATCGCGTCTGCGTACGGCCCGGTTTGCTCGGGCATGACATCGGCGAAATACTCGTAGGTGCCTCGTCCCATGAGCATGCCGTCGAGGGCCCGTAGCACTTGAGCGGCTTCCCCTCCTGAGTTGGGGTCGAAGAACGCCCAGGATCGCGGGTCTTCGGTGACGCCGTCGAGCGAGACGAAGGCGGAATTGATGAGCTTGCGCATCGCGGTGCTCCTCATGTGTCGTTTGTGATCTACATCAGGAGGACGAACAGGACCGGCCGAAACCGGACGCGCCGCTATGAAGTTTCGAGCAGGTCCAGGCGCCGCCGGTATGAGGCCCGTTCGGCCGGGCTTCGGGAGAGCTCCATCGCACGCTCGTAGCTCGACCGCGCCTCGCCGTGCCTGTCGGCCCGCCGCTGCAGGTCGGCCAGGGCCGCCCAGTAGAAGGGGTAGCGCGTCAGCTTCTTTTCGCCCGCAACGGCGACGAGCTGGCGCTGGCCTTCCTCGACCCCGTCGCGCTCGGCCACGGCGAGCGCCCGGTTGAGCGCAACGATCGGGCCGGGCGACTGCGCCATGAGCAGGTCATACAAGGCCACGATCCGGCCCCACCCGGTCTCGCGGACCGACGGCGCCACTGCGTGCTCGCACGCGATGCCGGCCTCGAGGTGCCACCGCGACATGCGATCGCCCGTGGCAGACGCGGCGAGATGGGCGAGCCCCCGCTCGATCAGCGGGCGGTCCCATTGGGCCCGGTCCTGCTCCTCCAACGGAACGAACACACCCTCCGCGTCCAGCCGGCTCGGGAGGCGGGCGATGTCGAAGCAGAACAGCGCGGCCAGAGCCGACACGTCCGGATGCGCCGTCGGGGGCGTGTCGCGCAGCAACTCGGTCAGGCGCAACGAGTCGGTGCACAGGAAGGGACGGACGGGTTCGCGGGGGTTGCTGCCGTGGTGGCCCTCGTTGAACAGCAGGTAGAGCGCTTGCAGCACCGAACCCCGCCGCTGCTCGACGTCGGGCAGGCGATCGACATCGACGAGCTGCCGCAGCTCGCGTAGGCGGGCCTTGCCTCGGTGCAGCCGCCTGTCGATGGTCTGCGTATCGACCAGGAACGCCTGCGCGATCTCCTTGGGCGAGAGGCCGCACAGCCAGCGCAGGATCATGGTGACGTGCGTCTCGGGCGTGAGGGCCGGGTCGCAGACGGCGAACATCATCGCCAGCTGGTTTTCCCTGTCGGCTTCCGGGGCCAGCGCGGCGTCGATCGTGTCTGTCACGGCGGCTAGGTTCGCCAGTTCTGGCAGCAGCGACGCGCCGTGCCGTTCGCGGCGGATGATGTCGATGGCCCGGTTGCGCGCTGCCCGGACGATCCAGGCCTTCGGGTCGCGAGGAGGCCCAAACCGCCAGGCGTGCATCGCGCTCACCAGCGCGTCTTGGACGACGTCCTCAGCCAGCGGAAGGTTCGAGGGGCCGAGCGTCCGCGTCAGCGCCGCGACCAGGTGGGCATGCTCGTTGCGAAACAGGTCCTCGACGAGACCGATCGGCGACGGTTCGACATCCCGGTCCTCGCCCACGCCGCCTCAGCCCTCGTCCTGCACGGGGCGCACCTCGACTGACCCGCCGAACTCGTAGGTCGGGCACTGCCGCGCCACCTCGACGGCGTCCTCAAGCGACGCGGCTTCGATAATCATCGCGCCAGTGACCAGATCCTTCGACTCGGCATACGGACCGTCGGTGACGATCCGCTCATGCCCGCCCACCGACTTGCCCCCGTTGTCGAGCGCCGTGCCGACGTTGCGACGGCCCTGCCGGGCGAGCTCGTCGGACCACCTGTACCACTTCTCCACGTGCGCCTGAAGCACCGACGGCGAGACGTCATCCCGGGACACCGCGCCACCGCGGAAGATCAGCATGTACCAGGCCCGTGATTCCCCCGGCCCCGTCGTCCCGGTGGTCTCGGTCACCGACGCGATGCTATCTCGGCCGGGAGCCGCTGCCTCGCGGGCCGATCGTCTGCGAGGCGAGGCTTCCCTTTCAGCTCGGCGAGGAGGCAAAGGAGAAGTCGGCCGTTGACCCGCTCGTGTGGCGACGGAGCGGCCGCCGGCGATCGGTCGCGCCTCCCAGCGGTCGGCTTCCCAGCGGCAGACGGGTGTCTCTGCGTTGGTGCAGGCGGTTTGGTGGGTGGTTGGCGCACGGCGCGGACCCGCTGCCTGACCGCTCACTCACCGGTCGCGCGCGCTTGATTGTGGTCCAGGCGTTCCCGATTGGATAGGTCTGGGGCGGCAGGCAGGCTCAGGTCCTCGTGAGGATCGTCACCGAATAGGGTCTCGAGGGTTGAGCGCACCTCGGCCCAGCGGTCGGCGCCGACCTGCGCGGCGTAGGCGCGCTCGAGCGCGAGCATCCGCTCGCGAGCGATAGCAACGCCGGCGCGTCCGCGGTCGGTGTATCTGACGATCACGCCGCGCCCGTCGTCCGGGTCTGGGTCGCGGCGCACGAGATCGAGCCGCTCGAGCTCGTCTACGAGCTTGGTGATGGCTTGGCGCGTGACGCCGGCGTGCGCGGCGAGCTCGCTGGGGCGAGAACCGTCCTCGCCGACGTTGCGCAAGAGCGCGGAGTGCGAGGGCGCGACATCGCCAAAGCCGTTCTGTGCGAGATCGGCGCGGACGGCGGCCTCGATCGCGCTGCGGGCGTCGCGGAAAAGGATCTGGAGGCTCTTCGGCATCTCCACACCATTGTAGTTCACCTCGCTTGACAAACGCCACGCGTTGTGAGAACGTTCTTCCAACTTGTCAACCAAGGTGAACGACTAGGAGGAGTTCTGGACGCCGATGCCGCGCCGTCGCCGGCGCTGCATCACGTCAATCTCACGACGACCCGTCGCAAGAGTTGCAACCAATAAAGAACCAATGACCTAATGGAGCCCCCTGTGAATACTGCTTCCCTTGACCCTGCAAACCGCCCTGCCGTAATTCGGCGCATTGACTTTCGCCCGGGCATGGATATGTGGTGGGAGATCGTGCGCAACGGCGAGGACACCGATGGTGAACTTCTTGAGGTAAATGGCTGGCTCGGTCCCCACCAACCCAGCCCCCCTGTGCACGTGCACGACAATGTTGAAGACAGTTTTGAGATCGTGGAGGGCCGACTTGATGTGAAGCTCGACGGGACTTGGCGTACCTATGGTCCGGGAGAGCGCGCCGCGGCGGCTCCCGGTCACCGGCACACCCTGCGAAACAGTCACGATGAGCCGGTTCGGTTCATCAATCGCCATCGCCCCGCCGCCGACTACGAGGGGTTCTTTCGCGACATGGCGTCGCTGACATCGACCGGGAGGATGGGCGCCGGAATACCTCACAGTCCGCGTCAAGCGATCTACGCGGCGATGCTGTTCCAAGCCCACCCGACCGCGATCCGAACCTCGCGCGTGCAGCGATTTGCCTTCGCGTCGCTGTCGGGCTTGGGCCGGATGCTGGGGATGAGCCTGTGACCGCGCTTACACCCCGCACCAAGAATCTCGCGCTCGCGCTGCTGGCGATGACGCAGTTCGTGATCGTGATCGACGCGTCGATCGTCAACGTCGCGCTGCCGTCGATCGGCGCCCACCTGCACTTCTCCCGCGACGACCTCACCTGGGTCGTGAACGCTTACACGCTGACGTTCGGGGGCTTTTTGCTGCTGGGCGGGCGGATGGCCGACCTGCTGGGGCGACGCCGGATGTTCACGCTCGGGCTGGTGGTGTTCTCACTCGCCTCGCTGGCCGGCGGCCTGGCGCAGTCCGAGACGTGGCTGATCGCCGCCCGCGCGGTCCAGGGCCTGGGCGCCGCGATCGTCTCCCCCGCCGCGCTGTCGATCATCACCACCACGTTCGCCGACGGGGCCGAGCGCAACCGCGCGCTCGGGATCTGGGGCGCGGTGGCGGGCGCCGGCGGCGCCGCCGGGGTGCTGCTGGGCGGGATCCTGACCAGCGGGCTGAGCTGGCGCTGGGTGCTGTTCGTCAACGTCCCGATCGGGCTGATCGCCGCCGCGCTCGCGCCCCGCACGCTCGGCGAGAGCCGCCGCGAAGAGGCCGGCAACTCGTTCGACATCCCCGGAGCGGTGGCCGTCACCAGCGGGCTGGCGCTGCTCGTGTACGCCGTCGTGGACGCGGTCAACGTCGGCTGGGGGGCGACCCGGACGATCGTCTGCCTGGCCGCGGCCGTGGTGCTGCTGATCGCGTTCGTGGCGATCGAACGGCGCCAGCGTGATCCGCTGATGCCGTTCTCGATCTTCCGGCTGCGGACCCTGCGCGGCGCCAACATCGTCGGCCTGCTGATCGGCATGTCGCTGTTCTCGATGTTCTTCTTCATCTCGCTCTACCTCCAGGACGTGCTCGGCTACTCGCCGATCAAGACCGGCCTCGCCTACCTCCCGCTGGCGGTGGGGATCATCATCGCGGCCGGGGTCGCCTCCCAGCTCGTCACCCGCGTCGGCTTCAAACCACCCCTGATCGCCGGCATACTGCTTGTCGCCGGCGGCCTGCTGTGGTTCTCACACGTCCCAGCGACAGGCGGCTCGTTCGCCGCGGACGTCCTCGGCCCATCGCTGCTCGCCGGCGTCGGGTTCGGACTGGCGTTCGTGCCCGTGACGATCGCCGCCGTGACCGGAACCGAGCCACACGAGGCGGGCCTGGCCTCCGGTCTGATCAACACCTCCCAGCAGGTCGGCGGCGCGCTCGGGCTCGCGATCCTCGCGACCGTCGCCAACAGCCGCACCCAAAGCCTGTTCCACGCCGGCGTCCACAGCTCGGCCGTGGCGCTGACCAAAGGCTTTGACCGGGCGTTCCTCGTCGGCGCCGGCCTCGCCGTCGCCGGAGCGATCCTCGCCGCCGTGCTGATCTCCTCACGCGACAGCCACGAACACTCGCAGGCGGCCCGCACCGGCGAGGCCGCCGGCGCCGATGCCGCAGCCGTTCCCGTCGCCGCGGGCTGAGCGCTTCAGTCGATCTGGCGCTCGCAGACGCCACACGAGGTCAGCTGGCCCACCGTGTCGTCGCGGGGCGCAGCTCCGGCCCGCGGGAGCTGCGCCCACCCCAAACTCACCCCGAAAACCAATCTCAAGCAAAGGATCACGACGGCTCTGTCCCGTCGCCGAGACTTCCGCAACCACGAACCTGCGGCAGTCTCGTCTGCGCACCAGATCGCAGGCGACGCTGCTGCTCCGCGCGCCGAGCGGTAACCACGACGTCTTGGCCGGAACAGGCGTCAAGCAGCAGCAGCGCTACGCGACGCCGGGTGGCTGCACTGAGGTAGCGGCGGTCATCGAGGCCGACTTGCCGCATCAGCGAGGACCCGCCATGGCGGCTCGAGACGCGTGCTCCTGACGAGGGAGCGTCTGCACAGATTTGAACGGGCTGAGACCGTAGCCTCAATCGTCCGTGCGTTGTCTCGACAGTCTGGCGTGCGGCTCGTACGTCGCTCGGGTATAAGGGGGGCCACGCGGCGCACTACTGGGCATTGGCCTGACGTCCGCCTCGGGATCGAACTTTGGTTGAGGTCTGTAGCCGGCAGCCGACTAGAATGCGCCGGCGCATATCAGGAGTCATCCCAGGACCAACCTATGTGGAACGGACAGCGAGTGTCTGTCGTGCTCATGACCTTTGCCGAGCGCGACTCGATCAGAGCTGCGATCGAGGGCTTCGTTGCCACGGGCCTGGTCGACGAGGTGCTCGTGGTCGACAACAACGCGCAGCCGGGGACGGAGGAGGAGGTTCGCAAGACCTCGGCGCGCGTGGTCAAGGAGCCCCGACAGGGGTATGGGCACGCGAGCCGCCGCGGATTGCTCGAGGCCACCGGCGATCTCATCGTGCTGGCCGAGCCGGACGGCACGTTCGTGCCGGAGGATATCCGGAAGCTGCTCGTTTACAGCACGGAGTGCGACGCGGTTTTCGGCACGCGGACGACCTGGGAGCTGGTGTGGGAGGGTGCGAACATGGATTGGTTCTTGCGCTGGGGTAACTGGGCGGTCGCGAAGTTGATCGAGGTCCTGCTGAACACGAGTCATCTCAGCGACGTCGGTTGCACGTACAGGCTGCTGCGCAGAGATACCGCGAGGCGCGTCGCGAGCGGCATGAAGGTCGGCGGCAGCCACGCCGGCGTGGAGATCATGCTGCTCACGATCGGCTCCGGCGCGCGGTTCGTCGAGGTGCCGGTCAACTATCTTCCGCGCGTCGGACGGTCATCGGTCACCGGCAACCGGCTGACCGCCATTTCCGTGGGACTACGGATGATCGGGCTGGTGCTTCGCACCGCAGGGAACTCTCCCCGGCCGCGCAAGCGACCCCCGGCGTTCGTCTCAGAGCACACATCGAACGGTGAGGTGGTCCGTGAGCAGCTCACACTTTGATTCGATCGCGACCGTCTACGACGAGTCGCTGCCTGCGCACGTCGTCGAGCACTACCTACAAAAACGGACAGCGTTCGTGCTCGCGCACTGCCCCCGCGGCGACGGACTCGACGTCGGCTGCGGGACCGGGGTGCTCGCCGAGCGGCTCGCCAGCGCCGGATACCAGATGGTCGGAGTCGATCCTTCAGAGGGAATGCTCAAGATCCTCGAGGCAAGGACGCCAGTGGTCCGCCCGGTGCACGCGTCCGGAACCTCGCTGCCGTTCGATGACGACAGCTTCGAGCTGGTGATCACCGTCGCCGTGATGCACCACATCGCCGACCCCGGCGAGGTACGACAGACGCTCGCCGAGATGGTCAGGGTGGTGAAGCCCTTGGGTCGGGTGGTCGTTTGGGACCACAATCCCCGCAACCCATACTGGGGTCCGCTGATGGCCCGCGTCCCCCAGGACACCGGTGAGGAGCGACTGATCAGCGAAGCGGAGATCGTCACCGGCCTGCGGGCCGCGGGCGGACAGATCGTGCTCCGCACGCAGCTCGGCGCCGTCCCGGACTTCACCCCGCCTAGGGCGATCCGCCTCGCCGCGGCGCTCGAGCGCGCGTTCGAGGGCACTCCCGGGCTGAGGAGGTTCGCTGCGCACAACGTTATCGTCGCGACGAAGTGACGTCCCCCGGCGTCGGCTACCGACCGCCGACTCTCGTGCGAGCGGTGCGGCCCCGCCGGTGAGCACAGACGGTCGCGGTGTGCCGCGATTACGATCAGCGCGCGATGACGACCCAGGCCGCAACCGAGTACCGCGTCCCGCGGACGCTTGACACAGCTCGTGCCTGGCTCGCGTCGGGACGCCGACAAGCCACGGTCGCGCTCGCACTGTACGTGGTCATCTCGATCGGGTACTTCGGCCTCCACGTGCTGCCCCATCTCGGACGTGAGACCGTCGGACTGCGCGACTGGACCGATCCGACAGTAAACATATGGAGCCTGGCCTGGTGGCCGTACGCGGTGCTTCACGGCCTGAACCCACTGGTTACCCATGCGCTGTTCGCTCCGGACCGGATCGATCTCGCCGCCACCAGCCCGACGCTGTGCCCGCTGGCGGGGATCGTCGGCGCGCCGATCACGATCGCATTCGGTCCGATCGTTTCCTACAACGTGCTGATGCTGGCGAGCCCCGTGCTCGCGGCGTTCTTCACGTTCCTCCTGTGCCGGTACATCACCGGCAACTTCGTCGCGAGCCTCTTCGGGGGTTATGTGTTCGGCTTCTCGACTTACATCTTGGGGCACATGGAAGGTCACCTCCAACTCGTGTTCATCTTTCCGATCCCGGCCGCCGTCCACCTCGTAATCCGCCTGATCGACGGGCGCATCAGCGAACGGCGATTCATCGCTCTGATGGCACTCCTCCTGGCGGCGCTCTTCTTGACCGCGAGCGAAATTACGCTCACATTCGTAGCGCTTGGAGCCGTTGCCCTGGGTCTGACGTTCGTACTTGCGCCCACCAAGCGAGAGCACATCATCGGCACCGTCAAGCCGATTCTCGCCGCCGGAGTCGCGGCGATGATCGTGACGAGCCCGGTGATCTACTACGAACTCCACGGGATCGTGAGGTTCGGATCGAACATCGGCGACATCGACGGGAGCGACGCGCTCGGATTCCTCGTGCCCCCGAACCTCGTCCGACTTGGCCGGACGCATTTCGCAGCGCTTTCCCAAGCGTCCAACATCAGCGGAAGCGACGCCGAGGCCGTCACCTATGTTGGCTTGCCGCTCGCGCTGATCGTCGCGCGCTACACGATCACACGCTGGCGCCTGACTGCGACGAGGATCCTGTTCGCGATGCTGGCAATCGTCATCGTGCTGCTCCTGGGGTCGCGGTTGCACATCGCGGGGTACCCAACGATCCCGCTTCCTTGGAAGCTGCTGGACCGGTGGTTGTTACGCGACGTGATCCCACTACGCCTCGCGGTCTATGTGTTCTTGATTGTCGCGGTGATCCTCGCTATGTGGTTGGCGGAGCCACGTGCCGGAAGATGGGGTCTGGCCAAATGGGCGGCGGCGGTCGCGAGCATCGCATTCCTGGTACCCAACGTCAGCGCTGGCCTGTGGCGCGGGCAGGAGTACAACCCAGGCTTCTTTACCACCCACCAATACCGAAGCGTCCTCACGCGCGGGGAAACCGTCCTCATTCTGCCGTTCGGTCAACTGGGGAATAGCATGCTCTGGCAGGCCGACACGGACATGTGGTTCCGTTTGGCCGGCGGATATATCAATCCGGTGTACCCGGCGGATTACGAGAGAGACCCTCTTTTTCCCGCCCTGTTTCGCAACGCCCGTCCGGATCCGCAGACGCTGCGCTCTTTTCTCGACCGTCGGCACGTCGGCGCCGTGATCGTCGATCCCGAAATCCCCCAGCGGTGGCCCGAGGCCCTGCGGGCGCTCGGACTCAAGCGCATGTCGCTTGGCGGCGTGTGGTTCTACCGTAGTTAACGGGTTTCGATTACAGCTTGCGGCTGAAGGCAGAGCAGGGCGTCGTGGTTCTTCGCGCGCAGGTCGGCGACTGGCAGGCGTGAACCGAGAGGACGGCTGTCAGCATCTACGGTTGCTTTTTGCACACAGACCCGGCGGCAGTGTGTGGCTGGTCCAGGAGGTCACGACGCGGCTCCCGGCCCGGGTCGACGGCGCTGGCGTCGCGTTCGCCTCGACGGCGGATCTGGAGGGTGGGCTCCGTGTGCCGAGGCCGCCCACCGCGAGCATGAGAAGCGGACCAAGCGGTCGCACCTGTTCCACCGGTCAGACCAAGACGAGAACTGACTCGACCGGGACGCCGCCTACATGATGGGCGAGCAGGCCGCGACCGCCTTGCCGTCGTGACCGTCCCGCGCTCGCCCCGGCCGCCGCGGCTCCGGCGGCCGGGCAACTCGGCACCGATGTGGGATTGACCATCGCTGGTGCCGTTTGATCAGGTCCCCCCTCAGCACCCCGTACTTGGCCGGGTGGGGGTGATGTCCGGGGGCAAAGGGCAGACGTTGATTCCGGGGCGGGCGGCGCCCCCCACCATTCCGCAAGCCCTGGTCTCGGCGGCCCCGGGCGTTCACGGGCTGGAGGCAGGACGGACCCCGGGGTACTGACCAGGGGTTCCCCCGGACGCGACGCGCCGTCCGCGGCGCGACCATCAGTCAAGTAACGGCCGGCAACTGAAGCCGAAGGTCATCCACTCGGCTGTCCGGATGCAGGCCACGCTCCGACAGGAAGGAATTCGCATGCCTAAAGTCACAGTCGGCCGGGAGAACTCCGCCGACATCGAGATTCACTACGAGGACCATGGCGCGGGCCAGCCCGTCGTCCTGATCCACGGGTATCCGCTCAGCGGCCGGGCCTGGGATAAGCAGGTCCCGGTCCTGCTGGAGGCCGGCCACCGGGTCATCACTTACGATCGCCGCGGGTTCGGCCAGTCCAGCCAGCCCGTCGTCGGCTACGACTACGACACTTTCGCCGCCGACCTGGCCACCCTGCTGGAGCACCTGGACCTGTGGGACGCCGTGCTGGTCGGGCACTCGATGGGCACCGGGGAGGTCACCCGCTTCCTGGGTGCCTATGGCTCGGCGCGGGTGGCCAAGGGGGTGCTGGTGTCCCCGATCCCGCCGTTCCTGCTGCAGACCAGCGACAACCCTGACGGGGTGCCGCAAAGCGTGTTCGACGGGTTCGTCCAGGCCGCGCAGTCTGACACGCCGGCGTGGATGAAGGGCTTCCTGGACAACTTCTACAACGCCGACACGCTGCGCGGCACCCTGGTCAGCGATCAGGCCTACCAGGCCAGTTGGAACATCGCCGCCAGCGCCTCGGCGACCGCCGCGGTGGCGTGCATCCCGACCTGGGCGACCGACTTCCGCGCCGACCTGCCCAAGATCGACGTACCCATGCTGGTGGTCCAGGGGGACGCGGACCGGGTCTTGCCGCTGGACAAGACCGGCAAGCGGCTGCCCGGCCTGATCGACGACGTGCAGCTCGTGGTGATCGAGGGTGGCCCCCACGCGATCCCCTGGACCCACGCGGACCAGGTGAACACGGCACTGCTCGACTTCCTGCGCAGCTCCGACCGGCACAACACCAGCATGCAGACACAGACAATCACTACCTGAGGAGCCATCATGTCGAATCACTTCAGCGCCGACAATCTCAAGTTTCCCGGCGACGACAGGCGCCTGGACTTCACGGACCTATTCGTATTCAAGTCATCAGAGGACCCTGACAAGACGGTGCTGATCATCGACTCGAATCCGACGAGCGCCCCTCCCCCGATACCGCCGGCCCACGACCGGCCCGGAATTCCATCCCGACGCGGTCCACCGGATCAATATCGACACTGACGGCGACGCGAAGGCCGACATCGCGTTCACCTTCACGTTCTCCGAGTACGAGAACGGGGTGCAAACCGCGACGGTCTGGTACGCGACCGGCAGCCAGGCCAGGGAGCCCGAGCCAGGTGGCGAACTGCTCACCGACTCGCTCCCGGTCAGCTTCGACGGCATCGCCCGGCCCGTCCAGGTCGGCCGGATCCGGCTGTGCGCCGGGCTGCGCAGCGACCCGTTCTTCGCCGATGTCGAGGGCGCACTCCACGGCTTGGTGTGGACCGGGCACGACGACTTCGCCGAGAACAACGTCGATTCGATCGCGCTGGAGGTACCCAGCGAGATGCTCGGCGCCGACCCGGTGATCGGAGTCTGGGCCACGATCAGCCTGCGCCGCGACGGCACGCTCGTGCAGATGGACCGCGGCGGGCACCCGACGATCAACCCGTTCATCAACCCCGACGGCGAGAAGAACCTCTACAACTCTCGCCAGCCGGCCGACGACGTCGCCAACTACCTGGGGCCGTGGTCCAAGATCCTGGAAAACGGCGGCTACTCACCCGAGGAGGCCAAGGCAGCGGCCATGCAGGTGCTGCCCGACATCCTCCAATACGACCGCACCAAGCCAGCCACCTACCCCAACGGCCGCGTCCTCACCGACGACGTCTACAGCATGCGCTTTGCCTGGCTGACCCATGGCAAGGTTCCGCCAACCGGCCTGAAGCCGCACGACGACCTGCAGTCGCGAGTTCCCCTACCTCGGCGCGCCGAACCCCGTGCCGGTGATGAGTTCGTGATCAGGAGTTCCTGATCCGAACGGATGCTCGCGGCCCGCTGGCCGGGAAAGCAGCGGAGGAAATCCAGATCCGGCTCGACGCCGGATCTGGAAGCCCTCCGGTCAGGAGTGCCACCATGCTCGATTTGCCTGCCTCTGGGTCCCCGCGCATCGCCGCGATGATCCGCCAGTCGTTCGGCGCGATGACCCGCCAGGAGCGGACGCGGGTGATCGCGATGTTCGGCGTGATCGCGGGCCTGCACGTGCTCGGGTTCTTCGTCTTCTTCGCGTTCGTGGTGCCGTCGCATTACAAGGGGCTGGGGATCGGCGTGTCGATCCTGGCCTACACCCTCGGCCTGCGTCACGCGTTCGACGCCGACCACATCTCGGCGATCGACAACACCATCCGCAAGTTGCTCAGCGAACGGCGGGACACTGGCCAGCCGCGCCCGTTCGGGTTCGGCTTCTTCTTCTCGCTCGGGCACTCCACGCGTCGTCGTCGCGATCGGAATCGGCATCGTCGTCGCGGAGAAGACGGTGTTTCGCGCAGTTTCGGATCAGCGCTTCGGGACTGGAGCAGTTCGGCGGGGTGTTCGGCACCGTGGTGTCCGCGTCGTTCCTGCTGCGTGATCGGGCTGCTGAACCTCTTCATCCTGGCCGGGATCGCGCGCGTCTTCCGTTCAATGCGCCGCGGCGAGTACGACGAGGCGGAGCTCGAGCGGCAACTCGAGAACCGCGGGTTCTTCTACCGGTTCTTCGGCCGCTGGATGAAGGCCATCACGAAGGAGTGGCAGCTGTACCCGGTGGGTGTCGTGTTCGGCCTGGGCTTCGACACCGCCACCGAAGTTGCCCTGCTCGCCACCACCGCGCTGCTGGCCTCCCAGCACATCCCGTGGTACGCGATCTTGTGCCTGCCGATCCTGTTCACGGCCGGCATGACGCTCATGGACACCATCGACGGACTGTTCATGAACCTGGCCTACGGCTGGGCCTTCTTCAACCCGGTCCGCAAGGTGTATTACAACCTGGCCATCACCGGACTGTCCGTGGCCATCTGCTTCTTCATCGGCGGGGTCGAGGTCCTCGGCCTGTTCCCCCACGAGATCAAGGGGCTCAGCCAGAGCCACGGCTTCTGGGGCTTCATGGCCAACTTCAACATCAACACGGCCGGGTTCGTCATCGTCGGCATGTTCATACGTGACCTGGCTCGCCGCGCTGCTCGTCTGGCGCTACGGCCAGATCGAGAAAAAGTGGACGCGCCAAGGCTCCAGCCGGCAACGGCCGGCGGGATGGCACCCGGAGTCGGCGCGGCCGACCGCGGCAAACCGAAAGAAACGGCGGGTTAGGCGGCAGGCCGGCCGCTCGGGGCGGAGGGATCGGAGAGCACCTCCACGCCCGTCGCGTCCAGCACTTGGTAGGCCAGGGAGATCTCGTGGGCCGAACGCCGCCCTACCGCGCGGTCGGCTAGCCCGATGGTTTACATCAAGCTGGCGGTGTTGCGCTCGAGGTACTCCTCGACGATCCTGGCGTCCAGCCTGTGGGCGATCGTCGAGGAGACGACTTCGAACGACTGTCCGGCTGCTCGCGGCGGAGCAGCACGAGTGCCAACGCCGGTGAGATCACGACCGAGAGAAGCCCGGCGGCGACGAGACCGGCAGCAGCTGGCCTGGGTGACCACGCCGAGCTGGAGCCCGATCTGCGTGGCGGTGACGATGAACGTCAAGGAGGTGGCTTGCAGCACGCCGGCGATTACCGAGCGCGAGCGACCGAGCAGTCGCACGTACACGATCGCCGGCAGCCCGCGTGCGAGGTAGATCGCGAGCAGGAACAGCGGCACCCGCGCCACGGTCGACGCGCTGGCAAACAGCGCGTTCAGGTCAAAACGCAGGCCGCTCGTGACGAAGAACACCGGGATGAACACGCCGAACCCGACCGCCTCGAGCTTCAGCCGAAACTGCGGATGGGTCATCTCGTCGCGGTCGATCAGCGACAGCAGTGCGCCGGCCGCAAACGCTCCGAGGATCGTCTCTAGCCCGACTTGGTCGGCAAGTGCGGTGAACCCGATCAGCAGCACGAACGCCGCCCGGACGCGGATCTGCGCGGTCGTGTCCTGGAGCCGCCGGAGGACGCGCGAGAGGCTGATGGAACGCTCGACACCGGCGATCGCGACGCCCACCAGCGCTACCACCAGCCCGAACATGCCGAGCAGGATCAGCGTCCCGGCGGTGCTGGTCGAGCCCTTGCCCGAGAAGAACAGCGACAGCAGGATGATCGCGCCGAACTCCGCGATCGAGGCCGCACGCGATCACCAGCTGACCAAAGCTCGAGCTGGCGTTGTTTGAGTCCTTCAGCACCGGGACGATCACGCCCAGTGAGGAGGAGACGAGCACGATCGCCACAAATAGCGGCGACTTGACAAAGCCGCCGGCCTTCAAGCCCAGACCGAGGATGATCGCGATCGCGAACGACACCGCGAACCCGACTCCGGTCACCTTGAGGATCCGGCCCCGGAGGCGCTCGACGTCGATCTCGAGGCCTGAGAGGAACAGTAGGAACGCCAGCCCGATCGAGAGCGAGGATCGAGACGGGCAGATCGGGCTTGACCCAGCCCAGCCCGGACGGGCCGATGACGATGCCGAGCACGATCTCGAGCACGATCGCGGGCAGCCGGAGCCGCGGGAAGAAGCCAAGCGCCAGCGGCGCGAGCAGGCCGACGGCGACGACGATCAGCAGATTCGTGAAGTGCACAGTGGGCATGTCGAGATCGCCGGCTCGTTTACGTCTTGAACGCGGCGCAGGGAGCCGAGCCGTCGGGGCTGGGTGACGTCCAGTGGTTGGTGCTCACACCGTCGAGCAGAGTCGTCCTGATTACCGATCACGCCAATCGCCCCGGATCACCTGCCCGTTGACCCAGCGGCCGTCCTCGCTGACCAGGAATGCGACGAGTTCAGCGACGTCCGCGATGGCGCCGGAGCGCTGGAGCCCCAGCGCGATCGCGTTGACGGTGATGTCGCGAGCGCGTAGTTCGCGGGCGAGTACGGGCGTGATCGCGTCCACCGCGCCCCTGCTCGCGGCGTAGGCGGCATAGGACGGCAGCGCCAGTCCCACAGCGGAGCTTGAGAAGTTCACGATCGCGCCGCCGTCTCGCAGCTGAAGCGATGCCTGCTGGTTCACTACGAACGTTCCCCGGACGTTAACCCGGTGCAGCGCATCGAACGTCTGGAGGTCGTACCCAGCGACTGTCCCGAGGATCATCCGCGCGGCGGCGTGTACGACGACGTCGACACGCCCGAATGCGTCAATCGTCTCCGTAAATAGGCGCTCGACGTCCAGCTCGTCCGCGACGTCGGCGCGGACGGCGACTGCGGTTCCGTTCGCGGCGAGGATCTCGTCGACAGCGGCGTCCGCAGCGCGCTGACTGTTTAGGTAATTGACTGACAACCGCGTAGTCCCCGGCGGCCAGCTTGCGCGCGACGGCGCGGCCGATCACCCTGCGATCCGCCCGTGACGATCGCGACAGGGGTACCCGACGGATCCTGCGGATTCGTGATCACGCTGCAACTCTGGCTGCGATCGCCCGCGGTCGCACTAGGGCATGTCCCGGGTCGCGTCCCTGGGTTTGATGACGCTCTATCGACTGGGGTTAGGCTTACGGGATGGCCGTCCAGCGCCCGCCGGCGTTTCTGGGCCGGTCCGGGGAGCGCGATGTGCTGGACCGGCTGCTTGAGACTGTCCGCGGGGGCCAGAGCGCGGTCCTGGTCATACGGGGTGAGGCCGGGATCGGCAAGACGGCGCTAGTCCGGTACACCGCCCGGCAGGCTGCTGGGTTCCGAGTGGCCCAGATCGCGGGCGTCGAGGCCGAGATGGAACTGCCGTTCGCGGGACTGCATCACTTGTGCGCACCGATGCTCTCGCGGCTCGACGCGCTTCCGGATCCCCAGCAGAACGCCCTGCGCGTCGCCTTCGGCCTCTCGTCGGGCGATGCCCCCGACCGCTTTCTGGTCGCCCTGGCTGCACTCACCCTGTTGGCAGAGGTTGCCGAAGAGCGGCCGCTGCTGTGTCTCGTCGATGACGCTCACTGGCTCGACGGCAGCCACGATCCAAGTTCTCGGATTCATCGCCCGACGGCTTCTAGCGGAGCCAGTCGCGCTCGTGTTCACCGTTCGGGAGCCGAGCGACGAGCGCGAGCTGGCAGACCTGCCGGAACTGTCGCTCGGAGGGCTGCAGGATGACGACGCGCGCGCGCTGCTGGCGGCTGTCATCCCCGGCCGCACTCGATGATCGAGTCCGCGACCGGCTGGTCGCCGAAACGCGTGGCAACCCGCTGGCGCTTGTGGAGCTGCCGCGGGGTATAGGCGCCGGAGAGCTGGCTGGCGGCTTCGTGCTGCCCGCCGCGCGAACTCTTCCGAGCCGCATCGAGGACCACTACCGAAAGCGCATTGCCGCACTGCCTGAGGCGACGCAGCGACTGATCGTGCTGGCGGCGGCCGACCCGGTCGGGGATGCCACGCTCCTCTGGCGCGCCGCGACGACGCTCGGCGTCGAGCGGCAGGCGGCGGAGCTCGCGGCCGGTGAGCAGCTGCTCGAGATCGGCGCGCAAGTTCGGTTTCGCCATCCGTTGGTCAGATCGGCGGCGTATCGCGCCGCTAGCCTGACCGAGCGACGCGCCGTTCACGGCGCCCTCGCCGCCGCCACCGATGGGACGGATCCCGATCGTCGAGCCTGGCATCGCGCGCACGCGGCGATCGCCCCAGACGAGGACGTGGCCAGGGAGTTGATCGATTCCGCGAGCCGTGCACAAGGCCGCGGCGGCATCGCCGCCGCCGCCGCGTTCCTTGAACAAGCGGTGACGTTCACGCCCGACCCTGGTGAGCGGGCGTCGCGGGCGCTCACCGCCGCACAGATGAAGCTCGAGGCGGGCGACCTGTCGGCGGCGGGGTCCCTGCTCGCCGCCGCGGATGCCGGTCCGCTCGATGAGCTTGGGCAGGCCAGAGCGCAGCGCGTGCACGCCCAGATTGCGTTTGACGCGCGACGTGGCAGCGACGCCCCGCCGCTGCTCTTGCGCACGGCCCAGCGGCTCGAGTCACTCGATGCCGAGCTCGCACGGGAGACCCATCTGAAGGCGCTGGTGGCGGTGATTTATGCCGCACGTCTTGCGACTGACATCGCCCCGGCAGACGTTGCCCGCGCTGCTCTGTCCGCGCCGCTCGGACCCGAGCCATTACCCGGCAAGCAACTGCTGTTGCTTGGGCTAGCGACCCGGTTGACCGATGGGTACGCCGCCGCCGCTCCGAAGTTGACGGCCGCGCTGCGTGCCTATCTTGCCGAGGAGCGGCACTTGGACTGGTCGTGGGTCGCCTACAGCCTCGCGGCGATGGACTTGTGGGACGACGATGCATGGCTCGAGCTGGCCTCCAGTCAGGTGGAGCTGGCGCGCGTCCACGGGTGCGCTGATCTTGCTTCCGTTTGCCCTCGACTACCTCGCGACGTTTCACATCGAGGCCGGAAACCTATCTGTGGCGTCTGCCCTAATCGAGGAGGCAAAGAGTCTCGACCTCGGGGTCCGAGCCGAGACGCTGGCCTACGTTCCGCTGCGGCTCGCGGCGTGGCAGGGGGACGTCTCCACGGCTTTGAATCTGGTCGAAGTGGTGATCGGCGGCGCCCACAGCCGGGGAGAGGGATGCGCAGTCACGGTCGCCGAATACGCTACGGCGATCCTTTACAACGGGCTTGGTGAGTACGAGCTTGCGTTCGAGGCCGCGCAGAAGGCGGCCGCGGCGGACGAGATCGCGACCTCATCGTGGGCCTTGTCCGAACTCGTCGAGGCGGCTGCGCGGAGCGGGCGGCAAGAGATCGCACGTGACTCCCTCGATCAGCTGTGCGACCGGACGGGCGCCAGCGGGACGACCTGGGCGTTGGGAACGGGGGCGCGGGCGAGAGCGCTCCTCGAGGACGGGGAATCGGCCGAGGCTCTGCACCGCGAGGCGATCGAGGCGCTTGGACAATCTCGGATGGCGGCGCACCTTGCTCGCGCCCGGCTGAGTTACGGCGAGTGGCTCCGCCGGGAGAACCGGCGCGTGGACGCCCGGGAGCAGCTCCGGCGGGCATATGACGTTTTCGCCACGATGGGAGCGGATGGATTCGCGGATCGCGCGCGCCAAGAGCTGTTGGCCACCGGCGAGAGGGTGCGCAAGCGCCGTGACGACACCCGCGATGAGCTCACTCCCCAGGAAAGACGGATCGCGAAACTCGCCCGCGAAGGTCGCACCAACCCGGAGATTGGTGCAGAGCTCTACATCAGCCCCCGGACCGTAGAGTGGCACCTGCGGCAGGTTTACACGAAGCTCGGGATCAGCTCCCGCAAGGGCCTCCGCGGCGCCCTCCGGAGGGCGCACGGAGAAACGACGACGGCGTGATCCGGACCCGACGCGGTCGTGCAGTCGTCTTCGAGCTCGGAAAGATCACAGGCGACGCGCGCGGACCGGGTCTGATCTTCGTCCTCCCGTTCGTGCAGCGCATTCGTCGCGTTTCGCTGCGAATCGTCACGATGCCGATCCAGTCACAGGGAATCATCACCAAGGACAATGTCAGCATCGACGTCGCGGCGGTGGCTTACTACAGGGTTGAGGATCCGATTCAGTCGGTGGTCGCGATCGAGAACATCGAGGCCGCGATCGGCCAAATCGCTCAGACCACGCTTCGTTCGGTCGTGGGACGTCACACTCTCGACGAGCTGCTGTCTGAGACTGAAGGCATCAATCAGAACATCCGTGAGATCCTCGACGTGCAAACCGAGGAGTGGGGAGTCAAGGTCACGGTCGTCGAGCTCAGGGACATTCAGCTCCCGGACAGCATGCAGCGCGCGATGGCTCGCCAGGCCGAGGCCGAGCGCGAAAAGCGAGGGAAAGTCATCGCCGCCCAAGGCGAGCGACTCGCCGCTGGCGAACTCGCCCAAGCGGCCGACGTGATGGCGGCCCACCCCTCTTCCCGGCGCCGTTGATGAGCACGATCGGCGAGCTCGGCTCATTCCTGGCCCGCGAGAAGGAAGCGGCCGGCGAGCTGATGGCCACTCCGGACGGTCCGCGCTCTGAAAACGGCGCCCTGGCTACGTCGTCACCGCCCTCGCCACCCCACGTCGACGATGCAAAATGACGGGCAGTTCGACACACGGGCACTCGTCGCTTCAAGCGAATTGCGTGGCGCCCGCGGAAGCGTTTGCCTCTGGCGTGCCGGGCGCTCTCACACGGCGTATGCCTTGACGTGGACCTGTCCGGTCGACACGTCAACCACGCCGCGGGCCCAGACCTCGATCGGGTTTACCCACGTGAGCTCGGAGTGATTGCTGAACAGGGAGACATGCTCGCGGAGCTGGAAGACCGGAGAGCCCACCTCTGCAATCGCCACGCCACCCGCTTCCAGCGCGACGTTCTTGTCGTCGTCGGTCGTCATCTCCCCGTGAATGTGGAGGTCAGCGCGGCCGTCGGCGCGGAAGTGGATGTAGTCCACGCCCCTGAACGTCCCTTGGAGCTTCGGTCCGCTGACCGGCCCCTCGAGATAGAAGTCAAAGCGCGCCCCCTCGGCTGGTGGTGACTGGCCTGAGAGTACGGCGTCGGCCGAGGCACCGTACTCGATCACCTGCGTGATCCGCGGCCGGTATTCGTAGATCAGCGTTCCCGGCATTCGAGCTTCATGATCACCGGCATCGAGCGCGGAACTGGTCGCCAGGGACTCATCGATGGAGTTCATTGGTCACTCCTGTCATCGCACCGGCGCCTCCGGTGGTGGCTAGCCTACCGGTGGAGAGGACAGCGCGGCGTCGGGTCCGCCGGGATCGGGTCGGCGGATGCCTCCAGCCGCGCGGTCCGTATCAGCGGCCGGTGTCAACCTTCCGCACGCTCGCCACCACTGCCACTGCCACTGCCACCTCCACCGAGCAGGTTCGCCTCGACCCGCGCCAGGTGCTCGTCCATAGCGTCCATCGCCCGCTGAAGCTCGCGGGCGCTCAGCGCGTCGACGAGCCGTTCGTGGTCGGCTTGATAGGCGGCGCGCCGGCCCCGGGAGTCGTTGCGGCGCTTGAGGTTCCCCCATAGGGCGCCCTTCCGCGCACGCTCCACCTCGTGGTACATCGCGACCAGGAGCGGGTTCCGGCTGGCCGCGACGATCGCGTGGTGAAGCGCGAAGTCCCAGACCTCGAACTCGTCGTAGCTGTCCGCGCCGGCGCCGCCGGCGACGCAGCGTCGCATCTCGTCGAAGTCGCGAGCGGTGGCCCACGCGACCACCAGCGGCAGCACCTGCGGCTCGATCAGCCGGCGCGCCGCCATCACATCGGCCGGCCCGACGTCGCCCGGTCGGCCGGCGTCGCGGTCGGCGCGCGGTTCAGCGTGGCGAGAATCGCCGCCGCGTAGGAACGTACCGCGGCCGACCTCGCGGGAAATCCGGCCCTCGGCCTCGAGCAGCGCGAGCGCGTGCCGGACCATCGTCCGCGTCACGCCGAGGTCGTCGGCGAGCTGGCGCTCGGTGGGCAGGCGGCTGCCCGGGCCCGACGCGCCTGCCGCGCATCGCTCGACGATCAGCTCGGCCAGATCCTGGCTGTAGGCGGGCGGGCGGGATACGGAAGGCGTGGGCATGGTCGATCGGCCCGCGCACCCCGTGACCGGGGGCGGCGGCGATGGTTCTCAACCAATCCTACCAATCTCATCCGACAAACAAATAGAACCTTCATTTGACCGGACTGCAATCGATCGCTAGCGTTCCAACCAATCCGAGTAAATCGAACCAGACAGCCTGGCTCGGATGAGGGAGATGCGCAGCCGGCCCGGTCATCGGCGCGATCGCCCATGACCAGGTCCGTGGGAGGAGGTCTTCTGTGAGACTCGCCACCGTCGACACGCCCGAGGGTCCGCGGCTGCACGTGCGGGGCCCGGACGGCTACGTCGACGTCGCGCAGGCAACGGGGGAAGCCGGCTTGGTCGACCTCACCGGTCTCCTCGGTGCCGGCGCGGATCGCTGGGATCTCGTCCGACGCGCGGCGGAACAGCCGGGCCGCCCCGTCGACGAATCGGAGCTGGGCCCGGCGATACCAAGACCGCGGCGGATCCTGTGCCTGGGAGTGAACTACGCCGATCACGCTGCCGAGGGCGGCCGTCCGCCGACGACCTGGCCCGAGGTCTTCGTCCGCGGCGCCGACTCCGTCGCGCCGCCGTACGGGGAGTTGGTCAAACCGGCGCTGAGCGACCGCTTCGACTACGAGGGCGAGCTCGCCGTGGTTATCGGCCAGGGCGGCCGCTACATCCCGGCCTCCGACGCAATCGCGGCGATCGCGGGGTTCGCGGTGTGCATGGACGGCACCGCGCGCGAATGGCAGCGCGCGGCCAGCCAGTGGACCGCGGGCAAGAACTTCGACAGGTCGATGCCGATCGGCCCCGAGGTGGTCACGCCCGACGAGGTCGACGTGTCCGACGTTCAGCTCACCACCGTGCTCAACGGCGAGGTGATGCAGTCGGCGCGGACCTCGCAGATGATCTTCGACGTCCCGCGCACGATCGAGTTCCTGTCGTCGTTCACGACGCTCAGGCCCGGGGACGTGATTGCAACCGGCACCCCCGGCGGAGTCGGCTTCGCCCGCCAGCCGCCAGTGTGGCTTCAGGCCGGCGACACGCTCGAGATCTCGGTCGACGGCGTCGGCCGCATCGCTCATCGCGTGGTCGCCGAGAACCTCGACGGGAGCGAGGAGTGGCCTTGGCACCCACCCATCAAGACAGGAGCGACGTTCTAGTCGCGGGGCCAGAGCGTCACGAGAGGAGGACAAACATGTTGGTGCGCAAACACAGGCGCCGGTCCTGGGCGGTGACGCTGGTCTCGCTGGTCGCCCTCGTGGCGGCGGGATGCGGGAGCAGCTCGAGCTCCAGCGCCGGCGGGAGCAGTAGCGGTAGCAGTGGTGGCGGAGGTTCCTCGGCGTCGTCGGGCGCCACGCTCACGATCGCTGACGTGGCTCCGTTCACGGGGCCCGACGCGGCGCTCGGACCCACCTACCTCGTCTCGTGCGACGCCGCGACCACCGCAATCAACAACGCCGGCGGCGCGCTCGGTCACAAGTTCACCTGCAAGAGCGTCGACACCCGAGGCGACCCGGCCGACGCCGTGCCGGCCGTCCGTCAGATGTACGCCTCGTCGAGCCCAGCGGTGATCATCGGGTGCACGTCCGACGAGGCCGCCTCGGTCGTGCCGATCTTCACGGCCAACAAGACGGTGTCGTTCTGCATGACTGGACAGTCGGAGTTCGACCACGTGATGTTCCCGTACTTCTACCGGCTGGTCCCGCCGGACCTGTCGGAGTCCTACGCGATGATCTGGATCGCCAACACGATGCGCCACTACAAGCGGATCGCGCTCGCGTTCGGGAACGACATCGGCTCGCAGACGTTCATCCAGCCGGCGATCGCGGCTATTAAGTCGGCGGGCGAGACGCTCGTCGCCAACGAGACGCTCGACCTCAACTCGACCACGTTCCGGACGGAGGCCGCAAAGATCGCCGCGGCCAAGCCGGACGTGATCCTGACCGAGGCGCTGGGGCCGCCCGAGGCCGCGTTCCTGTCAGAGGTCAAGCAGCTCAACGGTGGCAAGCTCCCGCCGGTGATAGGCACCTCGGCGACAATCTCGCCCGACTGGTTCAAGTCGGTGACAGCCGCCGTCGGCGCGAGCACGCTCGCGCCGGACTTCTGGGCCGATAACCTCGTGACGGAGACGAGCGGACCCGCGTTCCAGGCGTTCTCGACCGCGATGTACGCCGAGAAGGGCAAGGTCGGGAGCACGGGTGACTTCTCGACGTACCTGACCGCGCCAGGCGCGGTACACCTGTATGACGGGATCAACCTGGCGGCGCTGGCGATGATCCAATGCAAGAGCACCAACTCGACTGTGTTCAAGTCGTGCATCGAGAAGATCGGCGACGGCACACCGGGCGCGACGGTCGTCTACTCATTCGCTCAGGGAGCCGCGGCGCTAAAGGCCGGCAAGGCGATCCGTTACGAGGGACCCGGCGGGCCGACTAGCTTCGACGCCTACCACGACTCGACTGGAATCTTCCAGGTCGACACCTACAGCCCCCAGGGCCAGGTTAACGTCGTTGCGAACATCCCCACTAGCCAACTGCGTGCCCTTGGACTGTGAGCGCAATTCGCCCAGAGGGCCCGCGAGCACGAGGTTGCCGCTGACGTGAGCGTCTTCGTCGAATCGATCGGCTTCGGCCTCGTGACCGCGGCGGTGCTCGCGGTGGCGTCGGTCGGGTTCACGTTGCAGTTTGCGGTCACCAACGTGCTGAACCTCGCCTACGGTGGCGTGATGATCGTGTCCGCCTACGCGGCGTACGAGATCAATCAGGGCGGGGTGAACATCTGGATAAGCGCGCTCGCGGGCATCGCCGCGGGCGCGCTGCTGTCGGTGTTCCTGAACAACGTCGTGTACACGCCCTTCCGGCGGCGTGGCACCTCGCCGATCGGCTTGGTGATCGTGTCGCTTGGGATGACGCTGATCCTCGTGTTCGGCACGCAGGCGCTGGCCGGGCCGACCAACGTCTCCTACACCGCGAGCCAGGGTGCGACGGTCAAGCCGCTCGGGTTCGAGCTTACGGTTGTGCAACTCGTGATCATCGCGATAAGCGTCGTGGTGATGCTGTTGGTGCACGCGCTGATTCGCTACACGAGGCTCGGCAAGGCAATGCGGGCCACCTCGGCGAACCGCAACCTCGCGCGCAACTGCGGGATCCGTACCGATCGCGTGGTGACGCTCACGTGGCTGATCACGGGCGCGCTGTGCGGCCTGGCCGGCGTCGTGTTCGCCCTGAACTCGGGGACCTTCGGCGCCACGAGCACCGACCTGTTCCTGGTCCTGATCCTCGCGGCCGTGTTCCTCGGCGGCCCCGGAGAGCCGTACGGCGCAATGCTCGGCGCACTCGTGATCGGACTCGCCACCGAGGTGAGCGCGGCCTTTATCGTGTCCGACTACAAGGACGTGGTGGCGTTCGTGATCCTGATCGCGATGCTCGCCGTGCGCCCGAGCGGCCTGCTCGGCGTCCAGACCTGATCGCCGGGGACGCGAGCGGCGATGGTCTACTACATCACGACGCTCCTGGTTTACGCCGGCGTCGACGCGATCGCGTGCCTCGGTCTCTCCCAGCAGTTCGGGATTGCCGGGATCACGAACTTCGGCTTCATCATCTTCCAGGCCGCCGGCGCGTACGCGGCGGCGGTCCTTTCGCTTCCGAGCGACAGCGCCAACGGCGGCTTCCAGACGTACATCGGGGGGCTGAACCTGCCGTTCCCGCTTCCCTGGATCGGCGCGGCGCTGATCGGAGGCTTGCTGGCGGTGCCGTTCACGTTGATCGTGGGGCGACGGTTGCGTGGCGATTTCGCGGCCGTCGGGCTGCTCGTCACCGCGGTCATGTTCAACCTCCTGGTGACCAATTACCAGCCACTCGTGAACGGCGCCGCCGGCCTGTCATTGGTACCCGCCCCGCTCCAGAGCGCGCTCAACCCGCAAGGGGTCGACTACCAATGGGGGTACGGGATCGTCGCGCTGCTGCTCGCGTTCGCGACGTACAGGTTCGTGCGCAGGATCACCGAGTCGCCCTACGGCCGGACGTTGCGGGCAATGCGCGACAACGACGTGGTGGCGGACTCGCTGGGCAAAGACGTGCGAGCGCTGCGCACTTCGACGCTAGTGATCGGGGGGGCAATCGCCGGTCTGTCGGGAGGTGTGCTCGTGGGTTTCATCAACCTCTGGGATCCACAGGCGTGGGGCTACGCCGAGACAGTCGTGCTGTTCGCCGCGGTGATCATCGGCGGGCTCGGGAACCATCGGGGCGCGATCCTCGGGGCGATCCTCGTCCCGGTCACGTTCGAGGAGGCGACGCGGTACATCCCGGCAAGCTCAAGCAATCCCAACCTCGTGCCGGCGCTCCAGTGGGTCGTGATCGGGCTCTTGATCATCGCGTTCCTGTGGTTCCGGCCGCAGGGGATCCTGCCCGAGCGCCGCCGTGTGATCGTCGGGGGGCGGGCACCCGCGCCCGATCCGGCGCCGCCGCCCACGCCCGATCCGTCGACCCCGCCCCCGCAGCTCGCGAGCAGCACAAACACGACCCCCATCCCGAGCGCGTCCGCCCGCCGCGAGCCGTTCGTCGGCGAGGTGATCCTCAGCTGCTCGGGGCTTACTCGCAGCTTTGACGGCGTCCGCGTCGTCGACGACGTCTCGATGTCGTTCGAGCAAGGGCGCCTGACCGGGATCATCGGGCCGAACGGCGCCGGCAAGTCGACCGTGCTCGCGATGCTCGCGGGCACACTGCGCCCGACCGCCGGCAGGGTGACCTACCGCGACGAGGACGTCACCCGGCTGCCTGCCCACCGCCGCGCGCGGCTCGGGCTCGTGCGGACGTTCCAGCTCGCGAGCGAGTTCAAGCGCCTGACCGTGATAGAGAACCTGCTCTCGGCGATCCCCGACCAGCGCGGTGAGACCGTGAAGGGCGCGCTGCTCGGGCGCCGCTACTGGGGCGTTCAGGAAGGCGCCGCGATCGCACAGGGCGAGGCGATGCTCGAGCGGTTCGGGCTGCTCGATCTCGCCGACCGCTACGCCGGGGACCTGAGCGGCGGTCAGCGCCGGCTGGTTGAGATCATGCGGGCGCTGATGGCCGAACCTGACGTGCTGCTGCTCGACGAGCCGATGGCCGGCGTCCATCCCCGCCTGGCACACGAGATCGGGATGCGGTTGGTGGCATTGTGTGAGGCGGGTATGACCGTGGTCATGGTCGAGCACGAGCTCTCGATCATGGATGAGTTCTGTGACCCCGTGATCGTGATGGCCGAGGGTCGGATCCTGGCCAAGGGCACGATGGAGACCCTACGCGCCACGGAGGAGGTCGTGGAGGCCTACCTTGTCGGCTGAGGCGGAGACGGCCGTGGCGCTGATCGACGATCCGGCGGTCGGCATCGCGATGCGCACGGTCGAGCTGACCGCGGGCTATGACCGAAGCCCCGTGATCCACGGCATCTCGGTCTCGGTCTCGCCGGGCGAGGTCGTCTCGATCGTCGGTCCGAACGGTTCGGGCAAGAGCACGCTGCTCAAGAGCATCGTCGGGCTCGTCGAGATCATGTCGGGCACCGTGCTCGTCGGCGACGAGGACGTCACCGGATGGCCGTCCGAAAACGTCGCGCGGATCGGGGTCGGGTACGTGCCTCAGGTCGACGACGTGTTCGGGCCGCTCACCGTCCGCGAGAACCTCGAGATGGGCGGCTATCTCCTCAAGCGGCGCGATCTGCCGGCGCGGATCGAGCACGTGCTCGAGGTGTTTCCGCGGCTGGGCACGATGCTCGGCCGCCGCGCCGGCAAGCTGTCGGGCGGCGAGCGCAAGATGCTGGCGATGGGCCGCGCGCTGATGCTTGAGCCCGGGCTCGTCGTGCTCGACGAGCCGACGGCGAACCTCGCGCCGGCGGTGGCGCAGTCGGTGCTGGGCGACCACGTCCGCCAGCTCGCGACGGCCGGGGTCTCGGTGCTCGTGGTCGAGCAGCGGGCACGCGCGGTCCTCGAGATCTCCGACCGCACGTACGTGCTTGGCGGCGGTCAGCTGCTGATGGAGGGCACGCCGGCGGAGCTCAGCTCTAGCCCTGAGTTCATCGAGTCGTTCCTCGGCGGCGGCCGACGGCCCGGCGGCGCGTGACCCCTCGATCGGCGAAGGTCGCTGCCAATGCAGGCGCATCCCGGCCGAACGAAAGACGGCCCGCGCGGTGGCGGGCCGTCTGCGACATTAAGGCTCTTTCCGCTTAGATCGTCTGAACGTTCTTTGCGGCTGGGCCCTTCGGGCCCTGCTCGGCGTCGTAGGACACCTTCGCGCCCTCGGCGAGCGACTTGAAGCCGCCGCCGGAAATCGCCGAGTGGTGCACGAACAGGTCCTTGGTCTGGTCATCGGGCGTGATGAAGCCAAAGCCCTTCTCGTCGCTGAACCACTTCACGGTTCCAGTTGCCATCGATTCCTCCGGAAATTGTGTGCTGCGAAACGCGGGAGGTGCTGAAGGCAACTGCTACGAACGCTCGCACTACTTAGCCAGGCACGGTGCCCGACCCTTGCCAAGCCAGTGTAGCTGCCTCCTAGGAACCGCGGCGTCGTGAGATCGTTGCCGTGCTTTGGGTCGGGGTCGTCAGTCCCCAGGTGCTCGTGTTAGCCGCTCTCGGGTTGGCGCTTGGTCGGCAGCAGGTCCGAGTCGGCTATTTGCGCAGCGATCTGAACGCGGCGCGCATCTCCTCTGAGAAGAGTTGGGGCTGCTCCCAGGCGGCGAAGTGGCCGCCTCGATCGAGCCGGTTGTAGTAGATGAGGTTGTGTGGGTAGGCCCGCTCTGCCCAGCTTCGCGGGGCCTGGTAGAGCTCGTCGGGGAACACGCTGATCGCGAAGGGGATGGTGATGTCCTTGGCGTCGAAGAAGTCGGCCTTGTTCTCCCAATAGAGGCGAGCGGCGGAGACCCCGGTGTTCGTCAGCCAGTAGAGCGTGAGGTTGTCGAGGATGTCGTCTCGGGTGAGGTCGCCCTGGGGGCGGCCTCGAGAACCTGTCCGACCAGCTCCGGGCTGGCCGGTGCCGTCACCGTGGTCGATCGCGAACGCGGCGAGATCGATCGGGGAGTCGGCCAGTCCGTACATCGTTTGCGGGCGGGTCGACATGATCTGCGCGTAGGCCACGTGTGTTGCGTAGAAGCCGCGCAGTTGCTCGTATGCGCGCTCCTCCTCGTCTGAAAGACCGGCCGGCGGCGGGTCGCCGTGCTCGAATCCCGGGGCGAGATCGGCCGGGGCCGTACCTGGCATGTTGGAGTGAATGCCGAGTAGCTCTGGAGCGGCCTGCGCGCCCATCGCCTGCGTGACCGCCGCGCCCCAATCGCCGCCCTGAGCCACGAACCGGGAGTATCCGAGACGTTTCATCAGCTCGACCCAGGCGCGTGCGATGCGGACGGGATCCCATCCCGTCGCGGTCGGCTTGGCGGAGAACCCATGGCCGGGTAGCGACGGGATCACGACATGGAAGGCATCCGATGCGCTCGCACCGTGAGCCGTGGGGTTGGTGAGCGGATCGATGACCTTGAGCTGCTCGATGATCGAACCGGGCCACCCGTGCGTGACGATCAGCGGCAGCGCGTCCTCGTGTTGGGACCGGACGTGAATGAAGTGGATGTCGAGCCCGTCGATCTCCGTGATGAAGTTCGGCAGGCCGTTCAGCTTCGCTTCGCACTTGCTCCAGTCGTAGTCCGACGCCCAGTACTCCGCGAGCTCCTGCATCATCGCGAGCGGAACGCCCTGCGAATCGTCAGTCACCGTCTCGCGCTCGGGCCACCTGGTCGCGTCGATACGCCTGCGTAGGTCGGCGATCTCCGCGTCCGAAAAGCCGACCTGGAACGGGCGAATCGCGGCATCGCTGGATTTCTCAGTAGTAGCGGACATACGAGTCTCCTTGGTTTAGTGGCGCCACGAAGCCTGCGCGTCCGATCGGGACGTCGCGCCCGTGACGGCCCCGGTCGCCACCCTGGTGTGAGCTTCCGGGCGCCCCGCGTCCGCTCGTTCCTCGGAGCCACGACGAAACCAACAGGCCGGCAACGGCACGCCCGATTAGAACCTCATGCGCCGATCGGAATCCTACCTTGCGCCGATTCGGGACAACCGGTACGTGTGGGCTTGGGCGTCGTGCTCCTTGGATACGGCGCCGCCCAGGCCTGGTTGCTCCACGCCTCTCGATCCGACGCATGACAGCCGACGCGCTTGACCCGTTGATCCACGTCCCAGCGCGACTACAGATCGTGGCCACGCTGGCGGCGTTGCCCGACGGGGGCGAGCTGTCCTTTACCCGCCTGCAGGACATGATCGGGCTGACGCCCGGCAACCTGATCACGCACCTGCGCAAGCTCGAGGACGCCGACTACCTCAGCAGCGGGAAGACCGGCACCGGGCCTGCGTCGCGGACCTCGGTGGCGCTGACGCGTCGGGGTCGCGCGGCGCTGGACGCGTACACCGCGACGCTGCGCGGCATGCTCAACGGGCTATAGCCGGCCGTCCGCGCGGGGGGGGGCGCGGAGCCGGCGGGGGGGCGTGGTGCCGGCCCGGGTGGGGTCGGTGCGGAGGGTGTGGTGCCGGCGGGGGTGCGGAGCCCGCGGGGAGGCACCGAGCCGGCGGCGGGTGTGGGGCCCGCGCGCACCCGGACGGCCGTTAAATGCGGCCGGATCGAGCGGCGCCAGGCGCCGTCGATCCGGACGTTAGGGGCGCGCGGACTCTGTCAGGAAGCGCTCGGGGCGAGTCGATCCGGACGGACCCTGACTGAGCTGTCGGCCCCGTTGCGGGCGGGCTCTTGGAACGCCTCGTCCACGCTCGTGGGCAGCCGCTTGATCTCGAACGACAGCACCACGCGCATGACGCCGACGGCGACGGCCCAGATCCCGCCGACGGTAACGAACGCTGCCAGCGTCGCGCCCGGGTCGGCCAGCGCGAGCACGCCGAGCGGCACCTCGACCAGGCCCAGGATCAGCAGCAGCCACCAGTCGGGCAGGATCTTGCGAGCGGCGAAGGCACCGGAGATGGTGATGGTCCCCATCACAATCAGCCACGACCCGAGGAAGATCGCAACCGCGACGATCCCGGGAGCGGGCCAGACAATGATCGCAACGCCGACCGCGGTCGACAGCAATCCGGTGATGACGTTGGCGCGCCGGACGCGCGCGTCGATTCCGGCGGTAAGCGCCGTAGTAACGCCCTCGAGGATGAACAGGGCTCCGAGGAACGTGGCGAGGCTGCGCAGGCTCCAGTCGATGCTGAAGATGAGCACGCCGGCCACGATCAACACGAGGCCGTTGAGCAGGAATCTCCACCAGTTGCTCGACACGCGCTGCGCCGCCTCGTGGGAAATCTTGTGGGCGAAGTTGCCCGGTGCAACAAACATTTCGGGTCCTCCAAGAAGAAATGGTGAACGGTGTTCTGTCAGTGATCCTTAGGGCCGCGAGTGATAAACCCAAGACGAAGCGTGGTCGTCGCCGATCACCCGTGCTTATGAATGCCGCGAGGCGCGAGCCGCGGACGGCACCGGCAATCCGGCCGCTCGGAGCGCCCAGATTGTCAGCGCGATCCCGCCTGCGCCGGCGGTGGCGAAGATCTTTGCTGCGGCCCCACCGGCGAGCGTGATCTCGTAGCGGACGCGCCATCCCACTTTGCTTCGGGGCCGGCTGAGGACTCCGCGGAACAACCCGATCTCGCCGCCGATCGAAATCGCCTCGAGGAACACCCCAAGCGCCAGCCACCACGCACCGCCGCTACGTAGACGGCGGAGGGTCGGGCCGAGGCCGGCGATCTCTGCGATCACGAAGTACATGAACCCGACGACGACGAGCGCGCCGAGCGCGGTGAGGACGGCTCGCCGGTGACGTCGGAGAAAGCCGGACCGCGCCGGTTCGTGCGGCGGCCCCATGTCACTCGCCGGCGCGGACGGGTCATCGGCCTGGGGGGTCGGGTCACTCGCCGGCGCGGACGGGTCATCGGCCTGGGGGCCCATGTCACTCGCCGGCGCGGACGGGTCATCGGCGGGGGGTCACGGCGGGGTCGGGTCACTCGCCGGCGCGGACGGGTCATCGGTCGGCGCGGGCGGGCCATGGTCCGGCGGGGCGGGCGGCGGCCGGAGCGTCGGCTCCGGCCGCTCGTCAATAGCCACGCTGGCGTGGGCTCAGGCGGTCGGCGCCGCAGCCTTCTTGTGCTTGTGGAGCTTGCTCTTAAGGTCCGCGATCTTTGCGTCGACATCGGACTGTTGCTTCTTGTGCCGCGCTTCGCGTAGCTCCTTGCGGGCCTTCTTCTTCGCCGCGCGCTGAGCATCCTCGGCCTCGGCGATCTCCGTCTCGACATCGCCGAAGGAGTGACGCAGCACCGTGCCATTCAGGTGCGCCATCACAGCATCGACGGCCTCGGGAGCCGGTTCGGACACATCGGCCAGTAGACCCGGGGGCCCGACGCGAATCGCGTTCGAGATCTCGCCGAGGACGGAATCGGTCTCGTCGTCATCGTCGGAGTCGAACAGCGAGCCGACCAGTACCCCGGTCGCGCCGCCGACCAGGACGCCGAGCGGTCCACCGAGGACCCCGATGAGTAGCCCGATCAGGCCTCCGCCGGCCGTCCCCTCGTAGTTGTTTTCACCGAATTGATCCTTTTCCACGATCTTGCCGTCCTCCTGGCGGGCGACGACGGCGGCGCCGTGAACGTCGATGTCACCTCGCGAGTCGAGGTCCTTCAAACGGCTGAGTGCCTCGTAGGCATTCGCTTCTTCGGTGAACGTGACCGCGATCACATTCCTTGGACTGTATGCGTCGTCCATTTCCATCCTTTCTTCTGATTAGGGATTGACAACCCGGATATCGTTGGTGATCCCGATCACCCCGAACACATCGGCGACGTCGTCATAGGCCGCGTCGCTCTGGAACTGATAGGAGACCTCACCGGTCATGGTGACCAGGCCGTCAGTGACCTTGACGTCGATCAGGTCGGCGGGCACATCGGGATCCGAGGCGAGGGCCTCGAGAGCAAACCCTCGGACCTCGGCATCGCTGCGCCCCTCAGGGTCCAGGATGCGCACCTCGATTTGATCGTCGACATATTCGACGCCGGGGACCTTGCGCGCGTCGCGAACGGCGGCGACGCGCTGAACGAAGCTGCCGACGGTGCCGCGCAGCGTGACCACGCCGTCCTCGACCACCACGGCGACTTCGGACGAGTGCGGGAGGCGTGAGTCCTTATCGAGTGCTTCCCGGACGGCTTCGTGGACGGAGACTCTTGTAGACATGTGTGCTCCTTTCTGCTTGATGGATTAGGTGGTTTCGACGGGGGTGGTGGTGTGGCTGCGATTGGACCACCAGGCGCGGAGCAGGATCTGAATCGCCGCCGCGGTCGGGATCGCCAGCAGAGCCCCAAGGATTCCCAGCAGCGATGCGCCGGCGAGTACGGAAACGATCGTGACGATCGGGTTCACGCGCAGGGCCTTGCCGTACACGAGCGGTTGAATGACGTAATCCTCGAACCGCTGCCAGACGATGATGAACGCGACCCACACGATCGTCGCGGTCGGGAAGTCGACAGTGACCGTCGCCACCGCTACGAAGATCGCGCCGAGCGTCGCGCCCACCAGTGGGATCAGGTCGAAGAAACCCACGACGAGACCGAGCGATAGTGCGTATGGGACGCCGAGGATCGTCAAGACGAGCCAGGTCGCGATCGTTGCCAGGACGCTGATCACTATGTTGCCGAGGACGTAGTCCGCAACGGCGTGGTTGATGTCGATGATCAGCTGTCGGTAGCGCTTCTGACGCGAACCGGCGAGACCGAGCCCGAGGTTCACGTACTCGCGGCCGTGGAGGATCAGCAGGAACGAGATCGCGAGCACCGTGATCAGCTGCCCGATGAAGCTGGCGGCTTGCACTGTGACGTCCTTGAGTGGTCCGACAAGATGCCCCAGCGTCTGGGGCAACCGTCGGGCGTCCTGCACCAGCTTCGGGGTGATGTGGTAGCGGTTGTCGTAGTGGCGGAAGGTGCCGTTCCGGCGCAGCTCGGCCGCGTAGTGCGGCGCGTTGTGCGAGAGCTGCTCGACCTGCTTGATGAGACTCGGGACGACCACATACCCGATAACGGCGACGCAGGCAATCAGGACGACGTAGGTGATGAGGATGACGAGCGCCCGGGGCAGGCGGGTCTTGGCGGTGATCGAGTCGACGAGTGGAAACAGCGCGAGCGCGACGAACAAGCTGATCGCGAACAGCCGGAGCACGCCGCGGACGCGCCAGACGAGGTACAGCACGATCGCGCAGACGGCCAGGATCAACACCGCGCGGACAATCCCGCCGAACGACGGCGTCGCGAGCCGGATCAGACGAGTGTCGTCTGGAGGCGGGGCGACGACCGACGTAACCCCGCCCGGCGGGGTGGGCGGCGGCGGGGGTGCCGGCGCGGTCGTCACCGGAGGCGACGCCGCCTCCTCGCCGTCCGGCGGTCCGGAGGTATTCGTAGGAGCGTCGCTCACAGCGTCACCCGGGCTCCTGCGAGCCCGCCTTGTCCGGCGCGGCCTCCGGACGTAGCGAACGAGGCCAACAGCCGAGCAGCGATCAGCGCGACGTTAACGAACGGGAATCGCCGGGCGGATATCCCATCTGACAGTGGCAGCACGGGGCCTCCTAGTTAGGTCCGAATCGTGGAAGTGACGTGATCGGCGAACTGACGCTCGAACTCCGGCCACCACGCGGGCTCGTCCAAGGACGGGCGGCGCATCTCGATCCACCGCGCGCCGATCAGGACGTCGCGTTTGCGGGCGCGCACGACGATCGCGGTCATCCGCGGGTAAGGCGCCCCTGCGGTCCACCGGACGATGACATCGTGCAGTTTGCCGACCGTGTTGCCGTCCACATCCTTGACGTCGCTGCCGACCAGCGCGGCGAGAGACAACAACGAGCCCTCCAGCTGGCGGGCGGCAAGCCTGTCTCGCGTGTGCTTTTCTCGCCGCCCGCGGAACTCGGCCAGCCGCCTGGCCTCGGTCGCAGAGACGCCCGCTCGTTCGCGCCCGGGCTTCCACGTCGGCTTGTTGAATCCCATGGCAACGAGCGTGGGTCGCAGCCGCCGGCGACCCAGACGAATCGGGCGCGCCAGGCATAACAGTGTGCGGATGGCGCCGGGGCGGGGCCGCCGCCGGGCGTCAGGACAGTTCGAGCGGTCCTTGGGCGAGCCTGATGAGCCGCAGCGCCACCTGGAGCTCGCAGGCGCGTCGTTCGATCGGATGGGGCAGGATCTCCTGGGCGGCCCGGATCCGGTTCGTGATCGTGTGCTCGTGAACGCCCAGGCGCCGCGCCGAGCGGGACGGACTCATGTTCTCCTCGAGGTACACACGCAGCGTCGCGCTGAGCCGCCGGAAGTGGTCGTTGTCCGTGACGAGCGGGCCGAGCTCGGCGGCCACGAACTCGCGAGCTTGGTCGACGTCTACGCTTGCCAGCGCGGCGAGCGCGACGTGCTCATACTCGGTCATCGATCCGGGCCGCTGCTCGGTGAGACGCGCGATCCGGCGGGCGAAAACGGCCTCGCGGTGGGTTCGAGCGAACCCGGCTACACCGTATGCCGGAGTCCCGAACGCCGCGAGGATCGTCGGAAAAGACTGAACGTCGAGATGCGCCGAATCGAGCGTCATAGCCTCCCCGTTGCCTCGCGATCCGATCCACCCGGCCACGCATAGCCGCGCCCTCGGGACGACGAGCGGCGCTGTCGCTCCCAGTGAACCGAGGAGCTGAAACGCCGCGCGCTCGAGGGTCGCCAGCGCGGCATCGAGCCGCTCGCCCGTGTCCTCGCTCCAAAGGACGACCGCTCGATGATTCTGTTCGAGCTCGTATCCCAACCGCCGGCTGGCCCGCTCGACCTCGCTCGTGTCGCCGGCGAGCAGGGCGTCGACCACTTGGGCGCGGACCGCGGCCGCGCTGCGCACCCACCGCTCGCGCTCCTCGCCGTAGCCGCGGACGAGGCCGATGCTGAGCGCCTCCACGAAGTCGAAGGTCCAGCTTGCGCCCAGCTCGATCGCCTCGGCCAGCTGGTCTGGATCTTCGATGTCCACCCGCGCCTGCTCGGACCACCTCCGGAAGAACGTCGCTTGGCCGATGTGGTACGCGCGCAGCAACGAGTCGAGCGGCAGGCCACGGCGGACGAACTCCCACGCGTAGTCGACCGCCGCGGGGGGCGGTAGGGCCTCTCGCGGCGAGCGTCGGCTGCGGGTGAGGTCCACCAGGAGCCTGAGGACGCTGTCGGTGCTGGCGTACGTGCCGCCGCGCAGCTCCGGCGCAGCGTCGACGTCGGCGAGCTCGGCATGGATTGCGTCGGTGATGTCCTCGGTCACCGACGGAAGCCACTCAGGATCGGTCGTGAAACGGAGGACGAGGTCGCGCATTCGCCCCTGCGTGTCCATCGGCGGAGCCTATTACGCCGTCAGTCGACGACGGGGATCGCGACCTCGAAGATCGCCGCCGGACCCGCGGCGGGACCGCCGGACCCCGCCGGACCCCGCCGGACCGCGCCGGACCCGCCGGACCGCGCCGGACTACGCCGGACCACGCCGGACTACGCCGGACGCCGGCGGACGTCGCTATACCGTGATCCAGCTGGTCTCGACCGACGGACGGCCGTGCCCGTTCGTCCCCAGAACCCGAAGCCGGATTGGGCCCCCGGCCTGCAAACGCACCCTGAACCGCCCGAGCCGATCGGCCTCGGCCGAGAGCGGTGCATCGGCCATCGTCTGGATCTCGATCGTCGCGGGAGACGGGGGCGAGAGCTGTCCGAGCAGCGTGCGTTCCTGGTCGTCCACGTGGACCTCGATGTCGATCGTCAGGCCGGGAGAGGTGAAGGTCACCGCTCTCGCCGGCGCCTCGCCGCCTCGAGCCAAAGCGAAGCGCTCCTCCTCCAGCGCCGAGTCGCTGAGAAGCTCGGCGAGGTCAGCGTCGAGGCGTCGCCAGCCCAGGGACGCCTTGGCCGTCTCGATTACCAGCGGCGGAACGGGATCGACGTCGGCAAAGAAGTCTCGCAGCTCGGCCATCAGCAGTTCGTCCGGATCTGTGTCCTCGCTCATCGAACCGCGCCTATCCAATCCCGAAAGCGGCCAGTTCGGGGGTTCGGCGCAGCTGATCGAGGCACCGGGCGCGGGTGGGACCGATCGCGCCAATCGCCATCCCCGTTGCCGACGCGATCTCCTCGTAGCTCAAGGGCTCCGGGGCCGCCAGCAGGCGCAGCAACCCTTGGCAGCGCTCGCTGATCCTCGCGAACGCCCGGCGCACGGCGGTGTTGCGCTCGCGGGTGATCAGGCGCTGCTCGGTGCGATCCTCCGAGGGCAACTCGAACACCGAGTCCTCACCGGTCGCGAGCTCGCGACTCTGCAAGCGGATGTGGCGCAGGCACTCCCGTCGCGCGGTCGTCGCGAGCCAGGCGCCGAGGCGCTCGGGATCCTTGATCCGGTCGAGATTCTCGACCAGCCGGAGCCAGGTGGTCTGGGTGACGTCAGCCGCCTCGGCCGGCGCGAGCCGATGCGCACGCGCGGTTGCCCATATGAGGCCGGCGAAGCGATCGACGATCGCTCCCCAGGCGGTCTCGTCCCCCTCGTTCGCGGCGCTTATCAAGGCTTCGAGGCTTGGCGTGGTGGCGATTATGTCCGACTCCTATCGAGTCTGCAGGTAGGGAAGAGGCACGCCCGGAGGTCCGGACAGGGTGGCGTCGGTGACGAGCGAGCTTTTTCTAGCCGCTATCAGCTGTTCCGCGACGTCGGCGGGAGGCGTCGCGCGGTCACCTGCGACGAACTCGGCGGCGATCGCCGCCGAGACCTTCGGCGCAGCGAATGACGTTCCGTCCCACCTCGCCCATCCGCGGAAATGCTCGATCTCGTCGGCCGACTCTCCCTCGACGGGCCCATCCCAATGCACGAAGGTCGAGTACACGTAGTCCCCGCGGGCGCAGCAGCCGCACCAATCCCCCCAGTTGGAGAACCACGCCCGGCCGTTCCCGCGACGGTTGGTCGAGGCGACGCCGATCACTTCTGGGTGCGCCGCCGGCCAGTAAGTGCGGGTGGACTGCTCGTTGCCGGCCGGCGCGACCACCGCCACGCGTCCACCGTGGGGGGCGTGCGCGGCACGAAGCTCATCCATGACGGCTGCGAACACGACCGACGGGTAGTCGTCAAGGGTCGGGAACGCGAAGCCGCACTGGATCACGTCGGTGTCGCAGCGACGCAGCATCGCGTGGGCGATGGCGACTTCGGTCTCGAACAGCCCCAACTGCTTGCGGCGAGTCAGAGGTCCGATCTCGACCTCCTGGTTCCGGAGCCCCACGACCTGGAGCCGGGTGTTCGGAGCGATGTTCGAGATCAACCCGGCGATGAACGTGCCGTGCCCGGAGATCCCGTCGAGCTGTCCGGCCGAATCGGTGTACAGGCCGTCAGGTTTGTCGTGCTTCCAGGTTCCGGTCGTAGTGTCCAGCCACTGACCCTGGACAACCGTCACGCGGTCGTCGAGGTTGTGGTGAGACGGGTCGAGCTGATTCGGGTCGACCCAGATGTAGCCACTGTCGAGGATCGTCACCTTGGCGGTAGCCTCGCCACCCGGAGGCTGGACGAAGAGCTCGTCGGGTTCCGCGGCGGGCTGGGGTGGTGCGGCCGGGCAGCCGCCTGCCTCGGGACACAGGATCGGAGCGTGGTGAGGTGAGATTGCCGGCAGGACGAGCTCATGGCCGCCGTGGGTCTGGACTCGTTCGTCCTCTACGAGCGCGCGCAGCCGCCGTGACTCGTCGATCGAGTTGCGAGTGGCGGGTTCCTTCAGGCGCCAGATCTCCACCTGGCTGAGCGGGCCGCTGGGGTCGGGCTTGTAGTCCGTCTCGACCGTTCTCCCAGGTTGGCGGTCCGAACGCACCAACTTGGTGCGGGGCCCCAGCATCGTAGCCAGATTCCCAACCGGTTCGGCGACCTGCTCCAGCGCTTGGCGGGCCGGGGCGCTCAGCACGCCGGGCCGCACAACCAGCTCGGCGTGGACCGCGATGACGGTGCCGTCGTGGCTGTGCTCGTGGGTGAGGCTCGGGACATTCAGGACGCGCTCGGCGATCCGGCTAAGCGCGCCGTTCTCGGCCGCGGTCACCTTCCTGGGGCTCACGAACGGTCCTTTCCTATGTGCGTGGGGGTCAACAATCCTATGAACATTCAGAGAACGAGGTGGGCGTCTTGATACATGTACCGGCATGACAGTCGCGGTCGGTGGGGACGAGGGGCTCGAGCTCGCGCAGGCCGCGTTCGAGCTGGTCGAGGCGGACGCATCTGCAGCCGCGCTGCTGGCCGAGCGCGCCCTGCGACTTGCCCGCTCCCGTGGCCAGCCGGAGGCCGAGGTCGCAGCGTTGCACGCGCTCAGCTTCGCCCAGCACGAGCTCGGGGATCGCCGAGCGATCCTGACGATTCGCCGCGCCGTCCGGTCCGGCGAGCGTCACGGCCTCACGCGACGAACCGCGCTGGCTCGCCGACGGCTCGCGCTGGACCTCGCCGGTCGCGGCGCGATCAGCGCGGCGTTGCGCGAGCTCGAGCTGGCTTACGCGGCGCTGGACGCGCACGAACAGGCTCGATCCGAGGTCTTCCGGGTCGCGGTGCTCTGGTACGCGGGAACCACGACGGAGCCGCTCACCGGCACGGATGCGGCGCTCGCCACACTGCGCGAGCGCGGAGACGCCTTCTGGGAAGCGCAACTGCTCCGCAACCGGGGAGGGTTGCTCGCGGAGCGTGGCCAGACGGTCGCGGCCGAGCGGGATCTGGTCCGCGCGCGCGAGCTGTTCGCTGAACTTGGTGCGACATCGGCCGCGTTCGCGACGGAGACCGAGCTTGCGCGGAACGCGCTCATCAGGGGCGATCTGCCCGAGTGTCTGGCCCGGCTCGACGCGATCGACACTCGCGATGTCTCGCCGCGGATCGCCTCCGAGCTCTTGCTGCTACGTGCGCAGGCAACCGCGGCGGCGCATCTGCGGAGCGAGGCGCTCCAGGCGTTGAGCGATGCCGAAGTCATGAAGCGGCGCTCCGGGCGCGACGACCACGGTGGCCGCCTGGAAGCAATCCGGCTGACGCTGCTGGCCGGCGACGCCACCGCGGCGCGGGCCCTCGCGCTGCAAACCCAGCGATCGTTTGTCGCCCAGGGACGCCACCTGTATGGCGCCCGCGCCGCCGTCCTCGCGCTCGCGGCGTCGATCGCGGCCGGCGCCGTCCGCCCCTCAGGGCTCCGCTCGGGTCGCCGGGCGGCCAAGATCCTCGCCGGCGCGGGCTGGAATGGAGAGGCGCGGCGTGCTCAATTGATGGTCGCGCGCGCCGCGGTCGAGCTCGGCTCGCCGGGCGTGGCCCGGCGGGAGCTCGCCGGCTGCTCGGTTCTCCTACGCCGCGGTCCTGTTGCTGACCGCATCGAGGCCTGGCACGTCGAGGCACTTCTGAGACTCCAGCTCGGTGACCGCGCCGGTGGGGAGCGAGCGCTGCGTACCGGCTTGCGACTGCTCGAGGGCTACCGCGAGACGCTCGGCGCGTCGGATCTGCGCGCCACCGCTTCGGAGATCGGCGTCGAGCTTGCCCGGCTCGGCCTGCGCATAGCGCTCGCGAGTGCCAACCCGGACTCGATGCTCGCTTGGGCGGATCGGCTGCGCGGCAGCGCGCTCCGGTTGCCGCCGGTCACGCCTCCCGACATGCCCGAGCTCCGGGACCGCGCCGCGGAGCTGCGTCACGTCAGCGCCGAGATCTGGCGCGCCGAGCGGAGCAAGCGCACGACCCGGACGCTGCTGGTCCGCCAGTCTGCGCTGGAGGCCTCGATCCGCCGTCTGTCGCGGCACGCGCCCGGCGGACCGGCTTTGGGGAGCGCTCCGCCCGGCCGGCGTGAGCTCAGCCGCGCGCTGGGGGGCGCAGCGCTCGTCGAACTGATCGAGGTCGACGGCACCCTCACCGCCCTGACGCTGACCGACAGGCGGCTCACGCGCGACGAACTCGGTCCGGTGGAGGCGGTCACGGAAGAGCTCGAGTGGCTGCGGTTCGCACTGGTCCGGCTGGCTCGGCGTCGCCAAGACGCGGCACAGCGCGCCACGATGCTGCAAGGCGCCGAGGCATCGGCCGCGAGACTCGGCGATCTGATGGTCGCGCCGCTCGCCGATCGCGTCGACGAGCGGCCCCTGGTCATCGTTCCCACCGGCGCGCTGCACGCCCTGCCCTGGGCGATGCTTCCGCAGTTGCGGGGCCGTCCGATCGTGGTCGCGCCATCGGCGGCAACGTGGTCGGCGCTGCAATCGCCGCGCGCCGAACGCGAGAGCAAGGTCGTGCTGGTGGCGGGACCGCGGCTGCGGCACGCGAAGGGAGAGCTCGCGGCGGTCGACGGCCTCTATTCCGGAACGGTCACGCTGGAAGGTAGGGCCGCGACAGTGGCGGCGGTGATGGAGGCGCTCGAGGGCGCAACGGTCGCACATCTGGCCTGCCACGGACATTTCCGCGCCGACAGTCCGCTGTTCTCGTCGCTCGAGCTTGTGGATGGCCCGTTGAACGCCTACGAACTGCAGCGTCTTCGGCGCCCTCCCGAGGTGATCGTTCTTTCCGCGTGCGACCTCGCGACGTCCGACATGCGTCCCGGAGACGAGCTACTGGGGTTCGCCGCCGCGTTGATCGGGATGGGGACTCGGACGATCCTCGCCAGCGTCGTGCCGGTGCCCGACGCGGGGGCGAAGCGATTGATGACCTCGCTCCACACCCACCTGACGGCCGGTGACTCCCCGTCGGTCGCGCTCGCCAAGGCTCAGGAGGGGCTAGGTCCCCGCGGGTACGGTCTCGCCGGGTTTGTATGCCTTGGCACGGGCTGACGGTGGCTGTATCAACGCACCGTTATCGCGCTCTGACCGAGTAACGCCCGCTCGGGCGTAATTCGAACTCGCGAGTCCGGGAGGAACCGGCTATGAGCACACAGCAACAGGATTCAACACCCGTCCGGCCTGCGACACGCGCCCGGCCGCGCAAGCGCCTCGAGTTGGCGGAGATCGGGATCCGCCTGCTCGACGAGGCCCACGTCGCCTGGCAGCGCGCCGAGCTCGAGTGCGAACTGGCTTTGGAGGCGTGGTACGAGGGGTCGCCGCGCGGGAGCACGGACCGCTATCTCTCCTACCGCGCGGCGCTCGATCGCGAGCAGGCGGCGGCACACGACCTCGAGCGACTGTGGGATCTCGCGCGGTCCGGACACGACGCACTCGCGGCCGCGGCGTCGCAGGCGTCGCAGGCGTCGTAATTCGATGTATCAGCTTGGAGCGCGGCCGCTCTTATAGGCAGAACACGATCCGACGCTGGGGGCGAACAACAGGCAGTCAACTCGTGTGGGGGCGCAATCAACGGGGGGAAAGGGCGGGAGCATCACCAAGCACGGCGATGCTCCCGCCCGAGTTTCCCGCGGACCCATCAGCACAGCCAGCGTGGAGGTCCAGCGATGTACAGAGCACCTCCGGATTTCGGGGCATGGCTCACATACAAGAGCGAAACCGAGCGTCAGGCGGCCGGCCAGGCTCGATCGAGGCATCGTTACGATGCTCGCCAGCATGGCGGCCTCGATCAGCCCTCCTCTGACCGATCCCGACGGACTCGCCGATCTCGCGCCCTTGTGGGAGGAGCTGCATCGTCATCATCGCGATGTATCTGACTACCAGCCCCTGGTAGGAGACACCGGCTTATCGTGGACGAGCCGGCTGCGCTTGTACCGGCGACTGCTGGCCGACGGGGCTTCGTACATAACCGCGACCGACGAGGATGGTCTCCTCATCGGCTACGCGATGGTCGCAGTGGACGAAGGCCCGGACGACACATTCGACATTCAAGGCGGAATCGCCGAGGTAGTCACGCTGGTCGTGACCGGTGAGCATCGCTCGGGCGGCGTCGGCCGGGCACTGCTGAGCGCGGCTGAGGGAATCGCCCGCGACCGTGGCTTCGACACCGTGAAGATCGCGATGATGAGCGGCAACGACCGCGCACAGAGGTTCTACGAGGCGAACGGGTACGCAGTCACCGAGCACGTGCTGTATCGCCGGCTCGAGTTACCATGACCGCCCCAAAGGCAGGCCGGCGGGTCGGCTCGACTGGCCCGGAAGTCTCGCGCCTATGACTACAACGGCCGCGTCAGGTCATAGATCGTCTGCCCGCTGATCGTCTCTGAGCGGTAGTGGGCCTTGACCCAACTCGTGATCGCGCTCGTGCTCGATCCACCGCCGGGGCCGCCGGCGCGGCCACCGAAGCCGCCGCCCGCACCGCCCGCGCCGCCACCGAAGCCGCTGCCCGACGCGATGTAGTAGTGGATGTCGCCGGCCTTGACGTACGCCTCGAACTGGGCGAGCGTGATGTTCCCGCCCTGGTTGTTGAAGCCGCCGATCGCCATCACCGGAACGCCACCGGTGGCGAGCTCGAGCGAGGCCGCGCTCTGGGAGCCCGACGTCGCCGCCGCCCAGCGGTAGCCCGACGCGCCCGACTTCAGGGCCGTGACCAGGGCGCTGCTCGCCGCGCCTTCGCCCTCGGCGGCGCGCGATCCCGCGCCGTTCGCGAACGGCGGGCTACCGCCACGCGCAAAGCCGCCGCGCGGGCCGGCGTTTCCGTTCCTGGACAGCGCTTGTCCGGCCCCCGCGAAGCCACCGCCAGGACCGGTGCCGCCGGCGGTTGCCGGCCCCGCCGACGGGACCGAGCCCGTGTGAGCTGAGCCGATCGTCTGGGCCGTATAGGCCACCGGGGCCGCCAGACAGGCGACGAGCGCGAGGACCGCCGTAGCGGTCGTCAGGCGCCGCGTCATCTGCGCGGGCATCAGCAGTGCGAGCGCCGCGACCGCGCCGGCGATCGCCACCACCGGTGCAAGCCACGGCTCCCATGAGGGCGTGCGACCGAGCAACATGATCGACCAGACCGCGGTGACGACGACAGCGAGCGCCAACAGTGCTCGGGCCGCGAAACGCCCCCGCCGACTCCAGGCGACCGTGGCGCCGATCGCGACGAGCGCGGAGATCGCGGGGGCGAGCGCCACCGTGTAGTAGGTGTGGATGACGCCGGCGCTGAGGCTGAACACAAGCCCGCTGACGAAGAGCCAGCCGCCCCAGAGCAGGAGCGCGGCGCGCGTACGGTCGGTGCGGGGCGCGCGCAGACGCCAAGCCAGCCCGGCCACGAGTGCGAGCAGCGCCGCCGGCAGCAGCCACGACGCCTGGCCGCCCATCAGGTCGTTGAACAGGCGCAGGACTCCGGTCGAACCGCTGAAGTTCCCGCCGCCGCCTCCGCCACCCCCGCCACCGCCGCCCGGGCCGCCACCGCTGCCGGTCAAACGCCCGAAGCCGTTGTATCCCACGATCAGGTTGAGGATGCTGTTGCTCGACGACCCGTCGATCATCGGCCGCGACGCCGCCGGCCACAGTGCGACGATCGCCACCCACCAGCCGGCGCTCGCGACCATCGCCACGCCGCCCGCCAGCAGTTGGCCGACACGCCGGCGCACAGTCGTCGGCGCCGCGACCAAATACACGAGCGCGAACCCGGGCACCACGAGGAACGCCTGCATCATCTTCGCGAGGAAGGCGAAGCCGATCAGAGCTCCGACCCCGACCATCCACCGCGTAGAGCCCTTCTCGAGCGCCCGCACGAGGCAGTACGCGGACGCGACGAGCAGGCACACGAGCAGCGCGTCCGGGTTGTTGAAGCGGAACATCAGCGCCGCCACTGGCGTCGCCGCGAGTGCGGCGCCGGCGAGGAGGCCCGCGCCCGCGCCGAACCAGCGCTTCACCGAGGCCGTGAGCAGGCCGACGGCGACGACGCCCTCGAGGACCTGGGGCACGAGCATGCTCGCGCTCGAGAACCCGAAGATCCGCCCCGACAGCGCCATCACCCACAGCGACGCCGGAGGTTTGTCGACCGTGATGAAGTTCGACGAGTCGAGCGAGCCGAAGAAGAACGCCTTCCAGCTCTTCGTGCCGGCCTGCACGGCCGCGGCGTAGAAGCTGTTGGCGTCGCCCGATGCCGTCAGGTTCCACAGATACGCGACCGCGGTCAGGGCGAGCAGCCCGATCAGCGCGGCGCGCGCCCACGCCGGATCCTCGGCGCGCCCGCGGACCAGCGACCGCATCCGCCCACCCATCCGGTACCCGGCCGGCGAGACCCGGCCGGGAAATGCTGTCGTGCTCATCTCAGTGTCCTTGCGCGTCGAGGGACAGGAAGGTGTCGCGGCGAGCATTCCGAGAACGCCCGCGGAACACGAACGACGAAAGCGCTACGTAGCGCGTGACGGTGGCGGCCAAGGTGGCGAGCACGAGCACCGCCGCCTCAAGCAGCCGCGGGGCGTGCCGGTCGAGGTCGTGGAGCACGCCAAGCGCCCCGCTCGTGAGCGCGAGCGCCAACAGAAACACGAGGAACCCGGCGACATGCTGGCGGGCCAACCCGTCGCGACCACGGATCCCGAACGTGAGCCGACGGTTCGCGGCGGTGTTGCCGACGGCGGTGAGCGCCAGCGCGACCGCGCTCGCGAGCCCGGAGCCGAGCGCACCGGCAAAGAGCAGGAACAGCAGCGCGTAGGCGAGCGTGGAGACGACGCCGATCGCGGCGAACACCGCCACGGGTGACGCGAGCGCGAGACGGCCCACTCCGCGCAGATCGGCGACCGCGGTCGAGATGATGTCGACGCGAGAGTCGGGATCGTCGACCCAGTCGACCGGTACCTCGTAGATGCGCATCCCGCGGCGCTGCGCAGCGATCAACAACTCGGTGTCGAAGAACCACGATTGATCGCGCACCGCGTCGAGTAGCTCAGGGAGCACATCGGCGCGCACCGCCTTGAAGCCGCACTGCGCGTCGGTGAACCGCGCGCGGAGCGCGACGTGCAGGATGGCGTTATAGGAGCGCGAGATGAGCTCGCGCTTCGGGCCTCTCGCGACCCTGGCGCCGCGCGCGAGGCGCGAGCCGATGGCGACCTCGCTGTGGCCCGAGAGCAGCGGCGCGAGTAGTGGAAGCAGTGCGTGCAGGTCGGTGGACAAGTCGACGTCCATGTATGCGACAACGCGCGCGCGGCTGGCCGACCACGCCGCGCGCAGCGCCCGGCCGCGGCCCTTCTGCTCGAGTCGCAGCACCCGGACGTGGTCGAGCTCGGACGCGAGCGCGTTCGCGATGTCGGGCGTGAGGTCGGTGCTCGCGTTGTCGGCGATCGTGATCCGCCACGAGAACGGCACCTCGGTGTCGAGAAAGTGGTGGAGCCGGTGGATCGATCGCGCGAGTGCTCCCTCTTCGTTGTAGACGGGCACGACGATCTCGACGTCGAGCTCTCGGGTCGAGGCCGGGTGGGCGCCCCGTAACCTCACGCCGGCCGGTCCAGGTTCTGCCGTGACTGTGTCCATTTGAAGCCTCTGGTTCGTAGATCGGACGGTGAAGCTTCGATACCTGGCGTGAGAAGTCGGTGAGGGGTCCGTAAGCGTTACGTCGCAACCTTGACATCATGCCCGCGTGGCGCCCGACGGCCGTGAGCTCCCCCCACGTGTGCTGATCACCGGCGCCGCCGGCGCGATCGGCTCGTGCCTGCGCGAGGGTCTGCGACCGCTCGTCGACGAGCTCGTTCTCACCGATGTACGCGCGATCGAGCCGGGCCCAAGCGAGCGGTTCGTCTTGGCCGAGCTCGCCGACCGGGACGCGATCGCGCGAGCCGTCGAGGGCGTCGATGCGGTCATCCATCTCGGCGCGGTGCCGACCGAGGCGCCATTCGACGAGCTCGTCGGTCCCAACTTCATCGGCACGTTCAACGTGTTCGACGCGGCCCGGCGTGCAGGCGCGCGGCGGATCGTGTTCGCGAGCTCCAACCACGCCACAGGCTTCTATCCCGTCGAGCAGACTCTGTCCGGCCACGAGCCGACACGACCGGACTCGCTCTACGGGGTCACGAAGGTCTACGGGGAGGCGCTCGGGCGGCTGTACGTGGACAAGTTCGACATGGAGGTCGTGTGCTTGCGCATCGGTACGTTCGCCGAGCGGCCGCGCCAGGTGCGCGACCTCGCGACGTGGCTGAGTCCCGGCGACGCGGTGCGGCTGTTCGCCGCCTCCCTGTCCGCGCCCGACGTCGGCTTCCGCGTGGTTTACGGAGCGTCGGCCAACACGCGGCGGTTCTGGGACCTGACGTCGGGGCGCGCGCTCGGCTACGACCCCCAGGACGACGCCGAGCGCTATGCGAACGACGTCGGCGGTACGCCCCACCGGTTCCAGGGCGGCTCGTTCACCGCGCGCGATGCCGGCGGCTGGGCCTGACCCAGCCCTTGAAGCTGGTCCCGGGAGTCTGAGAGGATCGCTCACGAGCTCGTGAACACAAAGGGGGCTGGTGGGTTGGATGGCGCGATCGATCGACGTGGCTTTCTCGCCGGCGCCGGCGCGATCGGAGTTTCGCTCGGCATCGGGACCGGCGCGCGCGGTGCCGCTCGCGCCGCTGGCCGGGCCGCCGGGCCGCCGATCCGCGGACAGGTAATCCGGCGGGGGGCGTCCGGCTTCCTGGAGGCCGCGCACGTCTACAACGAGCTGTACGACAGGGTGCTGCCGAACCTGGTGGCGCGGCCGCTCGACGCCGCCGATGTACGGACGGCCGTGCAGTGGGGCGTCGCCCACGGCGTCCCGCTGCGCGCTCGCTCGGGCGGCCACAGCTACGCCGGCTACTCGACGCTGTCGGGCGGCATGGTGGTCGACCTGCGCAACCTGCGCGGGATCAGCGTGAACACGCACACCCGCTCGGCGACGATCGGCGCCGGCTCGCAACTGATCGACGTGTACGCGGCGCTGGCGGCCCGCGGGGTGACGATTCCAGCCGGCTCGTGCCCGTCGGTGGGCATCGCGGGCCACGCGATGGGCGGCGGGATGGGGCTCGCCGGCCGCCAGTTCGGCCTAACCGCCGACAATCTGCTGAGCGCCCGGATCGTGACCGCGGACGGTCGGCTTCGGACGGCGAGCGCTCAGAGCAATCCGGACCTGTACTGGGCGTTGCGCGGCGGTGGGGGCGGGAACTTCGGCGTCGTCACGAGCTTCACGTTTCGCGTGCATGCGGTGCCGCGGACGGTCGCGGGCTTCACGGTCAGCTGGCCGTGGTCGCAGGCGGCCGACGCGCTCGCCGCCTGGCAGGCCTGGGGTCCGCACGCGCCCGCAACGGTCACCTCGATCTTCCATCTGACCGCCAGCGGCGGGCAAAACCTCGTGAACGTGAGCGGTCAGTATTTCGGTCCGGCCACCGACCTGGGCCGGCTGCTCGCACCTTTGAAGGCGGTGGGCGGCGCCGACGTGTCGGCCGGCGACTTCGGCTACCTCCAGGCTCAGCAGATGTGGGCGGGCTGCGCGCAGATCTCGCTCACGGCGTGCCACACCCAGGGCACGAGGCCGGGGGGAACGCTCCAGCGCGACAACTTCCAGGCCAAGTCCGCCTACGTGGCCAAGGCGCTCCCCGCCGCCGCGCGCCAGGCGCTCGTGAGCGCCGCGGAGGCGCGGCTGCACATGCCCGGGCACGGCGCGATCCTGTTCGACTGCTATGGCGGCGCGATCAATCGGGTCAAGCCGGCCGCGACGGCGTTCGTACATCGGAACGTCCTGTTCTGCATCCAGTACCTCAGCTACGGCGGGGGCGCCGCCTGGCTGAATTCGACCGCGGCGAGGGTGCGCCCATACGTCACCGGTGGTGCCTATTTCAACTACACCGATCCCGGGCTGAAGGGCTGGCAGACCGCCTACTACGGGTCGAACTATCGGCGGCTGCTTCAGGTCCGCCGCGACGTCGACCCGCACCACTACTTCAACTTTCCGCAGGCGATCGGCCGCTAGGGATTGGTCCGCAGCGCGAGGATCCGGCCGGCCGCCTGCTCGGCGGCCGCGACGGTCAGCCGATGACGGGCCAGGGCCGAGGCGATCGCGCTCCGCGCGGCCACGCCGATCGCGGGCGTGTTGTCGTCGGGGTTGGTGGTGGCGCACACGATCAGATCCGCGCCGGCCGACGCCGCGAGCACGCTCCGGTTCCCGACGCCGCCGAACGGCGCGAGTGCGCCCGCGTCGATCCCGTCCGTGATTATCACGCCCTTGAAGCCCAGTCGGCCGCGCAGCTCCCCCTGGATGACCGTCGGTGATAGTCCCGCGGGCAGGTGCGAGTCGAGCGCCGGATAGGTCGCCCACGAGGTCATCACGAGCTTCACCCCCGCCGCGATCGCGCTGGCGTAGGGCGCCTCGTCGATGGTGCGGAGCGTCCGCCGCGACGTCGTCAGCGTGACCGGCACGAGGTCGGTGTTCTGGCTGCGCGCCGCCGCGCCGAGGCCGGGAAAGTGCTTAGCGGTCGCGGCCACGCCGGCGCGCTGCAGTGCGGAGATGAACGCGGCGCCGAGCTTCGCCACCGTGGCGGAGTTAGAAGAGTAGGAGCGCTGGAACTCGTCGATGAAGTCTCCCGGCTGGCGGTAGACGTCGAGCACGGGCGCGAGGTTGACGTTGATCCCGGCGCTCTGGAGGGTGCGCGCGGCGCCGGCGCCGGCCGCGCCGGCGGCCGAGGTCCCGGCGGAGCTCTCGCCAATCTGCTTCTCGGAGGGGACGGGCGCTCCCGGGAGGCGGCGCACCTCGCCGCCCTCCTGGTCGGTGAGCATGAGCAGGCGCGTGTGAACCGGGCTGGCGCGGCTCGCGGCCTGGAGCTCGTTGATCACGCTCCGAAGCTGGGAGGCGCTTGACACATTCGGGCCGAAGAAGATCACGCCGCCGGCCTCGCCTGCGCGAATCGCGGCGAGCAGCGACTGGGGTGGGCGAAGGCCGGCGTACGAGTAGACGATGCGCTGGCCGGCGAGCTGCTGGAGCGAGAGCTTCTGAAGCAGCGGACCGACGGTCGACCGAGCGGCTAAATGCCCGACCGGACCGGCGGTCGATCGAGCGGCCGAATGCCCGACCTGACCGGCGGGCGGCGCGACTGCCGCCACGACGGCCATTAGGAGCGCGGCGAACGCGTGAACGAGGCTCGTGACCATCGACCCGAGTGAACCACCCTCGGCTAGCCCTTCAGCAGCGAACGGACCTGTGAGGCGATCTCGAGATCCTCGCGCGCCTGAACCACCAGGGTCCGCGCGGTCGCTCCAGCGCCCGAGATCTCGGCATCACCGTCAACCGCCTCATTACGCGCGTGATCGACGACGACGCCCAGGAACCCGAGGTCGGCGGCGGCCGCCGCTCGGATCTCGGCGCTGCGCTCACCGACACCGCCGGTGAAGGCGAGCACGTCGAGCCCGCCCAGCGCCGCCGCCATCGACCCGACGAGACTGCGCAACCGGTGGACGTAGACGGCGAGCGCCAGCCGCGCCGCCCCATCGCCGGAGTCCCCGCCGGCCCCGGCGCGCGTCAAAACCTCCCGCATGTCGGCGGTGCCCGCCAGCCCGAGCAATCCCGACTCGTGCTCGAGCGCGTGGCCCAAGTCGGCCTCGGAGAGGTCACCCTGGTCGATCAGCCAGAGCACCAGTCCGGGGTCGACGCTCCCCGAACGGGTGGCCATGACCAGCCCCTCGAGCGGCGTGAACCCCATCGTCGTGTCGACCGAGCGCCCGCCGGCGATCGCGCACAGCGACGCGCCGGCTCCGAGATGACAGCTCACGATCCGCGGTCCGTCCACCGGCAGGCCAAGCACCGCCGGGGCCCGCCGCGCGATCCAGGCGTGCGACAGTCCGTGGAAGCCGTAGCGCCGCAACTGCCAGCGCGCATTCCATCTCGCGGGGAGCGCGTATGTGGCGGCGGCGGCGGAGAGGGTCGCGTGGAACGCCGTGTCGAAGCACGCGACCGCCGGCACGCCCGGGAGCGCCGCCGACACCGCGTCGAGCGCTGCCAGCGACTTCGGCTGGTGCAACGGCGCCAGCTCGACCAGCTCCCCCAGCGCCCGTCGCACGTCGTCGTCGACCACGACCGGCGCCCGGAACCGCGAGCCTCCGTGAACGATCCGGTGCCCGACCGCGTCCGCGTCGCCGAGGCGGCCCCCCAGTGCAGCCCGCAACTCATCCGGGTCGACCTCCGCGCGTGGCGCGGCGAGCTCCTGCGCCGCCAGCGGCTCCTCGCCCGACCCGAGCAGCGACAGCTTGAGGCTGCTCGAGCCGGCGTTGACGACCAGAACGCGCACTGTGGCCGACGTCGCTACGGGCGGAGGGCGTCCGGCCAGGTCCAATCCCGGACCTCGGGGATGTCGTCACCGACCTCCCGCGTGTACGCGCGGGCGCGCAGTCGGTCGTCGACCATGTCCTGACGAAGGTGCGCGCAGCGCTCGCCCAGCCCGGGCACGCGATCGATCACGTCCATCACGAGATGGAAACGGTCGAGGTTGTTGAGCATCACCATGTCGAACGGCGTCGTGGTCGTGCCCTCCTCCATGTAGCCACGAACGTGGAAGTTGCTGTGGGTGCTGCGGTTGTAGGTGAGCCGGTGGATTAGCGTCGGATAGCCGTGGTAGGCGAAGATCACCGTGCGCGACGCCGTGAACAGCGCGTCGAACTCGCGGTCCGACATCCCGTGGGGATGCTCGGTGTCCGGCTCGAGGCGCATGAGGTCGACGACGTTGACGACCCGAATCTTAAGGTCGGGCACGCGCTCGCGCAGGATCGACGTCGCCGCCAGCGTCTCGAGCGTCGGCACGTCACCGGCACACGCCATCACCACGTCCGGCTCCTCGCCCTGGTCGTTGGACGCCCATTCCCAGATGCCGATCCCCCGCGTGCAATGTGCGACTGCCTGATCCATCGTCAGGTAATTGAGCTCGGGCTGCTTGCCGGCCACGATCACGTTCACGTAGTGGCGGCTGCGCAGGCAATGATCCGCGACCGACAACAAACAGTTGGCGTCGGGCGGCAGGTACACGCGGATGATCTCGGCCTTCTTGTTCATGACGTAGTCGATGAAGCCGGGATCCTGGTGGGAGAAGCCGTTGTGATCCTGGCGCCACACGTGGCTCGAGAGGAGGTAATTCAATGACGGCAGCGGGCGCCGCCACGGGATGTGCCGGGTCACCTTGAGCCACTTCGCGTGCTGGTTGAACATCGAGTCGACGATGTGGATGAACGCCTCGTAACAGTTGAACAGGCCGTGGCGGCCGGTGAGGATGTAACCCTCGAGCCAACCCTGACAGAGGTGCTCCGATAGCACCTCCATGACTTGTCCCTGGCGTGCGAGGTGGTCGTCGGTGTCGAGCTGCTCGGCGTCCCACACCCGGTTCGTGGCTTCGAACACTGCGGAGAGCCGGTTCGACGCCGTCTCGTCGGGTCCCATGAGCCGGAACCGGTCGCGGTTCGCCGCGATGACGTCCCGCAACCAGCCGCCGAGCACCCTCGTCGACTCGCTGGTCGTGGTCGCCGGCGCGGGTACGTCCACTGCATAGTCGCGGAAGTCGGGCAGCTCGAGCGCGCGCGTCAGCAGCCCGCCGTTGGTGTGCGGGTTGGCGCTCATCCGCAGATCGCCCTCGGGCGCCAACGCCGTGATCTCCGGGACGACCGCGCCCGATTCGTCGAACAGCTCCTCGGGACGGTAGGAGCGCATCCACTCCACGAGCTGGGCGAGATGCTCCGGATTGGTCCGCACCTCGGCGAGCGGCACCTGGTGCGCGCGCCACGTGCCCTCGACGGGGAGTCCATCGACGACCTTCGGCCCGGTCCATCCCTTGAGCGTCTTGAGCACGATCATCGGCCACCGCGGCCGCGTCTCCTCGCCGTCGCGGCGCGCCCGCTGCTGGATCCGCGCGATCTCGTCGAGCACGTCGTCGAGCGCCGCCGCCATCAGGGCGTGCATCTCCTCGGGATCCGAGCCCTCGACGTACCGCGGCGCATAGCCGTAACCCTCGAGCAGTGCCCTCAGCTCATCCGCGGAGATCCGCGCGGGCACCGTCGGGTTGGCGATCTTGTAGCCGTTCAGGTGCAGCACCGGCAGCACCGCGCCGTCGCTCGCCGGGTTCAGGAACTTGTTCGAGTGCCAGCTCGCGGCCAGCGGACCGGTCTCGGCCTCGCCGTCGCCAACCACGCACAGCGCCACGAGGTCAGGGTTGTCCAGGACCGCGCCGTAGGCGTGGAGCAGCGAGTATCCGAGCTCGCCGCCCTCGTGGATCGACCCCGGCGTCTCGGGTGCGACGTGGCTCGGGATTCCGCCCGGAAACGAAAACTGCCGGAATAGCCGGCGCAAGCCCTCTTCGTCGCGCCCGATGTGTGGGTAGACCTCGCTGTAGGTCCCGTCGAGGTAGGTGCTCGCGACGATACCGGGACCGCCGTGACCCGGGCCAGTCACGTAGATCGCGTTCAGCCCCCGCATACGGATCGCCCGGTTCATGTGGACGTAGATGAAGTTCAGCCCAGGGGTCGTGCCCCAGTGGCCGAGCAACCGGGGTTTTATGTGCTCGGGGCGAAGCGGTTCGCGGAGGAGGGGGTTCGCGAGCAGGTAGATCTGCCCCACCGACAGATAGTTCGCGGCACGCCACCACGCGTTCATCGCCTCGACCTCGTCGGCGGACAGCGGGCTCGGGCTGGGCACGGTCTGAATAGTCATATGCGAGGCCTACCAGATCCGCCCGGCCACGATGTGGCGATCGCTGAAGCATCCGCCCGGAACGACTACATTCCGAGGGCGCGCCGGCTAGGAGACCGGCGGCCCTCCGGCAAGCGAAGGTGAGCTTATGGCAGCGATGAAGTGGTGGGGATGGGGCCAGGAGGGAGTCGAGTTCACCCACGAGGACAAGCCCGCCCTGGCGCCGTTCATCCTCGAGGCGATCGATGTCGACGTCCGCACGAAGGGCGCGCCGCCTCTGCGGTTCGACCAGCTCGAGATCCCCGATCCCGCGCTCCCGGATGAGCTGTGGGAGGCGCTCGAGCAGGCTGTCTCGCGGAAGTTCGTCTCGCTCGATCCGCTCGACCGGGTGGTCCACGCCCGTGGCAAGTCGTTGCGCGATCTCGTCTGGCAGCGGACCGGCGAGCTGCCGCGGGTTCCCGACGTGGTCGTCCGCCCAGGCGGCGAGGACGAGGTGTCGGCGGTCCTCGACGCCGCCATGCGGTTCGACGCCGTCGTGATTCCGTTCGGCGGGGGCTCGTCGATCTCCGGCTCGCTCGAGGCCCCGGCGACGGAGACACGGCCCGTGATCTCGCTGGACCTCGAGCGGCTGAACAAGTTGCTCGACATCGACGCCGAGTCGCGGCTGGCGCGCGTGCAGGCCGGCGTGTTCGGCCCAGATCTGGAAGAGCAGCTGACCGCGCGCGGCTACACGTTCGGGCACTTCCCCGATTCGTTCATGCAGTCGACGCTCGGCGGATGGATCGCCACGAGGTCCTCGGGGATGCAATCCGACCGCTACGGAGACGTCGCCGACATGACCAAGGGGCTGCGTGTGGTCACGCCGTCGGGGACGCTCGTCACCCGGCCGGTGCCGACGATGTCGACCGGGCCGAGCATCCGCGAGATGGTGCTCGGGAGCGAGGGCCGGCTCGGGATCATCACCGAGGCGACGGTCCACGTGCGGCGGATCCCCGAGAAGCGGCTGATCCTCGCGTACCTGTTCCCGAGCTTTCCCGTCGCCCTGGCGGCGATGCAGGAGCTCGCGGCGAGCGAGCACTCGGTGTCGGTCACGCGCGTATCGGACGCGAACGAGACGCAGTTCTCGTTCGCGATGCGGGTACGGCCGACGCTGCTCGACAAACTTCAGTCCCGCGCGCTCCGGCTCTTCCTCAGCCGTAGGCTCGGTTGGGACCTGAACGAGATGTGCCTGTCGTTCATCGGCTACGAGGGCAGCGAGCGGCATGTCGCCGCGCAGCGGCGCGCCGTCGGCAAGCTGGTCAAGCGTCACGGGGGCCTGTGCATCGGTTCCGGCCCGGGCGCCCTCTACGACCAGAAGAAGTTCGACATCCCCTACATCCGCGATTTCCTCCTCGACCGCGGCGCCCCCGGCGACGTGTCGGAGACAGCGACCACGTGGAGCAACCTGAAGCCGCTTTACGACGCAGTGATCGCGGCGGCGAACGATGCCTTCGCCCAGGTCGGCGTCAAGGGCTACGTCATGTGTCATCTCTCGCACAGCTACCACGCCGGCGCGTGCCTCTACTTCACGTTCGCGTTCAGGGCGACGTCGCCGGCGACCATGGTCCGGGAGTACTCGGTCGTCAAGTCGGCGATCCAGCAGGCGTTCGTCGACAACGGCGGCACGCTCTCGCATCACCACGCGGTTGGTACCGAACACGCCGAGTGGCTCGAGCAGGACATCTCCGCCCCGGGCGTTGCGATGCTCGAGGCGCTGTTCGCCGGGACCGACCCCGGTCAGCACCTGAACCCCGGCAAGATCGTCGGCACGGATCATCGAACCGGCGCGCCGCGTGACTACGTCGAGCGAGCGGCTACCTCGGAGTCGCCTTAGGTTGGGCCTCGCTTCGCTCGGCGTCCGTGGGGCCATTCACCCCGTCCGGACGGGGATTTGCCGGGGCCTACCCGGGCCGTAGCCGCCGAGCCGCAGCCGCCGCAGCTGCCGCCCGGCGGTTCAGCCGGCGCGCGGCCTCGCCGGCGGCCTCGGCGCCCATCGAGCGGAGCTCGTCGCGGAGGCTCCCCACGAAAGGGTCCTCGCTCGGCGCGTGCGCCCCGCCGTCCGCGCCACCGAGCAGGTCGACCAGGAGCGTCGACCAGCCGAACCGCCGCGCCGCCAGCCCCTCCCCGTTGAGTGGGTTGTAGTACTCGCGGAATCCGTGGCGCTCGACCAGCTCGACGACCGAGCCGACGATGCGCTCCGCCTCGGCCTCGAACCCGAAACGCGCGAGTGCCGGCACGAGCAGCCACGCAGTGTTGATCCACGACGGGCCGCGCCAGCACCGAAACAGGTGCCAGCCGGCCCGGAAGCTCGGCTCCTCCATCGACACCGACGGGATCCCGTACCGCGCCCAGTAGCGCTGCGGGTGGAGCAGATGCTCCTCGATCAGCCGCCGCGCGATCTCCCGCGGAATGGAGGGGAGCGCCAGCGGCGCGAGCGATGACCACGTCGACACGCGCAGCGGAGTGTGCCCGGACCCGGCGAGGTCCCAGAACAGCCCGCGGTCCTCGTCCCAGCAGAGCTCGACCAGCGCCTCCTCCGTCCGCTCGGCCCGCGCCCGATAGGCGTCGTCGCCGGTAAGCCGCGCAAGCGCGCGGAGGGACAGCGCGTAGAACACGTTGACCATCACGTCCTCGACGTGCTCGTCGTAGCGGGCGATGATCGCCCGCGAGTCGTAGCGCAGACGCCGCGAGCGCTCGACCAGCCAGAAATAGCCCGGAAGGTAGTGGCTCATCCACCCGAACACCGCGTCGTACTTGGGCGAGTCGTCGAGCCCGGACTCGTCGGGATGGATGATCGAGATCAGGCCGTCGCCGTCGGGGTCGCGGTGGCGCCCGAGCCAGTCGTAGTGCAGACGCAGCGCGTCGAGCGCCTCGGTGCGGAACCCCGGGTCGTCGGGCGAGCGGGCCGCGACCAGCTCCCATGCGAGCGCGAGCAATGGCGTCTGGATGTGCGCGGTCCCGCGGTTGCCGCGGAGCGAATGGGTGGCGTAGAAGGGCGCGCGCCGCCAGCCGGCGTGATCGTGCCAGAAGATCGTGTGCGGGATGAAGCCGTCCAGCCGTCCGCCGCGCAGCAGCGTGCGCAGCTCCTCGCGCGCCCGCGCCGGCTCGAAGTGACGCCAGACGATCGCGTGAAAGCACGAATCCCAGTACCACTGGTGGCGGTAGCGCGGGGGCGCCGGGCAGGTGAACCCGTACCGGGTGCCGTCCGCGAGGCTCCCCTCGCGCCAATTCCCCGCAAGTACGCGATACGCCTCGTCGCGCAACAGCGCCAGCCGCCCCCGATCGACGATTACCGGCAAAGCCGCTTGAGATCGACCAGCTCGGCCTCGAACACACGCTCCCAGCTCATCGACGTTCCCAGAGCGGCCGCGGCGGCGGGATCGATCGGCGCGGCCAGCGCGCGCTCGATCGCGTGTGCGAGGTCCACGGGATCCTTGGGCGTGAATGTGTGGACGAGCGGGCTCGCCAGCGCCGCGGCCGGCGTCGACGAGCACGCCACCACGCGGGCGCCGCTGGCGGCCGCCTCGAGCACCGCGAGGCCGAAGGTCTCGTGCGGACCCGGGGCGACGACGCAGGCCGCCTCCCGGTACAGCCGAGCGAGGGCACGGCGGTCGGCCACGAACGGCCGCATTTGGACGAGGTCGGCCACGCCGAGGCGACGTGCGCGCGCCTCGAGCACCGGCCGCGCTGGGCCGTCGCCGACGATCCACAGCGGCCGTCGCGCGCCGCCGATTCCCATCGCGATCGCCTCCAGGATGTCTCCGATCCGCTTCTCCAGCGACACCCGTCCGACGAACAACAGGTGGTCGCCTCGCACCGCGGGGCCGGGCCGGAACGCCGGATGCAGCCCGAGCTGGAGCTTTATCGCGGCGGACCGCCCGGAGTCGGGCTCGGGATCGACGATCGACATCACCGCGTCGACGTGCTCGTACGCGTGCTGGTAGATGCGCCGGAGCGCGGGCAGGTAGATCGCGTCGGGACCGGGGATGCCGGCAGCGTGCAGCGCCGGCGAAGCGTGATGCACGGCGACGACCGCCGCGCCGAGTCGATGCGCCTCACGCGTGACGCTGAGGGGCCGCCAGAACGGGTCGTGGAGGATCACGACATCCGGGCGGACCGCTCGGAGCGTGTCCCGCAGCGCGCGGCCGCCGAGCGGGAGACGGTAACCGTTCGAGGCAGCGAGCTGAAGCGAGGGGAGCTCGTGACGGCCGCCGGCATCGAGCCGGCGCCGACCCGGGATCACGAGGTGGTGCTCGAACGCGCCCGTGATGCGCGCGTACCTGGACTTTTCGTTCAGGTAGGTGCGAATGCCACCGCTGCGCTCGGCGTAGAACAGAGCGACGTCACACACCACAAGCCTGTCGTCGTGAGGCTTGCGCGCGGCTATTGCGTTCACGGGGAATATTGTGTGTCGCGCCGGAGCGACATCTTGTTACTTACCAGTGAAGGTGCCAAAGGCGCCGATGGCGATGATCGTGATCGACCAGACCGGGCGGGGCCGGCCGCTCGTCCTCCTACACGGCGTCGGAGCAAGCCGGGCCGTATGGCACCACGTGACTCCCGCGCTGGCGGAGGATCGCCGCGTGATCGCGCCCGACCTACCGGGCTTCGGCGAATCGACGCCGGCGGCGAAAGGGTTCGAGCTCGGCGTCGTCGCGTCGGCGCTCGCGGACGCGCTGGCGGAGTGCGCGGGCGAGCCGTTCGACCTGCTCGGGAACTCGCTGGGCGGCGCGGTCGCGGTCGCGCTCGCGCTCGCGCGCCCGGACCTGGTTCGCCGCCTGGTGCTCGCCGCTCCGGCCGGCTTCGCCTCGCGGCCGCCGCCGATCGCGGCCGCGGCGGGCGCGCTGGCCGGTGGCGCGGTCACGGCGCGGCGCGTCATCGGGGGTCCGGCGGCGCGAAGCGCGACGGCGCGGCGCGCGCTGCTGTGGGGAGCGATCGCGGAACCGCAGCGGCTGGCGGCCGATGACGCGGGCATGATGATCCGCGCCTCGCGCGGTTCGACGCGTGTCGGGGCGGCGGTGGCCGCCGTGCTCCGCGCCGACCTGCGGCCGCAGCTCAGCCAGGTCGAGGCGCCGCTCGGCGTCATCTGGGGGTGGCGCGACCGGATCGTCCCGATCACGACGCTGCGCGCGATCCGGGCGGCGCGTCAGGACGCGGTCGTCGCGACCATCCCGCGCGCCGCCCACGTTCCTCAGGTGGAGCGCCCGGACGAGTTCGTGGTCGCCTTAAGAAGCGTGCTCGACCGGCTTTCAAAGTAGAAACCGTTTCGTCACAACTCTCCCCCCGGGCTGGCTTAGGCTGGTTTGCGGGGACATTGAGCCAGATGACGACCGTGAACATCGGGAGTGCTGGTGTCGTTCGCCTGCGGGACGGACGTAAGGTCACGTTCGTGGCCGCCGGTCCCGAGGACGGCTTCCCCGTGGTCTACTGCCACGGCGCGATCGGCTCGCCGCGGTGGCACACTCCGGGGCTCGGCGAGGTCATCGAGCAGCTCGGGATCCGCTACCTGGTGGTCAATCGTCCCGGGTTCGCCGGGTCCGATCCGTGCCCTGACCGAAGCGTCGCCGACCACGCCCGGGACCTCGACGAGCTGATGAGCATCCTTGGGGACGACCGCTTCTCGGTGGTCGGCGTGTCGGCGGGCGCTCCCTACGCGCTCGCCTGCGGCTGGGCGCTCGCCGACCGGCTAGTGGGCCTCGCCGCGGTCAGCCCGCTGGGCCCTCCCGACGGCCCGGGTGCGAGCCCGAGCCTCAGGTACCGGGTCCCGCTGGTTCCGTTCGGCTGGCCCCGGCTCGGGCCCGCGCTCGCCCACCTCAGCCTGCTGGCGCTCGGCCTGAGGCGCCAGACGTGCGCGCAGGCGATGATCGACGACTACCTCGTCTGCCGGCGTCCGTGGGGCTTCGATCCCGCTGAGGTGGAGATCCCGGTGGTGCTCTGGCACGGCCGCGGCGACCGGCTCGTCCCGCTCGCGCACACGCTGGCGCTCGCCGCCGCGATCCCGGATTGCGAGGCCCGCGTGGATCGTCGCGGCGGCCACTTCTTCTACGGCCGACGGCTGGCCGAGATCCTCGGACCGCTGCTACCAGACGGCGCCGAGCCCATCGCCTCGCGCGCGCTGCTCCGCGCGGCCTGACGGAGCTGCTTTGGCCGCCGCGGGTGCCACGATACGGTCGTGCGCGTATCGAAGTTGATCGCCGTGGCGCTGGCGGGATGCGCCCTCGCCGGATGCGCGGGCAACCTCGAGTGCGACGGGCATGCCTGCATCGGGGCCTGGAAGCGGGACATGGCCCTGGGCGGCAAGGTCGTGCAGTGTCCCGACGGCTCCTGGTCGCACGGCGGCGGGCTCGGGGACGCGTGCGGCGGCCACGAGCGCAAGAAGCAGTGATCTTCTCTGAGGCGCGTCAGGCGAGCGACGCCAGCGCGTCGCACAGCCGATCGGCCTCGTCCGGCGTCGTGTAGTGCAGGTACCCGGCCCGGACCGCGCCGCCTGACTCCTCGAGCCCGAGCGCCATCATCGCGCCGAGCGCGTAGTAGTTCCCGTGGTAGGTGAACAGCCCGCGGCTCGCGAGCTCGACGCTCAAGGCCTCGGGAGTCCAGCCGTCGAGGTTGAAGCAGAACGTCGGCGTCCGCTGCTCGGCTCGCTCGGAGTCGGCGATGCCGTACAGCCGTAGTCCCGGAACCCGTGCGAGACGCTCGAGCGTGTGCCGGGTCAGCTCGAGCTCGTACGCCGCGATCCGCGCGTAGGCGAGGTCGAGCCGGGCGGACCGGTGCTCCGGCCTCGCCGCCCAGTGATTCGAGGTACTCGATCGCCGCGATGAACCCGGCGAGCGCCTCGTGGCACAGCGTGCCGGTCTCGAACCGATGGCCGGCCGGAGTTTGGAGCGCGGGGCGGACGCGGTCGGCCGGCAGCGAGCGCGCCAGCTCGCCGCGGACGGCCGCGACGCCGAGATGCGGCCCGAAGTACTTGTAGGCGGAGGTCAGCAGGACGTCGGCGTCGATCACCGCGCGGTCGACGCGCCGGTGCGGGGCGAGATGGACGCCGTCGACCCACGCCAGGGCGCCGGCCTCGTGCGCGGCCGCGGACAGGCTCGCGGCGTCCGGGATCGAGCCGAGCGCGTTCGACGCGAGCGTAAACGCAACCACGCGCGTGCGCGCCGTGATCAGCGCCGCGACCGCGTCTACGTCGAGCGTCCCCTCGCGCGGATCCAGCGGCGCCGTGCGCACGGTCAGATCGCGGTCGGCGGCCACGAGCAGCCACGGCGAGACGTTGGCATCGTGATCGAGCTCGGTGACGATGAGCTCGTCGCCCGGCTCGAGCGTCCTGGCGACGGCGTGGGCGAGCAGGAAGTTGATCGTGGTTGTGTTGGCGCCGAACACCACTTCCTCCGCGGCACACCCGAGGAAGTCCGCCGCGGCCAGATGAGCATCGTCGACCAGCTGCTCGGTGGCGACCGAGGTGACGAACGGGCCGCCGAGGTTCGCGTTCGTGCTCACTAGATAGTCGGCCACCGCGCGGGCGACGGAGTCGGGCGTCTGCGATCCGCCAGGGCCGTCGAGGCAGACGGCGGGATGGCCGTTCGCCCGGCGGTTGAGCGCCGAGAACCGGGACCTGATCGCGGCCATGTCGAGAGTCCCGGGCACGGCGACAGCCTCTCACACGGACGGGCTAAGGCACCGCCGCGCTCCGCGTAAGGGGTGGGCGGGATCAGCTCGCTCCGTTTGCCCGATGTGCGATCGGCTTCTCAGCTCCATCATGGTGGATACCGAATAGGAGGAACTGAAAATGGCCGCTACACCGCTTCACAGATGGTCGTCCGACTCGGAGTCCCACACAGTGGCACTCCGGGTGGCCGAGACCGACGAGGCCGCCGTCGTCCGCCGGCTCGCCTCCCTGGATGACCAGCCCGCGCTCGAAGGGCCGGTCCTGCTGGGGCTGCTCGACGGCGAGGTCGAGGCCGCGATTTCGCTGAATGACAGGCGCGTGATCGCGAATCCGTTTGTCGTCACGCGCGACCTCGTACAGCTACTGCGAGTGCGCGCGGCCCACATCGCGGGGCCGGATCCGCGCCGGAGCCGCCACACGCTGCTGCGGCGCGCGGCCTGATTCCCGCGTACGCTCCGGTCGTGCCCAAGGTCTTCAATCTCCATGGCGACGACTGGGACCGGACCGAGGATCGGCCGGGGTGGCGTAGCAAGGACGCCTGGGTCGGGGAGCGGATCGGCGCGGAGTTGATCGGCGGCAGCCTGTACGAACTCGAGCCGGGCGACCGTCTGTACCCGTACCACACCCACCACGCCAACGAGGAGTGGCTACTGGTGGTGCGAGGGCGGCCGACGCTGCGCACGCCCGAGGGCGAGGACGACCTGAACGAAGGCGACGTCGTCGCCTTTCCTCGCGGAGACGCCGGTCTGCATCAGGTGAGCAACCGGACGGACGCGCCGATCCGGGTGCTGATGCTCTCGACCGTGATCATGCCCGAGGTCGTCGAATACCGCGACAGCGGAAAGCTCGGCGCGCGCAACGCGAAAGGCGAACGCATCATGCTGGCGCGGCCCGGCGCGAGGCTCGACTACTGGGACGGCGAGGACTAGCGGGCTGATCCCGCGCTTCCGGTGAACAGCGAACCGGAACGCCGGCGAGGTTGACCCGGTTGCGGACCTCGTCAGTGCTGCGCGCCTGGATCGCCTCACTCCAGGCGACCCGAGCTTGACCTCACCACCCCCGCGCCGGTAGACCACGACTACCCACCAACCCAGGAGGTCTCATCCATGGCCCGCAGCATCACCATTCGGCGCGCGAAGGCCGCTCCTGCCGAAGTCACCGGCGCAAATCTCATCGGCGCCCACGCCGTCGGCGCACGGCTGTTCGGACCCACCGCGATGGGACCGCTCGCGATCGCGGTGTCCGCCGTCGGGGCAATGGCGATCGGGCGGCTGGCAATCGCCGAAGCCGTAATCCGCAAACTCAGGGCCGAGGAGATCGAGATCGGCTCGCTCAAGGTGCGCGAGCTCGAGGTCGCCGGCCGCCGCTGGCCGGAGCCGCCACCGCCCTCAACAACCGCCTAATCCCCGCGCCCGCGCACGCGGGACCCTCATCAACCGCCTAAGGCCCGCGCCCGCGCCGGTCGCACGTACGCGTCGCCGTCGGCGCGTCAGCTGACCACACGGAGTACGTCGGCGCGCATCGGCTGAAGGAAGCGGCGCTCGCCGGCGCGCTCGCCCGGCGCGCCCAACTGCTCGAACGCCGAGGCGAGCTCGTCGTACTGCTCGTCGAACCGGCTCGCGCGCGCCGGGTCGGCGGCGAGCAGGCGCGCGCGCAACCCCGGCAGACCCGCGATCGACAGCGGGACGTCGTAGTCGACCGTCGTCGCGCGGTGCAGGCCGGCGCGCGAGGCCGCGGCGAGCGCGGCCTGCGCCGCGGCACGGACCTCGACCTCGTCCTCGACCAGCCGCGTGAGCTCGAAGAAGTCGCCCTCGGCCAGGGGTTCGGCGACGTACACCGCCCCGCTGTGCCGGATCACCCGGCGCGCCTCGGCCAACGCCGCACCGAGGTCGGCAACGGGCACGTGGTGGAGCGAACGCATGAAAACTACGATGTCGACCGAGGCGTCATCGAGCGGCAATCGTTCCGCGCGGCCGACGAGATAGCGGGCGCCGCCCCCGCCGTCCTGCGCCACCGCCGCCGCCAGCTGCGACTCCGAGATCTCGATCCCCGTGATGCGCGCGCCGCGCTCGGTCAGCGCGCATACGAGCGCGCCTTCGCCACAGCCCACGTCGACGACGTCTCTCCCTGACGGCGGCACGAGCCGCTCGAGCATCTCGAGATCGCTGACCACTTCACCGCCCACGGCAGGCCATCGTAGTCGTGACCGGCCGTCGGCCGCCCGCCGTGTAGGCTCGGATGAATGGGCTCGAAGTACCGCTCTGTCTTGTCCGTGCCCGGCGCCGGGCCTCTGTTCGCGAGCGCGCTCGTCGGCCGCTTCCCCCAGGGCATGTCGTCGCTGGCGATCCTGCTGCTGGTGCGCGGCACGACGCACTCGTACGCCGCGGCCGGAGCCGCCGTCGGCGCGTTCGCGCTCGCGACCGCGGCGTGCGCGCCGATCATTGGCCGCCTCGTCGATCACTTCGGCCGGGCCCGAGTCCTGATGCCGTTCGCGTGCGCGCAGGCCGTCGTGTACGCGTTGATCGTTGTCGCCGCGGTCGGCGGGGCCGGCGCGGCGGTGCTGATCGTGCTGTCGGCCGCGTCGGGCGCGCTCCTGCCGCCGATCGCGCCGTCGGTGAGATCGCTGCTCCGCGAGGTGTTCAACGACCACGCGGTGTTGGACACCGCCTACGCGCTGGAATCGATCTTCCAGGAGACGATCTGGATCGTCGGCCCGCTGCTCGTCGCGCTCGTGATCGCGATCACGTCGCCCCAGGCGGCGGTGGCGATGCTCGGCGTCGTGTGCGTCGGCGGGACTGCGCTGTTCCTCCGGTCTCCGCTCGTGCGCTCCTCGGGGTCGGGCCTAGGCGCGGGCCACGAGCGCGCGTCCGCGCTCGCCAGCCCCGAGCTCCGTGCGCTGCTCGGGCCGATATTCCTGACCGGAACCGCGCTCGGGGCGGTCGAGGTCGGACTGCCGTCGCTCGCTCTCCATGCCGGGTCGCGGCCGGCCTCCGGCCTGCTGCTGGCACTGTGGAGCGTCGGCAGCATGTGCGGTGGGCTGTGGTACGGCGCGCACGTGTGGCGCTCCCCGCTGTCGACGCGATACCAGCTGCTGCTGGTCGTGCTCCTGGTGTGCACCGCCCCGCTGATCGCTGCGCGGTCGATCGCGGCCGGCGTCGTGTGCAGCCTGCTCGCCGGCCTCGCGATCGCGCCGGTGTTCTCTTGCCAGTACGCGCTCGTCGGCCGCTCGGTCACGCCCGGGAGCGAGACCGAGGCGTTCACGTGGGTGTCGGCGGCGCTGATCGGGGGAATCGCCGCCGGCTCGGCGGTCGGCGGCGCGGTGATCGGCCCGGACGGCGTCGGGGCGCCATTTGTACTCGCGTGCCTGGCGTCGCTGCTGGCGGCCGTGATCGCGGTCGGACTCCGCGGCCGGGTCCGGCAGCCGGCCGAGACCAGCCGGGCGACCGCGGCCGACTAGAGCCCGCAACGGCTCGACGGCCGACTAGAGGCCGCCACGGCTCGACGGCCGACCACAGACCGCCAGCGCTCGGCGGCCGACTAGAGCCCGCCACCGCTCGACGGCCGACTAGGGAATCCAGCGCTCGCCGGCCGGCGTGACCGTCAGCTCGTGCGTATAGGCGCGGGGCCCCTGCTCGACGAGATAAGCCACCGCCTTTGCGACCTCGCCCATGTCGGCGAGCGCGTCCGTCGGCTGGTCGCGCGTGAACGCCTCGGTCTTGGGCGACTCGATCGTCGCATCGACGGCCAGCAACGCGACGTGGATGCCCTGGGCGCGGAGCTCCTGGGCCGCGGCCTGGACCAGCGCCCGGGTCGCGAACGCCCCCGCCGCCCACAACCCACGGCCGGGGTACGCCCGCTGCGACGAGCCGCCGGTGATCTGCACAAGAGCCCCGCCGCGCTCGTTCTGCTCTAGCGCGGCGATGCCGGACCTCAGAAACACGAAGGCTTGCTCAGCCACGGCCACGGTCCAGCCGCGGAACCCGTCGACGGTCGCCTGCGCGAGCTCGCCGCCGCCGAACGGGCTGCCGGCGGGGGCGCGGAAGGCGGTGACCGCGTTGATGACCGCATCGACCGAGCCCGTCTCCGCGCGGACCGAGGCCAGTGCGCCGCCCAGCGACTCGAGGTCCGAGGCATCGGCCGGGATCGCCAGCGCGCCGCGCTCACGGACGCGCGTCAGCGTGTCCTCGCTACGCGCCACTCCGGCGGCGTTCCAGCCGAGCTCGACGAAGTGATCGATGATCGCGCCACCCAGGTTGCGCGCGCCGAGTACGACCACGGTCCTGGCCATCGGCTAAGAGTACGGATCAGCGCGCCTCGGCCTGGACCCCGGCCTCGAGCTTTTCGAGGAGCGCCCCAAGCTGCTGCACCTCGTCGTCGCTGAGCTGGGAGCGCAGCTGCTGGTCGTGCCGGCGGGCGACCTCGCGCAGCCGGTTGAACAGCTCGACGCCCTCGTCGGTGAGCTCGACGCGCTGGACACGGCGGTTGCTCTCCTCGCGCCAGCGCCTGACGAGGCCCTTCCGCTCGAGCGCGTTCAGGTGGTGGGTGAGAGTCGCGCCCGTTATCCCGAGCTCCTCGGCGAGCGACGACTGGGTGTCCCAGTTCGCCGACCGGACGAGCAGCAGCACCTGCCAAGTCGACACCGACCCGCCAGCCTCCGCCATCGCCCGCTCGAACGCCTGGCCGACCGCGCGCGAGGTGCGGGTCAACTTGAGTCCGATCGGAGGCGACGCCGGGCGTGAGCTCACGAGCAAAATGATACCACGATCGCTTGACATCAAAGAATTAGATATCTAAGCTTTAGATATGAACGAATCAACCGAAGCTACCGCTCCCATACCAAACGTCCGGGTCGCGTTCGCCGCGATCGTCCTCGCGATGCTGCCCGCCGTGCTCGACCAGACGATCCTCGCCACCGCGCTGCCGACGATCGCCCACGATCTCGGTCGGCTGACCGACGTCTCCTGGGTGGTCGCGGCATACGTCGTCACCGCCGCCGCGAGCACGCCGTTGTGGGGCAAGCTCGGCGACCGCCTCGGCCGCAAGCGGCTGCTCGAGACCTCGCTCGTCCTGTTCCTCGCCGCCTCCGCAGTGTGTGGGGCGGCCCAGGACATGACCTGGCTGATCGTGACGCGCGCCATCCAGGGCGTCGCAGCGGGCGGCCTGATGACGCTGGCGATGGCCGCCGTGGGCGACCTCGTGTCACCGCGCGAACGGGGCCGGTACCAGGGCTACATCGCAGTCGCGTTCGCGCTCGCCACGGTCGTCGGCCCGCTGATCGGCGGCGTACTCGTCGAGCACGCGAGCTGGCGCTGGGTCTTCTACGTCAACCTGCCCGTCGGGGCGGCCGCGCTCGCCGGGCTGCACTTCAAGCTACCGGCGCCCGAGGCCGCGGCCGGCCGGAAGGACCTCGACGTGGCCGGCGCGATCCTGCTCGCCGGTTCGACGATCGCGCTGATGCTCGCCTGCATCTGGGGCGGCGACCGGTACCGGTGGGGCTCGCCGACGATCATCGCGCTGATCGCGGGCGGCGTGGCCCTGGCCGTCGGTCTCGTCGCACGCGAGCGGCGTGCGGCCGATCCGATCGTGCCGCTCGACCTGCTGCGCCTGCGGCCGGTCGCGATCTCGAGCGTCGTGCTGTTCCTGACCACCGCGGCGCTGTTCTCGGTCACCGTGTTCGTCCCGCTGTACCTCCAGGTGACCACGCATGCCTCCCCGACCCAGGCCGGGCTGCTGCTCGTGCCCATGATGCTCGGGATCACGGTCTCCACCAATCTGGCCGGGATCGCGATGTCGAAGACTGGGCGCTACAAGCGCTATCCGGTGATCGGCCTCGGGCTGATGACGGCCGCGCTCGTGCTGCTCGCGGCGCTGGGGCCGCACCCCAGCCAGACGGCGACGGCGATCGGCCTGGTGGTGTTCGGCCTCGGATTCGGGATGGTCGGCCAGGTCCTGATCGCGGCCGTCCAGAACAGCGTGCCCCGAGCCCAGCTCGGGACGGCGATGGCAACCACCACGTTCTTCCGTGGAATCGGCGGCGCGGCCGGGGCGGCGATACTCGGTGCGATCTTCACCTCCCGGGCCGGCCTGAAGACGACCACGGGAAGCCTCGGTCATCTCGGAGCGGCTGGGCGCGCCGACGTGATCCACGGCGTGCAGGCCGTCTTCCTGACCGCGGCGCCGATCGCCGCGATCGCGCTGATCGTCGTGCTCGCGCTCAGAGAGGCGCCGCTGCGGGGATCGGCACGAGAACCGGCCGGGGCAGGCGCGCCGGCAGCTGGCCGCTGATCGACGAGGTGAGGAACAGCGCATCGGCGCTCGCGAGGCGGTCGAGATCGATCGGCTCCTCGCGGGCGTCGTCGCGGGCGGCCAGCAGCGCGGCGCGAGTGATACCCGGCAGAATCCGGCCGTCGGCCGGCGGCGTGACCAGCGCGTCGCCCTCGACGATCCAAACGTTCGCGTACGCGGCCTCGAGCACCAGCCCGTCGGTGTCGACGAGGAGCGGCACCGTCCCAAGCCGCAGCGCGGCGAGCGTGTCGAGCAGACGGCGATCGCGCCACTTGTGGGCGCCAAGGCCTCCGGGCAGCGTGAACGGCTCGAGCACGACAGACCCCGCCGCCGGCGGTCCGGCCGGCGACACGATGATCCGCACGGCGCCGTCGGAGTCGGCGAGCACGCGCATCCGCGAGCGAACCGTGACCTCGGCGGCGGCGGCCAGCGCGCCGGCGAGCACGGTCGAGGGTAGGGCGGCACCGTACAGCTCCGCCACCGAGGCGGCGAGCCGAGCCAGATGCTGTTCGAGCGCGACCGGACGGCGGTCCTCCACGAGCACGGTCTCGAAGACGCCGAGCGCCGGATCGGGCCGGTCTCCGTGGAGCAGGGCGCGCTCGGGCGGCGGTCCTAGACGCCCCCGACCCTGGCCGACGGGCGCGACCGATCCGCCGATCGCGGCGATCGGCCCGGCTGCCTTGATGAGCGCCTCGGCGAGCTCCTGCTCGGGATCGGAGTCGGCCACGATCGCGCCGCCGGCGCCCATCCAGATCGCATTGCCGGCAGTCTCGAACGTGCGGATGACGACGCTGAGATCGAGCCCCGCGACCGGGCTCGCGATTCCGATCGCGCCGGTATACACCTCACGCCGCGTGGCCTCGAGCGCGGCGATCACCTTCATCGCCTGGACCTTCGGCGCCCCCGTTACCGAGCCCGGCGGGAATGTCGCCCGGAGTAGGTCGCCGTCGCCGACGCCGTCGCGCAGTTGCCCGGTCACGGTCGAGACCAGGTGCCACACGCCGGCGTGGCCCTCGACCCGCGGCTCGAGCGCCTCGACGCTCCCGTACGCGCACACCCGGCCGAGATCGTTGCGCATGAGGTCGACGATCATCACGTGCTCGGCCGCGTCCTTGGTCGACTCGAGCAGCGCGTCGCGCGCCGCCGCTCGCTCGGCCTCCGAGCCGGTCCGCGGGCGCGTTCCCTTGATCGGCTCGGTCCGCACGTCCCGCCCGGATCGCCGGAGGAAGCGCTCGGGCGACAGGCTCAGGACGCCGCCGACGAACGCCCCGAACCGCGGCTGAGCCCGCGGGAGCGCGCGGACGAACAGGTCGAGCGGGTCGCCGGCGAACTCGGCGGCGAGTCGTACGCACAGGTTGGCCTGATACAGCTCTCCTTGGACAATCCGGCGCCGGCAATCCGCCACCGCCGCCACGTGCCCGGACGCCCCGTTGGCCGCGACCGCGAACGCCCCCGGCACCGATCCGCCCCCCGCCGGTGGCGCAGTGCGCAACCGCTCGCTCCACACGCGCAATCGCTCATCCAGAAACGCGGCGCGCTCGGCCGACCATAGCCCCTCGAACCACCACCGCTCGCCGTCGCTGACAACGACGTGGTCGTAGAACGCGAGCGAGAACGCCGGGCACACGATCGGCGCCGGCGGGCTCGGCGGGAGTTGCTCGACGAGCGAGCCGAGCCCATACCCGAGCCATCCGACCCACCCGCCCCCAACGACCGCCTCGCCTCCGACAACCTCCGGCTGCGTAGCAATAACCGAGAAAGGATCCGCGTCCGGATCAGCGACGCGCTCCGGGTGCGAGCCGAGGACGGTCAACCCGCCAAGCCATTCACCGGCCAATGCGAACGGCCGCTCATCGCCGCGCAGCCATGTGACCGCTTCGTGAGGCTCGAGCCCCGACTCCAACTGCACCCGAAACGCTCGCACTACAAGAGTCACCCCTCCGCGAACCGTCGCTCGAGCTCGCGGATCTCGTCCATCCCGATGAAGTCAAGGAACTCGTCGAATGCCGGCAGCGACGGCAGCAGCGTCGATCGGGGTGCCGTCGGTTTTGATCCGCGCGAGCGCCGACCGGATCGCGCCGGTCGCCGCCAGGAGCACGCTCAGCGGGAAGATCACGATGCTGAATCCGAGGTCGCGCAGGAACCCGTAGCGTGACCGCCGGCGTCTTGCCGCCCTCGGCGTAGTTGAACAGCAGCGGCACGTCGGGGAACGCCTGCGCGACCGCCTCGATCTCGGCCTCAGACTGCGGCGCCTCGACGAACAGCGACGTCCGCGCCCGCCTCGCGGTAGGCGTGGCGCGCGCGAAAGCGCGGCCTCGAGACCCTCGACCGCGCGCGCGTCGGTCCGCGCGATGATCAGAAACTCGGCCGAGCGTGCGCGCCGCGACCGCGGCCGCGACCTTGGCCGCCATCTCGGCCGCGCGGCACGACCTGCTTGCCCTCCATGTGGCCGCACTTCTTCGGCATCACCTGGTCCTCGAGGTGGATGGCGCTGACGCCGGCGGCCTCGTACTCGTGCACGGTCCGGATCACGTTGATCGCGTTGCCGTAGCCGGTGTCGGCGTCGGCGATCACCGGAATGTCGACCGCGTGGACGATCCGGCGAGCGTTGTCGACCATCTCCGGCAGCGACATCAGGCCGACGTCGGGTCGGCCGAGCCGCGAGGCGGCGCTGCCGAAGCCGGTCATGTACGCGGCTCCAAACCCCGCCTCCTCGACCAGGCGCGCGCCCAGCGCGTCGTAGCAGCCGGGCGCGAGCACCATCTCACCCGCCTCGAGGAGCTCGCGCAGCCCAGCCCTCGCTCCCGTCTCGGACCCCAGTAGCCGCCCCATCGACGCGCGTCAGTCTCCGGTTGGCTTGACCCCTGAGGCCTCGACCATCACGATCGCGGTGCGAACGGGGGCGCGGGTCCGGTGCTCGACTCCCCGCGGCACCGTGTAGCCCTGGTGGGGCGAGAGGACCACCGTCTCGCGATCTTGAAGATCGATCAACAGTTGCCCCTCGAGCACGAGGAAGAACTCATCGGTGTCGTTGTGACGGTGCCAGTGGAAGTCACCCTCGAGCACGCCGAGGCGGACCACCGCGTCGTTGACCGTGGTCAGCGTCTGGTTGAACCACGGCTCGTTTGCGGCGATCTCGGCGGGAAGGTCGATCAGCGTGAGGCTGCCGTACTTGTCGTCGAGATGGATGTCGTATGCGGTCATCGGTTCAGTAGCTCCTGCAGCTCGTTCAGGTCGCGCTCGCTCGGTTGCCAACGCGCGGCGGCCGCGTTCTGGTGCACCTGTCCGGGCTTGGTCGCACCGGCGATTACCGTCGAGACGACCGGGCGTGCCAGCAGCGCTCCGATGGCCACGTCGGTCATCGACACGTCACGTGCGGCGGCGTAGTCGGCCAAAGCTTCGATGACGGCGAACTGCTCGCCACTGGCGACCCGATCGCGAGCAGACAGTCGCGTTCCGGCCGGCGCCGGCTCGCCCCGCCGGTACTTGCCGGTCAACAGCCCCGACGCCAGCGGGAAGAACGGGACGAAGCCGAGGCCGAGCCGCTCGCACGCCGGCAGCACCTCGCGCTCGGCCTCGCGGTTCAGCAGGCTGTGGTTGTTCTGGATCGAGGTGAAGCGGGCAAAGCCCCGGTCGCGCGCGACCGCGTCGGCCTCGTCGATCTGCTCCGCGCTGAAGTTCGACGCCCCGATCCAGCGCACCTTGCCGGCCGTAACGAGCCCGTTGAGCGTCTCGAGTGTCTCGGCGATCGGCGTCACGCCGTCGGGCTGGTGGTACCAGTAGTAGTCGATCACGTCCGTCCGCAGGCGGCGCAGCGAGGCCTCGATGGCCTGGAGGATATAGTCGCGCGAGCCGCGCAGACCGAGACCGTCGCCCATGTCCATCCCGAACTTGGTCGCGAGCACGACCCGATCGCGCCGGCCCTGGAGCACCTCGCCCAGGAACTCCTCGCTCCGTCCGTGGGGGTCGCCGTACGTGTTCGAGGTATCGAAGAACGTGATCCCCTCCTGAAGGGCGGCGTCCACGACCGCGCGCGTACCCTCGAGGTCGACCCGCCGGCCGAAGTTGTTGCACCCAAGCCCGATCACCGACACCTCGGGTCCGAGGACGCCGAGCGAGCGTTTGGGGAGATCGGCCATCGAGGATGGTCTATAGCAGACGGTTGCGGAGTGCCTTGCGGTCGAGCTTTCCGACCGGGGTGAGCGGCACGGCGTCGACGATGTGGACCTCGCGCGGGTACTTGTAGCCGCCGATTCGTTCGCGCGCCCAGGCGACGAGCTCATCCGCCGAAACACTGTCCGCCGACGTCAGCGAAACGAACGCGACCACCTCCTCGCCGCGCCGCTCGTCCGGACGCCCGACGACGCCGGCCGCGGTAACCGCCGGGTGCTCGAGCAGCGCCTCCTCGACGTCGCGGGGATAGACGTTGAAGCCGCCACGGATGATCAGGTCCTTCTTGCGGTCGACGATGAACAGGTAGCCCTCGTCGTCGAGGTAGCCGATGTCGCCGGTGTGCAGCCACCCGTCGCGCAGCGCCTCGGCGGTCGCGTCGGCCGCGCGCCAGTAACCCTGCATCACCGCCGGCGAGCGAACGCACACCTCACCGGGCTGGCCGGCGGCCAGGGAGTGTCCGTCCTCGTCCACGATCCTCACGATCGCTCCCGGGATCGGCAGGCCGACCGAGCCTGGCTTCTCCCGCCCGGCCGGGTTGGTCGAGACGAGCGCCGCGGTCTCGCTCAGTCCATAGCCCTCGCGGATCGACACCCAGGGCACTCGGCGCCGGAGCTCCTCGACCATCTCGGGCGCAAGCGGCGCCGCTCCGGATCCCAGGTAGCGCAGGGAGGTCAGGTCGAACTCCTCGAGCGGTTGCGCCAGTATCAGCTGGATCATCGACGGCACGAGCGCGGCGCTCTGCACCCCGTGCTCCTGGACCATCGACAGGAACGTCGCCGGGTCGAACCAGCGCAGCAGCACGCTGACAGCGCGATCGGGCGTATGTAGACCCGAGATGGTGATCAGGATTCCGTAGGCGTGCGCGAGCGGGAGCGTCATCAAATGACGAGTCACCCCGTCCACGTGGGCCGCCTTCTGCACGGCGTGGCCGGTGTAGTTGAGGCTGGCATGCGAGATCATCACGCCCTTGGCTCGGCCGGTCGTGCCGCCGGTGTATAGGAGCACGGCCAGGTCGTCGTCGGCGCGGGGGACGATCGGCACCGGATCGGACTCCTCGAGCGCGCCCAGCGCGAGCACGCCATCTGGTGCGACGTCTCCCGAGCCGGTCGAGATCACCTGCCGAACGTGGTCGAGCGGCGCGACCGCGTCCCGCACCTTGTCGAGGAACTCGGGCGTCGTGATGACCGCCGATGCCTCGGAGTGAGCGATGACGTGGCGCAGGTCCTCCGTCGAGAGCAGGAACATCGCGGGTGTGACGACGGCGCCGGCCCGCCACAGCGCGTGATAGGAGACGGGTACCTCGGGGCAGTTGGCCATGCACACAACGACCCGCTCGCCCGGCTCAATTCCGAGCTCGATCATCCCACCGGCCAGGCGCCTCGAGCGCTCGAACAGCTCTTCCGAGCCGTGCCACCGCCCCTCGTAGAACAGCGACGGATAGTCGCCGTGACGCTCGAACGCCTCCTCGTTCAGCCGCGCCAGGTTCTTGCCCGCCACCGCGGTCATGGGTGCCCGCCCGGGAGCCCGGCGTGGCGCAGCAGCCGGGCCATCTCGTAGAAGCCGTTCTGGAACTCGGTCAGATCGTGCGGCGGATTGGCCGCGGCCACCGGATCGGAGAACCGGGCCTGCGTCCAGCCGGCGCGCCAGTCGGTCAGCGCCTTGACCGCGCCGGAGTGATCCGGCACGTCCGCCCGGGGCTGCGCGCCGCTCAGCAGGTGCCCGAGGTGGTTCGCCGCGGCGGCGCGTGCGGTCATCGCGGGGATCTGGCCGTCGACCTGGCCGAACCGCGTGAAGATCGTCTTCATGATCGACGTGTGGTCGAACACGAAGTCGGGGCCGAGCAGCGCCGTTGACGTCGACGACGGGGCGACCAGCGGCGAGATCAGCAGCGCCGGCACGCGCGCGCCGAGGCGGCGGAAGTTTGGATCGTCGTCGGTCGCCGGCGGTGGCGCCACGTGGTCGTAGAAGCCGCCGTGCTCGTCGTAGACGACGATCAGCAGCGTCCCCGGCCAGGTCCGGGGATTCGAGCTGAGCGCGTGGTAGATGGTCAGGATCAGGTCCTGGCCCGCGAGCACGTCTGAGGGCGGGTGATCGTCGTTGGAGTCCGGGCCGAGTACGCGCAGGTCCTTGAAGTGCGGGTCGATCCACGACACGGCGGGCAGGTTGCCGGCGGCCACGTCGTCCAGGAAGGAACCCTTCTCGGCGAGCCTCCCGAGCTCCGTCTCCTCGACACTCAGCTTGCGCTGGTCGACGTACCCAAACCGGTCGTGGTGGCTGAGGCGGTACTCCGGATCGGCCGCCCGCAACGTCCCGGGGTCGTACGAGTACCAGCGCCAGTCGACGTTGGCCTCGTCGAGGTAGCGCACGAATGTCGGCAGGCAGTAGACCGGGACGGGCTCGTCGTCGCGCGAGCCCGCCGCCTGGCCCGCGATCGCGTAGAGCCGGTTGGGCCAGGTCGCGCCCGGGACCGAGCTGAACCAGCGGTCGACCACGCAGTACTCGGTCGCCAGGTGGTCGTACACCGGGAGGTCCTCGCTGTCGTAGTAACCCATCACCAGCCCTGGATCGGGCACGGGCACACCCAACTGCTTGGCACGGGCCGCGGATACCCGGGCGAAATTGTCGACGAAACCCTGGCCGCCGTTTGCCAGCTGCTCGTCGACGGACCCAGCAGAGTGGTCCGGGTCCTCGGCCTCGCCGTCGAACTGCGTCTGCTCGAGGTGGTGGATCGGATACCGCTGCCCCTCGTGCAGGTTGAAGTCTTGCTCGGTCCCACGAAGCCCGTCGACGTCGGTGCGCCCCCGCCCGCCGAGCGTCGCGGGCAGCGACAGGTAGCCGAGCATGTGGTCGAACGAGCGATTCTCCATCATCACCACGACGATGTGCTCGACCGCGGCCAGGCGCCGCGCCGCCTCGTCGGTGGGAACCGGAATCCGGTGCGGCGGCGTGGGCGGCACCGGGGCGACGAGGACGTCGACGACCTCCCGTAGCTTCTCGGGCAGGAGATTGGCTACCTCCCGGAGCACGCCGCGCTCGAGCTTCCCCCACATAGGGTCACCCTACCTCGCGACCGCGTCGAGCACGGCCTACCTCGCGCGCGTCGAGCACGGCCTACCTCGCGAGCGCGTCGAGCACGGCGTCGATCCCCGCCTGGGCCAGCGCCTCGCCGGCGCCGCCCGTGGGCAGGAATCCGGGCACGAACGACGCCGCCGCGTCGAACTCGAGCTCGAGCTGCGTGGACCCGTTGCCCTGCATGCGCCATATCAGCTCGAACCGGTCCAGGTCGTGGGGGCCATCGGGCACGCGGGTCAGCGTGATCGCGACCGGCGGCTCGGTCTCGACGGTCACGACGAATTCGAAATCGGTGCCGAAGGGGCTCTGCGGGATGTGGAGCGCCGCCCTGGCCCTGCCCGGGTTGCCTTTTCGCTCCCGCTCGAGGAGCTCCACCTCGCGGACGAATTCGATCCAGTCGGGGTAGCGCTCGACCGCCGCCAGCAGCGCGAAGCATTTCTGGGGCGGCAGATCGAGCTCACCCGTGGCGCGTCCCTGCAGCTCCTTCACGGGGTGAGCAGGATCTTCCCGGTGGTCTTGCGCGCCTCGAGGTCCTCGTGCGCCTGCCGTGCCTGCTCGAGCGGGTAGCGGGACCCGATCCGGACGTCGACCTTCCCCGACTCGATCAGCTCGAATAGCGCGCGGGCCCGTTCCTGCAACAGCTCCGGGGTGCGGGTATACGTCCCGAGCGTCGGGCGCTGGACGTACCACGAGCCGGCGACGAGCATCCCCGGGTCGATCGGGTCCGGCCGCCCGCTGGCCGCGCCGTACAGGATCATCCGCCCGGCGGGTCCGAGCGCTTTGAACCCGGCGAGGAACGTTGCCTTGCCGACGCCGTCGTAGATCGCGGCCACGCCCTCGCCGCCCGTGATCTCCTTCGCCACCCCGGCGAATCCGTCGTAGCCGATCACCTCGTCGGCGCCGGCCTCGCGCGCCAGGTTCGCCTTCTCCTCGGTCGAGGTGGTGGCGATCACTCGGCCACCCCGCGCCTTGGCGATCTGGGTCAGAATCAGGCCCACCCCTCCGGCGGCGGCGTGCACCAGCACCCAATCCCCGGGAGAGATCGGATACGAATCGGCGGCCAGGTAGTGCGCGGTCATGCCCTGGAGCAGCGCCGCCGCCGCGACCTCAGTCGACACCCCGTCCGGTATCGGCACGAGCCGCTCGCGGGGGCCGGCGATCTGCTCGGCGTAGCTGCCGGCGAAATGCGCCCATGCCACGCGCTCGCCGGTGTCGCGGATCTTCCCCGCGCCCTCGACGCCGATGATCGCCGGCGGCTCGGAACCGTAGCCGCCGCCGTTGCGCTCGTAGACGTCTCGATAGTTGACCCCGATCGCCTCGACCTCGACCAGCACCTCGCCCGCTCCCGGGTCCGGCGCCGGCACCTCCTTGAGCCCGAGGACCTCGGGTCCACCGTTTCGCTCGAACACGATTGCGCGCATGCGCGACCGAACGCTAGCGAAGGGCGAGCTCTCGGGCGCCTCTTCTACTGTCGGCCACGCCGCCGAACGCCCTCGTGAGGCCGTCCACCAACAGCAGGAGCGCGAGTCCGAGCGCGGTTCCGCCGAGGATGTACCAGGGCCACGGGCCCATCACGCTGAGCAGCGAGTTGTGCACGGGCCTCGTACGGAGGTACATGTAGTTGCCGCCCGTGATCAAGTCGCCGGCGCCGGCGATCAGAGCCCACGCGAGCGTGATCCAGAACACGTGCCAGACCGCGCCCCGGCGCGGGTACTGGCGGCATCCGAACACGAGGAAGCTGGCCGCCACGATCGCGCCGACGTGGTAGGTGAAGTACGTGAAGTAGAAGATGCTCGGGAAGTTCTGGCCGAGATCAGGGGTCAGCACGGCCTGCAACGAGGCCGTGTAGGACCAGAAGTAGGCGAGCTCGACCAGCAGCTGGCGCCGGGTCAGGAGCGCCCCGATCGACACCGCCGAGACCGCGTCGGTGAGCTGGAGCGGCAGCGTGTACTGGACCGACCAGGTCCCCAGCACCACGTCGGCCACGTATTCGCCGGCCCAGGCGCCGAAGATCGCGGCCGCGAGGGCGATGGAGAACCACCTCATCCACGGCCCGGGGTGGCGCCGTGCCGCCCACACGCTCGCCGCGATGCCAACGGCCATCACCAACAGCGCCGCGAGGTGCGGATCGGAGAACTGCTTCATGCGAGAAGTGCCCTTACCGGCGACCGGTCGGGGCGGGATGCTCGCAGACCGCCCGACCACCCGCGGGCGGCCTTCACCGAGCCCTAACCGTCAGTGGCGCGGTCTCGGTGCTCGACCACCCGCGGGCGGTCTTCACGGAGGCACAGCCCCCAGACACGAAGCTCGTCGGCCGCTCGTCCGGATCAGCTTGCGCCGTTGCGCGCGTCCTGGATCGCCTGCCACACCGTCTGGCCGTTGACCGGCATGTCGAGGTGGCGCACCCCGTACGGCGACAGTGCGTCGATCACGGCGTTGTGGACGGCGGGCGTCGCGCCGATCGTGCCCGACTCGCCGATTCCCTTCACGCCGAGCGGGTTGATCGGCGTCGGAGTCTCCATCCCCACGACCTCGATCGACGGCAGCTCGGTGGCCGCTGGGATGCCGTAGGTGACCAGGTTGGCGTTCTGGGGGTTCCCGTCGCTGTCGTACGTCAGCTCCTCGTACAGGGCCTGGGCGATGCCGGCGACGACCCCGCCGTGGACCTGGCCCTCGGCGACGAGCGGGTTGATGATCCGGCCGGCGTCGTCGACCGCCACCATCCGCTGGAGCTCGACCGCGCCCGTCTCGGTGTCGACCTCGACCACGGCCACGTGCGCGCCGAACGGGAACGTCGGCTGCGCGGCCTGGAAGTCGACCTCGGCGCTCAGCTCGCCGAGGCGGCCCTCGGAGTCCAGGCGAGAGGCGAGATCGCCCCAGGTCAGCGTCGGCGAGGGCGCGCCCGTGACGTGGAAGCGGCCCTGTGCGACGTCGAGCTCCATGTCCTCGGGGGCGGCTTCGAGCTCAGCGGCCGCGAGCCGCTTGCCGATCTCAACCACCTCCTCCGAGGCCTTGCTGGCGGCCACGCCGCCGATCTGGGTCGACTTCGAGCCGTACGTGCCGGTGCCGCGCGGGACCACGTCGGTGTCCCCTTTGGTCACGGTGATCTTCTCGATCGGAATCCCGAGCCGGTCGGACGCGATCTGCGCGAAGGTCGTCTCGTGGCCCTGGCCCTGGGAGAACGAACCGGTGCGGACGATGGCCTCGCCGGTGGCCGTGATCTCGACGCCGCCGAACTCGCTCTCGGAGATCCCGTTGGTGACCTCGACGTACACGCTCAGGCCGATCCCCAGCTGCCGGGTGCCGCCGTTCTCACGCCGGCTGGCCTGCTCGCGCCGTAGTTCCTCGTATCCGGCACTCTCCAGCGCGAGATCCAGCGCGCCGCCGAAATCCCCGATGTCGTAGTTGGCGCCGGACGCGGTCGTGTAGGGGAAGGCGTCGTTGGGGATGAAGTTCCGCCGGCGGATCTCGGGAGGGTCGAGCGACAGCTCGCCGGCGAGCAGGTCCATCGCGCGCTCGATCATCTGCGTCGCCTCGGGGCGGCCCGCCCCGCGCACCGGCCCGACCGGAGTGGTGTTGGTGACGACCGCTCGGACCGTGGTCTCGATCTTGGGGATCCGGTAAACGCCGCTGGCCATCATCGACGTGAGCACCGGGAGGAACGCCCCGATCCCGGGGTAGGCGCCGGCGTCCGCGAGGATGTTCAGGCGCAGCGCCTGAATCTCCCCGTCGCGGGTCGCGCCGAGCTCGAACTCGAGGTGCGAGGCCCGGCCGTGGTGCATCGCGACCATGTTCTCGCTGCGGGTCTCGGTCCAGCGCACGGGCTTGCCGATCGCGCGCGCGGTCCAGCCGACTAGTACGTCCTCGACCGCGATGCCCTTGGCGCCGAACCCGCCGCCGACGTCGGGAGCGACCACCCGCACGTTCTCGGGCTCGAGCCCGAGCAGCAAGCCGAGCACCATCTTGTCCTGGTGGGGCGTCTGAGAGGAAATCCAGAGCGTGATGCGGCCGTCATCGCCGAACTGCGCGGCGCTCGACCGTGGCTCGATCGGGCAGGCAGCGAGCCGCTGGCTGATGATCTTTCCCTTGACCACGACGTCCGAGCTCTCGAACAGGTTCGGATCGGGATCCTGGGCCGGGTTCGCGATGCAGATGTTGGTCCCGACGCCGGGGAACAGGACCACCTCGTCGCGGGCCGCCTCCTCGGGGTCGGTCACCGACGGCAGCGCGTCGTAGTCGACATCGACGAGCTCGGAGGCGTCGACGCTCGCCTCGCGGGTGTCGGCGACCACGATCGCGACGATGTCGCCGACGAACCGGACCGTGTCCGCGGCCAGCAGTGGCCGGTACATCTGGGCGTCGATCGGGATGAACGGGGGGGCCGGGTTGACCATCCCGCCCGTGTCCGCGGCGGTGAACACCTGCGCGCCCGCGGCCTCGGCGGCTGAGGAGTCGATCTCGTTGATCTTGGCGTGCGCCATGTACGAGCGCACGAACGTCAGGTGGAGCGCGCCGGGCAGCGACAGGTCGTCGACGTACCGGCCCTCGCCCCTGAGGAAGCGCGGATCCTCGCGGCGGCGGATGCGTTGTCCCACGACGTTGGCCAAGGCGCGGGGAAGCTTTGCACACCGGCGAGCCGGGCGCGCGTATGGGGGCCTCGCTCCGCGTGGAATCCGCCTCGATGCCGCGTCGTCCCGCGGACGTCGATCGGGGCGGATTCCGTTAACGGAATTCGGGCCCGCCACGGGACGAGCCGCGAAACGGGTCGGAGCCGAATTACGCGGCGTCGGCGATCGACAGCGATCCGAGCGCGTCGAGCTCGGCCGGCGGCTCGCCGGGCAGATGCCAGTCGGTCCCGGTCCACACCACGGCCTCGCGCGCCGCGAGCTCGCCGAGCGCCTTGGTGACGGTCGGCCGGCGGGCGGCCACGAGATCCGAGAGCATGGAGTGCGTCAGCTGGAGCCGCACGTGGACGCCGTCCTGATGCATGGTTCCCCAGCGGTCGGCGAGTTCCCAGAACAGCATGTGCAACCGCAGGTCGATTCGCGGCTGCTGGACGATCGCCATGTTCGTCGCGATGTGACGCGAGCGCCGGAGCGCGCGGGTCACGAGCGCCGACACGACCTCGGGATACCGGGTGGCGCGGGTCGTGAACTCGCTGTCGAGGATCGCCATGCGGCTCGGGCGGAGCACCCGCCACCTTCCTGTCCGCGGCAGCGAGGTTCCCATGTCGTGCCGGTGGAACGGGTTCATCAGGTCGCCGTCGCCGAGAAGCTCGGCGCCGAACCGCCCGGCGACCCCGACCCGTCGCGCGACCAGCCCGTCGAGGATCAGCAGCCCGATGCCACGCGTCATCTCGGGCAACTCATCAGGCGGCGTCCACGCGCCGGCGGGACATTCCCAGGTCCCGGCCATGCAGTCGCGAACCGCGGCCTCGAGTCGCTCGCCCGACAGGCCGCCGGTCAACTCGGGATCGTCCGCCAGGATCCGGCTCAAACTGCCCATGGTGCGCCGCTGCGCTGCGGCTCAGGCAGCGGGATCGAGCGCCCGCCCGCGAGCGGCGAGCACCCGCGCGGACACCCGCTCGTCGCGGTCGGAGATCGCGAGCAACTCGTCCACCAGGGCCAGGGCCGTTGCGTGGGTCCGGTCGGTGTGTCTCCGGATCGAGTGGACGGCGTAGGTGCCGACCGCGTCGACCGGGGGCCGGCGCAGGCGGCCGATCGCCCGCAGCGGCGAGCGCACCACGAACCAGGCCGGCCGGGTCCGCTCCATCTCCTCGGCCCACAGCCCGAGCCGGGTTGCTCGAGCCCGCTGGGCTCTCGCGGACGCCCGGCTGCCCACGACCTTCGATGCGTACTCGTACAGCGACTGCCGCCGCTCGGAGTCGATCGAGTCGTTGTACGAGCGAAGGAAGGATCCGATCACCGTACACACGGACGCCGGGTGGTCGGTGAACGGCTCACCGGCGAGCATCGAGGCAAGCTCCATCACCCACGCACCGTCCTCGGGACATGTGTGCTTGCCCTTGCTGAGCTTGATCGTCTGGTAGCTGACGGGGGACATCTGCCTTCCTTCTTTCCGCGAGAAACCCGGATGTCTCCTGGATTACCCATCAGCGCCGAGCTTCACGCATTGGAACCGTCGGGCTCAACCCGCGACGCGCTCGGCAAATCCCGCGTTCAAGAGGCTCGTCGCCTGGGCGTACGTGTTGCCCGAGTGCAGGAGGACCACGCCGAGCCAGCGGCGCCCGCGGCGGGCGGTCGCCACCAGGCACTGACCGGCGGCGTCGGTGAATCCGGTCTTGACCCCGTCGGTACCCGGATACCGCAGGACGAGCAGCGGATTGTTGTTGTAGAGGAACAACTTCCCGCCCTTGATCGGAAACGGCACGACCGCGCTCCGCGAGCCGACGATCCGTGCGAGCAGCGGTTGGGTGAGCACCCCGTGGGCGATCAGCGCGAGGTCGGACGCACAGGAGTGATTGCCCTGGTCGATGATCCCCGAGACCGTCGTGTAGTGGGTGCAGCTGAGACCGAGGTCGTCCGCGCGTTGGTTCATCAGCTTGATGAAGTTCGACTGGGTTCCGGCGACGTGGTCCGCGAGCGCTATCGCCGCGTCGTTGCCCGAGGGGAGCAGCAGGCCGTAGAGGAGGGCGATCAACGGCACGCGCTTGCCCTTGGGCAGCAATCCGACGCCCGAGCCCGAGTAGTTGAGCGCGTCCTGGGTGATCATGACCTTTGCGCTCGGGCGGGCGTGGGCGGCGACCACGAGCGCGGTCATCATCTTCGTCAGGCTGGCGATCGGCACGACCTGGGTGGGATTCCGCTCCCACAGGACCTGCCCGGTCGTGACGTCGAACAGCAGCCCGCTCTTCAGCTGGAGCTTGGGCTTTATCGCGACGCGCTCGGCCGGCGGGGCGAGCGCGATCCCGTAGCTGCCGCGGACCGGCGCCGGCGGCCTTGTGGAGTGCTTGGCGGTGGCGACGGGCGGCCCGGCCGGCGGGACCGTCCCCGGCCCGCTCGCGCTTGCGGCCATCAACCCGAGCAGGACGGCGGCCGCGAGCACGACGACGCCGAGCGCGAACCGGAAGCGCCGGAAGCGCCGGGGCGCGGTCGCGGGCCCTCGACCGGTCCGGCGGGGGGAGAACCGCGGCCGGCGGCTCCGGCGCGCTCGGCCTCCTTGCAGGACGCTCATCGCCGTGGAGGATGAAGCAAGGCCCCGATGATCCCGATCGTGAACAGGACCACAATGATGATCGCGAGGACCGCGACCGGCGTGATGCCGTGGACGTGGATATCGCGCACGGTGAGGGTCGCCAGCGCCGCCACGAACAGCAGAGCGATCGTGAGGACGGCGAGGCGCATGCTTCAGTGGTCTCTTTCGTAAGTGCGGCGGCACCGAGAGTGGTCACCGGCGGATGCCGGGCAAGGACGCAGCGAGCGTGGTGTGGCTCTGCCACACGAGCGAGCGAGGACGCCGCCAGGCGCCGCCGGAGGCCGCTCGAATGTCGTCGTACTTGCGAAAGCGACCACTTAATAGGCCGGGTTGCGGGACGGGATCTGCCGGCGCCTCGTGGCCAGCAGCTTGATCGTGAGCAGGCCGAATATGAACCCGCCGACGTGCGCGAAGTACGCCACGCCGCCGCTCGACCCCGTCGCCGTGGTGAGGCCGGCGGCCGCGAACGCCGCCTGCTCGGCGAACCAGATGCCGAGCATCACGATCGCCGGCAACTCGATCACGGTGAAGAAGAAGATGATGATCACGAGCGTCAGCACGCGCGCTTTCGGATACAGCACGATGTAGCCGCCGAGCACCGCGGCGATCGCCCCCGAGGCCCCGAGCGTGGGCGTGAGGGAGTTCGGGGAGATCGCGACCTGGAGCGCCAGCGCCGCGATCCCGCCGAGGATGTAGAAGAAGAAGAACTTGACCGACCCCATCGACTCCTCGACGTTGTTGCCGAAGATCCACAGGAACAGCATGTTGCCGCCGATGTGGATGATCGAGGCGTGCATGAACATCGCGGTGAACACGGTCTGCCACGTGGGGATGGCGCCCGGCAGCGTGCCCTTGACGCAGCCGATGGCCTGGTTTCCGACCGCGGTCGTGACCACGCCGCACTGATCGCCGGTGTGGGTGAGCGCGAACGGGATCGCGCCGTACTTGATCTCCTGCTGCGGCGTCGGGCCGCTGATCAGGGAGCCGCCGTGACGGATCGCCAGCAGGTAGACGACGACGTTGACGATGATCAGCGTCAGCGTCACGAACGGGAACCGATCGGTCGGGATGTTGTCCTTCAGCGGGATCACGAGCGTTTGGAGCTTAGGGTCCGCGACCGAGTAAGTGGCGGGATCCGACTCGTGGCAACCATCAATTACGAAGTCACAGGCCCTTGGGCCCCGGGCGGGCGGCTCGTGTCAGGCCTCAGGCCTGCGGGACCGGCGAGACCGCAGCGGCGAGCAGCCACGGCTGCCGGGAGTCGCCGTCGAGCGTGAACGTCCAGTGCTCGGTGAACTTCGTCTGGTGTGACGGGCTGCCGGCGAGGACGGCGGTGGTGTCGCGATCCTCGATGTAGCGCCGACCTTGTAGTTGCACCTCAATCGTCATGGTCGGCGGCTGCGCGGCCGGGTCCAGCCCGGTTATGCGGATCTTCTGGACCTGCGGGCCCCGAACGACGAGGCGGGTCCGCTGCGACGGGTCGCCCGGGTGGAGAAGGTCTCTTACGGCCTGGCCGTGGGCGATCGACGTGAGCCGGGAGACGTCGCCGTCGACGGCCTCCGCCCAGGCCCTGACCGCCCGGCGAGCCGTCACCTCGAGCACGTCGGGCGCGAACCGGCCGTCGGCCAGGCTCAGGTCGAGCGCGGCAGCGTGGGCGTCGCCCTTGAAGTCCAGGTCGGCGACTTCGGCGACGCTCGTGCCTTGTGGGACCGCGTCCTGCATCGCGCCTTCGATCAGGGCTTCGTCCCGGAGCGCGGTGTCGTCTGACCACGTCGTCGCGACGATCGCCTCGTCGATCGCGTGCATGCCCTCGGCGCCCTGCTCGATCGAGACGAGCAACCAGCGGTTGTTGCGGCGGCCGAGCGTCCAGAACTCCCTGAGGCGGACGCTCTCGCTCAGGCGGCCGGCGCGCTTGACGTGGTTGCCGAGGCGGTCCTCGACGTAGTCGCGGAGCTTGGCCTCGATCCGGACGGTGACGGTGTCGGTCGCCTGGTCGCCCTTGTGGTTGAGGCCGACGTACTCGACTTGTGGCTCGCCGATGATCTGCACCCGGTTTCGCCAGCCGCGCCGGTCGAGATCGTCCAGCCGGCGGTCCCATTCGCTGAGGAGCTTGGGGCCGACGAGCCTTTGCAGGGCCGCGCGGTCGCCGCGGTCCCACGCGGCCTGGACCTGCTTGAACAGCGCGGTGGCGTTGACTTTGACGGCGTCGGCCGCGAACTCGGCGTCGTCCTCGGCGGCCTCGGCCGCGGCCGCTTGGACGCGGCGCTGGCGCTGGGCGACGCGCCGGCGTTGCGCCCGTCCGGTGCTGCTTTGCGACGACCACGCCCGGCTGGCGCCCGGGGCGACGCGCGTGATCAGCAGGTAGATGAGGGCCAGCCCGATCAGGACAAGCGCTCCGAGACCGTGGCCGAGCACCGCGATCCGCACGAGCAGCTGGATCAGGATGAAGAACCCGAAGCCGCCACCGCCACCGCCACCCCCGCCACCGCCGCCTCCGCCGAAGCCCGCGGAGCCGCCGCCGGCGGCTGCGAGGGCGGCCGGCGCGAGGAGGAGGGCCGCGAGAACGACTGCGGCCGCGATCAGCAGGGTCCGCTTCCTTCTCACCCTGTCACCTCCGCCAGCGGCCCAGCCCCTGCCACCCGCTGAGGCACGTGCTCATCCGCGTGGTAGCTGCTGCGCACGAGCGGTCCGGCCGCCACGTGTTCGAACCCGAGGCCGTAGGCGGTCTGCTCGAGGGACTTGAACTCGTCCGGGTGCCAGTAACGGACGATCGGAAGGTGGTTTTCGGTGGGGCGGAGGTACTGCCCGACGGTCAGGACCTGGACGTGGTTCTCACGGAGCGTCCCGAGCGTGTCGACCATCTCATCGAAGGATTCGCCCAGGCCGACCATCAGACCGGATTTGGTGGTGATCTCGTCGCCGGCGATCTCCTTTGCGTTCCTCAGGACACGGCACGAGCGGCTGAACGTGGATCCCCGCCGCGCCAGGGGGTACAAGCGGGGCACGACCTCGACGTTGTGGTTGAACACGTCGGGCCGTTCGGCGATCACCTTGGCGAGCGGCATCTCCTCGCCGCGGAAGTCGGGCGTGAGCACTTCTACTTTGCAGTCCGGTGCCTGGCGTCTTATTTGCCTGATGACGCCGACGAACGCTTGCGCGCCGTAGTCCGGGAGGTCGTCGCGGTCGACGCTGGTGATCACGGCGTGTCGCAGACCCATCTTGGCGACGCTTCTCGCCACGCGCGCGGGCTCCAGGGGATCGTTCCACGTCGGCTTCCCGGTCTTGACGTTGCAGAACCCGCAGCGCCGAGTACACGTATCCCCGAGGATCATGAACGTCGCGGTACCTCGTTGCCAGCACTCGCCGATGTTCGGGCACGCCGCCTCCTGACAGACGGTATGAAGGTTCTCGGCCTCTATCAGGTGCTTGAGGTTGCGGTACCTCGGGCTGCCCGGCGCCGGCACCTTGAACCACGCGGGTTTGCGCGACCGGAGCGGCAGGACGTCCGTTCCGAGGATGTTCAGAACGTTCTGGTTCCCACCGGGGTTAGCGCGCGAGCGGGTTGGCATTACCACCAAGGATAAGGGGTCCGTTGCGTAGGTTTGCGACACCGCGTCGCACACCTGTCACACGATCTTCGGCACGATCCGTCTCATGCCCGAGCCTGGTCGAGGAACCGACATATACGGTGGGTTTCTCGACAAGGCCGTGGCGCGACTCAGCGTCGCGCAAAACGGTGTGTTCGGTCTCGACCAGCTCCGGGCGCTGGGCGTCACCTCGCCGGGCGTCCACGCGCGAACGGCGACCGGCCGGCTGCACCGCATCCACCAGACCGTCTACTCCCTGGTGCCCAAGGAACTGCTCAAGCGCGACGGTGCCCCGTCGCTCGGCCCGCCGGCACGAAGGCGTCAAGGTCCATCGGTCAACGACCCTGTCCGAGAAGGACGTCACCGTGGTCAACGGCATCCCGTGCACCACAATCGTCCGCACCCTCCTCGACCTCGCCGAAGTCGTGACCCACCGCGAGCTCGAGCGTGCCTTCGACCAGGCCGAGATCATCGAAGGTCTCGACCTGAACGCCATCAACGACCAGCTCGCCCGCAACTCCACGCGGCGGGGCGCCAAGTCGGTCCGCAGAGTCCTGGCCGAGCACTACATCGGCAAGACCCCCACGGCGAACGAAAACGAGGAGGCCCTGCTGGCGATCACCCGACCACTCGGGATCCCGGATCCGGAGTGCAATGCCTTCATCGCCCTGGACGACGGCGGCCCGGCGATCAAGGCGGACTTTCGTCTGGCGCGAGCGGCGCGTGGTCGTCGAGGCCGATAGCGACAAGTGGCACAACACGCGCCAACGATTCGAACTAGACCGTCAGCGAGACCAGCGGCCGATCGCGGCGGGATGGACGGTGATCCGCACCACCTGGCGCCAGATGAAGTTCCGTCCGCACCAGCTGCGGCCGCTACTCCTCAAGCTACTGGCACCCGGGTCTCGAGCCGCGCACGGCTGACCAGCCGCTGTCGCCGGCCCAGCGCCCGCGCCACCTCGTACGACGCGCGCCGGCGGAAGCACCTCATCCCTCCGGACTCGCGGCCGGTCTCCGCGGCCAGCGAGGTCATCTGCACCCCGTCGAGGCCGCACGGGACGATCCAGCTGAACGGCTCGAGGTCGTTGTCGATGTTGATCGCGAACCCGTGCATGCTGACCCCGCGGGAGAGGTGGACGCCGATCGACGCGATCTTGCGCTCGCCCACCCAGACGCCCGTGAACCGGTGCCCCTCGTGCGGCCGTGATCGCGCGGCCACGCCCTCGCCGGCGAGCGCCGTCACCAGTGCGCCCTCGAGCGTCCGTACGTATTCCACGACGTCGTCGACTCCGACGATCGGATATCCGACCAGCTGCCCGGGCCCGTGGTAGGTGACCTTGCCGCCGCGCCCCGTATCGACGATCTCGATCCCGCGCTCCGAATACCAGTCCTCGCCGAAGGGCAGCTCGCCCGCCACCGACCGGCGCCCCCGGGTGTACACGGGCGGGTGCTCCAGCGTCAGCAGCACGTCCGGCAGCTCGTCGGCCTGCCGTGCCTCCCGGATCCGCTCCTGCAACGAGATCGCCTCGCGGTACTCGACCAGCCCCAGATGGCAGACCCAGATCTCAGGGGTCACGGCGACACGCTCTCCAGATTCCGCTTGATCGTCGCCAGGAACTGCGCCGAGAGGGCGCCGTCGAGCGCCCGGTGATCCCAGCTCAGCCCGAGGATCGTCATCGGCCGGATCGCGATCGAGTCGTTCCCGTCGGCATCGGTGACCACGACCGCGCGCTTGATCACGGCCTCGAAGTCGAGGATCGCGACCTGCGGCAGGTTGATGATCGGGGTGGCCATGATCGACCCGTACTGGCCTGGGTTGGTGATCGTGAACGTGCCGCCCCGGACGTCATCTGGGGTCAGCTGCCGCGAACGCGCCCGGCGCGCGATGTCCCGAACACGCGACGCGAGCCCTTCGACCGACAGCTCCTGCGCGCGGGGGATAACCGGGACGATCAGGCCGTCGTCGCCCAGCGACACCGCGATCCCGAGGTTGACGTCGCTGTGACGGGTGTAGCGCTCGCCCTCGAGCCAGGCGTTCAAGGCCGGGTGGTCGCGTATCGCGTCGATCGACGCCCGCGCCACGAACGCCAGCGCGGTCACGCCGAGCTTGGCCCGCGCCGCCTCCACGCGGCTCATGTCGACCTCGATCCACGTCGTACAGGTCGCGGCGGTGTCAAGGGACCGCTTCATGTGCTCGCCGATCTGCCGGCGCATCCGCGACAACTCACCGCCGCCGGAGACCGGAGCCGCGGCGGAGGCCGCCGACGCCACGGCCGGAGGCGCTGGCGCCGGCGCCACGGGCTCGGGCCGGTACGGGCTCTCGATGTGCAGCGGCGGCTCCTCCCCGGGGGCCGCCTCCACGAACGCGAGCACGTCCTGCTTGCGGACGCGCCCCTCACGGCCGGTGCCCGGCACCCGGGAGAGGTCGATCCCGTGCTCGGCGGCGATCCGCTGGACGACCGGCGAGTAGCGCCGACTGCCATTACGGACCGCCGGCGCAGGGGTGGGGGAGGGGGATGACGGCTCGGTGGTCGGGGCGCCGGCGGTGCCGCCATCGAGCGGCTCGGTGGTCGGGGCGCCGGCGGTGCCGCCATCGGGCGGCTCGGTCGTCGGGGCGCTCACGGTGCCGCCGTCGAGCGGCTCGGTGGTCGATGGCCCGGCCGTGCCGCCGTCGGGCGAGGACGCCGGCGCCACTCCGCTCCCGCCGGTGGCGATCCGCGCCATCACGGTGCCGACGTCGACCGTCTCGCCGACGGGAACGAGGATCTCGGCCACGACGCCGGACGCCGGCGAGGGCACCTCGGTGTCGATCTTGTCGGTCGAGATCTCGCAGATCGTCGCCTCGGCTTCGATCCGGTCGCCGGGCTCGACGCGCCAGCCGATGACCGTGCCCTCGGCGACCGACACCCCCATCTGGGGCATCGTCACATCAACCAAGACCTCAGTAGGCGAGGAGCTCACGGCAAGCCTCCCTCACTCGATCGACGCCGGGCAGTACCGCCTGTTCGAGCGGTGGCGAGAACGGGATAGGGACGTCGGGGGTGGCTACCCGCACGACCGGGCCGTCCAAGGACTCGAATCCCTTCTCGGCGATCAGGGCCGCCACCTGAGCGCCGGCGGCGCACGTGGCGTTGGCCTCGTCGACGATCACCACCTTCGAGCAGCGCTCCACGGAGTCGAGGATCGCGTCCTCGTCGAGCGGCACCAGGGACCGCAGGTCCAGGACTTCCACGGACGCCCCGTCGAGACCGTCCGAGACCGCCTCGAGCGCCACCGACACCATCGCCCCGTACGCGATCACGACCAAGTCCGACCCGGGCTGCGCGACCCGCGCGGTAAACGGGGTCTCAAAAACGCCGGAGGGCACCTCGCCCTTGACCCGGCGATACAGGTGCTTGTGCTCCATGTAACAGACCGGGTTGGGGTCGTGGATCGCGGCGTGCAGCAAACCCTTCGCATCCTCGGCGGTCGAGGGCGCCACCACCTTGATCCCGGGCGAGTGCATGAACCACGCCTCCGGGTTCTGCGAGTGGAACGGTCCTCCCGAGAATCCGCCGCCCGAGGGCAGGCGCACCGTAATCGGCACGGCCAGACCCTGCCGGTAGTGCATCTTGCCGGCGACGTTCACGAGCTGGTCGAAGCCGCAGGAGATGAAATCCGAGAACTGCATCTCGCACACCGGCCGCATGCCGACGACGGCGGCGCCGATCGCGGTTCCGATGATCCCGGACTCGGCCAGGGGCGTGTCCATCACCCGGTCGGTGCCGAACTCGTCGACGAACCCGTCGGTGACCTTGAACGCGCCGCCGAACACACCGATGTCCTCGCCCATCAGCAACACCCGCGGGTCGGCGCGCAACTCGTCGCGCAGTGCGGACGAAATGGCTTGCAAATAAGTCAGCGTGGGCATCAGACGGCACCCCCGTCCGAAGCAAACCCGCTCCACGGAGCTTGCCCGTCGCCGAGCGGCTCGGCTTCGCCGACACAGAAAACGCCGTCAACGGCAGTGGCCGGATCGGGCATCGGCCCGGCCAGAGCCTCTTCGGCGGCGGCATCGATCTCGGCCTTCACCGACGCACGAAGCGCGTCGATGTCGACCCCGAGTGCGCTCAACCTGGCCTCCTGGCGCTCGATCGGATCGCGCTTGCGCCACTCCTCGACCTGCTCCTTGGGCACGTACTTCATGTCGTCGTGGGCGGCGTGGCCGTGCATCCGCATCGTGAGCGCCTCGATCAGCGTTGGACCGTCGCCGTTCAAAGCGCGCTCGCGAGCCGCGCGGGTGGCCTCGAACATCGCCTCGGCGTCGTTGCCGTCGACGGTAACCCCGACGAAGCCGTAGGCGGCGGCGCGCTCGACGGGGTCGACCGCGTACTGCTTGTCGACGGGGGTCGAGTACGCGTACTGGTTGTTCTCGAGAATGAACACGACCGGCAGCTTCTGGACGCCCGCCCAGTTCATCGCCTCGTGGAAATCCCCGCGCGAGGTCGAGCCGTCGCCGAACCAGGTCAGCGCGCAGGCCTTCTCGCCGCGGAGCTTGAACGCCATCGCCATCCCGGTGGCCACGAGCATCATGTCGGGCAGCATCGAGACCATCCCGACGCACCCGAGCTTGCGGTCGCCGAAGTGGACGTTCCCGTCGCGGCCTTGGGTGATGCCGGCGGCCCGGCCCATGTACTGGGACAGGATCCGTGACGGGGTGACGCCGCGGATCAGGTGCGCCGCGAGGTCGCGGTGCAGGATGCAGAGCCGGTCCTTCGGACCCATCGCGAACGCGGCGCCGGCCGACACCGCCTCCTGCCCATAGCCGTCGTAGAACGACCCGGGCACCCGCCCCTGGCGGTAGAGGCTCATCGCGCGCTCCTCCAGGCCGCGCATCAGCAGCATGGCGCGCAGCAGCCAGATGCGGTCCTCGACAGTGAGGTGCTCGACCGCTGTATCGGCCCCGCCGGCCGCAGGCTCAGCCATATGAGTGGCCATCTCTCCGATTCCTTTTCTCCGTGGGCCGGATCGGGATCTCCGCTTCCGGACCCGGTTCACCAGCCCTCCGGGATCTCCGGGTCAGGCTTTCGTGGTCGGGCTCGTTCGAGTTTATTCGACCGACCCGTACACAACCTACGGCGAGCCTACGGCGGGCTAACCTTCCCCCATGGACGGCGCCCGCCCAAACTGGACGGCGCGCACGCGCGCACAATACGTCCGCATGCGCTGGCGACGCACGGGCGCGTGGCTGTGGCCGGCGTTCGTTGCGCTCATCGTGCTTGACGGCGTCGTCGGGCACCTGCTTCCGCCGGCGGGAACGAGCGAGACCCTGTTCGCCGCGGCGCTGCTCGGGCTGGTCATCAACGTGATCGCCGTCGTCCTGCTGTCGCGCCCGTTGGGCATGCTGCTCCGCCGGGTGCGACCCGACCTCCCGGGGGTGGTGGCGCGCGACTACGGCGGAACGCTCGTCGTGTTCGCGGTGGCGGCGATCCTGCTCACCGCGGGGCTCGTCCACCGGCCGACGATCGAGGCCCGCCAGCGGGACATGGCCGACGCGATCGCGCGCGCCCAGGCCTGGATCGGCGACCGCGCCCCGGCCGAGTTCCGCCGCAAGGTCGAGTTCGTGAGCGTGTTCACGATCGTGCCGGGAACGGTGTACCGCGCGTGTGTCCCCAGCCTCCACGGTGAGCGGAGCTACTGCGTGATCGTCGACCGGAGCCTGCCGTTCCCGCGCAGCGTCAAGTTCTCCGGATATGAGCCAAACTCGGTCCTGGACGCCGGGGCCGGCTAGTGGAGCTCCCGGCAAGCGTTGCCGGTCACCCCACTAACGACCAGACGATCAAGCGCGTCGTCCTGACGGCGAGCATCCTCGGCTCGGGGATCGTCTTCCTGGACGGCACGATCGTCAACGTCGCCCTGCCGGCGATCCGATCGAGCCTGAACGGCAGCCTCGCCGATCAGCAGTGGGTCGTCGAGGCCTACCTGCTGACGCTGTCCTCGCTGCTGTTGCTCGGAGGGTCGCTCGGCGACGTCCTCGGACGCCGGCGGGTGTTCACGGCCGGCCTGCTCGGTTTCGGGGCGTGCTCGCTGGTGTGCGCGGCCGCGCCGACCACCCCGGTGCTGATCGTGGCGCGCGGGGTGCAGGGAATGGCGGGCGCGTTGCTGGTGCCGAGCTCGCTGGCGCTGATCATCGACTACTTCGAGCCCGCGCAGCGTGGGGCCGCCATCGGAACCTGGACCGCCTGGACGGGGATCTCGACCGTCATCGGGCCGCTCGGCGGCGGGACGCTCGTCCAGGTTGCCTCGTGGCGGTGGATCTTCGTCATCAACGTCGTCCCCGTACTCGCGACGGTGGCGCTGCTCCGACGCCTGCCGCCCGACCACCGGACCGCGCGTCACGTCGACTGGGTGGGCGGGATCCTGTGCGTCCTCGGCCTCGGCCTTCCGGTGTTCGGCCTGATCGAGCAGCCGCGCTTCGGCTTCTCAGATCCTCGCGTGTTCGTGCCGATCGTCGCCGGCGTGCTCCTGCTGATCGCGTTCGTGGCCTGGGAGCGACGCTCCCCTCAGCCGATGATGCCGCTCCAGCTGTTCCGTGTTCGCAATTTCGCGGTGGGCAACCTCACCACGCTCGCGATGTACGGGGGCCTCGGCGTGTCCACGTTCTTCATCGTGGTCTACGTCCAGCAGGTCGGCGGCTACACGCCGATCGCGGCCGGCCTCTCACTGCTGCCAATCACCTTGCTGATCTTCACGCTGTCGCCGCGTTTCGGCGCGCTGAACGACCGGCTCGGGCCGCGCCTGTTCATGAGCGCCGGACCGATCATCGCCGGCGCCGGGCTGCTCCTATTCGCCCGTGCCGGCGCGCACCCGAGCTATCCCGCGGTGATCCTGCCGGGCGTGCTCGTGTTCGGGTTCGGTCTCGCCGCCACGGTGGCGCCGCTGACCGCGACCGTGCTCGGTTCGGTGCCCGAGGGCTACTCGGGTCTGGCCAGCGGCGCGAACAACGCCGTCTCCCGGGTCGCCGGCCTGCTCGCGATCGCCGCGGTCGGCGCGGCGGTGTCGGCGGCGTTCTCGGCGCGACTCGAGCGCGACGTCGCTCACCTACCGCTCAGCCGGCAAGCGCAGGCGGACGTCAGGACCGACCGCACGCGGCCGCTGGTCATCACCGGGCCGGCGACCATCCACCCCGCGCTCGTCGACGCCTCCGTCCACGCGTTCCGGATCGGGATGGAGATCGCCGCGGGGCTGGCCGTGCTGGGCGGCGTGATCTCACTGGTATGGATCGAGAATCCGCCTCGCCGGGGTAGCCTTGCGGCGCCTTGGCAATCCCAAAGCAATTCATAGCCGTCGTCACCGGAGCGTCGAGCGGCATCGGCGAAGCGACCGCGCGCCGCCTGGCGCGCGAGCCGGCCGCGAAGCTCGTGCTCGTCGCGCGCCGCCGGGAGCGGCTCGACGCGCTAGCGCGCGAGATCGGCGGCGCGACCGTCGTGGCCGTCGACCTGACCGAGCCCGGCGCGGCGGCCGAAGTGCTCGCCGCGGTGGCGCGCGCCCACGGGGAGCTGCACCTTCTGGTCAACAACGCCGGTGGCTCCTGGCGCGGCGGCTTTGCCGAAACCGGCTGGGAGAACGTCGAACGCCACATGGAGCTCAATTTCGAGGCGCCGGTCCGGCTGACTGAGGCGCTGCTGCCGCTGCTGAGGGCGAGCGCCGCAAAGGGTGCGCACGCGGCCATCGTCAACGTGTCGAGCACGTCGGGCCGCGTCGGAAGGCCCCGGGCCGGCGCCTACTCCGCCAGCAAGTTCGCCCTCGTCGGCTGGACCGATTCGCTGACAGGCGAGGAAAGCGCCCACGGAGTGCATGTCGGCCTGGTTCTTCCCGGGTTCGTCGCCACCGAGGGCTTTCCGGCCACCGAGCTGCGGCGCCACCCCGTGCTGCGAGTCATCGTGTCCAAGCCGGACAAAGTCGCCGAGGCGATCCTCGACTGCGGGCTGCGCGGCAAGGCCGAGCGCTACGTGCCGCGTTACTACTGGCTGGCGGCGGCGGCGCGGATCCTCGCTCCCCGACTGGTCCGCCGGGCGACGTCCAGCGGGACGTTCACTACTGCGACCGCCAAGGATTCGCAGCACTAAGCTACAGACGTGTAGCTACGACACCCCGGGGGGAACCCCGCGCGAACCCCGCGGAAATCCAGGGAAACCCCACGGAAACCCCACGGAGTAGACGACCCCATGAACGCAAGTACCCGCCGGGTAGCTGTGCTCGGCGGCAGCCGAATCCCGTTCGCCCGGCAGAACGGCCCATATGCGCGGGCCTCGAACCAGGACATGCTGACCGCGACGCTCGAGTCGTTGATCAGCAAGTTCTCGCTCGAGGACGAGGTCCTCGGCGAGGTCGGCGCCGGCGGCGTGCTCAAGCACAGCCGCGACTTCAACCTCACGCGCGAGAGCGTCCTCGGCACCCGCCTGTCGCCTCACACCTCTGCGTACGACCTCCAGCAGGCGTGCGGCACCGGGCTCGAGGCGACGATCCTGGTTGGCAACAAGATCGCGCTCGGGCAGATCGACTCGGGCATCGCCGGCGGCTTCGACACGACCTCCGACGCTCCGATCACGATCAACGAGGACCTGCGCCAGGTCCTGCTCGAGATCAACCGTTCCAAGGGCAACGCGGCGCGCCTGAAGGCGCTCGCCAAGATCCGCCCACAGCAGATCGTGCCCGAGATCCCGCGGAACGCCGAGCCGCGCACCGGCCTCTCGATGGGCGAGCACGCGGCGATCATGGCCAAGGAATGGGGGATCACGCGCGAGGAGCAGGACGAGCTCACCGTCCGGAGCCACCGGAACCTGGCCGCCGCGTACGACCTCGGCTTCCTCGATGACCTCGTGGTCCCGTTCCTCGGGCTCGAGCGCGACCAGAACCTGCGGCCGGACTCGAGCGTCGAGAAGCTCGCCAAGTTGAAACCGGTGTTCGGCGGGGAACACGGAACCATGACCGCCGGCAACTCGACTCCGCTCAGCGACGGAGCCTCGACCGTGCTGCTCTCCTCCGAGGAGTGGGCGGCAGCGCACGACTTACCTGTGCAGGCTTATCTGGTCGACGCCCAGACGGCCGCGGTCGACCACGTTCACGCGCGCGAGGGCTTGCTGATGGCTCCGACGTACGCCGTTCCCACGATGCTCGCCCGCAACGGGTTGGGCCTCGGCGACTTCGACTTCTACGAGATCCACGAGGCCTTCGCCTCCCAGGTGCTGTGCACGCTCAAGGCATGGGAGGACCCGGTCTACTGCCGCGAGCGCCTCGGCCTCGATCACGAGCTGGGGCAGATCGACACCGACAAGCTCAACGCCTACGGAGGCTCGCTGGCCGCGGGGCACCCGTTCGGCGCCACCGGCGGCCGGATCGTCGCGGTGCTCGCGAAGGCTCTCAGTGAATTGGACCCCGCCACCCACCCCCACCGCCCCACCACCCACCCCCACCGCCCCGCGACCCACCCCCACCGCCCCGGCCGGGGACTGATCTCGATCTGCGCGGCCGGCGGCCTCGGCGTCACCGCGATCATGGAGGCAACAACATGAGTGACCGTTATCAACAACTCGTCAACACGCCGATCGGCAAGATCGTCTCCAAGCAGATCGGCCTTCCGAATCCGGTCAAGCTCGAGCGCTACGAGCGCGGCCAACCGGTCATCAGCGGCCCAGTGCTCCTCGGCGCGGCGCCCGGCGGACGGCTCGCCGGCGCCACCGCCAAAGTGCTCGCGGCCATCGAGGCCGAGGTCCACACGCCGATGCAAGAGGACGTCCGCACCGCGGCGGCCGACGCGGGCCTCGACGCCAAGGTGTGGGGCCCTGATGCCGCGCCCGAGGAACAGACGTTCAAGGCGCTCGTGTTCGACGCCAGCGGCATCGCGGACAGCACGCAGCTCCACGAGGCGTGGACGTTCTTCGGACCGACGATGCGCCGGGTCCGCAGGTCGGGGCGCGTGATCGTGCTCGGGACGCCGCCGGCCGATTGCAAGCGCCCGCGTCAGGCGACCGCCCAGCGGGCGCTCGAGGGGTTCGTGCGCTCGGTCGGCAAGGAGGTCCGGAAGGGCGCCACCGCGCAGCTCATCTACGTCGGCAACAAGGCCGAGGGTCAGATCGAGTCGACGCTCCGGTTCTACCTGTCGCCGAAGTCGGCGTACGTCTCCGGGCAGGTGGTCCGCATCGGCGCGACCACCCTCAACGCCAACGGGATCGACTGGGAGCTGCCGCTGTCGGCCAAGTTCGCGCTGGTGACCGGCGCGTCGCGAGGCATCGGAAGGGCGATCGCCAAGGTGCTCGCGCGCGACGGGGCGCACGTGATCGGCCTCGATGTGCCGGCGCTGGAGTCAGAGCTCGAGGAGACGATCGGCGAGCTCGGCGGATCGACGATCGTGCTCGACATCACCGACGACGACGCGCCGGCGAGTATCGCGACCCGCTTAGTCGAGGATCACGGCGGCGTCGACGTGGTCGTACACAACGCCGGCGTCACCCGCGACAAGACGCTGGGCAGGATGGACGAAGACCACTGGAACGCCGTGCTCGCGATCAACCTCACGGCACAGGAGAGAATCAACGAGGAGTTGCTCGCGCGCGAGGCGATCCGCGAGAACGGTCGGATCGTGTGCGTGTCTTCGATGAGCGGGATCGCCGGCAATGCCGGCCAGACCAACTACGCGACGTCCAAGGCCGGCGTGATCGGGATGGTCGAGTCGATGGCCGCCGAGGTCGGCAAGAGGCGGCTGACGATCAACGCGGTCGCACCGGGGTTCATCGAGACGCAGATGACCGCGGCGATGCCAATCGCCACCCGCGAGGCGGGCCGGCGGATGAACAGCCTCGCCCAGGGCGGCCTTCCGGTCGACGTCGCCGAGACGATCGCGTGGTTCGCGAGTCCCGCGACGGGCGGCGTCAACGGGAACGTCGTTCGCGTGTGCGGCCAGAGCTTGGTAGGCGCGTGATGGCGACCCGCGAGCTCTCGAGCAGCCCCTCGATGCTGCCGCTGTTCGCGCGCGCCGGCGCGGCGATGGTCCCGGGCGCCTCGCTCCTGCCGTTCGTCGGCGGGGGCGGCCGGGACGTGCCCGACCTCAGGCTCCGCCTGGCCGACGTCGAGATCGACGGCGCCCGGCTCGTCTCGTACGACCGGGTCTGTGGCTTCCGGCTACGCGACGTGCTGCCGGCGACGTTCCCCCACATCCTCGCCTTTCCGCTGCAGCTCTCGCTGATGACCGACCCGGCGTTCCCGTTCCCGGCGATCGGGCTCGTCCACATCTACAACCGGATCACCCAGCACCGGGCCATCCGGAGCTCGGAGCGGCTGCAGATTGACGTGTGGGCGACGCCGGTCGAGGACCACCCGCGCGGGGAGCAGTTCTCGCTGCGCAGCGAGGTCCGCGTCGGTGACGAGCTCGTGTGGGAGGAGATCTCGACCAACCTCAAACGAGGGGAAGGGTCGGAGGCTGCCACGGCGCCGGGGAGCGAGCTCCCGCGGGCCGAGGACCTCCCGGCGGCGGCGACGTGGACCCTCCCGGGCGATCTCGGTCGCCGCTACGGCTCGGTGTCGGGCGACCTGAACCCCATTCACGTGCACCCCCTGAGCGCCCGGCTGTTCGGGTTCCCGTCGGCGATCGCCCACGGTATGTGGACCAAGGCGCGGTGTCTGGCGGCCCTCGAGTCGAGGCTCCCGCAAGCGTTCACGGTCGAGGTGGCGTTCAAGAAGCCGATCCTGCTGCCCGGGAAAGTCGAGTTCTCCGAGGCCGACGGACCGGGACCGGCCTTCAGCGTCCAGTTCGGTGTGCGCGACCCGCGCAAGGGCCGCTCCCACCTGGACGGGCTCGTCTTCTCCGGCTGATTCACGCGAACAGGGCCTGGCCGACGAAGCCGCCGGGCGCCGCTCGGCCGCCCGGACGGCTGCGGCCTAAGTCTCGGCCATCCCCGGTCGATAACCGGGCCGATGGCGAAAGCGGCGCCCCCGCGGGCGATCTCACATCAGAACGTGCGCCTCGGGCCCGGCCGGCATCCCGGCCCGGGCACGGTCGTGTGCGTGATGGAGCTCGCGTCGATGCTCGCCGGCGAGCGGTTCGGCGACCGCCCCGCCTCCGTGTGCCCGGTGATCGGCGCGATCCTCCGCGCCTACAACGACAACGTCGACGATCGCCGCCGGCAGGATCTCTACCGCTTCGCCGCCGACGCCGTCGACACGCGGCGCAACTACCACGCCCAGCGCCGCCGGGCCGACGCCGCGCTTGCCTGGGCGGTCGGCCGCCACGGCGGCCGCGGCGGTAGCGTCCTCTCCCCGCCGGATCCCGAGGGCCCGCGCGATGAGATCGGCTACTACGTCGTAGGGGGACTCGTCGGCCGCGGATCTCGCCGGGGGTGCTGGTCTGACGACGAGCATGCGGCGATGATCGCCTTGCTCGAGCAGCTGATCGAGATCGATTACGAGCCGGCGCTAGAGCCGGTGATCGAGGAGCCGCGCTTCTGCGACCTCCTCGAACATGTCGCGGAGCCGGTCGAGCACAGCAGCGGCTACCACGAGTTCGTCCTCGCTGAAGGGCTCGAGTGCGGCGCGCAGGCGCGGCTCGAAGCGAGCGCGCCGCTCCTCGACGAGGAGGCGCCCGTTGTCGGTGAGCGACGTGAGCACCACGCGCCGGTCGCGGTCGGAGCGCTGCCGTTCGACGAACCCCGCCGCCGCGAGCCCTTCCAGCATCTCGGTGACGCTCGCCGGGCTCAAATCCGCGGCCTCCGCGAGGTCGCGGAGCGACATCTGACTCTGGTCTCGAAGGCAGAACAGCAGGCTGTACTGCGCGTCGGTGAGCTCGCCCGGGTGGTGGGTCTCGCGCCCGCGCATGCGGCGCAGGGCGGCCAGCGCCCGCTTGAACGATCGCGCCACCTGCTGGGCGGCGTCGCCGTACTCGCGCTCGCCTACCACGTCTCCAGGCGCCGATAGTCGTTCTTCGGCGCCCGCGGTCACGCCGCCATCGCCTCCGCGATCGTCTCGGCGGATGCTTCGGATGTCGCTCGCTTAGCGGCCCGCGCTCGGCGCTCGGCGCGCATGAGAATCACGCACGGGATGATCGCGGCCGCAGTCAGCCCGGCCGCCACCCAGAACGCGGTGCCGTAGGCGGCGGCGGCTGCGCTGGGGCCGTGGGCACCGACGAGGCTGCGTTGGAGCACGACCGCGAGGATGGCTGTGCCGATCGAGCCGCCCACGCGCTGGATCACGTTCAGCTGCGGAGTCGCACTCGCCAGCTCAGAGCGCTCGAGCGACGCAAAGGCTGCCGCCATCGCCGGCAGGAAGCCAAAGCCGATGCCGATCCCGCGCACGAACATCGCGAACGAGAGCCACACGATCGATGTGTGTGCGCCGATCAGCCCGAACGGAACCGTCGCGATCGTGCATACGATCACACCGAACAGCGCGAGCCCGCCCCCGCCCCAGCGGTCGGTCAGCTTGCCGGCGATCGGCATCGCGATCGCCGCGCCGAGACCCTGCGGCGCGGTCAGGAGGCCGGTGTCGACGACGCTCTCGAGCCGCACCTCCTGCCAGTAGAGCGGCAGCAGGATCATCCCGCCGAACAGCGCGGCCCCGAGGCAGAACATCGCGAACGACGCGGACGCGAACGTCGGCCGGCGATACAGGCGTACGTCGAGCAGCGGCTTGGGGACCCTGAGTGCGTGGAGCACGAACGCCGCCACCAGCGCGACGCCGGCGATGATCGGGATGATCACCTTCGGCGAGGAGAACCCGCCGGTGACGCCGATCTCGGCGAGGCCGTAGGTCAGGAGCGGGAGCCCCGTGGCCATCAGCAGCAGCCCGCGTGTATCGAGCTTCTCGACCTGGTCCCGTTTGATCCACGGCAGGTAGCGCAGCGCCGCGAACACGGCGATCGCGCCGATCGGAACGTTCACGTAGAAGATCCAGCGCCAGCTCGCGTTCTGGATGATCAGACCGCCGATCGTCGGGCCGAGGATCGGCGCGAGCATCGCCGGCACCGCGACGACGCTCATGACTCTTCCCATCCGCTTCGGCCCGGCGGCCTCGGCCATCATGAGCTGGCCGATCGGCAAGATCATGCCGCCCCCCACGCCCTGGAGGACACGGAACACGATCAGCTCGGTCGTCGAGGTGGCGAGGCCGCACAGCGCGGATCCCGCCGTGAACAGCACCAGTGAGACCAGGTACACCTGCTTGGCACCGAAGCGGCGAGCGGCCCATCCGGTGACCGGGATCACCGCCGCCAGCGCCAACAGGTATCCGGTCACGACCCATTGGATCTGTGCGATCGTCGAGTGGAGCTCGTGGCTCAGCGTCGCCAGCGCGACGTTGACGATGGTCGTGTCGAGGATCGACATGACCGACCCGACGATCACGACCGCGCTGATGCGCCAGACGTGCGCGCTGATCTTGTCCGTGGCGCCCGAATCCAAAGGAGCCCAAACGTTAGGGTCCGAACGAACCCGTGTCAAGACTCCAAACGCTCGGTGGACAGGCTATTTCCCCGTTATCCGTCTATCTTCAGTGGTAATGCCAAGTTTTGCTGATCTCGGCCTCGACCCGGAAATCCTCGAGGCCGTCCACGACGTCGGATATGAGTCGCCGAGCCCGATTCAGGAGGAGGCGATTCCGCCGCTGCTCGAGGGCCTGGACGTGATCGGGCAGGCGCAGACGGGATCCGGAAAGACAGCGGCGTTCGGCCTGCCGATGCTCCAGTACGTCAACCCGGCCGAGCACGAGGTCCAGGGGCTGGTGCTCACGCCGACGCGCGAGCTGTGCATCCAGGTGACGCAGGCGCTGCGCGCGTACGGGCGCCGGAAGGGCGTCGACGTGGTGGCCGTGTTCGGGGGCGCGCCGATCCGCTCTCAGCAGGCGCAGCTGCGCGCTGGTGGTCACGTGGTCGTGGGAACGGTCGGACGGGTCAAGGACCTGATCTCGCGCCACTCGCTGATGCTGCACGGGTGTCGGTTCATCGTGCTCGACGAGGCGGATGAGATGCTCGACCTCGGCTTCCTCGAGGACGTCGAGCGGATCCTGGCGCTGACCCCGTCGAGCCGCCAGACCGCGCTGTTCTCCGCGACGATGCCGCCCGAGATCAGACGCCTCGCCGACCAGTACCTGTACGACCCGGTGACCGTGAAGGTCCAGGCGGCGACGCTGACCGTCGACACCGTCGAGCAGTTCGCGGTCGAGGTGCCCGCTCGCGAGAAGGCCGACAAGCTTGTGGCGGTGCTCGCGGCCGAGCACCCCGACCAGGCGCTCGTGTTCGTGCGGACCAAGGCGCGCTGCGACCAGCTCTACCGGCTCCTCAGGGATCGGGGGATGAACGTCAAGGCGATCCACGGTGACATGACCCAGGGGGCCCGCGACGGCGTGATGATCTCGTTCAAGGACGGCCGCTTGCCGCTGCTCGTCGCGACCGACGTGGCCGCGCGCGGGCTCGACATCTCGGGCATCTCGCACGTGATCAACTACGACGTTCCGACCTCGCCCGACGTGTACGTCCACCGGATCGGCCGCACCGGTCGCGTCGGACGCAGTGGCCGCGCGATCACGTTCATCGAGCCTCAACAGCGGCGAGAGCTCCGGGCTCTCGAGAACAACGCCGGCGTCACGCTCGCGCCGTGGACCGAGGACGCGCACGTCGCGCCGACCCCGGTCAAGGCCAAGCCGCGGCGGCACTCAAAGCCGCACGACCCGGCCGACGGCGACGGCCGGGCCCGCAAGGTGATCGTCTCGATGGGACGGTCCGCCGGGCTCGAGCCCTCCGACATCATCCACGCGATCACCGCCGCCACCGGTCTCGACGGCGAGCACGTCCGCAACGTCCGGGTGCTCGAGCGATTCACGATGCTCGAGGTGCCCGAGCAGGACGTCGACCGCGTCGTCGACCGCGTGAGCGGCACCGAGCTGCTGGGCCAGCTCGTACGGCTCGAGCCGGCCGCGGCGTAGCGAGCCTGTCAGGTCTCCGTCAACTCCCGGAAGGCGGCCGCGACTTCGGGTCGGGTCGACGTGTTGCGGTCGGTAAGCCGGCTGTTAGGCCGGGAACCTAACACCAGGAGGTACCGCTCTTGCGTCTGCCGCAATCGCTCAGGCTCCGACGTCCCTCGGCACCGATGGTCGTCGCAGTGACGGCGTTGTTCTTCGCTCTCGGCGGCGTCGGCTACGCCGCCACCCAGCTTCCCGCGAACAGCGTGGGGAACGCGCAGCTCCAGAACGGCAGCGTCGGCAACTGGAAGCTCAAGTCCAACGCAGTCGGAGCGCGCAAGATCATCAACGGCGCGGTCGGCGCCAAGCAGGTGGACTCGAGACAGGTGCAGCTGCGGGTGGCGAGCGCCTGCGCGACTGGCGCGATCGCGTCTATCGGACTGTCCGGAACGGTGACGTGCACGCCGTCGCTGCCCAACGAGTACGGCTCAAACACGGCGGCGGTGACGCTCTCCTCGGGCGCGACGCAGGTCGCCACCCAGTCGCTGGCGGCCGGGTCCTCGTACCTGGTGATGGCATATCCACACGCTGTGATCAGCGGGACCGCGGGCGTTCCGCAGCGCGTCGAGGTGGCGTGCACGCTGTCGTTGCCGGCAGGCTCTGGGACGCCGCCGCCGGCCAACCCGACCACCACCACCAAGTCGCTAGCCGTCGACCTGGCCGCCGACTCACACTCCGAGGCGGGATCGATCCCGCTCGTGCTGCCGGTGGCGTCCTCGACGAGCGTCCAGCCCGCGACCGTTAGCTGCACAGACACGCCGTCGCCGTCCACGCCGGCCCCGAGGGTGGCGGTCGACACGACGATCAGCGCGATTCAGACGGCTAGCAACAACTGATCCCGTCCCAGGGGGGCAGCGGCCGGCCTCGACACGGGGTCGAGGCCGGCCGCGGGCGGACCGCGTGAGCAGGTAGCGTCCGATGAACATCCGGCCGCCCGGGGCCGGGATCGGACAGGAGGTAAGCAATGCGTCTACCGCGCCCGTCGGCCGCGCTGGCGGTGTCATTCCTGGCCCTGTTCGTCGCGCTCGGCGGCGCGAGCTGGGCGGCGATCCACCTGCCACCCAGGAGCGTCGGGAATGCCCAGCTCCAGAACTTCTCAGTGGGCAACGCCAAGCTCAAGCCATTCTCGGTCGGCGCGGGCAAGATCATCCCCGGCGCGGTGGGCGCGCCGCAGGTGGCCTCGGCTCAGGTACAGCTGAGGGTCGCGGGTCCGTGCACCGACGGCGCGATGCAATCGATCGCCCAGTCGGGAAACGTCACCTGTACGCCGGTGCTGCCGAATGAGTATGGCTCGAACACGGCGGCCACGACACTTGAGGCAGGCTCGACGCAGGTGGCGTCGCAGTCACTCGCGTCGGGGTCGTCGTACCTGGTGCTCGCCTATCCGCACGCGGTGATCAGTGGCGCGATGGGGCAGCACGTGGAGGTCGACTGCACGTTGTCCGTCCCAGCGGGGTCGGGCACGCCGCCGCCGGCGAATCCGACGACGTCGACGAAGACTCTGGCGGTGGACCTAGGCTCGAGCACGCAGTCGCAGGCGGGGACGATCCCGCTCGTGCTCCCGGTGGCATCGTCGAGGAGCGGCCAGCCGGCGACCGTCAGCTGCACGGCCCAGACGCCGACCTCTCCTGTTCCGGTGGTCACGGTAGACACGACGATCAGCGCGATCCAGACCGCGAGCAACAGCTGATTGCGCCGGCCGCAGTAGGCTGCGGGGCCATGTCAACTGCTCAGATGAATACGAGCCTCGGCACGATCTCGTTCGAGCTATTCGACGAGGACGCGCCCGAGACCGTCGCCAACTTCCGCAAGCTCGCCGGCGACAACTTCTACGACGGCGTCATCTTCCACCGGATCATCCCGGGATTCATGATCCAGGGAGGCGACCCCGACGGCACCGGGATGGGGGGCCCCGGCTACACCTTCAAGGACGAGTTCAACAGCCACAAGGTGGTGCGCGGCGCGCTCGCGATGGCCAACGCCGGGCCGAACACCAACGGCTCGCAGTTCTTCATCGTCACTACCGAGAGCGCGCCGTGGCTCGACGGCAAGCACACCGTGTTCGGACAGGTCAGCGACGGGATGGACACGGTCGACGCGATCGAAGGCGTTCCGACGGGAGACGGAGACCGCCCGGTCGACCCGCCGGCGATCACCTCGATCGAGCTCGACTAGCTCTCAGCCCACCCCGGCGCTAGCCGGCGTAGTTGTTGAACACGCTGGTGCTGAACAGCGGCAGCCCTGGAGCGCCCGAGTAGCCCAGGCGGTGGAGACCGAACATGTTCTCGATCGTGGCGAGCAGCGAGAAGTGGTTGAAGTAGTCGACGACGTCGATGGTATTGGGCTTGACGTAGTGCGAGATCAGCAGTAGCCCGACCTGCCCGCCGCCGCCGGTGGGGGTGGTCTCGCCGGACCCCAGTCCCACCGGCGTCGTTGTCGTCGTCGGGGCAGTCGTGGTCGCGCCGACGGTGGTCGTCGACCCGGCCGTCGTGTCGGTCGTCGTGGTGCCGGTCGTAGTCGCAGCCGTGTCGGTCGTAGTCGTGTCGGTCGTGGTCGTGTCGGTCGTGGTCGTCGTAGCCGACGTAGTCGTGTCGGTGGGCGTCGAGGTCGTGGTCGTCGTGTCGCTCGTGGTCGTTCCGGTTGTCGTCGTCCCGGGCACCGCCGGTCCCATCGCCCCCGCCGGCGGAACGGGCGTGCCGGGCGGTAGGCCGCGCAGGTTCGGATACGACGCCGGGCTCGCGCAGCATGCGCTCGAGTCCGCGTACTCCCCGGTCTGTGGCGCCTGGTCGAACGTGATCGCGATCATCCCGCCGTCCTTGTAGGCCGCCGATTTCTTGATCTCGGGCACGATGGTCTTCAGGAACTGGTTGGTGCCGCCGAGTCCCGGGTTCGCGTGCGGCTTGCACGGCGCCTCGCTTCCGTTCGAGCACGGCGCGGGGATGATGTAGGCGAACGATGGCGTCGTGCTGGCGCTCTTCAAATCGGTCTTGAGCTGGCCAATGGCGACCGCGTCGTCGTGGCATGCGGACCCGCCGGTCAGCGAGCGGAAGTACAGGAACGGGTTGCGCCAGGCCAGGTACGCGTTCTTGGAGCCGGCCGTCTGCGGCACGTTGCTGTCGGGCTTGGGGACGCGGCAGGCCGACTTCGCGCTCGAGGAGACTCCCTGGACGTAGGCCTTCCAGGTGTCCCCGGCGGCGGTCAGCTCGGCGGCGAGCGTCTTGGTGCTCGCCGGATACTCGCAGCCAATCCCGATCACCTGTCCTCTTGTACCCGTGCCGGCGTTGTTGATGCGCGTGAACTTCGGGCAGTCCGTCGCGGTCTCGACGGTCGGCCCCTGACCGCTCACCAGCGCAATCTCGTTTGCGAGTGGCGAACCCGCGACCGCGTAGTAGTTGTCAACCAGTTCCCCCTGGCGGCGCAGCGCGCCGCTCAGGTATCCACTCGAGGTGTTGAACGACTGGTTGAAGCCGCGATCCGAGAGGACGATCATGAACACGTGCTTGACCGGCGGGAGACCGTTCTGGCCCGTCGAGGTCGTACCGGTGCCGGTGGTCGTCGTCGGCGACGTCGTTGGCGAGGCGGATGCCTGCGCGTCCGTCTGCGCCGCCGCCGCGGCTCCGCTACCCGCGGCGGCGGAGGCGCCTCCCCCGCCGCCGCCGGATCCGGCTGGCGCGGCCGCCACAGTCTGCGCCGCGGGTGTGGCCGCGGGGTGGTCCATGCCGACCACGATCAGCGGTGCGCTCGCCAGCGTCGCGACGGTCGTTCCACCGACCAGCGAGCCCACGATCACGCCGAACCCGAGCATGCACATCACGGCCGCCGCGGCGGCGCGAGGCCCGGGCATCGCGAAACCGAACGCGGGCGTTCGGCGGTCGGTCTCAGCGAACGACTCCGCGAGCGGCGTGCCCGGCGGCAGATCCGGCTCCGGTCCCTGTTCGTGGATCGCGCCGATCAGCGCCGCGATCTCGGCCGGTAGCGGCCCTCGACGGGCCCCGCATTCCACGCAGTAGCGCTGATCGTGGGCCAACGGCGCGTCGCACCCGGCACATCGGAGCGTGCTGCGCGACTCGGTCGCCGTGGTGTCCGAAGTGGTCATCGCCGGTCCGCCAGTGTCGTCTCCGCGGTCATCGTAGATGTGAACATCTTGAGATCAGGCGAAGCTCTCGACTTTCGGGCGAGTGCGGCGATCTCGGTCACGACTCGTTCACAACTCCGGGGAGGCCGCGCCGGATACTACGCGCGGGGGACCGCTGGGGGTGCCCGCGACCACCCAAGAATTCACAAGTACGGAGACGATCCCGTGGCGACCGATGTAGAGAGCAGTGAGGGCGGGACCCGTGCCGGCCCGAACGTCGAAGCCGACGCTCCGACGCGACAGCTGCCCACAACCCCCGCGACCGCATCCGAAGACCGATGTGGCGCCTGCGGTGCGCCGCTAGCGCACGACCAGCGGTACTGCGTCGAGTGCGGAGAGCGCCGGGGGGCGTCGAGGTTGCCCGCCGGCCAGCCGGCGGCGGAGGCGTCGCCCGGGCGGGCCCGCGCGCCCCGGGGCCCACGCGGCCAACGCGTCTCGTCCGGCACGACGCTCGTCGCGGGCGTCGGCGTGCTGCTGCTCGCGATCGGGCTCGGCGTGCTCATCGGGCGCCTCGGCCACAACAGCTCCAACCAGAAAGCCAGCTCCCCTCCCGTGCAGGTCGTGACCGTGCAAGGCGGAAGCGCGACCAGCGCCACCACCGCTGCCACCACTCCAGCCCACCACACCGCCGCGGCCGCGGCGAGCACCGCGCCGAAGGGCCTGACCGGGAAGCTGAAGGCGGCCGCGGAGAACAAGGCGCCCCCGTCGAAGGCGGTCGCGCAAAAGGCCACGCAGGCCGCCGGCAAGGTGCTCGGTAACGCGAACAACATAGCTCCGCCGACACAAAAGGTCGGTGGTTCCTGTAAGAGCACACAGGCCGGATGCCAAGGTGGCAAGTTCACCGGAAACTTCTTCGGCGGCGGCCAATGAAGGGACCTGGCGATGGCGCTACTACCTAAGCGCGGGGCCGGACGGGCCTCCGCGCCCGCCGACAGTCCGGCGAAGTCGTCCACGGCGCCCGCCACCGGCGTGCCGGTCGCCCCGCCGCCGCCGGGTTCGCCTCCGACGGAAAGTCAGGTCATCGACCTCGAGCGCCGGCGCGACACGCTCAAGGCACGTGTCGCCGAGATGCAGTGGGATCTGGGCGGCCTCGTGTACGAGATGGCGATCCGCGATCGGATCCACGTCGACGTGCTCGTCAAGCGGGCGGCGCTGCTCCAGGACGCTGATTCCGAACTCGCTGAGATCGAGCGAATCCTGCGACTGGAGCACAGCGCGACCGCCGGCGCCTGCATGTCGTGCGGGGCGCCGCACAGCACGGGCGCGTCGTACTGCTGGCAGTGCGGCCAGCCGATCCTCCAGCAGGTCTCGACCGACTCGATCTTCCGCTGAGACGCAGGCCCCGGGCTCGACCGCCGGGGCCCGGGCGCTGTCAGCCGAACTTGCCGGCGACGTAATCGCGCGTGCGCGGATCCGCGGCGTTACGGAAGATCGCGTCGGTGTCGTTGTACTCGATCAGCGTTCCGACCCGGGCCGGACCGGCCATGTCGAGGCTGAAGAACGCCGTGCGGTCCGCCACCCGGGCCGCTTGCTGCATGTTGTGGGTGACGATCACGATCGTGAACCGGTGCTTGAGGTTGTGCATCAGATCCTCGATCGAGGCGGTGGCCACCGGATCGAGCGCCGAAGCCGGCTCGTCCAGCAGCAGCACGTCAGGCTCGATCGCTATGGCGCGGGCGATGCACAGCCGCTGCTGCTGACCGCCTGAGAGCCCGAGCGCGCTGTCCCTGAGGCGGTCCTTGACCTCCTCCCACAGCGCGGCTTGGCGCAGCGCCTGCTCGACGCGATCGTCGAGCCGCTGCTTCATCCCGAGGTTCCGGGCGGCCCAGGCGACGTTGTCGTAGATCGACTTCGGGAACGGATTCGGCTTCTGGAACACCATCCCGATCCGGCGGCGAACCTCGACGCGGTTGGCCTTGCTCCCGTACAGGTCGTGACCGTGGTAGAGGACCTGGCCTTCGATTCTGAACCCGGGGATCGCGTCGTTCATCCGGTTGAGGCTGCGTATGAACGTCGACTTGCCGCACCCGGACGGCCCGATCACCGCGGTTACCTGGTTGCGATAGATCTTCAGCGACGTCCCGGCCAGCGCGCGGCTCTGGCCGTAGTAGATCGAGATGTCACGGATGTCGAAAACAACGGCGTGCTCCTGGGGAGTCGCCGCCCCGTTCTCGGCGGGCGGCGCCGTGATGACCGGAAGCACGGGCTCCGTCCTGATTCGAATACGCCGTCGTGCTTCCTCGGCGCGGCGTACCTGGCTGGCTGTCCGGTCCCAGTCGGTCATCGTCCCATCTTCGCACGGCTGCGCGCGAGGATCAGGCGAGCTATGACGTTGGCGATGAGAATCAGCATCATCAGCACGAACGCCGCACCCCAGGCCCGGGTCACGGCCTGAGCCAGCGGCAGGTCGTACGACTGGTAGATGAACATCGACACGCTCGGGACACCGCGGAACGGGTTCAGCGCGGTCGCGAACGGGTTGTATCCGATCGAGTCGCAGATCAAGAGCGGCGCGGTCTCGCCGGCTGCGCGGGCCGTGGCCAGGATCGCCCCGGTGAGGATCCCGCCGAACGCAGCCGGCAGGATCACGCTGAGGACGGTGCGCCAACGGGTGACGCCGAGCGCGTCGGCGGCCTCCCGCAGGCTCCCCGGGACGAGCAACAGGACCTCCTGGCTGGAGCGCGCCATCAGCGGCAGCATCACGATCGCGAGCGCGACCGCACCCGCGAACCCCGACTGTCGATGCTGGGGGATCACGATCAGGCCGTAAACGAACAGCCCGACGATGATCGTCGGCAGGCCCGCCATGATGTCGAGCGCGAATCGGAGCGCAGCCGCCGTCCGTGATCGGGGCCCCGCGAACTCGGTCAGGTACAGCCCGGTGAGGATTCCGATCGGGAGCGCAATCAGTGCTCCGATGGCGACGATCTCGAGCGTGCCGAGCAGAGAGTTGAAGATCCCGCCGCCGGCCAAACCGGACGGGTTGTGGATCACGAAGCCGAAGCTCAGCGCCGACGCACCGCGGCTGGCCACGCCGTAGAGCACGACCAGGAGCACTGCGACGGCGAACACGGCCGCTGCCGTCGCGGTGATTTGGACGAAGCGGCTCACCGCGGTGCGCCGGCGGAGGTTGCCGGACGGAGTGAGGGGCGCCGTCGGGTCGAATCGCATGCCCTCAAACAGAGCTGTCTCCGATGTGGCGCTCAAATGACCCTCTGCGTCACATCGAACCGGCCGGCTATCGTGCGCGCCGCCACGCTCGTGAGCATGCCGATCACCACGAGCACGAGGCCGGCGTAGAACATCGAGGCCGTGTGCAGAGCATTGACCGGAGAGGTGAACTGGTTGGCGATCTCCGACGCGATCGAAGCTCCGGGGTCGAACAGCGACTTGTGAATCCGGGTGACATCGCCGATCACGAACGAGACCGCGATCGCCTCGCCGAGCGCCCGCCCGAGACCGAGCACCACGGCGGCGCTCACACCCGAAACCGTGGTGGGGAGGACGATTCCCCTGATGACCTCCCACTGCGTCGCGCCGAGCGCCGCGGCACCGTCCTTCAGCTCCGACGGGATGGTGAGAAAGAGGTCCCGGCTCAGCGCCGAGATGATCGGCAGGATCATCACGGTCAGGACCAGGCCGGCGGTGAAGACGCTGATCCCGATCGGCGACGCCGGTCCGAACAGCGGTATGAAGCCGAGCGCGCTGTGTAGCCCCGGCTCGAGCCCGTCGATGAACGGGACGAGCACGACCAGTCCCCAGAAGCCGTAGATGATGCTCGGAACGGCCGCGAGCAACTCGACCAGCGGCCCCACGACCGCCCGCACCCGGGGCGGCGCCATCATGCTCAGGTACAGGGCGATCGCGATCCCCAGCGGCGTCGCGAGCACGACGGCCATCAGCGAGCTCACCACGGTCCCGTAGAGCAGCGCCAGCACGCCCTCGACTCCGAAGTTGGGCTGCCAGGTCGAGCTCGTCACGAAGCCGAGCCCGAACTTCGAGATCGCCGGCTGGGCGTTGTTGACGAGCTGGTAGACGACGTCGGCCAGCGTCAGGACGACGAGCACGCCCGCCAGCGCGCACAGCCCGAACATGACGCGATCGCCGAGCCGGCCGGCGGGGCGCGGTCGGTCCCGCGTTCGGGCGCCGCCGCGGGAGCCGCCCCGCGCCAGCGAGATCCTTGCCCTCGAGGACACGGCGCGCAAGCGTACGCAAAAGCTCGATCGTGCAGCCCGCGACCTTTTATCGCTCACAGGTTTTCCACAACGTAGTCACAAGTTGGCAACAAGCGGCCAAACCTGCGCGGAGATCCTTAGCGCCATCTCGCGAGGGGCGGCCGGGCCACGTCGAGAGTCTTCTCGGGAATTCCCCCAAGGAAAGGATTACTGCTTTGCTCTTCAAGAGGTTCGTAAGCGTCACGTGCGCGGGCTTGCTCGCGGGCTGTGTCTTAGGCCTGAGCGCGGCCGCCGCGTCCGCAGCCACGCCGACGCTCAACGGCGCCGGCTCGACGCTTGTCGCCCCGATCGAGGCCGAATGGGCCGCGGTCTGGGACACGTCGACGAGCAGCCTGGTCAACTACTCCCCCGTCGGATCCGGCAGTGGCGAGAAGGACATCGCCGGAGGCCTGGTGGACTTCGGCGCCTCCGACGCGCCGCTATCCGTGTACACGGGCGTCCCGTCGAATATCGTCCAGATCCCGTGGGCGCTGACCGCTACGGGCGTTGGCTATCACCTCAACGGCCTCAGGCCGAAGGGTTCGGTGCTCAAGCTGACCGGGTCCGTGCTCGCCCAGATCTACCTCGGGCAGATCACCAAGTGGAACAGCCCGGCGATCAAGAAGCTGAACAAGGGCCTGAAGATCCCAGGCACGAGGATCACCGTGTTCTTCCGTTCCGACGGATCGGGAGACACGTACGCGTTCACCCGGTACCTGTCTGATATCTCTGGCACGTTCGCCGGCAAGGTCGGCGCCTCCACCACGGTGACCTTCCCGACCGGCGTGGGCGCGAAGGGCAACCAGGGCGTGTCTCAGGCGGTCCAGCAAACGAATGGCGGTATCGGCTACATCGCAGCCACGTACCTGGTCGCGAACCGCATCCAGCCCGCGGCGATCAAGAACAGCGCCGGCAACTACGAGGTTCCGAACCTGTCGAACATCGCAGCCGCGGCGTCGGGGGTCAGCCCCGGGCCCGGCAACGAGCTCACGATCGTCGACCCGGGTAGAGCCAAGAAGAAGGCGTACCCGATCTCGACGTACACCTACGCGTTCGTCCCGACGAACGCCGCGCAGGGAGCGCTGATCAAGTCATTCATCGGCTACGCGATCACCGGCGGACAGACGTTCGGGCCCTCGCTCGACTTCTCGCCGCTGCCGCAGTCGGTCGTCAACGCGGACGAGGCCGCTCTGAACTCGATCAACTGACCGATCGACAAGAAGCACGTTCTACGGGCCCGGGCGCGGATGCGCTCGGGCCCGTTGACATTTGGGTGCTTATGCCACGACCGTGAGCGAGACCGATCGAGTCACCGAAGGCTCACGCCAAGCAGCCCCTCTAGCCGGGCGATTGTCTCGTCCGCGCCGCGATGATGAACGGTCACCATCCCGAGCGACTCCGCCGGCGCCAGATTGACTTTCAGGTCGTCGACGAACACGCAGCTCTTGGGGGCGAGTCCGATGCGCTCGGCGCCCAGGGCATACATCTCCGGCGCCGGCTTGCGCAGGCCGACCTCGCCGGAGATAACCACGGCGTCGAACAGCTCGGCCAGCAGATCCCGCGGATAACGGCTGGTCCCCCAGGAGTTCGACACGAGTCCCGTCCGGATTCCGCCGCCGCGCGCGCGGCGGACGGCCTCGAGCATGTCCTCGTCGGGCACCGCGCCCGCGAACAGCCGGTCGATCAGACCAGGCGCCGTCACGCCGAGCAGCGCCGCCACTCGCGGCTCGAACACCTCTTGGGCGACGGCGCCGGTCTCGAGGCCGAGGATCAACTCCCGGCATTCCGCCTCGTTCCGGAAGACTTGGGAGAGCCCGTCCCGCTCGAGTCCCTCGAGCTCGCAGAACGCGCCGAACGATGCGAACACGTCGCTGGTCAAGACTCCGCCCCAGTCGACCAGGAGTCCGGGATACGCCTCAGAAGCCATGCCGCGTTACCGCGAGCGCGCGGTCGGCGATTTCGATCACGCCGTCTCCGAACGTCCTCAAATACGGATCGTCGGTCGACCCTGCGAGCGCTCGCTTGTAGTTGCCCTCCATGAAGACGACGGCCTTCCACAGCGCGAGGGTCACGTACCAATCGAGCGCGTGCACCGACCGGCCCGACCGTTCCTCGTAGGAGGCCGTCAGCTCGGCGCGCGTGGGGAACCCGGGCCTAAGGGTCACGTTGTTCAGGTTGAACTTGCCGACGACATCGCCCGGCTCGGTCCACTGCATGAGCATGTAGCCGACGTCGGCGAGCGGATCGCCGATCGTCGCCATCTCCCAGTCGAAGATCGCGATCAAACGCGCCGGCGTGCCCGCCGCGAACATCGTGTTCCCGAGGCGGTAGTCGCCGTGCACGATCGTCGCCGCCGGCGACTCGGGGATGTTCTCCGAGAGCCACGCGCCGACCTCCTCGACCTGGGAGAGCTCGCGCGTGCGGTTGTGCTCCCACAGTCCGGTGAAGCGGCGCAGCTGCCGTTCGAGGTAGCCCGTCGGCTTGCCGAATCCTTCGAGGCCGGCGCCCCTCCAGTCGACGGCGTGCAGCTCGACGAGCGCGTCGACCAGCTCATCGGCGATCCGCCCCCGCTGCTCGGGGGTGTCGAGCGGCTCGGGCACTGAGTCGGTGATGACCTCGCCGTCGACCCGCTCCATCACATAGAACGGGACCCCGATCACCTCGAGCCGGTCGCACACGGCGAGCACACCGGGTGCGCGCACGCGCGTGGGCTCGAGCGCCCGAAGCAGCCGAGCTTCCCGTAGCACGTCGTGGGCGCTGGGAGGCAATGGTCCCCGTGGGGGACGCCGGAGCACCACGCCGGTCGACAGCGCAAAGGTCACGTTCGAGTGGCCATCGCCGATCGGCGTCGCCGTCAGGTCGGGCGGCGCCTCGAGGCCTTGCTCGGAGAGGAACTCGATCAGCGGCTCGAGCACGAGCAACGGCTCGCGGTCGTTGGCCGCGGCATCGGCGTGCGTGCGGACGATGTCGTCGGGGGCGAGCGCGACGGGCATGACGCCAGCCAGGGTACCGGCGCAGGCGCGAGCGGTAGCTACGCTCTGAACATCACGCCATGCCCGAGCTACCCGAGGTCGAGACCACCGCACGCCTGATCGGCGCCGCCGTCGCCGGCGCCGAGATCGAGTCTGCGCTGGCGCCCGGGATCAACGCGCTGAAGACGTTCGACCCGCCCCTCACGGCCCTCGCCGGGCACCGGATCGAACGGATCGGGCGCCGAGGCAAGCTCTTCGTGATCGAGCTCGATGGCGACCTCGCGATCGAGATCCATCTGATGTCGGCCGGCCGTCTCCAGCTGTTCGACACACGCGCGTCGCTGCGCGACCGGACGTCGAGGTTCCTGCTGCGGCTGACCGACGGCCGCGAGCTGCGCCTGCGCGAGTTCGGCACCCGACAGCGAGCGTGGGTCAAGGTGCTGCGATCGGCGGACATCGACGACGAGGAAACGATCGCCGCGCTCGGTCCAGAAGCGTGGCCCGACCCGCCGCCGTTCGTCGAGCTCCTCGACCAGCCTCGGCCGCTGTACGCACTGCTCCGGGACCAGCACGTGATCGCCGGTATCGGCCGCTCCTGGGTCGACGAAATCCTTCACGCCGCGATGATCTCGCCGTTCAAGCGCGGGTCCGATCTCGACGGCGACGAAGCCGACCGCCTGCGTACGGAGACCGTCCGCGTCCTCGGCGATGCGATCGCCCATTACGAGTCGACCCTCTCACTCCCGGTCCCCGACAAGCTGCCGATGCCGCTCACCGTGCACCGCCGGAACGGCGAGCCGTGCCCGCGCTGCGGCGATCAGCTCGAGGCGGTGTTCTACGAGGACTACGTGATGTGCTACTGCCCGACGTGTCAGACCGACGGGAAGCTGATGAAGGACCGGCGGCTGTCGCGACTGCTGAAATAGCGTTCAGTAGGTCACTGCGCTTGACAACCGACGGCGGCTGGCGAGGTACGGTTCGAGGCCGCCGATCGCTCGCGTGATCGCCCAGGCGTGATTGGCGCGAAGCACCGGCCGCATGAGCGGCGTGAGCGCTCGCAGCAGGCGGCGATCGGCGTGCACGGTCCATTCGAACCGGATGTGCGATCCAGTGTCGGTCGGCGTCACGGTCCACACACCGTGACCGCGGAGGTCACCGTCGACCTCCGCCTCGATCAGACGGTCAGGCTCGAGCCGCGTGATCCGCGATCGGGTCCGCAGGTGGTAAGGGAGCCGGCCCTTGAAGTGCTGGTGAGACACGGTCCCGAGCGCCGGGGGACCGTCTGCCTCCACGTCCAGGTAAACCGGGCGCCACCAGTCAGGGTACGTGCGCGTGTCGGCCAGCGCCTCGTACACGGCCCGTGCGGGCGCCGCGACATCCCACTCGTCCACGAACGCGTATTCACGCCAGAGATCAGCCGCGGCCAGGATGCCTTTGGCGAGCAGGCGCTGCACGGGCTGCGGCGGGACCGCTGCGTGACCGGTGTCGGAGAAGTCGAGGATCAGGCGCGCCGCGGCGATTGGCTTGGGAAACCCCTGGCGGGTGATCTGTCGCTCGTGCGAGAGGGCGGCCAAGCGGCGGAGAAACTCCTCGGTACGGCCGGCGGGACTGACCGTGACGCGCACGTGCGCATCACCGGATCCGCTCGGCAGCTGACGGTGCGCCTTGCCGGCGGGAACCGCCATCCGGTCTCCGGGCCGGAGGACATGCCGGCGGCGGTCGAGGACCAAAAGCATCTCCCCGCTCAGCACCTCGAACCGTTCGACCTGGCGGGTGTGGACGTGCGGTTGGGCCAGGAACCCTCGCGGCCGGCCGATAACGTCGAAGCTCACGTCGCCGACTTCGGCATCTGACCCGGTGGGACGCAGCAGCACCCGCGCGCCGAGCGCACTGATGTCGAGGACCTCGTCAGGCTCGAGCATGTCTCTCCGGGCTCCCTTGTTAAGCCGGTACCGACCTAAGCCGGCACCGGCACCGCGCCGACCTGCTGAAGCAGCCCGAGCGCGTCCCACACCGTCCACTCCTCGACGATCTTGCCGTTCGAGATGCGGAAGATCGAGATCGCTTCCACGGCGATCGGGCGCCCGGTGGGCTCGAGGCCCATGAGCTCGCCCACGTGGGTCCCGGTCCCGGTCCACCGCGCGATGACCCTGTCGCCGGCGTCCAATACCTCCTCCAGGTTCCAGTGTCCGTCGACCGCTTCCTGGTACAGACCCACGCGTTCGCGCACGCCGTCGGGTCCTTCGGCGGGCGGGGCCTGCGGGCCGTGGGAGACGTAGTCCTCGGCGATGAGCTCGTCGGCGACCTCGCTGCGACGCTCGTTGCAGAACTCCTCGAAAAAGCGACGGACGAGTGTTTCGTTCTCAGACGGCATGGCGGCTCCTCGGATCTCCTCGATTGACTCCACGCGGAGGATCTTGGCCGCGGGCCCCGGGCCGCATCGGCTGAATGGCCTATTTCTCGGAGACCGCGGGAACCAGACCGTGCTCGATCGCGAACACCGCCGCGCCGGCCCGCGAGCGCACGCCGATCTTGTCGTACACGCTGGCCAGGTGGTGCTGGACGGTTCGCGGGGACACGACGAGGACGTCGGCGATCTCGCGATTGCTGAGACCGCGGGCGAGCACGCGCAAGACCTCGACCTCACGATCGGTGAGCTCGTTCGGCCGGCTGGTTCGCCGGTGCGGCAGGCCCGCCGCTTCCACCACCGCGCCCACAGCCTGGGCGTCGAGGCGACCGGCGGTCACTTCGGCCTCGAGGGCGCGCGCGGCTTCCGGACGCGCGAGGGCCTCGCGATGCGGCCGCGGCTCGGTCAGCGCCGCAAACACATCCGAGGCCTGGAGCAGACGCTCGCCGGCCGACAGCTCGATGCCCCGGGCCGCGCGGTGGTAGCCGCTTCCGTTCAGACGTTCGTGGTGGGTGGGGGCCAGGGGCGCGAGACGCTCGAGGGCGGGACAGCGCCGAAGGATCCGCTCGGTCCAATAGGAGTGAAGCCGCACGCGCTCCCATTCGACCGGCCCGAGTTGACCGGCCCGGTCCCAGATCGCGCTCGACACACCGACCCTGCCGATGTCCATGAACAGCGCGCTGGTTCGGACCGTCTCGCAGGCGTCCGCGTCGTAGCCGGACAGCTCAGCCGCCTCCCCGGCGAGCGCCGAGACGTGCGCGGAGTGGCCGAGCAGGAATCGCCCCTTCAAATCTGCGAACGTCGCGAACGCCGTGCTCATGCGCTCGTGCTGATCGGCGGGCACGTTCGCGCGAGGGGGCGGCTCCGCGTCGAGCGTCGCGGCCAGCAGGTCGTCGGCGTCGAGCAGCGACAGCAGATCTTCGGCGCTCGACAGGAACGTCGCCGACACATCCGGGTCGAGCTGACCGCCGGCGCGGCGCGCGACCCGAGCCCGCGCGGCGCCACCGCCACCGTCGTAGTGGCCGAGCACCGCCTGCTCGGCGACGTGGACGATCCGGGCGGCGAGCGCGAGTTCATCCCCCGCCCGGCCGGCGGGGAAACCGTGGCCGTCGAATCGCTCGTACACCTCATCGAGCGCCACGATCGCGCCATCGGGCAGCCCAAGCCGCCGGCCCAGTGCGGCGCTCACCTCACAGCTGGCGCGGCTCAGCTCCCGCCCGTGGGCCGGCACCTCGGTGAGGAAGCGGTCGGTCAGCTCCTGGGCACGCCCGGGACCTGCCCAGCCGGCGAAGCGCCGGGTCTGCGCCGCGACCTCCGCCGGGTCCGCGAGATCGAACAGCTTGAGCTCTCGCTGCATCGCCACGTCGTCGTCGAACAGCTCGGCAAACAGCGAGGCGTGCGTCGTGCAGCCAACCGATCTGAGCAGGGCGGCGAAGTACACGTCACGCCGTTCCGACAGCCCCACGTCGAGCAACTCGGCCAGACCCGACGCGACCAGACATGTCCGCAGTCCCTTCTCGAACGGCACGCCGGCGCCGAGGTCTGTCGTCAAGGACAGTGCCCCCAGGATCTCTGCTAGTCGAAGTGCCCCCTCCAACTTGATGGCGATCCTATTCGCCGCATGGCACCGCTGTCACCTGGCAGTTGCCGGCGGCGAAGCTAGGCCATTGGCGGATGCGCCTCGGCTCTGGCACCGCAGATCCTTGGCCCCAGCCGTCAGCCAACACCGGGGGAGGGCGTCATGGCAGTTGCGTTCATACTCGATTTCCCGGGCGGGACGATGGACCAGTACGACCAGGTAGTCGAGCGCATGCCGCCGACCATGAGATCCGGCCGAACGACGAGATGCCGGCGGCCATCACGTTCCACGTCAACGGTCCGTACGAAGGCGGATGGTGCGTGATTGACGGCTGGACCTCGAAGGCCGCGCGCGACGAGTTCCCCGGCCTGGGTTTGCGCGCCACCCCGGCCTGGGTTTGCGCGCCACCCCCGCCGGTTTTGCGGTGCCTGCCTGACCCGACCCTGCATGACACGCCATTTGGCGCTCTTCCGGCTGACCTTGGCGTAGTCTGCATGTGGGGCATGCGTACGACGCCACGGTCGCACGGAGGCGGCTTGATTGTCGTGTTATGCAGGCCGGGAGCGGGCCCGGGGTTGCGCTCTTTGCACGGCTCTCGCTCGGATAGGATCCGTCGCGCCATGGCACTCGCGTCCGGCGACCGGGCCCCCGACTTCACCTTGCCCGACCAGCACGGCAACCCCGTGAAGCTGTCGGACCTAAAAGGCCAGAACGTGGTCCTCTACTTTTATCCCAAGGCGGACACGCCCGGGTGCACGACTCAGGCGTGCGGCGTGCGGGACCATCAGTCGAACTACGACCAGGCCGGCGCGGTCGTCCTCGGAGTGTCGCCCGACCCGGTCAATCCGATCGCGAAGTTCGCCGAGAAGTTCAGCCTGGGGTTCCCGCTGCTGTCAGACGAGGACCACTCGGTGGCCGAGGCGTACGGCGTGTGGGTCGAGAAGCACCGGTACGGCCGCACCTACATGGGGAACGAGCGTACGACGTTCGTGATCGGTCCCGACGGGACGATCAGGGACGTTTTCCGGAACGTGAAGCCGGGCGAGCACGATGACCTCGTGCTCGGGGCGCTGGCCGGGACCTAGCTTGCTCTACTGAAGGCCCTCGCGGGCCTCGCGCACGAGCGTCACGGCCTCGGGGAAGATGTGCGCCATCACCGTTCGCAGCTGCTCGGCCTGCTGCTCGGTCGTCCCCTGGATGTTGATGCGGTTCATCGCCGCGACGGTCAGATCGACGGCGAGCTTGATCGCGTTGTCGGCCCAGGCCAGGCGCTGAGCGCCCTGCATTTGCTCGGCGAATTCGCCCAAGCGGCGCTGCAGCTCGTCGGGATCACCGAACAGGCCTCCGAATCCACTTCCTTCCATGCTTGCAATGGTACCCCGCCCTGGAGCTCGGCAAGACCCCGCCGATCCTGACAGCACCTAGACTGGCATCTGATGACGCCCGAGGATCGGCTCGCATACGAGTCGCGAGTGCGCACACGGCAGGTCGTGCTCGCCGCGGCCGCCGGCATCCTGTTGATGGTCGCCGTGCTCATCCAGATCGGCGGGCCCCACGTCAGCGTCAACGAGCAGACGCTGGGCCTGGTCACCGAGGACAAGCGGTTCGCCCGTGACCTGATCGGAGCGATCGCCAGCGGGCTGGGGTCGCTCGCGCTGGCGTGGACGCTCTGGTACCTGTGGGGAGCCACGAGGGCGCGCGAGCCCAACACCAAGCCGGCGTTCACCGGCAGTATCGCTATCGCCGGCGGCGTCGTCTCCGGCGTGAGCGTCGTCTGGTACGTCACCGCATACGGCATCCAGGCTCATCACTTCGTAAGCCACGGGAGCCAGACATACCCGGAGGCCAATGCGCTCCTGACCAAGCCGTGGCTGGTCATTCCGCAGATCACCAATGACCTCGGCCTGCTGCTGGTCGCAGTCGCACTCGTGCTGGTATCGCTGAACGCGATGCGGGTTGGCCTGCTCACGCGCTTCCTGGGCTATCTCGGGATCATCGCCGGCGTCCTCACGATCATCCCGCTCGTGCCGATTCCGATCGTCGAGGCTTACTACCTGCTGGCGCTCGCGTATCTGTTCAGCGGGCGCTGGCCGAGCGGCGTGCCACCGGCGTGGACCTCCGGCCGCGCCACCCCCTGGCCGGCGAGCCAGCGGCAGCGCGCCGCGCGTGAGCCCTTGCTCGGACGGGGGCGGGGCAAGCCGGCGCCGGAGCCCGCGCCGGAGGCGGTCGGCGCCCCGGCCCCAGGGCCCACCCGCTCGACGACGCCGAAGCGCAAGCGCAAGCGCCGCAAGTAAGCGGCGGGCGATCAGACATCCGTCCGCAACCTGAGCCGGCGGGCGTCGGCCGCTCCTGGCCTGCCGATCATTGGTCAAGCTGTCCCGGCTCCTGTCCACGCCGGGGGCCGGGACAGGTTCGCTTCGCCAGCCGTATGTGGAGGGGCGGCAACAAACTCAGCTCTGGTTCGGTCCTGGGGCACCTCGCCTGGGGCGTCGGGGCCCGACCTGCAGCTGTGCGGGCTCGAGTTGGTGACCGCCGGGCGGCCAAAACGCCGTCCGGCGGTCACCGTTTATCGTGCTTGCGCGACCGCTCGCGGCGGCATCCGGCCCGTTCACCGATCCGGCGCTTGTGAAGCCTGGTTGCGGTGCAAACGTTCGCGGCGACTATCAACCCCTCATTAGGAGGAATAGATGGAAGCCGCAAACATCGGTGGGCGCGAGGCAGACGTCGCGCCGGCCGCCGATCCGACCGGCGGACGCCTCTCCGGCTGGACGCCCGCGGATCCAGGGCCGCTCGGCCTGGCCGCTTTCGCCGGGACCACGTTCATGCTGAGCCTCATCAACTCCGGCCTGGTCGGCACGCAGAAGTTGCCAGGCGGCGGGTTGCTTCCGATGGTGGCCGCGCTGGCGCTCGCCTATGGCGGCATCGCTCAGCTGATCGCGGGAATCTGGGAGTTCCGGACCGGGAACACGTTCGGCGCCGTGGCGTTCTGCTCGTACGGCGCGTTCTGGATCTCGTTCTTCTTCATCGTCCAATCGGTCGGCAAGAACGCGCCGACCGAGGTGTTCAGCGGACTTGGGCTGTACCTCTGGATGTGGGGGCTGTTCACGGCCTACATGTTCATCGCTTCGCTACGGACCACTGGAGCGGTTGCCCTCGTGTTCCTGCTCCTGGCGATCACGTTCCTCATCCTCGGGATCGGCAACTCGGCGCTCGCCGGCACCCTCAACGCCACCAACGGCACGATCAAGCTGGGCGGCTACGTCGGGATCGCGACCGCGATCGCCGCTTGGTACGCGTCGTTCGCCGCGGTGGTGAATTCGACCTACGGCCGAGTCATCGCGCCGGTCGTTCCGCTGAGGCGCTAGTAGACAGAAAAGCCCACCAGCACGGCGCTCTCGAGTAGAACTAGCGTCAAGCGCATAGTAGAAATCGAAGGACCGTGGAGCGCCGGCGGCGACGCCGGCGCTCTGGGCTGTCCGGCAGGCGGCCGCCATCGCGTTGGAAGGAGAAGGAGAGAAACATGGCTGATACGACCAAGGCGTCGAGCGCTCAGGAGGACACCGGCGAAGATGTGGCATCGGAGGCGCAGATCGCGGTTCACTGGCGGGAGGAGGAGTACTTCGAGCCCCCTGCAGCGTTCGCCGCTCAGGCCAACGCGAGTGATCCCGCGATCCTCGAGCGCTTCAGCGAGGACCGCTTCCCGGACTGCTTCATCGAGTACGCGGACCTGCTCACCTGGGACAAGAGGTGGGACTCGCTCCTGGACACGAGCAATCCGCCGTTCTTCAAGTGGTTCGTGGGCGGGCGGCTGAACGCGTGCGTCAACTGCGTCGACCGGCACCTGGAAACTCGGGGCGATAGGAACGCGCTGATCTGGGTGCCCGAGCCCGAGGACGCCGAGCCCGTCGAGATCACGTACTCCGAGCTCCATCGCCGGGTCAACGAGTTCGCCGCGCTACTACGTGATTTCGCTGGGGTCAAGGCCGGCGACCGGGTCACGTTCCACATGCCGATGGTGCCCGAGCTGCCGGTGGCGATGCTCGCCTGCGCGCGTCTCGGCGTAATCCACTCCGAGGTGTTCGGCGGTTTCAGCGGGGCCGCCTGCGGTCAGCGGATGGCGGACGCCAAGAGCACCGTTCTCGTCACGATCGACGGCTACTACCGCAACGGTGACCTGATCGATCACAAGGCGAAGGCTGACCAGGCGGTCGAGGAGGCGCGTAAGGAGGGGACCGAGGTTGAGAAGGTGCTCGTCTGGCGGAGGATCCCGGGCGAGTACCACTCCGAGAGCCCGATGGTCGAGGGCCGTGACTTCTTCGTCAACGACCTGATCGAGAACTACCAGGGGCAGCAGGTAGAGCCGGAGGCGCTGGACGCAAACGACACGCTGTTCCTGATGTACACCAGCGGCACGACGGGCCGCCCAAAGGGGGCCCAGCACTCGGTCGGCGGTTACCTCAGCTACGTGGCCGGCACCTCGAAGTACTACCAGGACATCCATCCCGACGACACCTACTGGTGCTTCGCGGACATCGGGTGGATCACCGGACACTCCTACATCGTGTATGGACCGCTGGCGCTGGGAACGACGAGCGTGATGTACGAGGGCGTTCCCACGTATCCCGATCCGGGTCGGCCTTGGCGGATCGCCGAGAAGCTCGGCGTGGACATCTTCCACACCGCGCCGACGACGATCCGGATGCTCCGGAAGGTCGGGCCGGAGGAGCCGGAGAAGTACAGCTACCACTTCAAGACGATGACCACGGTCGGCGAGCCGATCGAGCCCGACGTCTGGCGCTGGTACTACCACTTCGTCGGCAAAGGCCAGGCGGCGATCACCGACACCTGGTGGATGACGGAGACCGGCGGCTTCCTCGGAAGCACGCTTCCGGGGCTGCAACCGATGAAGCCTGGGAGCTGCGGTCCGGCAGCGCTCGGAATCCAGCTCGTCATCTACGACGACAACGCCAAGGAGATCCCCAGGGGCACCGGCAAGGCGGGCTATATCTGCGTCCGCAATCCGTGGCCGGGCAGGATGCTCACGGTGTGGGGTCAGGACCGGCGGTTCATCGACACGTACTACGCCAAGTTCAACCGAGACCCGAACAGCAAGGACTGGCGGGACTGGCCGTTCATGTGCGGCGACGGCGCCATGGAGTCGGAGGACGGGTACTTCCGGATCCTCGGCCGGATCGACGACGTGATCAACGTCGCCGGGCACCGGCTCGGGACCAAGGAACTCGAGTCCGCTGCCATCACTGTCGATGAAGTCGCCGAGGCGGCCGCCGTGCCGGTCGTCGACGACGTGCGCGGGAAGATCGTCGAGATGTATATCTCGCTGAAGCCCGGCGTCAATGCCGATGCCGGGGTCGATCGGAAGGTATCCGAGGCGATCGTCAGGGAGATCGGTGCGATCGCCCGACCCAAGAACGTGTGGATCGTCGCGGACATGCCCAAGACGCGCTCCGGGAAGATCATGCGGCGCGTGATCGCCAGCATCTCGAACTTCGCCGACGTCGGCGACGTGATGACACTGGCCAACCCCGAGATCGTCGAGGACATCCGCCAGCACGTCCACGCCGAGAAGGCAGCTCGGGGCGAGGTCCCGCGCGAGCTCTCCGAGCAGGAGAAGGCGGAAATAGCCGCCTACGGGCACGCCGAGTAGCGCCACGCCGTCGGCCTACCACAGCCGATACCGCGCCCGGCCCACGGACCGGGCGCGGTCCCCGTCTGGTTTCGAGGGCACCGTGGGCCGCGTCTTCAAGATCGGGCGCGGTTCCGCTGCCGCGCCTCTGGGTAGCAGACCTAGAGAGAGAACGCGAAGGAGCGGAAGGAGAGATGCCCGTGGCAGACACGGCAACGACCCGCAAGTCCGAGCACACCCTCGAGTCCAAGCTCGAGGAGATGCTCGACATCGAGAAGTTCGAGCCGCCTGAGGAGTTCGCCGAGCACGCGCTGCTCAACGATCCGTCGGTCTACGAGAAGGCCGACAAGGATTGGAAAGGCTGGTGGATGAGACAGGCCAAGGAGCTCCACTGGTTCAAGGAGCCCACCGAGGATGTGGACGATTCCGATCCGCCGTTCTACAAGTGGTTCAAGGACGGCAAGCTCAACGCGTCCTACAACTGCCTGGACCGCCACGTCGAGGAGGGGAACGGCGATCGGGTCGCGTTCCACTGGCGCGGCGAGGAAGGCGAGGAGGAGGACCTCACCTACGCCGACCTGCACCGGGACGTGCAGAAGTTCGCCAACGCGCTGAAGGACCTCGGCATCGAGAAGGGCGACATCGTCGGGATCTTCCTGCCGATGATCCCCGAGGTGATCGTCGCGATGCTGGCGTGCGCTCGCATCGGCGCGCCGCACAACGTCGTGTTCGGCGGCTTTTCAGCCGGCTCGGTCCGCGAACGGATGGAGTTCTCCGAAGCGAAGGCGCTGATCACCGTCGACGGCGCGCGGCGCAAGGGAAAGACCGCGAACATCAAGCAGGCGGTCGACGAGGAGATGGGCGAGCTCGAGTCGCTCGAGCACATCGTCGTGGTCAAGCGAACCGGCGCCGACTGCGAAATGAAGGACGCGCGGGACGTCTGGTACCACGAGATCGTGGAGAAGGCCGACGATGAGTGTCCGGCCGAGGAACTCGACGCCGAGCACCCGCTGTACGTGCTGTACACGAGCGGCTCGACCGCCAAGCCGAAGGGCGTCCTCCACACCACCGGCGGCTACCTGACCGGCGTGGCCTCAACGCACCGGTACGTGTTCGACCTGCGTCCTGACGAGGACGTGTACTGGTGCTCGGCGGATGTGGGGTGGGTCACCGGCCACTCGTACATCGTGTACGGGCCGATGCTGAACGGCGCGACCAGCGTGATGTACGAGGGCGCGCCCGACTATCCGCACAAGGGCATCTGGTGGGAGCTTTGTGAGCGCTACGGCGTGACCAAGTTCTACACCGCTCCAACGGCGATCCGCGCCTGCATGAAGTGGGGTGTCGAGCACGTCGAGAAGCACGACCTCTCGAAGCTGAAGCTGCTCGGCACGGTCGGCGAGCCGATCAACCCCAAGGCCTGGCTCTGGTACTACGTGGTCGTCGGCGGCGAGCGCTGCCCGATCGTCGACACCTGGTGGCAGACCGAGACGGGCGCGATCATGATCACGCCGCTTCCCGGGATCGTCGCCACCAAGCCGGGCTCGGCGACGCGCCCGTTCCCCGGCATCGCTGCCGGCGTGTTCGACGAGCGGGACGGCAAGCCCGTCGACGACGGACAGGGACTGCTCGTGCTCACGCGGCCATGGCCGTCGATGCTCCGCACCCTCTACAAAGAGGACGACCGCTTCGTCGAGACGTACTTCGACAAGTTCGGCAAGGAGACGTACCTGGTTGGCGACGCCGCCCGCAAGGACAAGGACGGCTACTTCTGGATCATCGGGCGGATCGACGACGTCGTGAACGTGTCGGGACACCGGATGTCGACGGCCGAGGTCGAGTCGGCGATCGTGGCGCATCCGAAGGTGGCCGAGGCCGCGGTGATCGGCCAAGCCGACGAGGACAGCGGCCAGTCGATCTGTGCCTTCGTAACGCTCGAGGGCGATGAGGCCGAAGGGTCGGACGAGTTGGTCTCCGAGATCAACGACACCGTGGCCAAGCGAATCGGCAAGCTCGCGCGGCCCAAGCGGATTATCTGGGCCGACGATCTGCCGAAGACGCGGTCGGGCAAGATCATGCGTCGGCTGCTCCGAGACATCGCCGAAGGGCGTGCGCTCGGCGACGTCACGACGCTGCGCGATCCGGACGTCATGTCGCAGCTCGAGGGCAAGATCAAGGACGAGCAGAAGCACGAAGACGCGTGACTCCCACTCGGAGCCCCCGCGCGGCAGATCCGCCGGATTGCACGTCTGCTGGATCGGGCGCGAGGGGGCTCCGACCGGGATCTCACGCGTCTCTGACGGCTCTTAGGGGCCGAGCCGTCGACTCAGGTCGGCCACGTGGCGGCGGGCCACCGGAATGGTCTGGCCGCCGGCGAATGCGAGCTCGGCCGTGCCGCCGAACAGCGGGCGGAGCTCGACCGCACGAGAGAGGTTCGCGACGTACTGGCGGTGGACGCGGACGTAGTCGAACTGCTCCCAGCGGCGCTCTATCTCGTTGAGCGTCGTGCGGAGCAGGTATCGGCCGTCCTCGGTGAAGATGCGTACGAAGTCGCCGTGCGACTGGACGTACAGGATCGAGCCGCGGTTGATCAGCCGAGTCGAGCCGGCGCGCGCACCTGAGACCGCGATCATCTCGCTCTCGGCCGCCGGCTGTGAGCGCGCGCGGCGCCCGTTCCGCTCGGCGGGATCCTCGGCCGCTTCGACCGCGGCGATAACCCGCTCGAGCGCTTCCTCGAGGCGCTGCCGGCTCACCGGCTTGCGCAGGTAATCGACGGCGCGGAGCTCGAAGGCGTCGACCGCGGCGGCGTCGTGCGCGCTGACGAACACGAGCTGTGGCGGCGAGGCGAACCGCCTCAGCACGCGCCCTAGCTCGAGGCCGTCCAGGTCGGGCATGCGGACGTCGAGGAAGATCGCGTCGTAGCCTTGGCTCGAGGCCTTGAGCAGCGCGTCGTGGCCGCCGAACGCGCACTCCACCTCCTGAACGCCGGAGAAGCTGCGGAGCAGCCTGGCCAGGTCCGCCAGCTGGGTCTGCTCGTCGTCGACCGCGAGGATCGTCAGCCGTTCCGAGCTCATGCCGACCAGGCGAGCTCCGGATTCGCGATCTCGCCTCGCAGGTTCGGCACGGTCATGACCGCGGTCGTCCCTCGCCCCAGTTCGGATTCGATCCGGAGCGCGTACCGCTCGCCGAACGTGGCGCGCAGTCTGGCGTCGACGTTGGACAGGCCGATACCACCCCCGGCGCCCGCCAACACCGCACCGAGGCGCTCGCGCTCGATGCCAACGCCATCGTCGGACACCCGCAGCTCGACGTCGCCCCCCACGATCTCGGCCGAGATCGTCACGCGCCCCTGGCCGGCGCGCCTCTCAACGCCGTGGCGGACCGCATTCTCGACGAGCGGCTGCACTGACATCGCCGGCACCACCGTGCCGCGCGTCGCCTCGGGGACGTCGATCGTGACGTGGAGGATGTCGCGGAAGCGCGCCTGCTCGAGACGCAGGTACCGCTCGACGTGCTCGATCTCCTCGCCGAGGGTCACGTACGAACGGCCGTCGCGGAACAGGTAGCGGGTGAACTCGGCGAAATCGATCAGCAGGTCGCGCGCCTCCTCGGGACGGGCGTGAATGTCGCCGGCGACCGCGGCGAGGGCGTTGTAGATGAAGTGCGGCGAGATCTGCGCGCGCAGCGCTCTGAGCTCGGCCTGGGCGAGACGCTCCTCCTGGGCGGCCACCAGCGACAGCTCGACCTGCGCGGACACGAGGCTCGCCGCCTCCTGGACGACCCGCAGCTCGTGATGGCTCGGGCGCCCCACCGATCTGTAGAAGGCGATCAGCGTGCCGATCCGCTTGTCCTGGGCGACCAGCGGCGCGAGCACCGCCGACCGCAGCGGACAGGTGGGGTCCGAGGACACCAGCCGCGGGACGATGTGCAGCCGGTCGTCGCCCGTCCGCGCGAGCAGGCGCGACAGGAGGTCGCCTGGCCGCACCTGCTCGCGTCCCTCGCCGTCGATCGCCAGCACGGCCCGCGTGTCGGCGAGCGCGATCGCCGCCGCGCCGGTTAGGGCCCGCAGATTCGGCACTGCTCGCTCGGCGGTGCGGCTGTTCAGGCCACGGCGGAGGTTGGGGAGCGTCGCGGTGGCGGCGTGCAGCGCGGCCTGCATCGCGTCCTCCGGGACTCCCGTCCTGCCCGACCCGCGCACGGCTCTCCAGACCGCCGCGAGGGCGGCGGCAATCCCAATGCCGAGTACTACGCCCAGAGCCAGATCCATGGTGAGCCTTAACAAGGTTACCGGCGCTTGTGACGGTTGTTACTCGGGGCCCTGTCCGATAGCTGACCGCTTGTGCCGGTCGCCGCTGGGCGCGATCATGGGGCAATGAGCTCGACCACCACTTTCTCCTCCTACGAGCAGGCGCGCGAGCAGCACCGCTGGGAGGTGCCGGCGCGCTACAACATCGCGGTCGACGTGTGCGATCGTCACCCGCGCGACAAGCTGGCGATGATCCATGAAGACTTCCGCGGCCGCATCCAGGAGGTCAGCTGGGGCGATCTCCAGGACGACTCCAACCGGTTCGCGAACGTCCTGCGCGCCCACGGCGTGGAGCGGGGGGACCGGGTCGCGATGCTGCTGCCGCCGACGCCCGAGACCGCCGCTGCGTTCTTCGGCGTGTGGAAGGCCGGCGCGATCCTGCTGTCGATGTCCGTGCTCTACGGCGACGAGGGGATCCGGCACCGGGTGCGCGATTCGCAGCCCGGGGTGCTCGTCACCAACGAGGCCAACGCCGGCCGCGTCGAGCGCGATCTGGTCGAGCACGTGCTGATCCTCGACGACGAACTCCTCGGGCGCGGGTCGACCACGTTCGACGTCGTCGACACTGCCGCCGACGATCCCGCCCAGCTGTACTACTCGTCAGGGACGACAGGTCTGGCGAAGGGCATCCTCCACGCCCACCGGTACATCCTTGCCCACGAGGAGTTCATCTACTGCCACGACCTGCAGGACGGCGAGCTGTTCCACGGGATGGGCGAGTGGGCGTGGGCGGCGGGGATCTGCCCGCTGCTCGGCCCCTGGCGTCTCGGCGCGGTGCAGGCCGTCTACCAGCGCGAGGGCGGGTTCGATCCGCACAAGCAGCTCGACTTCCTCTCGCGCCACGGGGTCTCCAACGTGTTCGGCACCCCGACCGCGATCCGGTCGATGATGTCGATCTCCGACGCGGGCACGCGCTACCCGCAGAAATTCCGGATCGTGTGCTCGGCAGGCGAACCGCTCAATCCCGAGGCGATTCGCTGGTTCCGCGAGCAGTATGGGATCACCGTGCTCGACTACTACGGTCTCACCGAGTCCTATCCGCTGTGCGCCAACTACCCGTTCATGGAGGTGCGCGAGGGCTCGATGGGGCGGCCGATGCCCGGGTGGGAAGTGTCGATCCTCGACGAGGATGAGCGCCCCGTCTCGTCGGGCGAGCGCGGCGAGATCTGCCTTCGTGCGCGGTCGAACCCCCATTACCCTCTCGGTTACTGGAACCGGCCGGAGGAGGACACCCAGGAGGCGTTCGGCGGCGATTGGTTCCACACCAAGGACGCCGCCAGCGCCGACGAGGACGGCTACTTCTGGTACGAGGGCCGCGCCGACGACGTGATCATCTCAGCGGGGTACCGGATCGGCCCCTTCGAGGTCGAGTCGGCGTGCCTCGAGCACCCGGCGGTCGCCGAGGCAGCCGCGGTCGCATCCCCGGACGAGCGCCGCGGCAACATCGTCAAGGCGTTCGTCGTGGTCGCCTCGGGACACGACCCCTCGGACGAACTGGCCGAGGAGATCAAGGCGTTCGTGCGCGATCATCACTCGGCCTACGCCTACCCTCGCCTGATCGAATTCGTCCCGGACCTCCCCAAGACGCTGACCGGCAAGATCCGGCGAATCGAGCTTCGCCAGCGCGAGCACGAGCGCGTCCGCGGCAAATAGCCGAGCTCGTATGAAGAGTTCGTGAGCGCCGCTGTCGGCGCTTGCGGTCGGGGTATGCCTGTTATAGGGTGGCCGCGGTTCTGGGGGGCCGGTCAACAGTTAGGAGGGTTGCTGTGAAGTTGCGTTCACGGGCAGGACTGCTGGCCCTGTTCGTATGCCTCGCGCTGGGCGCATTAGCGTCCCCGGCGCTCGGCGCGATCCCGTTCCGTCCAAGAGTCGGAAACGCAATGGGACTGCTGCCGACCGTCACCAAAGACGGGCAGTTCAATACTCAGGAGCCAAACGAGGGTGGCGTCCTGACGCCGGTCGTCTACCACGGCGGCAAGACCATGACCGGCGGGATCACGGTCCACACGATCTTCTGGGCGCTGCCCGGGACCTCGTTCCCGTCGACTGCGCCCGCTGGGGCGCGCGCCCCTGGCCTGACGAACGAAGGGATCGTCCGGCAGTTCTTCTCCGATGTGGCCGCGGCCAGCACCGGGACCTCGGGCAGCGCTTGTACAACGACAAGCTGCAACGGGTTCACGGTCGAGCCACAGTACGCCTGGGGCACGTCCCTCGGCGGGATCACCAGCGGCCAGAACACCATCCACTTCAACGACACGGCTACGACGTATCCGAGCGGCTTCACGTCGAGCGACAACGTGATCAACGACACGGACGCGATTCCTTCGAGCGCGGCGGCTGGGCCTAACTGCACCTCGCCGCTGTCGGCGACGTACTGCATCACTGACCAGCAGGTGCAGGTGGAGGTTTCGAACCTCGTCGCGGCGGCCGGCGGCAGCCCTGCCGCGGGGCTGCAGAATATCTGGTACGTGTTCCTCCCGCCGAACGTCGACGAGTGCATCTCACAAGACGTTTGCGGGACCAACGCCTTCGGTGGCTACCACTCACTCTCGAACGTCGACTCCGGGAATGGATTGACGATCTACGCGGTAACCATCGACCCGGTGATCGAGTCCGGCTCGATTTCGCAGGGAGCGGACCCGCAGGGCAACCCGGACGGTGAGGCGATCGTCGACATCGCCGGGCACGAGACGAACGAGGCGATGACCGACCCAGAGGGGACGGGTTATATGAACCCGAACGGGTGGGAGGTCGCCGACATGTGCGAGTTTGGCCCGCAGAACGGGACCCCGCTCGGCTTCGCCAACGACTCCACGGATACGACCAGTGCCAACAACGGCTCGCCGTTCAATCAGGTCATCAACGGCCACGACTACCTCATCCAGGAGATGTGGTCGAATGACGGGACCGCGGGCAATCCCGTGCCGAGCTGCGTTCAGGGGACGGATCAGACGAGCAACCCGCTGCCGCTGCCGGAGGTGAACCTCACGCAATTCAGCGGGCACATCACCGGCAACATCGGTTCCGCCACTCCCAACGTGGGAGTCACCGTGAACCTGCTGCGGACGGGTCAGGTAGTCGACACGGCCTCGGCATTCACCGGCGGCGATGGCAGCTGGTCGCTCACCCTGCCGAACCATGTTGTTGGCGACGATCGCGACGAGATCGATGTCAACTACACGGGTGGCCCGAATTCGCTCCTGAACGAGGTAATCCTCACCGGGAACGGGGAAACCCGTTCACGCAGTCCGGCTGGACGGGATGGACGGACCTCGATAACGGAAGCGTCCTGACCAACAACGATCAAGCGCCCTGGGCCTCGCCGCTGACGCTGGGCGGACCATCGTTGTCCATGGGGCCTGCTTCCAGACGGGAGTGCTCTCGTACGCGATCAACGGCGCCACACAGGCAGACTCGCCGACCGATTCTGCGGAACGGCGAGCGATATCAGCGGACACCCCGCTGTCAGCGCCCGTCACGCGGAGCGATGCGTTCACCGACAGCTCCAACGACAACCGGGCCTTCCAGCCGGCAGACCTGCCCACATCCAACCCGACGGGCGGGCTGGTCAGCCTGATGGTCCCGGTCGGCGAACCCGACTCGCTCTCGTCGTTCGCTAACGCGAACTTCCCCTCGACCGGGTTCCCGGCCTGCACCGCCGATCTGACGGCCCAGACCGTCACGTGCTCGGGTCTGGTGCCAGGGAATCCGTACGCGCTGACCGACGGCGGTCAGACCGTGGGTCGGAGCGCCGATGACACCGGCACGGTGGTTGCGCAGATGACGCTGCACAGAGGCGACGCGGTGGGGCTCTCGAACGGCTCGAGGACGTTGACCACGCTCCATGTGGCCAACCTCCAGGTCAGCATCAACGATGCCAATCCGGGAGTGGTCGCGGGCGGGACCTGCTCGCCTGACCAGTACTGGGGTGGTCCGCTCAGCTCTGAGCCGACGAATACCTCAGCGGGCGAGGCAGGAGTTGCCGGCACCGGCACAGATTTGCCCGTCCGGCGGCAACGCCTCGGGTCTGCCGACCCCGGCCGGTCAGACGGACGAGGCTAGCGGTGGGCAGACGAATGTGGCGCTGCCCGATATCGCCGACACCTCGCCGATCGAAGGCGAGACGGTGTACGGCGCGTTCACCGCGCTCTCGGAGTCGACCGGCGCGGCACTGCCGATCTCGGTCAGCATCGCTCCGGCGTCGGGTGGAGCGCCGGTGTTCCAGAGCGCGAATACCGACACGGACACCGGAGTGGCTGTGGCGGCGCTCAAGCCCGGGACATACAAGGCGACATGGACGGTCACCGACCCCAACGGCGATACCAGGATCCTGACCACTCGGTTCATCGAGCAACCGGGGCTGCAGGGATCGTCGCCACCTTCGGGACCCAAGCCGAAGGTCAAGTGCAAGGTGGTCAAGCACCACAAGATCAAGTGCACCGTGACGTTCTCGAAGTCGAGGAAGGGAACCGTGCGCGTGGCCGTCAATCGCGGCGCCAAGCTCGTCGCGTTGGGTCACGGTCGGCTCGTTCACGGACACGTGACCCTCACGATGCGTCAGCTCCGGGACCCGAAGCGCGGGACCTGGCGGATCACCGTGGTGTTCAACCAGACGGTCCATAAGACAACGACGGTGACGGTGCGCCTGAAGTAAGTCAGGCTGCGATGCTCCGGGCCGGTGCTGGCGTCTTCAAGCGCCGGCGCCGGCCCGAGCGTGGCTGCGCATCTCGGCCAGGATCCGCTCGAGCCGGGGCTCGGCGTCGCGGTCGACATGGGTCATCATCGCGCCGATCGACGGGTGGACGGCGCTGATCTGGGCGTGCATCTCGTGCGCGACCGCGCGGTAGCTCGGGTGGCCCTCGCGCCCCGAGCGGAGCTCGATCAGCTGCATCGCCTCGCGGGCGTTGAGATCGAGCACGAACCGGATCCGGTAGCCCAGGCAGAGCGCGTAGGGCGCCGCCGTGGCGAGGCCGTCATCGACGAGTCGCCGGTACTCGGCCCCGGAGACGTCGAGGGCGCGCCGGTAGTCCTCGCCACAGCCGGCGAGCTCGACCTGCTCGGGGATGTCGGCGCCCAGGTCGGGGGTCAGCGGTTGCCACTGCACGGTCAGCATCCGGTGGCGCTGGAGGTCCCGGAACGCCCCGTAGTCGGCGACGATCTCGAACCGGTAGCGGAGCGCCTCTAGCCCGCGGCCCGGGCGGTGGCGACGGTTCGACCGCTCGCCGGTGAGATCCGCGAGCAGCGCGGCGCGCGTGTCGGCATCGAGCGCGGCGACCGCCTCGCGCATCTGCTCCTCGGGGGCGGCGCCGGCCTCAAAGAGCAGTGCCGACAGCAGGTCGTCCTCGTCTCCGTCGACATGCACGAGCGTCACCGACGGACCCTCTGGACCCTGCGCGGAGTCCAGCCCGAGGCGCCTCGCCCAGCGACGGCCGGCGCGCTCGCGCGACTCGAGGTACTCGATCCACTGCCCCCCGCGGTCTGGGCGCTCGACCCGGGCGAGGAAGCTCGGCATGATCGCGTTCAGCTCGCCGAGGATCATCTGGCCGTAGCTCTGGGCCTCCTCGAGCGGGTGCGCGAGCAGGTGGAGCACGAGCTGCTCGTAGGTCTGGCCGGTGGCGAAGATGCCCATGTGCGACAGCGAGCTCGCCGGCAGGACTCCGCGGAGTAGATCGAGCGCCTTGGCCTTGATCGCGCGCGCGTGCGCCGCCGCCGGCTCGTCGCCGGCGCGCGGGAATTCGGTCTCGGCCCACGCGCACACCCGCGGGAGCGCGCGCGAGTAGATCCCGAACAGCTCGTCCATGGCTTGCTCGTAGGCGGGGCCGAGCGACGGGTCGCGGTAGTAGCGGTAGCCGCCGGGCGGGTCCGGCATCGGCGCGTCGTAGGCGATGTAGCGCGTCGACTGCTCCAGGTAGGCGCCCAGCCTGGGCCGCTGGAGGATCTTGGTGAGGACGTTCGAAACGAACTCGCAGGCGACGTGAGCGCCGCCGAGCTGCGCCACCGAGTCGTCTCCATAGCCGAGGAAGATGCGCTCGTACAGTTGCGCGGCCCGCCTACTCTCGCCCTGGTCGCGCAGGGCTGCGGCTTCGGGGAGATCGTCGGCGAACTCCTCCAGGAACAGACGCCGGAGCGTGCCGGGGTAGCGCGAATACCGGGCGAACAGGGCCGCCTTGACCGTCTCGGGCAGGTTCGCGAGCGCGAACACGGGCCGGTCGAGGTTGGTGAAGTGGGGGCGGAGGCGCTCGCGCTCGGCCTCCGTAAAGCTCTCGACCGGATAGTCCACGGACGCCCCAGGCTAGCGGCTGGCGCGGTCGCTTCGCGGGCCTCACCGCGCCGGCAATGCCGCCCGCAGGTCCGGTCCGCCCGCGCCGGCAACGCCGCCCGCGGTCCGGCGCGTCCGCGCCGGCAACCCCAACCTCCGTCCTAAAGATTTTCAGTGCGCCAGACGATCTAGGTTTGCAAGGACCGGGGGGTCGCGCGTCTCGCGTGCCCACGATTGAGCACGAGGAGAACGCACATTCATGGAATCACTGGCGGCCCTGTACCACGTCACGCCGGAGAACCTGGCGCTGCGACGCCAGTTCATCGGTCTCGACGGCGACGCGGTGGCCCTGCTGGCGGCGCTCCAGCCCTGGGCCGAGGAGGTTGCCGACGCGATCGCGGTCGACCTGACGGATCATCACTTCCGGTTCGCCGGAACAGCGGAGTTCTTCCGCAGCGTTGCGGCGCAGGCAGGAGTCGAGCTCGAGGCTCTTTCCGCCGAATGGCGAGCGGCCCGGGCGGTCCACTGGCGGCGGATCTTCGCCGAGCCGGCGCAGCCCCGGCCGTTCGGGATCGAGTACTTCGCGACGCTGCTCAAGGCGGGAACGGAGTACAACCGGATCAATCTGCCGATGAAGTGGTACGTGGGGAGGTACCCGGCGTATCTGGACACGGTGCGCCGGCACCTGCACGAGACCCCTCCGCAGATCGCCCTCGAGCAGAGCGGGCGCCGGGGGCTGCGTCGTCGTGCCGACCCCGGACCGGATCCCGCCGTCCTCGCCGAGGCTGAGCGCGCGATCGCCATCGTGTTCAACTACGACCTCCAGGCGATCACGGACGCGTTCTACTTCGACACGTTCGCGACGATGGGAGTCGATCTCACCGGGATCCGCAGCCGGGGTCCGCGGTCTGATCTCTCAGACCGCGCGGCCGAGCTGAAGTCGACCGTGCACGAGTCGCTCCGCTTGTTCGTCGATTCCTCGCGGGAGGTCAACGAGGTCTTCGCCCAGGTCCACGACAGCGTCGAGCAGACGTCCCACGCGATGAGCGGCATCGCCGCGGCGAGCAGCGAGGTCGCACAGGGCGCCGAGCGCCAGGCGATGATGCTCCAGCGCAGCCGCGAGCTGGCCGACGAGGTGTCCGCGGCCACCGCGCGGGCTCAGGAGCTCGGCGATCAGGGCGTCGAAGCGGTCGCTCTGGCCAACGAGGTGATGCAGCGGGTAAGGATCTCCGGGCAGGAGGCTCAGGCCGGGATCGACGAGCTCGCGCGCAAGTCGACCGAGATCAACGGAATCCTCGAGACGATCACCGGCATCGCTGACCAGACGAACCTGCTCGCCTTGAATGCCGCGATCGAGGCCGCGCGCGCCGGCGAGCACGGTCGCGGCTTCGCCGTCGTGGCCGACGAGGTCCGTAAGCTCGCCGAGAAGTCGGGCGGGTCGGCGACCACGATCGCCGAGCTGGTCGAGGAGATCCAGCAGGAGATCGACCGCGTCGTCGAGCTCGTGCAGCAGGCCGCCGAGCTCGCCGACGACGGAGTCGAGAGCTCCGGGCGCGCGCAGGTGGCGTTCGCCGAGATCGGCAACGCAATCGCTGGCATCTCCGAGAGCGTCGACGGGATGACCGAGACCTCGACCGAGATCGCCACCGTCGCCGAGGAGTCGTCCGCCTCGGCGGAGGAGATGTCATCCGCGACCCAGGAGACGACCGCCCAATCCCGCGAGCTCAGCATCTCCCTCGTCGAGCTCGCCTCGACCGCCGATCGGCTGCTCGAAGCCTCGCGGCAGTTCAGCCTGGACGACTAGCGCTCCGTCACCTGTAAAAGTCGCCAAAGCCCACCCGCTGGGCGCGCTCTCGGCCACATAAGCATGGAGAGCATGCTTATGTGGCCGCGGCCGCCGGGGCTGGGGGCGATTTGGCGCGTTGTACATGGTCTCCGTAGCCGTAGCCGTAGCCGTAGCCGTAGCCGTAGCCGTAGCCGTGGCCGTGGCCGTGGCCGTGGCCGGTGGCCATAGCGGTAGCCGTAGTCGTCGTCGCCGGCCCGCCGGCGACGCGGCCCGGCCCGGCCAGTTAGAACGACAGACCGAGCGCGTTCGCCGCGTGCGTCGCCAGGTGGAACAGCGGCGACGGGAAAATCCCGAAGAAGATCGTCGCGGCGGCGAACGCCACCGCCACGACCACGACCTCGACGTAGCGCAGCGAAGCTCCCGCGGCCCCCGGTCCCTCGACGTCCCACTCGTCGGCCTCGAGCGAGCCTCCTGCGATCGGGGCCAATTCTCCGGGACCGGGACCGCGACCAGGCCCGGGACCGGAGACAACGGGCGCCGCCACCGATGGCCGCATCCACATCGTGGCGACGACGCGCAGGTAGTAGCCGAGCGAGAGCATCGAGCCGATCACCAAGACAATCGCGAGCCAGGTGTAGTCGCCCGACACGAGCGCGCCGATCAGCTGGAACTTGCCGATGAAGCCGATCGTTCCAGGGATGCCGGCGAGGCCGAGCATGCCGATCGTCATCGGCCACGCCAGCCACGGCTTGCGCGCGCCCAGCCCCGCCAAGGCGCTCAAGTAATCCCCATCGGGGCGCTCGTGCTCCTCGCACACGATCACCGCGAACGCCGCCATGTTCATGAACAGATAGCCGAACAGGTAGAAGACCGTCGCCTGGATCCCGAGCCGGGTGGCGACGACGACGCCGGCGAGCATGTAGCCCGCCTGGCCCACACCCGAATACCCCAGCATCCGTTTCAAGGACGTCTGCCCGAGCGCGCCGGCGTTGCCGACGATGATCGTGATCGCGGCGATCGTCGCCAGCAGGGGCGCCCACGTGCTCTGGGCCCCGAGCGCGGCCACGTCGAAGAAGCGGAGGAACGCTCCCATCGCCGCCGCCTTGGTGGCCGTGGCCATGAACGCCGTGATCGGGGTCGGCGCGCCCTCGTACACGTCCGGAGTCCACTGGTGGAAGGGCGCCACCGACGCCTTGAACGCGAACCCGACGATCGTCAGCCCGAGCCCGGTCAGCACCATCGGGTTTCCGAGCACGCCGCCCGACAGCTTGTTCAGCGACATTGCCTGTCCGATCGCGCCGAACGCGGTCGCGCCGGTGGCGCCATACACGAGCGCCAACCCGTAGACCAACGTGGCCGAGCCCACCGAGCCGACGATCAGATACTTCAGGCCGGACTCGAGCGAGCCCTCGCGCCCGGTCTCGGATGCGCACAGGATGTACAGCGGGATCGACAGCAGCTCGATCCCGAGGAACAGCGCGATCAGGTCCTGGGCCGAGACGAACGTCGCCATTCCGAGCACGCTGAACAACAGCAAAGCGAAGTATTCGCCGTGCCCGGACTCGCGCGGCCCCACCGCTCGCCACGACATCAGCACGGTCGCGATGCCCGCCACCGCGAACAGCATGTAGAGCTCGAGCGCCAGGTCGTCGATCGAGAGCGCTCCTGAGATGATCGACGTCGGATGGTGGAAGCGCCATATCGAAGCGGCGATCGTCAGAGCAAACGCGATCACGGCCAACGCTGGCACGACCTTCTCGCGGATCACGGCGGGTCGGAACAGACCGACAAGGAGAACGACCACACCGCCGCCCCCCAAACAGAGCAGCGGCGAGAACGCCTTCCAGTCGATGTGCGGGCCCTTGATATGCGCCGCGGCCAAAACCAGCGCGGTCATCGACTCGCCACCCTCAACGCGTGGCCCGAGGCCGCCTGGAGCTGCGCCGGCGCGATTGCGGCGCGCACCGACGGCTCCGAGCGCCGCAGCCCGAACTGCGGGTAGAACGCCAGCACCAGGATCACGAGCACGAGCGGGACGATCGCGACCGCCTCACCCAACGCCACCTCACGAGACGCCACCGACCGTCCAACCCGGTTTTGGAACGCGGTGATGAACAGCCGCAGCGCGTAGTAGGCGGCGCCCACCACTCCGAGGAAGGCGATCACCGAGATCGCCGTCTTCGACTGGAACACGCCGAGCAGGATCATGAACTCGCCGATGAAGTTCGACGAACCGGGCATCGCCAGCGTGGCCAGGGCGACGATCACCGCGAGCGTGGCGAGCACCGGCGCCCGGAACGCGATCCCGCCCATGTCGCGCAGGTCCTCCGACCCGCCCGCACGCGTGGCCGCCGCCGCGACGATGAAGAACAGGGGCGCGGTCACGAGGCCGTGATTGACCATCTGCAGCAGGGCGCCCTGATCGCCCGTCGGCTTCAGCGCGAAGATCCCGAGCGTGATGAAGCTGAGCTGAGCGACGCTCGAGTACGCCACGACCATCCGCGCATCGTTCGTGGTGAACGCGACCAGCGTTCCCCACATGATCGAGACCAGGCAGATGATCAGCATCGGCATCTGGAAGTGCACCGACGCGTACGGGAACAGCGGCAGCACGATCCGCAAGAACCCGTAGGCGGCGACCTTCGAGACGACGCCCGAGAACACCGCGACCGCCGGGATCGGCATCGACTTGTAGCCGTCGGCGAGCCAGCCGTGGAACGGGACCAGCGGCATCTTGACCAGGAACGCGACCGCGAAGCACAGGAAGATCCAATCCTGCGAGGCGTGCGACAGGTGCACCTGCTGGAGCGCTGAGAGGACGAAGGTCAACGATCCACCGGTCTGATCGGACGTCAAAACCCCCGTCGCGACCGCGCCGGCGAGCATGAAGAACGACCCGACGAGCGTGTAGATCACGAGCTTGGTAGTCGCCCGCACTCGCTCGCCCGAGCCCCACATCCCCGTCAGGAAGTAGAACGGGATCAGCATCAGGTCGAAGAACCCGATGAACAGCGCCAGGTCCTGGGCGCAGAATGCGCCGAGCACGGCGCTCTCGGCCAGGCCGAAGTGGAAGTAGAAGCTCCGCGGCCGCGGCCACTCGCGGAACGACGCCCACGCCAGCGAGGCGCTGAACAGCACGGTCGTCAAAACCACCAGCGCGACGTTCAGCCCGTCGAGACCGAGCTTGTAGTGGATCCCGAGAGCCGAGATCCACACGTCGTCGGTCACGAACTGGAGGCCTGCGTGTCCGAGCTTGAAGCGCGCCAGGAACGAGATCGCGATCCCCAAAGTCACCAGGCTCCCGACCGCGGCAAACCGCCCGACCACCGGACGCGGCATCAAGCACGCGACGAGCGAGATCGCAAGCGGCAGCCAGATGAGGATCGACAGCGTCACGGGCCGATGCACCGACGCGGATTTGAAGAGAGAAACCGGAAGCGCATCAGCTAGGTGCTCGAGATCAGGAAGTAGAGAGCGACTCCGCCCAGGCACACGATCATGAGCGCGGCGTAGTAGCGCAGGAAGCCGGTTTGCGCCCGGCGCACGGCCGCCGACGTGGCGCGGACCGCCCCCACGGTGGCGTCGGTCGCTCCGCCGATCACGCCGCGCTCGCCCGTGGTGTCGACGAGCCGGCCGGTCCACAGCACGGGCCGGACGATCAGGAAGTCGATGATCTCGTCGAAGTACCACTTGTGCGAGAGGAACACGTACACGCTCGAGAATCGCTCGCGCAGGCGCAAAGACGTCCCCGGGCGCGCGACCCAGATGCGGTACGCGATCGAGATGCCGGCCACGGCGATGAGCGCGCCGATGACCAGGCCGACCCAAGCCGGCGCGCTACCCACCTCGACGTGCGCGTACTTGGAGTCGGCGAACGTCGGATCGAGGAACTTCGTGACGGCGTCGTCGACCCCTGGGATCTGGACCACGCCGCCGATCACCGCGAGCACGGCAAGCGTGCTCATCGCGATCTTCATGGGCCACTCGCGCTCGGCGATGAAGTGGCCGGGGCCGGGGAAACCGACGTCGTTGTCCTCCTCCTCGCCAGTCATCGGGTTGCGCGGGACGTCCGCATGGTGGAGGTGGCCGTGCTCGAGCTCGCGCGCCTCCTCGACCGGCTCTCCCCAGAACGCGCGGAAGATCATCCGGAACGTATAGATGCCGGTCATCAGCGCGCCGAGGTAGCCGAGGATGCCGAGGATCTCGAAGCCGCCGCCGCGGTGATCGAGGAACCCGATGATGTCGTCCTTCGACAACCACCCGGAGAACGGCGGCATCCCGCTCAACGCGAGCCCCCCGACCAGGAAGCAGACGTACGTGAACGGCAGCGCCCGCCGGAAGCCGCCCATCTGGTCAAGCGACTGGTCGCCCGCCATCGCCCCGATGATCGAGCCCGCGGCCATGAACAGGAGCGCCTTGAAGAAGGCGTGGGTCATGAGGTGAAACAGGCCGGCCGAGTACGCGCCGACCGAGACGCCCATGATCATGTAGCCGATCTGGGACATCGTCGAGTACGCGATCACGCGCTTGATGTCGGTCATCACGAGCGCGATCGTGGCCGCGATCAGCAGCGTTGCGCAGCCGCCGATCGCGCCGACGTCGGCCGCCGTGGGCGCCCACTCGAACAGCACGTGCATGCGCGCGATCAGGTACACGCCGGCCGTGACCATCGTCGCGGCGTGGATCAGCGCCGACACCGGCGTCGGGCCCTCCATGGCGTCCGGGAGCCAGGTGTGGAGCGGAACCTGGGCGGACTTTGCGAACGCGCCGACGAGGAGCAGCAGGCAGGCGATGACGATTGGCGCGCCGTTGCGGGCGAAGTCGTGGTGCACGCTCCCGAACACGGTCAGGAACTGCACCGAGCCGACGTGCTGGAAGATGATGAAGGTGGCGATGACCAGGCCCACGTCGCCTACGACGTTGATCACGAACGCTTTGATGCCGGCGCGCGTCGCCGTGGTGCGCCGGTACCAGAACGAGATCAGCAGGTAGGAGGCGGCGCCGACGAACGCCCAGCCGACGATCAGCAGCACGAAGTTGCCGGCGAGCACCAGGAGCAGCATCGAGAACACGAAGTAGTTCAGGTAGCTGAAGTACCGTACGTAGCCTCGGTCGAGGGTCATGTACGAGACCGAGTACAGGTGGATCAGCGTCGACACGCCGGAGACGGCGAGGATCATGAACACCGACAGCGGGTCGACGAGGATCTGCAGCTTGGCGTCGACGCCGGCCGACACGTCGTAGTTCCACAGCGTCGAGGTCAGCTGGCGATGGTCGGGGCTGAAGCCGAGCAGCTTGACGAAGGCCAGCACCGAGAACACGAACGACAGCGCGATCGCCAGTGTGGCGATCCAGCCGGCGGCCCGGCCGGGCCAGATGCGGTAGCCGAGACCGAGCACAATGGTGCCGACGAGCGGGCACGCCAGGACCAGCCAGCCGTAAGTGGTGGTGCTCATCCCTGGAGCTCGTTCAGCTGATCGACGTCGATCGGCAGGCTGCGGCGGTAGATCGCGACCACCAGGCCGAGCCCGACCGTGACCTCGCAGGCCGCGACCACCATCACGATCAGTGCGAAGACCTGGCCTGACTCGTTTCCCCACATGCGCGCGAACGCCACCAGCGCGAGGTTCGCGCCGTTCAGCATCAGCTCCAGGCAGAGCAGGACAACGAGAGGGTTGCGTCGGACGAGCACGCCGGCGGCGCCGATGCAGAAGACCAGCGCCGAGACGACCAGGTACCAGCCGATGTTCACCAGCCGCCCTCCTGGCTGGAGGAGTCTCCGGTTGTTGCGACCCGCTCGCCATCTGAGGTCCCAGGCCACCCTTCCTGGATCGGCACGCGGATGCCCGCCGCCTCGGCCATCGTTCCGGTCCACGCCGGACGCGGGGACTCGATCCGCGTCGCGATCTCCTCGTCGGGCTCGAGCCCGCGTCGGCGACGGGCGAGCACCACCGCGCCGACCGCGGCCGCGAGCAGCAGGATCGACGCGACCTCGAACGGGTAAAGGTACGTCGTCAGGAACAGGCGACCGATGTGCGCGGGGGTGCCGAAGCCGGGGATGAACGGCGCGCCCTTCGATGAGACGCCCTTCAGCCCAGCGCCAAGCATCGCGATGCACAGCTCGATCGCGAGCGCCAGCGCAAACAACGGACCCAACACACGCAGCACGCCGCCGCTCGTGAGCTGTTCTCCGCCGCCGATGTAGGCGACCACGAACACGTACAGGACCATCACCGCGCCGGCGTAGACGATCACCTGGGCGGCGGCGACGAACTCGGCGCGGAGTAGGAGGAACAGCGCGGCGAGCGACACCAGGTGGAAGGCGAGCGCTAGCACGCTGTAGAACGGGTTGCGAAGCATCACGACGCCGATCGCGCCGGTGATCGCGCCGATAGCGGCAATGAAGAACAGGACCGCGCTCATGGCGCGCGCCGCCCTCGCTCGCGGCTCGGGGTCCTACGCGCGCGCGTCATCTACTCCCCCTCCCGGCGCAGAGGCGTGCGCTCGATCGCGTCGGCCAGCAGCATCTCCTTCGTGAAGATCAGGTCGGAGCGGGTGTAATCCGACATCTCGTAATCGTGTCCCATCGTGATCGCGTCGAACGGACACGCCACCTCGCAGTATCCGCAGAAGATGCAGCGACTTAGGTTGATCTCGTACACCGCGGCGTAGCGCTCGCCGGCGGACACGCGGTTCTCAGGCGTGTTCTCGGCCGCGACCACACGAATGCAGTCCGCCGGGCAGGCGGCCGCGCACAGCGAGCAGCCGACGCACTTCTCGAGGCCTGTGTCCTCGAAGCGGTGGAGCCGGTGGCGTCCACGGAAGCGCGGATAGACGGGCGTCTTCTCCTCCGGGTACTGGATCGTGGTCGTGCCCTCGAGGATCCGCGCGAACGTCGTCTTGAGGCCCCGAAGGGTCTCGCCGAACACGCGATACGCGCCGGCCACCGGGCTGGGCGACGGCGATCGGACCACCTCGATCACGTCGTCTGAGATGTCGTACGGGGTCATGACACCACGACGATCGCGGTCACGAGCAGGTTCAGGGTCGCCAGCGGAAGCAAGATCTTCCACCCGAACGACATCAGCTGGTCGTACCGTAGGCGCGGGAGCGTCGCGCGGATCCAGATGAAGAAGCTGAAGACGATCAGGATCTTCGCCAGTACGACGAACGGGTCGACCCAGCCGGGCGGGTCGATCCCGAACGGCAGCAGCCAGCCGCCGAAGAAGATGGTCACGGCGAGGCCGGACACGACGATCATGTTCGCGTATTCGGCGAACAGATAGGCCACGAACGGGGTTCCGCCGTACTCGGTGAAGTAGCCGATGATCTCGGAATCGGCCTCGATCAGGTCGAACGGCGCCCGGTTGGTTTCGGCGAACGACGCCACTAGAAAAACCAGGAAGCCGGCGAACTGGGGAATGAAGTACCACAGCCCCTCCTGGGCGTGGACGATCCCGGTCAGCGACAGCGTCTGGGCCGTGATGATCACGCCCACGATCGAGAGGCTCTGTGAGACCTCATAGGAGATGAGCTGCGCAGCGCCGCGCATCGATCCCAGAAACGAGTACTTCGAGCCCGACGCCCACCCACCGAGCATGATGCCGTAGAACGAGATCCCGCCCAACGCAAACACGTACAGCGGACCGATCGATACATCGATCCCGTACAGGCCGACCCGCTGGCCGAAGATGTGCTGGACGCCGCCCCACGGGATGATCGCCAGCGCCGCGACCGCGGTGACGATCGAGATCACCGGCGCCACTCGGAACAGGTAGCCGACCGACGTCGCGGTGCGGAACGGCTCCTTCATGGCGAACTTGACGATCTCGGCCAACGGCTGCAGCACCCCGAATGGCCCCACGCGGTTCGGGCCGTACCGCGACTGGAACCGGCCGAGGAGCTTGCGCTCGTACACGATCAGGATCGGGAGGATCGCGAAGACCACCGCGAAGATCACGAGCGACTTGATGATCTGCACCCACCACGGCTCGAAATAGTTGACGTCGGCGAGCGCGAGCATCAGCGCTTGTTCACCTCGACGGCCGGTTCGGTGAAGGCGTTGGCGGAATCCTCGCTGATTCCGTCCGCCAGGAACGCGGTGCCTGCGGGCACGCCCGAGCGGACGTGGGCCCATCCCCGCAACCGGGTCGCGTTCTGTGACAGGCCGATCGGGTCTCCGTCGGCGATCCCGAGCCGCCGAGCGTCCTCGGGCGAGAGCTCGACCTGCTGGCGGGGGATCGTGTACAGGAGCGCGGGTGAGATCTCGACCTCCGGTGCGGCCCAGATAGAGCGGTAGGTCCCGAGCCGGAAGGCGCCGTTAGAAAACGCCTCACCATGCCCCTCATCGAGGGCGGCCGCGGCGGCCGCGGCCTCCGTCGGACGCGCCTGCTCGCCGCCCGCCGGCATCTCCGACGCCGCCTCGCGCTCAACCCACCGGACGCCGCGCCCGCCTACCTCCTCGAGCGTCAGGCCGCGATAGAACGGCACCGCCTCGACGAGCTGCGCGAACGCCATCGGGGAGGTCAGCACGCCGGACTCGAGCCCCGCGCGCCGGCCGAGCTCGGCGATGACCGACCAGCCCGACCGGACCGAGCCGGGATGAGCGATCGCGGTCCGCATCCGCTGGATGCGGCCGTCGGGATGGACGACCGTGCCGTCCTTCTCGGCGTAGGAATCGGCCGGGAAGATCACGTTGGCGTGCTCGGCGATCCCCTCGGTCAGGACGGAAGCGTGCGCCACCACCAAACCAGCTCGGTGCATCGCCGCTTCCCAAACCCCGCGGTTCGGCAGATCGCGGATCGGGTCGGTCTGGAACAGGTACAGCGCCGTGACCTCGCCCTCAACCACCCCGTGAGCGATCTGCGAAGCACCGCGACCCGGCGCCTCGAGATCGCTGTAGCCGGGGCCGGTGCCGGGCAGAACGCCCGCTTCCCGGAGGCCGCGTCCGTTCGCACTGGCCGGAATCTCGAGCAAGCCGGCGCCGTCCCGGTCGGCGAGGCCGAGACGCTCGGCGATGCTGAGCAGCGTGCCGAGCGCGGCCGCACCCAGGTGGCGCTCGCCCCACAGGATCACGATGTCCTCGCCGCCACCGCGCAGGAACTCCGCGAGCCGCGCCGCATCCGATTCGGCCGCTGACCCGTACCCGGAACCGGAATCCGCAGAGGCGAGGGCCAGATCGACCGCCGCCAGGAACTCGGCCTCACCATCAGGGCGCACGCGCATCGACAGCCGAGCATTCGGGTCGAGCGCGCTCGGGCGGTCGGTCGCGATCGCCAGCCGGACCCCGTGGCGCCGCACGCCCTTGCGGATCCGCAGGTCGAAGATCGGGGCATCGTCCAGGGGCTCGCACCCAAGCACCAAAACGGTGTGCGCGAACTCCAGATCCACGACCGTGGCCTGCAGCGACGGCGACGCCAACGCCCGCGTCAGCCCAGGCGAAATCTGCTCGCCGGAACGAGAATCCAGATCGCCCGACCGCAACCCCTCGCGCATGAAGCGCTGAATCAGGAACCCCTCCTCGTTCGTGGCCTGGCCGCCGACGAGCGCGCCGACCGACCCGCGGTGGCGCGCCAGACCCGCCGCCGCTTCGAAGGCCCGCTCCCACGACACCGGGCGCAGCGAACCACCGTCGCGCACCAGCGGCTGAGTTATCCGCTCGTCGACATGAATCGCCTGGTAGGCGAACCGCCCCTTGTCGCACAGCCAGCCGTCGTCCACGTCCGGATTGCCCCCGGGACCGCCCCCGGTGGCCGCGCCGGTGGCGTCGCGGCTCCGCACCCGCACGACCTTCTCGTCGCGAACCGTGAACTCGACGTTGCACTGCGACGGGCACAGCGTGCAGATCCCACCGGCGCCCTCGATATCCCAGGGGCGCGCGCGGAAGCGGTAGGGCTGCGACGTCAACGCGCCGACCGGGCACAGCTCCACGATGTTGCCGCTGAACGGCGCGACGTAGGGATGGCCGTTGTGCGTGCCCACGAACGTGTGCGCCCCGCGCTCCTCGAACACCAGCTGGTAGTCCTCGGCGATCTCCTGCGAGAAGCGCACGCACCGGTAGCAGAGGATGCAGCGCTCGCGATCGATCGCAATCAGCGGCGAAAGCGCCAGCGGCTTCTCGAAGTGGCGCTTGGGCTCGATGAACCGCGACCGGCCGAGCCCCCATCCGAACGTGATGTCCTGGAGCGGGCACTCGCCGCCCTTGTCGCACACCGGGCAGTCGAGGGGATGGTTGACGAGGAGGAACTCGACGATCGCGTTCTGGGCACGGTGCACGCGATCGGTCTGGGTGTGGACGACCATCCCGTCCTTGACCGCGGTCGAGCACGACGTCTGGAGCTTGGGTATGCCCTCGATCTCGACCAGGCACATCCGGCACGCCCCGACCGGGGCGCCGAGCGCCGGCTCGTAGCAGAAGTATGGGATCTCGACGTTGCCCTGCTTGGCGGCGTCGACGAGCATCATGCCCTCCGGCGCGCGGACCTCGCGGCCGTCGATCGTCAGCTGGATGATGTTTTGTTCGGGACGGGGCATTCAGCGGGGTCAGTGGACCGGGAACGGCCCGGCGTGCTCGTCGGCGACTCCGATCGGGACCACGTCTTCCAACTCCGCCCCCTCGGCGCGCTCCCGCGCTGCTTCGATCTCGGCCTCGAGCTCGCCCCGAAACTTCTCGACCATCGAGCCGATCGGCATCGCCATCGCGTCGCCGAGGACGCACAGGCAGTTGCCGATGATCTGCTCTTGCACGGACGCCATGATGTCGAGATCCATCGGGGTTGCCTCTCCCGACTCGATTCGCTGGAGCATCTTGACCGTCCAGTTCGTGCCCTCCCGGCACGGCACGCACTTCCCGCACGACTCGTGCGCGTAGAACTTGGCCACCTTCAGCGCGACCTCGAGCACGGTGTGCGAGTCGTCGACGATGATGATCGAGGCCGTGCCAAGCATGCTGCCGGCCTTCGCGAGGCTGTCGTAGTCGAACGAGATGTCGAGGTCATCCCTGGTCAGGATCGGAGAGCTCGAGCCGCCCGGGAACCAGAACTTGATCTCGCGTCCCTCCGGTGGGCCGCCGCCCAGCCCGTAGATGATTTCTCGGGCCGAGATCCCGAGCTCGATCTCGTAGTTTCCGGGCCGCTGCACGTCGCCCGATATCGACACGAGCTTGGTGCCGGTCGAGGTCTCCGTCCCGAGCTTTGCGTACTCGTCGCCGCCCATCCGGATGATGGCCGGCACGGTGGCCAGCGTCTCGACGTTGTTGATCAGCGTCGGCCCGTGATACAGGCCCTCGATCGCCGGGAACGGCGGCTTCAGCCGCGGGTTGCCGCGCTTGCCCTCCAGCGAGTCGAGCAGGCCCGTCTCCTCGCCGCAGATGTACGCGCCGGCGCCGCGATGCAGCACGAGCGAGAAGGAGTGCTCCGAGCCGAGGATCCGCTCGCCGATATAGCCGGCCGCCTCGGCCTCGGCGATGGCGGCCTCGAGGATGTCGGCCTGGGTCGCGTACTCCCCGCGGATGTAGATGAAGGCGCGGCTGGTCCCCGCCGCGTACGACGTGATCGCGATGCCCTCGATCAGCATGTGCGGGTTCTTCTGCATTAGCTCGCGGTCCTTGAACGTCCCGGGCTCGGACTCGTCGGCGTTGCACACCAGGTACTTGTCCATGTCGCCGTGGGGCAGGAACGAGATCTTGCGGCCCATCGGGAAGCCCGCGCCGCCGCGCCCCCGGATGCCCGCGTCCATGATGCTGCTTAGGACCTCCTCGGGCGTCATGTCGAGCGCCTTACGCAGCGACCCGTAGCCGCCTCGGCGCTCGTACACCGGGAGCGTGTTCAGGCCCGGCTCGTCGATGCGGTCGAACAGGAGCTTCACGCGGTGTCCTCCTCTTCTCCCGGACCGCCATGCTCGGCCTCCTCGTGGTCCTGGCCAGCCGGGTGTCTGTCCTGGTCGGTGTGCGCCTCGGGTTCGGGATGGCCGGCGAGCTGGTCGGTGGTCATTTCGATCGCGGCGGTCGGGCCGGGCCGGTCCTCCGTGTCGCCCTCGGGCCCGAGGCCGGCAGTATCCGCCATCGGCGTCTCATCGCGATCCGGGGGCCCGAAGTCCATCTCCTCCTCGGTCACCTCCGAGTCCGCAGAGCGCCGGTAGCGGAGCTGTTTGTGCTCGAGCACCGGGCGGCCGAGGCGTAGGTCCTCGATGATTCGCTCCGCGTCGGCCAGGTCGAGCGGTCCGACGTACTCGCCGTTTACCGACGCCATCGGCGCGATGTCGCACCCTCCCAGGCACTCGAATGACCGGACGTCAACGTCGGGATCGCCCTCCGCCGCGGCGAGCATCGCCTCGAAGAACTCGTCGGCGCCGAGCAGCGAGCACGAGATGTTCGTGCACACGTACACGTCGTTACGCGGCTTCGGGACGATCGAGAACATGTCGTAGAACGTCGCCACCGAGGTGAGATACGCCGGCGTGAGCCGCATCACCGACGCCACCTGGTCGATCGCCTCGGGCGAGCACCAGCCGTACACCTCCTGGGCGGCGTGCAGGGCAGGGATCGCGGCCGAGTGCCGGTCGGGGTACTTGGCCATCGCCGCCTCGATCGTCTCCTTCAGACCGGGTGGAGTGGGCGTGAGGGCCGGGTCGGGGACGGTCGCGGGCGGTTTGGTCAGGTCCACCTCGTCGTCCCAGCCGGGGACGCGCGACCCGTGGCCGAACCGCGGAACCGGACGCCGCGAACCCGCGGCGCTCATGGGTGTATCCCCCCCGAGTTTGCGCAGCAAACTCCCAATGGAATCGGCGTCAGCCGATTCCACGTCCCCCCGGAGTTCGCGCAGCGAACTCCCAATGGAATCCGCGCCAGCGGATTCCACATCATCGGTCGATTCCTCCCAGGATCGGGTCGAGCATCGCCAGTGTCGCGATCAGGTCGGCGATGTAGCTGTCCTTGACCATCGGCGCGAGCGCCTGGAGGTTCACGAAGCTCGGGTCACGCATGTGCACGCGGGCCGGCTTGGCGGAGCCGTCGGACCGGACGAAGCAGCCGAGTTCGCCACGCGGCCCCTCGATCGGGTAGTAGGCCTCGCCCGGCGGTACCCGGAAGCCCTCCGTCACGAGCTTGAAGTGATGGATCAGCGCCTCCATGCTTGTCGCCAGCTCGTGCCGTGGCGGTAGCGCCACCTTCCGGTCGGGGGTGATGTGCTCACCCTCGGGCAGGCCGTCGATGGCCTGCTCGATGATCTTTACCGACTGGTAGATCTCGGCGTGACGAACCCGGAAGCGGTCGTAGTTGTCGCCGACCGTGCCGACCGGGATCTTGAAGTCGAACTTGTCGTAGCTCGAGTACGGGTGCGCCTTCCGCAGGTCCCAGGGGTCGCCCGCCGCCCGCAGCAGGGGTCCGGTGACGTTCAGGTCGATCAGCGTCTGCCGGTCGACGATGCCCGTCCCGCGCAACCGCTCCAGCAGGATCTGGTTCTTCTCGAACAGGTCGGCGTACTGGTCCGCCCGCGGCGGCATGATCTTGAGGAACTGCCGAAGCTTCTCCTCAAAGCCACGCGGGATGTCTTCCATCACGCCACCGACCTGGAAGTACCGAGTGTGCATCCGCTGCCCCGAGGACATTTCGAACAGGTCGAGGATCAGCTCCCTCTCCCGGAAGCAGTACCAGAACATCGAGATCGCGCCGATGTCGAGCGCGCTCGTGCCGAGCCAGACGAGATGGGAGGCGATCCGGTTGAGCTCGAGGTGGATCACGCGTAGGTACTGAGCACGCAGCGGCACCTCGAGCCCGAGCAGCGTCTCGACGGCGCCGCAAAAGGCCATCGCGTTGAAGTAGTAACCCAGGTAGTCCATCCGCTCGACCACCGGGATCACCTTCCAGTACGCTTTGTCCTCTGCGGTCTTCTCGATCCCGGTGTGGACGTAGCCGACGATCGGCTTGATGTCGCGTACGACCTCGCCCTCGAGCGTCGCGAGCAGCCGTAGCACGCCGTGCGTCGACGGGTGGTGCGGCCCGATGTTGAGAGTGAGCAGCTCGTGGGTCTCGCCGGTGCCGGCGGGCGAGCTCGAGAGCGTGATCGACTCCTCTCGCTTGCGGTAATCCTCGGTGAGGCTCACACGTACTTTCCGTAATTCTGCTCTTCGTTGTACGTGAACAGCACCGGCTCGCCACCCACGGGAAAGTCGCGGCGCTGGGGATGGCCCTCGTAGTCCTCGGGCATCAGGATCCGGCGCATGTCGGGGTGACCCTCGAACACCACCCCGAACATGTCGTAGACCTCGCGCTCGGGGTAATCGGCTCCCGGGAACATGTCGACGACCGACTCGATCCGCGCATCGTCAGTGCTGACCCGGGCCTTGACCGCGATCCGGTCGACGCGGGTGCGGTCGAGCATTTCGTAGAGCACCCCGAGGCGCGGTTCGACGGGGTAGTAGTCGACGCCGTGGAGGCTCGCGAGGAACGTGTAGCCCTTGCCTTTCAGGTGCTCGAGCACCGCTCTGATCTTTGTCGGGTTGGCCACCAGCACGGCGCGGCCGCGGTGAAACTCGGTGTCGAGGACGGACTCGCTATCGGCGTCACGGAGCTCCTGGGCCGTCAGCTCGAGCTCCGTCGCGTCAGGCACCGGCCGTGTCTCCCGCCTTGAAGATGCTGATGTCGGCGCTGGCCTGGGCGTCCGCGTTCGGCAGCACTTCCTCGGTGCCGTCCGCGTCGTAGCGCTCGCGCCAGCCGTCAGGAGCGTTCCCTTGGATCTTGTCCCGTAGCCTGAGGATGCCGTGCATGAGCGCCTCCGGGCGCGGCGGGCAGCCGGGGACGTGCACCGCGATCGGCATGAACTTGTCCGCCGGCACGAGCGCGTAATTGTTGAAGACACCCATCGAGGAGCAGCAGGCTCCCATCGAGATCGCCCACTTGGGCTCAAGCATCTGGTCCCAGATCCGCCTGATCACCGGCGCCATCTTGATCGACACGCGACCGGACAGGATGATCAAGTCGGCCTGCCGCGGCGACGCGCGAAACGCCTCAAAGCCGAAGCGGGCAATATCGACACGCGCCGCGACGATGTGGATCTGCTCCATCGCGCAGCAGGCGAGTCCGAACGTGAGCGGGTAGAGCGAGTTGCCCTGCGCCCAGGCGACGGCGCGGTCGACCGTGGTTGTGAGCACCCGTTCCTCGACGAAGCGCTCGAGGTCCTCGTCGGGGAGGTTGCCACGGAGCATGTCCCGCGCCTTGAGCTGGCGGACGCGCAAATCGGTCAGCGGCTCGCGCTTTATTTCCATTGGAGCGCTCCCCGCCGCCACACGTACACGAACGCGACCATCAGCAGCCCGACGAATACCACGGTCTCGACCATCGCGAACGTCCCGAATGCTCGCAGCTGCACCGCGATCGGGTACAGGAAGATGACCTCGATGTCGAACAGGATGAACAGCATCGCCACGAGATAGAAGCTGATTCCGAACCGGAACCCGCGCTGTACCTCGGAGGGGAGTCCGCATTCGTACGGCTCCTCCTTGGAGCGATTTGGTACCCGCTGTCCGATTACTAGGTTGAGCGAGGCGAACAGCAGACCGACCAGCGCTCCCAAGATGAGGAAGATGAGCGCGGGCAGGTAGTCACGTAGCACGGCAGACCGTTATATCACCGCCACCCCGTACCTTGTAACACTGTGTTACTTAGTGATGATTGCGGCTAACGAATGAAGCAGGTTCATCTCGTCGTCGGCGTGATCACGATCGTGCTCTCGGGCGTTGCGGCCGTGTGGGGCGCGTGGTGCTGGTGGCGGATCCGGAACAGCGTGTGGTTCTGGCGGCTGCTCCGGGCCTCACAAGCCGCGATCGTGGTTGAGGCCGCGCTCGGCGGCATCCTCATCCTCCTCGGCCACAAGTCCCCTGGCCTGCACACCCTGTACGGCGTGCTGCCGCTGTTCGTGTCGTTCATCGCCGAGCAGCTGCGGGTCTCGACCGCGCAGATGGTGCTCGACAAGGGCGGGTTCGAGTCCGCTCGGGACGTCGGCAAGCTGCCCGAGTCCGAGCAGCAGGACATCGTGGCCACGATCATGCGCCGCGAGCTCGGGGTGATGGCGCTGGCGGCGCTGGTCAACGTGGTGCTGCTAGCCCGGGCGGCGATGACGCATTAGTGGGTGGGGCCGCGCTGGCGCGCGGCGTCCGTGGGGCCATCAGGGCCCGTCCTGACCAAATCGGTGGTCCCTCGATCGGCTGTCAGCGAGGCTGCGACGCCCGGTCCGCAGCCCTCGCGCCGATTCGCACCGGACTGCGGCAACAGTCGCAAGCGCGCCGGGCTGCGGGACCCGTGAGCAGCCGAAGCGTCAGCGTTCGGCTACCAGGCCGACGCCGTGGTAGCGCCCGCCGTACCACAGCAGCGGGTCGCCGTCGCCGAGGCCCATCGACAGCACCTCGCCGATCGCGATCGTGTGGTCGCCGCCGGCGATCAGCTCGCTCAGCGTGCAGACCACCCACGACAGCGCGCCCTCGATGATCGGAACGCCGTCCCGGGAGCGGTGCGGGACGCCCTCAAGCTTCTCGGCCTCGGGGAGCTTCGAGGCGAACACCTCGGCCACCTCCTCCTGGTCGGCGCTCAGCACGTTGACGCCAAAGCGCCCTGCCTCGCGGACGATCGAAAGCGTGCGGGCGTTGTTCTCGAAGCACACCAGCGCCAGCAGCGGGTCGAGCGACAGGGAGCACAGCGCGTTCGCGGTCATGCCACCCGACGCTTCGGAGGCTGCGCTCGTGATCACGGCCACGCCGGTGGCGAACCGGCCGAAGACCTCGCGGAACAGCTCCGGGTCGGGAACCGCCGTCATCTTCGCCCGTTATAGCGGCTCGTTGGCGTAGCCCGGCGCCGGCCCCTGTGGTTGCCGCCGTTGGGACGATCGCGCCTTGGGGGTTGGCGAGGCGAACGTCTTCCGGCCGGCGCCGGGATGTAGCAGAGCTTCGGCGCAGGGGCCGCGGCTCCTGCCTGGTTCCGTATGATCCCGCCCCGAATGAGGCGACCGGCAAAGGTGCTGTTATCGGGCGCGTTGCTCGCGTTGGCCGGCCTGACGAGCGCGTGCGGAACGGAGAAGATCTCCGTCCCGAAGTCGCAGCCGGTCCTCTATCGGGGCGCGGTTCTGTTCAACCAGCGCTGCTCGGGATGCCACACGCTGTCCTTCGCCGCCGCGCGCGGGTCGGCCCTGAACGTAAGAACCGCGCAGGAGAACAACGGCCCGAACTTCGACATCCGCTGCGAGCGGCCGGTGGCGCGGGTCCTGTACGCGATCCAGAACGGCGGGTTCTCGGGGGCGATCATGCCTCAGAACATCGTCGTCGGCGCGCAGGCCCAGGCCGTGGCGCAGTTCGTCGCGACCTACTCTGGCACCAAGGCACCCAAGGTCCCCGGGGTCGTTCCGTGCCATCAGGTCCCGGTTGGGACGATCGAGGAGGCGCTGGCCCCGTCCACCCCGGCCACGACCAACACCGGACCGTCTCCGGGTACGGTCACAGGGACTAGCACGACCCCGAAGCCGAGTTCCACCTCGAGCACGACCGCGAAGCCGAGTTCCACCACGAAGTCCACCACCGCACCCGGCAAGACGGTGACGATTGGGTCCCGGACAGTCGCCGGTCTCGGCGCGATACTCGTCAACAGCGCCGGACACACGCTCTACGTGTTCGCGCCCGATAACGCCACGAAGGTGACCTGCACGGGCGGATGCGCGGCAGTGTGGCCACCCGAGTTCCTTCCCGCCGGCGGACGAGCCGTCGGCACCGGAGGTGTGAAGACGTCGCTGCTCGGCGCGGCTCCCGATCCCAGCGGCGGCAAGGTCGTCACCTACCACGGTTGGCCCCTCTACACCTACGTCGCCGACGCGGCGCCGGGCACTGCGGCTGGCCAGGACGTCAACCTGAACGGAGGACTTTGGTGGGTGATCACCACCTCCGGGACGGTGGTCAAGAAGAAGCCCTGATCGCCGGCGACGCTCCGCGAACTAGGAGGGGCACGTTCTCGACATCCAGCTGATCCGCCGCGATCCGGACGCCGTGCGCGCGGCGCTGAGCCGGCGCGGCCCGGAAGCGGCGGCGGGCGTCGACCTCCTGCTCGAGCTCGACCAGCGCTGGCGTGTGGCCACGACCGAGCTCGAGGAACTGCGCGCCGAGCAGAACCGCGCCAGCAAGGGCCGCGAGGGACCGCCGACACCCGAGGAGCGCGAGCAGCTCGCGGCGCTCGCCGCCCGCGGCCGCGAGCTGAGCGACGAGGAGGCCGCCGTCCGCGCCGAGCGGGACGCCGTGCTCGCCGCGCTCCCGAACCTGCCGGCCGAAGACGCCCCCGACGAGGACACGGTGCTGTACGAGGTCGGCAATGCCGGCGCCACCGGGAAGGACCACCTCGAGCTGGCCGGCGACCGGATCGACATGGAACGAGCCGCGCGGCTGTCGGGGTCGCGGTTCGCCTACCTGCTCGGGGATCTCGTGATGGTCGAGTTCGCGCTCGTGCGGTTCGCGCTCGAGAAGCTACGGAGCGAGGGCTTCGTACCCGTCATCCCGCCGGTGCTCGTGCGCGAGCGGGCGCTGTACGGGACGGGGTTCCTGCCCGACACCGAGCAGCAGCTCTACCAACTGCCCGACGACGACCTGTACCTGGTCGGCACGTCCGAGGTGGCCCTGGCGTCGCTGCACGACGACGAGATCCTGGCGCAAGACGACCTGCCGGCACGCTACGCCGGCTTCTCGACCTGCTTCCGGCGCGAGGCCGGAGCCGCCGGCAAGGACACGCGCGGGATCTTCCGCGTGCATCAGTTCGACAAGGTCGAGATGTTCAGCTTTGTGGAGCCTTCCGCCGGACCGGCCGAGCACGAGCGGCTGCTGGCGATCGAGGAGTGGATCCTCACCCAGCTCGACATCCCCTTCCGGGTGGTGGCGATCGCGGTCAACGATCTCGGAGCCTCGGCGGCCAAGAAGTACGACTGCGAGGCCTGGCTGCCCGGCCAGGGCCGCTACCGCGAGCTGACCTCGACGTCGGACACCACCGACTACCAGGCCCGCCGGCTCGGCATCCGCTACCGGCCGGCGGAGGGACGCCCCGAGCACGTCCACACCCTGAACGGGACGGCGGTCGCGGTCGGGCGGACGATCATCGCGCTGCTCGAGAACGGGCAGCAGGTGGACGGGTCGGTCCGCTTTCCGACGCCGCTCGTAGCGTACGGCGCCCCCGAGGTGCTCCCGCCAGCGGGCGCTTAGATCGCCGCGCGGCCGCTAGCTGACGACCCGCAGGGGGCGGGCCTGCTGGTCCTCGAGGACCACGAGCGCGGCGCGCGGTGGTCCGCACGAGGCCACGCGGGCCCGGAGGCGGACGCCGAACGTGTTCCAGGGGCGGACGAACGCGCTCACGGGCTCGTCGGCGCCGGCAGCCGCCTCCACCAGCGCGGCGGCGAAGCGGGCCGGGCGGCCGGCCTCGGCGTCGGCGGGGACGAGCAACTGGACGACGGGGCGGTTCACCGCGCTGTCCTCGGTCACGCCGAGCACCGTCTCGGCCCGCCAGGACATGGCTTGGACGAGGAGCGAGCTGTCGATCACGAGGAACGCGTCGCGGTGGCTGGGGACGATGTCCGATCGCGTCTCGAGCATGACCCCGAGCCCGCACGAGCGGCAGACGCGCGCCAACGGCGTCGGCGGCTGATCGCCCCGGGCGGGCGCCGCGCAATGTCCACAGAACCAAGTGAACTCGACCGGCTGGCCTACCGCCGGTTCTACGAGTCTTAGTGCTGGACGAGAATCAGTAGTTCCCCTCATGCCCCTGTGTGGATGCTAACTCTTGGGTTCGCGGAACGGAAGCGCCCGCCGAACATTTGTGCAAGTTGTAGATCCGGTCGACCGGATTTGGGCCAGCCGTGAAAACCGCCGGTCCCGGCTGGACGTATAGGCAGCCGGACGTCGAGCCCGCATAAGGCGGACTACCGCCGTTGCACGACTCCAAACTCCCTCTAATCCTCTCCTCCATCCGCTCCCACGGACCGCTTTTGTGAGCGCTGACATACCCACGGACGTGGGCGTCTATCTATTTAAATAGCGGCTCGGCCCCCCAGGTGGGGGGTTGATAAGCCGCAAAGAGCTTAGAAATTGCGGTCGGATGCCCGCGGAACCGGGCCGTCGGATGGCGGCGGACCGTGCGGTCGGATGGCGGCGGACCGTGCGGTCGGATGGCGGCGGACCGTGCGGTCGGATGGCCCGCAGATCGTGCGGCCGGATGGCCGCGGACGGTGTGTTCGGATGGCGGCGACGCGGACCGGGACCCGACGGGTCGCCCCTCGATCTGGACAGACAGCCAGCCAGCGGAGAGGGGGGGATTCGAACCCCCGAACGAGGTCAACCCCCGTTACGCGATTTCCAGTCGCGCCCGTTCAACCGCTCCGGCACCTCTCCGTAAGGCCGGCCAAGCGTAGCGCTACTCACAACTGCCAAACACCGTCGCGGGGCAGCGGCGCTACTCACAACTGCCAAACACCGTCCCGGAGGAGCGGCACCTCGCGGCCGCCGGACTCGATACCCGTGACCGCGACGTCGTTCGATCCGATCATGAAGTCGATGTGGATCTCTGAGCGGTTGAGCCGCTCGTGGTCCGCCGGGTCGCGCACGGTGAAGTCGAGCCCCTCCCCGAGCGCGATGTGGCTCGCGGCGTTCTCGTCGAGGAGGGTGTCGAAGAACACCGTGTCGAGGTTGCCGACCCGGCTCTCGCGATCGACGAGGGCGACCTCCCCGAGCCGCGAGGCGCCCGGGTCGCGCCGCGACAGAGCGCGCAACGTATCCCCGCCCTGGTCGGCCTCGATCTCGACCGCGTTCCCCTCCTCGAACCGCACGCGCAGGCCGGTTACGAGCACGCCGGACACGAACAGCGGCTTGGTCGAGGCGACGTAGCCGTTTACGCGTGCGGGGTCGGGGGTGGTGAACACCTCCTCGGTCGGCAGGTTCGGCGCGTGGACGATGCCGTCGACGGTCTCGATCCGGGCGCAGAACCACCTGCTCGACGGGAGCACCCCGACGGTGAGATCGGTCCCTGGCCCCTCGAACCGCACGGCGTCGAGGCGGAGACCGTCGAGCTTGCGCGCGGCCGCGGTCAACCGGTCCATTCGCTTCTCCCACGCGGCCACGGGGTCGTCGTCGTCGATCCGGCATGCGTGCGCGACCTCGCGCCACAGGCGCTCGAACGCCTCGTCGGGCGCGAGGTCCGGGTGCACGAGCTCTGCCCACGCCGGGGTCGGGCAGGGCGCCGCCGTCCAGTTCGTCGTCCGCTGGTTGACGATCTCTATCGATTCCCGCAGCGCCGGCAGCAGGTCCCTGCCCAGGAGCGACGGGTCGACATCGTCCATGACGTGGGGGGCGACCGGACCGGTGAGCGCGATATTCGCACCGCGCTGCTCGGCGATCGCGAGCATCCGCTTGCCGTACCAGGAAGGCACGAACCCGAGCGTGTCCGGAGCCGCGTACAGCGCGCGGGCGCGCTTGAGGTAAATGTCGAACACGGACAGGTCCACGAACTTGGCGCCCGCCTTGTAGGCGGCCTCCGCGACCGCGCGCGCGAGCGGCTCCTTCCCGGGCGCCGAACTCAGGGAGACGACCTGACCGGGTTGAACGTTTGCGCCGAACCGGACGATCAGGTCGGCGAGCGCGCTGATCCTGTCGGTGGTCGCGGTGGCACCCATAACTAGTGGCCCCTTTCGCAAATACGACGACATTCGAGCGGCCTCCGGACGACGCCTGGCGGCGTCCTCGGACCTCGATGTGCCAGGGGCACACCTTCGGTCCTGTGTCCTTGCCAGTCGCCGCCGGTGACCACTCTCGGTGTCGCCGTACTTACGAAAGAGACCACTTGGTGCAGGATGCCACCCCTTTGCCATGCACGCATCGACAACCATCCGCGCCCGCACCGGCAAGCGGGCAGGCGTTCGGGAAGCGTAGAGTCGCGCCGGTGACGACGGCTCTGCGCAACCTCGACGAGCGCCGTGGGGCCTTGCTCGAGTTCCTGTGCGAGACGATCGTGCCCGGATCCAGTCGCGTCGGGCCGGTCGTCTACATCGACGCGATCATGTCGGAGATGCCCGCGCCCGTGCGCGAGGCCGTGACGCAGTCGATCGATGCGCTCGCGGACGCCGCTCCCGGTGGCGCCGACGCGCTCCGACCTCACTCCTCGACGCCCGCCTTCCAGCTGATCCGGGCCCTCGCGGTCGAGGCCTTCTACAGCGACTTCGTCGCCCCCGGCGCGAATGGTCCGAGCGCGTACGAGGAGATCGACTTCCACTCTCCGCTCGCGATGCGGATCAAGAAGGACTGGTCATACCTGGGGGTGGCGTGAGCGAGCGCTTCGAGGTCGTCGTGGTGGGTTCGGGCGCGGGCGGCGGCGTCCTGGCCGGCGACCTCGCCGAGCGCGGCCGGTCGGTGCTGCTGCTCGAGGCCGGCGGGCACTACGTCGCGGCCGATTTCATGCGGTGGGAAAGCCGGGCCTCCCACGACTACTGGTGGCCTCTGGGCTTCGCCTTTCCGGCGGGCGATCCCGGGCTCGGCCCGATTGCGTTGATCAGTGGGCGCTGCGTCGGCGGGAGCACGACGATCAACACGAAGGTCGCGTTGCGGGCGACCCAGCGCGAGCTCGACAAGTGGCACGCGGCCACGGGGCTGTGCAACGACCGCGGCGAGCCGATCTCGTGCGCCGATCTCGATCCCTACTACGACAGCGTCGAGCAGTACCTCGGCGTCCGCGACCGGTCCACCGATTGGGACCTGAAGCGGTGCGTGCAGACCGCCAAGCGCGGCTTCGAGGCGGTCGGCGCGACGCTCGAGCCGGTCACCGCCTACGTCGACGAGAACTGCGAGCAGTGCGGCTCGTGTCTGCAGGGGTGTCCGACCAACGCGGGCAAGTCGACGATGAACACCTACATCCAGCGGAACGTGGTGTCGGGGGCGCTCGCGCTGCGGCCGAACTCGTTCGTCGAGCGGGTGGTGATCGAGGACCGGGGCGACGGGCCCGAGGCGACCGGGGTCGAGTACACCGATGCCTTCGGTGAAACCCACCGCGTCGAGGCCGACGTCGTCGTGGTCGCCGCCGGATCGTTGCGCACGCCGCAGGTCATGATGCGCTCGCAGGTGCCCAACCCGAACATCGGCAGGCACCTCGGCCTGCACCCGGCGCAATTCGTGTTCGGGCTGTTCGACCAGGCCCAGGACGCCCACATGGTCGCCCCGATCACCGGGCACTGCTATGACTTCGCCGCCGACGAGGACGGCGGGTTCGCCGTCGAGGCGGCGACGGTTCAGGACCCGATCGGGTTCGCGGCCAGCCTGTGCGACGAGAACGGGCCGATGTGGGGGCAGCCGCTCGTCGACGCCGCCAAGAAGTACCGGCACTGGATCGGGCTTCTCAACATGTCCAACGACGACAACAACGCGACCGTCACGTTGGACGAGAACGGCAACGAGCTGTTCCTGTCGGACTTCCAGCCGGGCGAGCTCGAGCGCATCAACAACGCGCGCGCGTTCTCGACCCGCGTGCTCGAGGCAGCCGGCGCCACCCGGATCCTGTGGTCGGGGCTCGCCACCACCCACATGCAGGGGAGCTGCCGGATGGGCGCCGATCCCGCGACCTCCGTCGTCGACACCCACGGCCAGTCGCACGAGGTCAAGCGGCTGTACGTCGGGGACAGCTCGCTGCACCCGCGGACGCTGTCGGTGAACCCGTCGCTGACGATCATGGCGCTCGCCGCGCGGCTCGCCGATTACCTCGACTCGGGCGCCGGTGGCCAGCTCCGGGCCGGGCGCAGCGAGCAGCTCGTGGCGTGAACAGCGGCGCCGATCTGTTCGCGAACCACCGGCCGGTCGATGCTCTGGCCGACTTGCTCGCCAACGTGTGGCAATTCGGCTACGTGACCACCGACCTCGACCGTGGCATCGACTTCATCGCCGAGCGCTTCGGCCTCGAGCACTGCCTTCATCTCCCGTCCGACACCGCCACGTTCCTCGTCGGCGACACGCCGGCACCCTGGGAGGTCAAGGCCGCGGGCGCCCGCGGCGGCCTGATCGTCGAGCTGATCGAGCCGGTGGCCGGCGAGATCGACTTCTACACCCGAGTGCTCCCGCCGGACGGCTCGTTCGCGGTCCGTTTCCATCACATCGCGACGTTCACGGCTCCCGGCGACGACGAGTGGGGGCGGCTCGGCGGGCTGCTCGCGGCGTCCGGGTTGAAGGTCGACTACACCGTGCTGATCCCGGGTCGCGTCCGCGCCGGCTACGTCGACACCACCGCGGAGCTCGGTCACTGGCTCGAGATCTGTCAGCTCCAGCGCGAGGACATCGACTTCTTCACCGCCCTCGTCGCCGACAGCGCCTAGCCGACCGAGAAACCCATCCGCGCCAGCGCCTGTCTGGCTGGCTGGCCGGCCAGTCGGTGCCAACTGGCATCAGAAACCCCGGCGCGTCATCCTGTAGGGGGACGTATACCCCAAGGAGGAGACCATGGGCGAGCCGCTGCTGTACGGGCTGATGATGGACGACTACCCGCTGTCGCTGACCACGATCATCGAGCGCGCCGAGCAGCTCACGCCGCAGCGCAAGGTGGTCTACAGACGACCCGACGGCAACGTCCACCGCACGACGATGGGCGACTGCGCCCGCCGTGCCCGCCGCCTCGCCGCCGCACTGCGAGACCTCGGCATAGGCGAGGGGGACCGGGTCGGCACGCTGATGTGGAATCAGCCCGAGCACCTCGAGGCCTACTACGGCGTGCCCTCGATGGGGGCCGTGGTGCACACGTTGAACCCGCGCCTGCACCCCGACGAGCTCGCGTTCATCGCCGGCGACGCCGAGGACCGCGCGATCGTCGTCGACGAGTCCCTGCTGCCGGTGCTCGACTCGTTCCGCTCCTCCCACGACTTCGAGCACGTGATCGTCGTGTCGGCCTCGGGCGAGCTTCCCGATGGAGCGATCGCGTACGAGTCGCTGATCGACGGCGCCGATCCCCTCGAGTGGCCGGCCCCGCACGAGCGGCGAGCGGCCGCGATCTGTTACACGTCGGGCACGACCGGCCGCCCGAAGGGCGTCCTCTACTCGCATCGCGCGCTCGTACTGCACTCGATGGGCGCGGCGCTGCCCGACGCGATGAACATCTCCTCGCGCGACACCGTGCTGCCGGTCGTCCCGATGTTCCACGCCAACGCCTGGGGCATCCCCTACACGGCGACGATGACGGGGGCCTCGCTCGTCCTTCCCGGCCCGAAGCTCGACGCTGAGAGCGTCCTCGACCTCCTCGCCGAGGAGAAGGTCACGCTCACCGCTGGCGTGCCGACCGTTTGGATGGCGATGCTCAAGGCGATCGAGGACGAGCCCGAGCGGTGGGACCTGAGCTCGGTGCGCCGCCTGCTCGTCGGCGGCTCGGCCGTGCCCAAGAGCATGATCGAGGGCTACCAGCGGCACGATCTCTTCATCGTCCAGGGATGGGGCATGACCGAGACCTCTCCGCTGGCGAGCACGTCGATAGTGCCTCCCGAGCTCGACGATGCCTCGCCCGATGAGCAGTTCGACTATCGCGCGCGGCAGGGCATTCCGGCGCCGTTCGTCGACATCCGCGCGCGCGGCGACGACGGCGAGCTGATCCCCTGGGACGACGAGGCGATCGGCGAGCTCGAGGTTCGCGGTCCCTGGGTGGCGGCGGCCTACTTCCAGGGCACCGGCGCCGAGAAGTTCACCGACGACGGCTGGTTCCAGACCGGCGACGTCGTCAAGATCGACTCGCGCGGTTCGATCCGTATCACCGACCGCGCCAAGGATCTGGTCAAGTCCGGCGGCGAGTGGATCTCCTCGGTCGACATGGAGAACCTGCTCATGGGGCATCCGGCGGTGGCGGAGGCCGCGGTGATCGCCGTCCCGGACGAGAAGTGGGACGAGCGCCCGATGGCGGTGGTAGTCCTGAAGGGCGGCGCCGAGGCCACAGCTGACGATCTGCGCGATCACCTGTCGAGTCACTTCGCCAAGTGGCAGTTGCCCGAGCGCGTCGAGTTCATCGACGAGATCCCCCGCACGGCGACCGGCAAATTCAAGAAGACCGCACTACGTGAACAATTCGTGAAGACGCCGGCGTGACGGAACGCGGACCGCCACGAACGTGTGATGGCCAAAAACGCGCGGCGGCCACGAACGCGCGACGCCAGAAGTTGGTCCTGGTGAGAAAACGGAGATTGGTCCTGTTCGGACACAACTGAAACGCGTTACGACTGCTATACACCGATTCGTGCCGGCGGAGGAAACCGAAGTCACCGCAACCGCGGGGACCTCACTCGACGGCGTAGTCGTTCAGGCGCGCAATCTCGAGCGCCAGTACGGTGAGGGCGCCACCGCGGTCCACGCTCTGCGTGGAGTGTCGCTCGACGTCGAGCGCGGCCAGCTCGTCGCCGTGATGGGTCCGTCCGGCTCGGGCAAGTCGACGCTGATGCACATCCTCGCGGGGCTCGACAAGCCGACCAGCGGGACGGTCACGATCGCCGGCACCGAGATCACCGATCTCGACGACGCCGACATGACCCGGCTGCGCCGCGACCACATCGGGTTCGTCTTCCAGTTCTTCAACCTGCTGCCGATGCTGACCGCCGAGGAGAACGTGCTTCTGCCCGTTGTCGATCGCCGGCGAGAAGCCCGATCGCGACTGGCTCGAGGAACTGCTGGCGAAGACCGGCCTCACCGACCGTCGCCACCACCGGCCCGCCGAGCTCTCGGGCGGCCAGCAGCAGAGGGTGGCGATCGCCCGCGCGCTCGTGACCAAGCCGACGATCCTGTTCGCCGACGAGCCGACCGGAAACCTCGACTCGAAGACCGGTGGCGAGATTCTCGAACTGCTGCGCGACTCCGCTCGTGACTACAACCAGACGATCGTGATGGTCACCCACGAGGCGCGTGCCGCCGCGATCGCCGATCGCATCCTGTTCCTCGCGGACGGACTGATCGTGAAGGAGCTCACCGACACGGATGCGGCCCAGGTGCTCGAGGTCATGAGCACGCTGCAGTCGTGACCCAGGTCGCGCTCCGCGGACTTCTCGGCCGCAAGCTCCGCGCCGCGCTGACCGCGTTCGCGATCGTGCTCGGGGTGGCGATGGTGAGCGGGACGTTCGTGTTGACCGACACGATCAAGGCCGCGTTCAGCGACGGTGTTCACCACCGTCTACCAGAACACCGACGCGGTGATCACCGGCAAGAGCGCGATCTCGTCGAACAACAACGGCAACGCGCCGACGACGCCCTCGCTGCCGGCTTCGCTGTTGACGCGGGTGCGGGCGCTGCCGTCGGTCGGGCATCGCGTCGGGAGGCATCTCCGATACCGCCCAGCTGGTCGGCCGGAACGGGAAGGTGATCTCGAGCGGTGGCGCGCCAGGCCTCGCCTTCAGCTACTCGCCCGCCGGCCAGCATTTCAACCCGCTCACGCTCACCAGCGGACGCTTCCCGACCGGCCCGGACGAGATTGACATCGACGCGTCGACCGCCAGCAAGCACAACTACAAGGTCGGCGACGAGATCGGGGTCGTCGCGCGCGGACCCGTGGAGCGGTTCCGGATCGCCGGGACGGTCCAGATCGGCGGCGTCTCCTCGCTCGGGGGCGCCACGATCTCGGTGTTCACGCTGGCCAAGGCCCAGCAACTCTTCAACAAGGTCGGTCAGTACGACACGATCAGCGTCGCCGCCAAGCACGGGTACTCGCCCCAGCAGGTCGTGAACCAGATCAAGCCGCTGCTCGGGCCGAGCGCACAGGTCAGAACCGGTCAGGCGCAGGCGCAGCAGGCGACCAAGGACACGAGCGGATTCCTCAACATCTTCCAGGACTTCCTGCTCGCGTTCGGCGGGATCGCCCTGTTTGTCGGGAGTTTCGTGATCGCCAACACCCTGTCGATCACGATCGCCCAGCGCACGCGCGAGCTGGCGACGCTCCGCACGTTGGGCGCGACCCGCCGCCAGGTGCTCCGTTCGGTCCTGGTCGAGGCGTTCGTGATCGGAACGCTCGCGTCGATCGTCGGCCTGTTCCTCGGGCTGCTGCTGGCCAAGGCGCTCAACTCGCTGCTGGTGTCGTTCGGGATCAACCTGCCCCAGGCGGCCACCGTGTTCAAGACGCGGACGATCGTGATCTCGCTGCTCGTCGGGATCATCATCACGATGATCGCCGCGATACGGCCCGCGCTGCGCTCGACGCGTGTCCCACCGATCGCCGCGGCGCGCGAGGGCGCGCTGCTGCCACCGTCGCGATGGGCCAAGTACGGCACCCAGGCGTCCTACGGGACGATTCTGGGCGCGTTCGCCCTGATGCTGGTCGGGCTGCTGGTCAACAGCCTGTCCACCGGGTTGCGCCTGCTTGCGGTGGGCGTCGGCGCGATCGCGCTGTTTATCGGCTTCTCGATGCTCGCGCCGAAGCTGGTGCCGCCGCTCGTAAAGGTCCTTGGCTGGCCGGCGACGAAGATCGGCGGTGCGGCGGGGAAGCTTGCCGAGGGCAACTCGGCGCGCAACCCGGCGCGGACCGCCTCGACCGCGTCCGCGCTGATGATCGGGCTCGCGCTGGTCACCCTCGTCGGCGTGCTGGCGGCGGGGCTGCGGACCGGTTTCAGGGACAGCGTCAACAAGGCATTTGTCGCCAACTACGCGATCACCGCCACGAACAACTTCTCGCCGATCAGCCTCTCTTCCGAGCAGGCCGTGCGGGGCCTGCCGGGCGTGACCGGCGTGGTTGGCGTGCGCGCCGGGGACGGGAAGGCGTTCGGGTCGCACATCAACGTCACGGGCGTTCCCCCCAACGCCAGCCAGGCAATCCACGTCGACTGGCAGGCGGGCGGCCCGGGCACTCCGGCGCAACTCGGAACCAGCGGCGCGTTCGTCGACAAGGCCTACGCGAAGGCCCAACACCTGCAGCTTGGCTCGCCGCTGTCGGTCGAGACTCCGACCGGCCAGTTCTTGGCGCTGAAGCTGATTGGCATCACCAACCCGCCCAAGGGCGCCTCGCCGTATGGAGACGTCTCGATCTCCCAG
>CAVPVP010000007.1:0-419708 GCA_963709205.1 uncultured Solirubrobacterales bacterium
TTGGTCGATAATCAACATGCCGAAAGTTGGGTAGCTCGAAGCAGATACGTGAAGACTTTGCCGTACCGATTCACGTTTTTCAGTGGCCGTTTCTCCTCGCTCGCCGGGCATGCTGCCGCGATGAGACGCCGCGGGCGCGCCGCCGCCCCGCCGTCGGTGGCGCCTGAAGGCTGGCCTGGCGGACATTTCTACTCGCCGATTGTCGCGGTCGCCGACGCCGAGCATCACGCGCCGCGCGCGGCCGCGGCTGCCCTCCGGACGGAGATCCCCGGTATCGACATCGACCCTCAACGGCAACTGACGGCGTACGCGCGCCTCGTCGCTGCTGCCCCACCACACCGCTGGCGAGCCCGGCCCTCGGCCGGCTGTCGCTACGGGTTCGAGAATCCGAATTTCGGCCCTGGGGAGGCCCTGCTCCTTCTTGGCGTGCTGGCCGAGTCACAACCACGGCGCATCGTCGAGGTTGGCTCGGGCTGGTCGACTGCCGCGCTGCTCGACGCCAACGACGCCGTTCTTGAGCGACGCGCGGAGGTGGTGGCGGTGGAGCCCTACCCGGAGCTCGTGCGCTCGCTCGTCCGCGCGGCAGATCCGCTCACGGTCGTCGAGCGGCCGGTGCAGGACGTCGGCTTGGAGCTCTTTAGCGGTTTACAGGCGGGAGACGTGCTGCTCATCGACTCGACGCATGTGGCGAAGTTCGGCAGCGACGTGCCCTTCCTGGTCGGTGAGGTACTGCCACGTCTGAGGCCCGGCGTCCGGGTCCACGTGCACGACATCTTCCATCCGTTCGAGTACCCGATCGAGTGGGTGCGTCAGGGCCGCAACTGGAACGAGTCCTACGTCTGGCGAGCCTTCCTGGCCTTCAACGCTGCCTTCCGGATCGACTGCTTCGCCTCGTATGTATGGACGGTGGCCCCCGATGAAGCGGCGAGGATCCTGCCTGAGGCAGCCGTGTCCCCCGGATCGAGTCTGTGGCTGGTCCGATCCTGACCCGCGCCGGCCGCACGCGCCCCGTCGAGGCGGAGGCTGGTGCCGAGCTCAGGGATGCGGCGCGCGGTCGGCGCGTGTCGGCGCTGCAGTTTCGAGATCTGGTGCTGCACCTCGCCCGCCGCGAGGTGGACGCCGCGCACCACATGACGGTCTTGGGCTGGGCCTGGCCACTGACCCGGCAACTCGCCCAGCTCGCCGTGCTCGTCTTCGTCTTCTCGCGCGTGCTCAAGCTGGGCATCCCGGACTACCCGGTCTTCGTGTTCAGCGGCCTGATCGCCTGGAGTTGGTTCGCGACCGGCACCGTGAAGGCCACCGGTAGCCTGATCGAACATCGGCACCTCCTCTTTCAGCCGCGCTTCCCGGCGCGCGTCGTGCCGATCGTCGCGATCGTCGTCCCGCTTGTCGATGTGCTCTTCGCGCTGCCGGTTCTCTTGCTAATGCTGGGCTTGGGCCGGGGACTGGCCGTGAGTGTTCTGATCCTGCCGCTGATCGTGCTCCTGCAGCTTCTGTTGATGGCCGGGTTCGCCTGGTTGCTGGCCGCCGCCAGCGTCTTCTTCCGGGACATGCCGAACCTTGTCGGCGTGGCTCTCCTTCTCGTCTTCTACCTCACGCCGGTTTTCTACAGCCGTCACAACGTTCCCGGCAAGTACGCGGTGATCCTGAGTCTGAACCCGATCGGCATCCTCATCGAGGCCTACCGGCATGTGCTGCTCGGAACCCCCGGCCCGTCATGGCTGACGCTCGGCGCCCTGAGCGCTTTCAGCCTGGTGACAGCCGTCCTCGGATACGCCGTATTCACCCATGTCGAGTCGCGCTTTGTCGATCACGTGTGAGCGGCAGCCGCGAAATCCGGTTCGAGTCAGTTTGGAAGAGCTACCCCCGATGGGGCGGTTCGGCGGGCCGGTCCGTGCGCGGGAAGCTGAGGCGACGAGTCCCCGGTGGCGCGATCCCCCGCGATCGTCGCTGGGCCCTGCAAGACATCTCATGCACATTCCCGTCCGGCATGGCGACCGGCATCATCGGCGCCAACGGGGCCGGCAAGTCAACGATGCTCAGGCTAGCCTCGGGCGTTGGTGCCGCGACGCGTGGACGGATCCTGCTGCCGGCCAATACCGCCTCGGTGCTGAACCTGGGGTACGCGTTCGACGCGACGCTCAGCGGACGGGAAAACGCGATCACAGCGGCACTGATGTCCGGGATGACCGCCGCGCGGGCGCGGGCGGCGCTTCCTCGGGTGCTCGCCTTCGCGGAGCTTGAAGCGTTTGCCGAGGCGCCTTTACGGACCTACAGCGATGGGATGCTTCTGCGTTTGGCGTTCGGCGTAATCGCCCAACTGCGGCCGGACGCGCTTCTGCTGGACGAGGTCATGGCGGTTGGTGACCTGCGCTTCCAGGAGAAGTGCATGGACCGGATCGCGGAGATGCGGGCGGACGGCACGACCGTGGTTTTTGCCTCGCACAGCCTCGAGCAGGTGCAAGAGCAATGCGATCGCGCGATCTGGCTCCAGGGTGGCACGCTGCGCGTGCACGCAGAAGCGGGTGAGGTGATCGAGGAATACGAGAACGCGATGCGCTCGGAGACCGTGGACCGCACGCCGCGCGCCACCGCGTCGAGCACGACCGACGGCCTGGAGCTCGGCCGCAACCGACTCGGTTCGCAGGAGGCGACCATCGACTCGGTGTGGATCGCCGGACATGACGCCGACCTAACGATCCGGAGCGGCGCGGCGATGGACGTCCGTATGGAGATCAAGGCGCCGCAGCCGATCATCTCTCCGATCGCGGTGGTCACCGTTCGATCGGGTGGCGGATGGCACGATCTGCGCGGACCTCACGTCAGAAGCCAGCGGCGTCCCGCTCGGGACCCTGGAGGGAACCTGCGAGGTGGTGCTCCGCTTCCCGCGGCTCGAGCTCGCGCCGGGGGATTATGTTGCCGACGTTGGCCTGTACGAGCGATCGTGGGCCTATGCCTACGACCTCCAGCTCGGGGCGCACCCGTTTACGGTCGCCGGCGCCGGCATTCACAAGGGCGTCTTCGTGCCGGCTCATGGCTGGACGGTGAATCGCCGGTGACTCGGATCGGGGCGCCCGCGCGCACAGTTCTCATGGAGCTGAATGGAACGCCCTCCCCGGTGGACTGGGAGGCCGCGCCGCTTTGGCGCGTGATCGCGACGGCGGACGGTGTGCCCTGCTGGGCCGCCTGGATCCCTGGGCCGGGCCGACTGGTGGACCCCGGGTCATTCACAGAGGCGACCCTCGCCGACGCCCGCGAACACGCGCGCGAACTCGCGCTGACCGAGCGCTTCGAGCGCCTTCTCGGGATCTCCGAGGTCGTAGGGCCGGCCCGGACCGTGTCGGTCGTCGTGTGCACACACCGGCGCCCGACCTACCTACCCGGCCTGCTTGACGCGCTCACACGCCTCGATCCGCCGCCCCACGAGGTCATCGTCGTCGACAACGATCCCGGGGACGACGGATGCGAGGACCTCGTCGCGGCCTACGGCGCGCGCTACGTGCGGGAGGATCGGCGCGGCCTGGACCGTGCCCGAACGGCCGGCCTGCGCGCGGCGACCGGTGAGCTCGTCGCGTTCACCGACGACGACTGCGTGCCCGCACCCGGCTGGCTCGCGCGCCTAGACCGGCACTTCGCCGACCCGACCGTCCACGGCGTTACCGGTCCGGCCTTCGCGTGGGAGTTCGAGACCCCGTCGCAGCTGCGCTTCGAGCTCGAGGGCGGTTTCAACCGCGGCTTCCGGCTACGGCGGTTCGACTGGATGACGCACCCCCCGTGCGGCAGCGGCAGCCGTCGGGTCCGGCGCGAACATGATCTTCCGCCGCGCGGTGCTCCTCGGCCTCGGCGACCCGTTCCCGCCCGAGCTCGACGCCGGTACCGCGACACAAACGGGCGGCGACATGTACGCCATCTACCGCGTGCTCGAGGCCGGGGGCCGGATGGTCTTCGATCCGGGGACGTACGTTTTTCACCGCCACCGCCCGGACCCAGCCGCTCTGCGTCGCGCGTACCGCGGATACGGCACGGGCATCGTCGCCACGATGTGGAAGGTTCTGCTGGAGCGCAGGGAGCCGGAAGCGCCTCATGACCGCCTACTGGCTGTGGCAGCAATACCGTTCGGCGCTGCTACGCCGCATCGCCGGCTACACGGACCCGCGTAGCCTGCGCGTCGCCGCGGACTACCTCTGCGGGGCGCCGGCGGGAATCGGCGCCTGGTACGCCGCGGTGCGGGAAGGCGGTGACGAGGCGGCGCCTATCGCGCCGCTCTCGCCCATCGCGCCGCATCGCGGCACCGGCCCGCGATACGCCAGGGCGCTCAGCCAAGCGGTCACCGTGAGCGTCATTATCCCGACCGTCGGCCGGCCGGACGCCCTGGGTCGGTGCCTCGCCGCGCTGCCGGCGCCGGGGCCGGCCCTTGAGATCATCGTGGTCGACGACCGGCCCGCGGGTTCGCCGGGCGGGCTGGTGGTGGGTGCGATGCCGCCCGGCGTGCGGACGTTGCGCTCGGGGGGCTCCGGCGCCGCCGGCGCTCGCAACGCTCGGCGCACGGGCCGCGACCGGGGAGGTGCTCGTGTTCCTCGACGACGACCTCGTCCCGGCCCCGGGGCTGATCGACCGGCACCGTGCCGCGCACACCGGGGCGACGGACGTCTTCGCCGTCGGCTACTCGCCGCCGCGACCGGCGCAGGACACGTGGGTCGCCCGTGCCGCCAGCCTATGGTGGGAGGACCACTTCGCGGCGATGGCGCGCCGCGAGCGCCTCTGGGCCACGGACCTGTTGAGCGGCAACGTCTCGCTGCGCCGCGAGCGCTTCCTCGCGCTCGGAGGCTTCTCCGAGCGCCTCGGCCGCCTGCGGCGCGAGGACTGGCTCTTCGGCGCCATGGTACTGGGGGCGGGCGTAGCCGTCCGCTACCTGCCGGACGCTGTGGCCGACCATGAGTACGCGCTGACGTACCGGCCGCCGGTTGGCCGCTGCACGGGAAGAGGGGTGGGGCGATGCCCTGCTCGTCGACCTCCATCCCGAGCTCGCCGGGGCGGTCGACGTCGTGCCCGCTCGCCTCAACCCGTGGGATAGCGACCGCGGTGCATCGCGTCGTCGGGCGCCCGCGGACGATCGCCGCCATCACATGGGGGCTCGATTGTCTGGAGCGGGCCCGTCTGCGGTCGGCGTGGCTCACGCTCTTCGCCCGGGCCCAGCGCCTGCTGTACGCCAACGGGCGACACAAGGGCGCCCAGGCACTGGCCGGCGGCGGCCAGGCGCGACCACCTGCCCCGCCCGTACCGACGGCGCTCGGCCCCGCGCTCGAGATCCCCCTGGTCGCCAGCGGTGCTGTGGCGCGCCCGCTTGTCGTGCCCGGACCGGGCGGGACCCGCCGGGTGAGCGCCGACCGCGGCCGCTGGACTGCGGCCACCGCCAGCCGTGCGGCGCGGCTCGTGGCGGCCGCGGGCACGTTGCGGGAGCCGTTGCCCGTGCCCGCGACGGCGGGCCTGCGGGTCGCGCTCGTTTCCTCCCCGGCCCACTGGGGGCCGCCGGGTCCACCGCGGGGCGCGGCGGCCGGGCCGGAGCTGCACCTGCGCGACGAGGCCGACCTGTGGCCCGCCGCCGCCGCGCTGCTCGCCGCCGGCGATTACGACGCCGTCTGGGTGGCCGTCCCGGGGACGCGCTTGGCCGCCGGCGTCAGCGAGGAGCTGCTCGCTCACTCCGACGGCGACGCCGTGGCCGTCACAGTCGCAGCCGCGGGCCCCTGCATGCAGGCGTCGCCTGCACCACGGCCTGCTGCTTCCCGGACGGTGGCGGATGGTGAGCGACCCACCCGTGTTGATCGGGATCCGCGCGACCGCGGCTGCGCGACTCGGGGGGCTCGACCTGAACGCAGGACCCGGCGTGGCCCCGGGCCTCGAATTCTTCGAGCGCGCGCGACGGGCTGGCGAGACGGTGGCCACTGCCGAGATCACCCAGGTCACGCACGTGCACACGCGCCGGCGGCCCTGGCGCGGTCCCGAGTGGCGGCGCCAGCAGGCCCGCGGCGCGCTCATTGCCCGCGGCCGAGCGGAACCGATCGTGCTGGACGCCCTGCGCGCGGTGGGCCAGATCGTGCATGAGGCGACCCGTCGTGCTGGGGGCGCGCGTTGGGGAGCCCGCGCGCTGGGCGGCTTCATCCATGGGTTCGTCGATGCCAGACTGCGAGGCGGGCCTGCCGGAAGTGACGGTCGTCGTGGCCGCCTTCGATGCGGCCGACACGTTGGACGCGACGCTCGCCTCGCTCCGCGCTCAGACCTACCAGGACTGGGAGGCGGTGGTCGTCGACGACGGGTCTGCCGATGAGACGGGCGAGCTTGCCGCGCGCCACGCCGCGGCAGACCCACGGATCAGGGTGCTTGCATCGGCCGCACGCCGGCGTCTCGGCCGCTCGCAACGCCGGCATCGCCGCCGCGTCCACGCGGTGGCTGCTGTTCCTCGACGCGGATGACCAACTCGCGCCCGAGGCACTTGCCGCGTTCCTGCAGACCGCGGCCGAGCACCCCGACGCCGACCTCGTGCACGCCGGGTGGACGAGCGTGCCCGAGCGCGGGGATCACGTCAAGCACCGGTTCGTGCTCCACGCCGGCGAGGACTCGGCCTTCGCAGCGGCGAGCACCCGTTGTCCCTTCGCGAGTCCACGCGGCGATCGTTAGGACCTCGCTGGTGCGAGACGTCGGGGCCTTCGATCCGACGCTCCATGTCTGTGAGGACTGGGACCTGTGGCTGCGGGTCGCGCGCACGACGGCGCGATTTCGGTCCCGGGAGGGGCAGCTGGCCCTGTATCGCACCCGCGCGCGCTCGGCGTCCGCCGACGGCCGCCGCATCCTGGCCGATGGGCTGCGGGTGATCGACCGAGCCCACGCACCCGATCCACGGGTGGCCAACCCCGCGCCGGCCTACGCCGACGGCGCGCCGCCGGCTCAACGTGACGCGGTGCGCCTCGCGCTCGCGTGCTATGCCGCGGGCCTTGTCGTGGGCACCGGGGAGGATGCGGTCGACCTACTGCGGCCGGTCGCCGACACCACGTCCGCCGGCGCCTTCGATCCGCGTGCGGTCGCCGCAGCGCTGCACGCGGCGGTGCCGCTCGCGGAGCGGCGCGACCGCCGTCGGCCTGGTGGTCGCTGCCCGCGCCCGTCCACGCTGCTCTCGACGCGTTCCTGGCGACCATCGAGTACATGGCTGAGGTTCCCGGAGCCGAGCTACAGGTCCGCCGTTGCTGGAGGAGCGCGCGCTTGGGCAGGCTCCCGCGTCCGCCGGCGCGGTGAACGTCACCCTTGGTCGCACGTGTGCGCGCACGGTCGACCTCGACCTGCCGCTGGCCGATGTCGTCCTGCCGGCGGGCGTCGATCGGCTTCGCTGCCTGCCGCGCTGGCGGGGCCGCACCCTCGCGGCCGTCACCCTGCCCGCGGCCGACGGGGTGCTGCCGGCGTCCGTCCTGCTCGACGCCTGCGTGGCGCCCAACGCGTGGGACCTGCTCGAAGCACTCCTGGACCCGGCCGGTACGCACGCTGAGACGTTCGCCGCCGAGGGGTGGACCTGGTTCCTGCGGGAGGCGTGGGGCCGGCCGGAGTGGGAGGCCGGTCGTTTCTACGATCCCGCGGCCGAGGAGCCCGAGGCGCCGCCGACGCGCGTCGCGCCGACCGACGGCGAGGCCACGGACATCGAGCTCCTCGACCCACTGCCGGACCTTGTCGACGTGCCGGGAGTCACGGCGATCGCCGCCGTTCACCTGGCCGGGTCCGCGCTGGGCCACGTCCGCGTCGCGGCGGACGACGGCCGGGTCAGTGCACAGGCGCTCCGCGCGGCGATCACCACCGAGTTTGGCTTCGAGCTCTGCCGCGCGGTCGTCCGGGGCGTGATTGCGGCCGCCACGCTTCCAGGCACCCCGCTACGGGTGGCGCTGGCGGCGGGCCGGGGCGACGATCCCGCCCGGGACGCCGACACGCTCTGGATCGGCCACCGGACCGGCGGGACGCCGGGCACCGCCGCATCCCGCGCCGCCGTGCTGCCGCAGGCGGCCGCCGGCGCTCTGCGGGCCGCCGCCACCGCGGCCGGCGAGCCCGTGGTCGGCCCGGAGGCCCCGGCGGCGGTCCGCTACGACCCGACGCTTCTCGGGTCCCCAGCGCTCGGCGTTCGCGCCGCCGCCCCCCCGCTGCCGCTCCCCACCCAAGCACGCGACGACCGCCACGTCTTCGAGTCCCTGTTCGCCGCCGACGCCGACCCGTGGGCCTACGCGTCCGCCTACGAGACCACCAAGTACGAACAGACGCTGAGCCTGATCCCCGATGGGGCGCGCAACGTCCTGGAACTCGCCTGCGCGGAGGGCCACTTCACCGAGCGGCTCGCGCGCCACGTGCGCCACGTCGACGCGGTGGACATCTCAGCGGTAGCCCTGGAGCGCGCGCGGGATCGGTGCAGCGAATTTGAAGAACGTCACCTTCCGCCGGGCCGACCTCTTCGGCGACCCGCTCAACGGGCGCTACGACGTCGTCGTCTGCAGCGAGGTCCTCTACTACGCCGGGAGCGAGGCCAGGCTGCGGGCGCTCGTGAGAGAGATCGCGCGTGCGCTGGAGCCTGGCGGAGTGTTCGTGGCGGCGCACGCCCACGCCGTCGTTGATGACCCGGACTCGCCCGGGTTCGACTGGGACGTGCCGTTCGGCGCGGCGGGCATCGAGGCGATCATCCGCTCCGAGCGGCGGCTGTCTCTCGAAGAGGAGCTTCGAACGGATCACTACCGGATTCAGCGGTACCGCCGCGTGTCGCGGAGGCTGCTTGGTCGCCGCCCCGGCCGGCCGCCGGCCACGGTCCGCCACGCACAACCGGCTGGCGAGGTCCCTACCGACGTGCGCGAGCGTTTCTTGCCGGCCGGAGGCGCCGTCCGGACGGCAGGCCCGGCGGCCGCCACGACGACACTCTTGCCCGTGCTCATGTACCACCGGGTCGCGGCGGACGGTGCGCCGGCGATGCGCCGATGGCGAACAACGCCCGGCGAGTTCGAGGAGCAGCTCTCATACCTGAGGTCCGCGGGCTACCGTTCGGCCACCCTCGAGGAGTGGCGCGACGCTCGTCAGTCGAACCGTGGGTTGCCGGGGCGCGCCGTTGTCCTCACTTTCGACGACGGCTATGCCGACTTCGAGATCGCCGCGCTGCCGTTGTTGGAGCGGTACGGCTTCGCCGCCACGGTATTCGTGGTCACGGATGCTGTGGGGGAGGTCAACCATTGGGACGCGGCGACCGAAAGCGTCCCGCTGATGGGTTGGGGGTCGCTGCGTCGCCTCGCTGCCCGGCCGACGGTCAGCATCGGCGGTCATACCGCCACGCACGCGCGTCTCACAGGTTTGGACGACGCCGCGGTAGTCGAGGAGGTCGCCGCGTGCCGAACGGCGCTCACCCGGGAGCTCGGCTCACCGCCGACCGCCTTCGCCGCCCCGTACGGCCTGCGCGACCGCGGGATCGACGCCCTCGTCGGAGCCTGCGGATTCGAGGTCGCCGTCACCACCTACGAGGCGTGCGCCACGCGGGCGGACGAACTGCTCGCGCTCCCGCGGCTGGAGGTGCGCGGTGGCATCCCGCTGGCGCAGTTCATCCACCTGCTCGGGGCGGGGTGACCGAACCCGTATTCCGCAGCGGGCGTACTGGACGCTTCATGGGTCCCAGGCGTCGTCGATTGCGTCGGCTCGTCAGTGCGCCTCTGCTCCGTCGCGATAGATCCGGTGTATCGGCGGTACTCCCGCCTTCGTTGTCCCCGCGGCTTCCCGCACGTGCTCGAGCCAACCCCCGAGCGACGGGTCGACATGCTGTTGCTCGCGCAGGCGCAACAAATCGATCAGTCGCTCGCCGAAGAGGACGCCGAGCGCGCGCCCTAGGTCACGCCGCGAACCGTACATCCGAAACGACCGTAGGTACCAGCGTGCGGCGCGCACGCGCCGGCCGCTAGCGCGGTATGCGGAGGCGACATATGCCGGCAGCATGTCGCCGGCCGCCGAGCGCTTCGCGCGACTGGAGGTCCGTCCAGGTCGCGGCTCCCACGCGTACTTCTGTTGTATCGCCGCGAGCTCTTCTAAAAAGCGGTCGGCATCCAGATGCATGTTGCCGGCGTGGAGCATGTAGCCGACGAGGAGCTTTGGACAGCGGACCGCCTCACAGTTGGCGAGCACCCGAACCCACATGTCCCAGTCGGCGAGCAACGAGAGGCGCTCGTCGAATCCGCCGGCATCGCGTGCCGCTTCGGTGTGCAGCACCACTCGCGACGGACAGCCGACGAAGTTGAACGTGTTCATCGCGTGGCGGACCTGCTCCAGCGGCGGGGCCGGTGAGACGCCGGTCACCTGCCACTCGGCGTCCACGAGAAGGTGGCCGCCGAACACGAGTCCGACCCGCCGAGTGTCGAACCCCGACGCTTGCGCGGCGCCAAGCATCGTTGCCAGATAGTCCGGAGCCCAGACGTCATCATCGTCGAGGAAAGCCACCCAGGGTGCATTTACGTGCGCCAAGCCGACGTTGCGAGCCGCCGAAACGCCCTTCGGACGATCGTGTCGAAGGACGCAAACACGATCATCATCGAGCGCTCGGAGTTCGCGCGCCGTTGCGTCAACAGAGCCATCGTCGACGACCACGACGCTCACGTCCACGTCCTTCTGGGCAAGCGCGCAGCCCAGAGCCACTCGGAGGAGCCGCCATCGATCGCGGGTCGGTATTACGACCGTAATTTCCGGCGATCTGTGATTGCGATCGACAGGCACACCGTTCATTTCTAACTATTGCTATCGATAGCCTAATGGCTCGTCGGGTATGCGCCCCAGTTCTAGCCACTGTCTGCGGCGCTCGGATGGGGGCGCAGCCGTTGTTCCTCAGAGACGCGGACACGAAGGCCGCATCTACGACCTCCGATCCGCGCAGTAGGATCGTGACGATGAAGGTCCGCGAGCGATGGGTGGTGCGGTCGAGGTGCGAGCGGCGAGTTTGGTGCGCGCTCAGTCCTTGAGGTCCCTCCGCGCAGTTCTACATCCTCGCGATCGCTTGCGGCTGCGGAGCGATGCGTGGCTTAGCGATTACAGATGCCGCCTCGCGGATCGACTAGGGATCTTTCTGGGGCAGCGCGACGTTCTCACGCCACCGGCTGGGTCTGTTCGAGGACCCAGACCGCGTCGACGGCTCACACGATCTTCGCGAGTTCGTCACGATCGGAGAGGCTACGGTCGCCTGGCTGGTCGACCAAGGACTCGAGCCTGGGCACGCCGTGCTCGAGGTGGGTTGCGGCATCGGCCGAATGGCAATACCGCTGTTGCGGCATCTCGATGGCGGTTCCTACGTCGGACTGGAGATCGATCGCAAGAAGGTCAACTATTGCCGTGCGACCGTTGGAAGAGCCGCTGCCAACTTCACGTTCCACCACGCTGACGTATTCAGTCGGTATTACAACCCGACGGGAACGCTGAGGGGGTGCGACTACGTGTTCCCCCTCGGCACTGCGAGCTTCGACTTTGTCTTCCTGGCGTCCGTGTTCACGCACATGCTTCCCGCGGACATGGAGCACTACCTCTCGGAGATCGCGAGGGTCATGGCTCCAGGTGCTACCTGCATTAGCAGCTTCTGGCTGACCAAGACCCGTGTCGGTACGCCGCTATACCGATACACGGATATCTGCGAGGTATACGACACGGCGGAACCGGAGCACGGCGTCCTCTACCTGGAGGACTACGTGTCCGATTGCTTCGCCGCCCGCGGCCTGCAGATTGAGCGGCTGTGGCGAGGATCCAGATACGGAGGTGGCGACCCCCAACATAACCGTGGGTCAGAGCAGGATCTCGTGATTGCCACCAAGCCGCGCGTGGCGGACGCAAACTCGTGACGGCGGCTGCGGCCGCCCGCCTCGCGACACTGGGCGACGCGCAGCAGCCACAGCAACCATCCGCGGTATGTTGAGCTGACGGACGTTGCCATTCACGGCAACGAACCGATGTCTGGCCGTTCAGGGGTCGCCAGGGATCGCTGCCACTCCCGCCGTCCGGTCCGCGGGTAGCCTCTGTCCCCACATGCGCCTCGACCAACTGGTCGCCGACGGGCCCCCGAGCGCCGGCGACATCGAAATCGCCCAGCTCGCATACGACAACCGCGCCGTGACGGGCGGGACGCTGTTCTTCTGCGTCCCGGGGTTCACCCGCGACGGCCACGAGTTCGCGCCCGAGGCGATCGCGCGCGGCGCGGCTGCGCTGGTCGTCGAGCGGCCGCTGAACCTGGGCGTCCCGGAGATCGAAGTGCCGAGCGTCCGCGCGGCGATGGCGCCGGCGGCGGCGGCGTTCTACGGCGACCCGACCGCGCCAGCTCGAGACGATCGGGGTGACGGGCACGAACGGCAAGACGACCACCGCGTTCCTGGTTCACGCCCTGCTCGAGGCGGATGGGCGCCAGACGGGCCTACTGGGCACGGTCAAGAGCGTGGTCGGGGGGCACGAGCGCCCGGTGGAACGGACGACGCCCGAGGCGATCGACCTCCAGCGCGACCTTCCGCGAGATGCTCGACGGGGGCGACGTGGCGTGCGCGATGGAGGTCTCCTCGCACGCGCTCGACCTTCACCGCGCCGACGCGATCCACTTCGCGGCCGCGATCTTCACCAACCTGACCCAGGACCACCTCGACTTCCACGGCACGATGGAGGCGTACTTCGAGGCCAAACGCCGGCTGTTCACGCACGGCCACCCGCGCCACGCCGTGATAAACGTCGACGACCCCTACGGCGCCCGGCTGGCGCGGGAGATCCCAAACGCGGTGACGTTCGCGGTCGAGAACGACGCCGACTACCGGGCCACCCAGGTCCAGACCGACCTGACCGGCTCGCGGTTCACGGTGCACGGACCCGACGGGGTGACCGAGCTGCGCTCGCCGCTTCCCGGCCAGTTCAACGTCTACAACGTGCTCGGGGCACTCGCCGCAGTCCGGGCCGTGGGCGTCCCGATCGACGTCGCCGCGGCGGCGATCGAGATCGCGGGCAGCGTCCCCGGCCGGTTTCAGCCGGTCGACGCCGGGCAGGAGTTTGCGGTGCTTGTCGACTACGCGCATACGCCCGATTCGCTCGAGAACGTCCTGCGCGCCGCCCGCGGCCTGGTAGACGGCCCCGGTGCGACCGTGGGCGACGGCAAAGGCCGCGTTCACGTCGTGTTCGGGTGTGGCGGCGACCGTGACCGCGGCAAGCGCCCACTGATGGGCGAGATCGCGACGCGCCTGGCCGATCGGGTGATCGTCACCTCCGACAACCCGCGCTCCGAGGACCCGGACGCGATCATCGCCGAGATCCTGGTGGGCACCGGACCGGACGTCGAGCGGGATGCCGATCGCCGTGCGGCGATCGAGGCCGCTATTGCCGCCGCGCGCCCCGGCGACGTGGTGGTCATCGCCGGGAAGGGCCACGAGCAGGGGCAGGAGTTCGAAGGCGGACGAAAGATCCCGTTCGACGACCTCACGGTCGCGCGGGAGACCCTTGAAGCCGTCCTGGCCGCCTCCTAACCGCCCGATCCGGCCAGTACCCTCCCGAACCAGAGCATGAGGACCTGGACACCCGAGCAACTGGCACGGGCGGCAGGGGCCCGGCTCGTCGCGCCGCCGCCCACCGCGACGGGTCCCGAGCGCGCGGTCATCGACTCGCGCGAGGCCGGCCCCGGGTCGCTGTTCGTCGGGCTCCAGGGCGAGAACGACGACGGCGGCCGGTTCGCCCCGCAAGCGCTCGCCGCCGGCGCGTGGGGGGTGCTGACGACGCCCGAGCACGCCGAGGCAGCCCGGTGCGCCGTCCCCGGAGCCCTGATCGCCGCCGACGATCCGCTCGAGGCGATGCAGCGCCTGGCCACTGCCTGGCGCCGCGAGCTGGGCGCCCGGGTGATCGGCGTCACGGGCTCGACGGGCAAGACATCGACGAAGGATCTGCTGCTGGCGTTGCTCACGCCCCACCGCCGCACCGTCGCCTCCCGGGCCAACTTCAACACCGAGATCGGGCTGCCGCTCGAGATTCTGGCTGCGCCTCCCGGAACCGAGGTGCTCGTGCTCGAGATGGCGATGCGCGCCGCCGGGCAGATCGCCGAGCTGGCCGCGATCGCCGAGCCCGACGTCGGCGTGATCGTCAGCATCGGCCCCGTCCACCTCGAGTTTCTCGGGACGGTCGAGGCGATCGCCGCGGCCAAGGCCGAGCTGCTTGCCGGGCTGCGCCCCGGGGCCATCGCGATCGTCCCCGCCGGTGAGACCCTGCTCGAGCCGCACCTGCGCTCCGACCTCCAAACCGTCACCTTCGGCGACGGCGGCGACGTTCGCCTGACGCGTTCGGACGACAACCGGGTCGAGATCGACGTGGCCGGCCAAACGGTGGTCCTCGAGGTGCCGTTCATCCAGACGCACCTGCGGCGCAACCTGCTTCCGGCGGTCGCCGCCGCGCGCGCCGTCGGGGTGACCCCGGAGGGCGGCGTCGCGCTCGAGCTCACCGCCGGCCGCGGTGAGCATCTGACGCTGCCCGGCGGGGCGACCTTGATCGATGGCTGCTACAACGCCAACCCCATGTCGATGCGCGCGGCCCTCGAGGACCTGGTGCAGACCGCGGCGCGCACGCCTGACGCCCGGCCGGTCGCGGTGCTCGGCGACATGCGCGAGCTCGGACCGACCGCACGCGACTATCACGTCGAGCTCGGGGAGCAGGTCGCGCACGCCGGCGTCGAGCTCCTGGTCACGGTCGGGCCCGCTCGCCGAGGCGATCGGCGAGCCTTTCGGGGGTGAGGTTCATTCGGTGCCGGACGCCGCGGCCGCGGCCGAGTTGGTGCCGGAGCTCGTACGTCCGGGCGACATCGTGCTGGTCAAGGGCTCGCTGGCGGTGGGACTCCAGGCGGTCTGCCGGGCGCTGACGAGCGAGAGCCGGCCGACTCGCGGTGCCGGGGCTCACGCGTGATGGGGTCGATCTCGGGACGGGTCCTGATCGCGGGCACCGCCTCGTTGCTGATGTGCCTGTTCCTCAGCCCCAAGTTCATCGAGTTCCTGCGCCGCCGGGAGTTCGGTCAGAACATCCGCGAGGAGGGGCCGGAGGGACACAAGACCAAGGCCGGGACGCCGACGATGGGCGGGATCATCATCGTGATCGCGTTCGCGGTCCCGTTCCTGATCCTGTCCACGCGGGACTGGCAGTCAATCGGTGTGCTCGGCGGCGCGCTGGCGTGTGCGGCGCTCGGGTTTGCCGACGACTGGACGAAGATCGTCAAGCGCCGCTCGCTCGGGCTGCGCGCGCGGACCAAGCTCGTGGTGACGATCGCGATCTCGCTCGGGCTGTGGTGGGTCGCGACCCAGAAGGCGCACGTCAGCGAGTCGATCAGCCTCCGGTTCGTGGACGCGAGCATCGATCTCGGACCGCTCTACCCCGTGCTCATCTACCTCGTGGTGGCGGGAACCACTAGCGCGGTGAATCTGACCGACGGGCTTGACGGGCTCGCCGCCGGCTGCTCGGCGATCGTGCTCCTGGCCTACATCGGGATCACCTTCATCACCAACGGCCAAACCGACCTGACCCTGCTCGCGGCCTGCATGGTCGGCGCGTGCATCGGCTTCTTGTGGTTCAACAGCTTCCCGGCCAGCATCTTCATGGGCGATACCGGCTCGCTCGGCATCGGCGGCGCGATCGCGGGCCTCGCGGTCATGACCAACACCGAGGTGCTGCTCATCCTGCTCGGCGGGATCTTCGTGATCGAGGCGCTGTCGGTACTGATCCAGGTGTTCTCGTTCCAGCTGTTTCGCAAGCGCGTATTCCTGATGGCGCCGATCCATCACCACTTCGAGCTGCAGGCCTGGTCTGAGACAAAGATCATCCTGCGCTTCTGGATCGTCGCGGCGGCGTGTGCCGCGATCGCATTCACGGTGTACCGCCTGAGCATTCGTGGGTAAACCGCGGCCCCCGCTGCCGCCGGGGCCGTATCTGGTGGTCGGGCTGGCCCGTTCGGGTGTCGCGGCTGCGCTCGCGCTCCGGGCCCGCGGCCTCCCGGTGACCGGTGTGGATGCCGGCAATGCGGACGATCCGGCGCTCGCAAACGCCGCGGGAAGGCTTCGCGAGGCGGGCGTCGAAGTACGCCTGGATGCGTCAGGCGTCGACCTTGCCGCCCGCGCCAGGACGCTCATCAAGAGCCCTGGTGTACCCCAAGACGCGCCTGCGATCGTGGCGGCGCGATCCCGCGGCCTCACAGTACTCGGCGAGCTCGAGCTCGCGTGGCGGCTCATCCCGAACGAGTTCGTCGCCGTGACCGGCACCAACGGCAAGACGACCACGACCGAGTGGATCGGGCACGTGTATCGCGAGGCGGGTCTGCCGGTGGCGGTCGCCGGCAACGTCGGTACCGCGATGTCGTCGCTGATCGGCGAGCTCACGGACGACGTCACGGTTGTGTGCGAGGCGTCGTCGTTCCAGCTCGAGGACACGGTGGCGTTCTCGCCCGAGGCGGCCGTCCTGCTGAACCTGAGCCCCGACCACCTCGACCGTCACGGCACGTACCAGGCTTACGTCGCCGCCAAGCTCCGGATCTTCGCCAACCAGGGCAACCACGACGTGGCCGTGGCGCCGGCCAACCTCGGGGTGGAGGACCTCGGCGGGTGCGCCCGGCGGGTGACGTTCGGCGAAGGCCCGGGGCCCGAGGTCTCGCATCGCGCCGGTTACCTGTGGTGGGACGAGCACCCGATAGTGCGCGTCGACGACATCGCGCTCCCGGGAGCGCACAACGTCCAGAACGCGATGGCGACCGCCGCGGTGTGCCTGGCGGGCGGCGTCGACCCCGAGGCGGTCGCGACCGGCCTGCGCACGTTCGCGGGGGTCCGCCACCGGCTCGAGCGGATCGCCGTCCAGGAGGGCGTCACCTGGATCAACGACTCAAAGGCGACCAACGTCGCGAGCACGATCGTCGCGCTCGAGGCGTTCGACGGCTCCGATCCACCTGATCGCGGGTGGCCGCGGCAAGCAACAGGACTTCACGCCGCTCGCGCCGCTCGTCGCCGAGCATTGCCGCGCGGTGTACCTGATCGGAGAGGCGGCGGGCGAGCTCGCGGACGCACTCGAGCGCACCGGCGTCCCGCTCCACCAGGAGGGTGATCTCGAACACGCGGTCTCGCTCGGCGCGGGCCGCGGCTCGCGACGGCGAGATCGTGCTGCTCTCGCCGGCGTGCGCGAGCTTCGACCAGTACCGCGACTTCGAGGCGCGCGGGGACCACTTCCGCGCGCTCGTCGAGGGTGCCTGATGGCGGGCGCGGCGCCGGCCCGGAACGCCCGCAGCGCGCACGGCGCCGGCACGGCGGCAGGCCAGGGCGCAGGCGAACGACGAAACGCTCGCGGCCGGCGTCGCGGCGCGTGCCGCCGCCGCTCGAGCACCGCATCCTCATGACCGCGACCCTGTGCCTGCTGGCGTTCGGCGCGGTGATGGTCTACAGCGCGTCCTCGCCGCTCGGCGTGCTGTCCAGCGGCGGCAGCGGCGCCGGCGAGTTCGTGCGCTACCTCATGTTCGGGGCGCTCGGCCTGGTCGCGATGCACGTGTTCGCGCGCCGCGGGCTCGAGATCCTGACGCCGAAGCTCGTCAACGGGCTGCTGGGGGTGTCGTTTCGTGCTGCTGCTGCTCGTGCTCGTTCCGGGCTTCGGCGTGGACATCAACGGCGCGCGCCGCTGGTTCGCCGCCGGGCCGATCCAGTTCCAGCCCTCCGAGCTGATGAAGTTCGCGCTCGTCGTCTACGTCGCGCGCTATCTGGCCGACCACCCCAAGCGCATGCGGAGCTTCAAGCAGGCCGTCGCCCCGATCGCGGTGCTGGCCGGCCCGGCCTGCCTGCTGATCGTCGTCGAGCCCGACCTGGGGACGACGATCGTGGTGGCGCTGTCGATCGCGGCGCTGCTGGTCGCGGCGGGGATGCCGATGCGCTACGTCGCGCTGCTGGCCGGGATCGTCGCAGTCGGCGTGATCCTGCTGGCCACGGCCCAGCCGTACGAGCGGGCGCGGCTCGACGTCGTTCCTTCATCCGTGGGCGACCGCGACCAAGTCCGGCGCCGGGTACCAGGCGGTTCAGGGGCAGATCGCGCTCGGGTCGGGAGGGCTGTTCGGGGTCGGACTCGGCCGGTCGGTGCAGAAGATCTTCTACCTGCCGGAGGCTCAGACCGACTTCATCCTCGCGGTGATCGGCGAGGAGCTGGGCGTGCTCGGCATCGTCGGCGTCGTCTGCCTGTACGGGATGCTGGGCTATGCCGGTCTGCGCGCGGCGCGCCGTGCCGCGGATCGGTATGCGAAGCTGCTGGCGACCGGTCTCACCTCGCTGATTCTTTGTCAGGGGATCCTCAACATCTTCGTCGTCCTCGGCCTCGCCCCGTTGACCGGGGTGCCGCTGCCCTTCATCTCCTACGCGCCGACGAACCTGTGCGTGCTCCTCGCCGGCGTCGGGCTGCTGCTCAACATCTCTCGCCCCGGGCTGCGCGTCGTCCGGAACCCGAAGCGAAAGTTGACAGCGCCGAGGATCGTGATCGGCGCCGGCGGGACCGCCGGGCACGTCGTGCCGGCGTTGGCGGTGGCCGACGCGCTGCGAGCTGACGGCGCCGAGGTCACGTTCGTCGGCGGGGACCGCGCCGAGCTCGAGCTCGTTCCGGCCGCGGGATATGAGCTGCGCACGCTGCACGTGATGCCGCTGCCGCGCGGCCGCCCGGTCAAGGCGGCGCGGGCGGCGATGGTCGCCGGCGGCGCGGTGCGCGACGCGCGGGCGATCGTGCGGGAGCTCCGCCCGGCAGCGGTCCTCGGAGGGGGTGGCTACATCGCCGGGCCGGTGGGACTGTCCGCGGTGGTCTCGCGCGTCCCGCTCGTGCTGACCGAGGCCGATAGCCATCTCGGGCTGACCAACCGGCTGCTCGCGCCGTTCGCGCGGCGGGTGTGCCTCGCGTTCCCGATCGACGGCCGCGACGGCTCCCGCTACCTCGTCACCGGACGGCCGGTCCCGCGGCCCGCGACCGACCGGCAGGCGGCCCGGACCCGCTTCGGGATCGGGGAGCGGGAGTCGTGCGTGCTCGTCTTCGGCGGGTCGCAGGGCGCGCGCTCGATCAATCGGGCCGCCGTCGAGGCGTTCGCGGGCGCTCGCTTCCGCGTGCTCCACGCCGCCGGCGAGCGGGACCTCAGCGCTCTGGAGGACCTGAACGCGCCGGGACCGCACTACGACCTCCGCGGCTACATCTCGCCCTTCGGCGAGGCCCTGCTCGCCAGCGACCTAGTCGTCGCCCGGGCCGGCGGCTCGATCTTCGAGATCGCCGCCTACGGCAAGCCCGCCGTGCTCGTGCCCTATCCGTACGCGACCGCCGACCATCAGACCGCCAACGCGAGCTTCATGGAGCGCGCCGGCGCCGCCGTGGTAATCCCCGACTCCGAGCTCACGCCCGCCCGCCTCGCGAACGAGGTCGGGCGCCTGCTCTCCGACTCCGGCCGGCTGACGGCGATGGCGCGCGCGTCGGCGGCACTGGCCCGGCCGAACGCGGCCCACGACATCGCGCACGAGTTGCTGGCCGCCGCGCGCGACCGGTGAGTGGGGGCCGCCCGCCGGATGACTCGGGCGCGGCCCGATCCGGCGAGGTCGGATGCCGAGCGGGCAGCGCCCGAGGGCATCCATGGGGCCGTTCCGCCAGGCGTCCGTGCCGGGCGGGCCGTCCAGACCGCATCGATGGGCCCTTGACTCAGCTGTGAGCGAGGCTGCGACGCCGCGGCCCGCACCGGTGGACCCTCGAAGGAGCTGTGAGCGAGGCTGAGGCGCCTGGCCCGCGGCACTCGCGGCCGGTCCGATACGAACCGCGGAAGGCGTCGACACGCGCGTGCCGCGGGACCGGCGATCAGCCGTAGCGATAGCCTCGCCACCGCAAAGCCTTCGAATCGAGGTGGAAGGATGCTGTTCGGCCAGGAGCATGTCAGGCGGTATCTGAAGAGCGATGGCGCCGAGGGACACGACTGGCAGGGGACGACGGTGTTGATCCTGACGACCACCGGCAGGCGGTCGGGTGAGGAGCGGAGCACGCCGCTGATCTACGGAACGCACGGCGACGACTACGTGGTGGTGGCGTCGAAGGGTGGCGCCGAGGAGGATCCGGCTTGGTTCCTGAACCTCTCCGCCGAGCCGGAGGTGACGGTGCAGGTGCGCGGGGACCGGTTCAAGGCGCGCGCGCGCACGGCGTCGCCCGACGAGAAGCCAGAGCTGTGGAAGCTGATGACCGAGCGTTGGCCGGCGTACGACGAGTATCAGCACAAGACGACCCGCGACATCCCGGTCGTCGTGCTCGAGCGCGAGGGGTGACGCCGCCCGCCGAGGACTGGTCCGCGCGGAGGCTCCACTTCGTCGGCATCGGCGGGGCGGGAATGAGCGGGCTGGCGATCATCGCCCGCGAGCTCGGCGCCGCGGTGACCGGCTCGGACCGCGCCGACTCGAGCTACACCGAGCGCCTGCGCGAGCACGGGATCGAGCCCGTGCTCGGTCACCGGGCCGAGAACGTTCCCCCGGGCGCCGAGGTCGTGTTCTCGACCGCCGTGCCGCCCGACAACCCCGAGCGCCTCGCGGCCGGCGGCCACGAGCTCCACCGGTCAGAGCTGCTGGCTCAGATCGCGTCGCTCCGCCGGTGCCTGGCGGTCACGGGCACCCACGGCAAGACCACGACCGCGGCGATGATCGTGCACATCCTCCGGGAGTGCGGGCTCGATCCGGCATACGTCGTCGGCGGCGAGCTCGGCGACACCGGGGTCAACGCCGGATGGGGCCGCGGCGAGTGGATCGTGGTCGAGGCCGACGAGTCCGACCGCTCGCTGCTGAAGCTCTCGCCCGAGATCGCCGTGCTGACCAACGCGGAGCTCGACCACCACTCGACCTACAGCTCTCGCCTCGACCTCGAGGAGACGCTGCGCGAGTTCATGGGGCGGGCCTCGGTGGCCGCGGTCGTGTGGGACCGACCCGAGCTGCTGGCGCTGTCCCCTCCCGGCGCGCTCCCCTACGACGCCACCGACACCGCGATGTCCCCGCGCGGATCGCGCTTTCACTGGCGCGGTATCGAGGTGTCCCTGAGCGTGCCCGGCGCCCACAACGCCGTCAACGCCGCCGGGGCGCTGACCGCTTCCGCCGCTGGCCGGCGCTGATCCGGAGCGGGCCGCGGCAGCGCTGGCGTCGTTTCGCGGCGCTCGACGGCGGTTCGAGCTGCTCGGGACCACCGAAACCGGAATCCCCGTATACGACGACTACGCCCATCACCCGACCGAGGTCGCCGCCACGATCGCCGCGGCCCGCACGCTCGCGCCGGCGCGGCTCGTGGCCGTGTTCCAGCCCCATCTGTACTCGCGCACTCGCGCCCTCTCGCGCGAGTTCGGCCGCGCCCTCGCCGGCGCCGACGTCGCGGTGGTGCTCGCCGTGTACCCGGCCCGCGAGCGGGCCGAGGACTTCCCGGGCGTCGATGGGCACCTGATCGCGGCGGCCACGGCCGATGCCGCGGAGGGCCGGACCGTGGCGTGGATGCCGACGATCGAGGACGCCCGGCGGTATCTCTCGGCGACGCTCCGGGAGGGCGACCTGTGTCTGGCGATGGGGGCGGGCGACATCGACTCGCTGTCCCGGTCGCTGGTGTCATAACGCGGCCGCCGGGCCGCTATCTACGCTGGTCTCGATGCCCGAGCTCCCGCCCGGAGTCCAGCCCAACTACCCGTTGGACCGTCTGACGACGATCCGCACGGGCGGACCGGCCGAGCTGTTCGCGCGCCCGGGATCGCTAGGGGAGCTCGAGCGGTTGCTGGCGTGGGCGACGGAGGAGCAGCTCGAGGTAGGGGTCGTGGGGTCGGGGTCGAACCTGCTGATTGCGGACAGCGGCGTCCGCGGGCTAGTCCTCAAGCTGGACAAGGAGCTGAGCACGATCGAACTCGACGGAACGGAGATTCGCTGCGGGGGCGGGGCGCGCCTGCCCGCCGTGTCGGCGCGGGCCGCGCAGGCCGGGCTGACGGGGATCGAGTTCGGCGTCAGCATCCCCGGGACCGTCGGCGGGGCGGTGCGGATGAACGCCAACGCCTACGGAGGGGAGCTCGCGCGCGTGCTCGAATGGGTCGACGTGGCCGGCCCGGAGGGAACTGAGCGCCGCACCCCGGACCAGCTCGGCTTCGCCTACCGCCGCTCGGGCCTGCGCGCCGGAGAGGTCGTCGCCCGGGCCTCGTTCGCGCTGGCGCCGGCGGCCAGCGACGAGGTCAAGGCGACGCTTGCCGACATGCGCGAGCGCCGCAAGGCCGCGCAGCCGTCCGGGATCAAGACCTTCGGCTCGACCTTCAAGAATCCCGACGACCCGCGCGCCGAGAACCGGACCGCGGGCCAGCTGCTCGACGCCGCGGACTGCCGCGGTCTGCGGATCGGCGGCGCTGGGTTCAGCGCCAAGCACGCCAACTTCATCGAGAACCACGGCGACGCCACCACCGCCGATGTCGTCGCGGTGATGGCCGAGGGTCGCCGGCGCGTAAAGGAGCGGTTCGGCGTCGAGCTCGAGCCCGAGGTGCAGGCGCTCGGGCCCGTCGAGTTCCCCGCCGACTGGAAGCGCGGATGATCATCGCCAGGGGAAGGGTCCGGCTTCGGGTGAAGCTGATTGCGGGCGCGCTGGCCGCGCTCGCCGTACTTGCGGGAGCGTGGGTGTGGCTGCGCGATTCCTCGCTCGTGGCCGTCGAGCGCGTGAGCGTGACCGGCGTGGCGGGCCCCGACGCCGGCCAGATCCGGTCGGCGCTCGGCCTGGCGGCGCGCAACATGACGACGCTCGATGTCCACCTGGGCCAGCTCCGGACGGCGGTCGCCCCCTACCCGGTGGTCAAGGACCTTCGGGTCAGTACCCAGTTCCCGCACGGCATGCGGATCCGGGTGATCGAGCTCCTGCCCGTCGGTGCGCTCACCGCCGGCGGAGAGACGATCGCCGCCAGCGCCGACGGCACGCTCCTCCACGATGTGCCCACCGGCTCGCTGCCCGCGGTGCCGCTGCAGTCGTTCCCGGGTGGGTCGCGGGTCACGAACCAAGACGCGCTGAACGCGCTCGCGCTGCTCGCCTACGCGCCGCCGCGCCTCGAGCCGAAGATCAGCCAGGTGACGACGAGCCCGCCGCACGGTCTCGTCGTTGAGCTCCGCTCCGGCCCGAGCATCTACTTCGGGCCCGCCGGAGATTTCGCGGCGAAGTGGGGGGCGGCGGCTGTCGTCCTCGCCGCTCCGGGGTCGGCGGGGGCCTCCTATATCGACGTGAGCGACCCGGAGAGGCCGGCCGCGGGCGTCAGCTCGCAGGCGTTGTCGGCGGCGGGTCTCGCGACGAACGGCTCGCAGGCCGCCGGCGGCTCGGGGCAGGTCACGTCCATGGGGCAGTCCACGTCCGCGGGGACCGGTGGGTTCGGCCAGACCGCGTCCCCGGCGACCGGTGCCTCGACCCAGGGCACGTCCCCGTCGCAGGCCTCGGCCGTGCCATCTGGAGCCTGACCCTCAAGTCGAGCTTTACCGTTAGAAATCGGCGACTCTTACACGCCCGTCGAGGGTTGGGCGTTCTGCAACGATGCTTGCGTCCGGGACCGAAACGTTGACTTCCCTCAACTCCAGGGAATAACGTGCGAAACTCCCGCTAAGAGCGACTGCCCACAAAACGCTCAACACTAACTCAAGGGTCGGACGGTCACGAATGGAAAGCGGTAGCTACCTCGCAGTAATCAAAGTCGTCGGCGTCGGCGGCGGCGGCACCAACGCGGTCAACCGCATGGTGGATGCCGGCCTCCGAGGGGTCGAGTTCATCGCCTGCAACACCGATGCGCAGGCGCTCGCCATGTGCGACGCCGACATCAAGCTGAACATCGGCCACGATCTGACCAAGGGCCTCGGCGCGGGCGCCAACCCGGAGGTCGGCCAGGGGGCGGCGGCCGAGTCCCGCGACGAGATCAAGGAGGCGCTCAAGGGCGCCGACATGGTGTTCGTCACCGCCGGCGAGGGCGGCGGCACCGGCACCGGCGCGGCCCCCGTGATCGCGGAGATCGCCAAGAACGAGATCGGGGCCCTGACCGTCGGGTGCGTCACCCGGCCGTTCGCGTTCGAGGGCACCACGCGCGCCCGCCAGGCTCAGGACGGCATCAGCAAGCTACGCGAGAACGTCGACACCCTGATCGTGATCCCGAACGAGAAGCTGCTGGCGATCGTCGAGCGCCGCACCACGATCCTCGATGCGTTCCGGGAGGCCGACAACGTGCTGCGCCAGGGCGTCCAGGGCATCACCGACCTGATCACGATCCCCGGGCTGATCAACCTCGACTTCGCCGACGTCCGGACGATCATGCACGACGCGGGCACCGCGCTCATGGGCATCGGCAACGCCGGCGGCGAGAACCGCGCCGCGGAGGCCGCCAAGGCCGCGATCTCCTCGCCGCTGCTCGAGGAGTCGGTCGAGGGCGCCACCGGCATCCTGCTCAACATCACCGGCGGGCACGACCTCGGTCTGTTCGAGGTCAACGAGGCCGCGGAGATCGTCCAGAGCGCCGCCGATCAGAACTCGAACATCATCTTCGGGGCCGTGATCGACGACAGCATGGGCGACGAGGTGCGGGTCACCGTGATCGCGACCGGCTTCGACCACCGCTACGCCCGGCCGAGCCAGGCCCGCGAGTCAACCCGCCGGCGGGGCCGGGATCGCGACGTGACGATGGACGACGACCAGCGCTCCTCGCTCGAGATCCGCGACGACGAGATCGACATCCCGTCGTTCTTGAAAGATCGCTGACACTCCGCGAGCCGCGCCGGCCCAGCGGCGCAACCCTGCCGGTTTCTAGTTGTTGTAGAGCCGTCAGACGTTACGGCCGACAACTGATGCAGGGCACGTCGCCGCGTATCGCGCTGCTCGCGCTCGCCGTGGTCGCGGCCTTCGCGAGCCCGGCCATGGCGCAGCCGTCGCCGGCCCCGCCGACCGTGATCGACGGTCCCAGCGCGGCGATCACGGGCCTGGGCGGGCTGTCGGTCGCCCGGGACGGCACCGGGGGCCTCGTGTACTCGAAGACGGTCTCCGGGGTCCCGCACGTGTTCGTCTCGGTCCTCATCGGCGGGCAGCTTCCAACCGCCGGTCGAGCTCGACGCGGGCCTGGCCGGCGCGTCGTCACAGCCCGTGATCGCGGCCGGGAACGGGGGAGTGCTGCTCGTCGGGTTCATCAACGGCGGGGAGCTGTACGTGGTCGACCGCGGCGAGCACGACCGCCGCGTTCGGCTCGCCGGACGCGCTCGCCGGCGGCGCGAGCAACCCGTCGCTTCAGATGAGCAACTTCGGCAAGGCGTACCTGGCGTTCACGGCCGCCGACGGGGCGGGCCACGATGTCAGGGCCGCTTACTACAACGGGGCGTGGGCGCTCGAATCAGGGCCGCTCAACGTCACCCCCGCCGACGACGCGGGCACCGGCACGGGCGCGCCGCGGTCGCCACCGCCGGCGACGGCGTCGCGATCGTGACCTGGGGCGAGACCGGGCACGTGTACTCGCGCCGCGTGTGGGGGACGGCCCCGAGCATGGTCGACGAGCAGGCCGACGTCCCGTCGGTGTCGGGTTGCGGCGAGGTATCGGCCGGCGAGCCGCAGGTCAGCGCCGGAGGCGACTCCTCGTACGCCGACGTGGCCTTCCAGGAGCTCGTGTCGTGCGGAGGCCTCGAGCAGACGCGCGTGCTCATGAACCGGCTGCAGGGTTCGCAGTACGACGGCGCCGTGACGACGGACGGGCTGTCGAGCCCGGGGACATCGAGCGCCGAGGACCCGGACGTCGCGATGACGGAGTACGGGCAGGGGTTCGTGACCTCGGTCGGGCAGCCGTCCGACGCGGTCGTCGCGATGGAGCTCGGCAACAACGGCGCGCCCGGGACCGTGCTCCAGATCGACAGCCTGCCCGCGAGCGCGCCGTCGTACCCGGTTCCCGGAGTCGCCGGCATCTACTCGACGCTCGTGGCCTGGCAGCAGACGCCGGGCACGGCCGGACCGGCCGAGATCCGCGTCCGGTTGAGCCGCGGGCCACGAGCTCGGCCCCGAGAAGGTCCTGTCGACGCCGGGCTCCGGTCCGACCGACGCCGCCCGCGGGCTCGCGGCCGACGGCGACGGCTCCGCAGACGCCGCGGTCGCATGGGTCCAGGGCACCGGTGCGTCGAGCGAGATCGTGGTCGACCAGCTCTACCAGCCGCCGGGCACGGCCTCCGTTTCGAAGATGGTTGCCTACTCGCGCAGCACCCAGCCGGTGCTCAGCTGGACCCCGGCGAGCGGCCGCTGGGGGCCGTTCACCTACATGGTGACGCTCGACCGGGCCCAGGTCGGGCAGACCGGCGCGAGCTCGCTCCGGGTCCCGGCTGCGCTCGCCAACGGTCTCCACACCTGGTACGTGACCACGAGCAATCCGGCGGGCCTCACGGCCGGCTCGAAGGTCGGGAGGGTGTTCGTGGACACGGTCGCCCCGGTGTTGAAGATGACCGAGTCCGGTCCAGGCGGGCCGGCTCAGAAGAGGTCGTCCGCCTGTCCTATCGTGACCCCGCGCCGGCGTCCGGCGTCGCGAAGCTGACGATCCAGTGGGGGGACGGAACGGTGGTGCACCTCAAGCCGGGCGGCCGCCGGATCACGCACGTGTACCGCCGTCCCGGGCGATACAGGATCACGGTCACGGTCACCGATCGCGCCGGCAACCAGACGACGGTGGCGCGGCACGTGAAGATCCAGACGGCGTCCGCGGGCACGAAGCCGGGGTCCGGGGGCAAATGATCCGGCGGGCGCTCGTCCTCTCGGTGGTGCTGGCGCTGGGCGCGAGCGGCGTCGCGCACGCCCAGGGTCCCTCGTACAGCGCGCCGCCGCCGACCACGGGCGCGTTGTACCGCGACGGGCAGACCGGTCGCTACCTGCTCGGCGGCGAGTGGCTGTACCGTCCCGACTTCGCCGACCTCGGGCGTCGCGCGGGCTGGTGGCGCAACGTCGCCTCGACCGAGGGTTGGTCGCCGGTGACGATGCCGAACTCCTACAACGCCGACGACCTCTCGCTCGCCAGCATGAACGGCTACGTCGGCTGGTACCGCCGGGACTTCACGCTCCCCGACCGGCGCGTTCTCGAGCTACGTGCCCGCAGGCCTACCGCCACTGGATCATTCGCTTCGACTCGGTCAACTACCGCGCCACCGTGTGGCTGAACGGCCGCGGATCGGCACGCACACCGGCGCCTACCTGCCGTTCGAGTTCGATCTGACAGGCCTGCAGCCGGGCGTCAACCGGCTGATCGTGCGCGTCGACAACCGGCGCACCGCCGCCGATCTGCCGCCCGGGCCCGGGCGGCGGTGGTGGAACTTCGGCGGCATCCTCCGCGACGTCTACCTGCGCACGGTGCAGCGCGTCGACCTATCGCAGGTCACAGGTCAGGCCGGTGCAGCGCTGTCCGAGTGCGTCGGCGACGATCGAGGAGCAGGCGCTCGTGCGCAACGTGACCGGCGCGCCGCAGAAGGTCTCGCTGACCGGTATCTACGGGGGCAAGGGGCTCAAGTTCGGCTCGGCGACGATCGCGCCGCACGCCACCTGGACCGCGCAGGCGACGGTCCGGATCCCGCACCCGCGGCTGTGGGCGCCGGGCCATCCGAAGCTCTATCCCGCCACGTTGACGCTGTCCGATTCGCGGGGCCGGCGCCTCGGCGGCTACTTCACCTACAGCGGCATCCGCACGATCACGGTCACGTCGGACGGTCGCCTGAAGCTCAACGGCCGGACGTTGAACCTCCGCGGCGTCAACCTCCACGAGCAGACGCTCCAGACCGGGGCCGCGCTCGACCCCGGCCCAGGACGCGCAGCTGATGAGCTGGGTGCAGCAGCTCGGCGCCACCGTGATCCGGGCGCACTACCCGCTCAGCCCCGAGATCGAGGAGATGGCCGACCGCGACGGGATCCTGATCTGGTCCGAGATGCCCGTGTACCAGGTCCAGTCGGCCTATCTCGGCCAGCCCGGCTGGCTGACGCACGCGCACGCGATGCTCGAGGACAACATCCTCACGAACCAGAACCACCCGTCGATCCTGCTGTGGAGCGATCGGCAACGAGCTGCCGACGCCGGCGACCGGCGCGGAGGCGCGCTACATCGCCGGCGCCGTCGCGCTCGCCCACAAGCTCGACCCCACCCGGCCGGTCGGGATGGCGATCAGCGACTGGCCGGGACTCGGTTGCCAGAGCGCCTGGGACCCGCTCGACGTCATCGGCTTCAACGAGTACTTCGGCTGGTTCGACGCCGGCGGGGGCGGCGACGACGACCGCGACGCGCTCAGCCCGTTCCTCGACTCGGTCCGCGCGTGCTACCCGACGCAAGGCGATCATGATCACCGAGTTCGGCTTCGACGGCGACCGCGAGGGCCCGATCGAGGAGCGCGGGACGTACGAGTTCCAGGCCGACTCGGTCGCGTTCCACCTGAACGTGTTCGCCACCAAGCCGTGGCTGTCGGGCGCGATGTACTTCGCGCTCCAGGACTACGTGGCGTTCCCGCAGTACTCGGGCGGCGATCCGCGCCCCGACCCCCCGTACAACCAGAAGGGCCTCGTCGACTTCTACGGGAACGAGAAGCCGGCGTTCCCGGTGGTGTCACAGATCTACCACGCGACGGAGCAGATAGCTCCCTGAGGCTTTCTGCGCCGCTTCGCGGCGCGCGTGGGGCCACGTCCCGGTGCTGGGCATGTGCTGATGCGCGGCGATGTCAGATACCCGAGGGAAGCTCGGCAGCACTAGCGAACGCGCTCGATTCCTGACGGTACCGCTCAATCACATGCTCGATCGCCCTAGAACGGTCGCGTAATCCACCGAGTCGCGACGGAGAACGTGGCGGATCGAGGCCGTACCTGTGCAAAATCGAGCCGCCCCTAACTTTGCCGTCGTCCTCGCGTTCGGAGTAGTAGCGGTTCGCTGGGGCCGCCGACGAAAACTGGACCAAGGACGGCCCGGAGGGCGAGTGCTCTTTGCCCCTACAATGCTGGCGCTCGCCCTCCATTTATCTCGAGGGGTCGGAGACCACGGTCCAAGGCATGTCTGGATCGTTCGCGTCCGCGCGGATCTTGACGGTGAGTCGCTTGTAAGTCATCCCAATTGAGGCGCTGTTCCTGGTCGACCCCGGCGACCGAGTCACGCGGCTGCACCGAGGCCCGGCCTTGGCGCTTGTACTAGCCTGCTATCCGGTGTCGTCCACCACCGAATTACGTCGCACTCCTCTGTATGACCGCCACGTGGCCGCTGGCGCGAGGCTGGTGCCGTTCGCCGGCTGGGAGATGCCGGTCCAGTACGCGGGCATCCGGGAGGAGCACATGGCGGTGCGCACGGGACGTCGGCGTGTTCGACGTCTCGCACATGGGCCAGGTCGAGACCACGGGGCCCGCAGGCGGCCGAGTTCCTCCAGCGGATGCTGTCCAACGACGTGCGCCGGATTCCCGAGGGCGGCGCCCAGTACAGCGTCATGTGCCGCGAGGACGGCGGCGTGCTCGACGACCTGTTCACCTACCGGCTGGCCGACTGCGCGTTCCTGACCGTCACCAACGCCGCCAACCACGAGAAGGACCTGGCCTGGCTGCAGTCGCACGCCGACGGAGTTCGACGTCGACGTGCTCGACCGTGCCGACAGACTTCGCGATGCTGGCCGTCCAGGGGCCGCGGGCGCGCGACCTCGTGCGCGGCCTCGCGGACGGCAGCCTGCCGTCGCGCTTTCACTGCTGCGAGCGCACCGTCGCCGGCGCCGCGGTGCTCGTGTGCGGCACCGGCTACACCGGCGAGGACGGCGTCGAGCTGCTGCTCGCGCCCGGACGACGCCCCCGGCGTCTGGGACGCGCTCACTCGAGGCCGGCGCGACCCCGGTCGGTCTCGGCGCGCGCGACACGCTGCGGCTCGAGGTCTGCTTCCACCTGTACGGCAACGACCTGAGCGAGGATCGCGACCCGATCGAGGCCGGCCTCGGCTGGTGCTGCAAGGAACGGACCGGCTTCATCGGCTCGGAGGCGGTCGCGGCGGCGCGGAAGGAAGGCACGGCCGAGAAGCTCGTCCCGTTCGTGATCGAGGGCCAGGGCATCGCGCGTCAGGGCAACCCGGTCATCGGCGGCGGCGAGGTCACGAGCGGCACGTTCTCGCCGTGCCTCGAGCGCGGCATCGGGATGGCGTACGTTCCGCGCGCGAGCCGGCCGAGGGCACGACGCGATCGAGATCGACGTGCGTGGCACGGACACGGCCCGCGATCGTCGAGCGCAAGCCGCTTTACCGGCAACGAAGAGGAGCGTGACAATGGCCGACCCCAGCTATCCCGACGACCTGCTGTACCACCCCGAGCACGACTGGGCTCGGATCGACGGCGACACGGCCACGTTCGGGATCACCTGGTACGCGCAGGACGCGCTCGGCGAGGTCGTGTTCTTCGACGCCGCCGGACGTCGGCGCGGAGGTCAGCAAGGACGAGCCGTACACCGAGGTCGAGTCGGTGAAGGCCGTCTCCGACGTGTTCGCGCCGCTCTCGGGCGAGGTCGTCGAGGTCAACGAGGCGCTCGCCGACAGGCCCGAGACGATCAACGAGGATCCCGTACGGCGAAGGCTGGCTGGTGAAGGTGAGGCTGTCCGACCCGTCCGAGGCCGATTCCCTGATGGACGCCGCGGACGTACGAGGCGACGCTCGTTGACCAGTGACGCAGTACACCTCCGCCACCGACGCCGACCGCGCGAGATGCTCGCGGCGATCGGCGTGGCGTCGATCGACGAGCTGTTCGCCGACATCCCGGCCGCGCTTCGGCTGGACCGGCCGCTGGCGCTCGACGCGGGCCTCTCCGAGCAGGAGGTGTTCGAGGAGCTGCGGGCGCTGGCGGCGCGCAACGTCTCGACCGAGGACGAGGTGTCGTTCCTCGGCGCCGGCATGTACGACCACTACGTCCCGGCGCTGATCGACTCGATCATCCTGCGCTCGGAGTTCCTCACCCCGTACACGCCCGTACCAGCCCGAGATCTCCCAGGGCGGCCTGCAGGCGATGTTCGAGTACCAGACGGCGATCTCGGAGCTGACCGGGCTGCCGGTCTCGAACGCGTCGGTGTACGAGGGCCCGAGCGCGGTGGCCGCCGCGGGCTACGTCGCCAAGCTCACGCAACGGCCGCGAGCGGTTCGTGATCTCGCGCGGCGTGCACCCGCACTCGCGCGAGTGCGTGCGCACGCTGGCCCACGCCTGGGAGATGGAGGTGGTCGAGGCCCCGCTGAAGGACGGCGTCACCGAGCTGCCCGCGCTCGACGACGGCGTCAGCGCGGTGATCGTCCAGCAGCCGAACTTCCTCGGCGCGGTCGAGGACCTGACCGCGCTCGCGGCGCGGCCCACGACGCCGGCGCGCTCGCGATCTGCGCGTGCGACCCGCTGCCGCTGGCGCTGCTGCAAGACGCCGGGCGAGTGCGGCGTCGACATCGCCGTCGGCGAGGGCCAGACGCTCGGCAACCGGCTCGACTTCGGCGGGCCGTCGTTCGGATTCTTCGCCGCCACCGAAGCAGCTGATGCGCCGGATGCCCGGCCGGATCGCCGGCGAGACCCGGGACGTCGACGGCAAGCGCGGGTTCGTGCTCACGCTCCAGACGCGCGAGCAGCACATCCGCCGCGAGAAGGCGACCTCGAACATCTGCACGGCGCAGGCGCTGAACGCGCTCGCCGGCGTGATCTACCTGAGCTGGCTCGGCCGGCGGGGGATCGTCGAGCTCGCCGAGCTGATGCTCCAGCGGACCGCCTACGCGCGCGAGCGGCTGCAGGCGATCGACGGCGTGCACGCAGATGCACGACAGACCCGTCGTGCGGGAGTTCGCGGTCGAGCTCGACGCGCCCGTCGCGTCGCGTCATCGGCCGCTGTCAGGAGCAGGGGATCAACCCCGGCTACGCGCTCGGGCGCGACTACCCCGAGTACGAGAACGGGTCTGCTCGTGGCGATCACCGAGCGGCGCACCCGCGCCGACATCGACCGGCTGGCCGACGTGCTCGGCAGCGCGATCGCAGCCGAGCGCACGGCGGTGGGAGCCCGAGCATGATCCGCGCAAGCCGACGACACGCTGACGATCTACGAGCGCTCGAAGGCGGGCCGGCGAGCGTTCGTCGCTCCCGACACGGACGTCCCGGAGCGTCCCCTCGACGATCTCCTCCCGCCCGAGGCCAGACGGGCCGAGCCGCCACGGCTGCCCGAGGTCGCCGAGCCCGAGATCGTCCGCCACTACAACCGCCTGTCGAAGCGCAACTTCGACCTCGACACCGGCTTCTACCCGCTCGGTTCGTGCACGATGAAGCACAACCCCAAGCTGCACGAGCGGGTCGCCGGACTGCCCGGTCACGCCCGCGTGCATCCGCTCCAGGACCCCCGGTACGCCCAGGGCGCGCTCGAGCTGATGTGGCGCCTGCAGGACGCGCTCGGTGAGATCGCCGGTCTCCCGCACGTCTCCCTCCAGCCGAGCGCTGGATCGCAGGGCGAGCTCGCCGGCGTGCTGCTCACACGCGCGCTCCACGAGGACCGCGGCGAACACCGGACCAAGGTGCTCACGCCCGACACCGCGCACGGGACCAATCCGGCGACGGTGACGATGGCCGGCTACGACGTCGTGAAGGTCGTCAGCGACGACAAGGGGAACGTCGACCTCGACGACCTCCGGGCCAAGGCCGACGAGGACGTGGCCTGCCTGATGCTCACGAACCCGTCCACGCTCGGGTTGTTCGAGACCGGGATCGAGGAGATCGAGCGGATCGTCCACGGGGTGGGGGCGACGCTGTACTACGACGGGGCGAACCTGAACGCGATCATGGGCATCTCCCGCCCGGGCGACATGGGCTTCGACATCGTCCACTTCAACCTCCACAAGTCGTTCACCCAGCCGCACGGGGGCGGAGGCCCGGGTGCCGGGCCGGTCGCGGTGTCCGACCGGATCGAGCCCTACCTGCCGCGGCCCCAGGTCGTCCGCCGCGAGTCGACGACCAACGGCAAGGAGCCGTTCTACGACCTCGACTACGACCGGCCCAAGTCGATCGGGCGCCTGCGGGGGTTCCAGGGCAACTACGGCGTGTTCGTCCGCTCGTACGCGTACATCCGGTCGCTCGGCGGGGCCGGGCTGCGCGAAGCCTCGGAGACCGCCGTGCTCAACGCCAACTACCTGCTGGCGAAGCTCCGCGAAGCCGGCGTCGCTCAGTACCTGCCGGCCGCGTACGACCGCCTGTGCATGCACGAGTTCGTGCTCTCGGGCGAGCCGATGCGCCGGGAGCTGAAGATCAAGACGCTCGACATGGCCAAGCGCCTGCTGGATCACGGCGTCCACCCGCCGACGGTCTACTTCCCGCTGATCGTCGAGGAGGCGCTGATGGTCGAGCCGACCGAGACCGAGACCAAGGAGACGCTCGACCACTTCGCCGAGATCGTCGCCGACATCCTCAAAGAGGCCGCCGAGGACCCGGAGATCGCGCGCGCAGCGCCGTACACGACGCCCGTCAGACGCCTGGACGAAGCCGGGGCCGCCCGCCATCCGGTCGTCCGCCAGGCGATGACCTAGCCGCACCGCATGCGGTTCGTGATCTTCGGTGCGGGCGCGATCGGCGGCGTCGTCGGCGCGAAGCTGCACCAGTCCGGCTTCGACGTGGCGCTGATCGCCCGCGGCGCCCACTACGAGGCGATCCGGGAGCGGGGGCTGACGCTCGAGCAGCCGCACGCCGCCGCCGAGCAGCTCAAGATCCCGGTCGCCGATGCGCCCGACGCGCTCGACTGGAGCGGCGACGGGGTTGTCATGCTCGCGACCAAGAGCCAGGACACCGCCGGCGCGCTCGGCGCGCTCAGGCCCGCCGTCCCCGCGACCACGCCCGTTGTTTGCCTGCAGAACGGCGTCGAGAACGAGCGGGCGGCGCTACGACTGTTCCCGAACGTATACGGCGCGGTCGTAATGTCCCCGACCGCGCACCTCGATCCGGGCGTCGTCCAGGCCTACGGAACCCGCGGAACCGGGGTGATCGACGTCGGCCGCTATCCGGTAGGCCTCGACGCCGTGTGCGAGGAGGTCGCGCAGGCGCTCGGCGAGTCCGACTTCAGCTCGGTCCCGCGGCCGGACATCATGCGCTACAAGCACGCCAAGCTCCTCTCGAACCTGGCCAACTCCGTCGACGCCATGTGCGAGTCCGGGCCGGTCGCCGACGAGGTGATTGAGCTCGCCCAGGAGGAGGGGCGAGCCGCCCTGACCGCGGCGGGAATCGAGTTCGTGGCCGACGAGGTCAACGACGTCGTCGGCCGCTGGAAGGAGCTCGACGTGCAGCCGATCGCCGGCCGCGAACGCGCCGGCTCCTCGACCCGGCAGAGCCTCGCGCGCGGCACGTCGACGGTCGAGACCGATTACCTGAACGGCGAGGTCTCGCTGCTCGGTCGACTCCACCGGGTGGCAACGCCGGTCAACGACGCGCTGTGCGAGCTCTCGGTGCGCCACGTGCGTGAGCGCCGGAGGCCCGGAACGCTGCCCGCCGGCGACGTCCTCGAGCTCGCCCGGTCGGGACACTACGCCGATGGACCAGTTCGTCGCTGACGGCGCCGCCGAGATCGCCGCCGGGGCCGTGCGCGAGCTCGAAGCGCTGGTGGCGGTGTCCTCTCCGTCGGGCGACGTCGACGGGGCCGAGGAGGCGATCGCGCTGTGCGCGGCGTTCCTGCCCCCGAAAGCCAAGATCGAACGCGTTCCGTGCTCAACCCCGGGCAGCGCGGATGACATGGTCGCCAAGATCGAAGGCCAGGGCTCCGGGCGGCTGCTGCTGCTCGGGCACCTGGATACGGTCATCGAGCACGCCTCGCACGCGCCGCTGCGGCGGGACGGCGACCGGCTGTACGGACCGGGCACGGTCGACATGAAGGGTGGGGTGGTGCTGGCGCTGGGGGTGGCGCGAGCGCTCGCGCCGCGCCCCGAGCTGTTCGCCGAGCTGGCGGTGCTGCTGGTCACCGACGAGGAGTGGCGCCGGCACGAGTTCCGCCACATCGAGTCCTTCGCCGACTACGACGCCTGCCTGTGCTTCGAGGGCGGCCAGCTCGCCCCGGACGGCGACGAGGCCGTCGTCGTGCGGCGCAAGGCGGCCGGGACCATGCGCGTCCGCGCCACCGGCCGGGCGTCCCATTCGGGGAGCGCTCCCGACCGGGGCCGGAATGCGCTGCTGGCGCTGGCGAGCACCGCGATCGAGATCGCCAAGCACCACGAGCCGAACGGCGCCGAGCGCCTCAGCGTGGTCCCGACCGTGGTGCGCTCGGGCGACGCGTTCAATGTCGTACCCGCCGAGGGTGAGCTCTTGTGCGACATGCGTGCCGACCGCAGCGAGGCGTTCGACGCCGTGTGCGCGGCGGTGCCCGGTGATCTCGACGGCGTCGGCCTGGAGACGAAGATGCTGCGGATCTGGCCTGGCATGGACTCCCGCGAGGCCACCCGACCTCTGCTCGAGCGCGCCGGCGACCGGCTCGGGCGGCCGATCATCGGCTGTCCGCGCGGCGGTGCCAGCGACGCGAGCCACTTCGCGCCGCGTATCCCGCTCACCGTCGACGGCCTCGGTCCCCGCGGCGGCGGCGCGCACACCCCCGACGAGTTCGTGCTCGCGCCGTCGCTGCCCGATCGCGCCGCGGTGGCGCTGGCGGTCGCGGCCGCGGTGCTCGATTCTTAGCGGGAGCTTCATCGCCGCCATGGGCCACCTGCGATCCTTAACGTCGTGAGCGACGCATGAGCACGACGGCTCCGAGCCCCCGGACGCCCGGCACCCCCGGCGTAACCCAGCGATCCCGCGCTCTGCGCGTGCAGAGGCAGCTCGAGGGCGTGGCCGTACTCGGCGGCGTCGTCGTGCTGATGTGGCTGATCGAGGCGATCAACACGCTCGACTCGAACCACCTCGACAGCGACGGCATCCTGCCGCGAAGCGTCGATCACCTGTGGGGCATCTTCACCGCGCCGTTCATCCACGCGAGCTGGCAGCACCTGATCGCGAACACGGTGCCGTTCGTGTTCATGGGCCTGATCATCGCCTTTCAGGGAGCCAGGCGGTTCGCGCTCGTGACGCTGATCGTGATCGTCGTCGGCGGGATCGGGACCTGGCTGGTGTCTCCGGCCGACACGTCGAACGGGATTCCGGTGTACACGATCGGCGCCAGCGGCGTCGTGTTCGGCTACGCCACCTACCTGTTCACGCGCGGGTTCTTCAACCGAAACATCCTCGAGCTCCTGATCGGCCTCGTGGTCGGCGTGATCTGGGGCGGGGCGCTGTGGTCGAGCGTCGTGCCCCATACCGGCATCTCGTGGCAGGGGCACGTGTGCGGGGCGATCGGCGGCGTCGTCGCCGCCTATCTGCTCCGAAACGAGAGGACGCGAGCGCCGGCTCCGAGCAAGACGCAGACGCCTCTCGATCGCCTGCTCGCGGATCCGTAGGCCACGCGTCGCCCCGGGCCTGCTCTGGGTAGCCTGAGGCGTGCGATGCGAATCTTCTCGGGCATCCAGCCGACCGGGCGCAAGCACCTCGGCAACTACATCGGCGCGATCACCCAGTGGGTTGCCGGGCAGGACCGCGGCGAGGCGATCTACTGCCTCGTCGACCTGCACGCGATCACGGTCCCGTACGAGCCCGCGGCGTTGCGCGAGGCGGTCTACGACACCGCGGCGACGCTGCTCGCGGCCGGCCTCGACCCCGAGCGGTGCATCTTCTTCCGCCAGGGCGACGTCCAGGAGCACTCGGAGCTGTGCTGGCTGCTCTCGGGCGTCACGTCGTTCGGCGAGCTCAACCGCATGACCCAGTTCAAGGACAAGGCCGGATCCCAGCGCGACCTGGTGTCCGCCGGTCTGTTCTTCTACCCCGTCCTCCAGGCGGCCGACGTGCTCGCCTACCGCGCGAACGAGGTGCCGGTCGGGGAGGACCAGCGCCAGCACGTCGAGTTGATGCGAGACGTCGCCGAGCGGTTCAACGCCCGCTTCGGGGAGACGCTCGTCGTGCCCGAGCTCCGCGTCCCGGCGGTCGGCGCCCGGATCATGGACCTCCAGGTCCCGGACAAGAAGATGTCGACGACCGGCGGCAGCCCCCAGGGCACGGTGTTGGTGCTCGACGAGCCCGAGGCGATCCTCAAGAAGTTCCGCTCGGCGGTGACCGACTCGGGGACCGAGGTCGTGCGCGCGCCCGACAAGCCCGGTGTCTCCAACCTGATCGACATCTTGGCCGCGGTTCGCGGGATCGAGCCGGAGGAGGTCGAACAGACGTTCGACGGGTCGGGGTATGGCGCGTTCAAGCAGGCCGTCGGCGACGCGGTCGTCGAGTACCTCGCGCCGGTGAGGGAGCGCTACCAGGAGCTGCGGCCGGACGAGGACGGGCTCGAGCGGATCCTGGGCGTCGGGGCTGACAAGGCCCGGGCGATCGCGTCCGACACGATGGTCGACGTCCGCCAGGCGATGGGCGTCGGTCCGGTCCGGCCGCGCCGCTAGCCTGCCACGGCCATGCGGATCGCCGACCTGGAGCTGGACCTCGACGTCTTCGCCGGGCCGTTCGATCTCCTGCTGACGCTGATTCTGCGCGAGGAGATCGACCTGCTGGAGGTCGATCTGGCCGAGGTCGTGATCGCCTACATCGACCACCTCGAGCGCCGCGGCGAGCTCGAGCTCGAGGCCGCGACCGAGTTCCTGGTGCTGATCGCCGCCCTGCTCGAGCTCAAGTCCCGCCTGCTGCTGCCCGGCGAGGACATGCAGGAGCTGATCGAGCTCGATCCGGGCGAGGCCGCGGAGGAGCTACTGGCCCGGCTGCTCGACGCCCACCGCTACCGGGCGGCGTCGGCGGCGTTGCGCGAACTGCTCGCCGGCCAGGAGGGCCATCGCTTCCGCTCGGCACCGCTCCCGCCCTCGTTGCGGCGGGCCTCGCTGCCCGAGGCGAGCGCGGTCTACGACCCGGCGATCCTGGCCCGCGCGATCGGCGGCCTGCTGGAGATCCCCGAGCCGGTCGACGTCCGCCACATGGTCGGATCGCGCGTGACGGTGGCCGAGCGCCTCGCGCACCTGCGCGCACTGCTGCGGCGCGGCAGCTTCTCGTTCGACGACGCGGTCCTCCAGGCCGACCGGGTCACGATCGCGGTCACGCTGTACGCGGTGCTCGAGCTCCACAAGCAGGGCGAGCTCAGCTGGACCCAGGACGAGCCGTTCGGCGAGATCACGATCGCGGCGAACGGCGCCCGCGCCGCCCATCCCGAGGAGCGCATGACGGCATGAGCCTGCCGCTCGAGAGCACGGTCGAGGCCCTCCTGTTCCTGAGTGCCGACCCGGTCGACGCCCAGGCGCTCGCCGGCGCCACCGGCGCCGAGCTCCACGAGGTCGTCTCCGTGCTCGAGCGCCTGCGCGAGTACTACGAGTTCGAGCGCCGTGGGCTCGTGCTCCGCGAGCTCGCCGGCGGCTGGGCGCTGTCGACTCACGCCGAGGCCGAGCCCGCAGCCAGGAAGCTGCTGGCCCACCCGCGCACCCCGACGCTGACCCCGGCGCAGGCCGAGACGCTGGCGATCGTCGCGTACCTGCAGCCGGTCTCCCGGCCCGAGATCGCGCGGATCCGCGGGGTCAACGCCGAGTCGGCCGCCGCCACCCTGCTCGAGCGTGGGCTCGTCGAGGAGGCGGGGCGGTCGCAGTTCGGCGCGGTCCTCTACCGGACGAGCGAGCTGTTCCTGCGGTTGTTCGGCCTGAGCTCGCTCGACGAGCTGCCGTCGCTCGAGGCGTTCGATCCGTCGCCGGAGCTCGAGGCGGAGCTCCGCGAGCGGCTGCTCCAGGCCGGCGAGGCGCGGGCGGCCGGCTGATGAGCCAGCCGCGCCGGCAACCGGCGTGGGCGACCGGCTGATCAGCCCGCCGCGCCCGCAACCGGCGAGGTGCGGGCCGCGAGCTGACCGCACGCGGCGTCGATGTCGCGGCCGCGGGTGAGGCGGACGGTGGCGTCGAGACCGCGGCGCTCGAGCTCGTCTTTGAACGCCGCGATGGCCTTGGGGCTCGAGCCCGAGAACGCCGAATCGGTCGGGTTGTACGGGATCAGGTTCACCTTGAACATGCGCGGGTCGAGGATCTCGGCGAGCTGCGCCGCCTGGGCGAACGAGTCGTTGACCCCGGCGAGCATCACGTACTCGACGAACACCTTGCGGCGCTTGCGCTCGTAGTAGGCCTCGCAGGCGGCGATCACCTCACTGAGCGGATAGCGCTCGTTGACCGGCATCAGCTCGGTCCGGAGCGCTTCGTCGGCGGCGTGCAGGGAGAGCGCCAGCCGGATCGGCATCGGGCTCCAGGACAGGCGCTCGATCCCGGGGATCCAGCCAATCGTCGAGATCGCGGTGCGGCGGTGGCCGATCCCGAGGTCGGGCAGCCGCTCGCACGCGCCGAGGACGTTGTCGAGGTTCATCATCGGCTCGCCCATGCCCATGAACACGGCGTGGTCGACGTCGCTTACGCGGCGGAAGTGGAGTGCCTGGTCGAGGATCTCCGATGCGGTCAGGTTGCGGCCGAACTTCATCTGGCCGGTGGCGCAGAACGTGCACGTGAGCGGGCAGCCCGACTGGGAGGAGAGGCAGATCGAGCGCCGGCCGTCCCGGTAGCGCATCAGCACGGCCTCGACGGGGCGGCCGTCGGCGGTACAGAACAGCGCCTTGACAGTCCCGTCGGCGGCGTGGGCCTCGCGCTCGAGCGTCAGGCTGCTGAACGGCACGGCCTCGGTGAGCGTTTCGCGCAGGCTGAGCGGGAGGTCGGACATGTCGGCGAAGCCGGTGGCGCCGCGCGCCGCCCAGCGCCACACTTGCCCGCCGCGGTACCGCGGCTCGCCGAGCTCGGCCAGCTTGCTGTCGAGAAGCTTCAGATCCACGCTGACTATGGTGGCAGCAACGTGCGACTGGCCAAGTACCTCGCCACCTCCGGCGTCGCCTCGCGGCGGGCGTCAGAGCAGGTGATTCGGGCCGGGCGCGTGACTCTGAATGGCGACGTCGTGACGGATCCGGCGCGCGACGTCGGCGCCGGCGATGCCGTGGCGGTCGACGGCGACCCGGTCGCGCGCGGCCACGGCGAGTGGGTGGTGTACGCGCTCAACAAGCCGGCCGGCGTCGTATCGACCGCTCGCGACCCGCAGGGGCGCCCGACCGTGGTCACGATGGTGCCGCAGGCCGAGCGTCTGTACCCGGTAGGCCGGCTCGACATCGACACCACCGGGCTGATCCTGCTGACCAACGAGGGCGACCTCGCGCATCGGTTGACGCACCCGAGCTTTGAGGTCGAGAAGACGTATCGCGCCGTGGTCGCCGGACCGCCGGTCCGCGAGGCGGAGCTGCAAAGGCTCCGCGACGGGGTCGAGCTAGACGACGGCCGGACCGCGCCGGCGGGCGTCCGGCGCGTCGCCGCCGACACGATCGAGATCACGATCCACGAGGGGCGTAAACGCCAGGTGAAGAGGATGTGCGAGGCCGTCGGGCACCCGGTCAAGCGCCTCGAGCGCGTCGCCTTCGGTCCGCTCCAGCTCGGCGATCTGCCGCGCGGGAGGTGGCGGAAGCTGACCGCTGGCGAGGTGCAATCGCTCGTCGATTGGGCGTCCGGGCGTCCCGTCCGACCTGCATGACGCGACATTGGAGCGCTTCGAGCGTGACCGTGCCGTGCAGTGCACGCCCCACATGCACCACACGGCATGGTCGCGGGAATTCGGCTCGGTTGCCGTGCTGTGCAGGTCCCGCGGCGCGCCCGGAGCGGCGCTCGGAGAAGACCCGGACCGAGAGGCTGCGCGGGACGCCGCCGGATGCGCTCAGCGCTGGGTCAGCAGCTCGTCATTCACCAGGTGCGTCGTCGTCAGCGCCCGGGATACCTCGCCGGGCGTCACCCGGACCGGGTGCGGCGCCACCATCCGGATCACCGTGAACTGAAGCACGCGCCGACGAGACACCTCGCGGAAGCCGGCGATCGGATAAGAGGCCTGCGTCCGCGACGGCCAAAGGTTGCACGCCGACCCCCACCAACAGAAGCCGGCGCTCGCCGGCGAGGTGAACGACACCACGTCGAACTCCCGGACCCTGACCGCGCCACCCCCGCGCCAGAAGCCCAAACGAGGCACGTACAACGACAGCGGCAGCAGGTCGCGGTAGTGCTGGACCAGGATCGCGCGCCCACCGGCCGGCGCGGACCGCCCCAAGGCAGACGCCACCACTCGCCAGTCCGGGCGCTGGTAGTTGCGGTCGAAGGCGACCCCACCGGCAGTCACCACCCCCATAACGCACAATACGACCGCGCCGAGAACACCCACGAAGCGCGGGCGCGGCACGGCCAACCCGCCCGCGACGAGCAGCGCGCACGCTGCCCAGATCGCGAGCATGTTGCGCGTCAGAAGATCGTCGAACCCGACCGCCACCAGCAGCAGGCTGAGCACGAACCCAGCGAGTGCGAGGCCGCCGGCAACGAGCGCTCCCCGGCGCTCAGACCCAGAAGACCGCAAGAACAACAGCACCAAGGCCACCGCAATTACGGCGATCGCCACCGGTTCGAACACCCCGTGCGCGGGCCCCTCGAACCCGCTTACGAACTGGGGCACGATCTGGCCGAGCCGCCGGCCGAACGGGGCGTGCGAGATCCAGTTGCCGCGGCCGGTCCCGTGCTGGCTGATTGCCAGCGGGATCAGCCCGAGACCGCACAGCGCGACGACCCCGACTGCGACCTGAACCGGCCTCCGCGACCGAAACATCCACAGCAGCCAAACCGCCTCCGGCACGACCGCCAACAGCGCGTAGTAGTGCGTCGCGAGCGCGAGCGCCGATGCCACCACCCACGCCACGAGAACGCGCGGCGTCGGCGACACCCGCGCGTACGCGAACGCGAGCAACGACACGCCCGAGAGCAACGCGAGCATCTCGTACGAGCGCGCCTCCTGCGAGTACCAGATCAGCAGCGGGCTGCACGTCGCGAGCGCGGCGGCAATTACGCCCGCTCGCCGCGAGATCAACCGAGCGCCGGCGGCGTACACGACCGGCACCAACAAGACGCCGCACACCGCCGACAGCGAGCGCAACGCCGTCTCGCCGTACCCGAACACCCTCGCCCACACCCACGCCACGCAGTAGTAGAGCGGGGGTGTGGACTCGGTCTGCGGGATCAGCCCGAACATCTTCCCCGGCGAGAAATGCACGAGCAGCGCGGTGTTGCCCTCGTCGAACCAGAAGCCCTGATGGCCGATGCGGTAGAAGCGAAGGACCGCGGCGAGCAGCGTCAACGCTCCGACCGCGATCACCGCCGGCTCGGCCAGTGCCGCACGTCCCCGCGACGCTTGCGTGCGCGGCGCGCGACGCCGAAGGTCGGGTGCGGCCGCGCCGACGCTCACGGCCGGGATGTTAGGGCTCGCGCGGAAGTTATTGACGTCTCTAACGGCGTCCGGACGCGCCTGATGCCACCGGCTCGCCCTCAAATACTCCCGGTATGATCGGGCGAGCCGGCGGCGCCAGACACGCCCAGCCGCTCGTCAGATTTCGCCACTAATTTCCGCGCGTACCCTTGGTCAGTTGCGTCCGCGGTCCCATGCGGTGAGCGCTTAACGCGATTTCAACCCGCCCAGCGGGCAACATTCCTTAAACCGATGCGTCACGAATCCGGCCCCATCGACGGTCAACCGGTGCTCGCCGCGAGCGCCGGCGCGCAACCCGCGCTCGCCCCGAGCGCGGCCGCCGGGACCGCGTCGGCTGATGCGACGATCCCGTTTCCGGGCATCGGGCGGCTGCCGAGACCGCGAGCGCTCCGAACGCCCAACGTGCTGTCCGAGGCCAGGGCGGGGAAGATCGCGCTGGCCACGATCGTCGGCGGCGTGCTGCTGATGGTGCTGTACGCCACCCACGCCCCTACGATCCTCGTGCCGCGCTCGAGCCAGATCTTCGCGCCGTGGGAGGGAGGCCCGCTGCGCTTCGTGCTCCAGGGCGTCCACGTCGGGACGACCGTCACCAGCTACTCGTTGAGCGCGCTCATACTCGTGCTGCTGGCGGCGTACGGGGTCGCGCTGACGGCCCTGCGGACGCTGTCGACGCGCGCGATCGTGATCACGATCGTCGCCGCCAACTTGATCCTGATGCTGGGGCCGCCGTTCCAGCTCACCGACATGGGCAACTACCTCGGCTACGCGCGGCTCGGCGGCCTGCACGGGATGAACCCGTACACGCACGTCATCGGGCAGGAGATGCACGACCCGATCTACCACTTCGCGACGTGGGACAACCTGCACAGCCCCTACGGCGAGCTGTTCACCGCGCTCAGCTATCCGCTGGCGTTCCTGCCGATCCCGGTCGCGTACTGGATCGTGAAGGTGGTCACGGTTCTGCTCAGCCTCACGTTCATCGGGATCGTGTGCTGGTGCGCGAAGCGGCTCGGCCGCGATCCGCGGTACGCGGCCGTGCTCGTCGGACTCAACCCGATCTATCTCGTCTACGCGGTCGGCGGATTCCACAACGACTTCTTCATGCTCGTCCCGCTGACCGCGTCGATCGCGTTCCTGCTCTCGGGCCGCGACAAGTCGGCCGGCGCGATGATCGCGGTCGCGGTCGCGGTCAAGTTCAGTGCGGTGCTGTTGCTGCCGTTCCTGCTCGTGGCGGCGCGCCCGACGCGGCGCCGGCTTCAGGTGCTCTACGGGTGCGTGCTCGCCGGGATCCCGCTGCTCGTGATGAGCCTGCTGCTGTTCGGCTTCTCGATTCCCAATCTGTCGCAGCAGGGCAGCCTCCTCACGCCGTTCAGCTTCCCGAACCTGTTCGGCTACTTCCTCGGCGTGGGCGGCGGAACGTCGGGCATCCTGCGCCTCGCGGACGTCGCGCTGGTGATCGCCGTCGTGCTCCTGCTCCGCCGCGACGGCGACTGGATCACGCGCGCCGGTTGGGCGACGTTCGCGCTGATCGCCAGCCTCGCGTGGGTGATGCCGTGGTACGTCATCTGGCTCCTGCCCCTGGCCGCGCTCGGTTCGAGCGAGCGGTTGCGGCGAGTGGCGCTCGGGCTGACGGTGTTCCTCGTGCTCGTGTTCCTCCCGTCGTCCGGGAAGTTCTGGAACCTCGTCAATTTCAACCCGCTGGACGGGTCCGCCGGCCAGGCGTCGTCGGCGCTCCAGGCGAAGCTATCGTCGTATTCGGCCGCGGCGTCGCAGCAGATGGTTCAGGCCAAGCCGTAGCCGCGCCAGAGCAAGCGATAAGTTAAAGCCTTCACATCCGTGGGCATGGCCGAGCCCGCGGGATTCGCCCAGTTGCACAAGCCGGAGCGCCCCAGCTTCATCCGGCTTCAGCCAAGCCCCCGATCCTCGCCGGGTTTACGCCGTGATTATTAGCATCGTGTTAGCGTCGCGCGCCAATGCGCTTTGAAATCGAGCTGGTCGACGGCGGTGGAGCCGGTCCGGCGCCCGCCCCGCCTCCGGTTCGAATCCCTCCACGCGGTCGCCGCCGCCTAGATCGTTTCGACTCGTTCGTGCTGTGCCTGTTCGCGGCCGTGTCGTTGTTCGTGCTCGGCGCCGACCTGTGGCAGGTGATCGTCAACGGCCGCGTGTGGACCGGCACCGACGGCGTGTACATCGTCGACCAGATGCAGTACCTGGCGTGGATCAAGGACGCCTCCAAGCACGTGCTGTCATCGAACCTGTTCGTGCTGCGCGACACGCCGGCCGACTACTTCAATCCGGCCGTGGTCGTGTCCGGCGGGCTGACCGCGCTCGGCATGGCGCCGTGGCTGTCATTGCTGCTGTGGAAGCCGGTCGCGGTGATCGCGTTCTTCTTCGCCGTACGGGCGTTTGCGTGGCGCCTGCTGACCGGCTTGTGGCCGCGCCGGGCGGCGCTCGTGCTCGCGCTGTTCTTCGGCTCGTTCACCAACGTGTACGGCCAGTTCAGCGTCCTCGGGGATCTGTTCCCCGGCTTCCTGACCTGGGGCTACGTGTTCGGTGTGATGGCGCTGGCCGCGATGGTGTGGGCGCTGGTCGCCCACAACGACTCGCGGTCGAACGACCGCCGGCTATGGCTGGCCGGTCTGCTCGGAGGCCTGGCGAGCCTGCTGCACCCGTGGAACGGTGAGTTGCTTGTCATGATGGTGGTGGGGGCGGAGCTCGTGATGGTCCTCAGCCGCCGTTACAAGCGCGCCGATCTCAAGCTGACGATCGCCACCCTCGGCGGCACCGGGATCCCACTCCTCTACTACGCGATCCTCGGCAAGTCGGATCTCAGCTGGAAGCTCGCGCAGGTTGCGAGCAAGCACGCGTTCTCGTTCTGGACGATCACGATCGCGATCGTGCCGCTGCTCGTGCCGGCCGTTGTCGCGTATACGAGGCGCCCGACAACGTTCCTGGCCGCGGCCGCCCGGACCTGGCCGGTGGCGGCGTTCGCGATCTTCGTGCTGTCCGGGACGAGCCTCGGCGCGACGCCGCTGCACTCGTTCCAGGGGATCACGATCCCGCTGGCGGTGCTCGCGGTCGAGGGCTTCCAGATCATCGGCTGGGAGCGGATCGAGCGTCCCGTGCTCGCCGGTGCGGTCCTCGTGGCGCTGTTCACGATCCCCGCCACCGTCGAGGAGCTGCGCATCGCCCAGGGCCTGGCGGCGCCCACTCCCGAGAACGCGAACTTCATCCGCAGCGACGAGCGCGCGGCCATCACCTACCTGGCCGACAACAAGGAGCCGGGCAGTGTGATCACGCGGAGCTACCTTGGGGCGGTCGTTCCGGGCCGGACCGGCCGCCACACCTACATCGGCGACTGCCTGTGGTCGGAACCGCAATGCCTCGACCTCACCTGGAACGCCCAGGCGCTGTTCACCGGGTTGCTCTCGCCCGCGGTCTCGCGCCGGTTCGTGCTTACGAGCGGTGCGCGGTTCCTGTTGGCCGACTGCGAGACCACCGCCGATATGCGCAAGCTGCTCGGCCCGGTCATCCGCTCGACGCATTCGTTCGGGTGCGCTGCGGTGTATGAGATCGAGTAGCGCGATCGCGTTTGTCGCGGCCCTGGTCGGCCTCGGCGTGGCGGGCTGCGGGTCGGCCCAAGTCACCCGACCGGCGTCACCGCCGACGGTCAGCGTGTTCCCGATCCCAGGTGACCACGTGGCCTCGCCGCAGACGCAGATCGCGTTCCGCGGCCTGTCGATCCGCCGGGTGGGCAAGGTGGTCGTCACGGGCTCTCGGACCGGTGTCCACGCCGGTCGGTTCGAATCGGACTCGGACCGCGACGGCGGAAGCTTCTTGCCGGCGAAGCCGTTCGAGCCCGGCGAGGTGGTGACGGTCCGCACCGGGCTGCACGTCCTCGGGGCGAGCGCGGGAACGTTCCGCTTCGCGGTGGCCACGCCGTCGGGATCGATTCCGGCGGCCCCGCTGCCGCCTGCGAGCCGGGTGCCGGGGGACGAGCTCACGTTCCAGTCGCGGCCCGACCTGACGCCGGCATCGGTGGAGATCACCAAGGAGGATCCCGCACCCGGGCCCGACGGCGACGACATCTTCCTCACTCCGCAGCAGGGGCCGACCCAGAACGGCGCGATGATCCTCAACAAGGACGGCACGCTGCTGTGGTTCCAACCGGTGCCGCAGGGGGACATGGCGGCGGACCTCCAGGTTCAGAACTACGAGGGCCAGCACGTGCTGACCTGGTGGCAGGGCTATTCGGGCGCGGGTGTCGGCGCCGGCGAGGACGTGATCGAGAACTCCGCGTACCGCCAGATTGCCGTCGTGCGCGCGGCCAACGGGCTGAGTACGGACCTGCACGAGTTCCGGCTGACGCCGCAGGGGACGGCGCTGATAACCGCGTACTACCCGGTGTTCTGGAACGCGACCGACGTCCACATGTCCTCACGCCAGGTCGTGCTCGACTCGGTGGTCCAGGAGATCGACGTGAGGACCGGCCTGCTGCTGTTCCAGTGGGACAGCCTCGACCACGTCCCGCTGAGCGACACGTACGAGCCGGCCGTGACGTCGGCGGGCTTCCCATTCGATTACTTCCACATCAACTCGGTTCAGCTCCAGCAGGCCGGCAATCTGCTCATCTCGGCGCGCAACACGTGGGCCGCCTACGAGGTCGACCACCGCACCGGTCAGGTTGTGTGGACGCTGGGCGGCAAGAACTCGAGTTACAAGCTCGGGTCTGGCGTCGAGTTCGCGTTCCAGCACGACGTACGTCTCCACACCGACACCGATCCCACCGTGACCCTGTTCGACGACGGCGCCGGCCCGCCGAAGGTCCACTCCCAGTCGCGCGGCATCGTCGTCCGGCTCAACGACAAGGACATGACCGCCAGCCTCGTCGACCAGGAGGTGCACTCGCCGGCGCTGGCGGCGAGCTTCGAGGGCAACGTCCAGGAATTGCCGGGCGGCGACGACTTCGTCGGCTGGGGCCAGCAGCCGTACTTCAGCGAGTACGACTCCCAGGGCCAGGCCGTGTTCGACGGCCGGTTCGTGGGCAACAACTCGACCTATCGCGCCTACCGGTTCCCGTGGATCGGGACGCCGACCACGTTGCCGTCGGTGAAGGCGTCGACGGCCGGCGCCAGCACGAACGTGTACGTGAGCTGGAACGGCGCGACCAAGGTGGCCTCTTGGCTGGTGCTCGCCGGCGCCAGCGGGGACGCGCTCCAGGCGGTCGCGACCGCCACCAAGCAGGGGTTCGAGACCCAGGTCACGATTCCGGCGCAGCCGTACGTGGAGGTCCAGGCGCTTGATAGCGCCGGGCACGCGCTCGCCGCCTCGAGCATCGTGCCCACGTCTTAGCCGCCGGGGTTCGAAGGACGGTCCACAACTGGCAGACTGCCGCGGTCATGCGTCTCTTCGCGCTGCGCGGCGCCAACACCGTCCCCGCCAACGAGGCCGACGGGATCCTCGGCGCCACCGACGAGTTGATGCGCGAGCTGATGAAGCGGAACGGTCTTCGACCCGAGGCAATGGTGAGCTGCATCTTCACGCTGACCGACGATCTCGACGCGGAGTTCCCGGCGGTGGCCGCCCGGGCCCTCGGGTTGAGCCGCGTTCCGCTGTTGTGCGCGCGCGAGGTGCCCGTGCCGGGCTCGCTGCCCCGGGTGATCCGCGTGATGGTCCACTACTACGCCGACGAGGACCACGAGCCGAGGCACGTGTACCTGGGGGAGGCGCGCGTCCTCCGGGCGGATCTCGAGTCCGCGCAGTAGAGGCCGCCTTCGGCGGCGTCCCTGGGGCCAGGTAGCCCGTCCTGTCCGTGGTCGCGATCACGCCGCCGGGCAAGGACGCCCGGCGGAACGGCCCCACGGATGCCGCGCGGAGCGTGGCCCATTACCCTAGGCACGGCCGTGCCGATCGAATTCGCGGAACGCACTCGCCGGATCCCCGCCTACCCGCTCGCGGGCGGCTACGACCTCGGTGACGTGGCGATGCTCGCGTCTAACGAGTGCTGCTTCGCGCCGCTGCCCGAGGTAGTGGAGGCGGCGAGCAGCGTGCTCGGCGGCGTCAACCGCTACCCCGACCCGTCGTACATGCCGCTGCGTCGGGCTCTGGCCGACCGCTACGGGATCGCGCCGCAGCGGATCGCGCTCGGCAACGGGTCGTGCGACATCCTGCTCGCCGCGGGCGAGGCGCTGCTCGAGCCGGGCGCCGAGGTGGTCTACGCCTGGCCGGCGTTCAGCGTCTACCCGCATCTCGCCGCCGCCTCGGGGGCGCGGGCGATCCAGGTGCCGCTCGACGACGAGGACCGCCACGACCTCGACGCGATGGCCACCGAGGTCACGGTGGCGACGCGGCTCGTGCTCGTCTGCAACCCCAACAACCCGACGTCGACCGCGGTCGGGCTCGACGAGATCGACGCGTTCATGCGCCGGATCCCTAGCCACGTCGCGGTCATCCTCGACGAGGCCTATTGCGAGTTCTCGCTCACGCTCGGCGACACGTACGCATCGCTCGAGTTGCTGCGCAAGTACCCGAACCTGGTGCTGCTGCGCACGTTCTCGAAGGTCTATGGCCTGGCGGCGCTCAGGGTCGGGTACGCGCTGTGCGGCGCCGAGGACTTCCGCGTCGCCGTCGACCAGGTCCGCCAGCCGTTCTACCTGAACGCCGCCGCGCAGGCGGCCGCCGTCGAGGCGCTGAAGCACCAGGACGAGGTCGAGCGGCGCGTGACCGAGACGATCGCGGCCCGGCTCGACCTCGAGGATCGCGTGCGTTCGCTCGGTCTATGGGTGGCGCGGTCGGACGCGAACTTCATCTGGCTCCATCTGCCCGAGTCGGTCGAGGAGGCCGACGTCGTCGAGGGCCTGCGTGAGCGCGGCGTGCTCGTCCGGGCCGGCGCGTCGCTCGGCCGCGAGCGGTCGCTCCGGGTGACGGTCGGCACCGACGCCGAGAACGAACGGTTCGCCGGCGCTCTGGCCGCGTCCTTGGCATCGCTGGCCGGCTCTGGTACAACACGGCGACGATGAGCGCCTGCAGTCGCACCTCCTACTACTCGTACCGCGACTGCACCTACGCCTGGCGATTTAGCTAGGCGCTCGGCACGCCCTCGTCGTCACCCGCCCACGCCGGCGGGACACCTCACAGGCCGAGCGCCGAAAAACCCCCCGGTCGGGTGAAACCCGAACCGCCCGCTTTCGTAGAGTTTCCAGGCACCAGAGAGGACCGACAGATGATGATCGTGATGAAACCGACGGCCAGTGAACAGGAGGTGCAGGCCGTCATCGACCGAGTGGAGAGCGTCGGCGCGCGCGCCCATCTGAGCCGCGGCGACGAGTTGACGGTGATCGGCGCGATCGGGGACCGCGAGCACGTGGCGCGGCTCGAGCTCGATGGCGCTCCGGGAGTGGACCGCGTGGTCCCGATCTCCAAGCCGTACAAGCTGTCCTCGACGCAGTTCAAGCACGGCGAACGCACCGTGCTCGACATCGCCGGGCGGAAGGTCGGGGGCAACAGCTTCGCGATGATCGCGGGTCCCTGCACGGTCGAGTCGCGCGAGCAGACGCTCGAGACCGCGCGCGCGGTCCGCGACGCCGGCGGGACGCTGTTCCGCGGCGGCGCTTACAAGCCGCGCACGTCCCCGTACGCCTTCCAGGGACTCGGCCAGGAGGGGCTGCGGCTGCTCGCCGAGGCGAAGGCCGAGACCGGCCTCCCGATCGTCACCGAGCTGATGGACCAGCGCGACCTCGACCAGGTGCTCGAGGTGGCCGACGTGATCCAGATCGGCGCGCGCAACATGCAGAACTACTCGCTGCTGGCCGAGGTCGGGCGCTCGGGGTGCCCGGTGCTGCTCAAGCGCGGCTTCTCCTCGACGCTCGAGGAGCTGCTGATGGCCGCCGAGTACGTGCTCAAGGAGGGCAACGAGGCCGTGATGCTGTGCGAGCGCGGCATCCGCACGTTCGAGACCTCGTACCGGTTCACGCTCGACCTGATGGCCGTTCCGGTGCTCAAGGAGCTCAGCCACCTTCCCGTGATCGTCGACCCGAGCCACGCCGCCGGACGGCGGGACCTGGTGATGCCGCTGTCGCTCGCGGCGGCCGCCGTGGGCGCCGACGGGATCATCGTCGAGGTCCACCCGCACCCGGAGACCGCGATCTGCGACGGCCCCCAGCAGCTGGTGGCCGACGACTTCGCCGAGTACGTTGAGCGCGTCCAGGCCGCCGCGGCGGTCGCGGGCAAGGCGTTCGCCGCCGTCTAGGGGACCTTGCGGATCGCGCTCGTCGGCGTCGGGCTGATCGGCGGCTCGATCGGACTCGCCGCGCGCGAGCGGCTCGGCGCTTCGGTCACCGGCTACGACACCGGCGCCGGCGCCCTCGCGCTGGCGCGTGAACGCGGCGCGATCGACCGCGCGGCCGACACCCTCGCCGGCGCGGTGAGCGATGCCGAGGCGGTGTTTGTCGCGGTCCCGGTGGGGACGCTTCCGGACGCGGTCCAGGCCGTGCTCGCGGCCGTCCCGGCGGACTGCGTGGTCACGGATGTCGGCTCGACCAAGCGGGCGATCGTGGCGGCGCTCGGCGAGGGTGGGCGCGCATCCGGTGGGCGGGCATCTCAATTTGTGGGCGGCCATCCGCTCGCCGGCGCCGAGGCCTCCGGGGTCGAGCACGCGCGCGCCGACCTGTTCGACGGCGCCACGTGGTACCTGACGCCGACCTCGAGCACGTCGGGGGTCCTGTACGAGCGCCTGCATCGGCTTCTGCATGGCCTGGGCGCGCGACCGGTGGCGATCGAGCCGGAGATTCACGACACCGTTCTCGCGACGGTCTCGCACCTGCCGCACGTGCTCGCGAACGTGCTCGTGGCCCAGGCCGCTCACACGCTCGAGGCCGGCGGCGAGCGGCTCCCCGCCACCGGCCCGAGCTTTCGCGACGCCACCCGCGTCGCCGGCGCGCCGAGCGCGATCTGGACCGACATCTACGTCTCCAACCGCGACGCGATCGCGGCTCGGATCGACGACACGATCGGGCGGCTGACCGAGGTCCGCGATGCGCTCCGCGACGCCGACGTGGCGCGGATCACCGGCTGGAACGACGGCGCCGCCGAGGACCGGCGCCGGCTGCTCGAGGCGCAGCTCGCGGGCGGGCCGCTGTTCGAGCTGCGCGCGTCGGTGCCGAACCGCCCCGGCGTGGTGGCCGAGCTCGCGCTCGAGCTCGGGCGGGCCGGGGTGAACATCACCGACATGGCGCTGTATCCCGCGCCCGACATGAGCGAGGGCGTGGTCGCGATGTGGATCGCCGGCGAGGCCGAGGCGGGCCGCGCCGAGGAGCTCGTCGGCAAGCTCGGCTTCCCGGTGGCGCGGGCGTGAACGTCCGCTTCGACTCGGTGGCGCGGGCGTGAACGTGCGCTTTGACCCGGTGGCGCGGGCGTGAACGTCCGCTTCGATCCGTCCGGGCCGCTTCGGGGCAGCCTGCGCGTCCCGGCCGACAAGTCGATCTCCCACCGCGCCGCGATCGTCGCGGCGATGGCCTCAGAGCCGGTCCGCGTCAGGAACTACCTCGACGCCGCCGACACCCGCTCGACGCTGGCGGCGGTCACGCAGCTCGGCGCAATCGTCGAGCGCCGCCCCGACGAGCTGCTGATCCGCGGCTGCGGTCTGCGCAACGCGCTTCCGCAGCGGGAGCCGATCGACGTCGGCAACGCGGGCACGCTGATGCGGCTGCTCCCGGGCTGGCTCGCGTTCCAGCCGGGGCAGAGCTTCGAGCTCGACGGGGACGACTCGATCCGGCGACGACCGGTTGACCGGATCGCGGAGCCGCTGTCGCTGATGGGCGCACGAATCGATGCCCGCGAGGGCCGGTTCCCGCCGTTCACGGTGCATGGCGCGCCGCTCACCGGGGTGGTCTACGAGCTTCCCGTCGCCAGCGCCCAGGTCAAGTCGTGCGTGCTGCTGGCCGGGCTGTGCACGGACTCGACGACGGTGATCGAGCCCGTCCCGAGCCGCGATCACACCGAGCGGATGCTGGCGGCGGCCGGCGCTCCGGTCGAGCGGTCGGTCGACGTCGCCGGCGGCGGGTTCCGCACGACGGTGGGGAACACCGACGAGTTCGAGCTCGGGGACGTCGACGTGCCCGGCGATCCCTCCTCGGCCGCGTTTCTCATCGCAGCCGGAATTCTCGTGAAGGGGTCGCGGCTGGTGCTCGAGGGCGTGGGCGTCAACTGGACGCGCTCCGGGTTCCTGCGCATCCTCGAGCGGATGGGGGCGATCGTGCTCGCCGACCTCGAGGAGCCGGGGACGTTCGCGGCGGACGAGCCGGTAGCCGACATCGACGTCTCGGGCGCTCCGATCGAGGGCACGACGGTCGAGGCCGACGAGGTGCCGCTCGCGATCGACGAGCTTCCATTGGTTGCGCTGCTCGGCTGCTTCGCCGACGGCGACACGGTCGTGCGCGGCGCCGCCGAGCTCCGGGTCAAGGAGTCGGACCGGATCGCGACGGTCGTCGAGGGGCTGCGCGGCCTCGGGGCGACGATCGAGGCCCTCCCCGACGGGTTCGTGGTGACCGGGACCGGCGGGCTGCGGGGCGGCCGGCTCGACGCGCACGGCGACCACCGGCTGGCGCTGCTCGGCGCGGTCGCCGGGCTCGCGTCCGCCGACGGCGTCGAGGTGGTCGGGATGGAGGCCGCGGAGGTGTCCTACCCGCGGTTCGCCGCCGACGTGGCGGGGCTCCTGTCGTGACGGTCGTGGCGATCGACGGACCGGCCGGCGCCGGCAAGTCGACCGTGGCGCGCGCGGTCGCCGAGGAATTGGCGTTCACCTACCTGGACACGGGCGCGATGTACCGGGCGGTGGCGCTCGCCGCGCTTCAGCGAGGCGCTGACCCGGCGTCGATCGCCGCTGATCTGACGATCGAGCCGGGCGAGCGGATCCTGGTGGACGGCCGAGACGTGACCGACGAGATCCGCACGCCGGCGGTGTCCGAGGCCGCGTCGCGCGCGGCCGCCGATCCCGCGGTGCGGACCGCGGTGGCCTCGCAACAGCGGCGTCTGCTGTCGAGCGGCGACTGGGTGGCGGAGGGCCGGGACATCGGCACGGTGGTCGCGCCCCGATGCCGAAGTCAAGGTGTTCCTCGACGCCGACCCGCGCGAGCGGGCCCGCCGGCGCGCCGCCGAGCTCGGCGTCGACGTGGACACGGTCCTCGCCGAGCAGACGATCCGCGACGAGCGCGACCGCACGCGCGAGCACTCGCCGCTCGCGCCCGCGGAGGGATCGGTCGTGATCGACACCACCGAGATGACGCTGCCGGAGGTGGTGCAGCGGATCGCGGCGCTTGCACGGGGCGCGAACGGGGTATAACGGCGCACGCGGAGCCATGGGAGCTCCGCGCTCCTATCCAACCGACGCCCTGGCAGGGGCGGAACAGAAGGTGTGGCACATGAAGAGAAGTTTGCTTCGCGGGGTTGGCGCGACCGTGGTGGTCGCGGGCATGCTGACCTTCGGCTCGGTCGCGGCATCGGCCAAGCCGATTCTCATGCCGACGCTGCAGAAGGAGGTGCAGATGCAGCGCGCGTACTGGCAGCAGCACGTGTTCGCGCCGGTCGGATCGCTGCAGCCGCCGGCGCCGCCGTGCCCGGAGAACGGCATGCTGCCGTCGCCGTTCTCGAACTGCGGCCTGCCCGAGTTCCCGGCGACGACGCTCCCGGTGCTCGGCAACATGTCCTACTACGGCGGGCACGTCCAGACGACGCCGAAGGAGTACCTGGTGTTCTGGGGCTGGGGCGAGTCCGGCGCGTTCCCGGCGAGCGACACGTGCTCGTCGGAGGCGATCACGGAGGGTTCGCTGTCGGCCACGCTGGCCTGCGACCCCGACGGCGCCGGCAAGTACATGGCCGACTGGGTGCAGCAGCTCGGCGGCACGAACTGGGCCGGGGTCAGCAGACCCAGTACTACCAGTCCGATTCCGCCGGAGCCCAGGACCACATCACGAACCCGACCGACCAGCTCGGCGGGCATCTGGGCCGACGACACCAACAACGCCTCAAGCCTCGTCGGGACGTCGGCGAGCAACCCCCCGGGCTCGACGAACACCTACACCGATCTGGCGACGGAGGCGCAGCGCGCGGTGGCGCACTTCGGCATCACCGACCTGGCCAACTCCAACATCATCATCGCGCAGCCGCCGAACTTCAGCGATCCGAACGCGCTCGTCGTCGGGCTACTGCGCGTTCCACGACTACACCCAGCCCGGGCTCGAGGGCGGCATCTACAACGGGATCCAGCTCGGGGATCGCGTGGACCAACATGCCCTACTCGCTCGCGATCAACTCGGGCGGCGTCAACGCGTGCGGCGAGAACGCGGTCAACAGCGGCGCCGCCGGCAAGCTCGACGGGTTCTCGATCGTGCTCGGGCACGAGATCGAGGAGACCGTCACCGATCCGGGCGCGGAGGACGTGATCGGCTCCGGGACGAGCGCGCAGCAGATCGGCGGGTGGTATGACCCGCTCGACGCCAACGAGAACGGCGACAAGTGCGCGTGGGTCGGCGAGAACCTGCTCACGGCGCAAGGCCCGCCCGAGCCGATCCCGGGTGCGATCGGCGACGTCACGGGCAACGCGGGCGGCACGTTCGCGGTCCAGTCGCTGTGGAGCAACGACTCCGCCGGGGGCGCCGGGTACTGCGCCGGCGCAGGGACGGACCTCCCCACTGGGTGACCTGACGGCGTGACTTGAAATGGCGGACCCGAGCGGCCAGCTACCCTCGGGTCCGCCATGAAGGTCGCAATCGTCGGATATCCGAACGTCGGCAAGTCCTCGCTCGTCAACCGCCTGACCGAGTCCCGGGAGGCGGTCGTGCACGAGCGACCCGGCGTTACGCGCGACCGCAAGGAGCTCCACACCGACTGGAACGGGCGGTCGCTGACGCTCGTCGACACCGGCGGGGTCGACCTCGACGACCGCGCCGAGCTCGCCAGCTCGGTGCACGAGCAGGTGCGGGCGGCGCTCGCCGACGCCGACGCCGCCGTATTGGTTGTGGATGCGCGCGCGGGCGCGCGGCCGGGTGACCACGAGATCGCGGACCTATTGCGGCGCGGTTCGCTGCCGGTGGTCGTGGCCGCGAACAAGATCGACTCCGCCCGCGACATTCCGCTCTCCGCCGAATTTCATCGTCTCGGCCTCGGTGAGCCGATCGCGGTGTCGGCGGCGCAGGGGCTCGGCACGGGGGACCTGCTCGACAGAATCGTGGAGCTGGTCCCGCCGGAGGCTGAATCCGATGCTGCGGAGGGTGAGGACGAGGTTGTGCGTCTGGCCGTGATCGGGCGCCCGAACGTGGGGAAGTCGTCGCTGGTCAACCGGTTCGCGGGCGACGAGCGTGTGATCGTCTCCCCGGTCGCCGGGACGACGCGCGATGCGATCGATCTGCCCGTGGAGTTCGAGGGGCGTCGGCTGATCCTGGTCGACACCGCCGGACTTCGCCGCCAGGCGAAGGTGGGGGAGTCGATCGAGTACTACACCTCGCTGCGTTCGCGCCGCGCGGCCGAGCGCGCCGACGTGGCGCTCGTGGTGTGCGACGCCACCGAGGGCATCACGTCGCAAGACCTGCGCGTGGCCGAGCTCGCGATGCGGTCCGGGTGCGCCACCGCGCTCGTCCTCAACAAGTGGGACGTGGCGGATGAGGTGGACCTCGAGTACGAGCGAGCCCGCGCCCATCAGAAGCTCCGCCTGCGCCCGCGCGTGCTGACCGCGAGCGCGAAGACCGGGCGCCACGTCGAACGGCTGCTGGTCGAGGCGATCGCGCTCGCCGACCGCCGCGCCACGCGGATCCCCACTCCGCAGCTCAACCGCTTCCTCTCCGACGTCGTCGCCGTGCGCCAGCCGCCCGCAGGCGGCCCGCAGCACAGCGGACACAGGCTGAAGCTCATTTTCATGAGCCAGACGGCGGAGCGGCCCCCGCGGTTCTCGATCCAAGTCAACTCCCGGGCGCGGGTCACGCGCGACTACGCCTACTTCATCGAGAACCGCCTGCGCGAGCGCTACCGGCTCGAGGGCGTTCCCGTGATCATCGACTTCGTCGAGCGCAACGAGCGTCGCGCTCTGGGTCGTCGCGCGGCCGCCTGACGGTCGGCACGTTTGCAACCCGGACGCACCGGGAACGGTTGCATCACCGGTCTCCCGACCAGGGCGAACCGGCGCAAAGGGCGCCACGAAATGCTTCATTGAACGTGCCGATGTCTACCGTTACGCGGCCACGTAGATCCACCCCGAAGGTTGTCGACAGGCTGTATCGCGGCCCGAGTCAGCGACCACCGGACAACCGCCGGCGCCGTCCGGTGTTGCGCCGGCGCGCAGCGGTGATAGTCGCCGTGACGGCGGCGCTGGTCACGATCCTCGTGGTGGTCCTGTTGAGCGGCTCGGGCGTCGTGCCGCCGGCCACCGGCGCCGCGCAGCTCGTGCCTGCCGACGCGCTCGCGTACGTGCACCTCTCGACCGATCCGGGCCGGCCGGCCGTGCGCCAGGCGGAGACGCTCGCCCGGCGCTTCCCCGACTATCCGCTCGCGTACGCGGCCGTCGTCAACCGGGTCGGTGCGATCGTCGGCGGCTCGCGCTCCGGGTCGGGCTTGGGCTCCGGTTCGGGATCGGGCTCCAGCTCGGGCTCCGGCTCGGGCTCGGGCTCCGGCTCGGGCGATTTCGCGAGCGTCGTCCGGCCGTGGCTCGGCAAAGAGGCCGCGCTGGCGCTGCTCGGCACGCCCGGCGGGTCCACTTCGTCGCTGATCGTCCTCGACTTGAAGAGCGCCCCGCGGGCGCGCGCGTTCGTCGCCCGGGCGGGAGCGTCGCCGGTGGGCGGGTATCACGGCGTCCGGATCCTCGGATACGGCTCCGGGACCGAGTTGGCGTTCGTCAAGCACTACCTCGTGGCCGGCTCGGATTCCGGGGTCCGCGCCGCGGTCGACGCCGCGGCCGGTCGCACGCGATCGCTCGCGGACGATGCCGCCTACGAGCGCGCGTCCGCCGGCGAGCCCGCGGACCGGGTGCTCGACGCGTACCTGTCCGCCGCCGGACTGCGGGGGCTGGTCGAGCCGCGCGGCGGCGTCGCCGGCGCGATCGCGTCGCTGCTCGACCGGCCGGGACTGCAGGGCACCACGATCTCGGTGTCGGCGTCTTCAGGCGGGGCCGACGTACGGGTTCACAGCGCCCTCGCGAAGCAGCGGTCGCACCTCGGGTTGTTCGCGCCAACGCTGGAGTCGACCCTTCCCGCCGGGTCGACGCTGATGCTCGACGTCAACGGCCTCGACCGGGCGGCCCCGCAGCTGCTGCGCGCTGCCGCAACCGCCGGGTTCGCCGGCAACGTCGCGCCGCTGCTGGCTCGTCTCGGTGCCGCGCTCACGGCCGAGGGCGTCAACGTGCACAAGATCGACTCGATCTTCGGCGGCGAGACGGCCGTGGCGCTGTCGCCCGGCCCGTCCCCGTCGCTGCTGATCGTCGCCCGGACCGCGAATCAGGCGGCGACGCAGACCGAGCTCGCGGGGCTCGAGGGACCGCTGACCGCGTTGTTCCCGGCGCCGGCGACCGGGCCGGGCCAGACCGCGGGGTTAGGCGACCAGCAGGTCGGCGGCGTCACCGTGCACGAGCTCGGCCTAGGCGCCGGGCTCCAAATCGACTACGCCGTGTGGGACGGGCTCGTGGTCGTCTCGACCAGCGTTCGTGCGATCGATCAGGTCGTGAGCCGCGGCCGCTCGCTCGCCGGCGAGAAGCCGTATGAGACGGCGCTCTCCGATCGGCCGGCGCAGCTGTCCTCGGTACTCTTTACCGACTTCAGCCAGCTTCTGCGCCTCGGCGGGCAGATCGGACTGACGAGCGGCGCGCGCGTGCGCGAACTGCTCCCCGACCTGTCGAAGGTACGCGCCATCGGTCTGAACTCGACGAGCGGAGAGAGCGACACGACCACGGAGCTACGCCTCGAGATCCCATGAAGATGCTTTCTGACAACGAGTACTTGTTCACGTCCGAGTCGGTGACCGAGGGTCATCCGGACAAGGTGGCGGATCAGATCTCCGACGGCGTGCTGGACGCGGTGCTGCGGGACGATCCCGTGGGACGGGTGGCGTGCGAGACGCTGGTGAACACCGGCCTGGTCGTGGTCTCGGGGGAGATCACGACGACGACGTACGTCGACATTCCGGAGGTCGCGCGGGAGACGATCAAGCGGATCGGGTACACGAACGCCGAGTTCGGGTTCGACTACCACACGTGCGCGGTCATCAACGCGATCGACAAGCAGTCGCCGGACATCGCACAGGGCGTCGACCGCGCGTGGGAATCACGCGTGAACCCCGGCGACGACGACGAGCTCGACATCGCCGGCGCGGGCGATCAGGGGATGATGTTCGGGTACGCGTCGAACGAGACCGAGGAGCTGATGCCGCTCCCGATCTCGCTCGCGCACAAGCTGGCCAAGCGCCTGGCGGACGTGCGGCGGGCCGAGATCCTGCCGTACCTGCGCCCCGACGGGAAGACGCAGGTGACCGTGCGGTACGTCGACGGGCGTCCGGTCGAGGTCGAGAAGCTGTTGATCTCGACCCAGCATCGCGACGGCGCCGAGTCGCTGCTGAAAGACGATCTGTGGGAGCACGTGATCGAGCCGGTCGTGCCCGAGGAGCTGTACGACGCCCGCAAGCTGCACAAGTCCCTGCTGGTGAACCCGACGGGCCGGTTTGTGATCGGCGGTCCGATGGGCGACTGCGGCCTGACGGGTCGGAAGATCATCGTCGACACCTATGGCGGGATGGCGCGCCACGGCGGCGGCGCGTTCTCGGGTAAGGACCCGTCGAAGGTCGATCGCAGCGCCGCGTATGCGGCGCGGTATGTGGCCAAGAACGTGGTGGCGGCCGGGTTGGCAGACCGGGCGGAGGTCCAGGTGGCGTACGCGATCGGGGTGGCGCATCCGGTGTCGGTGATGGTCGAGACGTTCGGGACCGAGAAGGTCGGTCGCTCGCGGATTCTCGAGTTGATCGATGAGCATTTCGATCTGCGTCCGGGGGCGTTCCGGCAGTACCTGCGGTTGCACCGGCCGATCTACCAGAAGACGGCCGCGTACGGTCACTTCGGGCGCGAGGATCACGACTTCACCTGGGAACGGACCGACAAGGCCGCCGCCCTGCGTGCCTCGGCGGGGCTCGACACCGCTCACGTGAACGTGTAGCTGGCGCCGGCGCTGGAAGGGGTTTAGCGGTCCGGTCCGGTCGGTCGGTCCGGTTCGTCCGGTTCGTCCGGTTCGTCCGGTTCGTCCGGTTCGTCCGCGACCCAGGCGACCGCGGTTCCTGCGCGCAAGGTCCCTATGTACAAGGCCCCAAATCACCCGCCCCGCCGGCGACTCTGGGGACATAAGCATTGCCCGCTGCTTATCTCCCGGTGGCGGCGTGACCCGGGGGGGATTGGGGAGTTGTGCATGGGCGTCGCGCATTTCTCGCCAAGCCCCGCTACGCCTCACGACTCTGGCTGGATAAGCGCCTGAGAGACGCTTATTTCGCCAAGCTGATTGCGCGCCGGCGACCTTGGCGAGTTACGCACCCTTCGGCTTATAAGCCGCCGCGGCTTAGACCTGCGGGTGGGTTAGGCGGAGCTCGTGCAGCGCCCGGTCGACGGTGCGGCAGATCCGTCCGGGGTCGTCAACGCCGCGGAACGAGAAGTCGTACGCAGCGCCGCCGGCGGTGTCGAAGTCGACCGTTCCCACCCCGAGCAGGCGCTCGAGCAGCCGCTGGCGGGAGTTGACGTTCTGGACGCGCTCGAGCCGGGTCTCGTGCATCTCCCGCGACATCAGCCCTGATCGGATCGTGAGGCGTTGGTTGGTGATCGTGTAGGTCGTGCTGATCCGTCTGATCAGGCCCCACACCAGCACGACCACGAACACGACGAGCACCGCGGCGCCGACCCAGCCCGCCTGGGCGCCGCCGTCCGCGATCCGCGTGACGATGCCCGCGATCACGCCGGCGACGATCGCGATGAGCAGGCCTCTCACGTAGAACGCGAGCATCGACCGCCACGACGGATGACCATGGAAGAAGACCTGCTCTCCTCGTTCCGAATCCACCGGCGCCCAGGGTACCGGGCGAAGTTCAGCTTCAGATCAGGATTCCGACCACGGCCACGACGCCCGCGAGTACCGCGAGCAAACCCCCCAGCGGCGCCGGCTCGACCTCGACGCGACCGGACGGCCGCAGCAGCGCGAACCAGGCCACAGCCGGGGCGCCGGCGATCGCACACGCAAACGCCCACCCGCGCTGCCCGGCCCGCTCGGCGGCGACCGTCCCGAGTATGCGCGAGCACGCCTCGAGCGCGATCGCCAACCCCAACAGCAGCCGACCGTCGTGGACCCCCACGACGATGACGCCCAGGTACAGCTCGGCGATCAGGACGCCCGCGAGCACCAGGCCGGCGAGCACGCCGGCGCCGTGCACGTAGCCTCTGGGCACCGAGGTGTGCTCGACCTTGACCGGGGTCCACTCCGGCGCGGGCGATCCGCGGGAATGGCCGGTCGCCGGCGCGGGCGGCCGCTTCTCGGGTCGCCCCTCGAGCCGCTCCTCGGGTCGGTTCTCGGGGCAGTCCTCGGGTCGCTTCTTGGGTCGGTTCTCGGGTCGGTTCTCGTGGCGGTCCTCGGGTCGGTTCCCGAATCGCTTCCGGGGGCGGGGCTCCGGCCGGGCGCGCTCGCGCGGCACGTGCTCGAGGTCGAAGATCCTGGCCGCGAGCGTCTCCCGCACCACGCCGGAATCCGGCCCGAGCGCGGCCGGGTCGAGCGTCATCAGGCCGAGCCCGTGTGCCGGGATGAGCTCGCGGTACAGCGAGTCGTGCGGCCCCGAGCCCGACCGGCACAAGACGACGAGGCGGGCGCGGGGGTAGTAGGCGTCCACGGGCAGCCACTCGTCGAGGTCCGCACCCGGCGCGCGCAGCCAGGCGAAGATGTGGTCGCGGCGCCCCACCTCGCCGAGGAGGTCGTCACACATAGAAAGGATGGTCCGATCGGGGAGGCCGCGCTCGGCCTGGTCGGCTCGCTCGGTATGACCGGGAACAGGCTCCCGCAGGGTATCGGCGGGACGATCGGCCGTCATCCTCACCGGACTTTACCCTCCGATGCCTCGATGTACCCCCGCTTGGACACCCCGCCGGACCTGATCGCGCGTGTCGAGCCGCTGACGCTGACGCGCGCCGTGCGCGGACCGTTCGACTACAAGTTGCGCCCCGAACAGGCCGATGTCGGCATCGGCTCGCTGCTCCGGGTGCCGTTCGGCGGCCGGCGGACGCTCGGGGTCGTGCTCGAGCTCGCGAGCGAGTCCGCGCTGGCGCCGGAGCGGCTCGCCGAGCCCGATGCCGTGCTGCCCCCCGGCGTTCCCCCGGACCTGGTCGAGCTGGCGGGCTGGATTGCGGTGGAGTACTGCTCGACGCTGGCCCGGGCGCTCGGACTCGTGCTGCCCCCGGGCGCGGCGGCCGGGGTCAAGCGAAGGCGAGTGCTCGTGGCCGAGCTCACCGACGCGGGCGCGGCGGCGCTCGACGGTGGCGTCCGCCTGACCGACCGCCAGCGCGCCGCGCTCGAGGCGCTCCTGGACGGGCCCGCGGTGGCGGCTTCGCTCGGAACCGACACGCTGCGCCGCCTCGAGGGCCGCGGTCTCGTGACGGTCGCCCTGCGCGACCACGCCCGTCGCCCGACGTCGGTGTCGATCGGCCGGCGGCTCGACGCCGCGCCCGCCCTCACCGATGAGCAGGCGGCTGCTCTCGACCACGTCCTCGGGGCGCTTGGAGAGCGGGCCGCGGAAGGGCGGTTCCCGCGCGGCGCCGACGGGCGGTTCCCGCGGGGCGCGGACGGGCGGTCCCCGCGCGGCGCCGACGGGCGGTTCCCGCGCGGCGCGGACGGGCGCTTCCTGCTCCACGGCGTGACCGGCTCGGGCAAGACCGAGGTGTATCTGCGCGCGGTGCAGGAGACGCTCGCCGCCGGGCGCGGGGCGATCGTGCTCGTCCCCGAGATCGCGCTCACGCCCCAGACCGTAGGACGGTTCCAGGCCCGGTTCGGCGACGTCGTCGCGGTCCTGCACTCGGGGCTCGGCAAGGGGGAGCGGCACGACGAGTGGCTGCGGCTGCGGTCCGGCGAGGCGCGCGTGTGCGTCGGCCCTCGGTCGGCGGTGTTCGCCCCGCTGGCCGACATCGGCCTGATCGTCGTCGACGAGGAGCATGACGCCTCCTACAAGCACGAAGGGGATCCCCGCTATGACGCCCGCACGGTCGCGATCCGCCGCGCGCACATGCACGGCGCGGTAGTTCTCGCGGGTAGCGCCACACCCCGCCCCGAGAGCGCGGTCACGCTCAGCCGCCTGCGCCTCCGCAACCGGATTGACGGCCGCTCGCTGCCGCCGGTCGAGGTGCTCGACATGCGCGGCGTCCACCATCCGCTCCATCCCGCGACGCGCATGGCGCTGGCCGACGTCCGCGGCGCCGGCGGCAAGGCGATCGTCCTGCTGAACCGGCGCGGTTGGTCGAACTTCCTGACCTGCCGAGGCTGTGGGCACGTGTGGATGTGCCCGAACTGCGAGGTCGCGCTCGTGCTGCACCGCGCCGCCGGGCAGCTCGCGTGCCATCACTGCGGGCACCGTCGCCGGGCGCCCAGCCGCTGTGAGGAGTGCGGCTCGGTCGCCGTGGCCCGCCACGGCGCGGGCACCGAGAGCGTTGAGGACGAGCTCCGCGAAGCGTTCGGGGCCGAGCTCCCGGTGTTCCGGCTCGACGCGGACGCCGCCGCCGGTAAGGACCGCCTTGCCCGGACTTTGAAAGCGTTCGAGGCGGCTCCGGTAGGCGTGCTCGTGGGCACACAGATGGTGGCCAAGGGCCATGACTTCGCCGAGGTATCGCTCGGAGTCGTGCTCGACGCCGATCAGACGCTCAGGTTTCCGGACTTCCGCGCCGAGGAGCGAACCTTCGCGTTGGTCACGCAGCTTGCCGGGCGGGTCGGACGCGGCCAAAATGGGGGCCCGCCCGCCCTACCCGCCCGAGTGTTCGTGCAGACGCTCGCTCCCACCGCCGAGTCGCTCGCGTTCGCCGCGCGCCACGACTCCGACGGGTTCCTCGAGCAGGAGCTCGAGCGGCGGGGCGCGCTCGGCTACCCGCCGTACGGGTCGTTGATCCGGATCGTCTGCTCGGCGGCGGACCCGGGGGAGGCGCTCGCGGTGGCGGGTCGCCTGCACGGTCTGATCGCGCCGGCGGGCGAAACAGTGCTCGGGCCGGCGCCGTTGTTCCGGCTCCGCGGCCGGTCGCGCAGCCAGCTCGTGATCAAGTGCCAGAACCGGCAGGTCGCGGTCCAAACGGTCGGGAGCGCCGTCGACGAATGCGCCTCCGACGCGGTGCGCCGGGGCGTCAGCGTCAGCGTCGACGTCGACCCGCAGTAAGCTGATTCTGTGTCCGAATCGCAGTCACAGACGGCCGTAGAGTCCGAGCCCGAGGCGGGCGTCGAGGCGGAGCCGCGCGACTCCGGGCTCGATCCCGAGGCGGGCGTCGAGGCGGAGCCGCGCGACTCCGGGCTCGATCCCGAGGCGGGCGTCGAGGCGGAGCCGCGCGAGCCCGGGCTCGATCCCGAGGCGGGCGTCGAGGCGGAGCCGCGCGAGCCCGAGCTCGATCCCGAGGCCGTGGCCCGGCGGGCCGCCGCGCTCGCCCAGGTCCGCCAGTTCGGCGATCCCGTCCTGCGCACCAAGGCCCGCGCGATCGACCGCTTCGACGACGCCCTGCGCGAGGAGATCGAGCGGATGGGCCACCTGATGGACGACGCCATCGGGGTGGGGCTGGCGGCGACGCAGGTCGGCGTCGTTCACCGTCTGCTCGTCTACCGCGTCCAGCAGGGCGCGGAGCTGGCCGCGCTGATCAACCCGGAGGTCGAGTGGTCGGGCCGCGACACGGAGTCGATGGAGGAGGGGTGCCTCAGCCTTCCCGGCGTGCTCGTCGACGTCGACCGGCCGGTCCACGTCCGCGTGCGCGCCCTCAACGAGCGGGGCGAGCCGATCCTGATCGAGGCGTCGGGGCTCGAGGCGCGCGTGATCCAGCACGAGATCGATCACCTCGACGGCGTGCTGATCCTCGACCGCACCAGCCGAGAGCAGCGCAAGGAGGCGATGCGCATCATGCGCGAGGCGCAGCAGGCCGCCTAGCCTGCTCGCCGCCCGAGACAGCCGGCGCGTGCGCACCGTCTACCTAGGCACCTCGGAGTTCGCGGTCGGGGTCCTCGAGCGCCTTGCGGACTCGCCGCATCGTCCCGAGCTGGTCGTCACCCGCCCCGACCGGCCGAGCGGCCGTGGTCGAAGGCTGTCCCCGCCGCCCGTTGCCGAGGCCGCCCGTAAGATCGGGATCGCGCTGGACCAGCCAGCGTCGGTCAACGATCCAGCGGCAGTCGAGACGATCGCGCAGGCCCGCCCGGAGGTGGTGTGCGTGTGCGCGTTCGGCGCGCTGATCAAACAGCCCCTGCTGTCCCGCTGGCCGATGCTCAACGTCCATCCGTCGCTGCTGCCGCGGTGGCGCGGCGCCGCCCCGATCGAGCGTGCGGTCATGGCCGGGGACGAGGTCACGGGCGTGTCGATCATGCGGGTCGGCGAGGGGTTCGACGACGGGCCGGTGTGCACCTGGGAGCCCGAGCTGATCCGCCCGGACGACACGTACGGAACGCTCGCGCGACGGCTCGAAAAGCTCGGCGGCGACCTGCTGGTCAAGACGCTCGACGAGCAGCCGCCGTGCAACGACCAGGACGAGGCGCTCGTCACCTACGCGCGCCAAGATCTCCACCGAGGAGCGCGAGCTCGAGCCCTCGCGCGCCGCGGTCGAGCTCGAACGCGCGGTCCGCGCGCTCACGCCGCACATCGGCGCCTACGTCGTCCTCGGCGACGGATCACGGCTCGGCGTGCGGGCGGCGCGTGTGCTCGCCGGCGACGGGCCGCCGCAAGGCGTGATCTCGTTCGACGGGCCGGTGCCGGTCCTCGGATGCGCCGACGGTGCGCTCGAGCTGGTCGAGGTGCAGCCCCCCGGCGGGCGGGCGATGAGCGGCGCCGACTACCTGCGCGGTCACAAGAAGTAGCGGCGTGCCGGCGACGAAGACCGACACCCGAGTCTCGCCGGCGCGTGCCTGTGCGCTGCGGGTGATCCGGCGCACGTTCGAGGAAGGCGCCTACGCCGACCGGGCGTTCGCCTCCGAGGCGTCCAGCCTCGAGCCACGCGATCGCGCGCTGGCGATGGCGCTCAGCTACGGCACGATCCAGCGCCGCGGGACGCTCGACCACGTCGCCGCGCAGTTGACAGACCGGCCGCTGGGACGGCTCGACCCGCCCGTGCTCGCGGCGATCCGTCTCGGGCTGTTCGAGCTCCTGTACCTCGGCGGGACCGCCCCGCACGCCGCCGTGAACGAAGGCGTCGAGCTCGTCAAGCGGACGCACCCCCAGGCCGGGGGGCTGGTCAACGCGGTTCTGCGCCGGGCGACGCGGGAGGGACCGAGCATCCTCGCGGGGCTGGATGACCAGTCCCCGGAGGCCGCCGCGGTGCTTCATTCCGTGCCTGGCTGGCTGGCCAGCAAGTGGTGGGATGAGCTTGGTCCTGACGAGGCCCGCGGTCTCCTTCGCGTGGTCAACGAGCCCGCCGAGTCCGCGCTACGGGTCAATCCGCTGGTGATGCCGGTGGCTGAGGTGGCGGCCGGTCTGCCGGTCCAGACCCGTCGCGCCGCGGGACTGCCCGAAGGGCTCGTACTCGACGGGCCATTCGACGTCGAGGGGTCCGAGCAGTGGGCGAGCGGCGCCATCCAGCCGCAGTCGAGGGCGTCGATGCTCGTGTCCCGGATCCTGGGACCGAGGCCGGAGGAGCGGGTACTCGATCTGTGTGCGGCGCCCGGCGGCAAAACGACTCATCTGGCGGCCCTGATGGGGAACGCCGGGGAGGTCGTGGCCGTGGAACTCCACCCAGGGAGGGCCGCTGCGCTCGAGCGCACGGTGGCGCGAATGCGGACCTCGTGCGTGCGGGTGGAAGTCGGTGACGCCACGGTCCCGCGGACGGATGGTCCATTCGACCGGATCCTGGTCGACCCGCCGTGCAGCGGGCTCGGCACGCTCCAGTCCCGGCCCGATCTGCGCTGGCGCCGGCACGCCGAGTCAATCGCCGAGCTGGCAGCGCTCCAGGCCCGGATTCTCGTCGCGGGCGCGCAGGCGCTCGCCCCGGGCGGCGCGCTCGTGTACTCGGTCTGCACGGTCTCCCGCGCGGAGAGCGAGGACGTCGTTGACGCGTTTCTGCGCGAGCACGCCGACTTCACGGCGGAGCGACGCATCCAGCTGCTTCCTCACCGCGACGGGACCATTGGGTTCTACATCGCGCGGCTTCGCCGGGCCTGAAGCGTGAGCCGAAGCGTGAGCCGCGCGAGCCGCCCGTTAACCTGTGCATAACGTGACCGATTCGATGCCAAAGCTCGGTCCGGAGTGCCCGGGGTGCGGAGAACCCTGGCTTCGCCCGACCGCAGCGCCCGGACGCTACCGATGCGTGTACTGCCTGCAGCGGTACGAGCTCGTGTCGGTTTGCCCGAATTGCGGCGAGCACTCGACGATCGTGCGCATGTCGAGCACCGCGATCGTCGCCTGCAACCACTGCCACGGCAGCATGCTCCGGGCGGTGTGACGTGACGGTCGCGGCCGGCGGACCGCCGGACACGACCCTTCGCCTGTTGCTCGAGCGCCGGATCGCCCCGTCGATCCTGTCGGCGGACTTCGCGCGGCTCGGCGAGCAGGTCGATGAGGTGCTCGCGGCCGGCGCCAGGGTCATCCACGTCGACGTCATGGATGGCCACTTCGTACCGCCGATCACGTTCGGCGCGATCATCGTCGATGCGCTCGCCGAGCGCGTGCACGGCGCCGGAGCGATCCTCGACGTGCACCTGATGATCGAGCGACCGGAACGCTATGTCGGCGACATCGCCAAAGCGGGCGCCGACAGCATCACAATCCACTTCGAGGCGACGCCGAACCTGCACTACACCCTGAACGCGATACGCGAGGCCGGCTGCACGGCCAGCGCCGCGATCAACCCCGGCACACCCGCCGACAGCCTGTCCGAGGTCGCTCACGATCTACTCGATATGGCGCTGTGCATGAGCGTCAATCCCGGATGGGGGAACCAGAGTTTCATCCCGTGGTCGCTCGACAAGCTCGCGCGTATGCGTGTAGCGCTGCCCGATCAGGTCGCGCTCGAGGTCGACGGCGGCGTGCACGAGGCGACCGCCGGGCCGTGCGTCGAGGCCGGCGCGAACCTGCTCGTGACCGGGTCGGCGGTGTTCGGCAGCGCCGACCCTGCCGCCGCATACGCCGCGATCGCGGCTGCGGCCGGCGCCCTCTGACCCCGGCCCGGCGCACACGTGGCGGGCCGGGCGTCGGCCCGGCGCACACGCGGCGGTGGCGCGCCCCCGCGGCCCGCTCTGGCGAGCACCGCTCTCGATCCGACGCTAGGCTGACCATGGTGCGCATTGGGAGTTCTGGGTCAGCTCTGGCGATCGTGCTCGCCTTTGCCGTGTGTGCGGGATGCGGGTCGAGCGGAACCTCGAAAGTGAGCGCGGCGACCTACGTGGGCACCGTCTGCTCGGCCATCTCGCCTCTGGAAAGGGACGTCGTGACCCGGAGCGGCGCGCTCAACTCGACGACGGCGCCGAACGCCACGCAAGCCAAGAAGGCACTCAAGGGGTTCCTCGTCGCCGTCGCAGCGGACGCGGCGCACGCGCTGTCTAAGGTGCAGTCGGCGGGCACTCCGGACATCTCGAACGGCAAGACGGTGGCCGGAACGATCACCAGGACGTTTACCGAGCTCCGGGACGCGCTGCGCGTTGCGGTGACCAAGTCGAACTCGCTGCCGACCGACTCCCCATCGTCGTTCAAGACCGCCGCGCAGGCGCTCGGCGCCAGCGTTCGCAACTCGCTCAACGGCATCGACTCGAGCGGCCTCACCAACCCGGATCTTCAGAAGGCAGCGGCCGGGCAGCCCTCCTGCAAGAGCCTGGCGAACAGCTGAGCGGTCAGCCGCGCGACTCGGCGGCGCGTCGACTCAGCCGCGCGTCGACTCAGCGAAAGCCCGCACCCGATCCGCCGGCCGGCGCCGCCCCAAGCCGGTAGACCGCCCACAGCAGGCCGCACAACACCAGCGCGGCCGTGAAGTAGGAAACCTCGACGCGGGTCACCTCGTTGCTGATCGCCTCCGACAGCATGAACACGACGAACAGCCCCGCCGAGAACAGCCACGCAACCGCGGCTCGGCTGGCGCGGCCCCGGGCGAGGGCGGCCTGGTTGAGCGTCCCGGCGGTGAGGTGGAGGCCCATTCCGAGGCCGACCAGCGCCAGCCCGAGGCGCCCGTAGTGGAAGCCCTTGTCCCCCAGCAGGGCGGTCATGACCAAAGGCCCGATCGCCAGCAACCCGATCGCGACCGCGCCTGCGAACGCGGCGATGACCTTGATCGTGGTTCGGATCGCCCGCTGGAACTCCTCCGCCGACTCGCGCGCCTCGAGGCTCGCGAGGTGGGGAAGGATCGAGGTCTGGATCGCCTGGAACAGCTGTAGGGGGGCGCGGACGATCAGCAGCACGTTGAACACGAAGCCTGTGATGCCAATCGTGAGGCCGGCCTTGCCGCTGGCGTTCGCGGCGACGATGAGGACGCCCGCGTTCAGCAGCGTCTGCTCGGCGAGCATGATCCCGACGACCGAGAATGCGAACCCGGTGCCACGCTTGAGGCTGAGGTCGGCTGTGGCCTCCTCGATCTCGGCGTGAGCCGGTCCCTCGCGCGCCGCGTCGGCCACCGGCACGCCGGACGGAGCGTCGACCCGCAGCCGGGAGAACGCGAACGGGATCACGCACAGCGACGCGAACGGCGCCACGGCCATCCCGAGCCCGACCGCCGCCTGACCCGAGGCGATGCCGACCGCGACCGCGAGCGCGAACAGGAAGCGCGAGGTCGATTCGAGAAACACGAGGCCGCCGTAGAGCGCGAACCGCTGGTGCCCGGCGAGCCAGCCCCGCGCGAAGTAGCTCGCGGCGTACGCGAGCACTCCGACCACGAGGATCCAGTAGAGGGCGCTCGAGCCGTCGAAGATCCCGTGCTCGATCTCCGGTCGCATGGCCAGCGCCACGATCAGGAACAGCGTCGCGAAGCTGCCCTGGATCAGGGCAGGGATCCGGAGCGGGTGGCCGTGCAGGCCCCGTGCCCGGCGGTCGGCGATGGTCCGCGAAAGCAGCTGCTCGATCGGCCGGTAGATCACCGACAGGATCACGAACATGATCGCCCAGCACAGGGAGATCCGGCTGTAGGAAGCAGGGTCGAGCGCATGGCTCGCGGTCGCCAGGTACAGGAACGTGAAGATGCCGGTGGACGCGATCCCGATCGAGAGGATGCGCGCGCCCGAGGCGAACGAAGGCTGTCCCGGGTCGTCCGGCTTGCCAGTGGGAGCGCCGGGGCTCGTCCCGGTCCTCGCCGGCGGCGCCGGGGCCGCGGTCGCGTTCTCGGGTGGCGTCATGAGACGCGCACCAGCAGCATCGTCCACGGGAAAGGCGAGCAGGACTCGACTACCTCGCCATGCCGTTCCAGCATCCGGATGAAGCTCCGCTTGGACCAGTGGTTGACGTGACCGGGGGTGTTGCCGAGATCGCGCACATACGCCCCCCGGGCGACGTTCAGAGCGCGCCACAGCGGCTCGCGGGGGACGGACACGAGCAAGTGACGAGCCGCGACGCGCGCCATCTCGGCCAGCGTGCGCTCTGGATCGGGGACGTGCTCGAGCACCTCGGTCGCCGCTGCCAGATCGAACGACCGGTCCGGGAAGGGCAGATCCTCCAGCTCCTCAGCGGTCATCGCCTGGAACTCGAGGTTGGCACGCGGCCGCGTCACCCACTCAGCCTCGAGCTTCGGGTCCGCGAGGTCGATCCCGAGGACCGGCTCGTCTCCGAGCGCCTGCGCCCACTTGAACGTCAAGACGCCCTCGCCGCACCCTACATCGAGCACAGACTGAGGTGCGGCATCCGTGAATAGCTGCGCCAGTGTGCCCTCGAACCCCGACATCAAGCGGCGCACGACCGGGTTCGTCGAGCCGTACTTGTCGAACGTGTTCCCGGTCGGGACGGCGGCCGGGGCGCCGCCGGCGGGGGCGACCTCCGGAATTCGTGTCATACCTCGAGCGCCCTGCGGTCCGGGGCGCCGGTGCCGCCCTGACCATGGCTGTTGCCCCCGCCCTCGCCATTACCCTCGCCCGGCCCGGAGCCCTCGCCCTGCCCGGAGCCCTCGCCCTGCGCGGAGCCCTCGCCCTGCGCGGAGCCCGCGCCCTGCGCCGAGCCCGCGCCCTGCGCGGAGCCCTCGCCTTGGCTGGAGCCCTCGGCTTGCCGGGCCGCATCCGCGGGGACGGTCTCAGAGTTCGCCGGCGCTCCGCGCTCGTAGTGCGAGGGCTCGACCCCGAGTTGCAACTCGATCCGGCGGACTCGCTCGAACGTCCGCTGCGACAGCGTGCGTTGCGCGTCGAGCAGGTCGCCGATCACGCCGAGCGCTCCTAGCAACATCGCCGCGTTGAACAGGACCGCGCCCGCGATCAGCGACTGAATGTGTCCGCGGCCGGCGGTCGAGGGGTTCTCGATGAAGAACACGAGGAAGCGGATGAACACCGCGAACGCGGCGATGCCCATGATTGCCGCGCCCGTCCAGAACACCTTCAGCGGCTGGTACTGGGAGTAGACGCGGAAGATCGACAGGGCGTTGCGGCGAACGTAGGCCGCCGTCGAGGGGAAAAGCCGGGACTCGCGGGTCTTCGGGTTCGTTCGGATCGCGACGTGATCGACGGCGACCTGGAGCCGGCCGGCCTGGATGATCGTCTCGAGCGTGTACGTGAACTTCGACACGGCCTGCACCTGCAGGGCGGCCTCGCGGTTGTAGGCGCGGAAACCGGACGTCGTGTCCGGGATCTCGGTCGACGACGCGTGTCGGACGACCCACGAGCCGAGCCGCTGAAGCAGCTTCTTGAATCCCGAGAAGTGCTCGATCGTCTCGACCTGGCGGTCCCCGATGACCATGTCGGCCTCGCCGCGCAGGATCGGCGCGACCAGCTTGGGGATGTCGGCCCCCTCGTACTGGTTGTCGGCGTCGGTGTTGACGATCACGTCGGCGCCGAGCTTCAGGCCGGCGTCCAACCCCGCCTGGAAGGCGGCGGCCAGGCCCTTGTGGTTGGTCAGGCGGACGATGTGATCGACGCCGTGCTCGCGGGCGACCTCGAGCGTCCGATCGCTCGACCCGTCGTCGATGACCAGCCACTCGACGACGTCGACCCCTTCGACCCGGCGGGGGAGCCGGTCGAGGGTCACCGGAAGCTGGTCCTCCTCGTTGTAACAGGGAACTTGGATGATGAGCTTCATTGAACGGGCCGGCCTGCAAGTTAAAACGAGGTCCCCGGCGGGATGGAGCGCGGTACGCCCCTGCAGCTGCTGGTCACACGGTAGCGAGCGCGAGGCCGGAGAACCCCCGCCGCACGCGAACGTGCGGGCGTGGCTTTCCGCTTAGGTTCGCGTCCTATGCTGCATGGCCCCACCGTGTCCGCCCCCACCGACATCGACCGCCTCCACCTCGCACGCGCGATCGAACTGGCCGAGGGCGGCCGCGGACAGGTAAGCCCCAACCCACTCGTGGGGGCTGTCATCGGTCGCCACGACGAGGTCCTGGGAGAGGGCTTCCACCAAGAGCTCGGAGGCCCCCATGCCGAGATCGAGGCGATCCGCGCGGCCGAGGGACGGGATCTCGGCGGCGCCACGATGTACGTGTCGCTCGAGCCGTGCTGCCACCACGGCCGCACGCCTCCGTGCACTGACGCGATCCGCGAGGCGGGGATCGGTCGGCTGGTCGTTGCCTCCGATGATCCAAGCGAGCATGCCTCCGGCCGCGGACTCGGGATCCTGCGCGACGAGGGGATCGAGGTCGTGGTCGCCGACGGCGAGCTCGCCGTCCGGGCCCGCCTGATCAACCAGTCGTTCCGCAAGCATGCCCGCACCGGACGGCCGTGGGTGCTGTTCAAGTCCGCGATGACGCTGGACGGCAAGGTCGCCACCCGCGGCGGCGACTCGAAGTGGATCTCGGGCGAGGAGAGCCGCCGGTTGGCACACCACTGGCGGACGCAGTGCGATGCCGTCGCGGTCGGGATCGGGACGGCGCTCGCCGACGATCCCCAGCTGACCGCGCGACTATCGGATCCCGCCCACCCCGTGATCCGCCAGCCCCGCCGGGTGGTGTTCGATTCGCTCGCGCGCCTTCCGCTCGACTCGAAGCTCGTGCTCGGAGCCCGCGAGGTGCCACTGACCGTCGTCGTCTCGCGCGCCGCCCCGCGCACCGCCACCGATGCGCTCGCCACCCATGGCGCGGACGTGATCGTGGCCACCGGGCAGAACGAGCCGGCGCGGGTGTGCTCCGCGCTCGACCAGCTCGGGGGCCACGGGATCGGCTCGATCCTGCTCGAGGGCGGGCCTCATCTGGCCGGCGCGTTCATGGACGCCGGCGAGGTCGACGAGATGCGCTTGTTCCTCGCGCCAATTGTGCTGGGCGGCCGGACGGCGCGTGACCCGCTCGAGGGCGAGGGCGTCGACGCGATCGCCGACGCCGCCCGGGCTCTCACGCTCGAGTGCGACCGCGTCGGGGAGGATCTGCTCGTCTCGGCGCGCATCAAGGAGTGGTAGGTGAATCCGCCCCACGACGGTTTCGAAAGGCCGACACGGTGTCTAGGGCGGATTCACTTGAGCGAATCCGCCGCTGGCGGTCTATGCCAGCGGAAGCCGATGAGGCGGATTCGCTGCGATCGCTTCCCTGGACGGTCTTACTAGGGGAAGGCTGAGGAGGCGGATTCGCCGTGTTCACTGGACTGGTGCAAGGGGTCGGGTTGGTGGCTGGGATCGAGCGCTCGAGTGATGGGGCGCGGATCATGATCGCCACGCCGCTCGTGCCCGAGCTGAACGCCGGCGACTCGATCGCGATCAACGGAGTGTGCCTGACCGCGGTCACCCTCGCCGGTGACTCGTTCGCCGCGGACGCGATGAACGAGACGCTCACGCGCTCGTCGCTGGGCGATCTGGCGCTCGGCTCCTCGGTGAATCTGGAGCTCCCACTGCGGGCGACCGATCGTCTGGGGGGCCACGTCGTCCAGGGTCACGTCGACGGCGTCGGCGAGGTGCTCGAGCAGCACGACGACGGGTTCGCCCGGCGGATTCGCTTCGGCGCGCCTGCCGAGGTCCTGCGCTACGTCGTCGAGAAGGGGTCGATCGCCGTCGACGGAGTTTCGCTGACCGTCACAGCGGTGGATGAGCGATCGTTTACCGTTTCTCTGATTCCCGAGACGTTGCAGCGCACGAATCTCGGGCAACTCCGTTTGGGCAGCAGAGTGAACCTGGAGGTGGACGTGCTGGCGAAATACGTCGAGAAATTGATGGTGGCGGTCACATGAGTTCGGTATCGACTCGGTTCGCGACGATCGAAGAGGCGATCGAGGACATCCGACAGGGCAAGATGGTCGTCGTCGTCGACGACGTCGATCGGGAGAACGAGGGCGACCTGACGATGGCCGCGCAGTTCGTCACCCCTGAGGCGATCAACTTCATGGCCAAGGAGGGGCGCGGGCTGATCTGCCTGTCGCTCACTCCCGAGCGCTGCGACGAGCTCGGACTCGACCTGATGGCGGCCAAGAACGAGTCCGCGTTCGAGACCGCGTTCACGATCTCGATCGAGGCGCGGTCGGGCGTCAGCACCGGGATCTCCGCGGCGGACCGCGCGCGCACGATCCAGGTCGCGATCGACCCCAAGACCAGCCCGCGCGAGCTCGTCCAGCCCGGGCACGTGTTCCCGTTGAAGGCCAAGCCAGGTGGGGTGCTCGAGCGCGTCGGCCAGACCGAGGCCGCGGTCGATCTCGCGCGCCTGGCAGGCCTCATCCCCGCCGGCGTGATCTGCGAGATCATGAACGACGACGGGACGATGGCGCGGGTCCGCGACCTCGAGGCTTACTGCGAACGCCACGACCTGAAGCTGGTCACGGTGGCCGATCTCGTCGCCTACCGCCGCAAGCACGAGAAGCTCGTCGAGCGGGTGGTCTCGACCAAGCTCCCGACCGGGTTCGGCGAGTTCGTGGCCGTCGGGTATCGGTCGCTGGTCGACAACAAGCATCACGTCGCGCTGGTCAAGGGCGACGTGGACGGGGAGGAGGACGTGCTCGTCCGCGTCCACTCCGAATGCCTCACCGGGGACGTGTTCCATTCGCTGCGCTGCGATTGCGGCGAGCAGCTCGAGTCGGCCCTGTCGATGATCGAGTCCGAGGGGCGCGGCGTGCTGCTGTACCTCTCGCAAGAAGGCCGTGGAATCGGGCTCCTGAACAAGCTCCGGGCTTACAAGCTCCAGGAGGAGGGCCTCGACACCGTCGACGCCAACCTCAAGCTCGGCCTGCCCGCCGACCTGCGGGATTACGGCATCGGAGCGCAGATCCTCGTCGACCTCGGGCTGACCAGCATCAGGATCCTCACCAACAACCCCAAGAAGATCTCCGGGCTCGCCGGCTACGGGCTGTCGGTCACCGACCAGATCCCGATTCAGCACATGCCGAATCCCCACAACGAGGCGTACCTGCGAGCCAAGCGCGACCGGCTCGGGCACACGTTGCATCACCAGGGCCTGGCCTACGACGAGGAGATGCTCCGCGACGAGCACGAGCACGATCGCGCCCGCCAGCGGTCTGAGGAATGACCCAAGGCGCGATCGCCGGCAGTCGCGTGGCGCTGTGCGTGGCGACGTTCTACTCCGAGCTGGCCGAGAGGCTCGAGACCGGCGCGCGGGGGGCGCTCGAGGATGCCGGCGTGGCCGACATCGACCGGTTCGAGGTGCCGGGCGCGTTCGAGCTCCCGGTGATCGCCAAGTACGCCGCCGAGTCGGGCCGCTACCGCGCCGTGGTCTGCCTGGGTGCGGTCATCAGGGGCGAGACCGACCACTACGACCACGTCTGCCGTGAGACCGCCCGCGGCATCCAGACGGTTCAGCTCGACACCGGCGTGCCGTGTGGGTTCGGCGTCCTCACCGTCGACACCATGGCCCAGGCGCTCGATCGCGTGACCGGTGGCTCCAAGCGCGATACCGGCCGGCAGGCGGCCGAGGCCGCGCTGGCGTCGCTCACGGTGAAGGACGCGCTCGCCACGGTGCCGGCGTAGCACGCCGTTCCCGTCCGGACGGGGAACATGGCGGTCGCGGCAACGGCCCGCTCGGCATCCGTGCCTCGCCTTACGGGCCTGCCGCGCCACATCCGACGGATGCCAGGCGAAGCCTGGCCCAACCCCAACCTGTCAGTCGCCCTGGACGCTCGGCTGGGGGCCCGGCCCGGGCGCGGCGGGAGGCCCGCCGGCGGGTGGCGGTCCGACCCCGGGGCCTCCGTGGTCGTGACCTTGGCTGAGCGGCGAGGCGCCGGCGCCGCCGCTCTTCACGTTTTGGCCGAGCGCTTGGAGAGCAAGCTGCAGCTCCTGCCTGACGACGCCCGTCTGGTTGGGGATCTGTAGGCGCTGGTAGAGCACCGAGACTGCCGCCTTGGGATCGCCGGCGAGGCGCAGCGAGCGCCCGAGGTCGAACAGCGCGTAGGCATAGGTCAGGCTGCCCGGGTCGGCTGCCTGAACGGCCTGCCGCAGCGCCGCAATCGCGGCGGTGTAGTCGCCGTTGACCATCAGCTGATGCCCGCGGGCCTCGAGCGTGTCGGCCGCGGGCGGCGCCGTCGTCGCTGCGGCGGGGGTGGCGGTGACCGTCTGGGTCGTCTTTGGCTTGGGCGCGGCGGGCTTCTGCTTCTGGGGCGCCCGGGTCGTGCGGGTGACCGCGGAGGCCTGATGCTGGACGCTTGCCGCGGACTGCGCTGGGTGTCCACCGCCGCCGCCCATGTTGCCGGCGATCGCGACCGCCGCGATCGCCCCCGCGATGAGGGCCGCCAGCGCGAGAATCCGACCGCGGCGGCGTGCCCGCCGCGGGCGAGTGGCGACCGGCGGATTCGACCCCGTCCGCGACGCCGGGTTCGACCGGGATCGCCGCGGGCCACCGGGGCTCGGCGTCCGGCCGGCGGCGTTTGGCGTCGGGCCGGCGGGACGCGACGTGCGCCCGGTCGGATGCGGCGTCAGGTCGGCCTGATGCGACGGCCTGGGGGGTCGCGCGGCCGCCGCCAACGCGGCGGCCCGATGCGGCCTGGTCGCCGCCTCGGTGAGCGCGGACTCGATCGCCTGGGCGAAATCTTGCGCGGTGGGCCACCGCTCCTCGGGGCGCTTGGCCATTCCGCGCGCCAGGATCCCGTCGATCGACGGCGGGAGCGTGCGGTTGATCGCGCTGGCTGCGGGCGGGGCCTCTTCGATGTGCTGGCGCGCCTGCGCCGCGAAGTGCTGGGCGGTGAACGGCCGCTCGCCGACGAGTAGCTCAAACGTCGCCACCGCGAGCGAGTACCGGTCGCTGGCGGCGGTCGCGGGCTCGCCGAGCGCCCGCTCGGGCGGGAGGTAGGAGGCGGTTCCGAGCACTTGGCCGCTGCCGGTGATCGTGTCCTCGGTACCGAGGCGGGCGATGCCGAAGTCGGCCACGTGCAGCGTTCGATCGCGGTCGAGTAGAAGGTTGGCCGGCTTGATATCCCGATGGAGAACGCCGCGGCTGTGGGCGTAGTCCAGCGCTGACGCGGCCTCGATAAGCCATTTGACCGCGTGCACCCGCCGAACGGAGTCGACCCGGATCGCGTCGGCGACCGTCCCGCCGGCAAGGAACTCCATGACGATGAACGCTCGCCCGTCGACCTCGGTCTCGCCGACGTCGTAGATCATCACCACGTTGGGATGACCCGACAACCGCGCCGCGGCACGCGCCTCGCGCAGGAAGCGCTCGTTGGCGTCGTCGTCGTCGGCGAATCGCTCGGCGAGGAGCTTGATCGCGACGGTGCGGCCCAGCGCGTGATCGCGGGCGCACCAGACCGATGCCATCCCCCCGCTGGCGATGTGTCGAAGCGCCGCGTAGCGTTTCGGAAGCCCCATGTCCTTCCGAACTCGCGCGTCCGGCTGGGGTCGATTACCCATCGAAACGCCTCATTACCCGCCTCAAAGAATACGAACCCTGTCGGAAAGAGGCTGCAAGCTCGGTCCCGCCTCGCCGGCGCCCCCCTCGCCGCCGGCCCACCGCCCGGGTCGCCGCCGGCCCATCGCCCGGGTCGCCGCCGGCCCATCGCCCGGGTCGCCGCCGGCCCATCGCCCGGGTCGCCGCCGGCCCATCGCCCGGGTCGCCGCCTGGGCCGGCGACGCTGCGGTGGCGGATTTCCCGGGCGCCCGGGGCTATACTCGCGCCCCATGGCCAAGGTCTGTCACGTGTGCAAGAAGGGCCCCTCGTTCGGCAATACGCGCAGCCACTCGATGGTCGCCACCAGGCGGCGCTTCGATCCCAACCTGCAGCGGGTGCGGATTGACGACAACGGGACGCCTCGGCGGGTGTATGTCTGCACGCGTTGCCTGAAGGCCGGCAAGGTCGCCAAGGCCAAGTGAGTAACAGGGCTGCGGCTCGGGCGGTCCGCAGTCAAGCCGGTGCCTTGTTAAAGCCCGAATCCCACTTAGGACTGTCTCCCGAGCCCGCGACCGCACCGGGAGCGGACCCGACCCCCTCCGCGCCTCAGGCCGCCGCCCCGGTAGCGGACGCGACCCCCTCCGCATCGGACGGGATCCCCTTAGCATCGGAGGCGAGCGCCCCGAGATGGGACGCGACCGCCCCAGGGTCGGACGCGAGCCTGCTCCGCTTCCGCGCCGTGCTCGAAGCCGGCCTGGCTGCGCTCGAGGCGCGCCGAGAGGAGGTCAACGAGCTGAACGTGTACCCCGTCGCCGACGGCGACACCGGCGACAACATGGTGCTGACGATGCGCGCGGTCCTGGACGAGCTCGACCGCCTCGCCACCGCGCCACCCGACGGCACGATCGAGCGCGTGGGCCGCGACGAGATCGTCGCCTCGGTGGCGCGGGCCGCACTTCTCGGCGCCCGCGGGAATGCCGGGGTGATCCTCTCGCAGCTGATCCGCGGCGCTGCCGAGGAGCTCGCGAGCCGCCCTGGGGAGCTGGTCGACCCGATCCTGATCAGCGCCGCCCTGGCCCGCGCCGCCGACCAGGCCTACGGCTCGGTGCGGGACCCGGTCGAGGGCACGATCCTGACTGTGGTGCGCGAGATGGGTGTCCAGGTCGCGTCGGAGGCGGCCAGGATGCCCGATGCCCGCCTGGCACCGGACGCGAGCGCCGAAGAGCAGAACGCCGTTATCGCGGCCGTGATCGAGCGCGCGCTCAAGGCGGGGGAGAGCTCGGTGGCGCGGGGACCCGACCGGTTGCCGGCTCTCCGGCGAGCGGGCGTTGTCGACGCCGGGGGCTACGCCCTGACAGTGTTCGTCGCGGGGATCATCGGCGCGCTGCGCGGAGGGGAGCAGCCGGCTCTCGAGCACCGCGCCGCGGCGCGGCCCACCCATCCCCAGCACTCCTCGACCACCTATCGATACTGCGCGGGCTTCGCGGTCACCGGTACCGGCCTCGAGCCGCGTCGGTTCGCCCCGGCGCTCGAGCGGCTCGGCGACTCGCTGCTGATCGTCGGCGACTCCTCGACGCTGAAGGTCCACATCCACACCGACGACCCGGACGCGGCCACGGCGGTGTTTGCGCCGGACGGCGTCATCTCGCACCTCGATATAGCCGACATGCGCTCGCAGGTGATCGAGCGCGAGGAGCGCCTGATGATCGCCGAGCCGGTGGTGTGCGGCGCGTTGGCGGTCGCGACCGGGGCCGGGATGAAGTCGCTGTTCGAGAGCCTCGGCGTGCGCGCGCTCGACGGTGGTCCGTCGCTCGCGCCCTCGAGCTATGCGCTGCTCGCCGCGATCCACGCGATCGCGGCCGAGCACGTGGTCGTCCTGCCCAACAGCCCGAATGCGCTCGAGGCCGCGCGGCGCGCCGCCCAGCTGTCGGACAAGGCCGTGTGCGTCGTCCCGTCGTTTTCGCCCCAGGCCGGGCTGGCGGCTGCGGTGGCGCTCGACCCGACGCGCAACTCAGGCCAGAACGCGGCCTCGATGACTCGAGCGCTCGAGCACATCCGCACGGGCGCCGTCGCGCCCGCCGTCTTCGACGACGCTCAGGGCCGGTTCCAAGCCGGTGACGCGGTTGGCTTCGTCGAGGAGGAGATCGTCGCCTGGGGTCGGCCCCGGGAGGCGCTCAGAGAGGTCCTCGAGCAGCTCGCCCACGATGCCGAGCTGATCACCTGCTTGCGGGGAGCCGAAGCACCGTTGGATGACGGGACGGTTCAGGCGCTCGCTCATGGTGATGTCGAGTTCGAGCTCTCTGACGGAGGTCAGCAGGCCCAGTGGTGGCTGCTGGCGGCTGAATAGCGATCACGTTATCGGCGACGAGCAGCGCCTCGAGCTGCTCCCCGGATATCGGCCGCGCGAGCAGGAAGCCCTGGACGCGCTCGCACTCGAGCTCACGTAGCGCGGCGAGCTGCTCGTCGGTCTCGACCCCCTCCGCCGTGACCGTGCACCCGAGCGCGGTCGCCATGCCGATCAGCGAGGACACGATCGCCTGGTCGCGGAAGTCGTCGGCGAGCCCGCCGACGAAGCCGCGATCGATCTTGATCGCGCTCACCGGGTGCTCTTTCATCCAGGATAGCGAGGAGAGACCCGTGCCAAAGTCGTCTAGCACGATGCGGATGCCGTAGGACTCGAGCTCGCGCAGCGTCCTCGCGGTGACCGCGTCGGCGTACACGAGCGCGGCTGCGTCGAGCTCGAGCGTCAACTGTTCGGCGGGGAACTCGGCGTGGGCGAGCGTCCGTTGAACCGACAGCGCGTAGTCCGGATGGGCGAGCTGATGCGTGGACACGTTGACTGACAGCTCGACGGGTCGGCCGGCGCGCTCGACGATGCGCTGCACGGTCTCGCAGCTCTCGCGTAGCACCCACGCGCCGATCGGCGCGATCGCCCCCGTGTCCTCGGCCACCGGAACGAGCTCCGCCGGCGGTACGTGCCCGAGGACGGGGCTGTCCCAGCGCAGGAGCGCCTCGACGGCGGCGATCTGGTTCGTTCCGACCTCGAACACCGGCTGGAACACGATCCCGAGTTCGCCGCGCGTCTCCGCTCCCCGCAACTCGCGGGCGAGCGCGAGGCGCCGTCCCTCGTGAATGCGCCGGCTCCCGGCGAAGAACACCATCCGGTCGCCGCCGGCCCGCTTGGCCTCATACATGGCGCTGTCAGCCTGGCGGATCGCTTCGCGGGCGTCGGCGCCGCCGCCGCTGCCCACCACCGCGACACCGATGCTTGCCGTTACCACGGTCGAGTCGACACCGGGGAGCGGCTGCGAGATCGCCTCGAGCAGCCGTGAGCCGAGCCGCGACGCCTCTTCTTCGTTCGAGATCTCCTCGGCGACGACGATGAACTCGTCTCCCCCGAATCGCCCGACGAAGTCGGTGCTGCGGACGGTGTTCGACAGCCGCTCGCCGACCTTGCGGATCATCTCGTCTGCGCGGTCGTGGCCGAGCGTGTCGTTCAACGTCTTCAAGCCGTCGAGGTCGACGAACAGTACGGCGACCGACGACCCGCGCTCGATCCGGCCCAGCGCGTCGTCGAGAGACTCGAAGATCGCCGTGCGGTTGGGGAGTCCGCTCAAACCGTCGTGCCGGGCGTCGTACCGCAGCTGCTCGAGCGCCCGGTGGCGCTCGATCGCGATCCCGGCGAGCCTGGCGCCGTCCTCGATCAGGGTCAGATGCTCGGACAGGGGGCGGCGGGGCTGCGGTCCGTACAGCGCGAGCGTGCCCAGAACCTCGCCCGCCGACGCCTTGATCGGCATCGACCAGCAGTGGCGCAGGCCGGCGCCCATCGCGAACTCGCGGATCGGCGCCCACTTCGGATCCTCGGCGATGTCCTCGGTGATCGTGAGCTGCCCCGACCAGGCCGCCGAGCCGCACGTGCCGACGTTCGGTCCGATCACGACGCCGTCGATCGCCGCGAAGTAGTGCGGCGGCAGCGACGGCGCCGCGCCGGGACGGAGCACGCTGGCCTCGCGGTCGAGCAGTACCACGCACGGGACCACCGACGGCTCGTGCCGTTCGATGCCCTCGACGAGCTCGACCAGCACCTCGCGGAGCGGCGCGCCTCGCGCGATCAGCTCGTGCACGCGGTTGTGGGAGGCCACGAGCTCGTGGAACCGGAGCGCGTCGTGGTTGGCCAGGCGCAGACGGAGCTGAACCGCCATCGCCGAGGTAGCGTTGTCGAGCGTCTGGAGGTCGCGTTCGGTCCATTCGCGCGGCGCCGCGTCGGCGAGCCCGATCTTGCAGAGCGCGTGCCCGTCGACGATCACCGACCCCTCGAGGTAGGACCGGGGGTGGTCGGCGGCCGCCGGCACGCTGGCGGTGAGAAAGCCCTTGACGGTCTGACCGGCCGGGAGCGCGATGGTCTGCGCGTCCTTGCGGTCAAACGCCCATAACCCCTTGATCTGCGTCCCGCTCGGCCCTTCGATGGACACCGCCACGACCGCCGCTCCGGTGGCCCGGCGCAGGACGTAGGTCCAGTGATCGAGCTCGGGGTCTGAACCGGGTCGAGCAGGCCGCTCCGAGCGAGCAGGACCGCGCGAGTGTCGTCGTCGGGGGTCGGGATCGCGGTGGCTGGATCGAGAGGGGTCACGTGCGCGAATAGATCGTCCCGTTGCATGAGTTGATTGATCGCGCCGCCGCCACGCTCGACGGATCAGCAGGTCCGGCGGCGCGGTCATGATCTGTCGGTGATGGCGCCCACCGCGTTCGCTACGCCCGAGCCGCTCGACTCAGCAGAGCTCGAGGCGGCCCCGGTCCGCTACCCGCGGCCGTCGAAGCTGCGCGCGGAACTCGCCCTCGACGGGGCCAAGACGCGCAAGGCCGCCGAGACGCTCGGCCTCGAGACGGTCGAGGATCTGCTGCTGCACCTTCCGCGCGACCGGCGCGAGGCGCGCGCGGTGGCGGAGCTGGTTCCCGGAGACAGCGCCACGGTGGTCGTCCAGGTCCGGAGCATCTCGTCGCGATCGGTGCGCCGTCGCGGGATGCGGCCGCTGGTCGAGGCCACGGTCGCCGACGATACCGGTGCGATGAAGGCGACGTTCTTCAACCAGCCATGGCTCGAGCAGCGCTACCCGGTCGGCACGCGGCTCGCGCTGCACGGCAAGTTCGAGGGCGGTCGGGGGAGAGGGTTGGGTGGCCGATTCCGCGTCCAGGCCCATGCCCGCACCGGCGATGCGGTCGGCGGGGAGGGGACCGTCGCGCACTATCCCGCGACCGAGGGTCTAACCTCGACCCAGATCCTGGCGCTCGTCCGCGAGCACCGACAGGCCTTCGAGGAGGTCGTCGAGCCGCTGCCGGCCGCGGTGCTCACCAAGGAACGGTTGCCCGACCGAGTGGCCGCGCTGACCGAGGCGCACTTTGCGGGATCGGACGTCGGGCTCGAGGTCGCGCGGCGTCGACTGGCCTACGACGAGCTGCTGCTCGCGCAGCTGGTGCTTCTGCGCCGGCGACTGCGCCGCAGGTCGTCGAACCGGGCGCCCGTGCTTGACGGCGAGCGCGACCTGACCGCGCGGTGGCTGTCGGACATGCTCCCGTTCTCGCTCACGGGCGACCAGACGCGGGCGCTGGACGCGGTCGACGAAGACCTGCGGCGGCCCGTCCCCATGCAGCGGCTGCTGATGGGAGAGGTGGGGTCCGGGAAGACCGTGGTGGCGCTGTACACGGTCCTGCGGGCGGTTGAGCACGGCTACCAGGGCGCGCTCATGGCGCCGACCGAGACGCTCGCCGAGCAGCACTTCGCGACGATTCAGCGCCTGATGCCGGGGTCGGTCGTGCCGATCGGACTGTTGACCGGATCGACGCCCGGGCGGCGGCGGACGGACCTGCTGAGCAAGCTCGAGTCCGGGGAGCTGCCGCTCATCGTCGGCACCCACGCCCTGATCGAGGACCCGGTCGGGTTCGCGCGGCTCGGCGTCGTGGTGGTCGACGAACAGCACCGGTTCGGTGTCCGGCAGCGGGCCGCCCTCGACGCCAAGGCGGCGGGCGACGAGCGACCGCACGTCCTGCACATGACCGCGACGCCGATCCCGCGCACGCTGGCGCTCGCCGGCTACGGGGATCTCGACCACACGCTGCTACAGGAGCTGCCGGCGGGCCGGCGGCCGATCAAGACGTTCGTTTGCTCGAGCGCCGGCGAGCGGGAGCGCGCGTACGACCGGATCCGCGAGGAGCTCCGCGCCGGGCGGCAGGCGTTCGTGGTGTGCCCGCTGGTGGAGGAGTCCGAGCTGTTGCAGGCACGGGCCGCCACGGCCGAGTACGAGCGCCTGCGTTCGGGGGAGTTCCAGGACTTCGAGGTGGTGCTGGTGCACGGCCAGCTGCGCCCGGCGGCCAAGCAGGCCGCGATGGCCGCGTTCGCGTCGCGCGCCGCGGACGTGCTGGTGGCGACGTCGGTGATCGAGGTCGGGATCGACGTGCCAAACGCGACCGTGATGCTCGTCGAGGACGCCGACCGATACGGGATCTCGCAGCTGCACCAGCTGCGGGGCCGGATCGGGCGTGGCGCACACGCCTCGATCTGCCTGCTGTTCGGTTCCAAGGACTCGCCGCGGCTGCGCGCGCTGGCCAAGCACACCGACGGGTTCGAGCTTGCCGCGATCGACCTGGAGCTGCGGGGGGAGGGCGAGCTGGTCGGGACACGCCAGCACGGCGAGGCCCACTACCGGGTCGCCGAGCTGCCACGCGACGCCGAGTTGCTCGAGCGCGCACGCCGGTATGCCGAGGACGTTGTGGCCGTCGATCCGGAGCTCGCGGCGCCCGAGCACGCGCTGCTGGCCGATGCGTTGGTCGGGACGTTCGGCGCGGAGGCGCTTGCGCCGATCCGGGCGTGAGGTTTGAGGCGTGCGCGTCGTCGCGGGACGGTTTGGCGGCCGTAGCCTGGTGGCGCCGCGCGGTCGCGCCACCCGGCCCACGTCGGATCGGGTCCGCGAGGCGCTGTTCTCGATCCTGGCCGGCTCAGTCGAGGGCGCACGGGTGCTCGACCTGTTCGCGGGCTCGGGCGCGCTGGCGATCGAGGCGCTGTCAAGGGGGGCTTCCGGAGCGGTCCTGGTGGATTCGTCGGCGGCCGCGGTGGCCGCGATTCACCGCAACCTGGAGGCGGTCGGTGTGGACGCGGAGGTACGCCGTCAGGATGCCCTCACGTACCTCGACAGGGCACGCAAGGACGCTCGTCTTTACGATCTGGTGTTCCTCGATCCTCCATATCGGCACGCGAGCGCTCTCGGGAAACAGCTTTCGGCGACGTTGGGACCGGTTCTGGCATCCGGCGCGCGGGTAGTGACCGAGAGCGACCGGCGGGCGCCGCTCGAACTCGACCTTGAGCTGCTCGACGAGCGCCGCTACGGCGACACTGTGATCCGAATCCATGGCTCCTGACAACCGCACCGCGATCTGTCCCGGCACGTTCGACCCAGTCACGAACGGCCATCTCGACGTCATCGCCCGGTCCTCGAAGATGTACGACCACGTGGTCGTGGCGGTCGTGAACTTGCCGTGGCGCAAGGGCTCAACCGTGTTCAGCACCGAGGAGCGCGTGCGGTTCCTCGAGGGAGCCACGCGCGATCTTCCCAACGTCCAGGTCGAACCGTTCAGCACGCTGCTGGTCGACTTCGCGCGCGAGCGCGGTGCGATGGCGATCGTCAAGGGGCTGCGTGCAATCTCGGACTTCGAGTACGAACTGGAGATGAACCAGCTAAACCGCCGGCAGGACCCCGAGATCGAGTCCGTTTACCTCATGGCGTCCGCCAAGTACAGTTTCTTGAGCTCGAGCGGCATCAAGGAACTTGCCACGTTCGGCGGGGAAATCGATGATCTTGTTCCCGCAGAGGTCGCCAGCGCCTTGAAGGAACGGCTAAGCCGCTAACGAAACAGAGGTTTTGGGATGGACGTTCTGGTACTTATCGACAAGCTTGACGATCTGGTGCACAACGCCCGGGCGGTCCCGCTGACCGACCAGGTACGGGTCGACAAGGAGGAGATCTACGACATCCTCGACCAGATGCGCGCCACGATCCCTGAGGAAATCAAGCAGGCGCGGTGGATCGTCAAGGAGCGCCAGGAGATGCTGGCCGAGGCCAAGCGCGAGGCCGAGCGGATCGTCAAGGAGGCGCGCGAGCGCCAGGAGCGGATGGTCTCCGAGGAGGAGATCACCAAGCAGGCCGAGCGCGGCGCCGAGGACATCATCGAGGACGCGCGCGCCCGCGAGCGCGAGATCCGGCTCGGGGCCGAGGACTACGCCGACGAGATCCTGAACACGCTCGAGGTCAACCTTTCGAAGTTCATCGCGGCGGTGCGCCGGGGCCGGGAGCGTTTGGCGGGCAAGGAAGAGCCCGTCGAAGTGTCGTGACCATCGAGGTCCTCGACACAGACATCACGAAGCTCGAAGTCGACGCGATCGCCCGCGCGGCCATCGAGCGGGTGGCGTTCGCGGTCCGGGGTTCCGAGGCGCGCGAGGTGTTCCAGGCTCTGACGGGCTGAGCGGCCTTGCGCGCGCTCGTCATCCAGCACGGGGAGGACGGCCCGGGCGGCCATGTGAGCGACTGGCTCGCCGCGCACGACGCTCGCGTCGAGGTATTCCGCATCGACGTCGACGGTGGCGATCGTGACCCCGGTGCCTACGACCTGATCGTCTCGCTCGGCTCCGAGCGCGCTGCGTACGACGACACGGTGCCGTGGGTGCCGCGCGAGCTGCGCATCCTCGCGGCCGCGGCCGACGCCGATGTCCCGGTGCTGGGGATCTGCTTCGGCAGCCAGCTGTTGGCGCGGGCACTGGGCGGGGAGGCGATGCGGGCGGAGAAGGCGGAGATCGGATGGATCTCGATCGAGACGCTCGAGCCGTCGCTCGTCGGCGAGGGGCCGTGGCTTCAGTGGCACTACGACACGTTCACGCTTCCGTCCGCGGCGAAGCTGCTGGCCGAGAGTCCCGCGGGACCGCAGGCCTACACGGCCGGACGCAGCCTGGGCGTCCAGTTCCACCCGGAGGTGACCGCGGAGATCGTCGCCAGCTGGGTCAGTCAGGACGGCGACGCCCTGCGACGCGAAGGGCTCGATCCGGCTCGGGTGCTCGCCGAGACGCGCGAGCGCGACGCTGAGAACCGGGCGCGGGCCTTGCGGCTGATGGATCTGTTCGTCGATCAGGTGGCCGGGATCTCCCGATGAGGGACGGAGACCGCCCCGTTATCGGCATCTGCGCGGTCCGCGAGCGCGCCCGGTGGGCGTTCTGGGACCAGGACGCGCATCTCGTGGCCGACTCGTACGTGGCGCCCGTGCAGCGCGCCGGCGGCGTGGCCGTGCTGCTGCCGGTCGACCCGCGACCGGCGCTCGAGCTCCTCGACCGGATCGACGGGCTGATGCTGATCGGCGGCGCCGATCTCGACCCGGGTCGTACGGGGCGCCGCGCGACCCGGCGACCGAATCGACCTACCCCGAGCGCGACCGGTTCGAGCTCGCGATGGTCCGTGCCGCGATCGACCGCGATCTCCCCTTGCTCGCCATCTGCCGCGGCATGCAGATCCTCAACGTCGCGTTCGGCGGCACCCTCGAGCAGAACCTCGTCGCGGCCGACGGGTCGAGTCCGCACCGCAAGGTCGTCGGGACGTTCGACGGCAACGACCACACGGTTCGCCTCGTCCCTGGGTCGGTGGCCGCCCGTGCCGTCGGCGAGGAGCTCCACGTCGCCCACTGTCACCACCACCAGGCGTTGCGCGACCTCGGCGCCTGCCTCGTGGTCAGCGGCCGGGCCGAAGACGGCGTGGTCGAGGCCGTCGAGGTGACCGACGGGCGCTGGGCGCTCGGAGTTCAGTGGCATCCCGAGGCCAACGACCGGAGCCGTCTGTTCAGCGCGCTGCTCGAGGCGTCTGTTCAGCGCGCTGCTCGAGGCCGCCCGCTCGCGAACCCGGGTGTAGCCCCGGGTTCCTCGCAGTCGAGCAGCTAGCTAGCGGATCTCGAAGCGCCTCAGGCCCTCGGGCTCCTCGTCAGTGACGTCGATCCGTTCGACCAAGGCCTGGCGGGGACCGGTCCGGCAGAACCTGACGACCCGCTCGACGTTGTCGGGGCGGCCCTCGAGCACGGCCTCGACGGCGCCGTCAGAGCGGTTGCGGATCCATCCCGAGACACCATGGGCGCGGGCGCGCTCGCGCACCGAGTCGCGGAAGAACACCCCTTGCACGCGTCCATGCACGACCACTCTGCGGCTGATCCGCTCAGCGGGCACGACGGGGTGTCCGATCGGCCTGCACGACGGGCGATTCTTGCAAGCCCGCCTCGAACCTTATTTTTGCAGGGATAACTTTCCGTCCGCGGCCCGCGTAATGCTGAGCGGTCATGAACGCTGTGTGGTTGCTGATCGGTGTGCTCGCCGGCGCCGGCGCCGTCCTGCTGGCGCTGCGGCCGCGGCTGCGGTCCCTGTCGTCCGAGGCGGGGCGGGCCGGCGAGCTCGAACACGAGCTCGTCCGCGCACGCTCGGACCTCGAGCACGAGCAGGCCCGGTCGCATGAGCGCCTGGCGACGCTCGCGGACGCCCAGGAGCGGCTGTCCGATTCGTTCAAGGCGCTGAGCGCCGACGCGCTCAAGTCGAGCATCGACCAGCTGACCGAGCTCAACCGCGCCCAGCTGAACGCCGCCCGGGCCGAGGCCAAGGGGGATCTCGACAATCGCCGCCAGGCGGTCGAGCAGCTCGTCGCCCCGCTCAAGGAGCAGCTCGTCCGCGTCGACGCACAGCTGCTGAGTCTCGACCAGGAGCGCCGTGAGTCGCGCGGGCGCCTGGAGGCCCAGCTGAAGAACCTCGCCGAGACTGGCGAGAAGCTCCGAACGGAGACCGGCGCGCTCGTGACCGCACTCCGCAAGCCGAACGCCCGCGGTCAGTGGGGGCAGATGCAGCTTCGCAACGTGGTCGAGCTCGCCGGCATGGTCAGGTACTGCGACTTCGTCGAGCAGTCGTCCGTCCCCGGCGACGAGACGACGCTCCGCCCGGACCTCGTGGTGAGCATGCCGGGCGGCAAGCACGTGGTCGTCGACGCCAAGGCGCCGCTCCAAGGGGTGCTCGACGCCTACCAGGCCCGCGACGAGGATGAGCGCCAGCGGCACCTCCGCGATCACGCGCGGTTGCTCCGGCGTCACGTGAAGTCGCTCGCCGACAAGGCGTACTGGGCCGGGCTCGACTCGGCGCCCGACCTGGTCGTAATGTTCCTGCCGGGCGAGCACCTCTACGGCGCGGCGCTCGAGGCCGACCCGACGCTGATCGAGGACGCGATGTCCCGGCGGGTGCTGATCGCCACGCCGACGACGCTGCTCGCCATGCTCCGGGCGATCGCCTACGGCTGGCAGCAGGAGCGCGTGGCCGAGTCCGCCCAGGCGATCTCGGAGCTCGGGCGGGAGCTTCACGGCCGGCTGGTGAAGCTCTCGAGCCTCCTCGCCACGCTCGGCAACCGGCTGAACAGCACCGTGCGCGCCTACAACGACGCGGTCGGCTCCTACGAGGCGCGCGTGCTCCCGGCGGCGCGCCGTTTCGAGGACCACGGCTCGGTCGCGGCCGGCCGCGAGCTCCCCGAGATCGAGCAGGTCACGGTCAGCGCGCGCAGCGTCCAGACCGCCGAGCTCACCGCCGGCGCCGGCGATCGGAGCCGGCACCACGACACGCCCGAGCAGCTGACGATGCGCCGGCTCCGTGGGGTCGATTAGCGCCTAGGTACCGCGACGGCGCCCCGGGGCTCGTCCGGAGTTCCGCCGGCGCCCGGGGCTCGTCCGGCGTTCGGCGATCCGGCTAACAAACACGTAGCCTCAGCGCCAAAGTCCGTCGTGGGGCCTCTCGTGCCCCGCCCACCATCGGCGCAGATCTTCCCTCTGGTGGGGCAGCGGATCGGCCGACGGCTTGCGCGCCTGCACCAGCGCGAGCGCTTCGTCGATACCGACGCCGGCACGAATCGCGACCACGGCGGCGGCGACCGCGGCGGATCGCTGCCAGCCTGCCCGACAGTGGAGATAGACGCGCTCGCCCTCGTCCAGCCAGCTGCCAACCACGCTCACCGCGGCGTCGAGAGTCTCGGCAGGGAGGCCGCCGTAGTCCGTCAGCCGCAGGCGATGCTCGGCGATGCCGGCGGCGCCCAGCGCGCGCTCCACCGCACCGCGCTCGCCACGCTCGTACTCCTCGTCCTCGGTGAGGTTGAGGACTTGCCGTATTCCCTGCCGACTGAGTGCGAGGACATCGTCATCGATCGAGCGGGTAGGCGCCGACGAACAGGTCGTCGAGCACCTCGGCGAATCCATAGGAGCGAAACCAGCCTGACACGCCATGGATGATGGCGAAGCCGGCGGTAAGCTCGGATTTGGGATGACGCCGCGCACCGACACGTTCGACCTGGGTGGGTTGCGCCTGAGCGCGGGCGAGGGGCGCCGGCTGGACCTGGCGGTAGCGATCGAGCCATTCTCGCTCGCCGACGAGCGCTATGCGGTCGAGCCGTCGCCGGTGCCGGTTCGTCTCGACATCTCGCGTACGACGGGCGAGGGGTACGCGTTACGGCTGCGATTCGAGGCGTCGCTGGTCGGACCGTGCATGCGCTGCCTCGAGCCCGCGTCCCCGGTGTTCACGGTCGACGCGCGCGAGGTCTCCCAGCCCAACGAAGTGCGGGCGCGCGGCGAGGCCGCCGGACGCGCCCGCACCCGCCAGCAGGACGAGCGCGACGACGAGCTCGTCTCGCCCTACATCGAGGACGGGACGCTCGACCTCCACGCGTGGGCGCGCGACGCGCTCGCGCTGGAGCTGCCGGCCAACCTCCTGTGCCGCGAGGACTGCGCCGGCCTGTGCCCGGTGTGCGGCGCCAACCTGAACGAGGCCGGACCCGGTCATCAGCACGAGCGCGAGCCGGATCCGCGCTGGGAGGCGCTCTCCAAGCTCCGGTTCGAGTGAGCGGCCGCGCCAGGTGCGGGCGCCTCGGCGGCGTTCTGCCCGCGACGTGCCAGCGCCCCGGGCGGGGTTCTGGCGCGCGACGTGCCAGCGCCCGAGCGGCTTACTGCTGCGGCGACGTACGCGGCTTCGGGCGGCGTTCTGCCGCGCCGAGGACGGCTACACTGCCCGCATGGCCGTCCCCAAGCAGAAGCAGTCCCACGCGCGGACCACGCAGCGGCGCTCGCAGCACAAGATCGAGACGCCCACCTACAACGCGTGCCCGCAATGCCACAGCCCTCGCCTTCCTCACCGGGTGTGCCCGGTGTGCGGCCACTACAAGGGCCGCGAGGTCATCGTTCCGGACCGGGACGATCGGGTCGCCTGAGAGCGGCGGGTGTGGTCACCGTCGCGGTGGATGCGGGCGGGGCCGACCTCGGCCCTCGCGAGGTCGCGGCCGGGGCTGCCCGCGCCGCGGCGAACGGCATCCGGGTTCTCCTGTTCGGCCCGGCGGGTGAGATCGGCGACGTTCCGGACGGTGTCGAGGTCGTCGACGCCCCGGTCTCGATCGCCAAGAAGGCCGACCCCGCGAACGCCGTCCGCAGCACGCCCGAGGCGTCGATCGTCCAGGCCACGAAGGCCGTCGCCGACGGGCGCGCCCAGGCGTTCGTGTCCGGCGGATCGACCGGCTCGGCGCTCGCGGCCGCCCTGTTCAACCTCCGCCGCGACCGCGGCGTGTACCGCCCCGCGCTCGCGCTGCCGCTGCCGAACCCCGGCCGGTCGCCGATCCTGCTGCTCGACGTCGGCGCCAACGTCACCTGCCGTCCCGAGCATCTCGTGCAGTTCGCGCACATGGGATCGGCCTTCGCCCAGGCCGTGCTCGGCATCGACTCCCCTCGGGTAGCGCTCCTCTCCAACGGTGAGGAGCCGGGCAAGGGAACCCCGGAGTTGGTCGGAGTGCACGAGCAGCTCGCGGGGTCGCGAGGGGCAGGCCTCAACTTCATCGGCAACGTCGAGGGCACGCAGATCCCCGAGGGCGTCGCCGACGTGGTCGTGATGGACGGGTTCACCGGCAACATCACGCTGAAGCTAATCGAGGGCGTCTCGAGCCGCGCGCTGCGGCTCGTCGGCGAAACCGCGAGCACGACGACGCGAGGCCGGCTCGGCAACAGGCTGATCGCCCCGGCGATGCAGAAGCTCCGCGACGCGATCGATCCCGAGGGGGCCGGCGGCGCCTACATGCTCGGGCTGCGGCAACTCGGCGTGGTCGCCCACGGGCGCTTCAGCGCGCGCGGCTTTGCTCACGCGATCGACGTGGCCGCCCGGGGCGTACAGCACGACGTGATCGGCCGGACGCGCGCCGCGCTCGTACAGGCGGGGGCGCTGCGGCCGGCTCCCGGATACGCCGACGCCGAGCGCGAGCGAGCCGGTGGCACGTCCGAGGCGACGGCTACGGTGTCCCGGAGATGATCCGCGAAGAGATCTTCCAGGTGATCCGCGGACACCTCGTCGACGAGCTCGAGGTCGCTCCCGAGAGGATCTCCGAATCGACCCGCTTCAAGGAGGACCTCGACGCCGACTCACTGGACCTCTACACGCTCGTGCAGGAGCTCGAGGATTCCTACGGCGTGCGGATCTCCGACGAGCAGGCCGCCCGCATCCGGACCGTCGGCCAGGCCGTGGAGTTCGTCCTGGGCGTGACCGGAGGTGAGACGCACGCACCGGCGTCGGCGAGCGCGGCCCCCGATGCTGAGTGAGCGCGAAGCGCCTTCAAAGCGTGAGTGACTCGACAGCGCTCCTCGGAGAGTTGCTCGACGGGCTCCCCGAGGATCTGTCTGCCCCCGTGTTCACGCACGCGTCGTGGACCATGCGACGGTCGGATTCCTACGAGCGGCTGGCGTTCCTCGGCGACAGCGTGCTCGCGCTGGCCGTGACCTCGTACCTGTATCCGAGGCTCGAGGCCGAGCGGTTCGGCCCCGGCCGGCTGACCAAGATCCGCGCCCAGGCGGTCTCGGGCCGGTCGTGCCGCGACGTCGCCGACCGCCTCGGCGTACCCGAGCGCCTGATCGCCGCCGCGCCCCCCGGGGTGTCGTCCACGGTGCCCGCGCTCGTGGGAACCGAGCGGGTGCTGGCATCGGTGATCGAGGCCGTGATCGGGGCCTGCTTCCTGACGTACGGTTACGACCGCACCGCCGAGGCGGTCGTCGCCGCTTTCGGACCCGAGATCGAAGATGCCCTCGAGCATCCGGTCGACTTCAAGTCGGCCCTGCAAGAACGGCTCGCGCGCAAGGGCGCGCTCGTGACCTATGACGTCGTCGACGAACAGGGGCCCCCGCACGACCGGATGTTCTCGGTGAGCGCGATGATCGCCGGCGTCGAGGTCGGGCGAGGTCGAGGCCGGAGCAAGAAGGACGCCGAGCAGGAGGCCGCGCAGGTCGCCCTGGAGGCAATCGAGTGATGCGCGGGCGAGGACCATGTATCTGAAATCGATCGTGCTCAAGGGGTTCAAGTCGTTCCCCGACCGCACGCGGCTCGAGTTCGGCCCGGGCGTGAGCGTGATCGTCGGACCGAACGGCTCGGGGAAGTCGAACATCACCGACGCCGTGCTGTGGGCGCTCGGCGAGCAGTCGCCGCTTGCCGTGCGCGGACAGTCGATGCAGGACGTGATCTTCGGCGGATCTCCGGGGCGCCAGGGCGCACGAGGCGCCGAGGTCGAGCTCGTGCTCGACGACAGCGAAGGGACGCTCGGGCTCGGCGCCCCCGAGGTCTCGATCCTGCGCCGGCTCGACCGCGGCGGCGAGGGCGAGTACCGGCTCGCGGGCGCGCGCTGCCGGCTGGTCGACGTGATCGAGGTGCTGTCGGATACGGGCCTCGGCAAGGAGATGCACTCGGTGATCTCCCAGGGCCGGGTCGAGTCGATCGTGACCTCGAAGCCCCGCGACCGTCGCATGCTGATCGAGGAGGCCGCCGGACTCGGCAAGCACCGCAAGCGCAGGCGCCGCGCACAGCTGAAGCTCGCGCGTACTCAGGACAACCTCGATCGTGCGCTCGACGTCGAGCGCGAGGCCCGCTCGCGGCTGCGGCCGCTCAAGCGCCAGGCGGAGGCCGCCGAGCTGCACGCCAGGATCGAGCGCCAGACGCTCGAAGCCCGCTGGGAGCTCTCCCGCGACGACCTGCGCCGCCGCCAGGCCGAGCTCGAGGCGGCCGAGGAAGCAGCGGCCCGCGCGCGCGCCGAACGCGAACAGGTCGAGCGCGAGCTCAAGGCCGTCGCGGGGCGCCGGGAGGCGGCCGAGGAGGCGCTGGCCCGCCGGAGCGCCCACCGCGAGGAGCTGTCCAGACGCTGCTTCCTCGCGCAGTCCGCCGGCGAGCGCGTCTCGTACCGCGCCGAGGCCGTGCGTGCCGCCGAGAGGAATCTGGAGGGCCGCCTGCAGAGCGGCCGCGAGCACCTCGAGCGGCTGCGCGACGCCGCGCAGGCCGACGCGCCCGATGCGCAGGCGGACGCCCGGATCTCCGAGCTCGAGCAGGAGCTGGCCCGGCTCGAACGCGACCGCGAAGCCGAGCTCGCGCGTCAGCTCGCCGAGCTCGAGGAACATTTACGCGCCGCCGGCGCGACCGTCGCCGAGCGGGCCGAGGTCGTCGAGCAGCGACGGGCCGCGCGCGAGCAGGCGCGCGAGCGGCTCGAGCAGACGAGGAACGCCCTGCGCGAGTCCGAGCGGGCCGTCGAGGCCGCCCGCCGCGAGGCGGCGCGGGTCGGCGGCGAGCTCGCCGCCTGCAACCAGTTTCTGCGCAGCCAGACGGCCGCTCCCGGGGGCGCCACCGTGCTCGCCGACCAGCTCGACGTCGACCCCGGCTACGAACTCGCCGTCGCCGCCGCCCTCGACGGCCGGCTCCGCGCCGCGGTCCTCGAGGACAGGGGGGCCGCCGGAGCGCTGCTCGACCGTGCCGGCGCCGACGGCGGGCGGGCGCTGATCGCCGAGCCCGGCGCCGCACCCGACCCGGACGGGTCACCTCTCGCGGGCATGCCGCCCGTCGCCGGAGCGGAGCTGCTCGCCGCCCACGTCCACGGGCCGGCGCAGGCGGCCGCGCTCGCGCGCGGACTGCTGCGCGGCGTGTGGGTGGTGGAGAGCCTCGAGCAACTGCCCGATCGGTTCGACGGAGTGGCGGTCACGCTGTCCGGGCGGGTCTGGTCCTCGCACACGCGGGAGCTCCGTCAGGCGCCCGCGGTCGGCGAGGAACGCGTGCTCGCCGAGCGGAACCGCCGCGACGCGCTCGTCCGGGCCAGCGAGGCCGCGGTGCAGGCCGAGCTCGCCGCCGGCGAGGCGCTCGAGCGCGGCGGCGAGGCCGTGGCGCGCGCCGAGGGCGAGTCCGAGGAGGCGATCGCGGCACACCGCGCCGCGGTGACCCAGCGCGACGAGGCGAGCGAGGAGGAGCGGCGAATCGCAGCGGCGATCGAGCGCCGGCGAGCCGCGCCCGACGACGGCCCAGGCGCCGGACGTCGCGCGCAGCTGTCCGCCGAGCTGTCGGCGGCCCGGGGAGCACGCGAGCGCCAGGAGCGCGAGCGCTCAGAGCGCCTCGCGCGGATCGACCGTCTCGATGCCTCGGTCGTGCGGGACGAGGCGCTGGTGCCCGCGGTCCGGGCGGTGATCGCCGCGCTCGAGCACGTGGCGAGCGCGATCGCCGAGCGCCGCCAGCGGTTCGAGCTCGAGTTGAGCTCCGACCGCGAGGCCGGCGAGCACGTCGCCGCCGAGCTCAAGGAGTGCGCCCAGCGGGAGGCCGCGTTGCACGCCCAGCTGCGCCAGGACAACGAGCGCCTGACCGAGAGCCAGGTCCGCCTCCAGCGGGCCCAGGACCGGGTCGAGGAGTCCGCGCAGGAGGTGAGCGGGCTCGCCGGCCGGCTCGAGCTCGACGCGGCGCCGGCCGATGCCGAGCTCGCCGCCGAGGAGCGCGAGGCACTCACGAACCGGCTCGAGCGGCTGGCGCGCCGGCGAGAGCAGCTTGGTCCGGTCAACCCGCTCGCCCAGGCCGAGTACGAGGAGGCCGTCGCCCACGTCGAGGAGCTCGAGCGCCAGCGCGACGACCTCGAGACCGCTTTGCGCGAGCTGGGCAAGCTCATCTTCGACACCGACCGTCAGATCCGCGAGAGCTTCGAGGAGATGTTCGAAGCGGCCGCGCGCAACTTCGAGCAGGTCGCCCAGCGCTTGTTCCCTGGCGGCCGCGGCCGCCTGCGGCTGGTGAGCGAACACGAGGGGCCGGCGCGCGTGCTCGGAGGAGGGCCGGCGCCGTCGGACGCCAAGCCCGAGCCGGGCGACGGTGACGGCGACGAGGGCGAGGGCGAGGGCGACGGCGGACGGAGCCCGGGAGTCTCACGACGAGCCGGAGGAGGATCTACTCGGCGTCGAGATCGAGATCACTCCGGCCGGCAAGGACATGAAGCGGCTCACGCTCCTGTCAGGAGGGGAGAAGTCGATGACCGCGCTCGCCTTCCTGTTCGCGGTGTTCCTCGCCCGGCCGTGCCCGTTCTACATCCTCGACGAGGTCGAGGCCGCGCTCGACGATCTCAACATCGACCGCTTCCTCGAGCTGCTCCGCACCTACTCGAGCCAGGCCCAGTTCATCGTCGTCACGCACCAGAAGCGGACGATGGAGGCCGCCGACTCCCTGTACGGGGTGTCGATGGGCGCCGACGGCATCTCGAAGGTGATCTCCCGCCGGCTGCCCCCGCAGGAGGAAGCCGCATAAGGGCCGGGCCGGATGCCAGGCCGTGGCCCGCTAACCTCGCCGACCCGTGGCACGAGACTGGCGAGATCTGTTCATCGTCGACGGCGCGCCGGGTGGGCGAGGCTCAATTCCCGACGCCGCGCCCGAGACCCAGGAGCAGCGCAGGGGCATGTTCCGCCGCCTGCGCGAGAACCTCCGCAAGACCCGCCAGGCGCTGACCACCGAGATCCAGGCGACTCTGTTCGAGGACCTGAGCGATGAGACCTGGGAGCGGCTGGAGGAGGCCCTGATCTACGCCGACGTCGGTGCCGCGACCACGGCCAAGGTCGTAGGGCAGCTCGAGCAGGAGGCGACCGACGGCGGAATCTCCGGAGGCCAGGCCCTCACCGAGCGCCTGACCGAGCTGCTCGCCGAGATCGCGCGCGCCGGCGACGACCGGATCGACCTGAGGCCGGAGCCGACGGTGATCCTGGTCGCCGGCGTCAACGGGACCGGCAAGACGACGACGGTCGGCAAGCTGGCGTGGCACCTCAGCAAGGAGCTCGGGCAGACCGTGGTGGTGGGCGCGGCGGACACGTTCCGCGCGGCCGCGGTCGAGCAGCTCGAGGTGTGGGCTGACCGGGCGGGGGCGACGTTCGTCAAGGGCCCGCCGGACGCCGACCCCGGATCGGTCGCGTACGACGCGATCGCCGCGGCGCGCCGCGACGGCGCTGACGTTGTGATCATCGACACGGCCGGACGTCTTCACACCCAGGATGACCTGATGGCCGAGCTCGGGAAGATCAAGCGCGTCATCTCCAAGCAGATCCCGGAGGCGCCGCACGAGACGCTGCTCACGGTCGACGCGACCACCGGCCAGAACGGTCTTCGCCAGGCCCGCCTGTTCTCCGAGGCGGTCGACGTCACCGGGCTCGTGCTGACCAAGCTCGACGGCACCGCCAAGGGCGGGATCGCGCTCGCGATCGCCAACGAGCTCGGGATCCCGGTCAAGCTGATCGGGATCGGCGAGCAGCTCGAGGACCTGCGACCGTTCGACTCGACCGACTTCGCGAGAGCGCTCGTCACGCAATAGCGCTCGTCACGGAATAGCCCGCGCAGTACGCTGAGAGCGCAATGTTCGACTCGCTCGCAGAGAAGCTCCAGGCGACGCTCGCCGACGTCCGCGGCCGCGGCACGCTGACCGAGGCCGACGTGAACGCGGCCATGCGCGAGATCCGGCTTGCCCTGCTCGAGGCCGACGTCAACTTCAAGGTCGTCAAGAGCTTCACGAACGCGGTCAAGGAGCGCGCGCTCGGGGCCGACGTGATCGGCAAGCTCAACCCCGGCCAGCAGGTCGTCAAGATCGTCTCGGACGAGTTGACGGAGCTGATGGGAGGCGCGGCCCGCGACCTGTCGTTCTCGCCGCGGCCACCCACGGTGATCGTGATGGCCGGGCTCCAGGGCTCCGGGAAGACGACCGCCACCGCCAAGCTCGCCCGGTACCTGAAGGAGCAGCACGGGTCCTCGGTCGCGGTGGCGGCGTGCGACGTCTACCGGCCGGCGGCCGTCGAGCAGCTGATCAAGGTCGGGACGCAGGCCGGGGCGACCGTGTACGAGCAGGGCACCGATCAGGATCCGGTGAAGATCGCCGCCTGGGCGCGCGACCGCGCGCAGGCCGAGGGCAAGGACGTCCTGATCATCGACACCAGCGGCCGCCTGCACGTCGACGAGGAGCTGATGACCGAGCTCGCCAACATCAAGAAGGCGGTGAAGCCGCACGACGTCCTGCTCGTGGTCGACGCGATGACCGGCCAGGACGCGGTCAACGTCGCCGAGCAGTTCGCCGAAGGTCGTCCAGTTCGACGGCGTGGTCATGACCAAGCTCGACGGCGACGCCCGCGGCGGCGCCGCGCTGTCGGTCAAGGCGATCACCGGCAAGCCGATCCTGTTCGCCTCGACCGGCGAGAAGCTCGATCAGTTCGAGCGCTTCCACCCCGACCGGATGGCCCAGCGGATCCTCGGCATGGGCGACGTCATGACGCTGATCGAGAAGGCCGAGACCGCGTACGACGAGGACCAGGCGCGCCGAGCTCGAGCGCAAGCTCCGCAAGCAGGAGTTCGGGCTGGACGACTTCCTCGACCAGATGCGCCAGGTCCGCCGGCTGGGTCCGCTCCAGTCGCTGATCGGGATGATCCCGGGGATGGGAAAGGAGCTCCGCGGCGTCAAGGTCGACGAGCGCGAGTTCGACCGGATCCAGGCGATCATCCTGTCGATGACCCCGCAGGAGCGCCGGCACCCCGAGCTGATCAAGGGCTCGCGTCGGCTGCGGATCGCCCAGGGATCCGGCACCAACGTGCAGGCGGTCAAGGCGCTGATCAAGCAGTTCGAGCAGATGCGCAAGGTCATGCGACAGGTCGCCCAGGGCCGAATGCCCGACCTCGGCGCGCTGATGCGCCAGGCGCGCTGACCCCGGCCGTCGACGATCCGCCGTTACCCGCTACCCTCATCGCTCGAATGTCTGTACGACTTAGACTTACTCGCATCGGTGGACGCAAGAACCCCGTCTGGCGCGTGGTCGTCGCGGATCAGCGCGCCAAGCGCGACGGGCGCGTGATCGAGATCGTCGGGCACTACAACGCCCAGACCAATCCGTCGACGATCACCCTGAACGAGGAGCGGGTCCGGGACTGGCTGGCCCGCGGCGCGCAGCCCTCGAACACGGTCCGCAAGCTTCTGCGCACCCAGGGCATCCAGTAGCTAACGCTGCGATGAAGGAGCTGCTCGAGTACCTGGCGCGCGGTCTGGTCGAGAATCCGGATGCGGTGCGCGTGAACGAGGTGCAAGAGGACGATGGGGTGACCGTGCTCGAGCTGTCGGTCGCGGACGACGACTACGGCAACGTGATCGGCCGGGGCGGCCGGACCGCCGCCGCCCTGCGCACCGTGGTCAAGACGGCAGCGGTCAGGACCAAGCGCCGCGTGTTCGTCGACATCGTCGACGCGTGACGCCGGGCGCAGGTGAGCGTTCCGCCTGAGTGGCTTCTCGCCGGCCGGGTCGGGCGCCCGCACGGACTCGACGGCAGCTTTCACGTCACGCAGCCAAACCCCCAGCTGCTCGCCGTGGCGGCGAGCCTCGTCGTGGATGATCGCGAGCTCGACATCATCCGTCGCGCCGGTACCGAGAAGCGCGTGATCCTTCGCCTCCGGGACCACGAAGACCGGGAGGCCGCCGAGGCGCTGCGCGGCAAGGACCTGCTGATCCCTCGCGCCACGGCGCCCGAGCTCGGTCCCGACGAATGGTGGGCCGAGGACCTCGCGGGCTGCGCGGTGCACGACGGCGACCGGGAGGTCGGGACGGTGAGGCGACTGGTGGAGCTCCCCTCGTGCGAGATGCTCGAGGTTGAGCGGTCAGGGGGCAGCGACCTGCTCGTGCCTCTGGTCGCCGACGCGGTGCGCGAGGTCGACCTCGAGCGGCGCGCGATCGACATCGACCTCGAGTTCCTCGGCGAAGCGTAAGCGTCCGAGGTCCCGTGCAGATCGACGTGTTCACGCTGTTCCCGGACGCGTTCGGCTGGTTCGAGCGCCAGCGGCACGTCGCCAACGCGCTCGCCGCCGGCCACCGTCTCGAGTACATCAACTATCGGGATCACACGCCGCTGAGCGCCGGGCAGGTCGACGACACCCCTTTCGGCGGTGGCGCGGGCATGGTCCTGCGGGTCGACGTCGTCGAGGCAGCGCTTCGTGCGCGCTACGGCCGCGATCCAATCGAGCTGCGCCGCGAGCGGCGCGTGATCGTGCTCGCTCCCGGGGGACGGCTGCTCGACGACCCGCTGGTCTCAGAGCTGGCGCGCGAGGAGTCGCTGACGTTCCTCTCGGGTCGCTACGAGGGCTTCGACCAGCGCATCGTCGACCACTTCGCCACCGACGAGGTTTCGATCGGCCGCTACGTGCTCGCCGGCGGCGAGCTCGCGGCGATGGTCCTATGCGACACGGTGCTGCGCAAGCTGCCAGGCTCGCTCGGTCATCCCGACTCCGCGCTCGAGGAGTCCTTCAGCGAGGCGCTCGCCGGCGCTCCGGAGTATCCGCACTACACGCGCCCGGCCGAGTACCGCGGCTGGCGAGTGCCCGACGTGCTCCTGTCCGGTCATCACGCCCGGATCAAGGAGTGGCGCCTCGAGCAGAGCGCCGCGAGGGGAACCGGCGGCGAGGGAGGTCCGCTACCATAGGCGGCCCTGCGCAGGCGCATTTGCGCTGTGAGTTAGGCCGCACCACGAACGCCATCGGGTGTGGCCGGGATCTACAACGTCATGAGCACCGTGATCGACAGCCTGGAGCGCGCACAGCTCCGACGCGTACCTAGCTTCGACGCCGGGGACCGACTTCGTGTCCACTTCCAGGTGATCGAGGGCACGCGGCGCCGCACCCAGGTATTCGAAGGCGTTGTCATCAAGCGCCAGGGGCACGGCGCACGCGAGACGTTCACGGTGCGCAAGCAGTCGTTCGGCGTCGGGGTCGAGCGAACGTTCCCGTTGCACTCGCCGAAGATCGAGCGCATCGAGGTGGCCGCCCGCGGCGACGTCCGCCGCGCCAAGCTGTACTACCTGCGTGGCCGCGTCGGCAAGCGCGCCCGCGTGCGCGAGCGTCGCAGCGCGGCGCCCGAGGTCGCGGTCGAGCGCGAGCTGTTGCACGCGCCCGTCCCCGAGGCGGAGTCGCAGGACGGACAGGCGGACGTCGAGGCCGCCGACGTGGAAGCGGCTGTGGCCGAGGCCCCCGAGGTCGAAGCCGCGCCGGCCGCTGACGTACCGGCCGAGTCGGGGACCGAAGCAGAGTCACAGTCGGGCGCAGAGGATGCGAGCGCTGAGGAGTCCGCGGATTCCGACCCCCCGACGGCGCCGCAGGACGCCAGCCCGGCGGCACCAGAGGCATCCGCCGGCGAACAGCAGGAGTGACGAAGGCGAGAAAGTCGCCGGCGAGGACGCTGTTCGAACTCGCGGTCATCGTCGTGACCGCCCTCGTGCTGGCGCTCGGGATTCAGGCGTTCCTGGTCAAGCCGTACCGCATCCCAAGTGGGTCGATGCTCCCGACCGTCAGGGTCAACCAGCGCGTCCTCGTTGACCGGATCGGAATGGATTTCTCCTCGCCCCACGTCGGCGACATCTTCGTGTTCCACCCGCCCAAGAAATACGACTCGGGCTGCGCCGATCCGAACCAGGGGCAGAACGCTGGTGGGCAGGACGCCCCCGCGGCGTGTGCGGTGGCGTGGAGGCAACCGTCCACGCAGACGTTCATCAAGCGCGTCGTCGGCGTTCCCGGCGACCACCTTTCGATCGTCAATGGCCACGTCTACCGCAACGGGAAGCGGGAGTCCGATGCTTACATCGTGCCCTGCGCCGGCGACTCGTCGTGCAACTTCCCGGAGACGATCACCGTTCCGCCGGGCGACTACTACATGATGGGCGACAACCGCCCCGACTCCGAGGACAGCCGATTCTGGGGCCCTGTCCCGAAGGCATGGATCATCGGCAAGGCCTTCTTGACCTACTGGCCGCCCGACCGGATCGGATTTATGTAAGTGGCCCCTCACGTAAGTCCGGTCGCATTCGAGGCACGCCTGGCGGCGCCACGCTTTGTCCTCGGAGCCTCGTGTAGCGCTGCTACACGTCGGCTCCTGCGTCCTCGCCTGGCATCCCCCAGTCGCGCCTCTCGGTACGACCGTACTTACGTGAGCGACCACTAGTGGCCGCGTCGCGGCCGCCGGCGACCGGAGGGCATCGATGAGGGGCCTGATCGAATTGGTACTCACGGTCGCGATCGCGGTGGTGCTCGCGCTGCTGATCCAGGCGTTCATCGTCAAGCCGTATCGCATCCCCAGCCCGTCGATGGTGCCGACGCTCGACATTGGCCAGCGAGTCCTCACCAACCGCCTGGCCGGGAACCCCGGCATCGGCGACATCGTCGTGTTCCACCCGCCCCACGGTGCCGACTTCACGAATCCGGTGTGCGGGAACCCGGACCAGGGCGGACAGCAGGGCGGCCTGAATGCCCAGGCTTGCGACGAGCCCACGCCGCAGGAGTCGAGCCAGACCTTCATCAAGCGCGTCGTCGGCCTTCCCGGCGACACGATCCGGATCGTCAACGGACACGTGATCCGCAACGGCGTGACCGAGAAGGACTCCTACATCGTGCCCTGCGGCGGACTTTCTACTTGCAATTTCGGGAAAGCGATCAAGATTCCGCCCGGCGATTACTTCATGATGGGGGACAACCGCCCGGATTCGGAGGACAGTCGTTATTGGGGCCCCATCCCGAGCAAATGGATCATCGGCACTGCGTTCTTCACGTACTGGCCGCCTGACCGCATCGGATTCCTCTAGCCGTTCCAACGGGGCAGGGGCCGCGAGCCGTTCCAACGGCGCGCCGGCCGCGAACGCCAACGGAGCCGTGGCGGCCGAGGGCAACGGACGAGCGGCCGTGAACGGCAACGGAGCCGCGACCGCGAAGGGCAACGGACGAGCGGCCGTGAACGGCAACGGAGCGACTTCGTCGCCCCGGCGCAAGCGCTCCCTCCGCGCTGCCCGCCGTCTGTTCCGATTCGACCGTTCGCTCGGCGTCCGGTTCGTCGCCGGCGCCGACGAGGCCGGCCGGGGCTGCCTGGCCGGTCCGCTCGTGGCCGCCGCCGTGCTGTTCGACCTCGACGCGATCGGACCCAGCGAGGTGCGGGCCCTCGGCGCGCTCAACGACTCCAAGCAGCACACGCCCGAAGCGCGCGCCGAGCTGTTCCCGGTGATTCTGCGGTACGCGACGAAGGTCGCGATCGTGTCGCGGTGCGCGCCCGGGATCGACGCCCGCGGCCTGCACCGGACGAACCTCGCCGCGCTCCGCGACGCGCTGTCGAAGGTCGCGCGCGAAGGCTGCATCTGCCTGAGCGACGGCTTTCCGGTGGCCGCGCTCGGCCACGCCCAGCGCGCCGTGATCGATGGCGACGCCAAGAGCGCCGCGATCGCCGCCGCCTCGGTGATCGCCAAGGAGACCCGTGACCGCTACATGCGCCGGGCCGACGCCACCCATCCCGGATGGGAGTTCGCCCAGCACGTGGGCTACTCGACCCCGGAGCACCGCGACGCGATCGAGCGGCTCGGCGTGTCGCCGCTCCATCGGCTCTCGTTCCAGTCGATGGCTTACCAGCAGCTGTCGATGTAGGCGGCTCCGGGGCGGCGCCCGGTCTCAGCGCCCGGTGTCAGCGCCGGTCGCGGCGCCCGGTCGCGGCGCCCGGTCGCGGCGCCTGGTCTCAGCGCCCGGTCGCGGCGCCCCTTTCGAGCGCTCAGAAAGCTCCTTCCAGGTGCTCCAGGCTGACGAGCCGGTCTGCGTTATCGAGCATCACCCCTATCGCGTCGAATCGAAGCGTGTCGGCGTGCGGCCGCTCGGTCCGCTCGATCAGCCAACGCCCCGCCATCTTGCGCACTTGGGAGCGCTTCAGCCCCCGCACCGCGTCGAGCGGACTCCCGCCGGCCAGACTGACCCTTCGGGTCTTCACCTCGCAGAACGCCAGCACGCGACCGTCGAATGCGACGATGTCGAGCTCGCCCCAGCGCGTGCGGTAATTGCGCTCGACGATCTGAAAGCCGCGCCTGAGGAGATGCTCGGCGGCGAGCTGCTCGCCGAGGCGGCCGAGCCGGGGTCGAGGGTCGCTCATCACGCGCCGCACGCTACGCCGGAGCGCGTGACAGGTGGCACACGCGGTGTTCCAATTCTCCGCAGGCCGCGCGCCCCGGCTTCAGCAGAATTGGAACGCGGTGTGACGCACCTCTGACGCGGCGGCGCGTAGGTTGCCGGCGATGCTCGCGCGTATCGTCACGTTCGCGATCGATGGGATCGAGTCCCGTCAGGTGTGGGTGGAGGTCGACATCCGCAGCGGCCTGCCGGCGTTCACGATCGTCGGTCTCGGAGACGTGGCGGTGCGCGAGTCGCGGGACCGGATCCGCTCGGCGATCGCCAACTCGGGCTTCGAGTTCCCGCAGACGCGGATCACCGCCAACCTCGCTCCGGCATTTCTGCGAAAGGTCGGCCCGGGCTTCGACGCGGCGCTCGCCCTCGGCGTGCTGGCGGCGAGCGAGCAGGTTCCGGCGGCGGCGCTGTCCGCTTACGCGGTGTTCGGCGAGCTCTCGCTAAGCGGCGAGCTGCGCGACTCGCCGGGGGCGCTCGCGATAGCCGAGGGCGCCCGGCGGGCCGGCATCGAGCGCCTGATCGTCCCGCGCGAGCGGGCCCGCGAGGCCGCGCTCGTCCAGGATCTCGAGATCGCCGGCGTGTCGAGCCTGCGCGAGGCCGCCGAGGTACTGGCCGGGTCCGCGCTCCCGCCGTTACCGGCGGCGGCGGACGGCGAGCCCGGCACGGCCGGCGCGGGCGGCGCGGCCCGCGCAGCCGAACCCGACCTCGCCGATGTCAGAGGCCACGCCGCGCCGCTGTTGGCGCTCGAGATCGCCGCCGCCGGCGGCCACAACCTGCTGTTCGAAGGCGCGCCGGGAACCGGCAAGACGATGCTCGCGCGCCGGATCCCGTCGATCCTGCCCGCGATGAGCCGCGCCGAGGCGATCGAAGTGACGAGGATCCACAGCATCGTCGGGCTGCACGGCGCCGGTCTGATCGGGGCGCGGCCGTTCCGCGCCCCGCACCACACAATCTCGGCTGCCGGCTTGGTGGGCGGGGGCGCCCTACCTCGTCCCGGCGAAGCGACGTTGGCGCACCATGGCGTCCTGTTTCTCGACGAGCTCGCCGAGTTCCAGCGCTCGACCCTCGACGCGCTCCGGCAGCCGCTCGAGGATGGGTGCGTGACGATCGTCAGGGGTCAGAGCGCGCTCGTGTTCCCGACGCGGTTCATGCTCGTGGCCGCTACGAACCCGTGCCCATGCGGGTTCGCCGGCGTGGGCGACCGGTGCCGCTGCGGCGAGGCCGACCTGCGACGCCACAGCCGCCGGCTGAGCGGGCCGCTGCTCGACCGCATGGATCTGCTAATCAATGTCGAGCGGCCGACCGAGCAGGAGCTCCGCGCCCCGGCGCAGACGTCGTCGGCGCGGGCGCGCGAGCGCGTCGCCCACGCTCGCGAGCGCCAGCGCTTCCGGCTGGCCGGGTACGCGGGGCGCTGCAACGGCGAGATGGACGGGCGGCTTGTCCGGCGCCACGTCAGGCTGGATGACGCCGCCGATCGAGCGCTCGCGCAGGCGTACGCCGTCGGGGCGCTCAGCGCGCGCGGCCGTCATCGGGTCGTGCGCGTCGCCCAGACGATCGCTGATCTCGAGGCCCACGATCGGGTCACCCACGCCGACCTGCTGACCGCGCTCAGTCTGCGACAACGGGGTGAGGCCGAGCGGACGCTGGCGGCATGAACGCGCGCGCGTGCGACCGCTGCACGGCTCGCTCATGGCTAGTGAGCAGGCTCGCGGGACATCTCGACAAGGTCAGGGCTCGGATCGACCAGGTGCTCGCGCTCGACGACGACGAGCTGATCGTGGCGGTCGGAGGCCGGGAAAAGGCGCACCTGGAGAGGGAGTTCGAGGCCGTGGACCTCGACGAAGTGCGCTCGCGAGCGCGCGCGGCGGGCCTGGATACCGTCTGCGCTTGCGACCCGGCGTACCCGCCGGCGCTCCGCGCGCTGGCCGGGCCGCCGGCGGTTCTGCACGTCGACGGGGGGCTCGAGCGGCTGACCTACCTGATGGCCGAGGACCCGGTGGCGCTCGTCGGCTCGCGGAGGGCGTCGGCGTACGGGCTCGAGGTGGCGCGCTCGCTCGGGAGGGGGCTCGCCGTCGCGGGCGTAACGGTCGTGAGCGGGATGGCGCACGGGATCGACTCGGCCGCCCACGCGGGCGCGCTCGACGCCGGGATGCCGACGGTGGCGGTGCTCCCCGGGTCGGCTGACCGGCCCTACCCCGCCGGCAAGCGCGCGCTCCACCGGCGGATCGTCGCCGGCGGCGTTGCGATGTCCGAGATCGCGCCGGGCGCGAGCGTGCGGCGGTGGATGTTCCCCGCGCGGAACCGAATCATCGCCGCGCTTGCCGCGATGACAGTCGTAGTCGAGGCCGGCGAGCGGTCCGGAGCGCTGGTCACGGCGCGGCTGGCGCGCGGCATCGGGCGCCCGGTGGGAGCCGTGCCGGGGCGCGTGACGACGCCGCAGGCGGCCGGGTCGAACGCGCTGCTGGCGAGCGGCGGAGCGTTCGCGGTCCGCGGGCCGCAGGATGTGCTCGATCACGTCTTCGGCGCCGGCGAGCGGATCGGCCGCGAGCCGCGCCGGCCTCAGGCGCCGGCCGAGCTGCGTCCGTTGCTGGCGGCGATCGCCGAGGGGCACGAGACCGCGGCGGCGCTCGCCCGGGCCGGGTTCGAGCCCGACAAGGGGCTCGCGGCCCTCGCGGCCCTCGAGCTCGAGGGATTTGTGAGGCGCGTGGCGGGAGGCCGATTCCAGGTCATCTGCTGAAAGGAACTGCGATCTTCACTGATAGTCATCGAAAATCGCAGTCGCATCACTCGGGGTACGCTCGGGGTTGTGCTTCCGAGGGTTCTCTCGATAGCCGGCAGCGATTCCGGTGGCGGGGCGGGCATCCAAGCCGACCTGAAGGCGTTCGCGGCGTGTGGCGTCCACGGGATGACCGCGATCACCGCGATCACCGCGCAGAACACCGTCGGGGTGACCGCCGTCCACGCCATCCCCCCGGAGATCATCATCGCCCAGGTCCGCGCGGTGCAAGACGACATCGGCGTCGACGCAGTCAAGATCGGGATGCTCGGCGACCGCTCGACGATCGAGGCGGTCACCCGCGCGCTGGAGTCCCTCCCCGAGACCACGCCGGTTGTGCTCGACCCGGTGATGGTGGCGGAGTCGGGCGCCACCCTGCTCGACCCCGAGGCCCGCGAGGCGCTGATCGAGTTGCTGCTTCCAAGGGCGACCGTGGTCACCCCGAACGTGCCCGAGGCGAGGACCTTGCTCGCGAGTGGAGCGGCGCGGGCGGGCGAAGCGGCGCGGGCGCGCGGAGCGGCGGGGGCCGGTGGAGCGGCGTGGGTGGACGGTGCGGCGTGCGAGGGCGGAGCGGCGGGGGCGGCCCGGGCGGAGTGGGCGGACGGGGCGCCCGACCTCGACGCCCCCGACCTGGCACGCGGGGTCCACGCGCTCGGCCCGCGCGCGGTCGTCGTCACCGGCGGCCATCGCGAACCCCTCAGCGACGTTTTCTTCGACGGCGAGCAGCTCGTCGAGCTCGCCGGCGAGCGGCACGAGGACGGCGCGGCACACGGCTCCGGGTGCACTCATTCGTCCGTGCTCGCTGCGCGACTCGCCCACGGCGATGAGCCGCTCGAGGCCGCCCGCGCGGCCCGCGAGCTCGCCTCACGAGCGGTGGCACAGGGATTGCGCGAGATCGGCGCCGGACCCGGCCCCGTCGACATCCTGGAGATTGCCTGCAAACCGGATGTTTGGGGAGTTTTGGGCACCTCACGCCGTCGGGGAGCCGACACGCATTTGGCATAATCCCTCCGTGCGTTTCCTGCGGATGAAGCCGGGCCATGGAGAGGTTCTTATCGCCGAAGGGGACGTTGAACGCGCTGAGGACGAGCAGCGCCTGATCGAGGAGTTCCGACGTCAGCTGGATGCGGGACTGTGGGCGGCGGTGCCGGTCGCGGGCCGGCAGGGGCGGCGAGAGTCGATCATGGTTCGCACGTTCGAGGACATTCCCTGGGACGCCGACCGCGTGATCTTCTTCCCGCGGGCCGCGGGCGGTAGGTAGGCCTGGTCCCCATGCTGCTGGCGCTCGCAGCGACCGCGCTCGTCGCTCTTGCGCTGGTGTCCGACCTGATCGTCCCGCGGATCGACGACCTGTGGAGCCGGTACAAGGCGCATCGTCGCCGGACGCCCACGTGGTCGTACGACCCCGGACGCGAGCGGCGCGCCGAGTCGAGGGCGCGGGCGCTGCTCCGCTCGTGCGTCAACGAGGAGGAGTGGGCGATGTACCGCGACCTCGGCTTCCTCCGCGTGTGGGGCACGCTCGCCGACGGGCCCGACGACATGGGCGGCACCGGTGGCGCGCCGTACGCCTACCTGATCTACCCCCACCGGCCGATCCTTGCCTACCTGGCTCAGACGCACCGCCTGCTCAACGAGTACTGCGTCACCTTCCCCGATGAGACCCGTCCGTACGGCAGCGCGCGCCTGCCCGACTCCGACGACGTGCTCGCCAAGTGGATGGCGCTTACCGGCGACGAGCGCCGCCTGATATCCACCGCCAACATGCACCTCCCGGGCCGTCAGCTCGACCCGGCGCAGGTGCGGCGCGATCTGTGGCGCCTCTCGCAGTGGGAGCGGGCGCGGATGCGGCAGGTCGCCGGCGACGACGGAAGCGCGTCGCCTGACCGCCAGAGTGCGGCGTAGGGCCCACGCGCGCCACCGGCTAACGTTCCGCGCCCCATGGATCTCAAGCACCGCAGCCGCGCGCTGACCGAGGGACCCGAGCGCGCCGCCGCGCGCGCGCAGCTGAAGGGCATCGGCTACGACGACGAGGCGCTGAGCAAGCCGCTCATCGGCGTGGCCAATACCTGGATCGAGACGATGCCGTGCAACTTCCACCTGCGCGCGCTCGGCGCCAAGGTCAAGGAGGGGATTCACGAGGCTGGCGGTACCCCGATGGAGTTCAACACGGTCGCGATCTCGGACGGGATCACGATGGGCACCGAGGGGATGAAGGCGTCGCTGGTCAGCCGCGAGGTGATTGCCGACTCGATCGAGCTGGTCGCCTTCGCTCAGGCGTTCGATGCGGTGATCGCGATCAGCGCCTGCGACAAGACGATCCCCGCCACCGTGATGGCGCTGGCCCGCCTGAACGTGCCGAGCCTGATGCTCTACGGCGGCTCGATCTACCCCGGGCACTACAACGGCCAGAGCATCACCATCCAGGAGGTGTTCGAGGCGATCGGCGCGCACGCCGCGGGCCGGATCACCGACGAGGAGCTGACCGCGATCGAGGAGGCTGCGTCGCCCGGCTACGGCGCCTGCGGCGGCCAGTTCACCGCCAACACGATGGCGATGGCGTTCCAGGTGCTCGGGATCTCGCCGTTTTCCTCCGGGGTTCCGGCCGAAGACCCGCACAAGGCCGACGTGGCCAAGGAAGCCGGCCGCCTCGTCATGGATGTCCTCAAACGCGGCCAAACACCCAGCGACATCATCACCCGCGACAGCCTCGAGAACGCGATTGCCGCGATCGCGTGCAGCGGCGGCTCGACCAACGGCGTGCTCCACCTGCTCGCGGTCGCTGAGGAGATCGGCGTCGACCTCGACATCGACGACTTCGACCGGATCAGCGAGGGCACGCCGCTGCTGTGCGACCTCAAGCCGAGCGGCAAGTACGTCGCCCCTGATCTCTACGCCGCCGGTGGGGTCCCGCTCGTCCTCAAGCGCCTCAAAGAAGCCGGCATCCTTCACGAGAACGCCCAGACCGTGACGGGCAAGACCGTCGGTCAGCATGCCGACGAGGCAACCGAACAAGAGGGCCAGGAGGTCGTCCGTCCGCTGAGCGACCCGCTCAAGGACACCGGGGGTCTGGTGATCCTGAAGGGCAACCTCGCGCCCGAAGGATGCGTGGTCAAGGTGGCCGGATACGAGCGGCGCAAGCACACCGGGCCGGCCCGGGTGTTCGAGTCCGAAGAGGACGCGATGGCCGCGGTACGGACCCAGGGCATCAAGCCCGGCGACGTCGTCGTGATCCGCAACGAGGGACCTGCCGGCGGCCCCGGGATGCGCGAGATGCTCGCGGTCACCGCCGCGCTCGTCGGCGAAGGGCTCGGAGAACAGGTCGCCCTCCTCACCGACGGCCGTTTCTCCGGCGCGACCCGCGGCCTGATGGCCGGGCATGTCGCCCCCGAGTCCGTCAGAGGCGGCCCGATCGGCATCGTCCGCGATGGCGACGAGATCACGCTTGACGTCGACGCCCGCCGTCTGGACGTCAACTTGTCCGACGAGGAGATCGCTGCGCGCGCCAGCGAATACAAAGCGCCCGAGCGCCCCGCCCCGGCGGCCGCGCTCGCCAAGTACGCGAAGCTCGTCTCGAGCGCGTCGCTGGGCGCCGTCACCCGTTAGTGGACCCGTCCGCAAGTCCCGCGACATTCGAGCGACCCCTGGCGGCGCTGCGCTTTGTCCTCGGAGTCTCGTGTAGCGCTGCTACACGTCGACTCCTGCGTCCTTGCGCAGCATCCGCCAGTGACCACTCTCGGTGCCGCACGACTTACGGACGAGCCCACCGGGCCTTCGTGCCTGCACCCGCAAGGGGGTCGCGGGGATGAAATCTCGCTTGCAGAAGTCTGAACAAAACGTCCTTCCAACGGGGACCCGACAGGACGATCGGTACCATCTCGCCATGGGGTGGTCTTAGCTGGCACGAGCGCGAGCAACATATCTACGCCCTGAACGCAGCCCGGCGAGACCTTCCAGGTCGTCCCGCCGGGTTTATTCAGAGGCTCGGACTTCACGTAGGCGGGGGCCGTATGTCGCTCTTGGTGTCCTCGTGCTCCTCGTTGGCGCGGCGGCCGCGGTCGCGATCGCGCTGAAGAGCTCGAAAGCGACGCTCACCACCGATCCGACCGCGCTCGCAAAGATCACGCTGCCGCTCGGCGGCGGAACGATCGACAGCGTAAGCGCCTACGGCGGCCGGACCGGGTCGGCCATTCCGGTGCACTTGTCCGGCCAGCAGATCTGGCCGAACGGGAAGATCCCCGCCCACACCACGCTTTCGGTACACGTCGTGGTCAAGCGGCCGAGCTCGGTCGCCTGGCTCACCGGCAATACCGAGCACCTGAACCTGACGCTGATCACGCCGAGCGCGCACCTGAAGGCCCACTTCTTGACGGTCGCCTCTGGCCAACCCCTGCGGCTCCAGTTCGCCGAGCCGGTGTCGACGGTTTCGTCCGGCGCCGAGTTGACGAGCCTCCATCGCCAGGTGCTGGCGACGCCGGCGTCGTACGTGACGCTCCCGCGCACCGGCGAGGCCGGGACGGTTTACGTCGCCGCCGCGCCGCGCACATGGGAGAGCTCGTCCGCGGCGCTCGTCAGCTGGTTCCCCGCCGGGTCGGCGACGACCGCGATCGCGAACCCGCAACCCGGCACCATCAGCGCGAACACGCCGATCACGCTCACCTTCAACAAGCCGGTCTCGAAGGCCCTCGGCGGATCGATGCCGCCGGTCCTGCCGCGGAGCTCGGGCACCTGGCACCAGCTCACGAGCCATTCGATCCAGTTCCAGCCCGAGGGCTTCGGCTACGGACTCGGCGCGAACGTCACGCTCGGATTGCCAAACGGGGTCCGGCTGGTCGGCGCCAAGCAGAGCGGCGACGCGTGGGGAAGCTGGACGGTGCCGGGCGGGAACCCGCTTCGCCTCCAGCAGCTGCTGGCGGTCCTCGGGTATCTGCCGCTCCGGTTCCGCTACGACGGAACTGGGCCCGGGCCCAGCACGGCCAACCAGCTCGCGGCAGCGATCAAGCCCCCGGCCGGCCACTTCACCTGGCGCTACCCGAACACCCCCAGCGCGCTCGTGAACATGTGGGCGCCGGGCACGTTCGGCGAGATGACCAAGGGCGCGATCATGGCGTTCGAGAACAGCAACGGCCTCACCCCTGACGGCGACCCCGGCCCGCAGGTCTGGAACGCGCTGATCACAGCGGCGGTGCAGGGCAAGAGCAACGCGTTCGGCTACACGTTCGTGCAGGTGAGCGAGGGGAGCCCCGAGAGCCAGTCGACGTGGCACAACGGCAAGACCGTCGTCTCCGGCCCGGTCAACACCGGCATCCCGCAGGCGCCCACCGCTCAGGGCGTGTTCGCCGTGTTCGAGCACGCGTCGTCGGTGACGATGAGCGGCACCAATCCCGACGGAAGCCATTACAGCGACCCCGGCGTGCCGTGGGTGAGCTACTTCAACGGCGGCGATGCCCTGCACGGGTTCCTCCGCGCCTCCTACGGCTCGGCACAGAGCCTCGGCTGCGTCGAGATGCCCTACTCCGAGGCCCACGACGTCTACCAGTACACGCCGATCGGCACGCTGGTCGACGTCGCCTGACACACCAGGCAGGGCTCAGCGCCGCGTGCGGCGAATATCAGAGGTCGATGCCAGCGCCCGCCGACAACGCCGCCTGGGGCGCCGCGCTGGCCGCCTTCGACCAGGACCTGACCCGGCGCGCGGTCGCCGAGAAGACCCGGGATGCCTACGCAAGCGACTGCCGGCAGTTCGCGGAATGGGCCGGTGCCCGCGACGCTGAACCGCACCAGGTCGACGTGCGTACCCTTCGCCGTTACGCGGCGGGGCTGTCCGAGCGCGGGATCGCGCCGGCGACGATCGCCCGCCGGTTGGCTGCCCTCAGAGGTTTGTTCCGGGTGCAGATGCAGCTCGGCGCGCGCGAGGACAACCCCGCCGAGCTGCTGAGCTCGCCCAAGAAGGCCCAGCGCCTCCCGCGGGTGCTCAAGGCCGGCGAGGTGGCCGCGCTGCTCGACTCGATTCCCGCGGCGACGCCACTCGATCTCCGCGACCGGGCGCTGTTCGAGCTCGCCTACGCCTGCGGCCTGCGCGCCGAGGAGCTCGTGAACCTCGACGTCCACTCGGTCGACTTCGACGCCGAGACGGTGCGGGTGGAGGGCAAGGGCGGGAAGACCCGGCTCGTGCCCGTCGGGGAGCACGCCCGCCGCGCGCTCGAGCGCTACCTGGCCCGGGGCCGGCCGGCGCTTGCGGGAGAGGGGGCGACCGATCCCGCGCTATTCCTGTCGAAGTCTGGCCGCCGGCTCTCGACCTCCGACGTCCGGCGGCGTCTGACCGGCTGGGCGAGGCGCGCCATGGCCCGCTCGCCGGCGTTGGCGCGGGCGCATCCTCACGCTCTCCGGCACTCGTTCGCCACGCATCTCCTGGACGGTGGCGCCGATCTGCGGGCGATCCAGGAATTACTTGGGCATGCAACCATTTCGACCACTCAGGTTTACACTCGCGTTGAGTCGGCCCGCCTAAGGTCTACGTATTCGCGCGCTCATCCCCGCGCGTGAGGCGGGCTTAATAACGTCTGGGGCACATTGGAAACCAACGTCAAGGCGATCGAACTACAGGAACTCTGGAGGCGCTTCAAGGCCACTGGCGACGAGCGCGCGCGTGAGCGACTGGTGGTCGCCTACTCGCCGCTGGTGAAGTACGTCGCCGGGCGGATGAGCTCGGGCCTGCCGGCGCACGTCGAGGAGTCCGATCTGATCTCCTACGGTCTCGGAGGCCTGATCTCGGCGATCCAGCGGTTCGACCTTACGCGAGAGATCAAGTTCGAGACGTACGCGATCACCCGCATCCGCGGCGCGATCATCGACGAGCTCCGAACGCTCGATTGGGTGCCGCGCTCGGTGCGCGCCCGCGCGCGGGAGATCGAGCGGGCCAACATGAAGCTGGAGGCCCGCTTCCAGCGCGCCCCCACCGACGAGGAGATGGCGGGCGAGCTCGCGCTGAGCGTCGAGGACTTCCAGGACGCGCTGCTCCAGATCTCGAACTCGACGATCGTCGCCCTTGACGAGCTGTGGAGCGTGTCGGACTCGACCGGCGACGCGATCTCGCTGCTCGACACGCTGCCCGACCGGGGCGCGCCCGACCCCGAGCAGCTCATGGACCAGTCGGAGCTCCGCGACCGGATCGCCGACGCGATCGCGGCGCTGCCCGAGCGCGAGAAGCTCGTCGTCGCGCTCTACTACTACGAGAACCTGACCCTGCGCGAGATCGGCGAGGTCCTCGGGGTGACCGAGTCACGCGTGTCCCAGCTGCACACCAAGGCGGTGCTGCGGCTGCGGTCGAAGCTGGCCGGCGAACTGGATTAGGAGGGCCGCTCCGCGGCGTCCCTGGGGCCGTTCCGCCGGGCGTCCGTCGGATGTGGCGCGGCAGGGTGGGCGGGTCCTTCATACGAGGCACGGATGCCGAGCTCGTGCCGTCGCCGCGACCCGGCGGTCCCTGATTCCATGGCGGTCGTGGGGCGCATTGGATTTAACGGCGGGCACCTGGAGAGGGGTATGGCGGGCTCCTCGCAAATCGATCCTGCGAGCGAACCTGCATAACTCGACAATCGAGCGCAGGTGCGTCGGCCGTGCCGTGTTACGCGTGCGTAGTACGGCAGGGCCTCGCGGAATCGGCTCCGTTGTCGTGCTATGCATGCCCGGCGCGCCGCGACCAGTGCCCGGGACGACCGCACCCCCCTCAGGTGCCCGCCGTTATCCGCCCGGGTTCATACCCGGACAGAAGATCGCGACCACCCCGCCAGGCATGGACGCCTGGCGGAACGGCCCCATGGATGCCGAGCGAAGCGAGGCCGGGAAATCCGGCTGCGAGACGGGTCGTGCGCTGTCACGCGCCGAGCCGGATTCCCTTGTAAATTCGGTTTCATAGGTCACCAAAGGAGAGGAGCACGGCATGCACAAGCCCGCGGACCGCATCCGCAACGTGGCGCTCGTCGGCCACCGCGGTAGTGGCAAGACCTCGCTGCACGAGGCGCTGCTGTTCCAGGCCGGCGCGATCAACCGGATGGGCACGGTCGTCGACGGCACGACGGTCTCGGATGCCGACCCCGACGAGAAGGCGCGGCAGATGTCGATCACGGCGGCGGTGGCCACGTTCGAGTGGCAGGAGCGCAAGGTCAACCTGATCGACACCCCCGGCGACTCGAGCTTCGTCGCCGACGCCCTCGGGGCTCTGCGGGTGTGCGAGTCCGCGATCTTCGTCATCAACGCCGTCATGGGGGTCGAGGTTCACGCCAGCAGGCTGTGGCAGCGCGCCGCCGAGCTCGACCTGGCGCGCCTGATCTTCGTCAACATGCTCGACCGCGAGCGCGCCGACTTCTTCCGCACGCTCGAGTCGCTCAAGTCCGCGTTCGGGCCGCACGTGGTGGCGACCGAGATCCCGATCGGCTCTGAGCACGAGGTGCGGGGCGTGATTGACCTGGTCGACATGAAGGCGTACGAGTACGACGGCGCCAACCGCGAGAACTGCAAGCAGATCCCGATCCCCGACGCCCTTCAGGCCCAGGCCCAGGAGTATCGCGAGAAGCTGATGGACGAGGTCGCCGAGAACTCGGACGCGCTGATGGAGCGCTACCTCGAGGGTGAAGAGATCGCGCACGAAGAGATCGTCGACGCGCTCAAGGACGGGACCAACCACGGCCACATCTTCCCGGTCACCTGCGGCGTCGCCACGCGCAACCTCGGCACCAACCGGCTGCTCGACGCGATCGTCGAGGACCTCCCGTCGCCGGTCAAGCACGGCGGCCTCGACGTCGGCGAGGTCACGCTCGAGCCGGTCGAGGACAAGGAGACGTTTGCCTACGTGTTCAAGACCCGCGCCGATCCGTTCGCCGGCCGGATCAACATATTCCGCGTCTACCAGGGAGTGGTCAAGCAGGACTCCCAGGTGCTGAACACCCGCACCCACACCAAGGAGCGCATCGGCCAGCTGCTGACGTTCGAGGGCCACCAGACCGGGCACGCCAACGACTTCGGCCCCGGCGACATCGGCGCGGTCGCGAAGCTCAAGGAGACCAAGGCGGGCGACTGGCTGGCCTCGCGCGACGAGCCGATCGAGATGCCGAGCATCAAGCTGCCGGCGCCGGTGATGGCGTTCGCCGTCGAGCCCAAGAGCAAGGGCGACGAGGAGAAGGTGTTCACCGCGCTCCGCCGGCTCCAGGAGGAGGACCCGACGATCGACCTCCATCGTGACGAGCAGACGGGGGAGCAGATCGTGGCCGGCCTCTCCCAGGTCCATGTCGAGGTGATCGTCGAGCGGCTGAAGTCGCGTTTCGGCGCCGAGGTCAACCTCAATCCGCCGCACGTGCCCTACCAGGAGACGATCCGCAAGCCCGCCAAGGCCCACGGGCGCCACAAGAAGCAGACGGGCGGCCGCGGTCAGTTCGGCGATTGCCACATCGAGATCGAGCCGCTCACGACCGGTGAAGGGTTCGAGTTCGTCAACGCGATCAAGGGCGGCGTGATCCCGACGGGTTTCATCCCGGCGGTCGAGAAGGGCGTCCACGACGCGATGCAGGCGGGTGTCGTGGCCGGCTATCCGGTGAAGGACGTGCGCGTACGCCTATACGACGGCTCGTATCACACCGTGGACTCGTCGGAGATGGCGTTCAGGCTGGCGGGCTCGCTGGCAATGAAGCAGGCGATGGAGCAGGCCGGGCCGGTGCTGCTCGAGCCGATCATGCTGGTCACGGTCGCCGCCCCCGAGGACGCGGTCGGCGACGTGATCGGCGACCTGAACTCGAGGCGCGGACGGCCCCTCGGGATGGAGCCTGTGGGCGCCGGCATGACCGACGTCAAGGCCGAGGTGCCGATGGCCGAGATGCTCTCCTACGCCCCGGATCTGCGCTCGATCACCGGCGGCCAGGGCGAGTTCACGATGGAGTTCCTCCGCTACGAGGAGGTCCCCACTCACCTCGCCGGCAAGGTCGTGGAAGAAGCGAAGGCAGAGAAGGAAGCCGTTAAAGCTTGAGAGCCGTCGGTTATATTCGTCTCCCTCGTGGCCATTACCAAGGACATCCGACCGTCCACCGCGTACTCAATCTGCGACGTGTGCGGGCGGACGCTGCTGCGCGGCGAGCGGGTCGAGATCTACATCGACGGCGGCGCGCGGCGCTCGGTATGCGAGCTCTGCAAGTCGCGGGCGCTCAATGAAGGGTGGCTGCGCGAGGGGACCGCGCCGACCTACGACGAGGGCGAGACGAACTCGGCCCGGCGCGGCTCGTTCCTGAGCCGCCTGCGCCGGCGACGCGAGCCCGCGGGGGAGCCTGCCGGGCCCGTCGAGGCCGTCGAGGCCGAATACGAGCCGCCTCCCGAGCCCCGTTCGGCCCCCGCCCCCGTGCCCGCCGAGCCTCGTCGTGCCCAGCGCCGGCGCGAACGGGAGCCGACCCGGGAGCCGCGCCACGTACGCGCGGTGCCGATGGGGGCCGAGCACAAGATCGCCTCGGCGGTCGCGGTGTTCAACGGCTCCGAGCACCGCCGGACCGTCGCCGGCGTGGCCCGGTCGCTCGGGGCGCCGACGGTCGCGATCCACCCGAACATGGGGCACTCGAGCCTGGTGCACATCGTGGCCTCGTGGGAGCTCTGCTGGTACCGCTACGAGGTCGATCTGTCCGACGAAGTGCCGGTGGTGCGGGTCGCCGCCCAGGGCTACGAGCTCGACGAGCTGACGCCGGAAGAGCGACAGTCGAACGCCTCCTATGACGAGCACGGGGCGCTCGGACCCGCCTGACGCGCGTTTGGAGGCCGTCAAGCCCGATTGACGGCGGGTCCGACTCTGGACAAAGGTTCGATGGTGGAGCTCCGGATAGGTCGACTAGCATCCGGGGCGTGATCTATTGCGTCGTCCCAGAGGTGCTCGCCGACGAGCTTTTGGAAAAGTTGGAGAGCTATTACGCCGACGATCCCAATGTCGAGGTGATCGTCGACCGCCGCAAGACCTCACGGCGGGGCCGGAGCTCGACCGGCGGTGGCAACCGCGCGGTCCGCGATCGCCGGCGTCCGCGCGTCCCCGGCGAGCTCCCCGAGCTCGCCGCCGAGTGAGCCTGCCCCCCGGGCGAAAGCCATGAAGGTCGTCGTCCACGTCGACGGCGGAGCACGCGGCAACCCCGGCCCGGCCGCGATCGGGGTCGTGGTCTCGACTCCCGACGGTGAGGTGCTCGACGAGCTCGGCGAGCGGATCGGCGTCGCCACCAACAACGTGGCCGAGTACCGAGCGCTCCTGCGCGGGGTGGAGCGCGCGCGGGCGCTCGGGGCCAGCGAGGTCGAGATCGTCAACGACTCGGAGCTCGTGGCGCGCCAGCTGACCGGCGCCTACAAGGTCAAGCATCCGGCGATGAAGCCGCTCTACGCCGAGGCGATCGCGGCGCTCGCCGGTTTCGACCGCTGGCGCGTTCGCAGCGTCGCGCGGGCAGACAACGCCCGGGCGGACGAGCTGGTCAACGAGGCGCTGGACGCCATCGTCTGAGTCTTGCGGGTTCTGAGATCGCGCGTGTGACCGCATCCGGCTTCTGGCCGGCGCGCGCTCCGCTCCTGGATTCCGGGAGACCGCCCCGCGCGCGCCGGCAGTTGCCACCGGGCAGCATCCGGCTGCCCGCCTCTTTGCCGCTACTCTTCCGGGCGTGAACGATCTCCTGACCGAGCTGAGCGCGCGGCTGGAGGAAGCCGCCGAGCAGCTTCGCTCCCCGGACGTCGACGTCGACGGCGCGCTCGCGCTGATCGAGGAGTGCGCGAGGCTGGCCGCCGAGGCTAGCTCTCAAGTCGACGAGCGGACGCGCGCGGTGCTGGAGCCGCTGCCGGACCTTCCCGGCCAGCTGCCGCTGCCGGCGTCGTAGTGCTCCCGGCAGCGAGGCTTCCGACGGCGAGCGGCCATCATCCGGCGCCAGGCGCGGCTCCGGCGGCGGGCTATCCCGAGCATCTGCGCGCCCTGGTCGAGCGCTACCTCGAGTCGCTGCGGTTTGCGGCCGACCCCGCGGCCGACGGCCTCGAGCAGGCGATGCGCTACTCGCTGCTCGCGGGCGGCAAGCGGATCCGGCCGGTGCTGGCGCTCGCGACCGCCTCTGCGATCGGGCGCGACCCCGAATGGGTGTTGCCGCTCGGCGCCGCGCTCGAGCTGATCCACACCTACTCGCTGATCCACGACGACCTCCCGGCGATGGACGACGACGATCTCCGCCGCGGCCGGCCCACGTGCCATGTCGCGTTCGGCGAGGACGTCGCGATCCTGGCCGGCGACGGCCTGTATGCGGAGGCGTTCGCGCTGCTTCTCTCGCGCCAGCAGGCGGATCCCGAGCGGCTGCTGGCCGCGGCCCGGGAGCTGGCCGACGCCACCGGCGCCCAGGGCATGGTCGCGGGGCAGTACATCGACGTGGCCGGCACGGCGCCGTCCGGCCCCGCCGGCCTTCGCCGCCTGCACGAGCTCAAGACGGGGCGCCTGATCGCCGCGAGCATCGAATGCGTGCTGCTACTCGCCGGGCTCGAGGAACCTGAGAGAATTCACAGCTTCCAAGGGTTCGCCCGAGAGCTCGGGGTACTTTTTCAGATCGTGGACGACATCCTCGACGTCACCGGCTCCGAGGAGACGCTGGGAAAGCACCAAGGAAGCGACGAGCGATTGGGTAAACGCACCTACGTGACCGAGTTCGGCCTCGGCGGCGCGCGCGACCTGGCGGCGCAGTCCCGCGCCCGGGCGCTCGCCGCGCTCGCGGAGGCGGCGGGGCGGGCGGGGGCCAATACCAGCGAGCTCGAGCAGATCACCGACTTCATCGCGATTCGATCCTTCTGATGGCCCGACTACTTGACCGCATCGACAAGCCCCAGGACCTCCACGGCCTCACCGACGAGGAGCTCCAGCAGATCGCGCAGGAGGTGCGCGAGCACATAATCGACACCGTCGGGGAGATCGGCGGGCATTTCGGCGCAAATCTGGGATCGTGCGAGATCGCGGTGGCGCTCCACTCGATGCTCGACTCGCCTCGCGACAAGGTTCTGTGGGACGTCGGCCATCAGGCCTATCCGCACAAGATCCTGACCGGCCGCCGCGACCGGCTGCAAACGATCCGCAAGTACCGAGGCCTGGCGCCGTTCTGCTCGATCGCCGAGTCCGAGCACGACATCATGGGCGCCGGCCACGCCTCCACCGCGATCGGCTACGCGGTCGGGATCAAGGAGGCGATGCGGCGCGGCAACGGCCAGGACGGGCACGTCGTGGCGGTCGTCGGCGACGGCGCGCTCACCGGCGGCGTGGCGTTCGAGGCGGTGCACCAGGCCGGCGGGGAGGGCACGCCGATCATCGTCGTGCTCAACGACAACGGGATGTCGATCGCGCCCAACGTCGGGGCGATGTCGCGGCAGTTCAACCGGGTCCGCCTCAACCCCAAGCTGTGGCGGGCGCGCGAGGGCTTCGAAGAGGGGCTGACCAAGCTTCCCGCCGGGATCGGCGCCGCCTTTGAGCGGTTCGGGCCCCACTTCAAGGAGTCGATCAAGGCGTTCTGGGCCCCCGGCCTGTGGTGGGAAGAGCTCGATTTCGTCTACATCGGCGTGATCGACGGTCACGACGTGCGCGCGGTCAGGCGCGCGCTGCGCGAGGCGCTGATCGCTCAGCGGCCGGTCGTGATCCACTGCGCGACGGTCAAGGGCAAGGGGTTCGCACCGTCGGAGGAGGGCGGGCTCGAGGGGATGGAGAAGTGGCACGCCGCGAAGCCGAAGTCGATCGCGAACGGCGTACCGGCGGTCGCATCTGGAAAGCCCTCCGGGGCCAAGGCCGCCCCGCCGCAGTACACGTCCGTGTTCGGCAACGCCCTGGTCGACGAGTGCCGGCGTGACGAGCGGGTGATCGGGATCACCGCGGCGATGAACTCGGGCACCGGGCTGAACATCCTCCAGCGCGAGCTGCCCGATCGCTACTTCGACGTCGGCATCGCCGAGCAGCAGGCCGTCCTGTTCGCGGCGGGTCTCGCCCTGCAGGGGTGCAAGCCGGTCGCCGCGATCTACTCGACCTTCCTCCAGCGCGCCTACGACCAGATCGTCCACGACGTGTGCCTGCAGAACCTGAACGTGGTGTTCGCGATGGACCGAGCCGGCCTCGTCGGGGATGACGGGCCGACCCATCACGGGGCCTTCGACATCGCCTACCTGCGCTGCCTGCCGAACATCGTCCTGGCGGCGGCGCGCGACGAGGCGATGCTCGTCCACATGCTGCGCACGGCGCTGCTGTACGACGACGGTCCGTTCGCGCTTCGCTATCCGCGGGGCGAGGGCGTCGGGGTGCCGCTTCCGGCACGCCCCGAGGCGATCGAGATCGGGACCGGCGAGATCCTGCGCGAGGGCGAGCGCGTCGCCCTGCTCGGCTACGGCACGGGCGTCGGCAAGGCGCTCGAGGCGGCCGACATCCTCGCCGAGCACGGGCTGTCGGTGACCGTCGCCGATGCCCGCTTCGCCAAGCCGATCGACGTCGGCCTGGCGGCCCAGCTGGCCGCCGAGCACGAGCTGCTCGTCACCGTCGAGGAGGGCGTCCTCGCCGGCGGCTTCGGGTCCGCGGTGTGGGAGAGCCTGTCCGACGCTGGAATTGGGTCCCCCCGAATTCTCCGGGTGGGCTTGCCGGACCGGTACGTCACCCACGGCGCGCCCAAGCTCCTCCACGAGGAGGTCGGGTTCACCGGCGAGAGGATCGCCGAGCGCATCGAGTCCGCCGTCGCTGAATACAGCGACCTCCCGATCGCCTGAAGGCGTCCACCAACCGTCGATCTGGGCCGTTCCCCCTAGGGTCCAGGCCCTAGGTTGCCGACAACGGAGTGATGGCGACTCAAGAGCTCGAACCCGGGGTTGCAAGGGCCGAGGGAGCTTCGGATCTGTTCATCTCGCGCCAGCCCGTCGTCGACGGCCAGATGCGCGTGACCGGCTACCGCGTGGCCTATGCGGCCGCGAACGGCTCCGAGCAGGGCGAGGGGACGGCCGCACGCCTGCTCGGCGACGTGCTGAGCGGCGTCGGACTCGACGAGCTCGTCGGCGAATCGCTCGCGCACATGCCGCTCTCCCGCGAGCTGCTGCTGGCGCTCGGGGTTCCACCGGTCCGCCCCGACCGCGTGCTGCTGCGGATCGCCCATGACACCGCCACGGAGGCCGAGGTCGCCGCCGTTCTCGACGCGCTCACCGGACGCGGGTATGCGCTGTCGCTGCACGACCTACAGGGCCCCGACTTCGAGGCGGCGCTGCTCGAGCTGTTCGGCACCGTCGAGATCGAGCTTCGCGCCTGGTCCCCCGAGGACGCGGCGCGCGCGGTGGCGCGGATCCGCGCCGCGAGGGCGATGCCCCTGGCGTCGGGCCTCGTCGACTACAACGAATTCGAACAGGCTAAGGCGCTCGGGTTCGAGCTGTTCTCCGGGCCGTTCTACGCCAGCCGGCACACGGCGGCGGTCCGAAAGATCCCGGTCGGCGAGATGGGCACGCTCGTCGCGCTAGCCGCGCTCCAGGGCCAGTCGGCAACGATCGAGGAGCTCGAGGAGGTCATCGACCGCGACGTCGGCCTGAGCGTCAAGCTGCTGCGCTACATCAACTCGGCCTACATCGGCATGCGGGGCAGCATCACCTCAATTCGCCAGGCGGTGATGATGCTCGGCTCGCGCGGCGTGTCGCGCTGGGCCCTCCTGGTCGCGCTCACCGGCGGTCCGAGCGCTCCCCGCGAGCTGTCGGTGGTCGGGCTCACCCGAGCCCGGATGTGCGAGCTGCTCGGCGCCGAGGCGGCGGAGGTCGCCTCCGACCAGCTGTTCACGGTCGGGCTGTTGTCGGTGGCCGACGCGCTGCTCGAGGTTCCGCTCGCGACGATCGTCGAAGAGCTGCCGCTCGCCGACGAGGTGTCCGCCGCCCTGCTCAAGCGCGACGGGCCGGCCGGCGTGATCCTCAAGGCCGTGGTCAGCTACGAGCAGGGCGATTTCGACGTCGCCACGCTGCAATCGCACGCGCCGCGGATCGCGAGCTCGTACCGCGACGCTCTCGGGTGGGCGGTCGGGACGATGTCGACGCTGGCCGCCTGAGCGCCCGCGAAAATCCCGTACCGTTCCGCGTGCCTTGAAGCGCGTCCGGATCGACACGTTGCTGTCCCAGCGAGGGATGTTCCCGTCGCGCTCTGCGGCGGCGGCGTCGGTGCTCGCCGGCGACGTGCTCGTGCTTCCCGGGCGCCGGCGCTTACAGAAACCGGGGGAGCTCGTCTCCGACGACGTCGAGCTCGAGGTCGTCAAGGGGCCGCCGTTCGTCTCGCGCGGGGGCGTGAAGCTGCGTAACGCCTTGGACGCGCTTGCTGTGGACGTGGGCGGGCGGCGCGCGCTGGACGTCGGCGCCTCGACGGGAGGCTTCACCGACTGCCTGCTCCAAGCCGGGGCGGCTCACGTGGTCGCAGTCGACGTGGCCTACGGCGAGCTCTCCTGGCGGCTGCGGTCCGATCCGCGGGTGACGGTGATCGAGCGGTGCAACGCGCGCGGGCTGCGGGCTGAGCAGCTGCCGTACGCCCCGGACCTGATCGTGATCGACGTGTCGTTCATCTCGCTCACGAAGGTGTTGCCAGCGGTGCTGGCCTGCGCGGCCGAGCGGTTTGACTTGCTTGCGCTGATCAAGCCGCAGTTCGAGGTGGGGCAGGGGCAGGTGGGGAAGGGGGGAGTGGTGCGTTCGGCTGACGACCGGCGGCGCACTCTCATCGAGGTGGGCTCGGTCGCCCGGGAGCTGGGCGCGTTCGTCCATGGGTTTGCGAGCTCGGGGTTGCCCGGTCCGAAGGGGAACCTCGAGACGTTCGTGTGGCTGGCCGAGGGCGCTCGGGGCCGGGGCATCGTGGATCTGGAGGCGGCCGCCCGGGAGGTCGAGCCTTGAATCCGGTCCGGACGGCCACGGTGCTGACTCACCGCCGGCCGTCGGAGACACGGCCGGCGATCGACTCGTTGATCGAGATCGCGCGCGGCTGCGGCGCGACCATGTTCATCGATCCCGAGGAGACGCGCAAGCACCGGCTCGAGCACGGCCCGGGGCTCGAGGTCGACGTGGAAGGCCAGCTCGACGTCGACATCTGCTTCGCGCTCGGGGGCGACGGCACGATCCTCACCGCGCTGCGCAAGTACGCCGGAACCGGCGTCCCGGTGTTCGCGGTCAACTTCGGCGAGATCGGCTTCCTGGCGACCGTCGACAAGGACGAGGCGCGGATCGGGTTTGAGCTCGCGTTCGCGGGTGACTTCGAGGTGCTGTCGCTGCCGGGGATCGCGGTGTCGGGGGCGAGCGGCGAGTGGCTCGCGATCAACGACGTGTCGATGCATCGCCAGCCGGGCAATCGCGTCGCCGATCTCGCCTATGCCGTCGGCGCCGACGAGATCGGGCGGGTGCGCTGCGACGGGCTGGCGGTGGCCACGCCGGCCGGCTCGACCGGCTACAACCTGGCCAACGGAGGGCCGGTCATGGCCTGGGGCGTCGCCGGGTTCGTAGTGTCGTTCATCGCGCCCCACTCGCTGACCGCCCGGGCGCTCGTGGTCGCGCCCAGCGACGTGCTGACCGTGCTGAACCGCTCACGCGAGGAGTCCGTCGACGTGACCGTCGACGGCCGGCCGGTGTGCACGCTGCCGCCCGGCGAGGAGATCGAGGCGGGCTTCGTCGACGGGCAGGGCAACCTTGCGCAGGTCGCCGGCGCGAACTTCTACCACCGATTGCGGGAGAAGTTCGGCCGGCTGTCCACGATGCGGTGAGGGCCGCGACATCGCTGTGAGCGAGGCTGCGCCGTCCGACCCGCGGCACTCGCGCCCGATCCCGTACTAGCGCTACGCGCACTGGGTGCGCGCGGGGCCGCGGTGTGGGTGGGCAGCTGAAGCGAACTAGGGGACCATGAACGCCAACGGCCCGGACTGGAGCAGCACCAGCACGCCCATCAGCAGCGCGAACACGACGCTGTAGCCGATCACCTGGCGGAAGATGTCGCCTTCCTTGCCGCCCAGGCCGACGGCCGCGGCGCCGATCGCGAGGTTCTGGGGCGAGACCATCTTGGCCAGCACCCCGCCCGAGCTGTTGGCGGCGGCCAACAGCGTCGGCGACAGGTTCGCCTTGTGGGCCGCGGCGACCTGGAGCGCGCCGAACAACGAGTTCGTCGACGTGTCCGAGCCGGTGACGGCGGTGCCGAACCACCCGATCAGCGGCGATAGGAACGCGAAGAATCCGCCGGCGCCGGCGGCCCACGTCCCGAGCGTGATCGTCTGGCCCGACATGTTCATCACATAGGCGAGCGCGAGAACGGCCATCACGGTCACGATCGCCCACCGGAGCTGGACGAACGTGTTCCAGTAGGTCCGGGCCGCGAGAGCCGGCCGGACGCGCAGCACGAGCGCCGTCAGCACGCCCGAGACGGACAGCCACGTGCCGGCGGCGGTCAGGTAGTTGAGCTTGAACGTCTCGCTTGTGGGTGCCTTGCCCTTGGCGTTCAGCACGTGCAGGCCGGGCCAGCTGAACACGCTGGTGGCCTTGTCGAGCTCCTTGGTGATCCCGCTGATGCTCGTCACCCCCAGCACGATGATGATGATGATGTAGGGCGCGAACGCCATGAACATGTCGCGCCGGCCGGGTGGCGGTCCCTGGTCGGTCATGCGGCGCTCGAACGTGGCGTCGGCGACTGCTCCGCCGGCGATCGCCGGCCGGCGCCCGATCCGCGTCGCCGGCGCGCCGGGGGCGTGCGGCGTCCAGACTCGCATGAGCGCGACCACGGCTGCGGCCGAGCCGAGCGAGGCGACGATGTCGGTCAGCTGGGTCGAGATGTAGTTCGAGGTCGCGAACTGGAGGATCGCGAACACCACGCCGGCGGTCAGCGCCGCCAGCCACGCCTCGCGCACGCCGCGGCGCCCGTCGGCCATGAACACGAGCGCGAACGGACGAGCAGGGCCAGGAAAGGCGTCTGGCGTCCAACCATCATGCTCAGGTGGTGCACCGGCAGGCCCGACACCTGCGCGAGCGTGGTGATGGGAATGGCGATCGCGCCGAAGGCGACCGGCGCGGTGTCGGCGACGAGAGCGAGCGACGCCGCTCGCAGGGGAGAGAACCCGAGACCGACCAGCATCACGCCGCAGATGGCGACGGGCGTCCCGAACCCGGCCAGCGCCTCGAGCAGCGCGCCGAAGCAGAACGCGATCACGACGACCTGAACCCGCGGATCATCCGAGACGCTGCTGAAGGCGCGTCTGAGGATCGCGAAGTAGCCCGTGACCTCCGTCATGTTGAAGATCCACAGGGCGTTGATGACGATCCACATGATCGGCCAGAAGCCGAACACGGCGCCCTCGAGCGCGGCGTCGCCGGCCTGTCCGATCGGCATCGAATAGACCGTGATCGCGATCAGGATCGACACCCCGAGCGCGATCAGCGACGCCCACTGCGCCTTCATCCTGAAGCCGCCTAGAAGCACGAACAGAATCACCAGCGGCAAGACCGCGAAGATCGCGGTCAGCCCCAACGAATGGGACACCGGATCGAGAACCTGCTTGTACACAGGAACCTCCCTCTGCCTCCCGGACGCGCGGGGAAGGTCGCGTTCGGGCGTTACTTACCCAAGGGAGCCGCCGGTTATTCGATCGCTTGGAGTCCTTGCGCGAGCACCTCGGCGGTGTGGACCGCGCGGCGGCCCGTGCCCGCGGCGATCTGCGTCCGGCAGGAGAACCCGTCAGCGACGAGCAGCGTGTCCGCGGCGGCGGACCTCACCTGGGGTAGCAGGAACTGCTCTCCGATCCGCATCGAAACGTCGTACTGCTCGCCCGCGTGATAGCCGAACGAGCCGGCCAGGCCGCAGCAACCCGCGTTCGTCATCTCGGCGTCGACGCCGGCGCGCGTGAGTAGGTCGCGGCCTTGGGTGCCGCGGATCACCGCCTTCTGGTGGCAGTGGCCGTGGACGAGCGCCTGGCGGCCGATCCGGGGCGGCTCCCAGTCGGGCGCGTAGCGATCGAGCAGCTCGTCGAGCACGACGGTCTGGGCCACGAGGCGGCGGGCATGCTCGTCGTGGGGCAGGAGCTTGCGGAGCTCGTCGCGGAACACCGACGCGCAGCTTGGCTCGAGCACGAGGACGGGGATGCCGGCCTCGATCGGCTCGGACAGCGCTTCCAGGGTGTTCTTCAGCGTCCGCTTGGCGAGCGTCAGCATCCCGAAGTCGTACAGAGGCCGCCCGCAGCACACCCGCTTGTGCGGGAGCTCGATCGCGAACCCGGCCGCCTCGAGCACGGCGACCGCGGCCTTGCCGGCGTCGGGTTCGAACAGGTCGGTGAACGTGTCGGGCCACAGGACGACTCGCCGGCGGCCGTCGGGTGCCGTCGCGGTCGGAGTGGCGGTCGGGGTGCCGGCCGGCGTGCTGGTCGGGGTGGGGGTTGCGGTCGGGGGACGGGTCGCGGTGTGCGGCCGCGTCGCGAACCAGTCGCGGAACGTCTGGCGCGCGAATCGCGGCGCCTCGCGCTCCTCCGCGATCCCGAGCATCCGCCTCCCGGCCAGCGCGATCGCGGGGGCATGGCTGAGGGCGTTCGCAAGGCGCGGTGTGCGTGCGGCGACCGGCCCCCACCACGGGAGCAGCCCGAGCACGTAGTGATTGAGCGGCCGCCGGCGCTTTGCGTAGTAGTGGGCGAGGAACTCCGCCTTGTACGTCGGAATGTCGACCTGCACCGGGCAGTCGCCCGTGCACCCCTTGCACGCCAGGCACAGGTCGAGCGACTCCTTGACCGCGTCGTCACGCCACCCGTCGGTGATCGGGTCGCCTTTCAGCATCTCGAACAGGAGCCGCGAGCGGCCACGCGTCGAGTGGCGCTCCTCGCGGGTGGCGTGGAAGCTCGGGCACATCGTCAGGCTGCCGAGGTTCCGGCACTTGGCCATCCCGAAGCAGCGCTCGATCGCGGTCGCGAACGACCCGCCGTCGTCGGGATAGGCGAAATGGGTCTTGAGTTGCGGGGGCCGGTAGTCCGGCCCGAGGCGCAGGCCCTCATCGAGCTTGACGTTGCCGATCAAGCGGTTCGGGTTCATCTTCCAGTCGGGATCCCAGATCCGCTTGAAATCGTTGAACGCCTGCATCAGCTCGGGACCGAACATCTTCGGCAAGAGCTCGGCGCGGCCGTGTCCCTCGCCATATTCGCCGGCCAATGAGCCCCCGTACGCAACGACGAGGTCGGCGCACTTCTCCATGAACGACCGGAAGGTCCTGACGCCGGCGGCGGACTTGAGGTCGAAGTCCATGCGGGTGTGGACGCACCCCTGGCCGAAGTGCCCGTAGTAGACGCACCGGTAGCCGTGGTCGTCGAGGATCCGCTGGAAGTCGCGCAGGTACGCGCCGAGGACGTTCGGATGGACCGCGGCGTCCTCCCAGTTGCCCTCGGCATCCATGTAGCCCGGGGCGCGGCTGTCGCCGACCGCGCTTTCGCGGACCTTCCAGGCGCTGATCTGATCGACCTTGTCGATGACGAGCGCGGCGTCGATCTGGGGGCCGTCGGCGAGCGCCTCGAAGGCTTCGCGCGCCTCGGCCGTCGCCGCCTCGGGGTCATCCCGGCCGAACTCGACGTATAGCCACGCCCGCCCGTCGGGCAGGACGGTCCGCTCGGCGGCGAGCCGGCCTTTGGCGATCATGTTCTTGATCAGCTGGTCGTCGAACCCCTCGAGGCCGATCGGCTTGGTTCTCTCGAGGATCACGGGGACGTGGTCCGCGGCCTGGAACACGTCGGGGTAGCCGAGCAGCAGCGTGCGCCGGTGCTGCGGGCTCGGGACCAGGCGGACCGTCGCGTGCAGGACGTTCACGCACGTTCCCTCGGAGCCCACGAGCGCGCGGGCGACGTGAAACGAGTTCTCGGGCAGGAGCTCGTTGAGGTTGTAGCCGGACACGCGGCGCGGGATGTCGGGGAACTCTGCCCTGACGCGGTCGGCCACGCGGTCGCGGAGTTTCTTCAGTTGGTCGTAGATCTCGCCCTTGCGTCCTCCGGCGGCGACGATCCGCTCGAGCTCCTCGTCGGTGGTCGGGCCGACGGTCATGCGCGTGCCGTCGTACAGGAGCACGTCGAGCTCGATCACGTTGTCGCTGGTCTTGCCGGCCATCAGCGAGTGGGTGCCGCACGAGTTGTTGCCGAGCATGCCGCCGAACGTGCAGTACTCGTGCGTCGCCGGGTCCGGGCCGTAGGTGAGGTGGTGGCGCTCGGCGGCGTTGCGGAGCTGGTCGCAGATGACCCCGGGCTCGACCACCGCCCGCCGGTTCTCGGGATCGAGCTCGACGATCTCGTTGTAGTACTTCGAGTAGTCGAACACGACCGCCACGTTCGTGGTCTGCCCGCTGGGCGCGGTGCCGCAGCCGCGCGGAAGCACCGGCGCGCCGTACTGGCGGCAGATCGCGACGGCTTCGATCACGTCCTCCGGGCCCTTGGGGATCACGACGCCGATCGGAACCGCGCGGTAGATCGAGAAGTCGTTGGCGTACATGGCGCGGGTGCCCGCGTCGAAGCGGACCTCGCCATAGACCGCTCGCGCCAGCGCGCGCTTCAGGCCGGACACGTCGACGTCGGCTGGGCCGCTCGCCACGTGACTCCGCTCGACCTGGGACACGGTGCTGGCCATCGCTCTCCTCTCGTGGATGGTGCCTGCGGAGCCTTACCGTATCCGGTCGGGTCGGGTTGGTCAGCCGCCGAGATCGAGCTGGATCTCCGGGTCGATCTGCTGGGCCGAAAGGAGGGCGGCGCCGAACGCGGCGATCAGGAGATCGCGGAGCTGGTCGCGCGTGAGGTCGCGGGCCTCCGTCCGGTCCAGGATCGCCGCATCCATGTAGCCGAGCCAGCCCTTGATCGCGGCCCCGAGCGCTGGGCGGGGCTTGTCGCTGTGCGTCAGCCTAGCGAGCGCCATGTCCATCGTTCGCCGGCGGAATCCCTCGATGAGCTCCCTCGCCTCGGGCAGGGTGGCCGCGCTCTGTGCGAGCTTCGACCACGTACGGGCGTTGGCATCGATCCAGGCCAGATAGGCGTCGAGGCTGTACGTGAGCTGCTCGAGCGGCGGCCTGATCTGTCGGGGCGTGGTGCTACACCGTCGCCCATGCTGCAAGAGCTGCGAGTCGAGAACCTGCTCCTGATCGATCGGGCCGAGCTCGCGCTCGCGCCAGGGCTGAACGTCGTCACCGGCGAGACCGGTGCCGGCAAGACCCTGCTGGCGCAGGCGCTCGACCTGCTGCTCGGCGGGCGCGCGGGCAGCGGCGTTGTGCGCGCGGGCGCCGCGGAGGCCTATGTCGAAGGCGTGTTCTCGATCCCGCCCGAATTGGCCGATCTCGAGCTCCTGCCGACCGGAGCGGAGGAGATCGTGCTCGCCCGGCGCGTGTGGCCCGACGGCCGGACCCGCGCCTATGTGTGTGGGCGGTCGGCGACCGTGGCCGATCTCCGCGAGCTCGGGAGCGCGCTGCTCGCGTTCTACGGCCAGCACGAGCACCGCAAGCTGATGCTCGCGGCGGTGCAGCTCGACGTCCTCGACGGTTTCTGCGGCGAAGCCGTGTCGGACCTCCGGGCCCGCGTCGGCGACGCTCACGCTCGGGTGCTCGTGGTCGAGGCGCGCGAGACGGATCTGCGCGAGCTCGCCGCCGGCCGCGAGCGCGAGCTCGACCTGCTCGCGTTCGAGCTCGACGAGATCGAGAGCGTCGCGCCGAGCGAGGATGAGGCGTCCGAGCTGGCGGTCGAGCGGGAGCGGCTGCGGCACCTCGAGACGCTGCGGGGTGCGGCGTTCGGCGGCGCCGAGGCGATCTCGCCCGAGGACGGGGACGGTGGCGCGGCCGAGCTGCTCGCTTCCGCGGCGGCGCAGCTGTCCGCCGCCGCCGAGATCGACCCCGAGCTCGCCGGGCTGGCCGAGCGGGTCGCGGCGCTCGGGTACGAGGTCCAGGACGCGGGCGTTGCGCTTCGCTCCTACGTCGCCGCGCTCGAGGCGTCGCCCGGCCGGCTCGAAGAGATCGAAGAGCGGATGGCGTTGTTCGCCCGTCTGGAGCGAAAGCACGGTGGCGGGATCGCCGAGGTGCTCGCCCATGCGGAGCGGTGCCGCGCGCGGCGCGACGAGCTCGAACGCGCCGAGATCGCGCTGGCCGAGGTGGAGGCGTCGCTTGCCGAGGCTCGCGCGGACCTCGACCGGCTCGCCGGCGAGTTGTCTTCGCGGCGGCGGGAAGCGGCACCGGCGCTCGCCGCCGCGGTGCGCGAGCGGCTCGCCGAGCTGGCGATGCCCGACGCCGAGTTCGAGGTCGACGTGCGGCCGCGTCCGGATGGGTGCGGAGCGCGGGGGGCGGACGAGGTGTCGCTGGTGATCGCGCCGAACCCGGGGATGCCCGCCGGTCCGCTGCGGGAGATCGCGTCGGGCGGGGAGCTGTCGCGTGTGATGCTGGCGATCTTGAGCGTGGCGCACGGCGGCGGTGGCGCGGGTTCGCCTGGTGGCGCGGGTTCGTGTCGGGTCGCGGGTTCGTCTGGTGGAGCGGGTTCGTCTCGTGGCGCGGGCGGTCCGCTGCTCGTGTTCGACGAGGTCGACGCCGGCATCGGCGGCCACACCGCCCGCGCGGTCGGCGAGCACCTCCGCGCCCTCGCCGAGGGTCGTCAGATCGTCTGCATCACCCACCTGCCCCAGGTGGCGGCGATGGCCGACCGCCATTTCACGATCGCCAAGGACACGGCCGCGGTGCCCACGCGCACGACCGTGTCGACGCTCGCCGGCGACGAGGTCGTGGGTGAGCTCGTCCGGATGCTGGGCGCGGCCGAGGGCGACCGCGCCGCCAGCCGCCACGCCCGGCAGCTGTTGCGCGCGGCGTAGGAGCCGCCGCGCCGGAAGCTGTTGTGCGCGGCGTAGGGAGCCGCCGTCGCCCCCCAGCAGTTGTGCGCGGCGTAGGAGGCTGCACGAGGAAGCGAACCATGAGTTCGCTATTTCGTGCAGCCCTCTCAGCGCGTCCGACGGGGGCGCTACCTTCAAACGGTGCGAACCCCACTACACTCGGGAAGCGACCGTATGACGGCAGGCGAGACGCGATTCATCTTCATAACCGGCGGGGTCGTGTCCTCGCTCGGCAAGGGAATCGCCGCCGCTTCTATCGGCCGCCTGCTGGTGGCGCGGGGGCTCGACGTCCAGCTTCAGAAGTTCGACCCGTACATCAACGTCGACCCGGGCACGATGTCGCCCTATCAGCACGGCGAGGTGTTCGTGACCGAGGACGGCGCTGAGACCGACCTCGACCTCGGCCACTACGAACGGTTCACCGACGCCAACACGAGCCGGGCCTCGAACGTGACCGCCGGCGGCGTCTACAACACGGTGATCCGGCGCGAGCGCCGAGGCGACTACCTCGGCGCGACGGTCCAGGTGGTGCCGCACATCACCGACGAGATCAAGCAGCGGATCAAGCTGATGGCCGAGGCCACCGACGTCGACTTCGTCATTACCGAGATCGGCGGGACGGTCGGCGACATCGAGTCGCTGCCGTTCCTCGAGGCCATCCGTCAGTTCCCGGTCGACGTCGGTCGCCGGCGGTGCATGTTCATCCACCTCACGCTGGTCCCGTACATCTCGCACGCGGGCGAGTTGAAGACCAAGCCCACGCAGCACTCGGTAAACGAGCTGCGGCGCATCGGTATCGCACCCGACATGGTCATCTGCCGTTCCGAGTCGATGCTCGGCGATGACATCCGGCGGAAGATCGCGCTGTTCGCGAGCCTTCCGGTTGAGGCGGTCGTCTCCGCCTTCGACGTGCCCGACATCTACCGGGTGCCCCTCGTATTCCGCGATGAGGGCGTCGATGACTTCGTGCTCAAAGAGCACTTCGGGATCGAGGCCCCCGAGCCCGACCTGAGCGACTGGGATGAGATCACCCGCCGCTCGGCCGAAGCGGAGCGCAACGTTCGGATCGCGCTCGTCGGCAAGTACGTGCGCCTCGAGGACGCCTACCTGTCCGTGGTCGAGGCCCTGCGCCACGCCGGGACTCACCACGACGCCAAGGTCGAGGTCGACTGGATCGATTCCGAGGAGGTCGGCGATCCCGCGGTCGCGGCGCGCCTCGAACAGGCGTCCGGCATCCTGATACCGGGCGGCTTCGGAGGCCGCGGTATCGAGGGGAAGATCCGCGCGGCGCAGATCGCCCGCGAGAAGAAGATCCCGTACCTCGGCATCTGCCTGGGGATGCAGCTGGCCGTGGCCGAGTTCGCGCGGCACGTGGCCGGGATGGAAGGCGCCAACTCGACCGAGTTCGACCTCGAGACGCCGTTCCCCGTGATCGACCTCCTGCCCGAGCAGAAGGAGATCGCCGACATGGGCGGCACCATGCGCCTCGGCGCCGACCCGGTGAAGCTGCACGACTCGACGCGGATCCGCGAGCTCTACGGCGAGCCGGTCGTGTACGAGCGCCACCGTCACCGTTACGAGGTGAACAACCATCTCCGCCGGCGTCTCGAGGCCGTCGGCCTCGTCTGCTCGGGTACCTCGCCCGACGAGCGCCTGGTCGAGGCGATCGAGCTGCCGGTCGATCAGCACCCGTTCTTCGTCGCGTCGCAGTACCACCCCGAGTTCAAGTCGCGTCCGGAGCGGCCCGCGCCGCTGTTCCGCGAGTTCGTCGGCGCGGCCCTGGCGTATGCCACGCCGCGCAGTGGCGCTGGCGTGGCGCGTGGCGACGCGGACGCGTCGCGTCAGGGCGCCGCCGCGGTCAGCACCGAGGCCGCCGCGCCTGCCGCCGCCCGGTGAGGCGCACGACCGAAGTCGAGCGAGAGCGGCTCAACGACACGTTCGCCGCGCTGTGCCGGATCGAGAGCCCGTCCGGCCACGAACGCGCCTGTGCGGACTGGATCGCTGGCGAGCTGCGCGGGATGGGCCTCGAGGTCGAGGAGGACGACGCCGGGCCGCGCGTCGGCTCCGACGCCGGCAACCTGCTCGCCCGGATTCCTGGCGCCGGTGCGGACAGCATCCTGCTGTGCGCCCACATGGACACCGTGCCGCTGACCGCTCCGGTCGAGCCCGTGCGCGTCGACGGGGGCTGGACGAACGCCAACGACGGCATCCTCGGCGCCGACAACAAGTCGGCGGTGGCCGTGATCTTGGAGGTCGCGCGGCGGCTGACGGGCGCGGGCGGCTCGGCCGCCGGGGTCGAGGTCCTGTTTACCGTCTGCGAGGAGATCTCGCTTCTGGGAGCGTTCGCATTCGACGTCGGCCGCCTACAGAGCCGGTTCGGCTACGTGTTCGATCACGCGACGCCGATCGGTGAGATCGTGACCGCGGCCCCGACCCTTCACCGCATCGTGGCCGAGCTTCACGGGCGGGCCGCCCACGCCGGAGTGCGCCCGGAGGCCGGTCGGAGCGCGATAGCCGCCGCGGCACGGGCGATCGCGGCGATGGATCTCGGCCGGATCGACCCGGAGACGACCACCAACATCGGCACGATCCACGGCGGGACCGCGATCAACGTGGTCCCCGAGCGCTGCCGGATAGAGGGCGAGGTGCGGAGCGTCGACCGCGACCGGGCCGAGACGCTCACGACCGAGATGATCGACCACCTCCAGGACGCCGCCGACGCCGGTGAATGCGATCTCGACGTCACCCTGGAGCGGATGATCGAGGGCTATCGGATACGCCCCCGCGCCAACGAGGTGACCGTCGCCGAGGAGGCGCTGCGCTCCTGCGGTTACGAGCCGAAGCACATCCTGACCGGCGGCGCCTCGGACGCGAACGCTTTCCGGGCCGCCGGGTTCGCGTGTGTGAACCTGGCCGACGGAACCGAACGCAACCACGAGCCGACGGAGCGGATCAGCACGGATGCGCTCGAGGGCATGCTCGAGGTCGCGCTCGCGCTCGTCGAGGAGGCGGGCCAGCCGCCGGCGAACGGGAAGGGGGCCGCGTGAGCGCGGAGTTCGAGCCGATCGAGTCCGAGCTCAAGTGGGAGGGCACGGTCGTCCGCGCCGGGATCGAGCGGTTCCGCTACGCCGACGGCGCTGAGGTGACTCGAGACAAGGTCTGGCATCCCGGGGCGGTCGGGATTCTCGCGCTCGACGACGACCACGTCTGGCTGACCAGGCAGCCTCGCGAGGTGATCGGAGCCTCAGCTTCGCTCGAGATCCCCGCCGGCAAGCTCGACGTCCCCGGCGAACTGCCGCTTGAGACCGCCAAGCGCGAGCTCGCCGAGGAGATTGGGAAGCTGGCCTCTGGCTGGGAGGAACTGGTCGTCTTCTACACCAGCCCCGGGTTCAGCGACGAGCGCGTGTGGCTCTACCTGGCCACCGGGCTGTCCGACAGTCCCGAGGTCAAGGGCGACGAAGATGAGCGGATCGAGATCGTTCGGTGGCCGGTCGCGAAGCTCGACGAGGCGATCGCGCGGTGCGAGGACTCGAAGACGCTGATCGCGCTCCTCTGGCTCGCGGCGCGGCGGGGGGCGAGCGTCCCCGGGCCGCGGAGCGGTGGGTGAGCGCCCCCGGGCCGAGGAGCGGTGGGTGAGCGTCCGCGAGGAGGCGGCACGCGGCTTCCAGCAGGGCGCTGACGCCTACGAGCGCGGCCGGCCCGGCTACGACCCCGCGGTCGTGAAATGGCTGTGGCAGGAGCTCAGGCTCGGGCCGGGGCGGACCGTGCTGGACGTGGCCGCCGGCACCGGGAAACTGACTCGCGAGCTCGTTCCGAGCGGAGCTGAGGTGATCGCTGTCGAGCCCGTTCCCGCGATGCGTGCCGTGCTCGAGCAGGTCGTGCCCGACGCCCGCGCGCTCGACGGTACCGCCGAATCGCTCCCGATCGACGACGGCGCGGTCGACGCGATCACGGCTGCCTCGGCGTTTCACTGGTTCGACGGCCCGGCGGCGGCCGCCGAGTTTCATCGCGTGCTGCGGCAGGGCGGGAGGGTCGCGCTGCTGTGGAACCGCCGGCGGCTCGATCAGCCGATCCACCGCTCGGTCGACGAGATCATCGGCCGGTACCGCCGCCGGACGCCGAGCAACCACCGAGGCGAATGGCGCGAGCCGCTCGAGTCCGGAGGCCTGTTCGCGCCGGCGGCCGAGCGGCAGGTTCCGTTCGAGCAGATCCTCGACGTGGATCGGTTCGTCGACCGGTTCAGCTCGATCAGCTACGTCGCGGCGCTGTCCGACGGAGAGCGCGAGGGAGTGCTCGAGCGGCTCCGGGCACTGGCCGCCAGCGTGGAGCAGCCGATCCGGCTCGGATACACGGCGGAGGTGTACGTGTACCGCCGCGCGGACTAGCCGCGCCAGCAGGACCCCCGGCCACCGCCCCGAATACCCGGGCATGGCAACCGCGCACACGATCGAGGGCGCCCGCCGGATCAACGACCTGACCTTCGACTTCCTCGGATACCTCGAGCTCGAGCGCGGCCTATCGCGCAACACGCTCGAGGCCTACCGCTCGGACCTGCAGCAGTTCGGTGAGTTCCTCGGGCGCCACGACCTCGAGCCGCTCGACGTGAAGACCGTCGACCTCATGGAGTTCGTCTCCGAGCTCGCCAACGGAAGCGCCGAGCGGCCCGCCGCCGCGCCGGCCACGCTCCAGCGCAAGATCGCCTCGCTGCGCTCGTTCTATCGCCACCTCCGGCGCGAGCAGATCATCGATCGCGATCCCGCCTCCGAGCTCCGCGCCCCCCGGTCACGAGCCCGGCTGCCCAAGGTGCTCAGCCGCGACGAGGTCGGGCGGCTGCTCGAGCAGCCGCGCGGCACGAGCCCGGCCGCGCTCCGGGACCGTGCGCTGCTCGAGACCATGTACGCGTGCGGCCTTCGCGCGTCGGAGGCGATCGGGCTCGAGCTGTCCGAACTCGATCTCGAAGCGGGCATCCTCACGGCCCGAGGCAAGGGTTCCAAGGAGCGGATCGTCCCGATCGGCAGCCAGGCGATCGACGCGCTCAGGGCGTACCTGGAGAAGGGGCGCCCGAGGCTCGTCGACCTGCGGCCCGAGCGCTGCGTGTTCCTGAACCTTCGCGGCGAGGGGCTGACCCGGCAGGGGCTGTACAAGATCGTCCGTCGCCATGCGCGCACCGCCGGCCTGGAGCACCGGATGAGCCCACACACCCTGCGCCACACGTTCGCGACCCATCTCCTGACCGGCGGGTGCGACCTCCGCGCCCTCCAGGAGATGCTCGGGCACGCCGACATCGGTACGACCCAGATCTATACGCACCTCTCGACCGAGCGGCTGCGCGACGTGTACTTCGAGGCGCATCCCCGGGCGCAGATCGCGCCCGAAGACGACTAGATCGGCGAACCGAGACGTTTCGCCCGGAAGGCCGGCATCACGGGTGGAACGTTGAGGTGAGCCGCACGAGATCCCTGACCGTCGCCGGCGAGGTCACGCGGCGCTTCTGACGCCACAGGCGAGACCGTTCTACAGTCTCGATCGTGCCCGGCGACTGCCACTACCCTCCGCCCGAATAACGGCCGGTGAGGCGTGCGTTCGTCGTGGTGCTCGACGCCTGTGGGGTGGGCGGGCTTCCGGATGCCGCCGAGTACGGCGACGCCGGTACCAACACGCTCGGGCACCTGGCGCGTGAGGTCGGCGGGCTCGAGTTGCCGACGCTGGGGCGGCTCGGCCTCGGCTCGATCGTCGAGCTCGACGGGGTGCCGCCGGCGGAGACTCCGGTGCTGCACGGCCGTCTGCGCGCGCTCGGGCCGGGCAAGGACTCGACCGCGGGCCACTGGGGGCTGATGGGCGTATACACCGCCCAGCCGCTGCCCACTTATCCAGAGGGCTTCCCAGAAGAGATCGTCGAGATGGTGTCCACCGCGAGCGGGCGCGGCGTCATCTGCAACCGGCCGTGCAACGGGATCGAGGCGATCGAGCAGTGCGGCACCGAGCATCTGGAGAGCGGCGCGCTGATCGTGTACACGAGCCAGGACTCGGTGCTGCAGATCGCCGCGCACGTCGACGTCCTCGAGCCCGATGAGCTATATGCGATCTGCGCCAAGGTCCGCGCGGCGCTTCCGGCCGACCACGCGGTCGGGCGGGTGATCGCGCGGCCGTTCGCGGGGTCGCCGGGCGAGTGGAGGCGCACCGACGGCCGGCGCGACTTCTCGATCGTGCCGCCGGCCCGGAGCTACCTGGAGGAGCTCCAGGACGCCGGCGTCGAGGTCCACGCGGTCGGCAAGGTCGGCCAGCTGTTCGCCGGCGTCGGCATCGACCTCCAGCATCCCGGAGCGACGAACGAGCGCGCCCTCGCCGAAACCACCGAGCTGATCCGCTCGCTCCCGGCCGGGTTCGTGTTCACGAACCTCGTCGAGACCGATCAGGTCTACGGCCATCGCCACGACGTCGTCGGCTTCCACCGGGCGCTCCGCGAGATCGATGCCGCGGTGGCGGAGTGGACGGCGCTCCTCCGGACCGAGGACATGCTGGTGCTGACCGCCGACCATGGATGCGACCCAACCTCACCCCGCACCGATCACACGCGCGAGTTCGCGCCGCTCCTGGCCTCGTTCGACGGGCACCGCTCACGCCGCCACGACGGGTCGCTGGCCGATGTGGGCGCGAGCGTGCTGGCCTGGATCGCGGGCCGCGCGCGCGATGCAGCTCCCTGGAGAATCGTTCGTCGGGGCGGAGGTCGGGGGGTAACCGTGCCAGAGCTGCCCGAGGTCGAGACGATCCGCCGCCAGCTGGCGCCGTACCTGGAGGGACGGACGATCGTCTCCGCCCAGATCCTCGATCCGCGGTGGACGCGGCCGGACCCTCCGGCGGCCGTCGAGGCCGAACTGACCGGCGCGGTCGTCGAGCGGATCGACCGCGCCGGCAAGTACCTCGTCTGGTCGCTGTCGGGCGAGCGGTTCCTGTTGCAGCATCTGCGCATGACCGGAACGCTGCTGTACGACCCCGGCGTCACGCCGCCGCACACGCACGTGATCTTCGACCTCGACGACGGCCACCGCCTCGTCTACGTCGACCCGCGCCGGTTCGGGACGGGTCACCTGGTCCACGGCGAGGCCGCCCGCGACCGGTACCTGGCCGAGCGGATCGGCATCGAGCCGCTCACGCCCGAGTTCACCGCCGCGCACCTGCGCGAGCTGGCGCGGGCGCGCGCCGCCCCGGTCAAGGCGTTCGTGCTCGACCAGCGGCGGATCGCCGGCGTCGGCAACATCTACGCCGACGAGGCCCTGTTCCGAGCGGGCATCCATCCCCTGCGCCCGGCCGGGCGGTTGAGTCGCGCAGATTGGGAGCGGGTGCGGGACGGAATCGAGGAGGCGTTGAGCGCCGGGATCGAGGCGAAGGGCGCCTCGATCGACGACTTCCGCCATCTCGACGGAGCGCGCGGCTCGTTCCAGGATCTGTTCCTCGTCCACAGGCGCGCCGGCGAGCCGTGCCCGAACTGCGGCACCACGATCCGCAAGATCGTCGTCGGCGGGCGCGGTACGTATGTGTGCGAGAACTGCCAGCGCAAGCCGCGGGCGCGCCGGGCGCGGGCAGACGTTAGGCCGCGAGCAGCTCGGTGAGGTTAGGCCGCGACCAGCTCGGTGAGGTTAGGCCCGCGAGCGGCTCGGTGAGGTTAGGCCCGCGACCAGCTCGGTGAGGCTAGGCCGCGAGCAGCTCGGTGAGCCGGCCCTCGCGGTCCGCCGCGAGCAGCTCGTTGAAGCCGCCGATCGGCTCCTCGCCGATCAGGATCTGCGGGAACGTGAACATCCCCGTGCGCGCCACCAGCTGGCCACGACCGTCCGGATCGCGTGCCAGATTGATCTCCTCGTACTCGATGCCGCGCTTGGCGAGGAGGGCCTTTGCCCTAATGCAGAACGGACAGGCATCGGTCGTGTACATGGTGACGGCCCGCATAACTTCATTTAGGATAGCTACTAAGCGGCGATGTCCGGTTCGCTGAGGACCGACGCAATCGTGCTCCGCTCGATCCGATACGGCGAGGCGGACCGGGTTCTGCATCTGTACACCCCGGAATACGGCCGCTTGGGGGCGATCGCCAAGGGAGCGCGCCGCGCGCGCAGCCGGTTCGGCGCGCGGCTCGAGCCGTTCTTCCACGTCCGGGTGATCCTGCACCAGGGCCGCAGCGACCTGCACACGGTGACGAGCGTCGACACCATCGCCGCGCACGCCGCCCTGCGCGATCACGCGGCGACGCTCGACGCCGCCGCGCGCGCCTGCGACGCCGTCAGCCGCCTGTTCGAGACGCCCGATCCGCATCCCGAGGTCTTCCGCCTGCTCGCCAACGAGCTCGCGCTGCTGGACGGGGACGCCGGCCAGGCACGTCCGGCCAACGGGCTCGCATTTCGTCTGAAGCTGCTGCTCGCCGCCGGCATCCTCCCGCTGCTCGGATCGTGCGCCGACTGTGGTGATTCCGAACATTTGCAGGGCTTTTCGGCCGCCGCCGGCGGCGTCGTGTGCAATTCGTGCGAGGCGGCCGCGTTCCCGCTCAGCGAGGAGTCCCATAGCTTCCTAGTCGCCGCGCTCGGGCGCCCGCTGGCCGAGGCGCCCGACGCCTCCGAGCTGGCGCTGGCGCAGGCCGAGCGCGCGATCACCGAAACCGCCGAGCACCACGCGCACGTGCGGCTCCGGCCGCTCATGAGCGCCACCCGCAGCCGCCCAGCCGTCGCCGGCCGCTGACCCCGGCCGCGTCCGCGGTCCGGGGTCGCCGGCCGCTGACCCCGGCCGCGTCCGCGGCCCGGGTGCCCCGCGCGCCCGGCCGGGACCGGGGTGCAAAACGCGACAATGCGGGGCGGGTGCCGGCGCTCTGTGCTCATAAGCGCCGCAGAGGCGCTTATGCAGCCAACGTTCGTCGGCGGGACCGAGCTCTGGCGACTTTTGCATCCGCCGGCGCCACCCGACCCGGGCTCACGGCGCCACGGCGCCACCCGACCCCGGGCTCACGGCGCCACGGCGCCACCCGACCCGGGCTCACCGGCGCCACGGCGCCACGCGCCACCGCGCCACGGCGCCACCCCTCCACGCGCGCCACCGCGCCACACAATCACACGCGCAAACCGGCAACGCCTTTGTCACAACTCGTCTGCCAGCCCCAACGCGCTGTCAGAATCGAACGAGAGATGAGCGACCAACTTTTGAGCTCCGGGACCGAACACCCCACTGGACCCGTCGCGGCGGCGTTCGCCGACCGGATCCGCGAACGCGAGGCCCGCGAGCTGTCACCGCTGGCGACGCCGTCCTACCCCGCGCGGCGCCAGCGCCCCGAGCCCGACTGCGGGCTGCGCACGCCGTTCCAGCGCGACCGCGACCGGATCGTCCACTGCAAGGCGTTCCGGCGGCTCAAGCACAAGACGCAGGTGTTCGTCGCGCCCGCCGGCGATCACTACCGCACACGGCTCACGCACACGCTCGAGGCCACCCAGATCTCGCGCACGGTGGCGCGGGCGCTGCGCCTGAACGAGGACCTGGTCGAGGCGATCGGGCTCGGTCACGACCTCGGCCACCCACCGTTCGGCCACGTGGGCGAGGACGCGCTCGACCGGTGCCTGACGGAGCGCTTCGGCCTGCGGTTCATGCACCACGAGCACTCGCTGCGCGTGGTCGACACGCTCGAGCGCGACGGGCTTGGCTTGAACTTGACCGCTCCCGTGCGCGACGGAATCGTGAGCCACTCCGGCCGGGCGCAGGAGCCCGCCACGCTCGAGGGCAAGATCGTCCGTCTGATGGACCGGGTGGCGTACATCAACCACGACATCGACGATGCCGTGCGCGCCGGCGTCCTCGCGCCGGAGGAGCTGCCGCATGGGCCGATCGCCGTCCTCGGCGAGACCGGCCCCGAACGGATCGACATGCTCGTCCACGACCTGGTCGAGCATTCGGACCACGAACAGGACATCGTTCAGGGAGAGACGGTCGGCACGGCCATGACCGAGCTCCGCGATTTCATGTTCGAGCGCGTATATCTGGGGCCCGCGGCGACGCGGGAGCACACCAAGATCCGCGTTGTCGTGCAGTCGCTGTTCGATTACTACTGCGCCCATCCAGAGGAGATCCCCGCTTCTATCCCGGCCGGCGATCTCGCCCGGCGGGTCACCGACTACCTCGCCGGCATGACCGACCGGTTCTGCATACGCACGTTCGAGGCGTTGAGCGTGCCGGTGGCGTTCGCGCCGTGAGCCGGTTCACGGCCGACTCGCGCGATCGCGTGCGCGACGCGGTCGACATGATCGCGGTGGTTTCGGACCACACCGAGCTGCGCCGCGCCGGCGCGAGCGAATACGTGGGCCGCTGCCCGTTCCACGACGAGCGGACGCCGTCGTTTGGGGTCAATCCGATCGAGAAGGTCTACTACTGCTTCGGCTGCCAGGCCTCGGGCGACGTGTTCACGTTCGTGATGGAGACCGAGGGACTCGACTTTCCCGGGGCCTTAGAGTCGCTCGCCGACCGGTTTGGCGTCGAGCTCCAAACCGAGCAGGAGGACCCGAAAGCCGCGCAACGACGCCAGCGCCGCGAGCGGCTGCAGTCGCTGCTCGGCCGGGCTGCCGCGTATTACGCCCGCTACCTGTGGGAGGCGCGAGAGGCCGGACCCGCCCGCGACTACCTGCAAACCCGCGGCCTCCGCGAGGAGACGCTACGCGAGTTCGGCGTCGGCTACGCCCCGAGCGCGTGGGACCGGATCTTGACCGCGTCGCGGCGGGCGGGCTACAGCGACGAGGAGCTGCTGAGCGTCGGGCTCGCGCAACGCTCGCAGAACCGCCCAGGCCAGATCTACGACCGGTTCCGCGAGCGGATCATCTTCCCGTCCGCCGACGTCCGGGGACACGTGAACGGGTTCGGGGCGCGGGCAATGCGCGACAACCAGCGTCCCAAGTACCTGAACACCGCGGAGAGCGAGCTGTACCAGAAGCGCAGGGTGCTGTTCGGCCTCGACCGGGCGCGGGCGGCGGCCGCCCGCGCCGGCAACGTCATCCTCGTCGAGGGCTACACCGATGTGCTCGCGCTCCATCAGGCCGAGCTGCGCAACGCTGTCGGAATCATGGGGACCGCGCTGACCGAGGAGCAGATCTCCGAGCTCGAGCGCGTGGCCAAGGTGTTCGTGCTGTGCCTCGACGCCGACCGCGCCGGCCAGGAAGCGATGCTCCGCGCCGCCCAGCTCACGGACAAGCGAAACGTCGAGCTTCGCGTCGTGCCGCTGCCCGAGGGAACCGATCCCGCCGACCTGATCGAGCGCGACGGCGCCGACGCGCTCCGCGAGCGCGTAGAGGCCTCGGTGCCGTTCGTCGCCTTCCACGTCGAGCGGGTGTTCGAGCGCCACGACACCCGGAGCGCCGAGGGGCGAGACCGGGCGTTCAGGGAGCTGCTGCCCGCGCTCAAGAATCTGGGCAGAGGTCTGTTCGGCGATGAGCTCCTGCGCCGGATCGCCGGACGGCTCGAGCTCAGCGAGGCGCAGCTCGGGACCCTGATCGAAGGCGCAGCCAGACAGAACGGAGCGGGCAGTGCTCCCGCCCGCGGCAATCAGACCAGTACCGGGGAGCGCGACCGAGAGCCGCTCGATCAGGGCTTCCGCGCCGAGCGGACGTTCCTTGCCCTGTGCGTGGCCCTGCCGCAGGCCGGCGCACGGACCCTGTTCGAGATCGATCCCGAGCAGCTGATCACCAGCGAGCTCATGCGCCGGGCCGCTCGGCACCTCGCCGGCCGCACGAAGTCGCCGCTCGCCGACCTGCCGCCGGACGACGACGAACTCGCACGAACCGTCGCCGACCTCGTCGCGCGGGCCGGGCGTGGGGGGCACGTCAGCGAGGACCAGGTCGAGCATGCCCGCCTGGTGCTCGAGCGAGCCCGGCTCGAGCGCGCGATCCGGCGCGCCCGGGCCGAGGGCGGGACCGGGACCGGCGACCTCGCGCGCGAGCGCGAGGTGGTTCTCGAGAAGATCCGGAAGGTCGTCGCCCAGCTCGAACGGGCGGTCTGACGGCCTCGAATCAGCGCAGCGTCCCCGGCAGCGTGGCGCGCACAGCGCCGAGAGCCGCACGCCGGACCTCCGCCAGCGTCCGCCCGTGCGCCCGCGCGATCTCGCGAAGCGTGCTCCCCGCGGCGATCTCCCGACGGAGCTCAGCAGGAGTGAGGCCCAGGTAGCGCGCCGCGGCTGCGATTTCGAACGACTGCAACCCCTTCACTCCCGGAAGATCGAGCGCCTGGCTTGCGCGGGACGTGATGGCCGTGGGCGTCGGGGCGATCAGGTCGGTCTTCGGCGTCACGTTCAGGAGCAAGGGCGGCAGCGGGGCCTGGTTGAAGTTGAAGTCGTTCTGGAGATCGCCGAGCGCGGGCAGCGTCTCCCGCACGTCGGGCCGGGGGTCGGGGCGTCCGTCCGTCTTGGGATCGAGACGCTGGCCGCCGAGGAAGTCGTCCTCGATGAACTTCGTGTAGGCGTCGAAGCTGAGCGTCTGATGGTCGACGAAGCCCACCCGCGCGTACGGGCTGATCACCAATCCCGGGACGCGGAGCCCGTAGCCGAGGTTGTCCACCCGAGGCGGCATCACGTGGTCGTAGAACCCGCCCCAGTCGTCCCAGGCGATGAAGATCGCCGTACTGCTCCAGTCCGGGCTTCGCATGATCGCGTTGACCAGGCCCGTGACGTAGGTCTCGCCGGCGCTGATCAGCCCGGGCGGATGCTCGGACACCGTTCCGTTCGGCGTAATCCACGACACCGCCGGTAGGGTGCCGCTCTTGGCGGCGGTGAAGAAGTCCGACAGCGACCGGATGTTGCCGAGCTGGTCGTCCTGCTGGACGTCGGTGAAGTACGGCAGCGGATTCCAGATGCCGGGCGTCCTGGCCTGCTGGCCGACCGGCGCGCACGACATCGCGGCGTCGTTGTCGCAGTCGGGCTCGGTGCCCTTGTACACGTAGTAGGCCCAGCTGACGTTGTTCTTGTGCAACAGGTAGGTGAGGTCGGTCCAGGCGTAGTTCGGGTTGGTGGGCAGCGGATTGCCGAGCCGGCGCCCGAAGTCGGGCGGGTTCTGCGGGCTCTCGATCGCGCTCCGGCAGCTCTCAGGATCGGCCTGGAGCGTGCAGTAGGCCGACCACTCGGACACCATGTACAGGTGAGCGGGGAGGCTCCAGGACGCGACCGATTCGAACATGTGATCCTGGAGAACGAAGTCGTGCGCGTAGGTCCAGTAGTTCGGGATGTCGGCGCCGGTGTGGTAGCCCATCACGTCGGGCGTGCCCCCGCCGCTCCCACAGGCCGGGTTGAACGTCTGGGCACAGCCGGACATGCCGCGCTCCTGCTCGGTCACGAAGCCGTCCATCTTGCCGCCGTTTATGTCCGCCACCGACGCGCCCGCCGAGTGAGGTCCGCCGAGGCTTCGGTCGTGCTGGTCGTGGAACGGGCGTACGCAGCCGCCGCTGACCGGATCCGGCGCGCACGGCACATTGCCCGGGTTCCCCGCGAGCCCGGGGATGCCGTCGGCGCCGGGATACGTCCCGAAATAGGTGTCGAACGACCGGTTCTCCTGCATGATGATCACGACGTGCTGGATTTTGTGGATGCCGACGCCCGGCGGATTTGGAGTCAGCGTCGACGTGGTCGTGGGAGAGGTCGACGAACCGGTGCTCGTGCCCGGGTTGGCGGCATGGCTCGACCCCCCACCGCACCCCGCGGCGAGCAGCACAGCCGCCAGCAACCAGCCCCCGAGCCGCCCACCCCGGCGCCGACCGGTCAAGACCAGAGCCTCATGCCATTGCTTGAAGCAATCGATCAGACAATCGCCGCGATGCTAGGCGTCCCGACGACGGTTTGCGTCAAGCCCCGGTGAAAGGCGAGAGCGAACCGTTGGCGTGCGTTGGGCGATCGTTGAGCGGTCCGAGTATCGCGTTGTGGCCCCGTTAGCGCGGCGTTCTGCGCCGACTGCGGTTCTCGCTAGAGTTCGCGCTCCTCGTCCCGGGACGAGCCAAGATCGATCCGGGGTAGCTCAATCGGCAGAGCGTTCGGCTGTTAACCGAAATGTTGTGGGTTCGAGTCCCACCCCCGGAGCTAATTGCCCAGTACGAGACCGCCTGGAGTGACGTGCGCTCGGGCCTGACGGTGTCAGAGCTCGAAGACTGGGAGCTTCACGGCGCGATCTGGCGCGCGCTCGAGGTGAACGACGACCGTGCGGTCGTCGAGCTGTGCAGCTGCTCGGGCGAGCCGATGGATCGAGCCGAGGGAGAGGCGCCCGAGCTGCTCGAGTTCATCCGCGCCCGCACATCCGATCCGACCGGCTGACCGGGCCGACGCGCGAGTTCCTCGACGAGATCGGCCGCCCGCGCCGCGCCGTCGTGTGCGGCGGCCCACGCGGCGAGCTCGCCAGCCCGGGCCTCCAACGACCGCGAAGCCAGCGCCCGCCGGACAGCGAGCCGCAACGCCGTCGGCCCGAGCAGCCGCCACGGCAACCGGACACCGACCCCGGCCCAATCCGCGCGACACGCGTTCTCGGCCATGTCGCCGACGTGCGGGACCGCGAGGACCGGGCAGCCGCAGGCCAGCGCCCGCGCCATTGTGCCGTACCCGGCGTGGCAGATCACGAGCGAGCACGCTGGCATCGTCTTGGAGTACGACAACCATTCGACCAGGCGCATGTTCGCCGGCACCGAAACCGGCTCACCCAAGGGCCGGCGGTTCCAGGTCGCGAGCACGCGTACCGGCTCACCGCGCAGCCCAAGCAAGGCCGCCTGCAGCAGCCGGTGCGAGGGATCCTGCGCGGTCGACGGCGCCACCATAACCAACGGCGCGTCTCCATCGGGCGGGTCGACGTCGCCGAACGGCATCTCCCACATCAGCGGCCCGACGACGTGCACGCCGGCGGGCCACGCCCGCGGGTACTCGAGCTGCGGGAACGTGCCGACCATGCACAGGTGCTCGCTCAAGCCCCCGTGGAGCCGGTCCACCCGCGGGAGCCCGAGCCGCCTGCGCGCCTCGTTCAGTTCGTCGCGCCCCTGGCGCAGCCCGGCCTGCAATGGACGATCCAGAGCGCCCCAGAGCAGACGGCCGGCGGCGGTCCGCGGAAGCCGCGCACCCAGCGCGTACGGCGGAAAACCGCGCCCGGACACCGGGTAGAGGTGCGGGATCAGCGTGGCCACCGGCACGCCCTCGAGTTCGCCCGCCATCGCGGGCGCGAGCGTGAGAATGTCGTGCACGACGACATCGGGCGCCACGGAAGCGACCGTCCGCTGCGTCGGCCCGGTGGCTCTGACCACCGCCTCATACATCTCGAACGGCTCGCCCGGCAAAGCGAACAGCTTGTTCTCGGGGGCGGACACGAACCGCATCCCGGCCGCCTCGACGTGCTCGCGCCACCGCGACCAGGTTTCGTAGATCACCTCATGCCCGCGCGCCGCCAGTGCCGCGCCTAAGGCGAGCATCGGAAAGGCGTGTCCGGGCTCGCCGAACGCGCCCAGGAAGATTCGGAGCCGGTTGCCCGGAGCGCTCAAGCCGCCAGCTCTGCGACCGCTCGCAGCTGCTCGATCCGCTCGGGCGCCGTGAACGCCATCGGGTTGATCATGAGCGTGCCCACGCCGGCTTCCCGGAAGGCGGCCAGTCGATCGCGCACGTGATCCTTCGGCCCGCACAGCGTGACCAGGTCGATCAGCTCGTCGGGCAGCGCCGCCGCGGCCTCCTCCCGCTTGCCGTCGAGGTAGAGGTCCTGGACCGTCCGCGCCGCGTCCTCGAAGCCGTAGCGCTGGACGAGCTGGTTGTAGAAGTTCTGCTTGCGCGACCCCATTCCGCCGATGTACAGCGCGAGCGCCGGACGCATCAGGTTGCGGGCGCCCTCGCGGTCGTCGGAAACGTAGGTGCTGACCGACGGCGCCATCTCGAACCCGTCGAGCGGCCGTCCGGCTCGCCGCGCGCCCGCCTCGAGCAGCTCCCGCACTCCAGAGACGTGCTCGGGTGAGAAAAAGACCGGGATCCAGCCGTCGGCGATCTCGCCCGCGAGCTCGGTGTTCTTGGGTCCGATGGCCGCCAGGTAGATCGGGATCCGCTCCTGCACCGGGGAGATCATGAGCTTCAACGCCTTGCCCGGCCCATCCGGGAGCGGCAGCTCGAGCGTCTCGCCGTGGTACTCGACCCGGTCGCGCGCGAGCGCGAGGCGAAGTACGGCCACGTAATCGCGGGTCCGTTGCAGCTGGCGCGCGAACCGCTGGCCGTGCCATCCCTCGGCCACCTGCGGCCCCGAGGACCCGATGCCGAGCACCATGCGTCCGCCGGAGATGATGTCGATCGTGGCCGCGGTCATCGCGGCCATCGCCGCGCTGCGGCCAGGCATCTGGAAGATCGCCGACCCGAGCTTGATCTTGCTCGTGCCGCCGGCGAGCCACGCGAGCACGGTCGCCGCGTCCGATCCGTATGCCTCGGCCGCCCACACCGAGTCGTATCCGAGGCGTTCCGCCTCCTGGACGACCGCGAGCTGATCGGCCGGTTCCTGGCCGGGAATCCAATAGCCGAGGTATGCGCCGAGCTTCATCGTCGGGCGTGAACCCTAAGCGAACCGGGGCCGATGCGAGCCACCGCGATACTCATCGCAGTGGACGAAGTCGCGCAAGCCCCCGGGCCCGAGCCCATCGAGCCGGAGCGCCGGACCAGTCCGGTCGAGGCGGAGCGCCGGACCAGCCCGGTGGAGGCGGAGCGCCGGACCAGCCCGGTGGAGGCGGAGCGCCGCACCAGCCCGGTCGAGCTGCTGTGGGACCTCGTGTTCGTGTTCGCGATCACCCAGGTGACCACGCTGCTGTGGCGCGATCTGACCTGGCGCGGGTTCGGGCGCGCGATGCTCATCCTCGCGCTCGTGTGGTGGGCGTGGTCGGCATACGTGTGGGCGGCCAACGCCCAGGTCGAAAACTCGGCGACCCTTCGCGCCTGCTTGCTCGTGTCGTCGATCGCGATCTTCATCAGCGGTCTCTCCGTGCCGCACGCCTTCGGGAGCGAAGCCACGCTGTTCGCCGTCACCTACGCGGTGGTGCGGCTCCTTCACCTCGCGCTATACGCCGATGCCTCGCGGCGCGGCAGCGCGTCGTGGTCGGCGATCGCGGGCTTCGCGGTGACGGTCGTCATCGGGATGGCGCTGCTGATCGCGGGCTCGTTCGCGACCGGGGTGGCCAGGACCGCACTGTGGGTGCTGGCGGCGGCGATCGACTACGCCGGCCCGGCGTGGCTCACGAGGGAGCGGCTGCGCGGCCTCCAGCACGTCGCCGTCGCGCACTTCGCCGAGCGCTACGGACTGTTCGTGATCATCTGCCTGGGGGAGTCGATCGTGGCGATCGGGGTCGGCGCGCTCGGCACCTCGGCCGAGCGTCGTCTGACAACGGAGATCGTGGTGGCGGTGGCGCTCGGCGTGCTGATCGCGATCACGATGTGGTGGACGTATTTCGAGAGCGGGTTCGCCGCGACCGCCGAGGAGCACCTGCGCGCGCACGACGATCCCGTGCTGGCCGCGGCCGACGGCTACAGCTACCTGCATCTCGTGATCGTCGCGGGCATCATCACGTTCGCGGTCGGGGTCAAGGTCCTCACGCGCGGCTCGGTGTCGGCGTCGCTGCCGGATCCGGCTCGCCTGGCGCTGTGCGGCGGCGTCGCCCTGTACCTGGTCGGGCACGCCGCCTTCGTCCTGCGGATGGTGGGTGAGGTCGAGTACGCGAAGCTCGCCGTGGCAGTGGCGCTGCTCGTGCTCTACGCCGTCGGCGGCGGGCTGCCCGCGTGGGCGGTGGCGGTCGCGGTCGCGGTGCTGATGGGAGCGCTGTGCATGGCCGAGTCCGAGACGGTCCGGCGGGTTTTAGCGCGTCAACCCCGGGAAGCTTCAGCTGAGAGGATGATGGGATGACGACGCGAAATCTGGAGCTGCGCGGGGCCATGGCGCCCGGATTCGAAGAGGTCATCACCCCAGACGCAATCGAGTTCGTGGCCGAGCTCCAGCACCGCTTCGGGCCTCGCCGCGAAGAGCTCCTGGAAGCACGAGCGCACCGGCGCGCGCGACTGAGGGCGGGGGAGATGCTCGACTTCCTGCGCGAGACGCGCGAGATCCGTGAGGGTGACTGGAGCGTCGAGCCGGTCCCCGACGACCTCCAGCAGCGGTGGGTCGAGATCACCGGCCCGACCGATCGCAAGATGACGATCAACGCCCTGAACTCCGGCGCGGACGGGTTCATGGCCGACTTCGAGGACGCGAACTCGCCGACCTGGCACAACATGGTCGACGGGCATCGGAACCTCCGCGACGCGATCGACGGGACGATCACCTACCGCGACTCCGAGGGCAACCACTACGAACTGTCGGAGAACCCGGCAACGCTGCTGGTCCGCCCGCGCGGCTGGCACCTGCCGGAGCGCCACCTGTACGTCGACTCCGAGCCGGTGTCGGGCTCGCTGTTCGACTTCGGGATGTACGTGTTCCACTGCGGGCGTCGCCTTTTGCGGAACGGCACGGCGCCGTACTTCTATCTGCCGAAGATGGAGTCGCATCTCGAGGCCAGGCTGTGGAACGACGTGTTCGTGTTCTCGCAGGACGCATTCGGAATACCGCACGGGACCTTCAAGGCGACGGTCCTCATCGAGACGCTGCCGGCCGCGTTCGAGATGGACGAGATCCTGTACGAGCTCCGCGAGCATTCGGCGGGACTCAACGCCGGCCGCTGGGACTACATCTTCTCGTCGATCAAGTGCTTCCCCGACCGCCCCGAGATGGTCCTTCCCGACCGCAGCGACGTCAATATGACCGTGCCGTTCATGCGCGCCTACACCGAGCTACTGGCCGCCACCTGCCACAAGCGCGGCGCCCACGCGATGGGCGGGATGGCGGCGTTCATCCCGTCCCGCAAGGACCCGAGCGCGAACGAGAAGGCGTTCGCGGCCGTGCGCGCCGACAAGGAGCGCGAGGTCAAGCAGGGCTACGACGGCACCTGGGTGGCGCACCCCGATCTCGTGCCGGTGGCCCGCGAGGTGTTCGAGAACGGGCTCAACGGCGCCCCCCACCAGGTGTCGCGCCGGCGCGACGACGTCCACGTCACCGCCGCCGAGCTGCTCGACCTCGGCTCGACGCCCGGTCAGATCACCGAGAAGGGACTCCGCACCGACGTCAACGTCGGCTTCCAGTACATCTCGTTCTGGCTGACCGGCCGCGGCGCCGCGGCGATCAACTCGATGATGGAGGACGCCGCCACCGCTGAGATCTCGCGCTCGCAGATCTGGCAGTGGGTGCACCACGGCGTAGAGCTCGACAACGGCCAGACGGTCACGCCGGAGCTCGTCCGCCAGGTGCTCGACGAGGAGACGGCCAAGATCCGCGAGCAGGTCGGCGCGGAGGTCTGGGAGGCCGGCCGGCCGGGGGACACGCGCGTGATCTTCGAAGGGGTGGCGCTGTCGAGCGAGCTGATCGAGTTCCTGACGATCCCGGCGTACCGCTACCTGGAGGATTAGAAGGGGCCGGCTCCGCCGGCATCCGTCGGATGTGGCGCGGCAGGCCAGGTCTGCGAGGCAGGGATGCCGAGCTCGTGCCGTCGCCGCGACCGCCGTGTGCCCCGTCCGGACGGGGTACACGGCCCCATGGACGCCGCCGCAGGCGGCCCCTAGATCTCAGCCCGGACGGCGTCCCCGACTCTGATCTGCCCGTCGCGCAGGATGTCCGCGCGCAGTCCGCCGCGGTGCACGAGCGCGCGGAGAACCGGTCGGCCGGCGTAGCGCTGGACGACCGTGCACGGTTCGCACAGCCGCATCCCGCGGCACAGCACCTCGCCGATCGTGAACTCGTGGCCGACGAGCGCGTTCAGGTCGATCCCCCGCGTGACGACGTTCCGGCGATGCACGCTCGGCTCGAGCGGCGGATCGAACGTCTCGCACACCTCGGCCTCGATCAGCGTCAGCGCGCTGCCCGGCATGCCCGAGGGAAACGTCCCGGTTCCGGCCACGTGGCGGTCGCCCTCGAGCCCCTGGCCGGCGACCGCGCGAACGGTGTGGAGCAGACGCGCCGGCTCCGCCGCGTTTCCGGCCACGGCCACGGTCTCGACGGTGCCCGCGGCGGTCGGGGCGGCCGGCCGCGGCGGGAGCGCGAGCGCGATGTCACCGGCGGCAACGACGAATCCGCGCTCGATCTCGCCGGGCGGCCCTCCGATCGGGTCCCACACGACGCCCGACGGCACGCCGTACATGACGACGTACCGGCCGCCGACGCGGGCGATCCACGGTCCCGGCCATGAGAACGATGCCGCGTCGGCGATCCGCGCAAGCGCCAGCCCGAGGCCGCCGAGCCAGCGCGACACCGTCCAGCCCGTGGCGGGATCCTCGCCGGCGGACGGACCCGGCAACGCCTCGAACGGCAGCTCGAGGATCGTGGCCAGGCAGGCCAGGAACGACGCCGTCTCGGGCGGGTGGTCAGATTCCGGCGGTCGAACCTCGCGCATCACGCGCGATTCTGGCGCGTTCGGCGACGCCTGGGAGGAGACGAGAGGCGCAGGCGTGGTGCAAGACGATCAACGCGCCGACGAAGATGATCAAGTCGCCGACGCTCAGGACGTTGCCGATCGGCCACGGTCCGGGCACCGGAATGACGTCGCCGAGGAACGCGAAGTGCGGGTGCGCGAGGTGCGCAGAGTTGTCGAACCCGGCCCGGGTGGCGACCCCCGAGATCCGCAGCGCTGCCGCGCTCGCGGGCATCACGCCGCCGTTGGTGGCGATCGCGATGACGTTCAACCCGGCGCCGAGTGCGACCACCGGCACGCCGGCCAGGCGGCGGTTCGCGAACAGGAAGTAAGCGTCGAGCACGTACGAGAAGATGTGCAGCGCAACGTGCACGAAGTGGCTTCCGCCTGGCATCTGGGTGATCCCGACCTGGATCGCCGCGGCGGCGAGCACCGCCCACACCGCGCGCGGACGGATGTCCGCCAGGCGGCTGAGGCGCCCGCCGGCGAGCGGAACGGTCAAGACGAGCGCGATTGCGGTGACCACGAGCAGCATCAGGCCACGCTCAATCGGGTCCGCGGGCGAGCGGCGCGGATCGGCTCGGGCGTCGCCACTCTCGCGGGGGCGGTGTGGACGTCCCACCAGGTCACGAGGCTCGCGGCGGGGAGCGGCTTGCTCATGTGGAAGCCCTGCGCGAGCTCGCAGCCGAGCGCGCGCAGGCGCTCGAACGTGAACGAGTCCTCGATCCCCTCGGCGACCGTGCGGAGCCCGAGGTTGTGGGCGAGCTCGATCGTCGACCGGACGACGATCGCGTTCCGGGCGTCGGAGCCCATCGCCCGCACGAACGACTTGTCGATCTTGAGCTCGCCGATCGGCAAGTCGGTCAGATACGCCAGCGACGAGTAGCCGGTGCCGAAGTCATCGATCGCGACCGACACGCCGAGCTCGGCCAGGTGGCGCATGGTGTTCTTGGCCACCTCGGGGTCGACCATCAGCGAGCTCTCGGTCAGCTCGAGCGTGAGCGCGGTGCCGTCGACGCCGTGCCGGGAGAGCAGCTTCTCGACCTCCTCGGGGAAGCGGCGGTCGAGCAGGCTCCGCACCGAGACGTTCAACGACAGCGACAGCTTGCGCCCGTCATCGGCCCACATCCGAAGATCGTTCAGGCCGAGGTCGAGCACGTGGTAGGTGAGGTCCTTGATCAGGCCGGTGCGCTCGGCGACCTCGATGAACTCCGGCGGTCCCAGCAGTCCGCGCTGGGGATGGTGCCAGCGCACGAGTCCCTCGGCGGCGACCGGGCGGCCGTGCCCGAGCTCGACCTGAGGCTGATAGTGGAGCACGAGCTGGTCGGCGGCCAGCGCTCGGCGCAGGTCGGCCGCGAGTACGAGCCGCTCGGGGGTGTGGTAGTCGTCCTCGGCCCGGTAAGTCACGAGCGGGTGGTGGCTGGCCTTGGCCCGGTACATCGCGACGTCAGCCCGCTGGAGCAGGGTGTCGACGTCGCTGCCGTGACCGGGGTACCAGGCGAGCCCGATGCTGGCGTCGAGCTCGATCTCGATGCCGTCGACGTCGACCGGCATGTGCAGCGCGTCCTGAAGCCGCCCGACGGCGGCCTGGGCGGCGTCGCCGTCGGCGCCGGGCATGAACACGGCGAACTCGTCGCCGCCGAGGCGCGCGACGAGGTCCTCGCTGCGGAAGGCGGCCCGTAGACGCGGGCCGACCTCCTGGAGGACGAGGTCGCCGTGGTGGTGACCGAGCGTGTCGTTGACCTCCTTGAAGCCATTGAGGTCGACGAGCAGGAGCCTGCCCGCCTGCAGGCTCGGGTTCTTGAGCGCGACTCCGACGGCCTCGAGGAACCAGCGCCGGTTGGGCAGCTCGGTGAGGCTGTCGTGACGGGCGAGGTGCTCGGCGGTCGCGGTGCGGACCGTCTGGCGGCCGCTGAAGTAGACGCCGATTAGCGGTACGAGCAGCAGGGGATAGAGGATCGGGCTGAACTGGAGCACCGTGACGACGACGGGGGCCAGGCACAGCAGCACGGCGCTCACCGACAGGCCGAACATCAGGTCGCTGCGCAGGGCGTGGGAAAACGGCGTGCCCATGTACAGCGTCGTGGCGCGGGTGACCAGCAGCAGGTTCGCGACGAAGTAGCCGACGGCCCCGCCGACCACCATCAACAGATCGACCGCCTCGAAGTGCCCGGTCCGGAACGCCGGGTAACCCCCCAACAGTGCGAGCACGCCGGCGGCCGCGGCCAGCGACAGCGTGTACTGGCCGACGTTGAAGCCGATCTGCCACCACGGCTTGCGTGCGATGCCGTCCTGCACGACAGACGCGATCAGCTGCGCCGCCAGCGCCGGAACTAGGCCGACTCCGAGAAGCAGCGCGAACGAGAACATCACCGAGACGGTGATCTCGCCGTCTCCCGACCGGCGCGGCGCCTCGATCGGGAACAGCTCGCCGATCATCACGCTGCCGGCGAGGGCAAGAAACTCGATGGTCCGGTAACCACCGTCCAGGTCAAACGGGGAGATGGCGACGAGCGTCGCCAGCACCGCCGCTCCCACCAGCGCGACGGCAATGCAGTACAGACGAACTGGCTCGAGGGCGGGAGATTTCATGGGCTCGGTCCGGGCGCTCTGGTCAAGGCCGGAGCGCCCGGCCGGCGCCTTTCTGAACTAGAACTTCCAGCTGGCTCCCGAGACCACGACGAGCGCGACCAGAGCCATGATCGACAGCATCAGCTGTGCGTGGCGAAACTTGAACCTGGACATCCTTGTCCTCCTTGTTGATTCACGACTGGAGTCGAACATGATGAGCAGGCGGCTGAGCTATCTCGGGGTATGAGACCTCTGGCTTTGCGTCCCCGCCTCACGACGGGTTTGCCTTTTGACAACTCGATTAGCCCTTGTATCGAACGTCTGTGCCCCGACCTTTAGCCGGTTTAGGCAACTTTAGTTTTCGATGGGCGTGCTCTGGCGGGCCACCGAGAACGCCGAAATCCACCGTGTGTGCGCTCGACCCGGGAGGCGAGATGGCCCTGCCAGGACTCGAACCTGGGCGCGACGGATTATGAGTCCGCTGCTCTACCGACTGAGCTACAGGGCCGGGATCGATGTCACGCCACGATCGGGCGCGACGCTAGCAGTCGCGTGAGGTACGCTGCTGGTCTTAGATGCTCGCTATCGCAGGCTTCCTGGGCCAGAGTCCGAGTTCGTTCGGAACGACGGTCGCCCTTCTGCTCACGTTCCTCGGAATCGGGGTGATCGTGAACGTGCTGATCATCTACATCGTCGCCCAGGTCTTCGCCGAGCGTAAAGAGAATCGGGAGCGCGTCGAGCGCCAGTAGCGAGCGCGCCCGGGTCCCGCGCGGGGGTGAGCGCGCGCTTCTCACCGGGCTGAACTTCACCGGCTGAAATCAAGAGTGGTGAAGGACGCCGGGCAAAGGCGTCGAATCAGACGGCTGCCAATGAAGCAGTCAGCCACCCCCACCGCGACCCCATCGCCGAACGGCCACCAGGCCCTGTCCGCGTACATCCGCGCCCGCTTCGACGAGTTCTCGCGCTCACAGAAGGACGTCGCGCAGTACATCGTCGATCATCTCGACGAGGCGGCGTTCCAGACCGCAGAGGAGCTCGCGCGGCGGGCCAGCACCTCGTCGAGCACGGTGGTGCGCTTCTCCCAGGCGCTCGGCTTCGAGGGCTTTCCCGAGCTCCAGCAGGCCGCGCGGGACGAGTACCGCCGGCGCCCGCCGGGTCTGAGCAACGTCGAGAGCGCCGGCGTGACGCCGCTGTTCTCGCTGGACCACACCGAGTTCGAGGCGGCACTGGCCGCCGACCACGTGAACGTCGAGGACACCGCGCACAAGCTCTCCCGAGGAGACGTCGAGGCCGCGATCGACGCGATCGTGTCCGCCGGCAAGGTGCTGATCGCCGGCACCGACCAGATGGCGTTCTTCGCGAGCTACCTGCGCCACCTCCTGATGTTGCTCGACCTGCGCGCCGAGATCGTGGCCAGTCCGTCTCAGGAGGCGCTCGGGCGGCTCAGCCGGATCGACGACCAGACGCTCGTGATTGGTCTGTCCGCCGGGCGGCCGCATCCGCTGATCACGCGGACGATGAAACTGGCCCGGCATCGCAAGGCCCCGACGCTCGCGATCACCGACGCGACGCTGTCCGAAGTGGCCCGCCTGGCGCGGATTCGCCTGTATTACTCGTCGAACACGCCGGCGTTCGTCCGCTCCCACACCGCGCTCCTGTCGCTGATCCAGGCGCTCGCGTACGGCGTGTACTCGCGGGACGCCCAGCAGTACGACGTGCGCATCAAGGCGTTCCGACTGAAGTGAGCGCCAGCGAACGGTCAAGGGCGGCCGGACGTCGCCCGAGGCGATAGGACCGCGGGGCCGGACGCCCCGCGGAGGACTCCCCTTATGTCGCTGCGGCACCACGAACTCTGCTTCGGGTGCGGCCGTACCAATCTTTTCGGCCTGCTGCTGGAGGTAGAGGAAGTCGCCCCGGGCGAGGTCTCGGGACGCTGCTTCGTCAAGCAGGACCACCAGGGCGCCGATCGTGGCTTCGCCCACGACGGCGTCGTCGCGGCCGCCCTGGCCGAGGCGATGGCGCTGGCCTGCGGTCTCGGCGCCCGGGTGGTCGGATTCGAGGTGTCGCTAGAGGCGCCGGCACCGGTCGGGGCGTTCGTCGAGCTCACCGCCCGCGTAGACGGCCGCGACGGTCCGATCACGAACGCCAGCGCCACCGCCACGGCCGACGGACGAATAGTGGCTCAAGCGCGGGGTAGGTTCCGATCGTGATGCAGTCGCGAGAGGAGCCGACCCGATGCCCGACAGCCTGACCCGCCAGATCCTCATCGAGCACCTCGTCGACGGCGAACTAAAGGCCGGCAAGCCGATCTCGCTGCGGATAGATCAGGCGCTGCTCCAGGACGCCACCGGCACGATGGCGCTGATGCAGTTCGAGGAGCTAGGTGAGCCGCGGGTCAAGGTCGAGCGCGCCGTGCAGTACGTCGACCACAACGTCGTCCAGCTCGACTTCAAGAATCCCGACGATCACCGCATGCTCCAGGCGCTGGCGCGCAAGTACGGGCTGCATTTCTCGCGACCCGGGAACGGCATCAGCCACTACATCCACATGGAGCGGTTCGGCAAGCCGGGGCAGACCATGCTCGGGGCCGACTCCCACACGGTGCAGGCGGGGTGCCTGGGGATGATCGCGATCGGCGCCGGCGGCCTCGACGTGGCCGTGGTGCTCGGCGGCCATCCGTACGAGATCGCCTGTCCCGAGGTAGTCGAGGTCCGGCTGGAAGGCGAGCTGGCCCGGCCCTGGGTCCAGGCCAAGGACATCATCCTCGAGCTGCTCCGCCGGCTGAGCGCGAGCGGCGGCAAGAACAAGGTGTTCGAGTTCACCGGGCCCGGGACGGCCGACCTGAGCATCCCCGAGCGCGCCACGATCGCCAACATGATCGCCGAACTCGGAGCCACCGCCGCCGTCTTCCCTCCCGACGACCGGACGCGCGACTGGCTCGAGGGCCAGAACCGGGGCGACGACTTCGCCGAGATCAGCCCCGACGAGGGCGCCGAGTACGACGACCGAGTCGAGATCGACCTCGGCGAGCTCGGCCCGCTGGTGGCCAAGCCGCACAACCCCGACAACGTCGTTCCGGTCGAGGAGGTCGCCGGCACGGAGGTCGCGCAGGTGTGCATCGGCTCCTCGGTCAACTCGGGCTACAACGATCTCGCGCTCGCCGGCGCGATCCTCGCCGACAAGGACGGACAGATCGTCCATCCGTCGGTCGCGGCCACCGCCACACCCGGTTCGCGTCAGATCCTGGCTGCGATCGCCGAGTCCGGCGTGTACCGGCAGCTGTCCGACGGCGGCGTGCGGATGCTCGAGCCGGTGTGCGGCCCGTGCGTCGGCATGGGCCAGGCGCCGCCGTCCGACTCGAACTCGCTCCGCACGTTCAATCGGAACTTCCCGGGGCGGTCTGGCACGCCCGAGGATTCGGTGTTCCTGTGCTCGCCGGCGGTGGCGGCCGTGTCGCTCCTGACCGGCAAGATCACCGATCCGCGCGAGTACGGCGACGCCCCCGAGCTCCTGCCGATGCCCGAGCTCCGGCCCTACGCCGAGGACGTCCACATCTTCGCGCCGGCCTCGCCCGAGGACGCCGAGTCGATCGAGATCCCCCGCGGGCCGAACATCAAGCGCCCACCCGAGCACAAGCCCCTCGGCGACTCGCTTGAGGCGTGCATCGCGACCGTCCAGCCCGACGACGTGTCGACCGGCGATCTCGCGCCCGACGGGGTCGAGGTGATGGCCTACCGCTCGAACGTCCCCGCGATCGCGGAGTTCACACTGCGCCACCGCGACCCGGAGTTCCGCAAGCGGATGAAGGAGTGGGGGAGCGGGTTCATCGTCGCCGGCGACAACTACGGCCAGGGGTCATCCCGCGAGCACGCGGCGCTCGCGCCGCTGTTCCTGGGGGTGAGGGCCGTGTTCGCCAAGTCGTTCGCGCGGATCCATCGCCGGAACCTGATCGCCCAGGGGATCGTCGCGTTGACGTTCTCCGACGAGTCGGACTACGACAAGGCCGAGGTGGGGCAGAAGTGGTCGCTGCCGAAGCTGCGGGAGGAATTGGAGGGCGGCTCGGAGACGATCACGGCCCGGATCGAGGACACCGGCGACGACGTGGTGCTGACCCACGACTTCTCCGAGCACGAACGGGAAATCTTGATCGCGGGCGGCCTGTTGTCCTTCCTCCGGGATGGCGAACCCGCCGCTAACGGTGAAAGCGACTGAGATTTTCGATGACTGTCGATGAAGATCGCAGTCGCATCGCCGGTTAGCGGCGGGGGGCGACGAGAAGGGCCTGGATAGCGCGACCCACGCGGCCGCGCTCGTCGTAGAGCACGCTTTCGGCCACGCCGATGCCATCGCGTGCGATCCGGGTCAGCGACTCGAGGCAGATCCACTCGCCGGTCGGCTCGCGCTCGATGTACAGCGTGAGGTCGGCGTTGATGTACAGGAAGTCGTCCCAGGACAGGACGGAACTCATGCCGTTGCCGAAGTCGCCGGCGGCGGCCAGGCGCTGTAGCGACGAGGGTGTCTCGCCGGCCACGATCGGGCTGCGGAGCCGGAACCAGGCCGTGGACGGGCCGCCTCCCCAGGCGCCGGCGACGAACCGGATCTCGATCGCGTCGAAGGCGAACATCGGGCGGTGTGGGACGTTCACCTTCGCCGGCACCCCGGTCTCGGGCCCGGGTGGCGGCGGAGCGTCGGGCAGTGCGCCGTTGCCCGCGTCGGCCCTGTGAATCCGAAGCGCTCGGGCCCGGACGACCTCGGTTCCGTTCGCGAAGATCGAGCCCTCGAGCAGCTGCACGCGGCGCCCGGAGCGGGAGATCTCGGCCGTGATCTCGACCGGGCCGACGGGGACGGGACGCAGGAGCTCGTAGGTGACACGAGCGAGGCTCAGGCCCTCCGGAGCGGGCAGTCGTTCGAACGCGCGCATGAGCAACGCCGCGGGAGCGCCGCCGTGAAGCGCGTTCGGATCCCACGGCCCGCGGCCGAACTCCGTGGCGACAAAACGGCCATCCGAGCCCTCGAACACTGGCGGTGTGGACATCGCGGGTAACGCTATCGCCCGGCTACACTCAGGCCCGATGGACGAGAACTCCCAGACCCCTCGGGACGAGGCGACGTTCACCGTCAAGGCCGGGTTGGCCGAGATGCTCAAGGGCGGCGTGATCATGGACGTGGTGACGCCCGAGCAGGCGAAGATCGCGGAGGACGCCGGGGCGGCGGCGGTGATGGCGCTAGAGCGCGTCCCCGCGGACATCCGCCGGGACGGCGGTGTGGCGCGCATGTCCGATCCGGTGATGATCCAGGGGATCCAGCAGGCCGTGACGATCCCGGTGATGGCCAAGGCCCGGATCGGCCATTTCGTCGAGGCCCAGGTGCTCGAGGCGCTCGAGGTCGACTACATCGACGAATCCGAGGTGCTGACGCCCGCCGATGAGGCCAACCACATCGACAAGTGGGCGTTCAACGTCCCGTTCGTGTGCGGCGCGACCAATCTGGGCGAGGCTTTGCGCCGGATCGGCGAGGGCGCGGCCATGATCCGCTCCAAGGGCGAGGCCGGAACCGGCGACATCGTCGAGGCCGTCCGCCATCTCCGCGTGATCCGAGGCGAGATCCGGCGCCTGGCGACGCTCGACGACGCCGAGCTCGCGACCGCCGCCAAGGAGCTCCAGTCACCGCTTCACCTCGTGCGCCAGATCGCGCAGGACGGGCGGCTGCCCGTGGTCCTGTTCTGCGCCGGGGGGATCGCCACCCCGGCTGACGCCGCGCTCGTGATGCAGCTCGGCGCCGAGGGCGTGTTCGTCGGCTCCGGGATCTTCAAGTCCGAGGATCCCGAGCGCCGGGCCCGCGCGATCGTCGAGGCGACCACTCATTACCGGGATCCCGCCCGGATCGCCGCAGCCTCGACCGGCCTCGGTCAACCGATGGTGAGCCTCGAGACGTCCAAGCTCGAGGCCGAGCAGCTGCTGGCCCCCCGCGGCTGGTAGTGCCGGTGCCGACTGCGTCGGCATTGCGAGTTTCGGTGCCGACTGCGTCGGCGTTGCGAGTTTCGGTGCCGACTGCGTCGGCGTTGCGAGTTTCGGTGCCGACTGCGTCGGCATTGCGAGTTTCGCCTGGCGGCGAAACATCGCGGGACCGTGAGCCCCAACGTGGTCGGGGTGCTTGCGCTACAAGGCGATTTCGAGGCCCACGCGAAGATCGTGCGGGCGCTTGGGGCGACGGCTCGCGAGGTGCGCGTACCTGCGGACCTAGAAGGCCTGGACGCGTTGATCATTCCCGGTGGCGAGTCCACCGTGATGACGCTCGGGATCGAGCGCGAGGGCCTGGCCGAGCCGTTGCGCGAGCTCGTCCGCGCCGGCACGCCCGTGCTCGGCACCTGCGCCGGCATGATCATGCTCGACCGCGATCACCTCGGCGTGCTTGATGTGACCACCCGCCGGAACGCGTTCGGGCGCCAGATCAGGTCGTTCGAGGCCGACATCGACGTTTCCGGGCTGGCCGGCGGGCCCATGCACGCGGTGTTCATCCGTGCTCCGTGGGTCTCCGATTACGGTCCCGACGTCGAGGTGCTCGGCAGCGTGGAGGCCCATCCGGTGGCGATCAGGCAGGGCAACGTGCTCGCGGTCTCGTTCCATCCCGAACTGGCCGGAGACGGCCGCATGCACGAGATGCTGCTGGCGATGAACGGCGGAGGCTGCGAGAGCTAGGCGTTGCTCGCCGGCGTGCCCGACCGCTCGGCGTACGTGCGGAAGTCGCGCTCGAACGCCTGCCAGTCGAAGCGAGGGACGCCGTCGGGCTCGGGCGGCGGCTGCTCGTCGACGGGATCCTCGCCGCCGCGGGGCGGATCCTCGGAGTCGCTCCCGCGCGACAGCCACGCCGCCAGCGCACACGCGGTGATTCCGGCCACGTATACGACGCCCGCGAGCGCGGGATGATGGGTCATCGAAGCGAAAACGCCGACGCCGTAGAGGGTGAGCGCCGCGAGCACGAGCCGACGGAGCTCGCCGCGTGGCATCGGGCGTGCCGGTGCCTTCGCGCACGCGCTCAGCAGGATCGCTCCGACGAGCACGATCGCCAGCAACAGCTTCCACGCGACTGAGGGCGGCAGCGGCATCTTCTGCGTCGATCATCGACCGCGGCGGCGCTCAAATCAACCCCCAATTCGAGATTTTCGTGCCTACACCACGAGACCGTGGCGCATCGTGTTCTCGGTCACGACGTGGGGCTCCACGAACTGCCGCAGATAATCTGGCCCGCCGGCCTTGCTTCCGGTCCCGGACAGCCGGTTCCCACCGAACGGCTGGCGGCCGACCATCGCGCCGGTAATCCCGCGGTTGACGTACAGGTTCCCAACCGGGGACCGATCGCGTACGTAGCGGACGGTGGCGGGATCGCGGGCGAACAGGCCGCCGGTCAGCGCGAACGGAAGGCCGTCGACCACGTCGCAGGCCCGCTCGACGTCCTTGACGCGGTCGATCGCCAGCAGCGGCCCGAAGATCTCCTCGTTCAGCACCGGCGAATCCGGGGGCAGATCGGCCACGACGGTCGGGGCGCAGAACCAACCGCGATCGGGTACGTCGTCCACTCGCGCCACGATTCGTCCGGCTTCGCGAGCGATCGACGCGTACCGATCCACCCGGTCCTGCGCGGAGCGCTCGATCACCGGCGGCACGTCGGTGTCGAGCTGATCGGCCTGGCCGACGACGAGCACGCTCACGGCGCCGGCGACCCGCTCGATCAGCTGATCGGCGATCGCCTCGTGCACCAGGACCCGCGCCGCGGCCGAGCACTTCTGGCCGGCGTAGACGAACGCCGAGGACACGATCCCGGGAACCGCCTCGTCGAGGTCGGCGTCGGAGTCGACGATCACGCAGTTCTTGCCGCCGAGCTCTGACACCACACGCTTCAAGTGCCGCTGTCCGGGCGCGACCACCGCGGCCGCGCGGCCGATCTCGACCCCCACGGGCATCGACCCGGTGAACGCGATCGTTTGCACGCCGGGGTGCGCCACCAGCGCGGCGCCGGCGTCGCCCTCGCCGGGGAGCAGCGAGATCACAGACGGCGGGACGCCGCCCGCCCGCAACGCCTGGACGAGCATGAACGCGCACCCTGGCGACTGCTCCGCGGGCTTGAGCACGACGGCGTTGCCTGTCGCGAGCGCCGCGGAGGTCATGCCGCAAGGGATCGCGAGCGGGAAGTTCCACGGCGAGACGACCGCCACCACGCCGCGTGGCCCGTAGCGCATCTCGTTTCGCTCACCGGGAACCTGCAACAACTGCGGCCCGACGGCGAGCTCGATCGCCCCGCGGGCGTAGTACTCGAGGAAGTCGATGGCCTCGCACACGTCGGCGTCGGCCTCGGGCCAGGGCTTCGCGCACTCCCGGACCTCGAGGGCCGCGAGCTCGAGCCGGCGCTCGCGCAGCCACACCGCCGCCCGGACCAGCGCCGCCGCCCGGTCCTCCACCCGCAACGCCCGCCAAGCGAGGAAGCCGCGCTCGGCCTCGGCGACCGCGTCACTGACGTCCGCCTCGGTGGCACGCGCGGCGACCGCCACGACGTTCTCCGGCGCGCCCGGATCCGTCGACAGCAGCTCCTCGCCGGCTCGCTCGGATGCTCCGACCATCACCGGGACGCGCAGCGGCAGCTGGACGCTCAGCCTGGCGAGTGCGTCCTGCAGCTGCGCGCGGACGGGCGCGCGGCGCAACTCGAGCACCGGCTCGTTGGCAAATGGGGGCAGCGTGGGCATTGGCAACCGACGTTAACAGGCCCGCCCGCGGCTCAGACTGGGCTAGCCGGGCGGCGCCTCGTCGGGGCCGTTGTCGTCCTCTGGGGGCCACCGGATCGGCGGTGGGGACTGCGGCTGCAGCGCCGACCCAGGTTCCTGCGCCTCGGCGGCTGGTGGCTCGGGGTGCGGTTCGCCTTCGGGTTGGTCCGGCCACCCCGGCTGCGGTTCGGCTTCGGGTTGGTCCGACCACCCGGGCTGCGGTTCGGCTTCGGGTGCCGCCTCGGGTTGGTTCGACCACCCGGGCTGCGGTTCGGGTTCGGGCGTCGCTTCGGGCTGGTTCGACCACCCGGGCTGGGGTGCGGCTTCGGATGTCGGCTCGGGTTGGTGCGACCACCCGGGCTGCGCCTGCTCCTCGGCCTCCTGGGGCCAGCCCCCGTAGGCCTGCCCGGGCACGTTCTCGACGTGGTGCGCGACCCGGCTGAGCTCCTCGGGCCAGGTCCGGGCGACGGCGCCCTGGCTGGCCGGGTCGACCCCGGCCGGCCAGATCGTCGAGGCGTCGTATACAGCGTTGAGCAGCACGGCGCCCTTCAAGTTCGCGCCGTCGAGGTTCGCGCCCTCGAGGTTCGCGCCGTCGAGGCCCGCGCCCTCGAGATTCGCGCCGGTCAGGTCGGCGCCGGTGAGGACCGCGCTGTGCAGACCCGCGTCCTTGAGGTTGGCGCCGGTCAGGCCGGCGCTTCTGAGGTTGGCGCCCTTGAGCGCGGCTCCCTCGAGATTCGCGCCGTACAGCCGCGCGCCCTCCGCGTTCGCGCCCCACAACACGGTGTCGTTCAGGTTCGCGAGCAGTCATCCGGCGCCCCGGAGGTTGGCGCCCTCGAGGTCGGAGGCGCGGAGGTTGGCCTTGAAGAGATCGGCGCCCTCGAGATTGGCGCCGCTGAACAGGGCGCCCTCGAAGTGCGCGCCGGTCAGGCTCGCGCCGGCGAGCGCGGTGTGCGGGAGTCCGATTGCCCTGTCTTGGTCGTGAGCGACCGTGCGCCGCCCGAGGATCGTGACCGCGGCCTGGACGTCCGTCGCTGGACGAGCCCGGCGATCGGTGCCGCCGGCGCCGTTGCCGGCTCGCGCGCCCGGCCGTGCAGGCCACGGCGCGTGCTCGCGCACGAACGCCGCGAGGATCTCGATGATTGGGCCGTGGTCCTCGGACGACTCCTGCGCGAGCCGCTCGAGCGAGTAGATGCCGCCGAGGCGCACATCGAGCGCTGGGTGCCCGAGCTGATCGACGGCCCGCATGAACCGCTCGTTGAGCTGGTGCTCGGCGTGCTCGTGCCGGCGATCGCGCGACGAGGTCGTGAACACGTAGAGCGCCACCGCGGCGGCGGCCGCTCCGAGCACGATCAAGAGCAGGGCCACGCGAACGCGGTTCAGCTCGTTGAGCCGAGCCGCGCCGGTGAGGCCCTTGGTCGAGACGAGCCAGGGCGGCGCGAACCTGATGACGAGCGCGCTCACTCCGGCCACCGCCACCAGAGCCAAGATCACCAGCAGGAAGCGCGCAAGCCTCCTCCTCCAGCGTGCCGAACGCTTCATCGCAGGGGCGAACTATGGCTGAAGATCCCGCATTCGCCCGGCGTTGCATCAGCTATTGCACCCACGGCTGCGGCTTAGAGAGCTTGTCCCGGGCCCGGTTGTCCATTTAGTATCGGCTTGACATGGAGGGACCTGGGACCGCACGCGCCCCGTCCGAATATGAGGCGCTGATCGAGAAGCTCGAGTCCGCTCAGGAGACCGAGGTCGTGGAGCAGGCGCTCGTGGCGGCGCGCGAGCACCTCGGCATGGACGCGTCGTACATCACCACGATCGACTCCCGGATCCAGACGATCCACGCCCTGGTCAGCGACCCGGAGACGGTCAATCGCTACCAGGGAACGGTATTCCCGGTGGAGCAGACCTACTGCATGCGGATGTTGGCCGGGCAGATCCCGAACGCCGTGCCCGACACCCAGGCCGAGGCCGCGATCAGCCAGCTTCCGGTGACCAACGAGTTCCACGCCTACGTCGGGGTCCCCGTGAAGCTCTCCGACGGCAGCGTGCACGGAACCCTGTGCTGCGTCAGCAGAGAGACCCGGCCCGGCCTCGGGCCGGGCGAGGTGCGCTTCATGCAGGTGCTGGCCGACATCGTCGCGGCGCGCGTCGACCAGGTCCACGGCGACATCGCTCGTCTCACCGAGCGCTTCAGACCGACATAGGAGAGCCATGGAAGCCGGGATCCCTTCCGAGTACGCCGACGCGGTCCGCCAGATCAAAGCCGCCCGGGAGAGCGATGTCATCGACCGGGCGCTGGGCGCCGCGCGCGAGCGGCTCGGCATGGACGCGGCGTACATCGCGACGGTGGACTCCGAGAATCAGACGATCGAAGCGATGGTCGGAACCACCAACGCGGAAGCGCTGGTCGAGGGCGCGGTGATCCCGGTCGAGCAGACTTACTGCGCCCGAATGCTGAGCGGCGAGATCCCCAACATCGTCTCCGACGTCAGCGCGGAGCCCGCGCTCCGCAAGATGACGATCATCCGGAACATCGGGGCATACATCGGCGTTCCCGTGCAGCTCTCCGATAGTCGCGTCCACGGGAGCCTGTGCTGCGCGAGCAACGAGCCGCGCCCAGCGCTCGGCGAGTCCGAGCTCCGGTTCATGCACGTGCTCGCCGGGATCGTCGCCGCCCAGATCGAGCGCGCGCACGGGAGCATGGTTCGCATGACCAAGCGATTCGGTCCGCCGCAGCCCGATTAGCCACGGGCAGCCAACCGATTAGACAGCCGCAGCCGACGATTCCACACCGGCAGCCGACCGAGTAGCCGTCCGCTAAGGCGCCGCGAGCAGCACGTCGAGCGAGACGCCCTGGGCCTGCTCGTGCAGGAACGACTCGTTCGAGGTGTTCTCGAGCAGCCGGCGGACCAGGTAGGCCATGCCCGCGACCAGATCGCCCACCGGGCAGTACGCGCGCACGCGGAAGCCGCGCGAAGCGAGGGCGTCGGCGAGCTGGTCTCCGAGGCCGCGCAAGATCTGGAGCTCGAGATCCTGATCGGCCCCGCCCGATAGGCGGTTGTACGCGATCGCGTGCGATACCGAGCGCAGATTGTGCGAGGCCACCGCCACCCGTACTGCCGGCCGGGCGTCCAGGAGCCGCCGGGTCAGCGTCTCGAAGTTGCGGTCGCACTCGGCCTTGACGTCGAACACCGGGGTGGGCCATCCGTGCTGGCTGGCCTGCACGAGCTCGTGGTCCCAATAGGCGCCCTTGACGAGCCGGACCGTCAGCGGCGGCGTCCGAGCCGAGGTCCGTGCCCACGCCAGCACCCGGTCGAGCTGCTCGGGGGAGTCCCGCAGGTACGCCTGGATGACGAGGCCTGCCGACGGGCCGCGCAGGAACTCGTCCTCGGAGAGCACGTCGAGCACCAGATCCAGTACCGCCTCGCGGGAGTCGAGCGACTCCATGTCGATGTGGATGTGGGCGCCGAGCTCGTTGGCCTTGCGCAGGAGCGGCCGCAAGCGGGCGGCCGCATCGCGGCGTCCGCGCTCCGGCGCGTCGGGGCGGAGCAGCGGCGTGAGCGCCGAGATCTTCACCGACACGTTGGTGCGCGAGATCGGCCCGACGCTGTCTCGCTCGAGCACGTCGCGCGACGGCCACCCTCGCTGGGCCCGGGCGAGCTCAACCACCGCCTCGTCGCACCGGGACGCGTAGCGGTCGGCCTCGGCCTGAGTGACCGTCGCCTCGCCGAGCAGGTCGACCGAGCTCCCGACGCCGCGGTTCCACAGATCCCGGAGAACCCCGAGCGCCGACGCCGGCGTCTCACCGACGATGAAGCGGTGGGCCATGTGCTTTACCCCCGCCGCCGCGGCTGCGCCGATCGCGGTTCGCGCCGCCCTGTTGTCGGCCATCCGCATCGCGGCCGCCAGCGGCGGTGGCGCGTCGGGCACCTCGCGCAGGAACTCGCGCAGGTGCCGGGCTAGATCGTCGAGCGACCGGCACGCCGGGGTCACGTCGACGAACCGGAACAGGGCGGCCTTGAGCTCTTGGTCGGCGGACGCGAGGTCCATCGCCCGCTGGTCGAGTGCACGCATCGGGTGGCGGGCGCTCGACGGGAACGCCGAGGCCAGATCGACGCCGACCTCGTGGATCGAGCGCTCGAGCGCCTCGCGGTCCGGACTCGTGACTTGAGCGTTGGCCATGGCGTTCAGGAGAGGATGTTGACGGCCCGGGCGACGACCAACCCCACCGTCACCAGCGACACGATTGACTGCGTGCCCATCAGCCACTTTGCGGTAGGCGTCAGCGGCATCGTGTCGGTGGGACTGAACGCGGTCGCGTTCGTGAGCGAAACGTACAGGTAGTCGATGAGCCTTGGCATCCAATCTTTCGGCGCCCAGCGGGGCGCGGTCATTTGCGGAAACAGGAAATCGGGAAAGTCTCGCTCTCCCTTCTCGCGTGCGACCGGGCCGCCCCGATCGGTCTCCCAGTACCACAACCCGAACAGCAGGACGTTCGTGCACCACAACACGATTCCCGACAGGATCAACTGGTGCCCGTTCTCCTTCCCCCCGTGCAGAAGCCGGTGAGAGAGCAGCACGAGCGAGGCGATGTTCGCGGCGCTGACGAAGGCGATCATCCCGATCGCCACCCTGCGCCGGAGCGGCGAATTACGTGCCCTGGCTCGCGGCGAGACGATGACCAGGCCGATCAGCAGCGCGCCCTCGAGCGACGGAAGCAGCCATGTCGGGCCGATCGTCACCTGGTTGGACAGCGACAGCTGCAGCGCGATCGTGCAGGCCACGACCAGCTGTGGCTCCCAGAACGGGATGCGGCGTTCGAGGTTTGTCAGGAACCGGTTCCGGCGTGGGCGTTGGTGCGTCTGTCGGAGTTCCTCGCTACGGTCCATGGTGGCGTCCGGATAGTGGCACGCACCTGGCTGCGGAGCGCAAGGGGAAGGAGCCGAGCTAACCATGCCCGAACAATCCGTCATGAAGAAGGCGCTGTTGTTGCCCCTGGCGCTCTTGGTTGCGGCCTGCGGAAGCGCCGGGAGCTCGTCGACGCCGACGACCGCCACCGCCGCCGGCAGCCCGACGCCGGCAACCACCGCGACGAGCACGACGAGCACCACAACATCGACGACATCGACGACCGCGCCGACGACCACGAGCTCGACGACCACCGCCACGACGACGGCCTCCGGCGAGCCCCCGTGCCGCGCGTCCTCAATGACGCTGGGCTTCCTCGGGCAGCAGGGTGGGATGGGCCACGGCGAGATCGGCTTCGTGCTCAAGAACACGGGCACCGTGCCCTGCCGGACCTACGGGTGGCCCGGGATCCAGTTCCTCGACCAGGGCAGCCATCCGCTCCCGACGATCCCGCACCACACGACCAACGATTTCTTCGGCTCAACCCCGGCGATGCCACTGGTGGTCGCCCCGGGCGGGTCAGCCTCGTTCCGGCTCGACGTCGGCCACGGAGTCGCGACGTCCAACGGGTGCGCGACCGCCTACGCCCTTCAGGTGATTCCGCCGAACGACACCGCCACGCTCCGCACGTCGATCCCGAACGGCTCATACGAGTGTCGGGACGCGAACGTCTCGCCGCTTCGCGCGGGCGAATCCGCCTACCCGTAGCGGAATCCGTTCAGGCGGGCGAATCCGCCCACCCGTAGCGGAATCCGCGTACCCGTGGCTGAATCCGCCTACCCGGAGCGAACTGAAAACTCAGTCGTCGGCCATGACCGACGGCAGCCACACAGGACCGTGCTCGAGCGCGTCGGTGATCTCCCGCGCCGGCACAGCTTGCGAGAAGTGGAAGCCCTGGGCGGCGGTGCAGCCGAGCCGGCTGAGCTCGTTGACCTGCTCGGACGTCTCGACGCCTTCGGCGACGACGTCCAGCGACAGCGCCCGTGACATCGCGATGATCGTCTCGGTGATCGCCGTGTCGCGAGGCTCGTTGCCGAGACCGTCGACGAACGACCGATCGACCTTGAGCACGTCGAGCGGCAGCCGCGTCAGGTAGCTGAGCGACGAGTAGCCGGTCCCGAAGTCGTCGAGTACGAGGCGCACGCCGAGCGCCTTCAGCGCCTTCAGGATCTCCGCGAGCCCGTCGGCGTCCCGCACCATCACCGTCTCGGTGATCTCGAGGCTGAGGCAGGCGGGATCGAGCCCGCTGCTCGAGAGCGCGGCGCGCACGACCTCGGGCAGCGTGCGCCGGGCCACCTGGACCGCCGACAGGTTGACCGACATCGCGAGCGGCGCCGAATCCGGCCGCGCGCAGTACCACTGGGCGGCCTGGCGGCAGGCGTTCTCGAGCACCCACCGGCCGATCGGCTCGATCAGGCCGTTCTCCTCGGCGATCGGGATGAACTCCGAAGGCGGGATCTCTCCTCGGTCGGGGTGGCGCCAGCGGAGCAGCGCCTCGACCCCGATGATCGAGAAGTTGATGAGCGAAACGACGGGCTGGTACTCGAGCCGCAACTGGTCGCGCTCGAGCGCGCGGCGGAGGTCGTTCTCCATCCGCAGGCGCTCGATCGCCCGGCCGCGCATGCCCTCGTCGAACACCTCGTACCGGGCGCGCCCGCGGTCTTTGGCGCGGTACATGGCCGCGTCGGCGTCGCGGATGAGCTCGTCGGCGCGCTCGCCGCCGGTGGCGAGCGCGATCCCGATGCTGGTGCTGACGAAGTGCTCGCTGCCGGACAGGACGAACGGCCGCGCGAAGGTCGCCGCGATCCGCTCGGCGGTCTCGATCGCGTCGCGCTCGGAGGCGATGTCCTCGAGCAGGATCCCGAACTCGTCGCCGCCGAACCGCGCCACCGTGTCGCTGCCGCGCAGAGCGTGCTTCAGACGCGGCGCGGCGGCCGCCAGCAGATCATCGCCGACGTGATGCCCGAGGCTGTCGTTGACCAGCTTGAAGTGGTCGAGGTCGAGGAACAGGATCGCGACGAGCGCCTGCTGCCGGCCCAGCCGCGCGAGCGCATGCTCGAGCCGGTCGACGAACAGCACGCGGTTGGGGAGTCCCGTCAGGGGGTCGTGGACGGCTCGTTCGCGGATCGCATCCTCGACCGCCTGTCGCTCGAGCGCGTCGGCGAGCACGTTGGCCAGCGCCTGGAGGAAGTCGATGTCGCGGGGGGCAAACCCCCGGGCCTGCATCGACTGGACCACGAGGACGCCGAACGGCCCGCGCGACCCTCCCTCGATCTTGACCGACAACCCGGACCCGGTTCGCCGCCCCCGGAAGCTCGGCTGCTCGAAACGGGTCTCGGTGTTCCAGTCCTCGACCACCACCGGCGCTCCGCTCTGCAACGTGTACCCCGCTTGCGATCCCACCCCGGCCGGATACCGGAGCTTTCCGAACTCGGTGTCCGGCCATCCGATCCCGCTCCGCAGCACCAGGAAGCCCTCATCGGGCAGGTACTCCCACACCGCCGAGATCCCGGCGCCAAGCATGCGGGCCGCGCTGGCCACGGCCTCCTGCATCAAATCGGCTGTGCTGGCCCCCTCGAGAGCGTGCTCGCCTAGCAACGCCACGGCCGCCTGCTGGGCGGCGCGTCGCTCGAGCTCGGCCTCGACCTCCTTGCGGTAGGTGACGTCGTGCAACATTCCGTGCCAGCGGAGCTCGCCGTCCTCGCCGCGGGCCAGCACGGCATCGTCGCGAATCCATACCGCCCGCCCGTCGCGATGGAGCATGCGGTACTCGAGTGCCTCATCATCCGGCTTGATGCCGTGGCGCTCGTTCTCGCGCGCCAGGACCCAGTCGCGGTCCTCAGGATGCAGGCGCTCGGCCCACAGGCCGGGATCGGCGCACCACTCGGCGGCGGAGTAGCCCAGGATCGCCTCGATCTGGGGGCTCACGTAGTGCCAGCGCCCGTCTCCGCCAGTGTCGGCGACGTAGATGATCGCCGGAACACGCTCGAGCAGCTTTGGGTACTCCGAAGCGGCGATGCCGCCAGCCTCCGGCCGCGGCGCGGGCGTCCCAGGCATCATGCCGGTGTCGCTGTCGCCGAGCATGCCCCCTTCTAATCGGCCATTCTCGCCTGATTCCGTAGCGGCACTGGACGCAATGGTCCGCAGAGTGACAGCCCGACGGTGAGGCTGGTGGGGCTAGATCGCCTCGAACACGGCGACCCCGTCCCGCTCATGCTCGACCGCCTGCCCGGCTTCCGCCAGTAGATCGAGGTGTCCGAGCACTTCGGACAGCGTCAGATAGGCCTGCGTGACCGCGACGTTCCCCCACATTCGCACTGCGATCTCGTAGGCGGTGAGCGGGCGGGCATCCAGGAGTTGATGGATCCGCGCTGCCCGGCGGCGATGCATGCGCAACCGCTCGTCGATCAGCTCGACGTGGTCGAGGATCGGATCGCCGTGGCCGGGCAGGACCAGCCGGGCCGGGAGCTCGCGCGTGGTCCGCATCGAATCGATGTACTGCAGGAGTGCCTGTGGCCGCGGCTGGTTCGGGTCGCCGGACAGCGGCCGTGAGACCAGCGGGTTCGACGAGATGTGGGGGAGCAGGTGGTCGCCGGCGACCAGGATCTCGCGGTCGGCATCCCACAGGATCGTGTCCGACGGGCTATGCCCGGGCCGGTGGTGAGCGTGCAGGGTCCGGTCGCGAAATGCGAGCTCGTCTCCGTCGCGCAGCGGTCGCGTCACGCGTCCACTCGATCCGAACGCCCGGAACGCCGCCGCCATCGCCCCAACCACCGTCGCCAGGTCGTCCGGCACGCCGTGCCGGCGCATGACCCCCTGGGCGAACTCGTCGTCCTCCGCCGCGCTGTGCGAGAAGCTCGCCAGGTACGGCTCGAGCAGGTCCAGAGCCGCGACCTCGGCGCCAGAGCGGCGGGCCAGGATCTCGAGCAGCCCGAGATGGTCCATGTGCTGATGGGTGAGCACGATCAGCTCGAGGTCCTCGATCCGGCGTCCGTGGCCGGCGAGCGAGCGCTCGAGCTCGTCGAGCGACTTACCAGAGTTCGGGCCGGTGTCGATCAGGGTGAGCGGCTCGTCCTCGATCAGGTAGCAGTTGACGCGGCCGACCAGGAACGGAGTGGGCAGCGCGAGCCGGTGGATCCCGGCTCTCTGCGCCAGCGCCAGAGCGTCCTCGGCGCTGGTCGCGCGCCGGTCGGGAGTGGTCACGAACGGATCACTGCCAGCACCTCGTCACGCCGACGCTCCATGTCCTCGTGCGAGCGCAGTGACTCCAGGCACAGGCGAAGCAGCGGCTCGGTGTTCGACGAGCGGACGTTGAAGTGCCAGTCGTCGTACTCGACCGAGATGCCGTCCAGGCGGTACTGCCTGCCGTCGTGGTAGCGGGAGGCGATCTCCTCCATCTTCGCGTCCGCATCGGAGACCTCGGAGTTGATCTCGCCGGAGATGAAATAGCGCGAGCGGTACGGCGCGAGCAGTTCGGACAGGCGTTCGCCGCGGATCGAGAGCAGCTCCAGGATCAGCAGCGCCGGGATCGTGCCCGAGTCGGCGCAGTAAAAGTCCTGGAAGTAGTAGTGGCCGGACACCTCGCCGCCGAAGATGGCGCCCTCCTCGCGCATCCTCGTCTTGAAGAACGCGTGCCCCACGCGGTTCATCAGGGCCCGGCCGCCGCCCCGCTCGGTGACGTCGGCGACCGCGTGGCTGGCGCGGACGTCGTACAGGATCGTCGGGGTAGGCGGGCCTGGGTGCTTCGAGAGCATCGACTCGGCCAGCAGCGCCGTTAGGAAGTCGCCGTCGACGAACGACCCCCGATCGTCGATGAAGAAGCAGCGGTCCGCGTCTCCGTCCCAGGCGATGCCCAGATCCGCACCCAATCGGACCACCTCGCGCATGATGAACTCGCGGTTCTCGGGCAGGAGCGGGTTCGGCTCGTGATCGGGGAAGTGTCCGTTCGGCTCCCAGTAGGTCTCGATCAGATCGAGCCGCAGATCCCGCAGGACCGGTCCGACCATCGGCCCGGCCATCCCGTTACCGCCGTCCACGACCACCCGCATCGGCCTCACCGCCGCCGGATCGATGAACTCGAGCACCGCCTGCTGGAACTCCTCGTAGAGGGAAACGCGCTCGACCGAGCCGCCGCCGGGAGCCTCGCCGAGCCCCTCCTCGATCTTCGCCCGCAACTCGCCGATGCCCGCGTCGCCCGACAGCGCCACCGCGCCCCGCCTCACCAGCTTCGCGCCGGTGTAGCGCTTGGGGTTGTGCGACGCCGTGCACATCAGTCCGCCGTCGAGCTCGCGCGAGCCGACGAGGTAATACAGCATCTCGGTGCCGACCTCGCCCGCGTCGAGCACGATTGCGCCCTCTGCGCACATACCCCGGCAGTACGCGCTCGACAGCTCGGGCGCGGTCAGGCGCATGTCGCGTCCGAGCCCGAGCCGCAGGTCCGTGGTCGGCTTGCCCTCGAGCTCGGCGATCACCCGCGCGAACGCCCGCCCGATCAGCTCGGCGGCGGCCGCGTCGATGTCGCTGCCGTACAGCCCACGGATGTCGTAGGCCTTGAAGATGCCGGGGTTCGTGACCGCGCCCACCGCGGGCCATGCTACCCACGGCGCGCTCGGGGAATAATGCTTGCCCTGTGCTCGCGGACAAGCCAACCGTCGTGATCTTGTGCGGCGGACGCGGGACGCGCCTGCACGAGCACGCCTCCTCGGTCCCGAAACCCCTCGTCGAGGTCGGGGGGCGCCCGATCCTTTGGCACGTCGTCAACATGTACCTCGCGCACGGGTTCCGGCGCTTCCTGCTGCTGACCGGATACCGGAGCGAACGCGTCGCCGCGTTCGCGGCTCGCGAGCGCTGGCCGGACGGTGTCGAGGTCAGGTGCCTGGACACCGGCGAGGACACGCCGACCGGCGGACGCCTCCATCGCGCCGGTCCGGCGCTCGACGGCGACCGGTTCTGCCTTGCCTACGCCGACGGCGTAGCCGACATCGACCTCGGAGCGCTGCTCGCCTACCACGGCGAGCACGGCGGGGCGGCCACGATGGCCGTGGTTCAGCCGGAGCTCCCGTTCGGTGTGGCGCGCCTGAACGGCGACGCGTCGGTGCTCGGGTTCACAGAGAAGCCGCGGAGCGACCTGTGGGTGAATGCGGGGTTTTTCTGCTTCGAGCGCTCGGCGCTCGGAGTGGTTCGGGCCGACAGCGTGCTCGAGCGCGAGCCGCTCGAGCGACTCGCGGCGGCCGGGGAACTGCGCGCGTTCCGCCACCACGGCTTCTGGGAGTGCATGGACACCTACAAGGACGCGATCACGCTCAACGACCTGTGGGCGGATGGTCGCGCTCCGTGGAAGGTGCGGGGTTGAACTCGCCGGTGCTCGTGACCGGGGGTGACGGTCTGGTGGGCGCGTGGCTCGTCAAGGCGCTGCTCGAGCGCGGCGATCGCGTGGTCGTGATCCGGCGCGATCAGCCGGCTGTCTCATCGCTCAAGGAACTCGGCCTCGCCGGCTCGGTGGACGTGGTCAACGGCGACATCTGCACCGACGGGCTCGTGGCGCGCGTCCTCAACGAGTACGAGGTCGAGAGCGTCTTCCACCTCGCGGCCCAGACCCAGGTGGGATCCGCGAACCGCTCGCCCGTACCCACGTTCGAGTCGAACATCCGCGGCACCTGGCTCTTGCTGGAGGCCTGCCGAGTGCACCGAGCTGGGCGGGTCGTGGTCGCCTCCTCCGACAAGGCCTACGGGCAGCCGCGCGAGCTGCCCTACCGCGAGGATCACGCGCTCGACCCGAAATATCCCTACGACGTCTCCAAGGCGGCGACCGACATGCTCGCCCGCTCCTACTGGCACACGTTCGAGCTGCCGGTGGCGGTCACCCGGCTGGCCAACGTCTACGGGGGTGGCGACACGAACCGCGCCCGGCTGATCCCGGAGGCGGTGTGCGCCGCCCTCGCCGGCGAGGCACCGGTCGTGCGCTCCGACGGCTCGCCCGAGCGCGACTTCCTCTACGTCGAGGACGCGGCGCGCGCGTACCTGGCGGTCTGGGAGGCCCTCGCTGGCGGCGGAGCGCGCGGCGAGGCGTTCAACGCCGCCGGTGGGGAGCCGCACCGAGTCCTCGACGTGATCGAGCTGATCTGCCGGCTGGCCGGGTCATCGGTGGCCCCGGACATCCGCGGCCAGGGCGTCCCCCACGGCGAGATCGACCGCCAGTGGCTCGACTCGACCAAGCTCCGCGAGCTCACCGGCTGGCACCCCGAGATCCCGCTCGAGGAGGGTCTCAGCCGCACGATCGACTGGTACCGGGAGCGCCCGGCCGCACGGACGCGCTAGGGCCGCGAGCCGTTCCGCGGCGCGGACGCGCTAGGGCCGCGAGCCCGGGGCGCCGGACTAAACTAGAGGTGTATGTCAGGTCACTCCAAATGGGCTTCGATCAAGCACAAGAAGGCCGTCGTCGACGCGCGGCGCGGCCAGCACTTCACCAAGCTGGCGCGCGCGATCACGGTCGCCGCTCGCGAGGGCGGCGGCGATCCGACCGGGAACTCCGGGCTCGCTCTGGCGATCCAGAAGGCGCGTGATGCCTCGATGCCCAAGGACAACATCGAGCGGGCGATCGCCAAGGGCACCGGCGAGGGCGCCGACACCGAGCAGATCGAGTCCGTCGCCTACGAGGGCTACGGTCCCGGCGGCGTCGCGCTCCTGATCGAGGCGCTCACCGACAACCGCAACCGCACCGGCGCCGAGATGCGTCACATCCTCGGCAAGCACGGCGGGACCCTCGGCGAGCCCGGGTCGGTGTCCTACCTGTTCGACAAGCGGGGCGTGGTCGTCGTCGACGCCAACCGCTACAGCGAGGACGATCTGATGCCAGCGATCGATGCCGGCGCGGAGGACATCTCGCTCGACGAGGACATCTACGAGGTGATCACGGAACCCGCCGACCTGGCAGCGGCGCGCGATGCGCTCACGGCCGGCGGGGTCGAGATCGAGAGCGCCGACCTCACGCAGCGCCCGCGCGCCCGCGTCCCGGTCGACGAGAGCGATGCCGCAAAGCTGATGAGGCTGATCGACGCCCTCGAAGAGAACGACGACGTCAGCGCTGTCCACGCCAACTTCGACGTCGACAGCGCCGTGCTCGAGCGCGTCGCGCAGTGACCCAGTCTCACCGGTAACCGGTTCTTACCGGCTTCTTCGTCAACCTTCGCTAGCCTCACCGCGATGTCGAAACGAGCACTTACCTTGCCGGCCCTCGCGCTGGTGGTCGCGGGTCTCGCCGGATGCGGCAGCAGCTCCAAGGCGACGGGCGTCGAGCTGGTGCCCGCCCAGGGGGCTACTGCGGCCCCGGTGACGACCACGCCGAAGCCGGCGCCGGCGATCGCGAAGAAGCCGGTCGTCACTGTGCCGACCGGCGCGGCGCCGACCCATCTGGTGACTAAGGATCTCGTCACCGGTACCGGTCAGACGGCCAAGGCGGGTCAGACCGTCACCGTCAACTACGTCGGCGTCCTGTACAAGACCGGCAAGGAGTTCGACTCGTCCTGGAGCCGCAACCAGCCGTTCACGACCGCGCTCACCAATGGCAGCGTGATCCCCGGCTGGGTGCAGGGAATCCCCGGGATGAAGGTCGGCGGTCGGCGCGAGCTGATCATCCCGTCGAGCCTCGCCTACGGGAAGGCGGGCAGCCCCCCGACGATCCCGCCTAACTCGCCGCTCGTGTTCGTCGTCGATCTGCTTTCGGTTTCTTCCTAGGAGTCTCCGCGCTCTCGTCGGACGCCGCGTCCTCGAGGCGCCGGGCGCGGTACAGCGAGACCGCCTCGGACATGCCCTTGAGCTTGTGCTTGCGCGCGTACGACCAGTCGAACCGGTCAGACGACGCGTCGCGGACCTCCTCCGTGCACAGGACGCTGCCGGGACGGGCCACGCCGGTGACGCGGCTTGCCAGGTTCACGGCGTGCCCGTAGTAATCGCCGGCCCGCTGCAGCGCCGATCCGCAGGCGACGCCGGCCCGCAGGCTCGGCAACTGAGCCGCCTGGACCGCCTCCAGCAGGGACAGCGCGACCGACACGACGGCCGCCGTATCGGTTGAGACGAACATCGCGGCGTCGCCGATCGTCTTCACGAGTCGCACCGGGGGCTCGGTCACGTCGGTAGCGAGCTCGGCCAGCTTGCTCGCGAGGCTCCCGAGCTCCCGGGCCTCGATCTGGGCCCCGAGACGCGTGAACCCGACCATGTCTACAAAGCACACCGTGACCTTCTGTGCGCCCGCCACCTCGCCCGACTCGCGCTCGGCCGCGCTGAGCATTCCGCGGCGGACGCTCTCGGCGAGGTGCTGGCGGTACGCCGCGCGCAGCACGGGATCGATCGCCGGAATCAGCTGCTCGGCGAGCGTCGCGAAGCGCTCGGCGACCTCGTCCTCGGTGTCCCCGGGCTCGAGGAAGGCGTCCACGAACGCGGCCGCCGTGGTCGCGGCCAGCCGCGACATCCCCTCGCCGAGAACCCGCGTGATCTCGGCGATCGACTCCTCGCCGAGACCTGAGGAGAGGAACATGCTGATCGCCTTCGCGGCGTCGACCTCCTCCTCGCCGAACACCGGCTCGTCGGGCCCGGGCTCGGGGAGTCCAAGGAGCCGCCGGATCCGCAGCATCTGCGTGGCCGGGAGGCCACTCTCCTGCGCCAGCTCCCTCGCGGTGTAGCGGCCCCCGAGGATGCGCTCGACCAGCAGCAACGCCAGCCGGTCCTCCGCGACCGCGGCTTTCAGCTCTTTGAGCGAGTACCCCTCGTCGGCGAGCCGCTCGAGCAGCCGCTGGCGCGCGGCACGGTCCTCGCCCTCGAGCCCGTCGAGCAGCGTGCTGAAATCCATGGCTGCATCCTCGCGCAAATCGCGCGCTCCCACTACCGCCCGGCCGATCGGCTAGCATCGAACGCCCTCGTGGGTGCGATCCCGGCCAGTGCCGCATATCGCTGTCGCCGGAGCCCCCGCTCAGCCTCCTCCGACCCAACCAGAACGCCCACATGCTCTCGATCCTGATGCCGGTGTACAACGAGCGCGAGCGCGTCGAACGCGCGATCGCCGAGGTCCTCGACACGCCCCTCCCGACCGGGTTCGAGCTGATCGTCGTCGACGACGGCTCGACCGACGGAACGCGCGAGATCCTGCGGACCCTGATAGCGGATATCCGCCCACCCCATCGGGTCCGCCTGTTCGAGCACGAGCACAACAAGGGCAAGGGGGCGGCGATCCAGACCGCGCTATCGCACGCCGAGGGCGAGTTCTCCGCGATCTTCGACGCCGACCTCGAATACGACCCGACCGATCTTGGTCTGCTCATGCCACCCCTACTCGACGGGCGCACCAACGCTTCCTTCGGCGTACGAGCATTCGACGGCTACACGAGCCACTCGTTCCTGTTCGTGCTGGGCAACAAGGGCGTCACAACCGCCTGCAACATGCTCTTCAACGTGTACCTGCACGACATCATGACCTGCCACAAGATGATCAGGACCGACATCTTCCGGAGCCTGCCGCTGCGCTCCGCCGGCTTCGCGATCGAGCCCGAGATCACCGCCCGGCTCGTGCAGCGCGGGGAGCGGATCTTCGAGGTCCCGGTGCACTACCGGGCGCGCGCCACCGAGGAGGGCAAGAAGCTGACCGCGCTCGACGGCTTCCGGGTGCTCGGCACGCTGATGCGCTGCCGCTTCACCCCGAACAGCGCCCCCAACGTCCGGACGTGAGGTGCCGGTCGGGTGGAGGGTCAGGTCCTCACGCACAAGCCCGCCGAGCGGCCGCGCTCTGACACCGAAGCGCCCTCGCGCTCGCGGCTGCCGGACTGGCACGGGCTGGGGTATGCGCCGTTCCTGTGGTCGGCGCTGGCGTGCATCGTGCTGGCGGCGATCTCCGCCGCGGTCCTGCCGACGGTCCCGAGCTACGACCCATGGGCGTGGATCTCGTGGGGCCGCGAGGTCACCGATCCGCATCTGAGCTTCGCGATCAGCGGGGGTCCATCGTGGAAGCCGCTGCCGGTCGTGTTCACGACGATCTGGGCCCTGTTCGGCAGCGCGGCGGCGCCGACGCTGTGGGTGATCACCGCCCGCGCCGGCGGCCTGCTCGGGATCGTGGCGGCGTACCTGCTCGCCTCGCGGCTGATCCGCGGTCGGCGCTGGGCCAAGGTCGCGGCCGGGCTGATCGCCGGCGCCGGCATCGTCATCACCCAGGCGTGGTGGGACGAGATGTTCCGCGGAACCTCCGAGCCGATGCTGATAGCGACCGCGCTGTGGGCGGTTCTCGCCCATCTCGACGGCAGACGCGGATGGGCCTTCTCGCTCGGCGTCGCGACGTCTCTGATCCGCCCGGAGGCCTGGCCGCTGATCATCGTCTACGCCGGTTGGCTGTGGTTCAAGGAGCCGCGGCTGCGCGTGCTGATCGTGCTCGGGCTGTTCTCGATCCCGTTCTTCTGGTTCGCGCCGCCGTGGATCGGCTCCGGGCAGCCGTTCCTGGCCGCCGTCCATGCCGAGGAGTACAACGGCGATCTCGGCAAGCATCCGCTGTTCACCGTGCTCGGGCGCGGCGTGGACATCCAGCTGCTGCCGGTGCTGCTGGCCGGCGTGGTGGCGGCCGTGTTCGCTTGGTTCGACAAGCCCCGCGACTGGCTGTTGCTGTCGCTAGCCGGCGCGACGGCGGTGTGGTGGGTGATCGTCGTCGGCATGACGCTCGACGGTTATCCGGGCCTCGAGCGCTTCTATCTCCCGGCCGCCGGAATGACCTGCGTGCTCGCCGGCGTCGGCATCGTCCGCCTGGCCCAGCTGGGCGCGAGCGTGGCCCCGGTCGGACGCACCGCGGTCGCCGTCGGGCTGACTGCGGTCCTCGTGGCGGTCACGATCCCGTGGGTGGGCGGGCGCGTCAACCAGGCGAGCGCCGAGGAGCACACCGCGTCGCAGGCCGTCACCCGCCTGAATCAGATGACCGCCGCCGTCGCCGCCGTCGGGGGCCACGACGGCGTGTTCCCGTGCAAGTCGAGCTTCGCCGCGGTCAACCACAGCGTCCAGACGGCGCTGGCGTGGAAGCTGCACGTCACGCTCGGCCGCGTCGGGACCTCGATGCGCCACCAAGGAGTCATGTTCGTCGGCCCCCACGACTCGATCGACGGCATCGCGCCACCGATCGACCACCGTTTGACCCAGCAGCAGTTCATCGCCCAGGTCGGGGCATGGAAGATGTACCGGATGACCGCCCCCGGGTCGGATACGCGCTGCGTGGGGCGGTAGTAGGCCGCGCCTGCGGCGCGGCATCCGTGGGGCCTTACGCCCAGCATCCGTGCCGGGCGGCGGGGTCGCGACCACGACCGCCGGGCACGGACGTCCGGCGGAACGGCCCCAGGGACGCCGCGAAGCGGCCCCAAACCTGCACAGCACGACAACGGACCCGTCCCGCCCGGACCGTGCCGCGCAGCGCATGCCACGCATGCGCCACGCGGCAAGGTCCGCCGGTGGCGCATCATTTGGCGCGTAATGCATGACGAACCCACCGGTCCGAGGCGGTCAGTCGACTCGATTCGCTGCTCGTTCTGCGGCAAGCGCCGCAGCGAGGTCGCGTCGATCGTCGCCGGGCCGACGCCGGCGGTCGCGATCTGCAACGAGTGCGTCGATCTGTGCGCGGAGATCATCGCCGAGGCCGTTCCGCCGCCTCCCCCCGGGGATCAGGCGGCGTAACGCCGGGGAATCCGCCTCGGCACGCTGCGCGCCGCGGATGTGGACGCGGCGGATTTCCCGGGGAGGCGTCCGGCCCCGGACGCAGAATGGTGTTCGGAATGATCGTGATCGGAATCGATCCCGGCACGGCGAGCACCGGGTACGGCGTGGTCGAGAGCTCGGGCTCGGCGCTCCGCGCGCTCGCGGCCGGCGTGATCGAGACGCGCGCCGGCGTCCGGCTCGAGCGCCGGCTGGCCGAGATCCACGGCCACGTCGTCGACCTCTTCGACAGCTACGCCCCGGCCGCGGTCGCGATCGAGCAGCTTTACTTCGGCGCCAACGTCCGGACGGCCTTCGCCGTCGGCCAGGCGCGGGGCGTGGTACTGCTGGCCGCGGGCCAGCGCGGGATCCCGTCGCGCTCGTACACGCCGCAGCAGGTCAAGGGCGCGGTGTGCGGGCACGGGCACGCCGGCAAGGACCAGGTCGGGCGGATGGTCGCGCGGCTGCTCGGCCTGCCCGAGCCTCCCTCGCCCGATCACGCCGCCGACGCGCTCGCGGTCGCGATCTGCGAATGCAACCGCGCGCCGCTCGACCGGGCGATCACCCGCACCGCGACCGGAGCACGGGCATGATCGCGATGGTGTCGGGCACGGTTGCGGTCCGCCGCGGCGATCACGTCGTCGTCGACTGCGGTGGCGTGGGCTACCGCCTCGCCGTGTCGGCCGAGACGCTCCGGCACGTGCCGGCGGTGGGCAAGTCCGTCGTCCTGCACAGCCACCTCGTCGTCCGGGACGACGCGCTCGCGCTGTACGGGTTCGCGACCGAAGCGGAACGCGAGCTGTTCCTGATGTTGATCGCGGTCCAGTCGGTCGGCCCCAAGGTCGCGCTCGCTGTCCTGTCGGGCGGCCCCCCGCGCGAATTGCTGGCCGCGGTCGCAGCGGGCGACACCGCGCGCCTCCAGGCGGCGCCCGGCGTCGGCAAGCGAACCGCGGAGCGAATCGTCGTCGAACTCCGCGAGAAGGTCGGCGCCACTGCCACCGTGCCGGCCGTCGTGACCGCGCTGCGCAGCGAGGACCCCCGCGCTCTCGCCCGCGATGGGCTGCTCGGCCTTGGCTACACGACGGTCGAGGCCGACGAGCTGCTCGACGGCGCCGAGGGCGAGAAGCCCGAGGACCTGATCGCCCACGCGCTCCGGACGGCCCGCCGATGACGCTCCGGACGGTGTGCCGATGAGAACCGTGGACGGCGCGCCGATGACGCTCGGGACGGCGCGCCGATGAGTCCGGTGCGCGAGATATTCGACCATGCCCACCCGGACCGCCCGCCGCGGATCCAGGACCCGCAGGAACTGCCCGACGAGGATCTCGACCGCTCGCTCCGCCCCCGCCGGCTCGTGGACTTCGTCGGCCAGGACGCCCTCAAGGACCAGCTGGCGGTGTCGATCGAGGCCGCCTCGACCCGCGGCGAGGCGCTCGATCACGTCCTCTTCTCAGGCCCGCCCGGGCTCGGCAAGACGTCGCTCGCCCAGATCGTGGCCGCCGAGCTCGAGGTCCCGTTCGTGCAGACGGCCGGACCGGCGCTCGAGCGAAAGGGCGACGTCGCCGCGTTCCTGACCGCGCTCGAACCCCGCTCGGTGTTCTTCGTGGATGAGATCCACCGCCTGCCGCGCGCGCTCGAGGAGACCTTCTATCCCGCCATGGAGGACGGCTGCCTCCCGATCACGATCGGTCAGGGGGCGGGGGCGAGCGTCGTCACGATCCCGCTGCCGCCGTTCACGCTGATCGGCGCCACCACCCGGGCGGGGCTGATCACCGGACCGCTCCGCGACCGCTTCGGGATCCAGCATCGGCTCGAGCATTACGGCGCCGATGACCTGGCGACGATCGTCCGCCGTTCCGCCCGGCTGCTCGAGGTAGCGATCGAGGAAGATGGCGCCCGCGCGATCGCCGAGCGGAGCCGGGGCACGCCGCGCGTGGCCAACCGGCTGCTGAAAAGGGTCCGCGACTACGCGGAAGTGCGCGGCACGGGCGTGGTCACCGGCGACGTCGCGATCGAGGCACTCGACCTGCTGGGCGTCGACCACGCCGGCCTCGATCGCCTGGACCGCGAGATCCTGCGCGCGATCTGCGAGAAGTTCGGCGGGGGGCCGGTTGGCCTTTCGACAATGGCTGTGGCGGTGGGGGAGGAGCAGGACACGATCGAGGACGTGTATGAGCCCTACCTGCTCCAGCGCGGCCTGATCGAGCGCACGCCGCGGGGTCGCGCCGCGACCAGGCGGGCCTTCGAGCACCTCGGAATGGAACCGCCCGGTCCGTTGTCGCTCCTTTAAATGTTCCTGAAGAGGTAACGGGTCGGCCGAGCCGGTCAGGCTATCCTCTCCTCGCCAATGAGCCACGAGCACTACTTCATCTGCCCGCACTGCGGCAACCGGTCGATGGCGACCGATCGCAACGCGGGATTCCGCAACGAGGCTCGCGGATGCGAGAAATGCGGATTCGCGTACCTGTACGAGCTGCTCGACGACTACTACCCCGCTCCGAACGCGGCGTTCTTCGCGTGCGACTCGGACGGCAGGATCGTCGATTGCGGCCGCGGGTCGTTCGAGCTGACCGGTCTGAAGACCGAGCAGGTGATCGGACGACCGGTACACGACGTCCTCGGGCTGCGCTTCGACGACGGGACCGATCACGTTCAGACCGCGCTCGAGTGGGAGGTCCGCGTGAAGAGCAAGGCCGTCGAGGTCCACGCCGAGCGCGACCTGCCCGCCCGGGCGGTCGCCGACATCTTCCCGGCGTACGACGACGAGGACGGCGGTGTCCTCGTGGTGCTCACGCCAACCAACCACCATTAGCGCGCCGATCCGGCTCGGCCGCCGCCGCCCACGGTCAAGTACCTCTAGCATCCACCCAGACCGATGACTGATCGCCAGCGAAATGGCTTCATCCTGCTTCTGGTCGTCGGGCTGGTAATCGGCTCGCTCGTTGTGATCGCCGGCATCCCCGGCGCGGTGAAGCCCAAGAAGACCGTGCTCGGCCTGGACCTGAAGGGCGGGGTGGAGCTCGTGTACCAGGGGCTCCCGAGCGCGCAGACGCCTGTCGTGACGCAGGACGCGCTGCAGCGGGCGGTCGACATCATGCGCAACCGGGTCGACCAGCTGGGCGTCGCCGAGCCCCAGATCCAGACCTCGGGGGGCAATCAGATCACCGTCGGACTCCCCAACGTGACCGACACCGCGCGCGCTGAGGCGGAGGTCGGCACGACCGCACAGCTGGCCTTCTACGACTGGGAGGCGAACGCGCTCACCCCGAACGGAAAGACGGTCGCGAGCCAGCTCCAGACGCAGGATCCGACCGCGACCACGATCAGCCAGGGGTCGGGCACAAACGGGGCCCCGGGCGAGCCGGGCGCCGGGAGCATGAACTTGTATGACGCGGTCACACTCGCCTCCAAACAGCCGGCCAGCTCGAGCCCGCAGAACTCGCGCATCACACCGCAGTACTGGATGTTCGGCGCTCCCGGCAGCGCCGCCTGCGCCGCGGTCGCCAAGGCCAACAACACCGTGCCCGCCGCCGGCCAGCACTGCCTGCTGAACGGTCCCGACGACAGCAAGGAGGCCCTGGTCTCCGGGTTGCCGGCGGGGGTCAGCGCCTCGGACGGTCAGATCCTGGTCGTGCCGCGGGGGACGGTGGTGCTCCAGGCGATCCCGGCGAACTTCTCAAAGCAGACGCCGATCAGCGATCCGAGCGCCCAGTTCTACGTGCTCAAGGACAACGTCGCGCTCCGCGGCAGCGACATCACCAATCCGCAGCAGAGCACCGATCCGAACACCGGCTCGCCCGATGTGACGTTCGGCTTCAGCGGCACGGGCAAGAGCGAGTTCCAGAACGTGACCGCACAGATCGCCCGCCGAGGCGACCTCGTGAGCGGCCTCGGGCAGACGCTCCGCCAGCACTTCGCGGTCGCGCTTGACAACCAGCTGATCACCGTCCCGTACATCGACTTCAAGCAGTACCCGGACGGGATCAACGGCGACAACGGCGCCGACATCTCGGGCAGCTTCACGATCACCTCCGCCCAGGACCTCGCCAACGAGCTGCGCCTGGGCGCGCTGCCGATCAACCTCAAGCTGATCTCGGAGTCGCAGGTTTCCGCGACGCTCGGCAAGCAGGCACTCCACAACGGCCTGCTAGCGGGCATGGTCGGGCTTCTGGTCGTGATCGTGTTCCTGATCGCGTACTACCGCATCCTCGGCGTGATCGCGACCTTCGGGCTCCTGATCTACGGGATCTACTTCTACGCGCTCATCAAGCTGATCCCGATCACGCTCACGCTGCCGGGGATTGCCGGACTGATCCTCACGATCGGCGTCGCCGCGGACGCGAACATCGTGATCTTCGAACGCATCAAGGAGGAGATCCGGAACGGCAGATCGATCCGCCAGGGGATCGTCACGGGCTACCGCAAGGGTCTGACCGCGATCATCGACGCGAACGTGGTGACGATCATGACCGCGTTCATCCTGTTCGTGCTCGCCACCTCGGACGTCCAGGGGTTCGCGTTCACCCTCGGAGTCGGCACGTTCGTCTCGCTGTTCACAGCGGTGATGGCGACGCAGGCGATCCTCAGCACGATGGGCAACTCTCGGATGATCTCGAGGCCGTCGATGCTCGGGGCGGGCGGTGAGAAGCGCGGCTGGAAGTTCGACTTCATGGGGGCCTCGAAGTACTTCTTCACGATGTCGGGCGTGATCCTGCTGATCGGCGCGCTTGCGATCGGTGGCAAGGGGTTGAACCTCGGAATCGACTTCACCTCCGGGACGCGGATCACGGTCGGGCTCGAGCAGGCCGCGTCTCAGCAGCAGGTCTCCCAGCTGTTGACCTCCCAGGGCGTGTCCAACCCCGAGGTCCAGAAGGTGAGCGGTTCCAAGACGTTCGGCAACAACGCCTACCAGATCTCGTTCAAGACGCTGCCCTCGGGTGGACGGGAGAAGCTCCAGAACGTGCTTCAGAGCAAGTTCGGGATCGCGGGAAACGGCAAGGACTTCCAGTACACGTCGGTTGGTCCGACGTTCGGACGGACGGTCGCCAACAGCGCCGTCATCGCGATCATCGCATCGCTGCTCGTGATCGCCGCGTACGTCGCGCTCCGGTTCGAGTGGAAGTTCGCGATCCCGGTGATGATCGCGCTCGCGCACGACCTCTTGATTACGAGCGGCGTCTACGCGCTGACCGGCCGTCAGGTGACGACGGCGACGGTAGCCGCGCTGTTGACGATCCTCGGCTACTCGATGTACGACACGATCATCGTGTTCGACCGAGTGCGAGAAAACATCCCGAGAATGCCGCGCGCCGCGTTCTCCCAGATCGTGAACCGATCGATGTCCGAGGTGCTCACCAGGTCGATCGCCACGACCTCGTGCACGCTGATGCCGATCATCGCGCTGCTGCTGTTCGGCGGCACGGCCGGCTCAAGCGAGCTGACCGACTTCGCGTTCGCGCTGCTCGTCGGCGTGGCCTCGGGCGCGTACTCGTCGATCTTCATCGCGTCGCCCGTGCTCACGCACTGGAAGGAGCGCGAGTCTCAGTACCGCCACCGCCGGGCCCGGATCGAGTCCGAGTTCGGCTACGTGCCCGCGTACGCGACCACGGCCGCCGACGTGGAGCCGACGCCGCGCCGCGTCCGGCGTGGCGGCCGGCTGACCGAGCCCTCCCCCGACGGCGTGTCCGCGGCCGAGTTCGAGCAGATGAAGCGCGACCTCGACCTCGATCTCGCCGAGGAGGATCGTGGCGGCCACCGCACCTCGACGTTGATCAAGCGCCTCGCCCATAGCACCGAGGACGATGACCCCGAGTCCCCGGCGCAGCCGCCACGCCAGCAGTCCGCGATCACGCGCCGCTCGAGGCGGTCCGATGGCGGCACGGCCCGCGGCGGATCGGAGCGCGCCGGATCGCAGCGCGGCGGATCGGAGCGCGCCGGATCGCAGCGTGGCGGCAACGCCGCCCCGCAGCCCACGGAGCAACGCCCCGCAGCAACCCGAGGCCGAGGCACCGCCCGCCGACGACGTGAAGCCGGCGCCGGACGTCGCCGAGAACGAGGGTATGGCCCAATCGCCCAAACGGCCGGGCAAGCCCAGAACGCGCAACCGACGCCACGGGAGACGCCGCTAATGGCCGTGCTCGCCTGGGGCATGATGGGCCTCGCCATCTGGCACTTCACGATCTGGCTTCCGGATCACTTCTGGGGCGGGATCGTCGGCGCCCTGATCGGGGCGCTCATCGGCGCGGTGTTCGTCGCGTGGGCCATCCACGGCTTCTCCGTTCCGCCGCGTCACGACACCGATCTGCTCACGGCGCTCGAGGCGATCCCGGGCACGCTGATCGGGCTTGCGGCGATCTGGTTCGAGGGCCTGCGGCGCGAGCGCGCCACCGGGCTCGGCCCCGAGATGGCCTGAGCCGGGCGGTCCCGGCCCCGCGGCGGGGCGCCCGCAGCTCCCGCCGGCTCTCCGCAATCCCGCGGCGCCCCCAAGCCCGCCGCGGCGCCCGTAAGCCCCCCGCGGCGCCTCCAAGCCCACCGCGGCGCCTACCAACTCCCCCGTTGCGCCCACAAGTTCCACCGCGCGAGGAATCGTTCCAATTCTGCATCGCCGCGTAACAACTTGATCGCGGTTTGGGCGGTCAGCGGCCGGTTCCGTCGGGGCCGGCTCATACGCTGCGCGCCATGCCCGAGGCAGCCCTCCTTCGCGAACAGCCGGTCGAGAACGCCCGCTCGGACGTCGCGCTCCATGCCGTTCCGGACCCGGCCCTGCCGGCGCCGACGCTCGAGATCCCGGCCTACGACCTGACGGCCGCGCTCGTGCTCGAGCGTGAGCTCGGCGTCAGCCACGTGCTTGCGCAGGTGCTCGTGCGCCGTGGGCTGTCCGATGTGCGTGCAGCGGAGGCGTTCCTCGAGCCGCGCGAGGTCCACGACCCGAGCGCGTTTGCCGGGATCGAGCGGGCGGTCGCGCTCATCGAGCGCCACATTCGCGATCGCACCCGGATCGTCGTCCACGGCGACTACGACGTCGACGGCGTGTGCGCCACGGCGACGATGGTCCGCGCGCTCCGCGCCCTTGGCGCCGACGTCGCCTGGTATCTGCCCGACCGCCTCACGGACGGCTACGGGCTGGCGCTCGAGACGGTGCAGCGCCTCGCCTCGCGCGGGGCGGCGCTGCTGGTCACCGTCGACTGCGCGATCACCGCGGTCGAGGAGGTCGCCGCCGCGCGTGCGGCCGGCGTGGATGTGGTGGTCTCCGACCATCACGCGCCGCGGGCGGACGGGCGGCTGCCGGATTGCGAGATCGTCCACCCCGGGGTGTGCGGGTACCCGTGTCCGGATCTGTGCGGCACCGGCGTGGCCTACAAGCTCGCGCAGGCGCTCGGCGCGCCGGGGGCCGAGGACGACATCGAGCTGGTGGCGCTCGCCACCGTCGCGGACCTGATGCCGCTCGCCGGCGAGAACCGCAGGCTCGTCCGCGAGGGACTGCGGGCGCTGTCGCGGACGTCGCGACCGGGGCTGCGCGCGCTGATGAAGGTCGCGAACGTCGATCCGAGCGCGATCGACACGGGCACGCTCGGCTTCCGGTTGGCGCCGCGCATCAACGCCGCCGGCAGGCTCCGGCGCGCTGACGCGGGCCTCGAATTGCTGCTCACGGGCGACGCGCGACGCGCCGCCGAGATCGCGTCCGAGCTCGACCGGGTGAACGGGGAGCGCCGGGCGGTCGAGCAGCGGATCGTGTGGGAGGCCGAGGCCCAGGTCGCCGAGCAGGTCGGCGATGGTGGCGAGCGGTTCTCGTACGTGCTCGCCGGCGAGGGTTGGCACCCGGGCGTCGTCGGGATCGTGGCCTCGCGCATCGTCGAGCGCCATCACCGACCGGTCGTGGTGGTCGCGCTCGAGGACGATCTGGGTTCGGGGTCGGCGCGGAGCATCCCCGGCTTCGACCTGCTCGGGTCGCTGCACGGGTGCGCCGAGCACCTGGAGCGCTACGGCGGCCACCGGGCCGCGGCGGGGATGACGATCCGTCGGGATCGGATCGACGGCTTCAGGGACGCGCTCGAGCGGCACGCCCAGGCGATGCTGCTTCCCGAGATGCTGGTGGCGCGCGAGCGCGTCGACGCGATCGTGTCCGGCTGCGACCTCGGACTGGAGCTGGCAGAGGAGCTCGAGAAACTCGAGCCGTGCGGAATGGGCAATCCGCGGAGCCGCCTGCTCGTGCCCGGGGCGCGGCTGCGCGACCCGCGCCCGATGGGAGACGGCCGCCACCTGCGGTTCGTGGTCGGCTCGGGCGGGGCGAGCGCCCGAGCGGTCGCCTTCGGGTGCGGCGGGCGACTTGGCGTCGACGCCGAGGAGCCGGTCGACGCGACGTTCCGCCTGGAGCGGAACTTCTGGAACGGCGCCGTCGAGCCCCGCCTCGTCCTCGGACACGCCCGACCGTGCGCGCCGGATGCGATCGAGGTGCTCGGCGAACCCGACGACTACCTGGCCGCGGCGCTCGGTGACGGCGACCTCGGCGTTCCGCCGAGCGCGGCTCAGCCCGGCGAACGGGCAATGGTCGACCGCCGGGGCCAGAGCCCGCTGGCGGTCCTGCACGACGCGATCGCGGCCGGGGGCGAGGTCCTCGCGGTCTGCGCCGATGCGCCGCGCCGGTTGACCGGCCTGCGTGCCCGGATCGGCGGCTTCGCGCTGGTCTCCTACCACGCGCTCGTGCGCGACCCGCGGCTCGGGGAACGCTTCGCTCACATCGTCGCGCTCGACCCGCCGGCCGGCGCGGCGGAGAGAGAGGTACTGACGTTAGGGCGTGGTTTCGCCTATTTGGCGTGGGGCGAGCCTGAGCTACGCTTTGCGAAGCAGATGCACGAGCTGGAGTACGGTCTGCGGGCTTCGCTCGTGGCCTTCTATCGCAGTCTCAAGCTGCGGGGGAGGGTGGCCGGTGAGGAGCTCGAGCACCTGCTTCGCGGCGACGGTCCGCACCCCCGCCCGGCTCGGCTGGCGGGACGGCTGATCAAAGTGCTCGCGGAGCTGGAGCTCGTCAGCCTCGACCGGGATCTGCCGGCCCTGGCGATCGTGGGCGCCGCGCCCACGGCGCTGGAGCGCTCCGCGGCGTACAGGGTCTACGCTCAGCGGTACGAGGACGGTCAAAGATTTCTGAGCAGCGCAAATCATCTTCCAGGAGGCTGAGCCGGGCCCGCCAGAAGGACGGGGACGGTTCGAACGGCCGCGAGGACGGCTCTGGGTCCGCGCTGTTCGCCGCTCAGCGGCCTCCGATCGACCGGGTCAGCCATACGGACGGGCATGCGGACGTCGAGCGGTCAGAGCTCACGCCTGCAGAGCGTCGGCTGCTCGGAGACCTGTTCGCGATCGTCGAGGAGCACGCGCACGAGTCCGCCGCCACGATCGACCGCGACCGCGTCGAGGAGGCGTTCGTGTACGCCTGCGTGCACCACGCCGACCAGCGTCGGCAGTCCGGCGAGGACTTCATCGTCCACCCGGTCGGCGTGGCCAAGATCTGCGCGGGGATGCGCCTCGACACCGACACCCTGTGCGCCGCGCTCCTGCACGACACCGTCGAGGACACCTCGGCCTCGCTCGAGGAGGTCCACGAGGCTTTCGGCGAGGAGATCGCCGGGCTCGTCGACGGCGTCACCAAGCTCACCGGGCTGACTTTCCAGTCGCGCGACGAGGCCCAGGCGGAGAACTACCGCAAGATGATGGTCGCGATGGCCACGGACATCCGGGTCATCCTGATCAAGCTCGCCGACCGCCTGCACAACATGCGCACGATCTCGGCGATGACCAAGCAGAAGCAGATCGAGAAGGCCCGCGAGACCCTCGACATCTACGCCCCGATCGCGCACCGGCTGGGTATCCACGCGATCAAGTGGGAGCTCGAGGACCTCGCTTTCCAGACCCTGCACCCGCGTAAGTACAACGAGATCAAGGGGCTCGTCGCCCAGCAGCGCGTCGAGCGCGAGCGGTACGTCAACCAGGCCGCCACCTACGTGAGCAAGGAGCTCGAGGAGCTCGGCATCCACGCCGAGATCTCCGGTCGCGCCAAGCACTTCTACTCGATCTACGCGAAGATGACCAAGAAGGGGCGGGAGTTCAACGAGATCTACGACCTGACCGCGATGCGAGTGATCGTGGGGTCGGTCAAGGACTGCTACGGCGCGGTCGGGGTGATCCACTCGCTGTGGAAGCCGCTGCCGGGTCGGTTCAAGGACTTCGTGGCCATGCCCAAGTTCAACATGTACCAGTCGCTGCACACGACGGTGATCGGGCCCGAGGGCCGGCCGCTGGAGATCCAGATCCGCACCCGGGAAATGCACGATCTGGCCGAGTACGGGATCGCGGCGCACTGGATGTACAAGGAGACCGGTCCCGCCCAGCCCCGCGCCGACGGAACGGCCGGACCGCCGGCGTCTGACACCAAGCTCAAGTGGCTCCGCTCGCTGCTCGACTGGCAGCAGGAGGAGGCGGACCCGCGCGAGTTCATGGAGACGCTCAAGGTCGACCTGTTCGAGGACGAGGTGTTCGTGTTCACGCCGAAGGGCGAGGTCAAGTCGCTCGCCTCCGGCGCGACCCCGCTCGACTTCGCCTACGAAATCCATACCGACGTCGGCCACCGCTGCGTCGGGGCGAAGGTCAACGGCAAGATCGTCCCGCTCTCCTACCAGCTGCGCTCGGGCGACATCGTCGAAGTGCTGACCTCCAAGCGCGAGCGCGGCCCCTCCCGGGACTGGCTGGCGCTCGTGAAGACGACGCGGGCACGCAACAAGATCAAGGCGTGGTTCAAGGCCGAGTCGCGCAAGGACTCCGAGCACACCGGTCGCGAACTGCTGCAGGACGCGTTGCGCAAGCAGGGCTTGCCGGCGCAGAAGATCGTCGGGTCGCCGCTGCTGGCGGACGTCATCCGCGAGATGGGCTTCCGCAAGGCCGACGACTTCTACATCGCGGTGGGCGGCGCGAAGGTGTCGGCCAAGGTCGTCGTCAACAAGATCATGCAGCGCCTCAAGCAGGGCGAGGCGGCCGAATCCGAGCCGACGGCGGCAGACGACCTGCTGAAGACGCGCCGGCGCCGGTCGCGCGCAACCACCACCTCCTCCCGGTTCGGGATCTCGGTCGAGGGGATCGACGAGGTCATGCTGCGGTTGGCGAAGTGCTGCCGGCCCGTTCCGGGCGATCCGATCGTCGGCTACATCTCGCTCGGGCGCGGGATCACGATCCACCGCGAGGACTGCCCGAATGTGGCGGTGCTGAAGAAGGACCCCGAGCGCTTCACTCCCGTGTCGTGGGACGGCGATCCCGAGACGTCGTTCCGGGTCGAGATCGAGGTCGACGGGTGGGATCGCCACCGGCTGCTGGAGGACATGTCGCGGACGTTCGCCGAGACCGGCATCAACATCCTCGAGGCCCGGTGCATCGTCAACCACCCGATGGTCAAGAACCGGTTCGTGGTCGAGGTCGGGGACACGCGCTCGCTCGACCAGGCGATCACGCGGCTCCGCAACATCGACGCGGTGTTCGACGCCTACCGCGTGACGCCCGCCGCGGCGTAGACCGGGGAGGTGGGCGCGCCGTGGGCGTGATCCATCGGCGTGTCGGGTCCCATCCCGGATCGTCGGCGTGGGAGGGGGTCGAGTCGCAGGCGTATGACGACCCGTCACTGGCCGGGGTGCGCAAACACGAGCTGATCGGCGAGCCCGAGGGCGCCCAGCAGTACCGGATGCGTTACTTCGAGGTGCCGCCCGGCGGCCGCACCGCGCGCGAGCGCCACCCCCACGACCACGGCGTGATGATCGTCGCCGGGCGGGCGCGGGTCACGCTCGGCGACGCGATCTATGAGGTCAGCGAGGGCGACGTGGTGTACGTCGCCGGCGACGAACTCCACTGTTTCGAGGCACTCGGCGACGCACCGCTCGGGTTCGTGTGCGTGGTCGGACCGCGCTCAGCGTCGTAGGGGGATCATCGTCCCAGGTCGGGGGGTGGTTGCTGGCGCGGCGGCGGGGGTTGTTGCTGGCGCGGTGGCTGCGGTTGCCGGCGCGGCGGCGAGTGTCGCGGGCGGGGGTCGATCCGCACCGTCTGCGGCCGGGTCCCGCGGAGCTTCGAGATCACGACTGCCTCGCCCGTATGCAGCGCCTTGATCACGTTCGGGTCGACGACGAACCGCTCGACTTGCCGGCGGGTGCCGCCACCGGTGCCGTAGCCGCCGATCAGCCCTCCACCGGTTTGGCGCGTGTGCTCCCACACCATTTCGGTCCCCGCGATCTGGGCGATCGTATGCGCCGAGCTCGGAACCTCCTGGCGATGGACGATCTTGACGGCGGTGACGCCGAGCACCAGGTCCCGGAGGCCGCCGCCCGCGCGCTCGAGGTCGGCCAGCTCCTGGGTCGCGAGCAGTACCGGCATTCCCGACTCCCGGCCGCGCGAGAGCAGTGCGGCGACGTGATCGCCGCCGAGCCCGGAGAACTCGTCGATGCCGATGACCGCCCGCTCGAGGGACCGGCCCCGCGAGGGCTCGAACAGCCGGTCGCCGGAGGCCGCCACCAGATCCTGCACCACGAGCGTCCCAATCTGCGACGCGAGCTTCCCGTACCGGCTCGAGTTCAGGCTGAACACGACGACCTCCGGTCCCGACAGCGCGTCACGCAGATCGATGATTTGCGACCGCGAGTCGGTCGGCCGACCGAGGAAGGCGCCGGTGTGCGACTCGGTGAGGATCGCGAGCCGGGTTTGGAGTCCCCGGATCGCGCTCTGTTGATCGGGCGTGAGCGCGGCGAGGTAGTCCTGGGTTCGCTCTCGGAGCGGGCGGTCGAGGTTGCGCAGTGAGCTCGCGAGGCGGCGCGGGTCCATGAGCTCCACCACCTCCTCCAACGTCGGAGGTCGGTCGGGATACGCGCGCGCGGACACCTGGAGGACAGTCTGGATGTACCGCTCGGCGGCGCGCTGGTAGTGCGGCTCGGTGAAGCGTTCGGTGGCGATCAGCTTGTCCTTGAGCTCGGTGGCGTTGCCGTGGCCGAGCGGGTTCCAATAGGCGCCGCCGTCGAGCGTCCACACCCGGAACGGCCGTCCCGCGGCGGCCGCCGCCTCCGCCAGCGCGCGCGTGAACGTCGGCGAGCCCTTCATGTCGATCGCGACCACCGGCCGCCCCCGGCCGATCTGGTGGCTCAGGACCGCCAACAACGTCGTCGTCTTGCCGGCGCCGCTCGCGCCGAGGATCAGACCGTGGGCGGAGAGGTCGTCCTCGTGGATGACGACCTGCCGGCCGCCGCGGTCGGCGCCGAGCGCGATCGTTCCCTCCCGCGCGCGGCCATGACGCCACCGGCTGGCGGCGCGCACGGCGCGAACCGCGACCACCGCGGCGATCGCGAACAGCGCCGCGGCGGCCGGTCCGGCGGGGGAGACCATGACCGTGGCGAAGGCCGCGACCGTCAGGAACCGACGGAGCGCGTCCCGGGACGTCTGCGTCCTCACCGGCTCACCTCGGCCGCTCGCTCGCGGATCGCTGTCCTGCTCGCCGGCGGCCGCGACACGGGCGAGCGCACGCGCTGGATCGCGACGAGGTCGGACACGCCGAGCCTACGGGCCGCGTTCCGGACGGACGTCGCGATCGCGGCCCGCTCGACCAGATAGACGACGCGGTCGAACCGGCTATCGGCGCCGTACCCGCCGAGGATCGTCTCGAGCCGAGTGCGCGCCTTGGGCGTGAGCTCCAGCTCGAGCGCGATCCGCCGGCCGTCGGCGCCGTGGAGGACCAGGTCGGGGTAGTGGAGCCGCTCGCGGCCGTGGGGACCGAACCCGCCGAGCCTGACCGCCAGGGCCGCGTCGTCGGGCGCGCGGGCGCCGTCGAGCGAGCGGAGCCGGCGCTCGGCGAGGATCTCGTCGACCGGGCCGAACACTCCGCCGCGGGCGGCGAGCCACAGCCACGCGACGCCGACGTCGTGCTTGTACGAGCGGAGGTCTGTCCGGGGCGGAGGGAGCGAGCTCCCGATGACCGCGAGGCCCCTCCGGTTGATCCGGTACCAGCACGGCTCACCGGGGAAAGCGGGCTCGCGCTTGGCGAGTCCGGCGTCCGCGAGGCGGCTCAGGCGGGCCGCGGCCGTGCCGGCCGAGGTGCCGAGCAGGACCGCTACGTGCGTGGGCAGCGCCAGGCGGTGCTCGGAGAGGAACGACAGAAGCGCGGTGTCGCGCTCGGTGAGGCGGAGGTTCACGGCTATAAGAGCCCCGAACCGGTCTCGTTTCACCCCCCCGGGGGCCCCGTTTCACTCCCGGCGGTCCCGTCTCACCGCCCGTCGGTCTCGTTTCACCGCCCGTCGGTCTCGTTTCCCCCCCGGGGTGTCGATTACAGCCCGGGGTGCGGAAGCGAGCTCGTGTCGACTACCTGGAAGTCCTTGCCGGTGAGCCGGTCGAGCAGATGCAGCGCGTCGTTGTTCCAGTGTGGATCGGGCGCGCCCGAGATGTACCAGGGCGAGCCATTGTCGGCGAGGATCATCCCGTAGCGCTTGAGCGCTTGAGCCACGACGCGCGCCTGATACGGCAGCCCCGAGATGTTGACGCTGGCCTTGAGCCGAACGCGCAGGCCCATCGGAGGGAGGTTCGGTCCACTGCATGTCGACGCCTCGTGACGCGCGGGGTACACGTACCGGGCGGCCGTGCACGGCGCGGTGAAGCGGAGCGCGTGATCGATCTGGCCGGCGGCGACATCGCTGTAGCGGGCGAGTCCGGGCAGGATCGGCAGGCCGGCGGCGTCGGCCGAGGTCCAGCCGGCGGGCCGAAGGTGGTTCGAGCGCAGGTTGAAGATCGCCCCCGAGCCGGCGCTCCAGCGCAGACCGTGGTCGTGCGGATAGGCCGCGAACAGCTCGTAGTCGGTGCAGGTGTCGCGGTCGACGACGATCACGTGACGGTCGCCGCTCGAGCCGTAGCCGCCCTCGATGGGGACGTCGCGCGGCAACGGGTAAGGCCCCTTGTCCGACTCTGACGCGTACTGGAACGTGACAGGCACCTTGCGCGTGCTCGAGCCGACGACGGTGTACGGGATCCCGATCGGCTCGCCGTCGTACAGACCCGACCCGAAGTCGGGATGAACCGGGTCGTTCAGGCCGATGCGCGCGATCAGGCTCGCCGAGTTCTTGGCCACCGGCAGCCCGTCGACCCGCTGATTCCACGGGTTGTTCGCCGGGAAGAGCGGGCAGCTCGACGCGCCGGGGAGCGCGTGGGCGGACACGAACGCCGGCACTCCGAACGTCGCCGCAACCGCGGCGAGCGGCAGGCAGACGGCGGCGGTTAGGCGGCGCATACGATCAGGAGACCACGGCGATTCCGCCGGGTGTCACGCCGAACTCGGCCTCGTCGGCCTCTCCGAGGTAGTCGCCGTCGACCTGGAGGGGGAGGGGGCGGTCGTCTCGCGACCGGACGAGCAGGCCGTGCACCCCCGAGAACGGATGCACATGGCGGTGGTGGCTCACCTTGAGATGGCGGGAGAAGGCGCGTCCGATGATCGTCGGAACATCGGTGGGTCGAGCCCGATCGAGAACGACGCCGGCGAGGTCGCCGCTGGTCAGCGTCGCGCCCTCCGCGATCTCCACTGGCCGGTTGCCGAAGTACGTGTACGGCATCGAGTTCTGGACGATCACCGTGACGCCGGGCATCGTCTCCTCGGCGAATACGGCCTCGAGCCGGGGCGGATGCAGCAGGTAGCGCCGGTTGAAGGTACCCACGCCCGTCAGGGTGTAGTACCACTCGCCGAAGCGAGCCTTCAGGTTCGGGTGCGCCTCGACCCGCTCGACCACGCTGGCGTCGAGGCCGACCCCGGCGGAGAACAGGAACCGGCGCCCGTTGACCATGCCGATGTCCACGCGCCGCGGCCGCCAGTCGTCGGCCATCAGCAGCAGATGCTCGGTGGCGTCGACAACGTCGGCCGGGATCCCGAGCATCCGGCAGTACACGTTCGCGCGACCTCCCGGAAGGCAGCACAGCGGTGCGTTCGACCCGGCGAGGCCGTTCGCCGCCTCGTTCACGGTGCCGTCGCCGCCGAACGCGACGACGACGTCGTAGCCTTCTCGCGCCGCCTCTCTCGACAACTCGGTTGCGTGTCCGCGGGAGTCGGTGTCGATCGCATCCACCTGGTAGCGGCCCCGGAGGGCATACACGACGAGGTTCTTCAGCCGGTCGGAGACGGTGGTCGCGTACGGGTTGACGATGATCAGCATGCGCCGGCTGGGCGCCGGTGACGACAGCGCCAGCGTCGCCTCCAGGCGCTCGAGCGGGTCAGCGGACGTCGCGACCATGCCGACGCTTCAACACCGGTCGGGGGAGATCGTTACGCCGCGTGACCGCCCCGCCCCGCGGGCGACCGTCCTGCCCCACGGGCGATCGTCTGCCCCGGGGCGACCGTCCTGCCTCGCCGGCGATCGCCCCTACCCGCTGGCGACCGTCCCGCCGCGACCCGCGAACGCGCCTCCCACTCAAGGCGGCTCGAAATCTGGCGATCGTCTGCATATAATCCGTTGCACATAGCTGTACGCATCAAGAGGGGTGGAGGGACTGGCCCTATGAAACCCCGGCAACCTCCCGTAAAGGGAAAGGTGCCAATTCCATCAGGCTCCAACGACAAGCCTGGGAGATGTGGATAGGGCGGTTTCCTGGACCTCCGACCACTGACCCCGGCGGAGGTTTTTTCATATGCCGCCAGAGTCCCTTCGCTGCAAAGAATGCAAGACCACCTACCCGCTCGACGCGAGTTACGTGTGCGAGCGATGCTTCGGGCCGCTCGAGGTCGCGTACGCGCCGCGGCCGGAGGCCGATCCGGATGAGCTGAAGCGGCGGATCCAGGCCGGTCCGCACTCGCTGTGGCGCTACAGCGACTTCCTGCCGGTGCAGGCGCCCCCGAGGGGCGTCCTCCCGGCGGGCTATACGCCGCTGCTCCGGGCCGACCGGCTCGCCGAGCAGCTCGGCCTCCGCGAGGTGTGGATCAAGAACGACGCCGCCAACCCGACACACTCGTTCAAGGACCGCGTCGTTTCGGTCGCGCTCGCCCGTGCCCGGGAGCTCGGCTTCGAGACGGTCGCCTGCGCCTCGACCGGCAACCTGGCGAACGCGGTCGCGGCGCACGCCGCCGCCGCCGGCCTCGAGTCCTACGTGTTCGTGCCCGCACGACCTCGAGGAGCAGAAGGTCCTCGCGACCGGGGTGTACGGCACCAACCTGGTCTCGGTGCGCGGCAACTACGACGACGTCAACCGGCTCTGCACCGAGCTCTCGGGCGAGCACGACTGGGCGTTCGTGAACATCAACATGCGGCCCTACTACGCCGAGGGCTCGAAGACGCTCGCGTTCGAGACCGCCGAGCAGCTCGGGTTCGAGCTGCCCGACCGGGTGGTCGCCCCGATCGCGTCCGGGTCGCTGTTCACGAAGATCGCGCGCGGCTTCGAGGAGTGGCTCGAGCTCGGGCTGGTCGAGGGCGAGCTGCCCGTCTTCAACGGGGCCCAGGCGGCGGGCTGCTCGCCCGTGGCGACCGCGTTCGAGGCCGGGCAGGACTTCTGCCGGCCGGTCAAGCCGGACACGATCGCCAAGTCGCTGGCGATCGGCAACCCGGCCGACGGACCGTACGCGCTCGACCTGGCGCGGCGCAACGGCGGCTCGATCGACTCGGTGACCGACGACGAGATCCGCGACGGGATCAAGCTGCTCGCCCGGACGACGGGGATCTTCACCGAGACCGCCGGCGGCGTCACCGTCGCGGTCCTCGCCAAGCTGGCCGAGCGCGGCGACATCGACCCCGACGAGCGGGTCGTCGCCTACATCACCGGCGAGGGTCTGAAGACGCTCGACTGCGCCCGCGGGACGTTCGAGGCCTGGGAGATCGAGCCGACGCTCGAGTCGTTCGAGCACGCCGCCGAGCGTCTCGTCGCCGTCGCTTGATAAGACTGCACGGCAATGGCAGTCACGCGTCAAGATCCCAACCCAGCTGCGCGCCGCGACCGACGGCGAGGCGACGGCCGACGTCGAGGGCTCGACCGTCGGCGAGGTGCTCGACGCGCTGTACGAGCGCTACGGCGAGCTGCGCAGCCGGATCGCCGAGGACGGCGGGCTGCGCCGGTTCGTCAACGTCTACGTCGGCGGCGAGGACATCCGCTTCCTCGACGGCCTCGACACGCCGGTCACCGACGGCGACGAGGTGACGATCCTGCCGGCGGTCGCCGGCGGCTGAGCCGCCGGCGCCCTGGAGTTACGTGCCGGGTGCGCTGGCGGTCGCCGGCGCACTCGCGCTGGAGTTACGTGCCGGGTGCGCTGGCGGTCGCCGGCTCACTCGCGCTGCTCGCCGTTGCCGGCGCGGTCGCGCCGATCCCGACCGGGCAGCTGACGCCGGTCCCGCCGAGGCCGCAGTAGCCCCACGGGTTCTTGTCCAGGTACTGCTGGTGGTAGTCCTCGGCGTAGTAGAACGGGCCGGCCTGGGCGATCTCGGTCGTGATCTCGCCGTAGCCCGCCGCGCGCAAGCGCTCGGCGTACGCGTCGCGGGTGGCCTCGGCGACCTGACGCTGCTCGTCGGTCGTGTAGTAGATCGCCGAGCGGTACTGGGTGCCGACGTCGTTGCCCTGGCGCATCCCCTGGGTCGGGTCGTGGTTCTCCCAGAACAGCCGCAGGATCTCCTCGTAGCTGGTCTTCGCCGGGTCGAACACGACCAGCACCACCTCGGTGTGGCCGGTGCGGCCCGAGCAGACCTCCTCGTAGGTCGGGTTGGGCGTGAAGCCGCCGGCGTAGCCGACCGCGGTGGTGTAGACGCCCGGGCGCCTGCCAGAAGACGCGCTCGGCGCCCCAGAAGCAGCCCATCCCGACGACCGCCTGCTCGAAGCCCTCGGGGAACGGCGGCTTCATCGGCGTGCCCAGCACGGCGTGGCGGTCGGGGACCGGCATCTCGGTCTCGCGTCCGGGCAGCGCCCGGTCCGGGTCGACCATCGTCGTCTTGCTTCGTAGTCCGAACATGTTTCAGAGGGTACTCAGGGGCCGACGCCCAACCCATGAACTGCGGGGAAACGCCTGCGGTAACTTTGCGCCATGGGCGGTGACCGCCATCGGACTCCCTCCCGGAGGGCATTGCTGTTGGCTCTCGCGATCCTGATTCCCGGGATCCCGATTGCCGTCGGCGTGGCGATCGGACTGCAGAAGCCAGGCTCCGGCGCGGCCGCTACCACGGCCGCCGGGTTCACGCCGGTCGCGCCGAGCGCCACCGCCGCGACGACGACCACTCCGGCGAAGCCGAAGCTCCCCGCCATCCCGGGCGGCTCGGGTGCGCTCGTGGCGCACGTCCTCCACGCGACGCCGCTGCGCGCGTCCGCGAGCTCTGGTGCCCACTCGATCGTCAGACTCCTCACCAAGACCGAGTTCGGCTCACCCGAGGTGCTCTGGGTCGTCAACCACGTCCCCGGCTGGGTGGGCGTGATGGCGCCACAGGCCGGGAACGGGAGGGTCGGCTGGATCGCGCAGAGCGCGGTCTCGCTCAGCCGCGAGTCCTGGAAGCTCGAGGTCTCGCTCGGCGCCCGCCGGCTGACCGTGCTCCACCGCGGCAGGATCGTCGTCCGTTACACCGTCGCGATCGGGACGCCCAATGCGCCGACGCCGACGGGCCGCTTCGCGGTCACCGACCGCCTCGTCACCGACGATCCCGCCGGCCCGTACGGCTGCTGCATCCTCGCGCTGTCGGCCAACTCTCCACACGCGATCCAGGGGTGGACCGGCGGAACCCGGATCGCTATCCACTCGACCCCGGATAGCGGAAGCATCGGCGCCGCCGCCAGCCACGGCTGCGTCCGCGTCACGCTCGCCGAGGGGCGGTGGCTCCTCGCTCACATCCCGCTTGGCACGCCCACGCTGATCAGCAGCTGAGCCCGCGAGCCCTGTTTCGCGCCCGCGATCGCTTGGGTAGCGGAAAAGCGAGTCCCTGAACCAGACGAAGACGAAAGGAGCCTTGTCATGTCCGACGAGCTCAAAGGCAAGCGTGTGGCGTTCCTGTTCACCGAGGGCGCCGAGCAGGTCGAGGTGACCGAGCCCCTGGAGGCCGTCAAGAAGGCTGGCGCCGACGTCGACATCGTCTCGCTCGAGAAGGGCGAGGTCGAGATGTGGCAGCACTTCGACAAGGGCGACAAGATCGCCGCCGATAAGGCGGTGGCCGACGCCGACGCGTCGGACTACGATGCGCTCGTGCTCCCGGGTGGCGTCGCCAACCCGGACCAGCTACGCCTCGACCAGGACGCCGTGAAGTTCGTACGCGACTTCTTCGAACAGGACAAGCCCGTAGGCGTCATCTGCCACGGGCCGTGGATGCTGGTCGAGACCGGCGTCGCGAAGGGTCGCAAGGTCACCTCGTGGCCGAGCCTCCAGACTGACCTGCGCAACGCCGGCGCGGATTGGGTCGACGAGGAGGTCGTCGTCGACAACGGGCTCGTCACGAGCCGCAAGCCGGACGACCTCCCGGCGTTCTGCGCGAAGATCGTCGAAGAGTTCGCCGAGGGCAAACACAAACAGCGCGTGGCGGCATAGCTCCAGTGCGTGTCCCCCGGGGTGACGTGCGCGGCACTCGGTCGCTTGGCCCTTGGATTGAGCGCGAGTCACCCGGGTGGGACACGCAACCTGCGCAGCCGTTGCGAGCGTTGCGCCTTGCAGAGCAGGTCGGCGAACAGCGCCGTTACCCGAACAGCGGGAGCCGGCGCCGCCGCGCCAGCGCGTCCATCCCGTGCTGGATGCTCGCGCGGACCTCGCGGTACTTCGCGTTCACGTAGTCCTCGTCCTGGGCGCGCACGGGGTCGCGATCGAGCTCGATCGGGTCACCGAACGCGGTCCGGATCTTGGTGGGCAGCGGGATCTCCGGCAGCAGCGCCGGGGATACTCCCACGGCACCTGGACCGCGATCGGGAACATCTTCAGGCGAGCGACCCGATCGATCGCGAGTAGCTTCGCGAGCCGGCGACCGGTGGCGATCACCGGCATCGAATCGGGGCCGCCGACGGTCGCTACCGGCAAGATCGGCACGGCGCTGCGAATCGCGAGCTTGATGAACCCCATACGCCCGGCGAGCACGGCCTCGTCGCGCTGGGTCCAGGGCCGCAGTGAATCGCGCTCGCCGCCAGGCCAGAGGGCCACGTCGTGGCCGGCCGCGAGCGCGGCCGAGATGCTGTCCGGCGCGCCGGACGGAATGGCCCTTGCGTCTGGCCTGAAGTTCATCCACGTGCGATCGACCTCCCTCGAAGGACGCTCTGTAGCGTGGTCTACCCAAGCCTCCTGATTACAACCCCCGCAGGGTGGGGAGAGGCTTGGCGGCGAATGACGATGAAGCTCGGCTACTGCCCATCGAGCGAGGAGCCGGGCGCCTTCTTCGAGGCGTACCGAGACCCGTACCGAGACCATGTCCTCCCACGCCGCGGGTAGCGGGCGCCCGCGGCGCTTGGCGCGCCGCGTGGCATCGTGGTCGGTCGGCTGGCTGTTAGCCGGCGCGCTGTATCTGCTCCTGATCGACACCACCGACCTGCCCGAGCTGATCGTCCTGGTCGGCGCGGCCGCGATCGCGGCGACGGGGTTCGAGCTCGCGCGCGAGCAGCAGACGGTCGGCGGTCTTCGAGCACGGCTGCGGTGGCTCGGGCGGATCCACCGGCCCCTGCTCAAGGCGCCGTCGGACATCGCGTTCGTCTCCTTGCTCGCCTTCCGGCAGCTGGTGCGCCCGCAGCAGGTCAACGGCGCCTTCCGCTCCGTGCCGTTCCGCTCCGGGGACGGGGACGACGCGCTCGAGACCGGACGGCGCGCGCTGGCCGAGTCACTCGGCTCGTTCGCGCCGAACACGATCATCGTCGGGGTCGACGCGGAGCGTGAGCTGCTCCTCGGCCATCAGCTCCGCCAGGGCGGCGGCGACGATGCGATCGACGTGATTGGCCTCGGAGCCGGGTGACCTGGGGGCGGCAGTGAACGAGTGGGAGATCGCGGCTGCGGTGCTCGGCTTCGCGCTGATTCCGTGCGGCGCGGTCGCTCTGCTCGCCGACCCACCGCACGGCCTGGCCGCGATGCAGGTCGGATCGGTGCTCCTGGCCACGATCCTCGTCCTCCTGTCCGAAGGCTTCCACCGCCAGCCGTTCATCGATCTGGCCGTCGTGTTCGCGCCGATGTCGCTGGTCGGCTCGCTGCTGTTCGCGCGGCTGATGGAGCGAGACCTATGAGCTGGAGGGCGGTGGTCGCGGTCGCGCTGCTGATCACCGGCGGCCTGATCGAGCTGATCGCGGTGCTCGGCTTGTGCGTGATGCGCGACGTCTACGACCGTCTTCACTACGTCGGGCTGGCGGGCTTCGGCGGATTCCTGATCGGCGTCGCGGTGCTGGTGCGCGAGTCGTTCTCGTTGATCGGCGACAAGGCGCTGCTCGTCGGGGTAGTGCTGATCCTGGCGGGCCCGGTGATGGTCCAGACCACCGTTCGCAGCCTGCTCATCCGCGAGCTCGGCGACTGGCGCGCCCAGACGCGGGACGGTTCAGACCAGTGACGGTGCTGCAGATCGCGGCGCTGGCGGCGGTCGCGCTCTTGGGCGGCGGCGTGATCGCGGCGACCGACCCCCTCCGTCAGACGCTCATGCTCAGCATCTACGGCCTGGCCCTGACGATGATGTTCTTCGTCTTCCAGGCCCCCGACGTGGCGCTGTCGGAGATCGTGGTCTCGACGGTCGGGCTCCCGGTGATGATCCTGCTGGCGCTGCGGAAGGTGCGCCAGCAGGAGCGCGAGCGCCGAGAAGAGGACCCGTGAGCCGCACCGCTCGGCTCGCGCTGTTCGGAGTCGCCGGCGCCGGCCTGGGCGCGGTGCTGGTGATCGGGCTGGCCGGGCTCCCCGCGTTCGGCGACTACAGCGGCGTCTACGGTCACGTGGTGGACGGCATCGGAGTGACCGAGCGCCACGCCACCGACCTCGTCACCGCTCTGAACTTCGACATCCGCGGGTTCGACACGCTCGGCGAGGAGTTCATCCTGTTCGGGTCGGTGCTCGGGGTCGTGCTGATTCTGAGGCAGCTCCGCGACGAGCATCAGCATCCGAATCAGGAGGAGGCCGACGAACACAAGTTCGTCGGCGCGAGTGAGGCGCTGCGCGCGCTCTCGCTGGTGCTGATTCCCGGCCTGCTCGCGCTCGGCGTTTACATCGTCGTCCACGGACAGATCACGCCGGGCGGCGGATTCCAGGGCGGCGTGATCCTGGCGACCGGGCCGCTCGCGGTGTTCCTCGCCGGCCGCTACCTGCGCATGCGGATCCTCGCGCCCCAAGTGGTGGTCGAGATCGGCGACGCGGTCGGGGCGATCGGCTATGGGCTGGTCGGCCTCGGCGGACTCGTGTTCGTCGGCGTCTTCTTCAAGAACTTCCTACCGCTGGGAATCCCCGGGCACCTGCTGTCGGCGGGGCAGATCGACGTCGCCAGCACCGCCGTCGGTCTCGAGGTGAGCGGCGCCTTCCTGGTGGCCTGGAGCGAGTTCCTCGACCAGACCATCTTGGTCAGGGGCAGGGGAGAGTCATGAGCTTCCTGCCCTATGCGATCGCGGCCTGGCTGTTTCTCGCGGGGCTCTACGGGATCGTCTCGAGCCGGAACCTGATCCGCGCGATCCTGTCGCTGACCGTCGTCCAGTCCGCCACCTACGTGATCCTGATCGCCATCGGCTACACCAAGGGTGGCCAGGCGCCGATCTTCGCCGATATCCCCCAAACCAGCAAGGCGGTCGATCCCGTCGTCCAGGTGCTGGTGCTGACCGACGTCGTGATCGAGGCGACGGTGAGCGCGATGCTGCTCGCCCTCGCCGTGCAGGCGCACAAGCGCTTCGGGAGCCTCGACCCGCAGAAGCTGCGCGCGCTGCGCGACTAGCCGTCTGCCGAGGGGGGGAGCGACGCCAGATGCACATCACCGCGCTACCTGTCGTGGTGCCGCTGATGGGCGCTGCCTTTCTGGTCGCGAGCAGGCACTGGACGCCGCGCCGGATGAACGACCTTCTCGCCGGCGGGGTGGCGCTGGCCGTGGTCACGTTGTGCGCGATCCTGCTGGTGCGGGCGATCCACCACCCGTTCGCCTACTGGATGGGCGGCTGGCGGCCGAGCCACTCGGTGGCGATCGGCATCTCGTTCTCGGTCGACGCGATCGGCGCGGGCATGGCCACGCTCTCGGCGATCCTCGTGACCGCGGCACTCGTGTACTCGTGGCGGTACTTCGACGCGGCCGACGGCTTGTTCCACGCGCTGATGCTGCTGTTCATGGCGGGGATGGTCGGGTTTTGCCTGACCGGCGACCTGTTCAACATGCTCGTGTTCTTCGAGCTCATGGGCGCGGTCGCCTATGCGCTCACCGCATACCGGATCGAGGAGCGGGGGCCGATCCAGGGAGCGATCAACTTCGCGATCTCCAACAGCGTCGGCGCGTATGCGATCTTCATCGGGCTCGCGCTCCTGTACGGACGAACCGGCGCGCTCAACATGGCGCAGATCGGCGCGACGCTCGATGGTCACCGTGCCGACGCGCTCGTCGTCGTCGCGATGGCGCTGCTGTTCATCGGCTTCCTGACCAAGGCCGCGGCGGTGCCTGTCCATTTCTGGCTTGCCGATGCGCACGCCGTGGCGCCGACGCCGGTATGCGTCCTGTTCTCCGGGGTGATGGCCGAGCTCGGGATCTACGCCGTCGCGCGGCTGTACTGGGTGGTGTTCGCGGGCGTGCTCGGCCCTCACACCGAGGAGCTCCGAGCGATCCTCGTCGCGCTCGGGACGGTGACCGCGCTGTGGGGCGCGATCATGTGTTACACGCAGCGGCACCTCAAGCGGCTGCTGGCGTTTTCGACGATCAGCCACATCGGGGTGTTCGCGTGCGGCATCGGACTCCTCACGGTGCACGGGATCGCCGGCGTGGCCACCTACGTCATCGGCCACGGCTTCACCAAGGGGGCGCTGTTCATGCTCGTCGGCGTCCTCCTGCACCGCTTCGGCACGGTCGACGAGTTCGACCTCCACGGCCGGGGTCGCGAGCTCCGGGCGGCCGGCGTCCTGTTCGCCGTCGGCGGGCTGCTGCTGAGCGCGCTTCCCGGCGTGACCGCGTTCTTCGGCAAGTCGCTGCTAGACGGCGGCGCGCTCGAGCAGAACTACCCGTGGCTCCCGACCGTGTTCGTGATCTCCTCGATCCTGACGGGCGGCGCCGTGCTCCGAGTCGCGGGTCGCGTGTTCATGGGGTGGGGGGCGTCCCAGCGCCAGGAGGACATCCAGCTCCGCCTGCCTCGCGAATCGGATGAGGAGCGAATCGAGCGCGACGTGACCCCACCGCTGATGCTGATCGTCCCCGGCGTGCTCCTGGTGGGGGCGATCGTGGTCGGGCTCACCCCCGGGGTCATCCCGGGAATCGAGACCGCCGCCTCGCGCTTCACCGACCACGCCGGGTACGCGACCTGGGTACTCCAGGGGACGCCGACGCAGTTCCCGCACGCGCCCACCAGCCACGTGGAAGCGTTCGACTACCTGTACGGAGCCGCGGGCGTCCTCGGCGCGGTCGGGATCGCGGCCCTCACGCTGTTCGGCGCCCCTATTCGCCGGCGGCTGCCGGCGGGCTTCGAGCGGCGGCCGCGGGCCGCGCTGACCGCCCTGCGCCGGCTCCACAGTGGCGACACCCGCGACTACATCGCCTGGTGGACGGCCGCCGCCGCGATGTTGGGCGGAGCGTCACTGATCCTGCTGACATGATCGTGCCGCGCACCACCGTCCTACGCATCGTCGGGCCGATCCTGATCGTGCTCGCGCTCGCCGGATGCGGCCCGACTCCGCCGCAGGCTCCGCTTCCGCAGGCCATGAAGCTCGACAGCGCCACCGGCGACATCGCCGCCGACTGTGGGTTGACCTACCAGGTCACGGCCTTCCCGGGTGATCATCGGGCTGATCTCGTCAGCCTCGAGGCATCGGCGAGGGCGAGCGCGGTCAAGCTGGCCTCGGTCTACGCCCGCAACCCGGCCTGGATCTACCAGGGCGAGACCGTCGGCCAAATCGTGGGCGACGGCGTCGCCATGCTCCGCGCGTGCGGGCTGCGCCGCGCCGCGCGGGTGCTGGCGGTCAGCGCAGCGGCGTCTCGTCGAGCCTCTCGCACAGCTCGGTAACGGACTCGAACACGGCCGCCGCGCCGGCCTTCTCGAGCTCGTCGACGCCGAACCCACCCGTCCGCACCGCGAGGGTCGGGACCCCGACCCTCGCGGCGGCCTCGACGTCCCAGGTGGTGTCGCCGACCATCACGGCGTCGTCGGGCGATCCGCCGACGCGCTCGAGCGCCGCCTGGACCAGATCGGGGGCGGGCTTGGTCGACTCCACGTCGGCCGAGGTCGTCCAGCCGTCGACCAGCTCACGGACATCGAGCAGGTCGAGATAGTGGTCGACCTCGTTGGTCTTGGCCGAGCTCGCGAGGACGACGGTGTGTCGGCGGCGCCTCAGCTGCTCGATCAGCTCGCGCGCGCCGGCCATCGGCTCGACTTCGTCGATCAGCTCGAGATACAGGACGTTCTCGGCGGCGCGGATGTCACCGCCCTGTTCCTCCTCGACGCGCTCGTCGGCCACCGCGGCGACCAGTTGGTCCCCGCCCATCCCCAGGTGCCGGTGGATGCGCCACAGCGAGAGGCGGATCTCGTGCTGGCGGAACGCCCGGTACCACGCGATCGTGTGGTGGTAGTTCGTGTCGACGAGCGTGCCGTCGATATCGAGCACCGCGACGGTCATGTTCGTGTCGTTACCCGCTGACCGGCGTGGCGAACGTGGGGCACGGCTCTTTACTTAAGTATTTACTTCTGATATGCTAGTAGTAACAAGCAATCCGAAAGGAGTAAGCAATGGAGTCGAATATCACTCCCAATCAGCAGTACAAGCAGATCACGGTCGACGTGCCCGAGGATCGGGTGGACGAGTTCAACGCGTTCGTCGAGCGCTTCCTGGCCGGTCCGAGCCGCCGTCGGCGGGGCGGACGCCACGGGCGCCACGGTCACGGGCATCACGCCCACGGGCATCACGGCCGCGGTTGTGCTCGCCGCGGCGAGCGCGCAGAGCAGGCCCCCCAGCCTGCCGAGCAGCACGAGCCGAGCACCGAGACGACCGAGATCTGATGGCCGACAAGCAGGTCACGGTGGCCGTACCCGAGGAGCGGGTGGCGGAGTTCTACGCCTGGTTCGCGGCGTTTCTAACGTCCGAGCCTGGCACTCCGCCCCCGTTCGGCGGGCACGGACGCCGTGGCCGGCGCGGTCCGCGCCGCCACGGGGATGCGCAGCCCTGGACCCCGGAGGACGCCGAGCAGGCGGCTTGGCTGTACCGCAAGCTGGCGCCGCCGGCGCGCGAGCTGGTCGACCTGCTGGTCGACCAGGCCGGCGCTCGGATCGGTGGCGAGCAGGTGGCCAAGCACCTCGGCCTCGATAAGGGGTCCCACGGCGTCGCCGGCATCCTGGCGTGGCCGGGCCGGTACTCGCGCCACCTCGGCCGGGTTCTGCCGATCGCGACCGAGGGCCGCGCCGACGGCGGCACCGACTACTACATGGACCCCGAGACCGCCGAGCTGTTCAGGTCCGCACGCGAGCGCCCGTCGCGGCGTCGTTAGGAGCTAGGCGGCGCTCTCGAAGAACGCTGCCAGCTCTCTCGCGACCTCGTCGGGTCGATCCTCGACGAGGAAGTGCGACGCCTCCACTCCGCGCCCTCGCACATCGCGCGCCCATGGCCGCCAGACGGCGAGGACGTCGCCGTAGAGCGGCTCGAGCGCGCCTCGCGCGCCCCACAGGACCAGCACCGGACACTCGATCTGCCGGCCGCGATCGGCCTCGTCGAGCTGACGGTCGATGCCGGCGCCGGCGCGGTAGTCCTCGCAGATCGCCTGCACCGCATCCGGGTTCTCGAGCTGGGCGCGGTAGGCCGCGAGTACGCGCTCGGGGTAGCGGCCTCTATCGACGCCGAGCCCGAGCGAGCGCAGGTGGTAGTCGAAGTACGCGCCCGGATCGGCGCCGATCAGCCGCTCGGGTAGGGGAGCGGGCTGGGCGAGGAAGCCCCAGTGCCAGTACACCAGCGCGAGGCGGTCGTCGGCGCGCGCCCACACCTCGGCCGTCGGGACGATGTCGAGCACTGCAAGCGAGCTCACACGCTCGGGGTGATCGAGCGCCATCCGGTAGGCGACGCGGCCACCGCGGTCGTGTCCCGCGACCGCGAACCGCTCGTGCCCTAGCGACGCCATCGCTTGAACCTGGTCGAGCGCCAGCGCGCGCTTCGAATGCGGCGCGTGGTCGGAGGCCGGAGCCGGCCGCAGCGAGTCGCCGTAGCCAGAGAGGTCGGTCGCCACCACCGTGAACCGCTCGGCCAGGGCGGCCGCACAGGAATGCCACATCAGATGGGTCTCGGGATAGCCGTGCAGTAACAGCAGCGGTGGCCCGCTGCCGCCGACGCGCGCGTGGATCGTGCCGCGCTCGGTCGCGAGCGCGTGGGTGTCAAACCCCTCGAACATCTAGGTCCTCGTCCCGGATCGGAGCCGTCCCGGCGATCAGCGGCGCGATCGCGTCCGGTCCGGTGAGCCTGGACGGCGACGGGTCGGCCGCGGCGGAAGCGGCGATCCGGCGCAGATCGAGCTCCGCCGTGGCGCCCGCCAGGACGGTATTGCCGGCGCGACCACCGAGCGTCCACACCCGTGGGTAGGCCGACGACAGCCCGGCCGCAATGGTGCGGACATCGCGGGCGGCACGGTTGTCGACGACGTTGACGAGCGCGAGCGGCGCCACCCGGGCGACGTCGGCGAGCGCCTCAACGGTGATAAGCCGTCGCGGGACGGTGGCGGCGACGAACGCGTCGATCACCACCGCATCCCAGCTGGCCGGCCCCTGGCCGACGATGAACGCTCGTCCGTCGGCCAGCCGCACCCGCAGACCGGGCCCCCGCCGGAGCCCGAGGTGCTCGCGAGCGAGCGCCAGCACATCGGCGTCGACCTCGCAGACCTCTTGGCGCCCGCCCGGATCCTCGGCCGCGAGTGCTCGCGCCAGCGCGGCCGCGCCGCCCCCGACGTGCAGGACCCGGTGCGCCCGGGCCGCGCGGAGCACGATCCGCATCCACCGCATGTAGTCGAACTCGAGGTGGGTGGGGTCGGCGAGATCGACGTAGGACGCGTCGATGTGGCCATCGCGCAGCAGGCGACCGGAAGGCCGCAGCGGATCGCGCTCGGCGACGAGATCGCCGACGCGAGCGAGGACCGCGGGCCGAGAACGCGCTCGTGGCATCCGACAGAGAGTGCCATCCCCGATGGCTGGGACCGATCTCCGTGGCTGCGACCGAGCCCCGATGGCTGCGACCGATCCCCGATGGCTGCGACCGATCCCCGATGGCTCGGACCGCCGGCAACGGGTAGAGGGTGCCGATAGAGGGCAGCCTTGACGATGCGATGAACGATTCCAAGATCAGTCCAGCGGTTCTCTACAAGGCCGTGTTGCTCGCCTTCGGACTGGTGATCGCCGCGATGATCTTTCAGGCGCTCGCCAGCCTGGTTCTCGGGGTGCTGATCGTCGTGATCATCGCCACCCCGCTGTCGGCGTTCGCGGACATCCTCCAGCGGTGGCACGTCCCGCGGGCCGTCGGGGCGACATTCGGATTGCTCCTCGGCGTGGGGGCGGTCGCGGGTCTGGTCGCGCTGATCGTGCCGGTGTTCACCCGTGAGGTGAACCACTTCGCGGCGTCGCTGCCCGCGATCGGCGATTCGCTCACCCGGCGACTCGGACGTCTGACCGGCTCATCGCCCGTGCACATCACCGCCCAGATCCAGCATTTCGTCACGAGCTACACCCACAACCCGTCGAAGCTGCTCGGCCCGGTGGCCTCCTTTGGGGCGAGCGTAGCCGCGGCGGTCGCCGCGATCATCGTCGTGCTGCTGACTGCGCTGTACACCGCGATCCACCCCGAGCCGCTGGTGAGCGGATTCGTCCGGCTGTTCCCGATCCCCCGGCGGCCGCACGTGCATCACATCCTGGTGCGGCTGCGGACGACCTACATCGCCTGGTTGCGCGGGCTGTTCGTCGGCATGGTGGTGCTCGGCGCGCTCACGTACCTCGGTCTGGAGCTCGTGGGGCTGCCGTTCGCCGCCTTCTTCGCGGTGTTCACAGCGGTCGCGATGATCGTCCCGTACTTCGGCGCGCTGGCGAGCTCGATCCCGCCGATTGCGTTTGCGCTCACGATCTCGACCAAGGAGGCGCTGGTGGTGGCGCTCATCTACATCGGGGCCCACCAGCTCGAGAGCAACGTGATCCAGCCGCTCGTCGTGGCACGCACCGTGAAGCTTCATCCCGCGATGGTCGCGATCGGAGTCGTCGCGGTCGACCAGCTGTTCGGCTTCATCGGGCTGCTGATCGCCGTGCCGCTGATCGCCACCGTCACCGTCCTGGTCGACGAGCTGTGGGTCAGGCCGCTCGAGCGCGGCGCCGACCGGGTTCCGCTCGAGCAGGTCAGGCGCTCGACTGCGGAGGGAATGCGGGTCAGGGTGCAGCGCTGACCTCTGCGGTTTGTCCGATCCGGTACGTGTGCGAGGGGTCCGGGTCGGGTATCCCGCGAACATGATGGAGACAGACAGCAAAGACCTTGCGGACCGCCTCGACGGCGAGGCCGACGAGTTCGAGCATCGCAGTCAGGAGCTCGGGCAGCGCACCAAGGACGTCGCCCAGGAATGGGAGGCCAAGCGCCGGGACCCGAACGTGCCGGGCGCGCCGCCCGATGACGACGAGGATGCCGACGATGACGACGAGGACGACGGGGAGGGATGGGACGACCCCGAAGAGGAAAACGAGGACGAGGACGAGGACGACGACTACGACGACGAGTAGTGACGCAGAACCCCGCGGACCGCTCGGACGCCTGAGCCAGGCACTGCTCGCCGGCGATCGCCCACGCAAATCGTAAGCTGAGCTACTGCTGGCCGCGGGTACTGCTCAGATCGCGCTCGTGGTCGATCAGCACGACGCGCAGCAGCTCGCAGTGATCGAGCGTCTCGAACGCGAGCTCATCCGCGAGCTCCGCCACGGTCGCGTCCTGATCTGATGGCCCGACCGCCTGAAGCCGCTCGCCGCTGCCGGGCTTCAGCGGGCCGATCGTCAACTCGATGCGTTGGTCGCGGGCGGCGAGCGAGAGGCTGACGCGCGAGCTCGAGGCTGAGGCGCGGACGTGTTTGGTCAGCGCCCGCGCGACGATGTACACGTCGGAGAAACGCTCCAAGGAGAACCGGGACCGCGCGCACAGCGCGCTCGTCAGCGGCTCCAGCACCGAGGGGAGGAGCTCGGTTGGTAGCAGGGTGACGACGACGTCGCCGGTCAGGCCGCGCCGCCACGGCATCCAGGCATCGGGGTCCTCCGCGTCCTCGAGGCGCACGAGCATTTCAGTGCGCCGCGGATCGTGGCGAAGATCGAAGCTCATTCGGACCTCGGTGCCGTTGCCAGGGGCGGTCAGGAACTCAGCCCGGTCGGCGAGCGCGTTGATCAGCGGCAAGCCGACCCGTAGGTGATCGCCGGCCGGCGCGAGCTCTTGGAACCCGCCGCCCCAGTCGCGCACGCTCGCCTCGATCTCCTCGAGCTCGATGTCGACGCGCACGGCAATCGCGCCGCTCTCGCCGTGGTAGGCGTGATCGACGGCGTTGTTGCACGCCTCGCTGACGACAGTCTTGAGGTCGTTGACCAGCTCCGGGCGGAGCGCGAACGGCGTCGCGATACCGCCGAGCACCGCCCTCACCAGGCCGGCGCTGTCCGGGCGGCTGTCCAGGCGCAGGTTGAGGACTGTGGGTCTCCCGCTGACCATGTGGACAGAGATTCCCCGTACGGCGTCGGGGAAAACAGCGCAACGAAATCCGGTGTTTGTGATCCCTTTCGGCCGCTACGTGACCTGGGTGCGCGGAACGCCGACGCTCGGCGGCCCGAACCGGGCCGCTACGTGACCTGGGTGCGCGGAACGCCGGCGCTCGGCGGCCCGAGCCGGATCGACGCTGGAATCCCAACTGCGATGCACAGGATGAACGCGACCAGCATCGCGCTGTGGACCGTCGAGGCATCGGTTCCGCCCGCGAGGACGACGCCGCCGAGGCCCGCGCCGAGGCCGGCGCCGAGGAGACGGCCGACCGACAGGATCGCCGACGTGCGGCCGTGAGAGGCCAGCGGTGTGGCGTTCAGCGCCGCGCGCGAGGTCGGGACGAACAGCATCCCGAGCCCGAACCCGACCGGGATGAGCGGCAGGATCGTGACGAGGCTCGACAGCGGCATCCCCGGAATCGCGAGCACGGCCAGTCCGCACCCGGCAAGGACGAACCCGAGGATCGCGGGCAGGCGCTCACCGTGCTCGTCGACGAGGCGGCCGGTCACCGGCGCGGCGGCTCCCACGAGCAGGGCGACGATCACGAGCGCGCTGGAGGCGCCGAGCGCCGAGTAGCCCGCGTCGCGCTGGAGATACTGCGAGGCGAGGTAGAAGCAGCCGATCATGACCGCAAACGTGAGCGCGGCGACGAGCGTGGCGGCCATCACCACCCGGTTAACCGTGTACCCCACGGTCCCGCCGCCCTCGCCGTGCACGACCGCTGGCACGAACCGGACGATCCCCGCCGCGGCGACCAGCGCCAGCGGCACGAGCGCCCACCAGTTCGCCCGCCACCCGAACGCCACCGTCAGCAACCCGCCGAGCAGCGGACCGAGGAGGTTCGAGATGCCCGCGGACGCGCCCCAGATGCCGAGCGCGCTGCCGCGGCGCTCGGGAGGGAAGCCGCTCACGGCGCCGGCGAGCGCCGCCGGGCTGACCAGCCCGGCGCCGACGCCCTGCACGACACGGGTTGCGATAAGCGCGCCGATGCTCGACACGAGCGCCCCGGCGCCCGCGCCTACTGCGAATATGCCCAGGCCGACGAGGGCCAGGCGGCGCGCGCCGAACCGGTCCACAAGCGCGCCACCGGGCAAGAGCACGATCGCGTACGCGCCGAAGTAGGCGCTGAGAATGGCCGCCGTCGACGCACTCGACACCTGGAGGCCGTGCGCCACCGACGGCAGCGCGACCGTGATCAGCGTCCCGTCGAGCTGGAGCAGCGCGGCCGCGCCGGTGCACGCGAACAGCCGCATCCACGCCTCACGCGAAACCTCCACGCCCGAGCGGGGGCGGTCGGCTCGAGAGCGGCGGCGAGGCATCGCCCCGCTCACGATAGCTAGCTCTTCTAGGCGACCGAGCTCGGGTGCCTAGCCGATGTAGCGGGAGCAGTCCCCGTTCGGCGCCCCTCGCGCCCAACCCCGGTGGCACGTCGACCACGGCTAGAAGCGCGTCGGGGCGCCGGCACGGGGATGCGGCCGGCTACGAGGTCTCTCGCTCCAAGTTGGCGACCTCCGCCGCCTTGCGGTCGGCGCGCTTCTGGTCGCGGGCCAGCTCATCCTTGGCCTCGCCCTTGCGCTCCTCCTGGCGACCCTCGCGCCTCAGCGAGTCGTCTCCGGTGAGGTCGCCAGCCGCCTTCTTCACCCTGCCCGTCACTTTGTCAGTGAGACTCATGTTCGAGCTCCTCTCGTTCGTGGTCCCTGCTCTAGCGCTACCCATCGGTAAGTTCCGAAAACCCGCCCCCGTGGACTCCGGACCCGTTTCGGGTAGCCAGCGTCCGTGCCGGCGGCCGACACATACCCGCCCATCGGCGATTACGCGCTGATCGGGGACTGCCACAGCGCGGCGCTCGTCGCCCGCGACGGGTCGATCGACTGGTGCTGCCTGCCGAGGTTCGACTCGGGCAGCGCGTTCGGCCGCATGCTCGACCGTCGGCACGGGGGACATTGTTCGATCGTCCCGACCGGAGAGGGGCCGTGGGACTACGAGCGCTCGTATCTCGAGGACACGCTGGTACTCGAGACCACGCTGCTCGGCCCCGGTGGCGCGGCGAGGCTGATCGACTGCTTTCTCCTGCGAGACGACGACGTCGGCACCGACCGCCGGCAGATCCTCCGGGTGATCGAGGGGGTGCGCGGCTCGCTCGAGGTGGAGGTACGGATCGCGCCGCGGTTCGACTACGGCCAGGTCCGGCCGTGGATCCGCCGTCACAGCCATCGCCTGCACAGCACGATCGGCGGCAACGATGCGCTGCTCGTGTGGTGCGAACAGCAGCTGACGGAGGATCCGGCGCACGAGCTCGTCGGGCAGTTCGCGGTCGGTCCCGGAGACCGCGTTCGGCTCGCCCTGACGTACTGTCGACCGGAGCACGTCGATGCCCACCCGCCGGAGGAGCCCCACGCCGAGTGGCTCGACCAGCAGCTTGACGGCACGGTTGAGTGGTGGCGCGAGTGGGCCACGTCGCTGCACCTCGGCACTCGCGACGAGCCGGCGGCGCGCCGCTCTGGGATCGTGCTCAAGGCGCTCACGTACGCCCCGACCGGGGCGATTGCCGCCGCTCCGACCACCGCACTCCCGGAGGCGATCGGCGGCCCGCGCAACTGGGACTACCGCTACGCCTGGGTACGCGACTCGAGCTTCAGCTCGCGCTCGCTTACCGAGCTCGGCGCGGTGCGGGAGGCCGACGCGTTCCGCGCCTTCATCATGCGCTCGGCAGCAGGCCACGCCGGCGACCTGCAGGTCGTCTACGGCGTCGGCGGGGAGCGGCGACTGAGGGGCGACGTGGTCGAAGGGCTCGAGGGCTACCGGAAATCGGCGCCGGTCAGAGTGGGCAACGACGCCGCCCAGCAAACCCAGCTCGATGCCTACGGAGAGCTCGTCAACCTGACGTGGCGCTGGCATCAGCGCGGGCACTCGCCGAGCGACGACGACTGGCGCTTCCTGGTGTCGCTGATCGACCACGCCGCCGAGCAGTGGTCCGAGCCCGACAAGGGCATTTGGGAATGGGCGGGCGATCCCGATCACTTTGTCCACTCCAAGGTCCTGTGCTGGTCCGCGCTCGATCGCGGCATCCGGCTCGCCGACGAGTGCATGCGGCGTGCGCCGATCCGGCGCTGGAAGCGGGCCCGCGACGAGGTCCGAGAGGCGATCGAGCGGCGCGGGTATGACTCCGAGCGCGGGGTGTATGTGCAGGCGTTCGACCGCACCGAAATGGATGCCGCCTTGCTGCTCTTGCCCACGGTCGAGTACGTCGCCTGGGACGACGGGCGGATGCTGCGGACGATCGCGGCGATACGCGAGGAGCTCGACGCCGGCGAGGGGCTCATCTACCGATATCGCCGCGACGACGGACTCGATGGCGACGAGGGGGCATTCATGTGCTGCTCGTTCTGGCTGGCGGAGTGCCTGGCGCAGGCCGGCGACCTCGGCGAAGCGCGGGTGATCTTCGACAAGGCGGTCGCCCGCAGCAACGACCTCGGGCTGTTCTCCGAGGAGGTCGATCCCAAGAGCGGCGAGCTGCTCGGCAACTTCCCGCAGGGGCTCACTCATCTCGCCCACATCGACGCCGCCGCGGCGCTCAAAGGCGCCCATGACTCGATGTAGTTCTCCGGACGCTGCCAGTTAGGCGAGGACGGGGGCGGGTAGCGGGGTGACAGGGGAGCCCGCGAGGAAAGGATTGAGAACGGCATGAGCGATACGGTCGGCGACTATCTCCTGGAACGCCTGCGCACCTGGGGGATCAAGCGCATCTACGGGTACCCCGGTGACGGAATCAACGGCATCATCGGCGCGTTCAGCCGCTTGAGCGACGGGGAGGGGCCAGAGTTCACCCAGGTGCGCCACGAGGAGATGGCGGCGTTCATGGCCTGTGCCCACGCCAAGTTCACTGGCGAGGTCGGGGTGTGCCTGGCCACCTCGGGACCGGGCGCGATCCACCTGCTCAACGGTCTCTACGACGCCAAGCTCGATCACCAGCCCGTGGTCGCGATCGTCGGCCAGCAGGCGCGTGCCGGTATCGGCGGCAACTACCAGCAGGAAGTTGATCTGAACAGCCTTTTCAAGGACGTCGCGCACGAGTACGTCGAGGTCGCGATGTCGCCTACCCAGGTCCGCCACCTCATTGACCGGGCCATCCGGATCGCGCTCGCGGAGCGCACGGTGACCGCGATCATCATCCCGAACGACGTTCAGGACGCGGACGCTGTGCCGCAACCGCCACAGAAGCACGGCACGGTACACTCGGGGCCGGGCTACCGGCCGCCGCGGATCCTCCCCTACGACGAGGACCTCGATCGCGCGGCCGAGATCCTCAACGCCGGGGAGCGCGTCGCGATGTTGGTCGGACAGGGCGCGCTCCACGCCTCAGCGGAGGTGGCCGAGGTGGCCGACACGCTTGGTGCGGGCGTGGCCAAGGCGTTGCTGGGCAAGGCCGTCCTCCCCGACGACCTTCCCTACGTGACCGGCTCGATCGGCCTGCTCGGCACCAAGCCGAGCTCGACGATGATGCAGGAGTGCGACACGCTGCTGATGGTCGGCTCGAGCTTTCCGTACTCGGAGTTCCTGCCGGAGGAGGGTAAGGCCCGCGGCGTGCAGATCGACATCGACGGGAAGATGATCGGGATCCGCTATCCGATGGAGGTCAACCTCATCGGCGACAGCGCCGAGACGCTGAGGGCGCTGATGACCCGCTTGCACCGCAAGGAGGACCGCTCGTGGCGGGAGAAGATCGAGGGCGGGGTGAGCGAGTGGTGGGACCTTATGGAGCACCGCGCCCATCTCACCGCGGATCCGATCAATCCGCAGCTTCTCTTTCACGAGCTCTCCGCCCGCTTGCCGGACGGCGCGATCATCAGCTCGGACTCGGGGTCTTCAGCGAACTGGTACGCCCGGGACGTCAAGCTGCGCAAGGGAATGATGGCGTCGCTGTCGGGGACACTCGCGACGATGGGCCCAGGTGTTCCGTACGCGATCGCCGCCAAGTTCGCGTATCCCTCGAGGCCGGTGTTCGCGCTGGTCGGGGACGGCGCGATGCAGATGAACGGGATCAACGAGCTGATCACGCTCGCCAAGTACCGCCACCTGTGGCCCGACCAACGGCTGATCGTGCTGGTCCTCAACAACCGTGATCTAAACCAGGTGACCTGGGAGCAGCGCGCGATGGAAGGCGACGCGAAGTTCGAGGGCTCGCAGGATCTCCCGGACTTCCCCTACGCCCGCTATGCCGAGCTGCTCGGGCTGAAGGGGATCCGGGTCGACGCGCCCGAGCAGGTGGGCCCAGCTTGGGACGAGGCCCTGAGCGCGGACCGGCCAGTCGTGCTCGAGGCGGTGACCGATCCCTCGGTCCCGCCGCTGCCGCCGCACATCACGATCGACCAGGCCAAGGCCCTCACCTCCGCGCTCCTCGCCGGAGACCCCGACGCCAAGGACATCGTCAAGCAGTCGTTCAAGCAGAAGGTCGAAGAATTCCTTCCGGGACGATGAGCGCGACTGCTGTTCGGGCGCAGGCCCCCGTCGAGCAGCTTGAGGTCGCCGCCTACACGATCCCGACCGACGCCCCCGAGGCGGACGGCACGCTCGCGTGGGACGCGACCACGATCGTGGTCGTGCACGCCCACGGCGCCGGCGAGTGCGGGGTCGGCTACACCTACGCCGACGTCTCGACCGCGAAGCTGATCGCGTCGAAGCTGGCCGGCGTGGTGAAGGGCCGCGACGCGATGGCGCCGCAGGCGGCGTGGGAGGCGATGGTCGAGCAGACCCGCAACCTCGGGCGGCCGGGGATCACGTCGATGGCGATCGCGGCGGTCGACGTCGCGCTGTGGGACCTGAAGGCACGGGTCCTCGGGCTGCCGCTGTGCAAGCTGCTCGGAATGGCCCGCGACCGCGTCCCCGTCTACGGCTCGGGCGGATTCACCGCCTATTCGAACGACCGCCTCGCCGACCAGCTGGGCGGCTGGGTCGCGCAGGGCATCCCGCGGGTGAAGATGAAGGTCGGATCGCACGCCGAGCGGGATCCCGAGCGGGTGCGCGCCGCCCGCGACGCGATCGGCACTGCGACCGAGCTGTTCGTCGACGCCAACGGCGCCTACTCCCGCAAGCAGGCCCTCGACCTCGCCGAGCGCTTCCGCGTCGACGCGAACGTGAGCTGGTTCGAGGAGCCGGTGTCCTCCGACGACCTCGAAGGGCTGCGGCTCCTGCGCGACCGCGCGCCGGCCGGGGTGGAGATCGCCGCCGGCGAATACGGCTACGACGCGCCGTACTTCAAGCGGATGCTCGACGCCGGCGCGGTCGACGTCCTCCAGGCCGATGTGACCCGGTGCGGCGGGATCACCGAGCTGATCCGGGTGGACGCGCTGTGCCGCGCCCGCAACCTCCCGCTGTCGCTGCACTGCGGCCCGGCGATTCACCTTCACCCGGCCATCGCGCTCGGGCAGTTCGTGCACCTCGAGTACTTTCACGACCACGTGCGGATCGAGCAAATGGTGTTCGACGGAGTGGTTGAGCCGGTCGACGGAGACCTCATCCCGGATCTCGAGCGACCCGGCATCGGCCTCGAGCTAAAGCGCAGCGAGGCGGAGCGCTATGCCGCTTCCTAGCCTCACTCCGCGACTCGTGCGCCGCACGACGCCGCCGGAGCGAGCCGCGACTAGGTGGTGGCGGAACGTACGCGGCGGCCGCATGCAGCGCACCCTCGCCGGCGCCACCGCGTTCAGCGCGCTTCCGCTCGGCATCGAGATCTACTTCGAGCACTTCCGCGGATCATTCGGCGACAAGTGGATGTGGACTCCGGTCGTACTCTCACCCGCGTTGACCGCCGCGGGCCTGGCCGGGGTTCGGTCAGAGCGCGCGGCCAAGACCTGGCTGCCGGCGCTGTCGGCCCTCTACTGCCTCGACGGCTTGATCGGGGTGGTGACCCATGTGCGCGGAGTTGCCCGCAAGCCGGGCGGCTTCGACGAGCCGCTGTTCAACATCGTGATGGGGCCTCCGCTGCTGGCGCCGGGCTCGCTGGCGCTGGTCGGTGGCATGGGGCTCGCGGCCGCCGTGTTCGGGCGCGAGCGCTGATGGGCCGGATGAGTCGAGCGCAGCCCGTAAAGGCGGGGCCGGATGCCGAGCAGGCTGCAGGCGGGACCCCCGACTACCGCGAGGCGGGGCATCTCCCGAACCTCCGGCCGGGAGGGCGGCCGGCGCCGCCCGCCGAGCTGCCGCGCCAGCGCAACGGCGTGACCCCGCAGATGCGCGGGCGCTATCCCGACTACAACGTGCTCGAGCAGGAAGACCACTGGGATCCGGTCACCCGCCGCATGGTGTTCGAGCGTGCCCGGAGCGTCCCGCCGCTCCGCTTCTTCACCGCGCCCGAGGCGCTGACGCTCGGGGTCTTCTGCGACCTCGTCCTGGCCCAGGACGTCGAGCCCAAGATCCCCGTGCTGAACATGGTCGACGCCAAGCTGTTCGCGGGCGAGCTCGACGGCTTTCGCTACGCCGACCTGCCCGACGATCGCGAGACCTGGCGGCGGGTGGCGGTCGGGCTCGACGCCGCGGCGCGCCAGCACGGCGCGGCGGACTTCGTGAACGCATCCGAGGAGGTGCGCGAGCGCGTCGGCGAGGCGTTCGCAAAGGCAACGCTGCACGGAGAGGTATGGGACGAGCTCCCGCCGGCGCGCGCGTGGAAGGTCGTGACCCGCGCGATGCTGAGCGCGTTCTATTCCCATCCGTGGGCGTGGAACGAGATCGGCTTCGGCGGTCCGGCGTACCCGCGCGGTTACGCGCGCATCGGCGCGGGCCAGCGCGAGAGCTGGGAGGGCGCGGCATCGGCTGGCGCCGACGCCGTTGGGAGTTCCGCTGGCGCGGAACTCCCGGGGATTGCGGATGAGCCTGCGTCATAAACTGCGCACGCTGGCGCGCGGCGCGCTCCGGCCGCCCGACAACGACTCGGCGTTCCTGCTCGACGTCCACCGCCGCGCGGTGCCGCGCGAGCGCGATGGCGCGCTACGACGACGCCTACCCGGTCGACCTCGTGATCATCGGGGCCGGCGCCGGCGGGGGCACGCTCGCCCAGCGGCTCGCTCGCCGCGGCTGGAAGGTCGTGGTGCTCGAGTCCGGGCCGTTCTGGGACCCCGACGAGGACTGGGTATCGGACGAGGCGGGCTCGCACCGGCTGTACTGGACCGAGGAACGGATCATCGGCGGCTCGGATCCGGTCGAGCTCGGCAAGAACAACTGCGGGCATGGGGTCGGCGGCTCGATGGTCCACTACGCCGGCTACTGCCCGCGCTTTCACCCTTCGGACTTCGAGGTCCGCACGCGCGACGGGGTGGGGGAGGACTGGCCGATCTCATACGAGGACCTCAAGCCGCACTACGAGCGGCTCGAGCTCGAGCTGCCGGTCGCCGGCGACTACTGGCCGTGGGGCGACCCGCACCGCTACCCGCACACCGCCCACCCGATCGCCGGCGGCGCGGACATCGCTCGGGGCGGCGCCCGCAAGCTCGGGATCGAGATGCGGGTGGGTCCAGTCGGGATCACGAACGGCGCGTTCGGCAACCGCCCGCACTGCATCTACCGCGGCTTCTGCCTGCAGGGTTGCAAGGTCAACGCCAAGGCGTCGCCGCTCGTCACCCACATTCCCGACGCGATCGAGCACGGCGCGGAGATCCGGGCGGACTGCATGGCGATGGACATCGAGATCGACGAGTCGAGCGGGCGTGCCACCGGCGTCCACTACATGAGCGACGGCGCCGAGCGCTTCCAGCGCGCCGAGGCGGTCGCCGTCGCCGGCTATTCGATCGAGACGCCGCGGCTGCTGCTCAACTCGATCAGCCGGCGCTTCCCGCACGGCCTCGCCAACGGCAACGACCAGGTCGGCCGGTGCGTGATGGTGCAGGGCGCTCCGCAGGTGGCCGGGCGCTTCCCCGACGAGATGCGGATGTACAAGGCGCCGCCGCCCGAGATCTCCTCGGAGCAGTTCTACGAGACCGACCGGACGCGCGGGTTCGCCCGCGGCTTCTCGATCCAGACCGTCGGCCCGCTGCCGATCGAGCATGCCCAGCACGTGCTCGGCCACGGCCACTGGGGCCAGGCGCTCCGCGAGTACATGCGCGACTACAACCACTGGTACACGCTCGGGATCCTGTCCGAGCTGCTCCCGCTGCCGGACAACCGGGTGACCGTGGTCGTCAAGTGTCACCGACCGGAACGGCATCCCGGTGGCGCGCATGGACTATTCACAGTGCGACAACGACCGCAAGAACATCGCGTTCGCCAAGCAGACGCTGCACGACATCTTCGAGGCCGGCGGAGCCCAGGACGTGCTCGCGATCGACCGCTACGCCCACCTCGTCGGCGGCTGCCGCATGGGATCGGACCCCGAGCGAAGCGTGGTCGACTCCGATCACCGGGCGTGGGAGGTGCCGAACCTGTTCATCGCCGACGGCAGCGTGATGCCGACCCAGGGATCGGCCAACCCGGCGCTCACGATCATGGCGCTCGCGTCGCGGCTCGCCGAGCGCCTGGACCTCAAGCGTGCCGGCGCGTCAGGAGCGCGGCAGCCGCGCCGCCGGCAACGGCGGCCGCAGCCAGCCCCGACCCGAGCCGGTGCCGGCTGAGCCAGGCCTGCTCGCTGCGCCGGTGGGCGTCGTCGTCGAAGATGCCGTGCGCCCCCTCGTCATGATCGTCGTCGACCGGCTCGAACAGGTTTGCCGCCGCGGCGCCGTCGAACCGTTGGTGGGTCTGCTGGCCGTCGACCGCGGTCTTGGCGAGATAACGCTCGGCCAGCCATGGAGCCAGCTTGTTGCCGATGATCGTGTACACCGTCGGGAAGCCGACGTACAGCTCGCGCCGACGGCTGTGGGCGGCCCAGTAGATAGCGCGCGCCGCGACCTCGGGCTGGAAGATCGGGGGCACCGGCATCGGGTGACGCGGCATCTTGCTCAGGCAATGGTCGAACTGCGGCGTGTTCATTCCCGGGAGCTGGACCATCGTCACGTGCACCTTGCTGCCGCGGTGCCGGAGCTCGCACCGCAGGGATTCGAACATGGCCTTCATCGCATGCTTGGCGCCGCAGTAGGGCGCCTGGAGCGGGATGCCGCGGTAGGCGAGCGCCGAGCCGACCTCGACGATCGTCCCGCTGTCGCGCGGCAACATCCGCGCGAGCGCGACCTTGGTGCCCCACACCGCTCCGAGGTAGGTCACCCGGGTGGCGCGCTCGTATTCGCGCGGGTCGATGTCGTCGAGGAACGAGAACACGGTCGTCATCGCGTTGTTGACCCAGATGTCGATCGGCCCGAGCCGCTCCTCGATCGCGCTCGCGGCCGCGTCGACCGCGTCGAAGTCCGCGACGTCGGCTTGGTAGGCGAACGGCACGCCGCCGAGGTTCGACACGTCTCGCGCCGCAGCGTCGAGGCCTGCCTTGCCGCGCGCGACCAAGCCGACGGCCGCGCCGTGCTTCGCGAACTCGCGCGCGACCGCACGGCCCACGCCGCCCGAGGCTCCTGTGACCACGACTACCTCGCGCTCAGCCATTTCGCCACCTCCTTGAGATCGGCGACGAACTGCTCCATCGCCTGTTCGCGGTCCTCGTCGTCGGTCCGGAGAATCGCCGAAGGATGCGTGGTCACCGTGACCAGGTCGGCGAGGTCTGACTCGATCGGCCGGCCGCGGTCGCGCCCGATTCGGATGTGCGAGCCGAGTAGGGCTCGTGCGGCGGTGGCGCCCAGGCAGACCAGCGCCTCCGGCCTGACCACCTTGAGCTCCCCCCCGAGCCACGGGAGACAGGCGTTGACCTGCAAGCGATCGGGCGTCTGGTGGATCCGCCTCTTTCCCCGGAGCTTGTAGCGGAAATGCTTGACCACGTTGGTGATGTAGACGTCGTCGCGGGTTATCCCGGCTTTCTCGAGGCCCTGGTCGAGGACGCGACCGGCGGGGCCGACGAACGGATGGCCCTCGATGTCCTCACGGTCGCCGGGCTGCTCGCCGACGAGCATCAGGGCGGCGTCCTTGGCGCCCTCGCCCATCACCGCCTGCGTGGCACCCTCCCAAAGGTCGCAGGCGCGGCAATCCGCCACCGACCGGTGCAGGCTCGTCATCGACGGTCGCTCCGGGACCGGCGCGGGCGGATAGTCGAAACTCATTCACCAGCCCCCTTACCCAGCCGATGAAGCAGGTACGCATCGGCTGCTCGGGGTGGATGTACGACGACTGGCGAGGCCGGCTGTACCCCGAGCGCACCCCCAAGCGCCGGTGGCTCGACGTGTACGCGTCGGCGTTCGACACCGTCGAGGTCAACTCCACCTTCTACCGGCTGGCACGCCGCGGAGCCGTCGCCGGCTGGGTCGAACAGACGCCGCCGGAGTTCCTGTTCGCGGTCAAGGCGAGCCGCTATTTGACCCACGTCAAGCGGTTGGTCGACATCGGCGAGGGGATCGCGCGCTTCTACGAGCCGCTGACGCCGATGGTGCAAGCCGGCAAGCTCGGGCCGGTGCTGTGGCAGCTCCCCGCGAACTTCCATCGCGACGACGCGCGCCTCGAAGGCTGGCTCGAGTTGCTGCCTCCCGGACGGCACACGATCGAGTTCCGTCATGAGAGCTGGTTCGTGCCGGAGGTATTCGATGCCCTCCGGGCACGGGATGTGGCGCTCACGATCGGCGACCACCCTGAGCGGCCTTTCCAGACCCACGATGCCACCGCCGACTGGCGGTTCGTCCGCTTCCACTACGGCTCCCGCGGGCGCGCCGGCAACTACTCCGCGTCGGAGATCGACACCTGGGCGCGGCGGATCGCGCAGTGGCGCCGGCGGGAAGAGGTGTACGCCTACTTCAACAACGACTGGCAGGGCTTCGCGCCGGCGAACGCCAAGCTGCTGCTCCGCCGGCTCGGCGACGCATAGGCAAACACACCGCTGCCGCGGTCGACTAAACGGCGGCCTGGTCGACCGGGCGGCCGAACCGCTCGGCCAGCTCGTCCCGATCGAGGTCCTCGCGGTAGCGCTGGTCGCCGCCTTCGCGGGTGAAGAGCACGATCCGGTCGGCGTCGAACGTCTTGAGCGCGTCTTCGATCGCGGTGTGCGGGTCGGCTTCGCCGGTGTCGCCGGTGGTGGGGATCCCCGCCTCGTCGAGCTCCTTGACGCTGTCGCGCCGGACGTCCTCGGCCCGGGCGATGGCGGCGTCGGCGTCGGACATCCAGAACCGCAGCCCGCTCTCCGCGTACGCCGGCGCCACCACCATCACCTCGCCGTCGGAGGGGTCGACGTCGGTCCGCAGCGCCGCACGCAGCTGGTCGGCCGTGATCCGCTCGCTCGTGAGCACGAGAATCTTCATGTGAGCGCCACTACCCGCCCGTCTCGGCGCCTAACGCCCGCGCTCGCCGCACCGAGGACGCGAGCCGGATCTCGTGCTCCACGGCCATGCCCAATCCGGCACGCGAAGGGGCGCAAGGCGCGGTGCCGGTGTACAACGTGTCGGTAGGCGATCCACTAGGAGGTCTCGAATGCCCGAGGACCCACGGAACACCCCGCCGCCCCCCGACGGGCGCGACCCCCATCACGAGCTCAACAATCCGGCGGTCGACCCGGATCCGACCGAGTGGCCGGACCCGTATGACAAGCGGCCCGACCCGAGGGATCCGACCGAGGGCGGCGACGAGCCGCTCGGCGACGACTCGCACACGCCGACCGGGAGCACGAGCACGAGCGAGCCGCACCACGATCAGGACCTCGTGGCGCAGCCCTCGGAGGAAGAGCGCAAGCGCGACAAGCTCGACGGCTAGTGGGCGGGACGCGGCCGGCAAGACCTATCTGCGGAACGTTCGGACCGCGCCGCGGTGCCACGGGCGGACTGCGCGATAATCGTGATCGAGCTGATCGTCGCGGCGCTCGTGGTCGGCGCCCGCCAAGGCGGTCGGCGATGCATATCTCGATCAACCAGTCGATGCGGCGCGTGCGCCGCCCCGACGTCTAGCGTTCCGAGCGGTTTCGCACGGTCAGCCAATCCAACTAGGGGGGAGTAATGGCGACAGCCGAGTACACACCGACCGGCAGGGCGACCGGTCCGCGCTCTGGGTTCTGGCGTCGGTTCGGCGCGACATTCGTCGACGGGCTGATCCTCGGCGTCCTCAGCTTCGTCTTCATCTCACTTCTTAAGGGCGGCGGGTACGCGGTCGGCTTCCTCGTGGCCATCTCCTACTACACGTACTTCGAGGGCGGCCCACGCGGCCAGACGCCCGGCAAGCGCCTCCTCGGGATCAGGGTCATCGACTTCGGCACCGGGGGCCCGATCGGCTATGGCCGTGCCGCGATCCGCTACGTCACCAGCATCGTGTCCGCGATCGTCATCTACATCGGCTACCTGTGGATGCTGTGGGACCGCGAGAAGCAGTGCTGGCACGACAAGACCGCGAACTCGGTCGTCGTGCCCGAGTCCGCGTACCCGGTGTCGTAGACCCACGCCGCTTTAACACGAGCCTGTGAGCCGTCGCGACAACGACCGCCCGGTCGCGCTCGACGACGGCCCGGGAGGGCGATCGCGGCGTGGTAGCGTTCGGCGGAGCCGAGAATCAGGACGGTCGGCACTGTCGTTGCTGAGCGATCGATTTCCATCACGGGTTGAGGGCGACATGACCGGGGCTGCCGACTCCGCCGCGCCGCCCGGACCGGGCGAGCGGAGCCGGCTGCACTCGGTCGCATCGGGAGTCCGCGGCACGCTCGTCCAGTCGCGTGCCGTGGTGGGACTGTTGCTGGTCGCCGCCGGGCTCGTGTGGGCGATTCTCCGGGGCCTGCCGTTCTACGGGGTCAGCCCCGTCCACCTGGCCTACGACCTCGATCAGCCGCCCTGGATGCTCCTCCTCGTGAGCGGCTGGCTCTGGTATCGGAGCCGACGCCGGTGATCCTCCCTCAGATCCAGATCGCCCGGGCGCATTGGATCCTCGGCGCGCTGTTCCTCGCGATCATCCTCGACGAGTACCTGCCGCTGGTCCGCAGCGACGGTGTGCCCGTTCGCGCTCGCTCGCTCGTGGTTCCCTGGGCGCTGATCATCGGCGCCGTCGGCGTGTGGGCCACGGTGGTGTTCGCCGACGTCGTGCACGACATGCTCGTGCACTTCCTCTGGGGGGACATCCTGTTCGCCGCGGGCGCGCTCGAGCTGGCGCGCCGCCGCGGTGTGTACGACCGTCCATGGCTCGACAACGTGCTGCCCCTCGCGTTCTTGAGCTGCGGGGTGCTGTTCATTGTGCACGTATTGATCGACCCATCGGGGCAGGGGGCCCGCTGGCATCTTGGGATGGGGGTCCTGTTGATCGCGGGCGGGGTGATCGATCTAATTCGCGTCCGCCGCCGTCGGCCGTCGCTGGTCCCGCTCGCGTTGCTGCCATTGGCTGGATTCGCGCTCGCGTTGATCGCGATCCCGGTGGCGGCGGCCTCGTGACGTTTGCTGGCCGGCTCCCTCGGGGACGAGATGCGCTTCGGGTGGCCGGGGCGATCGTGCTGGTGCTGGCATTCCCTGCTTCGGCCGGTGCCCACGCGGTCCTCTTGAGCTCCACGCCCGCGTGGGAGGCGGTGGTGGGAGCGGCGCCGCGGGCCGTAACTCTGAGATACGACGAGGATGTCGTTCCTCGGTACGCACGGGTCACCGTGGTCGCGCCCGGTGGAAACGACGTGGCCGGCTCGCCGCAGGTGACGGGGAGCGTCGTGACGGTCCCCGTGCGGACGGACCGTGCCGGCAGCTACACCGTACGGTGGAGGATGGTGGCCAGCGCCGACGGTCACGTCACCGAGGGCGCGTTCAGCTTCGGCCTGCGGGCCAAGCCGCTACCCCCGGCGCCGGTCAGCGGGGTTGGCGTTCCCGTCGCGCCCGAGGTTCTGGCATGGCTTCAGTTCCTCGGGGTCGTGCTGGCAGGCGGCGCGTTGACGTTCCGCGCGCTCGTGCTGGCGCCCGCCGCGCGAGCGCTCGGCGACCGGTCGGATCGCGAGGCCGGGACCGCCATCTGGGTGGCCGTGGTCGGCGCCGCGGTGGCGCTCCACGCGGGCCTGCTCGGGTTCCTCATCGGGGCCTATCCGATCGTCGGCGGCGGAATTGTGAATGTCGTCAACACCCAGATAATCCCGATTCGGGTCGGCACGCATCTCGGCCAGGCATTCACGCTGACAACGTTCGCGTGGCTGGGTGTGCTGGCGCTGCTTGTCGGCGCATGGGTCACGCCGCGCCGGCGCGAGCCGCTCCTGGCCTGCGCCGGGGTGACATCGCTCGGTATCGCCTTCGGCATCAGCTGGGCGAGCCACGCCGCCTCGCGAGGGACGGTTGCGCTGATCGCGGACTACGTCCACCTGGTGGCCGGCGCGCTCTGGGCGGGAGGAGTGGTCGCACTCGTGATCCTCCTCGGCGTGGGGCGTCCGCTGTCCCGCTCGGACCGGGAGGCGCTGGTCCTGGCGTCCCTACTGCGCTTCTCGCGACTGGCCGTGATGATGGTCGCAATGCTCGGCATCGCGGGCGTCTATCTGGCGGTTCGAGAACTGCCGGCGCTGTCGGCGGTGCTCACCAGCCGGTACGGGGTCACGCTGCTGTTGAAGACCTTCGTGTTCGCCGGTGCGCTCGCCCTCGGCGGCTTCCATCGCCGCATCGCCGTGCCTCGAATCGCCGCGGGGGCACCGGCGGCCACGATTCGCCGGACGCTCGTCGTCGAGGCGACTCTCCTACTCGGCGCGCTGGCGCTCGCCGCGGTCCTGAGCCAGACGGCGCCGCCGCGCTAGACCGCCTCCCGACGCATTTGCATTAACGCCAGGTCCGCTCGTGCATCGGCTCCGATCCGAAAGCTGTGCCAGTTAGCACATGCGACTGAAGTCGCAGTGGACGCGCACCGAGACACGATCAAACCGTCCATAAGGTCGTGGGGCCTGTGGAGGCGCCCTCGGCCCAATCGTCCGAATTGGGAGTGAGATGGAACTCGTTGCTTGTGAGGCGCTCCAGCTCAATGCCGAGCGACGCCGCCTCGTGGAGGGTCATGTTCGGCTCGCTGAGAAGATCGCGAGCAGGCGCTGCCGTTGGGGGCGGGAGGATCCTGACGACACGCGCTCGGACGCGTTCTGGGGTCTGATCCTCGCGGCGCACGCGTTCCAGCCCGACCGGGGGAGCTTCGCCGCTTACGCCGTGATACGAATCGAGGGGGCGATCCGGCGCGGACGCCAGATGCGGAGCGGAGTTCCCCGACCGCTGTGGGAGCAGGGTCAGCGTCCGACGATCCAATCGCTGAACGCTCCCGTGGGCGAGGGTGAGGCTGAGCTACTCGACACGCTCCCGTCGCCGTCCGAAGCCGAGGGCCGCTGGGTGCACGACGAACTACGGGGCTGCCCGCGCGCGAGCGGCTGGTCCTGAGGCTTCGCTACTTCCACGGTCTAGCCCAGTCAGAGGTCGCGGCGATCGTCGGGCACAGCCAGATGCACGTCTCCAGGATCGAGCGTGCGGCGCTGGCGAAGCTGCATCACGTCGCGCGCGTCGCGGCGTAGCACGTTCGTCCGAGAGATACCTGCGCGCTGGATCGCGCGACGCCCGAAGCGCGCCCGGCACGATTCGAACGTGCGACCTTTCGCTCCGGAGGCGAACGCTCTATCCCCTGAGCTACGGGCGCGGGGTGTTCCGCGGAACATCTCGGAACAGAAAGGGAGCTTACCTTGCAGATCGCCGTCATCTCGGATACGCACATGCCGCGGGGAAGCCGGCGGCTCCCCGAGGCGTGCGTCGAGCGGCTCCGAGAGGCCGATCTGATCCTGCACGCCGGCGACCTGATGCGGCTTTCGGTGCTGCGTGAGCTTGAGGCGTTTGGGAGGATCGTCGCCGTCCATGGCAACGCCGACGACGCAGAGGTGCGCGCCGCACTGCCGGCGGAGGCGTTGGTAGACGCCGGCGGGGTCACGATCGGCCTCGTGCACGACGCCGGCGCCGCCAAGGGGCGCCTCGCCCGGCTTCGCCGGCGCTTTCCCGACGCGGATGCGGTCGTGTTCGGCCACTCGCACATTCCGCTGCGCGAGGAGGACGCCGACGGCTTCCAGATCTTCAACCCCGGCAGCCCGACCGACCGCCGCCGGTCGTCGCGGCACACGATGGGGATCGCGACCGTCGCCGGCGGCCGCGTGAGGTTCGAGCTCATCGCCGTCGGCTGACAGACTGGACGAGATGGACCTCTCGGTCTTCTTCGCCGGCACCGCCGGCTCGATCCCGACCGCGCGGCGCGGGTTGCCGGCGCTGCTCGTGCGCCGCGGCGGCGACCGTATCCTGTTCGACTGCGGCGAGGGGACGCAGCGTCAACTCGTGCAATCGGTCGGGCTAACCGAGCTGACCGAGGTGTTCATGACCCACTATCACGCCGATCACTGGCTCGGGCTGCCCGGCCTGCTGAAGACGTTCGACCTGCGCGCGCGCGAGCGCCCGCTCGCGATCCACGGACCCCCCGGCCTGCGGGACCTGCTCACGCTCGCACTACGGGCGGCCGGCCGGGTCCGCTACGAGCTCGACCTGATCGAGCTCGCGCCCGGCGATCTGCTCGAGCGCGACGGCTACAAGATCGCGCCGGTGCCGGTCGCCCACCGCGTCTCGAATGCCCTGGGGTACGTGATCTACGAGGACATGCGGCCCGGGGAGTTCGACCCGGAGACCGCCACCGCGCTCGGGATCGTGCCCGGACCGGAGTTCGGGCAACTGCAGCGGGGAGAGATCGTCCGGGGCGTGCGCCCGGAGCAGGTACTCGGGCCGGCGCGCGCGGGACGGAAGGTCGTGATCTCCGGCGACACATCGCCGTGCGAGACGCTGGCCGTCGCCAGCCACGAGGCCGACGTGCTGATCCACGAGGCCACGTTCACCGAGGAGGAGCACGATCGCGCCGCCGAGACCGGCCACTCGACCGCGGCTCAGGCCGCCACGCTCGCGCGGGACGCCGGCGTGACGATGCTCGCCTTGACCCACTTCTCGACCCGCTACACCGTCGGCGTGCTCCGCGACGAGGCGCGCGCGATCTTCCCCCGGACCGTGCTGCCGCGCGACTTCGACTCGATCGAGATCCCGTTCCCCGAGCGGGGCGAGCCCGAGCTCATCAGGTGGGACGAACGCCACGCCGCCGACGAGCGGGAGGCGGAGGCGGTGGCGGACACGGCGGGATGACCGCGGACCCGGCGGGATGACCACGGACACGATCGACCGCCTCGAGACGGCCCGGATGGTGCTCGAGCGCTTGGCGCCCGAACACGCCGCGGACGAGTGCCGGCTGCTGCTCGATCCCCGCGTCGGCGCGACGCTGTGGGCTCGCCGGACGCCGCCCACCGAGGCCGAGATCATCGACGGCCTGGCCACGAAGGCCGCGCACTGGGATCGCCACGGCTTCGGCATGTGGCTCCTCCGCGACCGCGAGACGGGTGAGATGGTCGGTCGGGGCGGGCTTCAGTACACCTTCACCGCCGGCCTCCAGGACGTTGAGGCGGCCTGGGCGGTCGTCCCCGAGCGCTGGCGCCAAGGCCTCGCTACCGAGCTCGCCAACGCGTGCGTCGAGGTGGGCTTCGGGCCGCTCGGTCTGCGCTCGATCGTCGCCTTCACCCTCCCAGAGAACATCGCCTCTCGGCGGGTGATGGAGAAGGCCCGCTTCGGATACGAGCGCGACATCGTGCACGCCGGGCTGCCGCACGTGCTGTACCGCCGCCGGCCGCCGGCGTAGGGGTGGACACCGGTTCCGGCCTCTCGTGGGGCGGTGGGTTGAACGGCGGGCACCTGAGAGGGCGGGGCGTTGCTTCCGGGGACCTGGCCGCACCACATGCACCACACGCCACTCGCGGTCAGCTTTCGGGACCGTGCCGTGTGGTGCACGTGGGGCATGCGCCACACGGCACGGTCGCCGCTTGGCCGGTCCGTTGTCGTGTTATGCAGGTCGCCGGCGCCACCGGGGGGCCCCTGGTCCGCCAGCGAGCCAACCGCACCCCCTCCAGATGCCCGCCGTTATAGCGGGTTGGCACCCGACCCCGTTGGCCACCACGACCGCGGCGAGCCGACCGCACCCCCTCCAGATGCCCGCCGTTATAGCGGGTTGGCACCCGACCCCGTTGGCCACCACGACCGCGGCGAGCCGACCGCACCCCCTCCAGATGCCCGCCGTTATAGCGGGTTGGCACTCGACCCCGTTGGCCACCACGACTGCCGGCGAGCCGAACCCACCCCCTCCAGATGCCCGCCGTTAACAGCGGGTTGGCGTTCGACCCCGTTGGCCACCACGACCGCCACCGCCACCGTACGCCGCACCCACTGTTACTCTGATCCGAGTCGGCCCCTTTAACCCGGTCCGGTGAGGCCAGGAAGGAGCGCGTTTAGATGGCTACGGTCGTGCTCGACCGTGATGACATGCGCCGCACCCTGGTGCGGATCGCCCACGAGATAGTCGAGAAGAACCCGGACGGGGCGGTGGCGCTCGTCGGGATCCACCGCCGTGGCGCCGTGCTCGCAAAACGCCTGCAGGCGCTGACGAGCGAATTGCTCGAACCGAACGTTCCGCTCGGCGACGTCGACATCTCGTTCTACCGCGACGACCTTGCAACGCGCCCGGCGTCGCCGGTCGTCCACGCCACGCACCTCGACTTCCGCGTCGACCACAAGACGATCGTGATCGTCGACGACGTGCTCTACACCGGGCGCACGGTGCGCGCCGCGATCGACGCCGTGTTCGACTACGGACGGCCGGCGCGAGTACAGCTGGCGGTGCTGATCGACCGCGGCCACCGCGAGCTGCCGATCCGTCCCGACTACGTGGGCAAGAACATCCCCACCTCACAGGACCAGCGCGTGTACGTGTGCGTCGAGGAACTCGACGGAGAGGATGAAGTGAAGATCGGACCCGCACCTGACTTCGAATCACCGGCCCACCCAGCCCCATCCCGCCGGGCGGCGGCGTGAATCGAATCGGACGGCATCTGATTTCGATCGAGGACGTCGATCGCGCCTCGATCGAGCGGATCCTCGATCGCGCCGAATCGTTCGACGAGATCTCGGGCCGCGAGATCAAGAAGGTGCCGGCCCTCCGCGGCCGGACGATCGTCAACCTCTTCTACGAGTCGAGCACGCGCACGAGCTCGTCCTTTGAGCTCGCGGCCAAGCGGCTCAGCGCCGACGTCGTCTCGATCCGCTCGCAGGGCTCGGCCGTCGACAAGGGCGAGTCCCTCAAGGACACGGTGCAGACCCTGTCGGCGTACGACCCGGCAGCGATCGTGATCCGCTCGCCCCACGCCGGCGCGGCGGGGCTGGTGGCGGGCTGGACTCCCGCCGCCGTGATCAACGCCGGCGACGGCAAGCACGAGCACCCGACGCAGGCGCTGCTCGACGTGTTCACCCTTCGGCGCCGACTCGGCTCGCTCGACGGCACGAACATCTGGATCGTCGGCGACGTGCTCCACTCGCGGGTGGCGCGCTCGAACATCCTGGCGTTCACGCAGATGGGCGCGACCGTGACCGTGTGCGGACCGCCGACGCTGATCCCGCGGGAGATCGAGGCGCTCGGCTGTGATGCGAAGACCACGCTCGACCAAATCGGCGAGGCGGACGTCGTGTACGTCCTGCGAATGCAGCACGAGCGGATGCGAGACTCGTTCGTCCCCTCGCTACGCGAGTACGCGAGCCGCTACCAGATCACGACCGAGCGGCTCCACCCCGGCCAGCTGCTGATGCATCCCGGGCCGGTCAACCGGGGCGTTGAGCTCTCGGGTGAGGCGATCGACTCGCCGCAGGCGCTGATCGGCGCGCAGGTGAGAGCCGGGGTGGCGGTGAGGATGGCCGTGCTGTACGAACTACTCGTCGGAGCGCCGACCGTCGCGGGGGTGGCGGCATGATCGAAAACATCAAGCGCATGTTCCACCGCGAGGCCGAACCCGCCGAGCTGCTGATCACCGGCGCTCACGTCCTCGATCCGCGGACAAACCTCGACGAGCCGCGCGACATCCTGATTCGCGACGGCCACATCTCAGAGCTGGGCGAGCCAGGGTCGCTCCCGGCCCCGGCCAACGGCGAGACCGTCGATGCCGCCGGCGCCCACGCGTTCCCGGGATTCGTCGACCCGCACGTCCACCTGCGAACGCCGGGCCAGGAATACAAGGAGAACATCGGCACCGGGACCGCGGCCGCGGCCGCGGGCGGGTTCTGCGCGGTCATCGCGATGCCGAACACCGACCCCGTAGTCGACGACGCGTCGATCCTCAGATCCCTGACCGAGACCGCGACGAGACAGGCAGCAGTCCCGGTCGGCTTCCTCGCCGCGATCACCAAGAACCTCAAGGGCGACGAGCTGACCGAGATGGCCGAGCTCCGCGACGCCGGCGCCCTCGGCTTCACCGACGACGGCAAGCCGGTCGTGCACGCCGGCACGCTCCGCAAGGCGCTCCAGTACCAACGGCTGTGCGGCGGCGTAATCGCACTGCACGAGGAGGACCCCGACCTGTCAGGCGACGGCGCCATGCACGAGGGCGCCACCTCGGCGCGGCTTGGCATCGCCGGCATTCCGTCGCTGTCGGAGTCGACGATGGTCGCGCGCGACGCCGCGCTCGCCGGCTACGAGGATGCGCGAGTGCACTTCCAGCACCTGTCGTGCGTCGAGTCGGTCGAGGCGCTCGAGCACGCGAAGAGCAAGGGAATCCGGGTCAGCGCCGAGGCCTGCCCCCACCACCTCACGCTGACCGACGACATGGTGCGCACGCTCGACAGCCGGTTCAAGATGAACCCGCCGCTGCGCTCAGAGCGTGACCGCCGCGCGCTCGTCGACGCGCTGCGCTCCGGCCTGATCGACTGTGTCGCCACCGACCACGCCCCGCACGCGAGCCACGAGAAGGAGGTGCCGTTCGAGCAGGCGCCGATGGGAACGATCGGCCTCGAGACCGCATTCGCCGCCCTGTTCACCGAGCTCGTCCTACCGGGAGAGCTCGGGCTCGACATGATCGTCCACCGCATGACCGAGGGCGCGGCGCTCTACGGACTCCCGATCCCGCGGATCGAGCCCGGCCAGCCCGCGAACCTGTGCCTGGTCGATCTCGACGCCCGCTTCGAGGTCGGCGGCGAGGGCTACGTCAGCCGCTCGGCCAACTGCTGCTACCACGGGAGGACGCTCCAGGGCAAGACGCTACTGACCCTCGCGGCCGGAACGCTCGCGTTCCGCGCGTCGATCCTCACCGCCGCGCCGGCGGTCCGGTGAGCGCCGCCACCGCATACGTACTGCTCGAGGACGGGGCCCGGTTCGACGGGCTCGCGTGCGGCGCCGGTGGCCACGCCGTCGGCGAGATCGTGTTCACGACCTCGATGTCCGGCTACCAGGAAGCGATGACCGACCCGAGCTACGCCGGCCAGCTGATCACGTTCACGTACCCGCAGATCGGCAACTACGGCGTCTCGGACGAAGCGATGGAGTCAGATCGCGCGCACGCCCGCGCGGCGATCATGCGCGCGGCCGTCGATCGCGACGACGCGGCCGGCGCGACCCAGGGCTGGCTCAGTTGGCTGGCCAGCCAGGCGATTCCAGCGATCACCGACGTCGACACCCGCGCGCTGGTGCACCACATCCGCGACCGGGGCGCGATGCGCGGTGGCGTCTTCCCGGTCGCCTGCCCGAGCGGAGGCGCGGCGTCTGATCGAGCAGGAGCCGGACATGGCCGGCCGTGACCTGGTCCGCGAGGTGACGCCCGAGAAACTGATCGTCTTGAAGCCCGCCCCGAGTTCGCCACCAGGCCAACTCGCAAGCGCGGCCGCAGGTCGCCCGAACGAGCTGATCGCCCCGAGTTCGCCGCCAGGCGAACTCGCCAGGGCGGGCGCAGCCCGCCCCAGGATCGCGTTGATCGACACCGGCGTCAAGCGGTCGATCGTCCGCAACCTCGTCGAGCGCGGCGCCACGGTCGAGCTCCATCCGGCCACCGCGACCGCGGGCGAGCTCCTCGCCAACAGCCCGGATGCGATCTTCCTGGCCAACGGCCCCGGCGATCCCGAGTCGCTCGGATACATCGTCGACACCGTCCGCCAGCTGATCGGAAAGCTCCCCGTGTACGGGATCTGCCTCGGGCACCAGCTGCTCTGCCGCGCGGTCGGCCTCGAGACGTACAAGCTGCCGTTCGGCCACCACGGTGCCAACCATCCGGTCAAGGACCTGACCACCGGGATCGTCGAGATCACGAGCCAGAACCATGGCTTCGCGGTCCTCGGCCCGCACGGATCGAAGACCATCGACGAAGACGAGGCCGTGCGCTGGGAGACCGACTTCGGCGCGGCCGAGCTCACGCACATCAACCTGTACGACCGCACGGTCGAGGGCCTCGCACTCAAGGACGTGCAGGGCGCGACCGTCCAGTACCACCCCGAGGCCGGCCCCGGCCCCAATGACGCCCTGCACCTGTTCGACCGCTTCGTCACCGAGATCCGAGACGCGGCGTAACCTCGAATGCCCCGCCGCGACGACCTCCACAAGATCCTCCTGATCGGCTCGGGCCCGATCGTGATCGGCCAGGCCGCCGAGTTCGACTACTCGGGCACACAGGCCTGTCGGGTGCTGATGGACGAGGGCTACGAGGTGGTGCTCGTCAACTCGAACCCGGCGACGATCATGACCGACCCCGAGGTGGCCACCACCACCTACATCGAGCCGCTGCTGGCCGGTCCGGTGCGGCAGGTGATCGAGCGCGAGCGCCCCGACGCGCTGCTGCCGACGCTAGGCGGCCAGACGGCCCTGAACCTGGCCAAGGCCCTGCACGAGGACGGCACGCTCGAGCGCAACGGCGTGGAGTTGATCGGCGCCGACTACGACGCGATCGAGCGCGCCGAGGACCGCGAGATCTTCCGGGACACGATGCGGGCCGCCGGGCTACGCGTCCCCCGCAGCGCGATCGCCAACACGATCGACGATGCGCGCAACGCCATCGCCCAGGTCGGGCTCCCGTTCATCGTCAGACCGGCGTTCACGCTCGGGGGCAAGGGAGGGGGCGTCGTCCGCAGCGAATATGACCTCGACCACGTAGTGCGTCGTGGCCTGAGCGCATCGCCGATCTCGCAGGTCCTGCTCGAGGAGTCGGTGCTCGGGTGGGGCGAGTTCGAGCTCGAGGTGATGCGCGACCGGGCCGACAACGTCGTGATCGTGTGCTCGATCGAGAACCTCGATCCGATGGGCGTGCATACCGGCGACAGCGTCTGCGTCGCGCCGCAGCAGACGCTCACCGACAAGCAGTACCAAAAGCTGCGCGACCAGGCGATCGCCGCGATCCGAGCGGTCGGCGTCGAGACCGGTGGGTCGAACGTCCAGTTCGCGGTCAACCGCGCCACCGACGAGATCGTGGTGATCGAGATGAACCCGCGCGTGTCGCGCTCGAGCGCGCTCGCGAGCAAGGCCACGGGCTTCCCGATCGCCAAGATCGCCGCGCGCCTCGCGGTCGGCTACACGCTCCAAGAGATTCCGAACGACATCACGAAGGCGACGCCGGCCAGCTTTGAGCCCACGCTGGACTACTGCGTGATCAAATGGCCGCGGTTCGCGTTCGAGAAGTTCCCGGGAGCCGAGGCCGATCTAACCACCCACATGAAGTCGGTGGGGGAGGCGATGGCGATCGGGCGGACGTTCAAGCAGGCGTTCGCCAAAGCCATCAGATCGCGCGAGCTCGACACGAAACCCAGCCACCCGGAGGACGACAGCGCCTTACTTCAAGCCGTCGAACAGGCCGGCGCCGAGCGGTTCGATCACCTGCTCGAGGCGCTCCGCCGCGGCTTGGAGATCGACGAGCTTCACCGCCGGACGAGCATCGATCCGTGGTTCCTGCGCGAGCTTGGGGAGTTGGCTGGCGCCAACTCCCTTGCGAGTTCGCCTGACGGCGAACTCGGGAAGGTCCGGACATACAAGTCGGTGGACACATGCGCAGCCGAGTTCGCGGCGCGGACGCCGTACTACTACTCGGCGTGGGAGCGCCCCCGCGGCGATCACGTCGAGACCGAGGTCGACCGCGGCGACCGTCCGAGCGTCGTGATCCTCGGGTCGGGGCCGAACCGGATCGGGCAGGGAATCGAGTTCGACTACTGCTGCGTCCACGCCGCCGAGACCGTCCGCGAGCAGGGATGCGATGCGGTCATGATCAACTGCAACCCGGAGACGGTGTCGACCGACTACGACACCTCGGACCGCCTGTACTTCGAACCGCTAACGCTCGACGACGTGCTCGCGGTGTGCGAGCAGGAGGCGCCGGCCGGCGTGATCGTCCAGTTCGGAGGCCAGACGCCGCTCAAGCTCGCCGCCGGCCTCAAGCAAGCCGGAGTTCCGATCCTCGGCACGACCGTCGAGGCCATCGACCTCGCCGAGGACCGCTCGCGGTTCGGTCCGCTGCTCGACGAGCTTGGCTACAAGGCGCCCCCGTACGCGACCGCGACCTCGCCGCAAGACGCCCTCGAGAAAGCGCACGACGTCGGCTTCCCGCTGTTGGTCCGCCCGAGCTACGTGCTCGGCGGCCGCGCGATGGAGATCGTCTACAGCGTCGACGGCCTCGCCGACTACCTCAGCCGGGTGGCTTCGAATTCGGACCCACCCACCCCGACGATCTACCTCGACCGCTTCCTCGAGGACTCGATCGAGGTCGACGTCGACGCGCTCGCCGACGGCACCGACGTGTGGATCGCGGGGATCATGCAGCACGTCGAGGAGGCGGGGATCCACTCAGGCGACTCCGCCTGCGTACTGCCGCCGCATACCCTAGGCCCCGAGATGCTCGCTCAGATACGCGCCCAAACCGAGGGGATCGCGAGGGCCCTCGAGGTCGTCGGGCTGCTCAACGTCCAGTTCGCGATTCGCGAGGACACGCTGTACGTGATCGAGGCGAACCCGCGAGCGTCGCGCACGGTGCCATTCGTCTCCAAGGCGATCGGGCTTCCGGTTGCGAAGCTCGCCTGCCGGGTGCTGCTCGGCGAGCGCCTGGCCGATCTCGATTTGCCGCCGGACACGAGCAACGGCCACGTGTGCGTCAAGGAGGTGGTGCTGCCGTTCGATCGGTTCGCCGGCGCCGACTCCCTGCTCGGCCCCGAGATGCGCTCGACCGGTGAGGTGATGGGAATCGCCCGCGACTTCCCGACGGCGTTCGCGAAGGCGCAAGCGGCCGCGGGCTCCCAACTCCCGAATGCCGGCCGCGTGTTCATCACGGTCGCCGACGGCGACAAGCCCGCGGCGACCGGCATCGCGACCATCCTCCACGACCTCGGTTTCGAGATCGTCGCCACCCGGGGCACGGCGCAGGCGATCCGGAAGATGGGCATTCCGGCCGAGACGATCAACAAGATCGGCGAGGGCTCCCCACACGTGGTCGACTGGATCGAGCGCGGCGAGGTCGACCTGGTGATCAACACGCCCGTCGGCACCGGCGCACGCGCCGACGGCTGGGAGATCCGCTCGGCCGCGATCGCCCGCGGCATCCCGTGCGTCACCACGATGACCGGCGGCATGGCGGCAGCGCGCGCGATCGCCTCCGCGCGCCGCGGGGAGCCCGAGGTGCTCTCCCTCCAGGAGATCCACCACCTCCGCACGAGCGAGGTCAAGTGACCCGGACGAGGGCGCCGTTTGGCCGCCGCGCGGCGCCGGTCACCGCGCGCGAGGAGCACGGCGCCTACGTCGTAATCCGCTGCCACGACAGGTCCGGGCCCGCGCCCCAGCCTGGCCAGTTCTACATGCTCGCGGCCGCCGAGCGGTGGGGCGGGGGAGACGGCGAGCGACCGTTCCTCCCGCGGGCGTTCAGCGTCCTGCGCGCCGCGGTAGGCGAGCTCCAATTTCTGATCGAGGACGTCGGCCCGGGCACCAAGCGACTGTCGGAGCTCGGACCCGGCGATGACCTCGCAATCGTCGGCCCTCTCGGCAACGGCTTCGCGCCGCCCCGCGACGACCGCGTACCGATCCTGGTCGGCGGCGGCGTCGGGATCGCGCCGTTGGCGATCTGGCAGGACGAGCTCAGGGCGGGCGGGACCGAATCCCCGGTGCTGCTTGGGTTCCGGGACGAGCGGCACGCCAAGGGCGCGGCGCTCCTCACACACGCGTCGGTCGCCACCGACGACGGCAGCGTCGGCCACCACGGCCGCGTCACCGAGCTGCTCGCGGACGAGCTCGACGGAAGAGCCGAGGACGTCGAGGTCTACGCCTGCGGGCCGCCCCCGATGCTCGAGGCCGTCCGCGCCATCTGCACCGACCGCAGCGTGCCGGCCCAGCTCGCGCTCGAGTCGGGCATGGCCTGCGGGTTCGGGGCGTGCTTCGGGTGCGTGGTGCCGACCGTCGACGGCTACGTCCGCCTATGCGTCGACGGTCCGGTCCTGGACGCGGCGAAACTCGCTGGCGTGAGTTCGGCGGAACTCGCTGACTCGAGTTCGGCGGAACTCGCGGACGCCAGTTCCGCTACGAGTTCCGCTGGCGCGGAACTCCAGGGGGTGGACCATTGACCGTCGACTTCTGTGGGATCGAGCTCGCCCATCCGATCATCAACGGTTCGGGCACGTTCGACGCGATCGCCGCGCACCGCGCGTTCGGCGACGAGCTGCTCGAGCGCTTCCCGTTCGCGGCGTTCGTGTCGAAGACCGTGACGCTCGAGTCGCGCCAGGGCAACCCCCCGCCGCGTCTGTGGGAGGTCCCGGGCGGGCTGATCAACTCGATTGGGCTCCCCAACAAGGGCCTGCGCGGATACCTCGAGCACGACCTGCCGTGGCTCGCGGGCCTGCCCGTGCCGCTGATCGTCAACGTCATGGGGTTCAGCCGCGACGAGGTCGCCGAGCTCGTCGGCGCCTTCGCCGAGCGCCCTGAGGTGAGCGCTCTCGAGCTGAACGTCTCGTGCCCGAACGTCGAGACCGGGCTCGTGATGGGAGCCGACCCTGACGAGACCGCGAGACTCGTCGACCGGGTCAGGCTGCTGACCGACAAGCCGCTGATCGTCAAGCTCACGCCCAACGCCACCGACGTCCCCGCTGTCGCCCGGGCGGCGGAGCACGCGGGCGCCGATGCGGTTTCGCTGATCAACACCGTCAAGGGGATGGCGCTGGACCCCAAGACCGGCGCGCCCTGGCTCGGCGGCGTCACCGGCGGCGTGTCCGGGGCCGCGGTGCGCGCGGTAGCGCTCGCCCAGGTTCACGCCGTCGCGCAGGCGGTTGAGGTTCCGATCATCGGGATGGGTGGGATCCAGGCCGGTCAGGACGCACACGATCTGATGCGCGCGGGCGCAGCCTTGGTGGCCGTCGGAACCGAAAGTTTCCGCGATCCTGCCGCCGGCGAGCGGATCGCGTCCGAGCTAGGAGAACTCCTCGCAAGTGCCGCCGTGTAGGAGGCCCCGCGAACTGGTCCGCAGTGGCTCCGCCGTCCGATGCCAAGGCTCCCGGAGACGCGTGGGCAACCCGGCTTTGTTCGCACTGTGAACATTTTGGGTCCGGAGAAAAACCCCCTGCAAACTTAGGGATTTGTCGAAACCATCCTCGACAATGCTCTAGCTCAGCTTGAGGTCGAGTCGAATATGGGCGATTTAGCTTGATCGGCCTGCGTCAAGATGTATAGTCGCCGCCCATGCCGTCGGTGACCGAATCCCTCTCCAAGCCCACCGCAGCGCCCGAGCGCTCTCTGGTGCAACGCATGGAGGCACTTCAGAGGGCCAACGACATCCGCACGCGACGGGCGCAGCTCAAGCGTGATCTCAAGGCCGGTCGCCAGCCGATCGACAGACTCCTGCTCGAGCCACCGGATTACCTGGCCACGGCCAAGGTGTTCGACCTCCTCCTCGCCGTCCCCAAATACGGCCGGGTCAAGGTCAACAAGATTCTGGGCCAGTGCAAGATCTCGCCGAGCAAGACGGTCGGCGGTCTGTCCGAGCGCCAGCGGCGCGAGCTGGTCGCGCTCATGCGGCGGCGCTGACTGGTGCCCCGGAGCTAACCACCCGTCGCCGCTGACCGCCAGCCGACCCGTGGGGAGCACGGTGGTTCCCGCCATAGATTCTCGAACGGCGCATTTTCGCGGTGGCAACCACTAGCAAGGTCTTCGTCATCACCGGTCCGTCCGGTGTCGGCAAGGGCACGCTGATCCGCGGCCTGCTCGAGCGGATGCCCGAGCTCGAGCTGTCGGTGTCGGCCACCACGCGCGGCCCGCGAGCCGGAGAGGAGAGCGGCGTCGACTATCACTTCCTGACGCCGGAGGCGTTCGAGGAGCGAGTGGCCGCCGGAGACTTCGTCGAGCATGCCCACTATTCGGGTAACCGCTACGGCACGTTGCGCTCGGAGCTCGAGCGCCGGCTGGCGGACGGAGCGGGCGTCGTCCTCGAGATCGAGGTCCAGGGCGCCCGCCAGGTCCGCCGCGCGATGCCCGACGCCGTCGCCGTGTTCATCGCCCCGCCCTCCCGCGAGGCCCTCCGCGCGCGGTTGGTGGGCCGCGGCACCGACAGCCCCGAGCAGGTCGACGAGCGGCTCCGCACCGCCGAGCGCGAGCTCGAGGCCCAGCCCGAGTTCGCCCACGTCGTCGTCAACGACCGGCTCGAAGAGGCGACCGACGAGCTCGTCGACATCGTCTCCTCGGCGATGGACTCCTAGGCCTTCTCGGCCCGTACGAGCAGCGGAACGTGCGGTGCGGGCGGGGTTCCCTCGCTAACCTGTCACCAACACTCTTCTGGAAGGAAGGCTTCGCTTTGATCTCACCCCGCATCGACAAGCTGCTCGAGCATGTCGACTCCGACTACGCCAGCGTGATCGTGGCCGCCAAGCGCGCCCGCCAGATCAACTCGTACTACCACAACCTCGGCGAGGGCACGTTCGACGAGTTCCCGCCTCCGATGGTTGAGACGCGGTCGAAGAACTACCTGACGATCGCGCTCGAAGAGGTCGCGCAGGGCAAGCTGAAGTACCACTACCGGTGAGGTCACGCGGAGCCCCCTAAATGGCGCGCTTGCTCCTCGGCGTCACCGGCGGGATCGCGGCCTACAAAGCACTCGAGGCGGCGAGGCTGGCGGTCAAGCGGGGTCATGCAGTGCGCGTGATCCAGACGCCGGCGAGCGAGCGGTTCGTCGGACGGGCCTCGTTCGAGGGGATCGCGGGCGCCCCGGTGCTTACCAGCGAGTTCGACGCCGACCCAGCGCGGGGCTCCTATCCCGGCGAGCCGCTGCCCGAACGCGCGCCGATCAGCCACCTGGCGCTCGTCGAGCGCGCCGAGCTCTACCTGATCGCGCCCGCGACCGCTAACACGGTGGCGAAGCTCGCGCACGGCCACGCGGACAACCTCGTGACCACGGCGGCGCTCGCTGCGGCGTGCCCGGTGGCGGTCGCGCCCGCGATGAACAATCGGATGTACCTGAACCCCGCCACGCAGGCCAACCTCGAGCTGCTGCGCTCGCGCGGCGTGACCGTGATCCCCCCGGGCGAGGGCGAGCTGGCGTCGCATGGAGAGCACGGCATCGGGCGGCTGCCCGAGCCGGCGGACCTGCTCGAGGCGTGTGAGTCGATGTTGCGGCCGCCCTCGCTCAAGGGGCTGCGAGTGCTGGTGACCGCCGGCGGGACGCGCGAGCCGATCGACAGCGTCCGCTTCGTCGGCAACCGCTCGTCGGGGCGGATGGGTTACGCGCTCGCGCGCGAGGCCGCCCGCCGCGGCGCCGAGGTGACGGTCATCGCCGCGAACGTCGGGCTCGAGTCGCCGGCCCGAGTGCGGGTGATCGAAGTGCGGACCGCGGCCGAGCTGGCCGAGGCGGTTCGGAACGAACTGCCCACCTGCGACGTATTGCTGATGAGCGCCGCCGTCGCCGACTTCCGGCCGGCCGGCCCCGTCGACACCAAGCTCAAGAAGGAGGAAGGGGTACCGAAGCTCGAGCTCGAGCCGACCGAGGATGTGCTGGGCACGGTGGTCGATCTGCGGCGTGAGGATCAGACCGTCGTCGGGTTCGCCGCCGAGCATGGACAGGGCGCCGTCGACCGCGGCCGGAGCAAGCTCGAGCGCAAGCGACTCGACGCGATCGTGGTCAACGACATCGCAGGCGCGGGGATCGGATTCGAGTCCGACGACAACGAGGTTACGATCGTCGCCGCGGACGGGACCGAGCGCCACGTGCCGCGGGCCAGGAAGGAACGGGTCGCCGAGGCGGTCCTAGACGAAGTGGAGCGACTACGTACGACCAGGGGTGGGACGGATGGAGCCCGAGCAAACACCCGTAGCGCCGCACGAGTGTGAGGCCGTCGCCGCGCTGGCGCGGCGACTCGCGGGCAACATCGGGGGCGCGGTACAGGTGCGCACCGAGACCTTGACGCACCTGATGGTCGCCCTCTTCGCCGAGGGCCACGTGCTCATCGAGGACTACCCCGGCGTCGGCAAGACCGCGCTGGCGCGGGCCCTGGCGCGCTCGATCGACTGCCAGTTCGCGCGCGTCCAGTGCACGTCCGATCTGCTTCCCGCCGACGTCGTCGGGACAAACGTGTACGACCCGCGCGAGGCGCGGTTCGAGTTCCGCCCCGGCCCGGTGTTCGCCAACGTCGTGCTCGTCGACGAGATCAACCGCGCGTCGCCCAAGACCCAGTCCGGGCTGCTGGAGTGCATGCAGGAGCGCCGGGTGACCGTCGACGTGCACACCCACGAGCTGGCCCGCCCGTTCGTCGTGCTCGCCACCCAGAACCCGATCGAGTACGAGGGCACCTACCCGCTGCCCGAGGCGCAGGTGGACCGGTTCATGATCAAGATCACGCTCGGGTACCCCTCGCGAGGCGCCGAGGCCGGGATGCTCGCCGACCACGAGGCCGGCGACCGCGTGCTGACCCTTGCGCCCGTCGCCACCGCCGCCGAGGTGCTCACCGCTCAGGACACGGCCAAGCGGGTGCGCGCCTCCGAGCCGCTGCGCGACTACATCGTGCGGCTGCTGTGGCGTACGCGGGAGGACCCCCGCGTCGACCTGGGCGCGAGCCCGCGTGCCGGCCTGCTGCTCCTGCGCGCGGCCAAGGCGTACGCGATGATGCAAGGCCGCGACCACGCGCTCCCCGACGACGTCCAGGCACTCGCCCAGAGCGTCCTCGCCCACCGCCTCGTGCTGGCGCCCGAGTCGGCGCGACGGTCGGCGGCGGACGTCGTCAGCGATGCCGTCGCATCGGTGAGAGCGTTGTGACCGCCGGGCCCGCCCACCCGCTCGACCCGCCGCCCGAGGAGGAACGAGCGCGGTGAAGCGGGCAGGCGCGGTGGCGGTATCGGGGCTGGTCCTGATCCTGGTCGCGTTGACGTTCGAGGCCGCTCCGCTGTTCGTCCCGGGCGTCGCGATCACGCTCCTCGGCATCGTCGCGCCGGCCTGGGTGACGTTGGCGGCCCGCAGCGCGAGCATCGAGCGCACGCTCGGCTCCGAGCGCGTCATCGAGGACGAGCCGATCGAGGCGACGATCGAGGTTCGGCGCGGACCCTGGGGGTTGCCGGGAGCGGTCGTCGAGGATCCGCTCGCGGGCGAGGCGATCTCGATCCGCGGGCCGATGTCGATGGTCTCCGGCGGCAGCTCCGCGAGCGTCCGGATCGTGGCCTCGTTCCCGCGCCGCGGGATGAGGCGGATCGAGCCGCCGACGCTGGTCGTGTCCGACGCGCTCGAGCTCGCGCGCGCGGAGCGCGTGAGCCTCTCGCCCGCGCAGGAGATCCTGGTGCTGCCCCGGACCGAGCGGGTGAAGTGGGTTCCTGGGGCGGGGGAGAAGTGGCGGCGGGCCACCGGGGCGGCCCCGCTCGAGCCGTTCGGCGCCACCGAGGTCGACGGTCTTCGGCCCTATCGGCAGGGCACGCCCGCGTCGCGGATCCACTGGGCCGCGTTTGCGCGCGGCGCAGGCCTGCTCGAGCGGCGCTTGCGCTCTGACACGGAGACGCGACCGCTGGTCGTCGTCGACGCCCGGGTCGACGAGTCTGCCCACAGCTCCGAGCATCTCGACGCCGCGGTGCGCGCCGCCGCCTCGCTCGTGCTCGAGCTCGGGACCCGCACCGGTTGCGGCCTGCTGCTCCCGGGCGAGTTCCGGCCGCTCGAGGTCGAGAAGGACCTGATCGCGTGGCCCGTGGCGCATGCCAGGCTCGCGCTGGTCGAGGGTGGCCCCGGAACACGGGCGCCCGGACTCGCCGCCGGTGCTCGTTCCGCCCAGGTCCTGTACGTCGCCGCGGCGCCGCACGCGCGGCTGCCCGCGGGTCTTGCCAGCGCCGGCGTCCGGGCCGCGATCCTCGTGGTTCCGAAGGCGCTCGCGAACCACCCCCGCCAGCAGGCGAGCTTCGAGGTCGCCGGGTGTGTGGGCTTCGTCGTCGGCGCCGGCCGGCGAGTCAGGGAGCGAGCGGCGTGACGACGAACACCCAGGTCGCCGTACTGGCGCCGCTTCGCAAAGACGCGGGACCGCACCACCGGAACGTCGCCAGCCCACGCGATCGTCCGGTCATCAGGCTCCTGGCGTTCGGCGCTCTCGGCCTGTACGGCGTCATCCGCTGGGGAACGCTGATGAACCCGGCGCCGACGGGAAGGCTGCTCGGCATGCTCGCGGTCGCACTCGCGCTCGCCGGCCTCGGGCCGATCGTCGTCGAGCGCGAGCGCACAGCCGCCGCGCTGCGCGGCGCGGCCCAGCCGCTGACGGCCCTCGGCGCGCCGCTGGCGCTGATTGCGATCCTCGCGATGTTCCCGATCGCCGGCGTCCCGCTGGCGTGGGCGCTTCACCTCAGGGTCGCGGTCACCGTCGATGCGATCGGCCAGGGGCTCTCCGCGCTCCCGGGCATCCTGGTCCCCTACGCCGGGATCAACCAGTGGGTGCGGGTGACGATCCTGCTCGGCGCCGCCGTGCTTCTACTCGACGCCGCCTTCCTCCTGGCGTTCGCACCGGCCCGGCTCGGGGATCTGCGCCGCGCGGGCGCCGCTCTGCCGTTGATCGCGCTCGTGGTGGTGCCGGACGTGTCCGTGTATCCCCATCTCGCGTATCTGCAGGGCCTGGTGTTGTTCCTCCTCCTGGCGTTCTTCATGTGGGGCGAGCGGGTGGCGCCCGATCGACGCGGCGGTGTGGTGCTCGCCCTGTTGACGACCGGAGCCGTCGGGATGATCCTCGCCCCGGCTCTCGACCGGCACTCCCCCTGGATCAACACCCATAATCTGACCGGTGGCCTGACCCCCGCGCATGTGGTGCGGTTCGACTGGACGCAGCGTTACGGGCCGCTGATATGGCCGCGGACCGGCAACACCGTACTCAACGTCTCCGCCACGCCGAAGGTCTGGGACGGTGAGTACTGGAAGAGCGAGAACCTCGACGACTTCGACGGGTCGGGCTGGGCCGCCGGCGGCGTCGGCAGCGGGGCCGGGCTGCCGGGTGTGAGCCAGCGCACGCTCAGGCGCTACTCCCAGAACCTCACGGTCACGATCCGCGCGATGAACACCACGCAGGTGATCGCGGCCGGATACGCAACGCAGCCGCCGGGCCACCTGACGACGCCACCCGTTCCGGGGTCCAGCGACGGGACGTGGGCGAGCGCCACCACGCTCGGTCCCGGCGACGCCTACACGGTGTCGGTCTACAGCCCGCATCCGAACGCTTCGGCGCTCGCGAAGGCGGGAACGAACTACCCGGCCGGCGTCCGGCAGGGCGATCTCGCGCTCACGCTGCCGCAGAACCCATCGGGCGTGCGGGTTCTCCCGCAGACGGTCATGTTCCCCGCGTTCGGCAGCCATGGCGTGCCGACGGACGCGACCGGTCAGCCGGGATTCACGGGGACCCTCGCGATCAGGAGCTCTCCGTACTCGCCGGCGTACACGCTCGCCCAGGGGCTCGCGCGCAAGTCCAAGACGCCGTACGCCTTCATCCAGCGCGTGATGAGCTACCTCTCACCCGCGAACAACTTCAGCTACGACGAGTACCCGCCGCTCACCCCGTACCCGCTGCTCACCTTCCTGTTCGAGAACAAGCTCGGGTACTGCCAGCAGTTCGCCGGAGCGATGGCGCTGCTGCTGCGAATGGGCGGCATCCCGGCACGGGTCTCGACCGGGTTCACCACCGGTGTCTACGACACGGCGAACAAGGAGTGGCTGGTCAACGACGTCGACGCGCACGCCTGGGTCGAGGCGTGGTTCCCGCACTACGGCTGGGTGACGTTCGATCCGACGCCGGCGGCCGCGCCGGCGCGCGGCGGCAGGATCCCGATCTCCTCGGTGGGAAGCTTCACCGGCCAGAGCCCGTTCCAGCACCAGACACGCCGCGTCGACAACCCGTCCGGATCCGGGGGCCGATCCTCGACGGTGCACGGAGCCGGATCGAGCGACACCTTCCTGTTCGTGGTCCTGGGCGTGCTGGCGGCGTTGGTCGCGACCGCGCTGCTCGCCTGGCGCCGGAGGGCGCCGCTCGGTCCCGACGGAATGCTCACCGAGCTCGAGCGGGCGCTTGCGCGCAGCGGACGACCGATCGGCAGCGGCGTGACGCTCGCGGCCGTCGAGCGGCGGTTCCGGACCTCGCCGGAGGCTGCTGCGTACGTGCGCGCGCTGCGGGCCGCGCGCTTCGCGGGCGGCACCGATGTGCCGACGCTCGGCCAGCGGCGTGCACTGCGCGCGCAGCTGCGCGCCGGGCTTGGGATCGGCGGGGCGCTGCGCGCGCTGTGGGCGTTGCCGCCGCGCCCCCACCGCCGCGCTCCGCGCAAGTAACGCCGCCCACGGCGCGACTAACATGGGGAGCCCATGGAAGACGTCTACGAGCTGTACATAAGGGGCACCGAGCTGCTCGAAGCGGGGCACAACCACCAGGCCACGATCCCTCTCGCGCGCGCGCGTGACCTCGCCCCCGACAAGACCTCGATCCGCGAGGCGCTCGGCCGCGCGCTGTTCGGCGCGCAGCGCTACGCGGAGGCCGCCGACGAGTTCCAGGCGGTGATCGACCGCGCGCCCACGAACGACTACGCGCTGTTCTGCCTAGGCCGCTCGCTGCAGATGCTCGGGCGTCACGCGGAGGCCCGCCAGCCGCTCGCCCAGGCGGCCGGCATGCAACCCGGCCGACACGACTACCGCCTCTACCGCGACTACGCCCGCGCCCGCGCCGGCGACGACCCCGACGGCGACGACTCCCCCGACGAATAAAGCGACCACTGACCGGACGGGCCACCCGGTCCCAGGGACGCCGGCCGGAGGCCGGCCCAGCTTAAACCGAAGCGCAGCACGAGGGGATGGCCGGGCGCCGTACGCGACCGGGTGCGGCGACCCGAATGGAGGGGGCGGGCCTGAACACGCGTCGGCGCCACTCGCGTGAAGCGCGATCCGCGCACGAGCGCGATAAGTCAAAGCGGGCGCCGAGGCGTGTCAGGCACGCCTCCCGGTGCTATCGTCAGTGCCGAAGTCGAGCGCCGGGACCCTGTCCGGTGGCAGTACCCAAAGTGGGCGCTGAGAGCGCCCTTTTTTATGAGTTTTGTGTCGGAGGAGTTCCGAAGTGCAGCCCAATGACCGCAACCTCCAAACGGAGATCGAGAGCCGACTCGCCGCGAGCGAGCCGGAGGTCGACGTGCTGCTCATCGAGGTCGTCTCTCCCGCCACGTTGCGGCTGTTCATCGATCACCCCGAGGGTGTGTCGCTCGCGCTCTGCGAGCTCGTTTCGGGGCTGTTGAACGACTATCGCGACCGCTACTCGCTCGAGGTGTCCTCCCCGGGGCAGGACCGTCCTCTGACCAAGCCGCAGCACTACGCCCGCTTCCTCGGCCGGCGCGCACGCGTGCGCTTGCGGGAGGCCCGGGATGGCCACAAGAGCGTGACCGGCGAGCTGGTCGGCGCATCGGAGCGCGACGTGACGATCGCCGCACCGGACGGCGTGGTCACGATCCCCTACGAGCAAATCGCCCGCTCCAACCTCGTACCTGGAGACTGAAGCCATGTCGAGAGAGATCGTCGAGGCCGTTCGTGGCCTCGCCGCCGAAAAGAACATCTCGTCCGAGAAGCTGATGGAGGCGCTCGAAGACGCGCTGTTGTCGGCGTACAAGAAGACGCCTGAAGCGGCCCGCTATGCCAAGGTCGAAATGGACCGCGACAGCGGCGACTTCAAGGTCTGGGAGCTGAAGATCCCGCCCGAGCTCGAGGAGCAGCTGCTGGTCGAGGCGACGCCTGACCAGCAGCCGACCGTCGACCCCGAGACCGGCGAGATGCGCGAGCCGCCCGAGCCCGAGATCGACCTCGAGAAGCTCAAGGAGTACGAGGACCAGATCGAGACCGAGGACGTCACGCCGCACGACTTCGGACGCATCGCGGCGCAGACGGCCAAGCAGGTGATCCTCCAGCGGATCCGCGAGGCCGAGCGCGACATGATGTTCGAGGAGTACCGCGACCGCGTCGGCGAGCTCATCACCGGCATCGTGCAGCAGTCCGACTCGCGCTACACGCTCGTGCAGCTGCGCGAGCGCGTCGAGGCACTGCTGCCCAAGTCCGAGCAGGTCGAGGGCGAGCGCTACGACCACTCCCAGCGGATCAAGGCCGTGATCAAGGACGTCTCGAACTCGACCAAGGGCCCGAGCATCATCGTCTCCCGCCGCGACCCGGAGCTGATCAAGCAGCTGTTCGAGCTCGAGGTACCCGAGATCGCCGACGGGCTGGTCGAGATCACCAACGTCGCGCGCGAGCCCGGCTACCGCTCGAAGATCGCGGTGGTCTCGCACGTCGACGGCGTCGACCCGGTCGGGGCGTGCGTCGGCCCGCGCGGCTCGCGGGTGCGCATGGTCGTGTCCGAGCTCCGCGGCGAGAAGATCGACATCATCCCCTACAACGACGAGCCTGCCCGATTCGTGGCCAAGGCGCTCTCGCCCGCGCGCGTGCGCGAGGTGCTCGTCGACGACGCCGGCAAGCAGGCGACCGTGATCGTCCCCGACGACCAGCTGTCGTTGGCGATCGGCCGCGAGGGTCAGAATGCGCGCCTCGCCGCCAGGTTGACCGGCTGGCGGATCGACATCCGCTCCGAGACCGAGTTCGCGGCCGAGGAAGCGCAGCACGGCTACGAGGAGGAGGAGACGCAGGGCCGCTGCCACGCGATCCTCTCCAACGGCCGGCGCTGCCCGAACGCCGCGCTGCCCGGCTCTCACTACTGCGGGATCGAGGCCCACCAGGCGCTCGAGGGCCAGGACACCAACCAGGTGCAGGCCGCCGCAAACGGCAGCGACTAGGCGCCTACACTGACCTAGATGAGCAAACGCGTGCATGAGATCGCCAAGGAGCGCGGACTTCCGCCCAAGGAAGTGCTGCAGCGACTGCAGGCGGGCGGCCTGAAGGTCAAGGCAGTGTCCTCCTCGGTCGACGAGGCGGAGGCTCGCCGCGTCCTCGGCGACGGTGCCGGCAACGGTCAGAGCGCGGCACCAGCCGACGGTGGGCGCCAGCAGCGCGCCGCGCAAAGCAGCAGCGGCGGCGGCGGCGGCGAGCGTCCCCAGCGTGGCCGAGGCCAAGCGCGCCCGGACGCACGGACCGCTCGCTCGGATGCTCCCGCCGCTCGCTCGGACGCTGCCGCCGCTCGCTCGGATGGCCCGGCTGCTCGCTCGGATGGTCCCGCCGCTCGCTCGGATGGCCCTGCTGCTCGCTCGGATGCTCCCGCTGCGCGCGCGGATGCCCCCGCCGCTCGGCCCCAGGCCCCGGCGAAGCGGCCGGGTGGCGCACCACGATCCGACGCTCCGACGCGCCCGGCATCGGACGCGCCGTCTCGCCGCAGCGATAGCGAGCCGTCTCGCCAGAGCGAGGGCGAGCCGTCTCGCCGCAGCGAGAGCGACAGCGGCCACAAGCGCCCGACGCGCGACTCGCTTCAGGGCGAGCGCGCGCCCGGCAACGCCGGCGGTCGCCGCCGAGTGGTCATCGACTCGCAAGCTTCGCGGCGGAGCACCGGCGGACCCCCGGCCCAGACAAATCAGCCTCCACGCCGTCAACGCCGGGGACGCCGTCGCCGCGGCGTCTACGACGAGGAAGCGGAGTCGCGTCCGTCGATGTCGCAGGCCGCGCTGGCGGAGCCCGACGCGATCCGGATCAACTCCGGGTCGACCGTTAAGGACGTCGCCGAATATCTCGACGTCCCAGTCCCCGAGATCATGAAGCAGCTGATGGCGCTCGGCGAGATGAAGACGCTGACGCAGACGCTGACCGACGAATCGATCCAGGTGCTCGCCGCCGAGCTCGGCAAGACCGTCGAGGTGGTCCACTCCGAGGACGAGACGATCGTCGAGCCCGTGTTCCACGACGCCGAGGAGACGCTCGTCGAGCGCGCTCCGGTGGTGACCATCATGGGCCACGTCGACCACGGCAAGACGTCGTTGCTCGACGCGATCCGGCAGACCCAGGTCGCGGCCGGCGAGGCCGGCGGTATCACGCAGCACATCGGCGCTTATCAGGTCCAGCGGGACGGCAAGGAGATCACGTTCCTCGACACGCCCGGTCACGAGGCGTTCACGGCGATGCGCGCGCGCGGCGCCAAGGTGACCGATATCGCCGTGATCGTGGTCGCCGCCGACGACGGCGTGAAGCCGCAGACCGAGGAGGCGGTCGACCACGCCAAGGAAGCCGGCGTGCCCATGCTGGTCGCGGTCAACAAGATCGACAAGGAGGGCGCGCAGCCCGACCGCGTCCGCGCCGAGATGGCGCAGCTTGGCCTGCAACCGGTCGAATGGGGCGGCGAGACCGAGTTCGTCAACGTCTCCGCCAAGACCAGGGAGGGTCTCGAGGACCTGCTCGAGACGATCCTGGTGATGGCCGAGGTCGAGGAGCTTCGCTCCAACCCGGACGCCCCGGCGTCGGGAACGGTGATCGAGTCCAAGCTCGACCCCGGTCGCGGCCCCGTGGTCACGATCCTGATCGGACGCGGCACGTTGGAGGTCGGCGACGCGCTCGTGGCCGGCGCCCACTGGGGCCGGGTAAGGGCGATGAACGACTTCCTGGGCAACCGCGTCGGCCAGGCGCTTCCCGGCGAGCCGGTCGAGGTGCTCGGCTTCGACGGCGTGCCCGAGGCCGGCGAGCGCGTCCGCGCCGTCGAGAACGAGCGGCGCGCGCGCCAGCTCGCGGGCGAGCGGGCCACCCGCCTGAAGGCCGAGGCGCTGGCCCGGCGCTCGGGCAAGAAGGTCTCGCTCGAGGACATCTTCAAGAGCGGCGTGCAGGAACTGAACCTCGTGCTGAAGTCCGACGTCGCCGGCTCGCTCGAGGCGATCGAGGACGAGATCGCCAAGTTGCCGCAGGACGAGGTCTCGGTCAACGTGATCCGCGGCGCCGTGGGAGCGGTGACCGAGTCTGACGTGATGCTCGCCTCCGCCTCGGACGCGGTGATTCTCTCCTTCAACGTGCGACCGGTCGGCGATGCCCGGCAGGTGGCCGACCGCGAGGGCGTCGAGATCCGTCACTACGCGGTGATCTACCGCGCGATCGAGGAACTCCGCGACGCGATGCAGGGCATGCTCGCCCCCGAGGAGGTGGAGGACGCGCTCGGATCGGTCGAGGTGCGCCAGATCTTCCGCGCCTCCCGCGTGGGGACGATCGCCGGCTGCCACGTCACCGAGGGCAAGATCACGCGCGGATCCAAGGTCCGCCTGGTCCGCGACGGTACGGTGGTCTACGACGGCGAGATCCAGAGCCTGCGCCGCTTCAACGAGGACGTCCGCGAGGTGTCGGCCGGCTACGACTGCGGGATCGTGCTCCGCGACTTCGCCGACGTCAAGGAAGGCGACGTGCTCGAGACCTACGCCACGCGCCAGGTCGAACGCGAGCTCGTCTAGTAGCTGGTCTAGGGTGGTCGGCGATGTCGGACAGCGGCTTCGTCGCGGTGCTCGTGATCGATCTGCACTTTCCCGATGCGGGCAGCCTCAAGAGCAAGCGCAAGGATCTGTCCTCGATCAAGGCGCAGCTCCATGGGCGCCTCGGGGCGGCGGTCGCGGAGGTCGACCATCAGGACCTCTGGCAAAGGGCCAGGCTGACGGCCGCGCTGACGGGCGGCTCGCTCCCCGTGCTCGCGGCGGCCGCGGACAACGTGGAGCGGTGGCTCGAGGCCCGCTGGCCGGACAACGTCCGCGTCGAGCGGATCCTCACCTCGGTCGATGACCTATGCGAATGAGCCGTCAACGCATGATGACTCGACTTCAGGGGAGCGGGTAGGATGGCCGACGGCCGGATGCGCCGCGTCGACGAGGCCGTACGAGAGGTTCTCAGCGAGGCGATCGCGAAAGGTCTCCAGGATCCACGTGTTGGGTTCGTGACCGTGACCGCAGTCAAGACCAGCCCCGATCTGCGCCATGCGCGCGTCTACGTCAGCGTTCTGGGGAACGAGCAGGTGCGCGCGGAGACGCTCGAGGGCCTGCGCTCCGCCCGCGGCTTCCTCCAGGGGAGGGTGGCGGCCGAGCTGTCACTCAGGCACACCCCGACGGTCACATTCGAGTACGACGAGTCGATCGATCGTGGAATGCGGATCTCACAGCTGATCGACCAGGGACCGGACCTGGATGGGTGACAACGGAGCTCGTGCAAACCGCGACGAAGTGCTGACGGAGCTCCGCTCCGCCGACAAGCTTATCGTCGTAACCCACGAGAATCCCGACGGCGACGCGCTTGGGTCGCTGATCGCGACACAGGAGATCCTGAGCGCACTCGGGCACGACTGCCTGATGTTCATCGACGCCGGCGAGCTCCCGCTCCCGCACGAGTACCGGTTCTTCGCCCTCCCCGGGCTGGTGCAGTCGCCGCCCGAGGACCTGGAGGAACGCACGATCGTGTTTCTCGACTGCGGCAACCTCGAGCGCAACCCGGCGGTGGCGTTTCGCCGGCCGGGGGCTCGCACCGTGAACATCGACCACCACCACGACAACACGCTGTTCGGCACGATCAATTATGTGCTGCCCGAGGCATCGTGCACGGCCGAGATCGTGTGGGACCTGATGTACGGCCTGGGCGTCGAGCCGACGTTGAGCATCGCCGAGGCGCTGTACGTCGGCCTGATAACTGACACCGGTCGCTTTATGTACGAGAACACCGGGCCCCGGGCGCACGTGATGGCCGCCGATCTGATCGAGGCGGGCGTCGACGTTCACGAGATCTACCGGCGGGTGTACGAGGGCGTGCCCTACGGCAAGCTCGCCCTGCTCGCGCGCGGGCTCGCGAAGGTGCACCGGTACGACGGCGGGCGGCTCACGGTCACCGAGCTCGACGCGCAGGACTTCGCGGACTCGGGAGCGGAGGAGAGCTATTCCGAAGGGGTGATCGACCACCTGCGCGCGGTCGAGGGGACGGCGGTCGCGGCCCTGATCCGGGAGCGGACCGGCAACTCCGACGGCGGTCTCGCCCGCAAGGTGTCGCTGCGCGCCAGCGACGAGCGCGTGGACGTGTCGGCGATCGCGCGCGCCCAAGGCGGAGGCGGTCACCGTCAGGCGGCGGGCTTCTCGACCTCGCTCGAGTTGGACGAGCTGGTCGTCTTCCTGCGCGAGGAAGTCGCGCAGCAGCTGTCGGGGTCGCGCTCCCAGTGAGCGCCGGCACGCCCGACGGCATCGTTCTGTACGACAAGCCGGCCGGGATCACCTCGCATGACGTGGTCGCGCGGATGCGGCGCGCGCTCGGCCGGCGCAAAATCGGTCACGCGGGCACGCTCGATCCGTTCGCGACCGGGTTGCTGCTGATCCTGGTCGGTCGCGCCACTCGCGTGCAGCGTTTCCTGATGGCCCTGCGCAAGACGTACGAGGCAACGGCGCGGTTCGGTGCCGTTTCGTCCACCGGAGACCCCGAAGGGGAGGTGGTTGAGACCGGCGTGGTCCCGTCCGGCGACCTCGAGCTTCCGACAGGCTCGGTGCGCCAGCGGCCGCCGGCGTACTCGGCGGTCAAGGTCGGCGGCCGGCGCGCGTATGCGCTCGCTCGCGCCGGGGAGCAGGTCGAGCTCGCCGAGCGCGTGGTCGAGGTGTACCGGTTCGAGGAGCGGTGGCGAGATCGCGACCGACGCGGATTCGTGATCGAGTGCTCGTCAGGGACATACGTACGGAGCCTGATCGCCGACCTCGGCGACGCGTACTGCGAGGCGCTCCGCCGTACTCAGATCGGCCCGTTTTCGGTCGCGGACGCGGATTCCGAGCGGATCATCGGCCTGTCGGAAGCGCTGTCGTTCATGCCCGAGGTCCGGCTCGACCCCGAGGGCGCACGGCGAGCTGCTCACGGGGGCGCGATCGCGGGGGACGCCGGGGGCGCGGATGTCGTCCGGCTCACCGACGCGGACGGCCTGATCGCGCTGGCGGCCCCGCGCGGCGAGGGCGTGCTCGGACCCGTCGTCGGCCTTCGAGGCTGATCCCGGACCATTAGCCTTCTGCGCCGATGCAAGTGACGATGCTCTCCGAGGTCCGGGAGCGGCCGCGGCGAGTAGCGGTCGGCGAGTTCGACGGCGTCCACCTGGGACACCGCGAGGTGATCCGCGGCAGCGACACGGTCCTCACGTTCGAGCCTCACCCTCTCCGAGTGGTCCGGCCGGAGGCGGCGCCGAAGCTGCTGACGAGCCTCGAGGCCAAGGCGGAGCTGATCTCGCAGCTCGGCGTCGAGGAGCTCGTGGTAATCCCTTTCGACCAGGGGTTCGCCCACCAGACGGCTGCGGAGTTCGTCGACCACGTGCTGGTCGAGCGCCTTCAGGCGACGCATGTGTCGGTGGGAGAGAACTTCCGATTCGGGCATCGCGCGGCTGGCGACCCGGCGATGCTGGCGGCCGACGAGCGGTTCGAGACGCGGGTCGTGCCGCTGGTCGAGGTCGACGGCGAGATCGTCTCCTCGAGCCACATCCGTGGGCTCGTACTCGCCGGCGAGGTCGAAACCGCCACGCGGTTTCTTGGCGCCCCGTTCCAGCTGCGAGGCGAGGTCGTGAAAGGCGACCAGCGGGGCCGCACGCTCGGGTTCCCGACCGCCAACATCGTGCCCGACGAGGCGCTCGTGTGCCCTGGCCACGGCATCTACGCCGCCCGCACGGCGGAGGCCTGCGCCGCGGTCAGCATCGGCGTCCGGCCGACGTTCGGCACCGGCCGGGGGCTGCTAGTCGAGGCCTACCTGCTCGACTTCGCCGGGGACCTGTACGGCCAGACGCTGCGCATCGACTTCCTCGCGCGGTTGCGCGGCGAGCGCCGGTTCGAGTCACCCGAGGCGCTGGTCGAGCAGATGGAGCGTGACATCGAGCTCACGCGCGAGCTCTGCCGGCAGGCCGGCGGATAGGGACCGACCAGGTCCGGCCGGCGACCCGGTCGACGAGCGGCCTGCTAGCCTCATCGAGCCGATGGCTATCACCCAGGAACGCAAGCAAGAGCTCACCGCCAAGTTCGGAGACAGTCCTGCCGACACCGGCAAGACCGAGGTCCAGATCGCGCTGATGACGGCGCGGATCAACGATCTCAACGAGCACCTGCGCGAGCATCGCAAGGATCACCACTCCCGCCGCGGGCTGTTGATGCTCGTCGGGCGGCGGCGCCGGCTGCTCAACTACCTCCGTCGCGAGGATCTGGAGCGCTATCGCACGATCCTGCGCGAGCTCGGCCTGCGACGGTGAGCGAGCCCTCCTCCGGCGGACCGATCCAGGCGGGGACTTCCGCCCCGGAGTTCACGCTCCAGCGCGAGGACGGCAGCGAGTTCACGCGCGCGGATCTCGAGGGCAACACGACCGTGCTCGTGTTCTATCCGTTCGCGTTCAGCCCGGTCTGCACCGATCAGATCGCGTTGTACGAGGACGTGCTCAGCGACTACCTGGCCAAGCGCGACGTCACGATGTACGGCGTCTCCTGTGACGCCCGCTGGTCTCAGACGGCATTTCGCGAGAAGCTCGGCGTGAACATTCCGCAGCTGTCGGACTTCGAGCCCAAGGGAGCGGCGTGCCGCGCCTTCGGCGTGTACCACCCCGGCGGCTTCCCGCAGCGCGCACTCGTGATCGTCGGGCCCGACGCCGTGGTGGGCTGGAGTTACCAGGCGCCGGTGCCAACCGAGCTGCCCGGGGCCAACCTCATCTTCGACGGCCTCGACGCGACCGCCGCCCGCGTCCCTCAAGTGCCGTGACCGGAAACGGTCACTAACTTGAGCGATCTCCGCTCGGCCCCGCTTCCGGGACTGCGCGCACACGATCATGTGACGGGGCCCGACGACCACGAGCTCGTGATCGTCTACTCGGACTTCGAATGCCCGTACTGCGCGGCCGCGTCGCTGAAGCTCAGCCGGTCCGCGTTAAGGATCGCCTTTCGCCACTTCCCGGTTCGCTCGAGCCATCCCCGGGCGTGGCCGGCGGCGTGCGCGGCCGAGGCGGCGGCGCTTCAAGGGCGCTTCTGGGAGATGCACGACCTGCTGTTCGCCGACCAGGGACGGCTCGAGGATCCGCATCTGTGGGACCGGGCGCGAACGCTCGGGCTCGACCTCGAGCGGTTCGACGCCGATCGGCGGAGCACGTCGGTAAGCGCCCGGGTTCGCGAGGACTTCGAGGCCGGCGTCCGCGGCGGCATCGTGACGACGCCGACTCTGATCGCCGGTGGCCGCCGTTACGCCGGGCACATCGATGATCAGCTGCCGGCGGAGCTGAGCGCCCGCACCGGCTGAGGCGAGCCCGCGGACTGAGGCGAGCTCGCGGGGTGGGGCAGGCCCGCGGGGTGGGGGGAGCCCGCGGGGTGGGGGGAGCCCGACGGGTGGGGCGAGCTCGCGGGGTGGGGCAGGCCCGCGGGGTGGGGGGAGCCCGAGGGGTGGGGCGAGCCCGCCGGCACGAAGCCCGGCAGCCGGAGCGCGAACGTCGACCCGTGGCCGGTGTTGAGGACCGTGCAGTGCCCGCCGTGGCTCTTGGCGATCGCGTCGACGATCGCGAGCCCCAGGCCGACCCCGCCGGCGGACCGCGTGCGCGCCGCGTCGGCGCGGCCGAAGCGGGCGAAGATCCGCTCGATCGCGTCCTGCCGGACGCCGAAGCCCTCGTCCTCGACCTCGATCACGACCTCGCCCCGGTCCGTCCACCAGCGCGCGCAGCTCGATGGCGTCGTGCTCGTCGAGTGACTTGACGGCGTTCTCGAGCAGCGCGTCGAGCGCGGCGCGCAGACGGTCGGGATCGACCTGTACGGTGCCCGGCCACGAGCGGGCCGAGCCGCCAAGCTCGAGGCGCGACCTCCCACCAGCGGATGAACACGTCCTCGAGGAACGACTCGAGGTCGATCTCCTCGAGCTGGACGAAGTCCGGCTGCTCGGCCGTGGCCAGCAGCAGCAGCTGGCCGAGGATCGCGTCGATGCGCGACAGCTCGTCGAGCGCGACGTCGAGCTCGGGATGTCTCGCCGCGTCGCCCGAGCAGCAGCTCCAGGTGGCCGCGGGCGATCGTGACCGGCGTTCGCAGCTCGTGCGAGGCGTCGTGGATGAACCGCTCCTGACGCTCGAGCATCGAGCGTGCAGCTCCGCGGCGTGGTCGCTCGCTGTCACGCAGCGCCTCCACGCGCCCGCGCGCGTGCCAGACCATCGCGAGGAACATCATCGCCATCAGCGGGACCTCGGACCAATCTTCCAGTCCTGGTGCCGCGGATCACGTCGAATGCGATCGGCACGCCGTCGCGCCATCACGCACGCAGCAGCACGACGAACGTCGGTCCGCAGCGCCCAGACGCGCAGCCCGTAGACGAGCGTGAGGCTGATCCAGACGAGGAAGAACGGGATCGTCTCCCAGGTCGGGCCACACCAGCATCGCCACGAAGCTCGGCCAGGGCGAACACGCCCCAGAGCAGCTCCGGCGCGTAGCGGCGGAGTCAGACCGCGGCGGCAGCTCAGGCTGCGGCACGGTAGCCCGACATTGCGGACCGTCTCGATCGGGCCGTTCGGACCGAGCCGCCGACGCAGCCGGCGGACGCAGACATCGACGACGTTCGATCGGGGATCGAAGTCGTACCCCCAGACCTCGGACAGCAGCCGCTCGCGGCTGACCACCTCGCCCACGTGCGTCAGCAGGTAGTGCAGGAGCTGGAACTCGCGGTCAGACAGGTCGACGACGAGGTCGCCGATGCGCGCCTGGCGGGTGCTCTGGTCGAGCACCAGCCCGCCGACTCGAGATCACCGAGCGATCGTCGGCGCTGCGCGCCCGGCGCAGGTGGACGCGCGCCCGCGCGAGCAGCTCGTCGAGCGAGAACGGCTTGGCCAGGTAGTCGACGGCGCCGAGCTCGAAGCCGCGCAGCCTCGTCGCCAGGTCGGACCTGCGCGCGACAGGATCAGGACCGGCAGGTCGGGCTGGTGGTAGCGGATCTCGCGCAGCACCTCGAGCCCGTTGCAGCCCCGGCAGCAGCAGATCGAGCACCACCAGGTCGTGCTCGCCGCTGATGCGCGCGCGCACGCCCGGAGTTGCCGTCCGTCGACGGCGGTGACGGTGAAGCCCTCGGCCTCGAAGGCGCGCGTCAGGAAGTCGCGAATCCGTGGTTCGTCCTCGACGATCAGGATCCGCATCAGCGCGATCTCCTGCCGTCGTCCCCCCCGGACTGACAGCGTTTGGCTGCCTATACCACGGCGGCGGCAGATGTTCCACCGGAAATGACGGCTCGATGACATCGCGTCGCGGCAGGGCCCTTCCCTAGATGACGGTTAGATGAAGCTTGTCATGAGCCCCTCCCTTGCTCGTACGGGAACCCTATATGTTCGCGGCCACCGATGGTCAAACGATCATTACTTGTCCTCTCCGCAACGCGCTCTGTGTGCCGCGGCCATCGCGGCGTACGTAGTCCTATACCTGACGAACGTGCCGGGCTCGCGCAGCGACCGCCCAGAGCTCCGCCGGGGGCGCGCAGCCTCTACGCTGGCGACGGTGCCGGCAGCCGAGCGACGACCCGCATCCCACCTGGGTCTCGTACTACGTCGACCGAACGCCAAACGGCACGAACTGGCAGCACAAGACGACCTACGTCGCTGCCGGCCAACACGCTCGTGCACGTCACCATCTACCAGTTCGACGGCGATTCCGGGCTGCGCAACCCGTTCCTCTCGCAGGCGCACCGGGACCGTCGGAGGGACGTTCCAGCTGAACGGCAAGACCGTTCGGTCGATCAACCCCAACACCGCCTCGCACGTCTTCGCGATCCCGCAGATCGGGCCTCTCGGTGCCGCTTCAGGGCGTTCGAGCAACGCCAAGAACCCGTGCGGCAACGCGCCGTGCTCGCTGAGCACGGACCACGCGACGATCACGTTCACGTTCCGGACGCCGGGCCAAGGGCCTCTACCGCTGGCAGTGCTTCGTGCCGTGCGCCGCCGGCTTCATCGAGGGCTTCGGCGGGCCGATGCAGACCGTCGGCTACATGGACGGCTTCCTGAAGGTTGTGTGAGGGACGCGCGACTGACAGAACCCCCCATTTCCGCCGCGTCGCGCTCCTCTGGCTGATCGCGACCGGCGATCCTGACGCCGATCGTCATCTTCGTGCTCGGCGCCGGGCCTGCCGCCCGGCAACGGCAGCGTGCAGGCGTCGGGCCAGGACAGCTGACAACATCGTGCTGCTGGCGCTCGTCGGTGCCGGTGGCCATGGCGGTGCTCGTGTACCTCGGCTACGCGCTGGTCGCATTCCGCGAGCGCGACCCCAACGGCCCCGTGCTCGACGGCCCCGCGATCACGCGGCAACTCGAGCATCCAGATGTGGTGGCTCGTCATCACGACCACGCTGGTGCTGTTCCTCGCCGGCGTTCGGCTCCGTGCGAGCTGCTCCAGGACGGCGCCGGCGGCGGCCAGGGCCCGACCCGCTCGCCGACTCCGACGGGGCCAAGGCGACCACGCCGCTCCAGGTCCAGGTGATCGCCCAGCAGTGGCAGTTCACGTACCGCTACCCGGCTTACGGCGGGGTCGAGACGCCGAACCTCGTGATCCCGGCCAACACGCACGGTCGAGTTCCACGTGACCTCGCTTGACGTGGTCCACTCGTTCTGGGCCTACCAGCTCGGCGTCAAGGCCGACGCCAACCCGGGTGAGGACAACATCGCCTACGTCAACGACCAAGGCACCGCTGACCTTCAACATCCACTGCGCCGAGCTCTGCGGCGTGTGGCACGGCTACATGTTCGACACCGGGCAGCGTCGTGCTCGAAGGCCGCACTTCGCCTCCTGGATCACGAGCGCAGCAGATGCAGTACGCGCCGGCGACCAAGTCGCTGCCGCCTTACTCGACGACGTACTTCCCGGACCCGCAGAGGAGAGGTGGATGACCACTATCGCGACGACGCCGACAGCACCGCCCGCTGCGGCGGCGCCTGATCGGCTTCAACCTGCTGACCGGGATCATCCTCGGGGCGTAGTCGGCTACTGGATCGGGTACTTGATCGGCGGTCGCTCCACGGGCGCAAGCATCGACTACTACTCGAAGACGGCCGGGCAGAACGACATCGCAGATCCTGCTCGGCTACTTCGGCGGCGTGGTCGGCTTCCTGGTCGGTCTCGGCTTCCTGAACTACCCGATCATGCGGATGCTCGGTCATCCACCGACCCTCGCCGATCACGAGAGCGAGGAGCGAGGGGATCGGGAAGTACTTCCGGCTCAGCACCGACCACAAGGTGATCGCGATGCAGTACCTGGTCGGGATCGGCGTGTTCTTCTTCGTCGGCGGCCTCAACGCGATGCTGATCCGCACCGAGCTGCTGTCAGCCGACGACGCACGTCTTCGGTGCCAACCAGTACCTCACGCTGGTCGGCATGCACGGCTCGATGATGATGGGCATGATGACCTCGGGGATCCTCGGCCCGTTCGCCAACTGGGTCGTGCCGCTGATGATCGGCTCGCGGCGGATGGCGTTCCCGCGGATCGAGGCGCTCACCTTCTGGCTGCTGATGGCCGCCGGCGTGGTGCTGATCACGACGATCTTCTTCGGCGGCTTCCAGACCGGCTGGACCGGCTATCGAGCCGCTCTCCGACCAGGGCACCGCCGGTTACGACGCCTACATCGGGTTCTTCGCGCTGGTCGTCATGTCGATGTGCCTGCTCGGGTCTGAACCTGATCGGTGACGATCGTCACCATGCGTGCGCCCGGGAATGACCTGGTCGCGGCTTGCCGATCTTCTGCTGGGCGGTGCTCGCGACCTGCCTGCTGATGGTGCTCGCCGCGCCGATGCTGATCGCGACTCTGCTGATGGGCGCGATGGACCGCACGGTGCAGACGGCCTTCTTCGTCCCGGGCATGGGCGGCAGCGCCGTTCCTCTTCGAGAACCTCTTCTGGGTGTTCGGACACCCCGAGGTGTACGTGCTCGCGCTTCCCGGGCTTCGGGATCGTGCTCGAGCTGATGCCTGTCTTCGCCCGCAAGCCGCTGTGGGGCTACCGCCTGGCGGTCGCCGGGCATGATCGGCGTTGCGCTGTTCAGCTTCTTCGTCTGGCAGCACCACCTGTTCGTCAGCGGCATCGACGCCGACCTGCGGCCGTTCTACATGCTCTCGACCGAGATCATCTCGCTGCCGACCGGGTTCACGTTCCTGTGCGTGCTGGGCACGCTGTGGCGCGGGCGAATACGTTTCACCGTGCCGATGCTGTTCTGCCTGGCGTGGGTCTTCAACTTCCTGTTCGGCGGCATCTCGGGCGTGTTCCTGTCTGACGTCCCGAGTGACGTGACCACGCACGGCAGTCGTTCTTCTCGATGGCTCACTTCCACTACACGATCATGGGTGGGCTGGTCTTCACCTTCTTCGCGGCGATCTACTACTGGGTCCCGAAGATGACCGGTTTCAAGTTCAACGAGCGCCTGGCGAAGGTCCACTTCTGGTCGATGTTCATCGCGTTCAACTCGACCTTCGCGCCGCTGTTCGCGCTCGGCTTCCTGGGCATGCCGCGGCGGGTGGTCACCTACCCGACGAACCTCCAGGGGCTCAACGACTGGGTGTCGATGTCTGCATTCGTCCTCGGCCTGTCGATGCTCGTGTTCCTGTGCAACGTCGTGTGGTCGCTGGTCATCAAACGAGAACCGGCGGAGGCGAACCCGTGGCACTCGAAGTCGGCGGAGTGGCAACTGCCGACTCCGGTTCCGGCGTACGACTTCGACCGGATACCGGTGTTCGATGCCGATCCGTATCCATACGGTGTCGAGCCGACCGGACCACCGGTTGTGGCGCCGGCCGGTGGGGTGGCTTAGCCGATGGAAGCCTCCGCTCCGCTCGCCGGCCACATCGAGCCTGAGCCCCCGACCTGGCAGCCGCGGGCGCTATGGCTGTCCGCGCGTCTGCTGTGCGGCGTTGTCTCGTTCTACTTCCTGTCGTTCCTGTTCGCGTACTTCTACCTGCGCTCGCTCGACACGAACAACAGCTGGAAGATCGGGAAGGTGGACCCGACGATCGGGTTCGGGATCGCGATCGTGGTCCTGCTCGTGCTGAGTGCCGTGCTTCTCCGCGCCGCCGCGACCCGGCCTACCGACACGTTCAGAGCTGGTGTCCTGGCGGTCGTGCTGGCGCTGGTGGCGGTCATCCTCCAGTTCGTCCAGTACCCCGGGCTCGACTTCGGGGCGTCGCAAGGCGGGTACGCCAGCGTGTTCACGGGTTGGACGGCGACCTACGCCGTGTTCGCGATCGCGTGCATCTACTGGATCGAGACCCAGGTGGCGAGCTTCTGGCGCGCGCGGCGCGAGGGAGGCATCAACCGTGAGGTCGCCGAGGGCGTCCCCGCAGACGACGCCCAGCTCCTCCAGGCCGGGATCGAGGCGTGCTCGTTCTTTTGGGCGTTCTACGTCGCGATCGGCGTCGGGGCGTTCATCGTCCTCTACATCGTCTGACCCATGAGCTGGCACGGCTGGTCGATCCAAGCCCCGCTCATCTACGTGACGGCCGCCGGGATCCTGTACTGGCTGGGCGGACGTTCCCGCACGGTGAGGGCGCGGCACGAGCCGCTGTGCACGGCGGCGTTCGTCGCCGGGCTTGTGTCGATCGTCCTGGCGCTCGACTCGCCGATCGACGGCTACGCCGATCAGCTGTTCTGGGTGCACATGCTCCAGCACGTACTCCTGCTGGTCGTGGCGCCGCCGCTGATTCTGCTCGGGCGCCCGTGGCCGCGCATGTGGGGAGCGCTTCCGATCCAGATGCGGACCACGGTCGGGCGATCGATCGCGCGGGGTCGGTGGACGGCGCCGCTGCGGGCGGTGGCCCGACCGCTCCCCGCCTGGATCCTGTTCAACGCGACCCTGTGCGTCTGGCACATACCGTTCGCGTACAACGCCACGCTGAGCTCGAACGCAATCCACCAGGTCGAGCACGCGATGTTCTTCTTCACCGGCCTGCTCTTCTGGGCCCGGGTGATCGATCCGGGCCCCCTCCGGCCCCGGCTCGAGTGGCCCGCGCGGATCGCCTACGTGATCGGGGGGATGATCGTCGGCTGGCTGCTCGCGATCACGCTCGTTCTCTATCCGCATCCGCTCTATACCCATTACGCCGATCTCGTCCAGCGTCCGGGCGGGATCTCAGCCCTGACCGATCAGCAGCTCGCCGGCGGGATCATGTGGGTGATCGGCTCGATCCCGTACGGGGTGGTCGCCCTGTTCGGGTTCTACCGCTGGCTCGAGCCCGAGAGCAGTCCGCCTCCCCGTCCCGCGCTCACCGCCTGAGAAGGAGACCAATGACACCGCTCCCGCTCGCAGACTTCCTCGCCGGGTCCCTCCTGTCGCTGCTGTTGCCGATCGCGGTGCTGATCGCGCTCACGGTCTGGTACGTCGTGGTGGTCAGGCGTCGCTTCGCCGGGGACCCGGGCGATCCCTCCGAGGCGGACGTGCCGCTGACCGACGCTTCCCACGCCACGACCGGGATTTCCAACCCGCCGGCGCCGAAGCCCTGATGAAGGCGGGGGCGGCTGCGCCGGGCGTCCCGGGGGTTGCCGGGGTTCCGCGGGTTGCCGGCGTCTCCGCGGCGGCGGGCGTATCCGGGGCGGCGCGCGTTTCGGGCGCGGTGGGCGTTTCGGGCGCGGTGGGCGTTTCGGGCGCCGCGGGCGGCCGGGTCCGCGTGGGCGCGGGTCCTTCGGCGTGGCGCGACTATCTGACACTCACCAAACCGCGGATCATGTCGCTGCTGGTCCTCACCGCGGTGTGCGCGATGATCGCCGCCGCCCGGGGGACGCCGTCGCTGACGGCTCTGTTGGCGGTGGTTGTCGGGGGCGGCCTGGCGTGCGGCGGGGCGAGCGCGCTCAACCACGTGATCGATCGCGACATCGACCGGCTGATGGGACCCCGGACGGCCGCTCGCCCGGTCGCCGCCGGACGGATCAGTCCGAACCGGGCGGTCGCGTTCGCGGCGGTGCTACTGGCGTCGTCGTTCGCTGTCATGACGGCATTCGACAACCTGCTCGCCGCGGCGCTCGCGCTCAGCGGCGGCGCGTATTACGTCGTCGTCTACACGCTGTGGCTCAAGCGCTCTACGCCGCAGAACATCGTGATCGGCGGCGCCGCCGGAGCGATCCCAACGCTCTCGGGCTGGGCCGCCGCGAACGGCCACCTCGGTTTGGGCGCGATCTTCCTGTTCGCGATCGTGTTGCTGTGGACGCCGCCTCACTTCTGGGCGCTCGCGCTACTGCTCGAGCGCCAGTACGCGGCGGCCCAGATCCCGATGATGCCCGTCGTCCGCGGTGCGCGAGCGACCGCGCGCCAAGTGCTCGTGTACTCGTTCGTGCTGGTGGCCCTGACGTTGGTACCCGGGTTGATCGGGACGTTTGGGGTGGCCTACCTGGTCGCTGCGCTCGCGCTCGGCGTCGTCTTCATCGGGCTCGCCTGGCGCCTGTGGCGGGACGGCACTCCGGGCCGCGCCGCCGTCCTCTTCCACTTCTCGCTGCTCTACCTCGCGCTGCTGTTCGTGGCGGTCGCGCTCGATGCGGCGTTGCGCTGAACGTGGCGAGCAGCGAGACGACGGCGGAACGGGCCGCGCCAGTCGGAGCGGCGCGCGTCTGCGCCCGCTGACGGCTCCAGCGCAGAAGCGAGCACGACACCCGCCCCGAGTACGACACCCGCCCCGAGTACGACACCCGCCCCGAGTACGACACCCGCCCCGAGTACGACACCCGCCCCGAGTACGACACCCGCCCCGAGTACGACACCCGCCCCGAGTACGACACCCGCCCCGAGCGTGGCCAAGGCCAGCCGGGTCATGATCACGTTCGCAATCATCGCTGTCGTCAGAGCCCCCCGGTACCTGGGGCCGGTTACGGGACGGTGATGGCTGCCGCAGCTCAACGTAGGAAATGAGCGCCGCCGGCGGTCGCGCCTTGGTTGTTGAAAGCGATCGCGCCATCAGGCAGGCGATAACTGCACACCTGCGCCGCGAGGGGTTCCAGGTGATCGAGACCGACAGCGGCCTCGAGGCCCTCTCGCTCCTGCGCCGCGGCACAGTCGACATCGCCCTCGTAGCCGCCGCGCTTCCCGAGATCGACGGCCTCGAGCTCGTCCGTCGCGTCCGCCACGAATCGACGGTGCCGATCATCATGCTCACCGCCCGCGAGCACGACAACTCCCACATCGCGGGGCTCGAGGCCGGCGCCGACGACTATGTGCTCAGGCCGATCTCGCTGGCAGAGGTGACGGCCCGCATGCGCGCTCAACTACGACGCGCGCGCGGATTCGAGACCGAGGAAACCGTGCTGCGCACGGGCGGCGTCGAGCTCGACCTCGGCGCGCGGCGCTGCTCGATCGACGGGCGCGAGGTGGACCTGACCCGCCGGGAGTTCGATCTGCTGGGGACGTTGCTGCGGTACCCCGGCCGGATCCACACGCGCGAGCAGCTTCTCGGGCTCGTCTGGGGAACCGACGACATCACGCCCAAGACGGTCGACGTCCATGTCGCGGCGCTGCGCCGCAAGCTGGGGTCCGCGGTGACCATCGCGACGTTGCGTGGGGTCGGCTACCGGCTCGACCCGACGGCGGCTAGCGTGCGGTCGTCCCGGGTTTGACCGCGGTCGCCGGCGGCTAGGGTGCGGTCGCCGCGGGGTCGACCGCGGTCGCCGGCGGCTAGGGTGAGGTCGCCGCGGGTTTGACCGCGGTCGCCGGCGGCTAGGGTGCGGTCGCCGCCGGCTTGACGGGCGTCGTCGGCTTGACTGGCGTCGTCGCCTTGTGGGCGGCGCGCTCGACGTCGTCGAGCGTGAGAACCCGGCCGCGCAGCGGCTGCGACGCCGGGTCGGCTCTCAACGCCGCTCGAAGCAGATCGAGCTGGCGGCGGACAATGTCCGAGTCGATGTGCGCGAGTGCGGAGGCGGCCTCGCACACGCCTTTGAACATGATCAGGACGTCCATGGCGCCGACGTCCGGACGCACCGCCCCCGCCGTCTGCGCGCGCTCGAGCAGCTCACCGATCACGCCCACGACCTCGGCGTGGGCGGCCCGGATCTCGTCGTTGGCCAGCCATACGTCCTCGACCGCCTCGAACAGCCCCCGATCGAGCTGCTGGCGCCCGGCGACGCCCCCGAGGAACTCGAACAGCGCCTCGGCCGGGTCGTCCGCGTCCAGCAACGCCCGGGCGTGCTCGACGGCGTCGCGCATCCGCTCGACCACGATCGCCACGATCAGATCCTCCTTCGAGGCGAAGTTGCGGAACAGCGTTCCGCGGCCGACGCCAGCCTGCTCGGCGATCTCGGCGACGCCGACGTCGAGTCCGCGCTCGCGGAACAGCGCCTCGGCTGCATCCAGCAGCCGCCGGCGGTTACGCTCGGCATCGGCGCGTAGGCCCCGCTCGGCTGGCGTCATCGACACGGAATTCTCCTATGCCACGGCCGCGGAAGGCGTCAGCTCGACGCTGATGTTCTCGAGGTCGCGCCGCCGCACCGCCGTGGCGAGGATCACGGCGCCGGCGGCGAGCATCACCGCGGCCGCGATGAACGCGACGTGATAACCCGAGACCTTGGCAGCCGTGACAGCGCCCGTGGACGCGGCCCCGTGGAGCCCGTTCAGCACGCTCGTCGTCTTACTCGCGGCGAGCGTCGACAGGATCGCCAGGCCGAGCGAGCCGCCGACCTGCTGAGAGGTGTTGAACAGGCCGGAGGCCAGGCCGGCATCGTTCTGCTGGACGCCGCCGGTCGCCATCAGCGTGATCGGGACGAACACCAGGCCCATGCCGATGCTCAGCGGGAGCAGGCCCGGCAGGAGGTCGGCCGCGTAGGTCCCGTGGACGGGCACCTGGGCGAGCACGACCATTCCGGCCGCCGCCAGGACGATCCCGATCACCCCGACGTTCCGTGCGCCGAGGCGTCGGATCAGCTGCTGCGCGAGGCCCGCGCCTACGACGATCCCGGCGGTCACCGGCAGGAAGGCGAGGCCGGCGTGCAGCGGGCTATACCCGAGGATCTCCTGCACGTACAGCGACGCGAAGAAGAACATCCCGAACATCCCGGAGGCGACCAACAGCAGCACGCCGTTGGCGACCGCGAGCGTTCGGACGCGGAAGATGCTGAGCCGGATCAGCGGGGCGACGCTCCGCCGCTCGATCGCCACGAACGCGGCGAGCAGCACAAGCGCCACGGCGATCAGGCCGAGCGTCCGCGCCGAACCCCACCCGTACGACTGGGCCTTGACGATCGCATACACCAGCACAACAAGGCCGCCGGTCACGGTGATCGCGCCGGCAACGTCGAACGCGCGGTGCTCGAAGTCGGCACGCGACTCGGGCACGAATCGCAGCGTCAGGAACAAGGTGGCGACGCCGACCGGGACGTTGACGAAAAAGATCCACGGCCACGACGCCAGCTGGGTGAGCGCGCCACCGAGAACGAGCCCGACTGCGCCACCGCCGGCGGCGATCGCGCTCCAAACGCCGAGCGCCTTGGTGCGCTCGTCCTGCTCGACGAACGTGGTGGTGATGATCGACAGAGCGGCGGGGGAGAGGAGCGCGCCACCGAGTCCCTGGAGACCCCGGCCGACAATCAGCATTCCCGATGACTGTGCAAGCCCGTTGAGCAGCGACGCGCCCGAGAACAGCACCACGCCGATCATGAACAGCCGCTTGCGGCCGAGGAGGTCGCCGGCACGCCCGCCCAGCAGGAGGAACCCGCCGAAGATCAGGGTGTAGGAGTTGACGACCCACTGGAGGCTCGAGGGAGAGAAGTGCAGACCCTTCTGGATCGACGGCAGCGCCACGTTGACGACGGTGGCGTCGAGCACGACCATGAACTGCGCGAGGCAGGCGATCACGAGGATTAGCCAGCGGTTCGAGTAGCGGCCCTCGTCCGCGCGCGCGGTGGCTGTGGTCGGCTCGGGGGGCGCGAGCGTCGCGCTAGCCGAAGCGGGTGAGGCGCCGTTCGTGGTGAATATGGGCGCGCCGGCGGCCGGGGCGCCGGGCGCTGCGCTGTCGGTCATCAGAGGACTCCCTGTCGGCGTGATAATGTGGACTGCACGGTCCGGTTAGGCTATCACAACCGGACCAGGCGGTCCGCTTAGCTTCCCACGGGGGTTCGGCGAGGCGGTTCTCTTGGACACGAATTCCCTGCAACGGTGGGATTTCCAGCGCCGGCACCCGGGGTCTTACGTTAGTCCGACGCTCAGCTGACGGTGCTCTTTCGGAGCGGGGCGATCATGATCGTGCGAGATCAACCGACCACGAAAGCGAGCCCCCCATGAGCACCCCCGTCATCGTCTTCTTCAACGTCTTTTTCATCGCCTTCGTCCTGGTGACGATCGTCGGCCTGTGCGCGTGGTCGATCGTGGCCGACAAGTCGATCACGGCCTCGATCGCCGATCAGCGGGCGCGTTTGCGCACCGCGTTCCAGCGTCGCACTCGCACGACCGCGCCGGCCCGCCGCCGCGCGGGTCGCGCCCTCGACTTCGGCGCATAAACGACTCGGTCGGAGGGCCGTCGCGCCGGCGGGCGCGGCGGCCCTTTTTATGCCCTGACCTGGAAGCATGCTCGCCCCGCCGCCACCAACGGGGAGGGCCCGGTCGCCGACGGCGGGCGGCCCCGTACCCAGGCGCGGTCCCCAGCCGGCGGCGCGGCACAGCGCCGGCGGCCGACCACCGAGGCCTCGTACCAACCTGCATAGCACGACATTCGCGGCCGAGCTCCTGGACCTTGACGTGTAGCGCGCGATATACGTGCGCAGCTCGGCAAGGTCGGAACAGACCGCGCCGGTTGTCGTGTTAGACAGGTCGGTACGGCCGAGAGATCGCGGGTGCCGCCCGCCGGCGCCGGCGAGGTGACGTGCCCGCCGCCGGGGACAATCGCCACCGGCCCACGATCCGCCCCCGCGCGACGCCCACGACCCACCCCGCGCAACGCGTCCACAACCCACCGCGCAACCCATCGAGGGACCCACCGCGCCATCCACCGCGCACGCCCGCCCACACCCCACCACGCCACCGCGCCGGTCGGCAGCTCCCCGCTACCATCAGTGCCGTTCGGAACAAACGATGAGAACGAGAAGGACTCCGCCGACCGAAGGGCGGGGTAGGAAGGGAATTGAATATGAGTGACGCCGTCACGCGCGTGTCCGCGGAGATCGAAGGTAGGGAGATCTCGTTCGAGACAGGCAAGCTGGCCAAGCAGGCCTCCGGCGCCGTAGTCGTCCGTGCGGGCGACACCGTGGTCCTCTGTACCGCCACCGCCGGGAACCTGCGGGACGTGGACTTTCTGCCTTTGACGGTTGACGTTGAGGAGCGCATGTACGCCGCGGGCAAGATCCCCGGCTCTTTCTTCAAGCGCGAGGGACGCGCCGGCGAGAAGGCGACGCTGACCGCGCGCATGATCGACCGTCCGATCCGCCCGCTGTTCCCCAAGGGCTGGCGGTACGAGACCCAGCTCGTCGCGCTGCCGATCAGCGTCGACCACGTCAACCCGTACGAGATCCTCGCGATGAACGGGGCTTCGGCTGCGCTGATGGTCTCCAACATCCCGTTTCCCACGCCCGTGGGCGCGGTGAGGATCGGCAAGGTCGACGGCAACTTCGTGGTCAACCCCAACGAGGAGGACCTGGTCGACAACACCGACCTCGACCTGATCGTGGCCGGGACCGAGGAGGCCATCCTGATGGTCGAGGCGGGCGCCAACGAGATCCCCGAGGCGGAGATCCTCGACGCCCTTGACATCGCCCACGAGGAGATCAAGAAGCTTTGCGCGGCCCAGCGCGAGCTGGCCGAGAAGGCCGGCAAGGAGAAGACCGTCGTCGAGATCCCCGAGGTCAGTGCGGAGCTGTACGAGCAGATCAAGGCCTCGTACGGCGATGCGCTCGACGCCGCCACGCAGGTCGAGGACAAGCTCGAGCGCCAGGAGGCGTGCAAGGCGGTCGAGGAGAAGGTCGTCGAGCAGTACGCCGGCGATCCCGAGGCCGCGACCTATCCCGAGTACCGGGCGAACGCCCAGCGCGCGTTCGACAAGCTCGAGAAGACGCTGATCCGCGAACGGATCGCGGTCCAGAAGAAGCGCCCCGACGGGCGAACCGCGGACCAGATCCGGCCGATCAGCATCGAGGTCGGGGTATCCCCCCGGGCCCACGGGTCGGCCCTGTTCACCCGCGGTCAGACGCAGGCACTAAGCGTCGTCGCCTTGGGCACGACTCGTGAGGAGATGCGGCTGGACACGCTCGGTCTCGAGACGAGCAAGCGCTACTTCCACCACTACAACTTCCCCGGCTTCTCAGTCGGCGAGGCCGGCCCGATGCGCGGGCCCAAGCGCCGCGACATCGGCCACGGCGCGCTCGCCGAGCGGGCGCTCGTCCCGATGATCCCGAGCCAGGAGGAGTTCCCGTACACGATCCGCGTGGTATCCGACATCCTCGAGTCGAACGGCTCGAGCTCGATGGCGTCCGTGTGCGGCTCGTCCCTGTCCCTGATGGACGCCGGCGTGCCGCTCCCAAGGGCGGTCGCCGGAATCGCGATGGGCCTGATCAAGGAGGGTGACGACTACATCGTCCTCACCGACATCGCGGGGGTCGAGGACCATCTCGGCGACATGGACTTCAAGGTCGCCGGTACCGAGAACGGCATCACCGCGCTCCAGATGGACATCAAGATCACAGGCGTCACGTTCGAGATCATGCGCGACGCGCTGACCCAGGCGAAGTCGGCCCGGACCTTCATCCTCGGCGAGATGTCGAAGGTGATCGATGCGCCGCGCGCTGAGTTGTCCAAGTACGCGCCGGGCATCTCCTCGGTCCAGATCGACCCGGAGAAGATCGGCCTGCTGATCGGCAAGGGCGGCGAGACGATCCGCGCGCTCCAGGAGGAGTTCGAGGCCCAGATCGACGTCAACGACGAGGGCATGGTGCTGGTGTACGCGGCCGATCGCGAGCGCGGCGACGCGCTGGTCGATCGGATCCGCTCGATGACCAAGGAGGTCGAGGTCGGCGACGAGTTCACCGGCAAGGTCGTCAAGACGACCGCGTTCGGCGCCTTCGTCGAGCTCTCCAAGGGCACCGACGGCCTGCTGCACATCTCGAACGTCGCGCCCGGACGGCGAATCGCGTCGGTCGAAGAGGTCCTCAACAAGGGCGATGAGCTGCAGGTCAGGGTGGTCGAGGTAGACCGCGAGCGCGGCCGGATCGGGCTGCGCCTGGCCGACGATCCGGACATCGCGGGCAAGAGCGTCGAGGAGCTGGCTGCGGTCGGCACCGGCGACAGCGGTCCGCCGCGCCGGGAGCGCAGCGACCGCGGCGGACGCGATGGGCGTGACCGTGGTGGCCGCGGCCGCGACCGTGACCGCCCGCGTGACGGCGACCGCCCCCGCGACGGCGCCCGCGACGGCGACCGCGTGCGGGATCGCGATCCCGAGCGCCGCTAAGCAGACAGACGTGCTCCAGCAGCACAAGCTGACCACGCTCGATTCGGGCGTACGGGTCGTGACCGAGGCGATGCCCTCGGTCCGATCCGTCTCGGTCGGGTTCTGGATCGGCACGGGCTCACGCAGCGAGGACGACCAGCACGCGGGGCTGTCCCACCTGCTCGAGCACCTGCTGTTCAAGGGCACCGACAAGTACGGCTCGCTCGAGATCGATCAGATCTTCGACGCGATGGGAGCGGAGCTCAACGCCGGCACCGGCAAGGAGACCACCTCGGTATACGCCCGGGTGATCGATGAGCACCTCCCCGAGGCCTTCGACGTGATGGCGGACATGGTGTTCCGCCCGGCCCTCAAAGACATCGACTCCGAGCGCGCCGTAATCCTCGAGGAGATCGCGATGTACGAGGACGACCCTCAGGAGAAGGTGTTCGACCTCCTGGGCGAGGCCGTGTTCGGGCATCACCCGCTAGGGCGCGCGATCATCGGGCGTGCGCCGGTGATCGCGGACACACCGCCCGATGAGATCGAGCGCTTTCACGCCAGCCGCTACGGCCCAGGCAACGTCGTGATCGCGGCGGCCGGCGCGGTCGACCACGACGCGTTCGTCGAGCTCGCCGTCCGCGCGATCTCGGAGCGGACGAACGGAAAGGCGCCGCAGGCCCTGCCCGCTCCGTCGCCGACCGCGGCCCGCTACCGCTTCGAGCGCAAGGACACCGAGCAGTACCACGTGTGCCTGGGCGGCCCGGGGCTGGCGCGCCACGACGAGCGCCGGTTCGCGCTGCGCGTCCTCGACAACGTGTTCGGCGGCACGTCGTCGTCGCGGCTGTTCCAGGAGGTGCGCGAGCGCCGCGGGCTGGCCTATGCGGTGTACTCGTTCACGAGCGCGTACCAGGACACTGGTCAGGTCGGGCTGTACATCGGCACCCGGCCCGACAACGTGGCCGAAGCCCTGGCGGTGGTCGGAGCCGAGCTCGAGCGCCTGCGCGAGCAGCCGGCCACCCCCGACGAGCTCGAGCGCGCCAAGGAGAACCTCAAGGGCCGCGTGGTGCTGGCGCTCGAGTCGACCGGCGCGCGCATGAACCGGCTGGGCTCGGAGATCCTCGCCGGGATGCCGCTGCTGTCGCTCGACGAGACCGTCGAGCGGATCGACGCGGTGACGCTCGAGGACCTCGCCGGGCTGGTCGACGAGCTGTGGTCGCCCGAGCGCCTGTCGGCGGCGGGCATAGGGCCCGACGAGGCGCGCTTCGACGAGGCGCTCGCCGCGGTCGGGCCGGCGCTCGTAGAAACCTCGTAGCCCACGGGAGTCCGCTCGTGCCGAAGATCAGGGTCGCGGTGGCGGGGGCAGCGGGCCGGATGGGCGAGACCGTATGCCGCGCGGTGCAGTCCGCGCCGGATATGGAGCTGACCGGGCGCGCCGATCCCGCCCTCGACACCCCGCTGGCCGACGTGCTCCCCGACGCGGACGTGCTAGTCGACTTCACGGTCCCGGCGAGCGCGGTCGCCAACGCGCACGAAGCGGCCACCGCCGGAGTGCATGTCGTGATCGGGACCACCGGGTTCGACGCGCGCGAACTCGACGACCTCAAGGACGCCAAGGGCAACATCTTCATCGCCCCCAACTTCGCGATCGGCGCCGTCCTGATGATGGAGTTCGCGACTCAGGCCGCAAGGCACATGGCCAAGGCCGAGATCATCGAGCTCCACCACGATCGGAAGGTCGACGCACCGAGCGGTACCGCGGCCCGGACGGCGTCGCTGATGACCGAGGCATCCCCGAACAATCAGCCCGTCCCCATCCACTCCGTGCGGCTGCCCGGGCTCGTGGCCCATCAGGAAGTCATCCTCGGCGACGTCGGTCAGACGCTGACGATCCGCCACGACTCGACCGACCGCGAGTCGTTCATGCCCGGCGTGCTGCTCGCGGTCCGCAAGATCGGCGACCTCACCGAGTCGCCTGTCGTCGGGCTCGAGCGGCTGCTCGAGATGCAGTAGCGCTACGGCTGGAGAGCCTGAACGACGTTGACTTGGTCCTCGACGTCGTTCACGTTGGCCTCGGCGCACCCGTTGTTGATCGCGGCCACGATCCTGGCAGGATCGGTGACCCCGCCGGCCAAGGGCCCGTGCTTGCTCGCATAGCGCCGGGCGTAGGCGAGCTGTCGCGTCTGGCTGGCCGAGCCCCACGTCGTGCATGACGTCGAGTCGCTGACCACCACAGGCTGCGAAGTGAGGATGCCGCCGACCACGATGACGAGCAGTAGCGCCAGCACCACCAGCCCCGCGAGCGCGGCCACCTTGTGCTTGGCGACCAGCGTCCGCGTATTCCATGTATCGGCAGCCTCACCTGCCGCTGCGGTCCGTTGGAGCACTCACCCTCGCCATCGCAGTGTCGAGACGTCGCCGCCCGCTTGCATTCGCATCCTATCCCGCCGTGACGACTCGCCCACCGAACCCGCCGAAGTCGCCCACCGAACCCGCCGAAGTCACCCGCCGAAGTCACCCACCGAACCCGCCGAAGTCACCCGCCGAACCCGCCGAGCTACCCGGACGCGCGGCGAGGACCGGCCAGCACGGCCTGCACGACCCCGTAGTACCAGTCGGCGACCTCGTCCCGCGCGACTCCGGGGTGGTCGAGCCACCAGTTCGCGAGTGACTCGCCGGCGCCGACGAGCGCGTGCGCGATCGCATCGGACTTCGGCGGGGGATAGCCGGGCCACGAGCCGGCGCCGGCCCCGATCATGCTGCTGATCGCAGCGGCGATGCGCTCGCGGATCTCGCGCGACGTGCTCGGCAATCGGCTGGGTCGAGCCGGCCTCGCGGAACAGCACACGCCAGCCGTCCTGGTGCTCTTCGACGAATGCCAGGAACTCGGTGATCCGGGCGCGCAGGAGCGACGCCGGCCGGCGGTTCGGGGCCGAGGCGCTGATGAGGCGCTGTTCGAGATCGCGCCCCGAGCGCTCGATGTAAGCCAGGTAAAGCCCCTCCTTGGACGCGAAGTAGGCGTAGATCATCGGCTTGGACACGCCCGCGGAGTCGGCGATCTCGTCCATAGAGGCCGAGTGGTAGCCGACGCGGGCGAAGATCGCGCCGGCGACGTCAAGGATCTCCCGCTCGCGCCGCTCGCGCGGGACACCGCGGGTCCCGACTCGCCGGCGCTCCGCCGACGAAGCGCCTGTAGCTGTCGCAGAATTTTGTGGCACGGACGTTAGAGACCCTAGCGATCGGGATATTACTCATGAGTAGATGCCCGAGAAAGGCGCACCCCCAAACGTCCATCCGGTCCAGCGCCGCGTGCTGAAGGCGCTCGAGTCGCTGAGCTCGCCGCTGCTGCCCGACGACTACCTCGAGCTGATCAACCCGCTGTGGTCGACCCGCGAGCTCCGCGGGCGGATCCAAGAGGTCAACCACGAGACCGAGCAGGCGGCGACGATCCTGATCAAGCCGGGCTACCGCTGGTCCGGCCACAAGCCCGGCCAGTACGTGCGGATCGGGGTCGACATCGACGGGGTCCGGCATTGGCGCGCGTACTCGCTGACCTCCGACCCGTACCGCGAGGACGGCCTGATCAGCATCACCCCCAAACGCGTCGACTCCGGGAAGGTCTCGCCCTACCTGGTCGACCGCTCGAAGCCGGGCACGATCGTCTCGCTGAGCAAGATCGAGGGCGAGTTCGTGCTGCCGGACGACGGGTCCGAGAAGCTCTTGTTCATCAGCGCCGGCAGCGGGATCACGCCGATCATGAGCATGCTCCGTCACCTCGATCACGCCGAAGAGATGCCGGACGTCGTCGTCCTGCACTCCGCGCGCGAGACCGACCAGGTGATCTTCGGCGACGACCTCCGGGGCCTCGCCGAGAAGCACCGACCGGCTTTCATCTCCACGAGCAGCTAACCCGCGAGAACGGGCGCATGGGCCCGAACGACCTCGACCGCCTGTGCCCGGACTGGCGCGAGCGCGACGCCTACATCTCGGGCCCGAACGACATGCTCGACGCGTTCACCGAGCACTTCGAGGCCAACGGCGACTGCGACCGGCTGCACATGGAGCGCTTTCAGCCCAAGCTCGGGCTCGGCCAGGCCGGCGAGGGCGAGGGGGGGACGATCAAGTTCTGCATGTCCGAGTGCGAGGCCGAGTCCGACGGCAGCGTGCCGATCCTTGTCGCCGGCGAGCAGGCGGGCCTCGATCTGCCCTACGGCTGCCGCGAGGGGATCTGCCACACCTGCGTGGGCGAGCTGCGCACCGGGCGAGTCCGCGACCTGCGCAACGGCAAGGTCTACGGCCAGGAAGGCGAGGTCATCAGGACGTGCATCAGCGCGCCCGAGGGTCCCGTCGAGATCGATCTGTAACACGACACTACGGAGGGGGAGTCCCGTACATGGCGACCGCCACCCAGAACGGACACCACACCAACGGCCGAGTGGCCATCGAAGAGCCGCCCAACCCGCTGCACACACTCACTCGCGAGCAGATCGACGCGATCGGGCGGGAGTTCGACGAGCTCCACGAGCAGGTCAAGGACAGCCTCGGCGACCGCGACGCCCGCTACATCCGCTCGATCATCGCGCTCCAGCGCCGGCTGGCGCTGCTGGGTCGAGTCGAGCTGATCGCCTCGCGCTGGCGGATCCCCTGGATTCTCGGGGCGTCGACCCTCGGCATGGCCAAGATCCTCGAGAACATGGAGATCGGCCACAACGTGCTCCACGGCCAGTGGGACTGGATGAACGATCCGGTGATCAACTCGAAGGCGTGGGACTGGGACACGGCCTCGACGGCCGAGGCCTGGCGGCACTCGCACAACTACATCCACCACACCTACACCAACATCCTCGGCAAGGATCGGGACCTCGGCTACGAGATCATGCGGATCGATCCTGAGCAGAAGTGGTATCCGTTCTACCTGCTCCAGCCGATCTACAACATCGTCCTGGCGATGCTGTTCGAGTGGGGCGTGGCCGTCCACGACCTCGACTTCGACGCGATCCGCAGCGGCGAGAAGAGCAAGAAGCAGGTCCGCAAAGAGCTCAAGGGGATCGCCGGTAAGGCCCGCACCCAGATCCAGAAGGACTACATCGCCTGGCCGCTGATCAGCGGTATCGTGATGACCCTCGCCGAGCTCGCCTACTTCAGCGGCCGAGCCGAGCTTGAGCGCCGCCGCGAGAGCCGGCTCTCGGTCAAGTACGGCATCAAGAAGCTTCGTTTCAAGCGCGAGAAGCCGAGCGCGAGCGGCAACGTCCTCCGCCAGCTAGTGGAGCGACGGTCGTTCCGCGAGCCGTTCAAGCGCACCCTGACCGCCGACATCGTCGCCAACCTGATCCGCAACGTCTGGTCCTACGCGATCATCTTCTGCGGTCACTTCCCCGACCAGACGTACACGTTCACCCAGGAGGAGGCCGAGGACGAGAGCCGCGGCGCGTGGTACGTCCGGCAGCTGACAGGCGCCGCCAACATCGACGGCGGCCCCGTGTTCCACGTGATCAGCGGCAACCTCGGCTACCAGGTCGAGCACCACCTGTACCCCGACATGCCGAGCACCCGCTACGGCGAGATCGCCCCGAAGGTGCGCGAGATCTGCCAGCGGTACGGGCTGCCGTACAACTCCGGGCCGTTCCACCAGCAGCTCGGGATGGTGCAGCGCACGATCATCCGGCTCGCGTTCCCGGGCGGTAAGCACCGCCCGAAGCCCGGCGCCTACAACGGCCCGCTGGTACGCGGCAAAGGAGAGACGCGCGATGCCCGAGGTCTCGGTCGGGAGCAAGGTTTGGGCCCGCGCAGCGAGGCCCATCCACACGGCCCGACGAGGCCCGTACCAATTTGTCCACTTGGCCGCTTGCGCGCGCCACCCCGCGCGCTATCGTGGCTGTGAGCGCTAACGAAAGCGGACAGCCAGGAGGTCGTCATGACGTGGAAACGGAGCTTTCTCGTGGTGGCAAACGTGACCGCGACCTCGGGTGAGCTCATCGGCGAGCTCAAGTCACGGGCCGATCAGCAGCCCTGCACGTTCACGCTGGTGATCCCGGCGACGCCGTTCGGCGGCGGGCGCGAGGCGGCGAACACGACGCTCAGCAAGGCGCTCGAGGACCTGCACGAGGCCGGTCTCGAGGCCGACGGCAACGTCGGCAACGCCGATCCGATCCTGGCCGTAACCGATGCCTGGGACCCGAAGAGGTACGACGAGATCATCGTCTCGACCCTGCCGATGCGGTTCTCGAAGTGGCTGCACGCGGGGCTGCCCGAGAGGATCGGCAAGCTGACCGACGCCCCCGTCACTCACGTGGTTTCCCAGCCGCCCAAGCCCGAGCCCGCCGTGGCGCCGCCGCCCGCGCACTCCCGACCGGAGCATGGGCCCGCTCACCGTGCTGAGCTGGGGCGCCCGCAAGTAGCGCCGGGAAGTAGCGCCCACCGACGCGCCGGGACGCTGCCGCCCCTGCGATAATCGATCGATGGCTGACAATCTCGGCTCGATCCTGACTGCGATGGTCACCCCGTTCGACGCCGACGGCAGAGTCGACGAGGACGCGGCCGTCGCGCTCATGCACCACCTCGTCGAGCACGGCTCGGACGGGCTCGTGATCTGCGGCACGACCGGCGAGGCCTCGACGCTCGACGACGAGGAGCACCTGCGGGATGATCCGGCTCGCGGTGGAGGAATTCCGGGGAACCGAAGTCAAGATCGTCGCCGGCGTCGGCTCCAACGACACCCACCACGCGATCCACCTCACCGAGCGCGCCACCGAGATCGGCCCCGACGCGCTGCTCCACGTCAACCCGTACTACAACCGGCCCAGCCGGCGCGGGATCGTCCGCCACTACGAGGAGATCTGCCGCGCCACCGACCTGCCGATCGTGCTCTACAACATCCCGCAGCGCACGGGCTCGGACATGTCCAACGACCTGTTGGCCGAGCTCGCCCAGCTCGACAACATCTTCGCGGTCAAGCAGGCCAACGCCGCGAACCTGGCCAAGGTCGACGGCTTGGCGATCTACGCCGGCAACGACGACCTGCTCGCCGACGTGCTCGACCTCGGCGAGCCGGGCGGCATCCTCGTCGCCAGCCACCTGTTCGGCGAGGAGATGCGCCGGATGGTCGATGAGCCCGACCACCGGCGCGCGATCGACGGCGGGCTCAGGGATGTCTACGACGACATGCCGGTGGCACCCCTCGCGTGCGCCACGAAGGCCGCGCTCCACCTCCTGGGGCTCCTGCCCTCGGCCACGGCTCGGCTCCCGTACGTGGAGCTCGACGACCGTGAGCTCGGGGTGATCAGGTCGATGCTCGAGCGCCACGGGCTGCTGCAACACAGCCGCGCGTGAGCGGCCCGCTGCGCGTCCTTCCGCTGGGCGGGCTGGGCGAGATCGGCAAGAACATGACGGTCGTCGAGTACGACGGGCGGATCGTCGTCGTCGACACCGGGTTGCGCTTTCCGACCACCGACATGCTCGGGATCGATCTGGTCCTGCCCGACTTCGGCTACCTGCGCGACCGCGCGGACGAGATCGAGGCGATCGTGATCACGCATGGCCACGAGGATCACCTCGGGGCGCTTCCCTGGGTGCTCCGCGAGCTCGGCGCCTCCCCGCCGGTGTACGGCGCCCGGCTGACCGTCGCGATGGCGCGGTCGAAGCTCGACGAGCACAAGCTGCGCGACGCAGCGCTCGAGGATCTGCGCCCCGGAGAGCAGCTCGAGCTCGGCCCGTTCGGGCTCGAGCTCGTGCACATGACCCACTCGATTCCCGACTCGTGCGCGGTCGCGCTGAGGACCGAGGTCGGCAACGTGGTGCTCACCGGCGACTACAAGTTCGATCAGACGCCGGTCGACGGCGACCCCGCGGACGTCTCGAGGCTCGCCGAGCTCGGTCGGGAAGGGGTGCTGCTTCTGTGCGGGGACTCGACCAACGCCGACCGGCCGGGGTTCTCGCCGTCCGAGCGTGACGTCGGACCACACCTGGCCGAGGTTTTCGCGCGGGCTCCGGGGCGCATCATCGTCACCAGCTTCGCGTCGAACATCCATCGCGTCCAGCAGGTGATCGACGCCGCCGCGGAGCTCGGCCGCAAGGTGTCACTGGTCGGGCGCTCGATGCGCAAGAACGTCAACATCGGGCGCTCGCTCGGCCACATCGAGTTCCCCGAGGGGACGCTGATCCCGCCCCAGGAGGTCGAGGACTGGCCCGACGAGAAGATCGTCGTGATCTCGACCGGCTCCCAGGGCGAGCCGCTGTCGGCGCTCAGGCGCATGGCGCACAACGATCACCGCATGATCAAGCTGCACAGCGGCGACACGGTCGTGTTCTCGGCCACCCCGATCCCCGGTAACGAGCGCGCGGTCAACGAGACGGTCGACCGGCTGTTCCACATCGGCTGCGAGGTGATCACCCCGCGCGAGGCGCCGGTGCACGCCTCGGGGCACGGCTACGCCGAGGAGCTCAAGCTGATGCTGAACCTGCTGAAGCCGCGGTACGTGATGCCGGTCCACGGCGATTACAAGCGCATCCGGCTGCACGGCGCGCTGGCCGACGCCGTCGGTATCGACCCCGGCGATGTGTTCCAGGGGGAGAACGGGATGCCGCTCGAGCTCGACGAGCGCGGCGCCCGGTACGGCGAGCCCGAGCAGTCCGGGATGATCTTCGTCGACGGCGTCGACATCGGCGATCCGGCGGACGTCGCGCTCCGCGACCGCCGCATGCTCTCGGGCGACGGCATCTTCATCGTCGTCGCCACGGTGTCCGAGCAGACCGGGGAATCGGTCGTGCCGCCCGAGGTGATCTTCCGCGGCGTGCCGTTCGTCGAGCAGGCCGACAACCTCGTCGAGGACATCCGTGAGGAGGTGGAGCGCTCGCTCGCGCGGGCGGCGCACGATGGCCTGCGCGAGATCGACATGCTCCAGCAGGAGCTCCACGACGACCTGGCGGCGTTCGTGTACGACCGGCTCAGGCGCCGGCCGATGGTGCTGCCGGTCGTCGTGGAGGTGTGATCGCCGCCCGGAGCCGTTTCAGGCCGACGGCCGGACGAGCCCCGTCTCGTACGCGAACACCACGATCTGCACGCGGTCGCGGAGGCCGAGCTTCGCGAGGATCCGGCCGATGTGTGTCTTGACCGTCGCCTCGGACAGGACGAGGCGCTTGGCGATCTCGGCGTTCGAGAGGCCGCGGGCGACCTCGACGAGGAGCTCGCGCTCGCGCGGCGTCAGCGACTCGACGCGGTCCTCAGCGTCGCCGAACGTCCTGTTGCGCGAGTCGGGAAGGTGCTGGGCGAACTGTGACAAGAGCCGCCGGGTCACGCTGGGGGCGACGACGGCGTCCCCGGTGGCGACGGCACGGATCGCCGAGAGCATGTCGGGTGGCGGTGCGTCCTTGAGCAGGAACCCGCTCGCGCCGGCGCGCAGCGCCCCGTAGGCGTACTCGTCGACGTCGAAGGTCGTGAGGATGATGATCCTCGAGTCGCTGCCGGAGGCGACGATCCGCTCGGTCGCCTGCACTCCGTCGAGGCCCGGCATGCGGACGTCCATGAGCACGACGTCCGGCTCGAGGCGGTCGGTCAGCTCGATCGCCTCGAGGCCGTTCTCGGCCTCGCCGACGACCGTGAGATCGGGCTGGGCGTCGAGGATCATCCGGTACCCCATCCGCAGCATCGCCTGGTCGTCGACGAGCAGGATGCGCGTGGTCGCCGATTCGCTCAAGCGGGCTCTCGTTCGGGGTCGGGCTCCGGTTCGAGGTCGGGCTCCGGTTTGGCGTTGGGCTCCGGTTTGGCGTCGGGCTCCGGTTCGGCGTCGGGCTCCGGTTCGGCGTCGGGCTCCGGTAGCGGCAGGCGGGCGGCGACCCTCCATCCGCCCTCCGGGCGCGGCCCGGCTTCGACCGTGCCGCTGTAGACCGACGCTCGTTCCCGCATGCCGCGCAGCCCCGACCCGCCGTTTGGGGTCGGGTGCGCCGACAGCCTAGGCCCGGTGTCCGCCACCGACGCGATCACGTCCGCTTCGGTGGCGACCAGCTCGACCTCGGCCGTGGCCGACGGGCCCGCGTGCTTGAGAGTGTTCGTCAAACCCTCCTGGACGATCCGGAACAGCGTGAGCTGCATCCCCTCGGGCAGGGCGCGCGCCTCGGGTGATACGCGGTAGCTCACCGGAAGGCCGGCCGCGCGGACCTGCTCGACGAGCCGGTCGATCTCCGGGACTCCCGGCTGCGGGTCTCGCTCGGGTGGCCGTCCGTTGGAGTCCTCGCGCAGCACGCCGAGCAGGCGGCGCATCTCGGCGAGCGCGAGCCGCCCGGTGCGGGAGGCCGTCTCGAGCGCTTGCTCGGCCTTGTCCGGATCGTCGCGGAGCGCGTAGGCGGCGCCGTCCGACAGCGCAATCATCACCGTGAGGTTGTGGGCGACGACGTCGTGGAGCTCGCGCGCGATGCGCGCCCGCTCCGCGGCGGCCGCGAGCTTGCCCTGCTGATCGCGCTCGTACTCGAGGCGGTCGGCCCGGTCGCGGAGCGATTCGAGCAGCCGCCGGCGATTCCGCACGTTCTGCCCGAGGACGCCGGCGGCGGCGACCAGTCCCGTCAGCCCGACGAAGCTCCGGATGTGGGCGTCGTGAAACCACCGGGCGAGCGCGAGGACGACCCCGAACTCGAGGATCCCGGCCGCGGTGAGCGCCGTGCGCCGGTCCTCTCGGCTGGCGACGGTGTAAAGCGCGATCAGCAGCGCGAAGTCGCCGAGTACCCGGATCCCGACGAGCCACTGCACGAACGCGATCCCGGCCGTGACCAGGAACACCGGGAACGGCCAGCGCGACCGCCACAGCATCGGGATCGCGAAGGCGACATCGAAGGCGACGCCGCCCGGACCGCTGTGCCGCGGCGCGAGCTCGAGGACCGCCAGCAGCGCGACGACCACGGCGCTGATCGCATCCCAGCGCCGCGGCCGCAGGTTCCGTAGCCCGGCTACCCAACCGGCATGGGCGGCCTCGCTCATTCCGTCAATTTAGATGGATCCGCCGGCTCTCGCTACGCGTCGCGGCGCCTCATCAGGATCGCGGCGATGGCGAGCGCGAGCACCGTGTACCCGCAGAACAGGGCGAACCCGCCCCACGGCGAGAACGTGTGCGCCTCGTGGACGCCGGCGAGGATCGTGGTGCCGGCGTTCGAGGGCAGGTACGGGTTGATCGCGTTCTGGGTGCTGGTCGGGAGGATTGCCGCCAGCCCGGGGACGACGAACAGCAGGCCCGCGAACAGCGCGATCCCGCCGGCGGTGTTGCGCACGATCGCGCCCAGGCTGAGCGCGAGCACGCCGAGCACGGCCAGGTAGAGGGCCGAGCCGACCCACGCGCGCAGCGCGGGGGCGTGGCCGAGCGAGGTCTGCACGTGATGCTGGGTGAGAATGCTCTGTGACGCGAGGAACGCGACGAGCCCCGAGATCAGCATCAGCGCGAACGTCACCGCCGCGAACGTCCCCGCCTTGGCCCACAGCACGGGCAGGCGCTTGGGCACGGCCATGAACGTCGAGCGGATCTGCCCGGTGCTGTACTCGCCCGTGAGGACGAGCACGCCGAGGACGCCGATCGCGAGCTGGGCGAAGTGGTAGCCACCGAGCCCGGTGTTGATCGCGTTGAAGTGGAGCCGGTCGTCCGGGCTCATGTGGAACCAGCGGTTCATCTGGACCGCCGCTACGAGCGGGCCGAGGCCGGCCATACCGAGGATCGCGACCAGCAGCGTCCAGCGGGTCGAGCGGAGTGACCACAGCTTGGTCCACTCCGACCGGATTACGCGCAGTTGCGTTACGCGGCCTTGCGCAACGGTCGCGCGGACGGGTGCTTCGAGGGTGGCTGATGTGGCACTCATGCGGCGTCTCGCAGGGTCGAGGTGTTGTCGTCGTCGGGGGTGGCGGCGTGGTACTCGACCGTTTCTCCGGTCAGCCGCATGAACGCCTGCTCGAGCGAGAGCTGGAGCGGGGTCAGCTCGGCGAGGACGATCTTCTCGGCCAGGGCGATCTCGCCGATCTCTTGCCCGGTGAGGCCGTGGACCTCGAGTACACCTCGCTCGACGCTGTCGACGGTCGCCTCGCGGGCGGTCAGCGCGTCACGCAGCGCGGTCGCCTGCGGGGAGACGACGCGGACGGCAGCGCCGGTCGAAGCGCGCTGGACGAAGTCGTCGACGCTCGTGTCGGCGATCAGGCGGCCGCGGCCGATGACCACCAGGTGTTCCGCGGTCTGGGCCATCTCGGCCATCAGGTGCGAGGACAGGAACACGGTCCTGCCCTCCCTGGCCAGCCGCTTGAGCAGCGTGCGAATCCAGAGAATGCCCTCGGGGTCGAGGCCGTTGGCGGGCTCGTCGAGGATCAGAACGCTCGGATCGCCGAGCAGGGCGGCCGCGACGCCTAGTCGCTGGCCCATGCCGAGCGAGAACCCGCCGACGCGCTTCTTGGCGACGGTCTGGATCCCGACCATGTCGATGACCTCGTTCACGCGATCGCGCCCGATCCCATGGGTTTGAGCGAGGGCGAGCAGGTGGTTGTATGCGGAGCGCCCGGTGTGGACGGCCCGGGCCTCGAGCATCGCGCCGACCTCGTGGAGGGGCGCCTCGAGATCGCGATAGGAGCGGCCGTCGACGGCGGCCGACCCCGAGGTGGGAGCGTCCAACCCGAGGATCAGACGCATAGTGGTGGACTTGCCGGCGCCGTTGGGTCCGAGGAAACCGGTGACGATCCCAGGCTTGACCTTGAAGGTCAGATCGTCGACGGCGACCTTGTCCCCATAGCGCTTCGTGACGTTCTCGACGGTGATCATGTGGTCAGTATCGGGCGGGGCGGCGCTCGCGACCATCGGTCGCAGGACCGATCTTTCGCGCGGCGGATCAGACTCAGGTCGTAGGCGCGGCCACGCTGACTTCGGGGCGCGCGGGCGCCTCGCGGGTACGGAGCGGCAGGCCGCGGAGTGCGGTGAGCCCGGCGAGCGCGACCACGAAGCACGTGAGCGCGCCGATCCCGAGACCGGCCCGCGCGCCCGCCAAAGCCATCAACCAACCGACGGTCGGGCCGCCGATCGGGGTCGATCCCTGGAAGGAGACGAACCACAGCGACATCACGCGACCGCGCATCGCGGGGTCCGCGGTCAGCTGGAGCGTCGAGTTGCCGATCGACATGAACGAGATGCTGGCCCAGCCGACGAACATCAGCACGATGAGCTCAGCCGGGAGGCTCGGGGCGAGGGCCGCAAACGACATCGCCACGCCGAAGCCGGAAGCCGCGACGACCAGAGGCCGGACGCCGATCTTCCCCCGCGCGGCCACGAGCAGGCCTCCGAGCACGGCGCCGAGCCCCATCGCGCCGGTCATGAACCCGAAGCCGGTCGAGCCGACGTGGAGGCCGCGGCTCGCCATCACCGGCAAAGTCACCTGGAACTCGTAGGTCAGGCAACCGACCGCGGCCATCATCAGCAGCGGCACCGCGAGCGCGGGCGTGTTGCGGACGTAGCGCAGGCCCTCGCGGAGCTGGCCGCGAGCGCGGGGGGTGGGCGTGGTCGGATTCAGCTTTGCAAGGTCGAGCGTGAGCATGGAGCCGATCACCGCCACGAAGCTGGCCGCGTTGACGAGGAAGCAGACGCCCTCACCGACGGTGGCGATCAAGATGCCCGCGACCGCGGGGCCGATCATGCGAGCGGTGTTGGCGAGGACCGAATTGAGGCTGACTGCGTTGCGAAGGTGCTCGGGGCCGACCATCTCGAGCATGAACGACTGACGTGCCGGATTCTCGAACGCGTTGTTCAGCCCGAGGAGCGCCGCGAGGATGCCGATCTGCCAGACCTGCACGACCCCGGCGACGGTGAGCACGCCGAGGATCAGCGCCTGGACGCCCATCGCGGTCTGAAGCGCGATCGTCAGACGGCGCTTATCGACGCGGTCGGCGACCACGCCGCCGTAGGGGCCGAGCAGCAGCACCGGCAGCGTCTGAAGCGCCACGATGATCCCGAGCATCGTGCTCGAGTGCGTGAGGCTCAGGACCAGCCAGGCCTGTGCCGTCATCTGCATCCACGTGCCGATCAGCGAGATCGCCTGCCCGCTGTAGTAGCGGCGGTAGTTCGGGACCGAGAGTGCGGCGAAGGTCACACGGCCGGCGCGGATCACCCGCGTCAAGACCGGTCCCCTACCCACAGCTGCTCGGCGAGGTGCTCGAGTGCGTCGAGGGCGCCGATGATCTGATCTCGCTCTCGCGGCTCGAGGCCTCCGAGCGCCACCTTCAGCGCGTCCGTGCGCTCGCGGCGGATCCGCTCGGCCAGTCGGCGGCCCGCCGGCGTCGGCTTCACCCAGGCGGCGCGCCGGTCCCGCTCGTCGGCCGCGCGCTCGATGAGCCCTGCCTCGACCAGGTGGGCAACCGTGCGCGAGAGTTGAGTCGGGTTGACGCCCTCGGAATCCGAGAGATCCGACAGGCGGATCGGACCCTCGCGGACCACGGTCAGGAGGATCGAGATCTTGGTCGGGGTGAGCCCGGCCGCGACGGAGGCCGCGGTGGGCCGCAGGCGCCGGGACAGCCGCCCGATGACCGCGCGGAGGCGCGCGGTGGTTTCGATGTCGAGCGGTGTCTGGGTGGCGGGCATATTGTTCGCGAGCTAGTGGTTACGCAGTTACTTGCTTATCGGCAAGCAATTATAGCGACTTGAAAGCCCGTTCGGGGGACTCCGCGCTGCCCAGCCGTGACGGCGGCGTGAACTGGGTCCGACGTGAGGAGTCCGCGAACGGGCTCCTCAGGGTTCTCGCGCGGCTATTTCCGTGCGCGGCGACGGCCGTTGCCGGCAAGTGCCGTTGGCGGCTCGGCGGCGGCCGGGGAGCGGGGAATGCGGATCACGAACCGCGTTCCGGTGCCGGCGTCGGGATGCTCGATCGCGACCGAGCCCCCGTGGAACTCGGCGACGGCGCGCACGATCGCGAGACCGAGCCCTGAGCCGCGCGTGCCCGTGCCGGCGCCACGGACGAAGCGGTCGAACACGCGCTTCCCGAGTTCGGGCGGGATCCCTGGCCCGTCGTCCTCGACGGTCAGCACCGCCACTCCGTCGTCGACGTTCGTGGCGGCGCGAATGTGCGTCCCCGGGGGAGTGTGCCGGGCTGCGTTCTCGATCAGGTTGAGCGTCAGCCGGTGCAGGTCGTCGCGCACGCCGGGCACGACCGCTGGACGCGCGTCGATCGACAGCTCGTGATCCTCGGCCATCGGCCCGAGCTCGGACGCGGCCTCGAGTAGCACATCGGCAAGATCGGTCGGGCCACGCGACACGGGTCGCCGGGCGTCCGCGCGCGCGAGCAGGAGAAGGTCGCCGACGAGGCGTCGCATCCGCCGCGCGGACCGCAAGGCGGCCTCGGCGGTGTCGGCCTGGTCGCCGTCGAGATCCTCCGCCAGCAGCTCCAGGTTGGCGAGCAGGCTCGTAAGCGGCGTGCGGAGCTCGTGCGAGGCGTCGGCGACGAACTCTCGCTGGCGCTCGAGCGCGGCGTGGGTCTCGCCGCGCGCGGCGTCGAGCGAGGAGAGCATGCCCTCGACGGTGCGGGCGAGCTCCGCGACCTCGTCGTCGGACTCGGGGAGGGGCAGGTGCAGCGTGGGGTCGCGGGTGCGCTCGATCTCGCGTGCGGCCTCGGTCAGCTGCACGATCGGGCGCATCGCGCGCGCGGCGGTCGCGAGGCCGCCGAGCAGCGCGAGCACGGTGCCGCCCAGCACCCCGAGCAGGAGGATCACCTGCACGCGCGCGATCGTGTGATCGACGTCGGAGAGGGGACGCGCGTACAGCAACCACACCGGGCTGTGCTCCACGTTCAGCTGGGTCGCGACGACGCGGTAGCCGCCCTCCTGAACCGTGCCTTCCCTCGCCGGAAGCGGGAAGAACGGCGTAGCCAACAGCGACTTCACGCCCTTGATGCGCACCTCGTCCTGCGTGCACAGCAGAAGGCCGGCCTGGTTGAAGATCCTGATCTGAACGTGCTCGGCGCTGGCGTAGTCCTTGAGCCGGACCTCCTGGTTGCACTTCAGGTTCCCGCTGTTGCCGATCCACTTCAGCTTGATGTCCTGGGCCAGCTGGTCGGAGTTGGCCCGGACCTCATCGTTGAACTGGCCGCGGAGCTGCCGGTCGGTGAGCACGCCGACGATCGCGGCGAAGCTCGCCAGGATCACGCACGTCAGCGCCGCCGAGCCGCCGGCGAGCCGCCAGCGGATCGGGATCGACCTATACGCGGAGAACGTAGCCCGCGCCGCGGATCGTATGTAAGAGCCTCGGCTCTCCACCGGCTTCTAGCTTCCTTCGAAGGTTTGAGACGAACACCTCGATCGTATTCGTCATCGAGAACGGGTCATAGCCCCACACCTCGTCGAGCAGGCGTTGGCGCGAGATCACGATGCGTTCGTTGCGCATCAGGTACTCGAGCAGTTCGAACTCGCGCTGGGTCAGGTCGATCGTCCGGCCCGACCGCATGACCTCGTGCGTGTCCGGGTTGAGCTTGAGATCGCTCATCGTCAGCGTCGCCTGGCCTCTCGGCGGGCGGCGTCTCAGCAGGGCGCGGAGACGGGCCAGCAGCTCCTGGCGCTCGAACGGCTTGACGAGGTAATCGTCGGCGCCGGCGTCGAGGCCCTCGACGCGCGCCTCGACGCCGTCCCGCGCGGTCAGCACGAGGATCGGGACGTCGTCGCCGCTTTGACGGAGCGCCTTGGCCACCTCGACGCCGTCGATGCCAGGCAGGCCGAGGTCGAGGATCAGCAGGTCCGGGAGGAACCCGTGGGCCTCGTTGAGCGCAGTCGTTCCGTCGCCCGCGATCCGGACCTCGTAACCCTCCATCCGCAGCGAGCGCTGGAGGACCTGCGCGATCGCGTCATCGTCCTCCACGACCAGCACGCGGGGTGTCCGCTCGTAGTCCGCCATTTCTGTGTGCAGATGGTAGGGCGGCGTGTTTGGGTGATCCACCCTTTTCTGGCGGCTGATCCGACCCTGGGCTGGGTGGTCCACCCTCTTGTGGCGGCTGATCCGACACTGGGCCGTGGGAGGAAGCGGGGCGGACGCGTCGAAGGGGGTCCCTCGCAAATGGCCGCCCGCAAGCGAAAGAAGCCGCCGCCCAAGCGCGCGACGCGCTCGCTCCTGGCTGGCCTGCCGTCGGTGCGGCTTCCGCAGGTCGAGATCGAGTCGCACCACGTCGACATCTTCGGGCTCGGACTGGTCGCGGTCGGCATCCTGCTCGGCGGCGTGGCCTACGCCCAGTGGGACGGCGGCGCGCTCGGGAACGGCGCGGTCACCGGCCTGCGGTTCCTGTTCGGGGCGCTCGGGTACGTCGTTCCGTCCGCGCTCGTCGTCGCCGGCGGACTGGTGCTGATGCGCGAGATGCGGCCCCCGGGACGACCATTGCGGACCGGGACGATCTGCTTGACGTGCTCGATCACGCTCGCGCTCGCGGCGGGGACGCTCGGCGTCGGCCCGGGTCGCGCTCCGGCGGCTTCGTTCTGGCAGGCGTCTGCGATGGAGAACCGCGGGGGAATCCTCGGGCAGGGCGAGCTGTGGGTTACCTCGCACCTGATCTCGACCGTGGGCGCCGACATCCTCGCGGTGTTCCTGTTCGTCGCCGGGCTGATCCTGGTCACCGGCGCGGGTGTCGCGGGCGTGGTTCGCGCCACGCGCGCCGGCGTCGCCGGCGTCGCGGTACGACGCGGGTGCTTCGGCGCTCGACCGCGGGGACGCCTGCTGCTGCGGCGCGCCGGCCCGCCACCGCGGCAGCTCGGGCGCGGGTCGCTGCGGAGTCTGGGCCCGTGGACCAGCCGGTCGAGTCGCTGCTCCCGCCCGAGCAGCTGCTGCCCCCGGAGCCCGACACCTCGGAGCTCGTCGTGCGCGCCACTCACGTCGAGGCCCCGCCTCCCGTCGAGCTCGACCCCGACGGCGACGAGCGCGATGGGCCCGACACGGACCCCGAGTCCCGAGTTTCGGATGCCGAGAGCGTCGAGCCGCCCGCGCGCGATGACTTGACTCCCCAGGGCCGCTACCGCGCGAGCGTCACCGACGACCCGAGCTTCGAATGGCACGTACCGCGTTCCCGCTTCTTGGTGCGGTCGACCGGCGAGGCGGCCAAGCCGGACACAGCGGGGCAGGAGCAGGTGGCGGCCACGCTGATCGAGGCGCTCGGGCACTTCGGGATCGAGGCGAAGGTGATCGGCCGCGTCACCGGCCCGCACATCACCCGCTATGAGCTCCGGCTGGCGCCCGGCACGAAGGTCTCGAAGGTCGCGCAGCTCAAGGACGACCTCGCCTACGCGCTCGCTGCGACCGACATCCGGATCCTGGCGCCGATCCCCGGCAAGCAGGCGGTTGGTGTCGAGGTCCCGAATGCTCGCCGGCGGATCGTCCACCTGGGCGACGTGTTCCAGGACCCGCCGCCCGACTGGTCGCCGCTGACGGTGTGGCTGGGCAAGGACATCGCGGGCCGCGCGATCGGCGCCGACCTGGCGAAGATGCCCCACCTGCTCGTCGCGGGCACGACCGGGGCCGGCAAGTCGGCGTGCGTGAACGCCATGCTTTCCAGCGTTCTATTGCGCGCGACGCCGCACGAGGTCCGATTCGTCCTGGTTGACCCCAAGCAGGTCGAGCTCAACCACTACGAGGGCATTCCGCACCTGTTGACGCCGGTGATCACCAGCCCGCGCATGGCGGCCAACGCTCTGCAGAACCTCGTGAAGGAGATGGAGCAGCGTTACGGAACGATGTCGCTCGCGCGGACGCGGAGCCTGCCCGAGCTGAACCGGGCGCGCGAGAAGCGGGGGGAGCCGCCGCTGCCTTACATCCTGTGCGTGATCGACGAGCTCGCCGACCTGATGATGGTCGCGCCGGCCGACGTCGAGGACTCGATCATCCGGCTGGCGCAGAAGGCGCGGGCGGTGGGCATCCATCTGGTGCTGGCGACGCAGTCGCCGCGCGTGGACGTGATCACCGGCATGATCAAGGCGAACGTTCCCTCGAGGATCGCGTTCGCCGTCTCGTCCCAGACGGACTCGCGGGTGATCCTCGACCACAACGGCGCCGAGTCGCTCCTCGGCCAGGGCGACATGCTGTTCTCGCCGGTGGGCTCGAGCAAGCTCCAGCGGATCCAGGGCGCCTACATCGACGAGGAGCAGATCGCAGAGCTGACCGACGCCTGGCGTCGCCAGGGGGAGCCGGAGTTCCACGATGAGCTGCTCGAGGAGGTTGAGTCCGCGGACGCGGGCTCCGGCTCTGAGGATTCGCCGGAGTTCAACCCCGACGAGGACCCGCTGCTCGACGAGGCGATCGCGCTCGTGGCCCAGATGGGTACCGCGTCGACGTCGATGCTCCAACGCCGGTTGCGGTTGGGGTACACGCGCGCCGGGCGGCTGATCGACATGCTCGAACGGCGCGGGATCATCTCGGGCTACGAGGGCTCCAAGCCGCGTCAGGTGTTGATCACCGAGGCCGACGTGCCCCGGATTCTGTCCCATCTGGCCGAGCCGGACGGGCACGGGGCGCCGCCTCCGGTGCGCGTCCCCGACGACGTCGACGAAGAGCAGTAGTCCCTTGCGCGGCGAGCGCGAGCGGCGGAAAAGTCCTGCTGTCGTCGAGCCATCCACCGCTAGCCTTCGCAGGCGGATGGCCGATATCGGCACCACACTCAGAGAGGCGCGAATCCGCGCGCGGATCGACATTGGCGAGGTGGAAGCCCGCACCAAGATCCGCGCCAAGTACCTGCGCGCGATCGAGAACGAGGAATGGGACTTGCTCCCCGGCCCCGTTTACGTAAAGAGCTTCCTGCGCACGTACGGCGACTTTTTGGGCGTCGACTCGAGGGCGCTGGTCGACGAGTACAAGCGCCGTTACGAGCGCCCGGCCGACCAGGACATGCGGCCGATCAGCTCGCTCGGACGCGAGCGCGAGCGCCGGCGCCGCCGCCCGCGGCTAGGTCCGGTCGCCGCGGTAGTGCTCGTGCTCGTTGTGGTCGGGGTCGCGCTGTTCTTCGTCGGGAGCCTGAGCAAGAACAACAACAACACCTCGAGCACGCCGCCGACGGCGAGTACGAGTGCGCGTAACACGACGTCGACCTCGACACACACGTCGACGACTCACCACGCCCACCACCGGCCGGCGCCGCCGCCCAAGCCGACCACGGTGACGCTCAAGCTCGTGCCCACGAGCTCTGTGTACGTCTGCGTCGAGGATGGGAACGGCAAGAAGCTGATTCCCGGGCTGATCTTCGCCTCCGGGCAGACGATCCCGATCGAGACGGCCAAGAAGCTCATGCTGACCTTGGGTAACGATTCTGTGCAGATGAAGGTGAACGGCAAGCCGGTGACCCCGACCGTCGGATCGCCGATCGGATACGAGCTGACGCCGGGGAAGACGAGTCCGTTGCCGGCGGGTCAGCTGCCGACGTGCGCATGAGCGGGTCGGCGGGAGGTATGGGCATGGGCGGGTCCTCTGCCGACATGGGCACGGGCGGGTCCGACGATATGGGCATGGACGGACCCGCGGGCGGCCCCCGGGCCGGGATATTGGTCACCGGCACGGAGGTGCTGACCGGGATCATCTCCGACCGCAACGGACCGTGGCTGTCCGAGCGCCTGCTTGAGATCGGCGTGGACGCCGCGATGATCCAGATCGTCGGCGACCGCCCCGGCGACCTGATGGCGGCGCTCAGGTACATGGCTGATCAGCGGATGGCGTTGATCGTGACGAGCGGCGGCCTGGGCCCGACCGCCGATGATCTGACCGCCGAGATCGTGGCTGAGTTCGCCGGACGCGAGATGGTGCTCGACGCAGCGCTCGAGGAGAAGATCACCGAGATTCTCCGCCCTCTGATGAGCCGCTGGCCGGGACTCGATCCCGACGCGATCCGCGAGGCGAACCGCAAGCAGGCCGTCGTGCCTGTTGGGGCGACAGTGCTCGATCCTGTGGGCACCGCGCCGGGGCTGGTGGTGCCGCCCGCTTCGGGATCCGGTCCGACGGTCGTCGTGCTCCCCGGGCCACCCCGCGAGCTCCACGAGATGTGGGAGATGGCGCGCTCGACCGAGGCCTTCCGGGCGGCGATCGCGGGCGCCCGCTCGTACCGGCGAGCGATCCTCCGCCTGTACGGGATCCCGGAGTCCGAGATCGCGAACACGCTGCGCGATGCGGCGGACGCTGGCGTGCCGCTGGACGAGCTCGAGATCACCACCTGTCTGCGGCGCGGCGAGATCGAGGTGGCGACCCGGTATGAGCCTTTCGCCGAGGCGGCGTACGAGTCACTGGTCGACTTCATCGAGGCGCGCCATGGTGAGCAGCTGTTCTCGCGCGACGGATCGACCGTCGACTCGCAGGTGGCGACGCTTCTGGGCACGCGCATGGTCGCCGTGGCGGAGTCGTGCACAGGTGGGTTGATGTCGGCGCGGCTGACCGAGCTGCCAGGGTCCTCGGCCTACTTCGCCGGTGGCGTCGTCGTGTACTCCGACGAGGCCAAGGTCTCTCTGGCCGACGTCGATCCGGACCTGATCATCCGCTTCGGTGCGGTCTCGACCGAGGTCGCGGAGGCGCTGGCCTCCGGCGCCGCCGCGCGGTTTGATGTTTCCTACGGGATCGGGATCACGGGCATCGCCGGTCCCGACGGCGGCACCGAGGAAAAACCCGTGGGCACGGTGTGCTTCTCGGTGTGCGGACCCGACGGTGCGCGCATCACCCGGCGCACGCGGCTCCCCGGCAACCGGTCGGACGTCCGCGACCGCTCGACGACGGTCGCCATGCATCTGCTTCGCCGACTGTTGGTCGAGGGTCGCGCCGCCGTTCCCGACGCCGGCGCGAGTGCCGAGCGGGCGTGAGCCCTTCCTCGGCCCGGCTGTTCGTTGCGCTTGAACTCCCCGACGCCGCGCGAGATGCGCTGGCTTCGTGGCGATCGGCTGTCGTCGCCGACGTCCCGGGGTTGCGTCCAGTGCGCCCCGAGGACCTGCACGCGACGCTGTGCTTCCTGGGGTCGCGCCCGGAGGAGGAGATCGACCAGATCGCCGCGGCGTGCGGGGTGGCGGCCGGCGAGCCGGTCGTGGAGTCGGCGTTCGGAGAGGCCCTATGGCTCCCGGCGCGGCGCCCGCGAGTGCTGGCGGTGTCGCTCGTCGATCCGGACGGCGTTTTAGGGCGGGTCCAGTCCGTGCTGGCGGGCTCGCTGTCGGCCGGTGGGTGGTACGCGCCGGAGTCCCGGCCGTTCCTGGCACACGTCACGGTGGGGCGCGTCGGGCGCGAGGGGAGGGTGCGGCCGGTTTCGTTGCCGGCGCTACCCGGCGATTCGACGGTGAGGTGTACTCGGGTGACGCTGTACCGGTCTCGGCTGGGGCCTTCTGGCGCTCGGTACGAGGCGCTGGCCTCGGTTTCGTTGGGGTCCGCGCCGGGCGCGGCGGACCCCGTGTCGGTGGTTCGGCGCTTCTACGATTTGCAGGCGCACGTATACGCCGCTCGCGCGCCCGCGGACTCTTTGCGGGACGTGTTGACCGACGACGTCGTCTGGCATGTGCCGGGGACGAGCCCGATCGCCGGCGAGCATCGCGGCGTCGACGCCGTGCTCGAGTACATGGACACGCGCCGGCGCATGACCGACTCCACGTTTCGCGTCACCGTCCACGGCACGGCGATGATCGCGGGGCGGGTCGTTCAGCTCGCCGGCGGGGAGGCTGTACGGGACGGACGCGAGGTTCGGTGGGAGACGGTCGGCGTCTTCCGGGTCGTTGAAGGCCGGATCGCCGAATGCTGGCTGGTGCCGTTCGACCAGGCCGCGTTTGACGAGATCTGGGGGTACGGCGTCTAGCTGTCGAGCCCGCGGGTATCGTCGGTCTCATGCGAGTCGTTGTCACTGGCGCCACCGGCATGATCGGGCAATCGCTCGTGTCCGCGCTGCTGGCTCGTGGGGAGGAGGTGGTGGCGCTGACCCGAGATGCCGGACGCGGCCGCCGGGCGCTCGACGATCGCGTCGAGGTGCACGCATGGGCTAACCCTGTCGCTGAGCCGCCACCCTCGGATGCCCTTACGGGCGCCGACGCGGTGGTGCACCTGATCGGCGAGCCGGTGGCGCAGCGCTGGACCGACGAGGCCAAGGACGCGATCCGCGATTCGCGTGTGGCGTCGACCCGGCTCCTCGTCCAGGGGCTGATGGCGCTGCCGTCCGACGTCCGCCCGGCAACTCTCCTCTCACAGTCCGCCACCGGTTACTACGGCCCGCGCGGGTCGGATCCCGTCGACGAGGGCGCGCCGGCGGGCGACGACTTCCTTGCCGGCGTGGTGGTCGACTGGGAACACGAGGCGCTCTCGGCCGCCTTGTCCGACAGTGTCCGCGTCGTGGTCACGCGCACCGGCGTGGTCCTCTCTGGTGAGGGCGGCGCGCTCGCCAAGATGCTCCCCTTCTTCCGCCTCGGGATCGGCGGACCGGTCGCCGGCGGTCGCCAGTACGTCCCGTGGGTGCACCTCGACGACGTGGCGGGGGCGATGGCGTTCTGCCTGGGCAATCACGACGCCACCGGCGCGGTGAACCTGACCGCCCCGACACCAGTGACGAACGCCGAGCTGTCGCGGACCCTGGGGCGGGTGCTGAGGCGGCCGGCGTTCCTGCCCGTGCCGGCGCTCGCGCTCAAGGCGCTATACGGCGAGATGGCGCAGATTGTCGTGACCGGCCAGCGCGCCGTGCCGGCGCGTCTGGAGGAGCTCGGGTACCACTTCCGCTACCCCGAGCTGGAGCCGGCGCTGCGGGACGTCTTGGATCGCCCCGCCTGAGTCGCGCCACCTGGTCCAGTCCCCGCGCCACCAGTCGAGCCCCGCGCCACCAGTCTCCCGGGTCCGGGTTACCGGTCGTGTCCGCGCGACCGTGGGGTCCCGCGCCAGGCCGGGCTGCGCCACGGCCACTCGGGTCCCGCGCCACCGGTCCACCGCCCCCGCGACCTGCATGACACGGCAAACCAGCCGCGACTACGCGACCTTGCCGTGTCATGCATGTGGGGCACGCATTACACGCCACGGTCCCGCGGCATCCGCTCGATTGTCGTGTCATGCATGTCCGGGCCACGGCGCTCGCGCGACCCTGCGCGACCTGCCAATTCGCACCTTCGGAGCCGACCGTGTCAGACGGTGCATGTATGGCCAGATCTGACACGGTCCTCGCCCTCGCGCTCCAATGTCAGGTCGTGCAGGTCCCCGCCTTCACCGCCCTGCCGGCGACCCCCGGGAGAGCCCATGGACCCCGTTCTCCAGGTGCCGCCTTTCCCACGTGCAGCTGGCGATCCCCGGGAGAGCCCATGGACCCCGTTCTCCAGGTGCCGCCTTTCCCACGTGCAGCTGGCGATCCCCGGGAGAGCCCATGGACCCCGTTCTCCAGGTGCCGCCTTTCCCACGTGCAGCTGGCGATCCCCGGGAGAGCCCATGGACCCCGTTCTCCAGGTGCCGCCTTTCCCACGTGCAGCTGGCGATCCCCGCGAGAGCCCATGGACCCCGTTCTCCAGGTGCCGCCTTTCCCACGTGCAGCTGGCGATCCCCGCGAGAGCCCACGGACCCCATTCTCCAGGTGCCGCCTTTCCCACGTGCAGCTGGCGACCCCCGGGAGAGCCCACGGACCCCATTCTCCAGGTGCCGCCTTTCCCACGCGCCGGCCACCGCCACCGCGCCCACGACGCCCACCGCCACCACAACGCCACCGCCACCGCCCACCACAACGCCACCCCATCCGACCCCCGTCGCACAATTGGCACGAACTTGTTTGCGTTCGGTGACGAACGTGTCTTGTTCCGTTGCAGGCGCCGGCTCTAGCTTGCCGGTTCCGTCCGCCACCCCGCCTACCGTGGTGAACCAAAGCTTGAGACAAGGAGCCGAACGGAGATGAGCGAGCAAGACAAGGCAGGCCTGAAATCCGGGGCCACGTCCGACCCGAAGGCGGATGCCAAGCGACAGGCCGCGCTTCAGGGCGCTCTGACGCAGATCGAGCGGCAGTTCGGCAAGGGGACGGTCATGCGCATGGGAGATCCGGGTGCACGCGTAGCCGTGGATGCGATTCCCACAGGCGCCTTGCCGCTCGATCTGGCGCTCGGGATCGGCGGCGTCCCGCGCGGGCGCATCATCGAGATCTTCGGCCCGGAGTCATCCGGTAAGACCACGCTCGTCTACCACATTCTCGCCGAGGCCCAGAAGCTTGGTGGCGTGTGCGCGTTCATCGACGCCGAGCACGCGATGGACCCGCTGTACGCCCAACGGATCGGGCTCGACATCGACGAGCTGCTGGTGTCCCAGCCCGACTACGGCGAGCAGGCACTCGAGATCGTCGACATGCTGATCCGGTCGGGGGCGGTGGACGTGATCGCGATCGACTCGGTCGCGGCGCTCACCCCGCGCGCTGAGCTCGAGGGGCAGATGGGCGACCAGAGCGTCGGCGTGCAGGCGCGCATGATGTCGCAGGCGATGCGCAAGATCACCGGCGGCCTCAACCGCACCCAGACGCTGTGCGTGTTCACGAACCAGATCCGCGAGAAGGTGGGCGTGATGTTCGGCTCGCCCGAGACGCAGCCCGGCGGCCGGGCGCTCAAGTTCTATTCCTCCCAGCGGTTGGACATCCGCCGCATCGAGACGATCAAGGACGGCACCGAAGCGGTCGGTAACCGCGTCCGGGTGAAGGTCGTCAAGAACAAGGTGGCGGCGCCGTTCAAGCAGGCCGAGTTCGACATCGAGTTCGGCAAGGGCATCTCGACCTCCGGGTGCCTGCTCGACTACGGCATCGAGCACAACATCGTCACGAAGTCCGGCTCGTTCTTCTCGTACGGCGATGAGCGGCTCGGTCAGGGGCGCGGCAACGCCAAGGCGTTCCTCGACGAGCATCAGGACGTGGCCAAGGAGATCGAGGTCAAGATCTATGCGGCCCTCGGGCTCAGCCGCGACACGGTCAAGTCGATCGAGCGCGAGGAGCCGGCGCTCCAAGCCGTCGGCTCGGAGGTGTCCGCTGAGGGACGGGCTGCGTAGCGCGTGCTCGACACCGAAGCCGGACTGGAGCGGGCGCTCGCGATCGCGTACCGCTATTTGAACTCGCGTGAGCGCACGCGGGCGGAGATGAGCGCGCACCTCCAGAGCAAGGGCGTCGACGTGCGGGACACTGAGCGCTCGATCCAGGCGCTCGCCGAGCAGGGCCATCTGGACGACGCCCGGTTCGCCCGCCTGTTCGTCCAGGACAAGCGTGAGCTCGACGAGTGGGGCGCTGACCGGATTCGGCAGGTCCTGCGTACCCGCGGTGTCGATCCCGATGTCGTCGAAGACGCGCTCGCCGAGCACGAGCAGAACTGTGGTGGCGAGATCGAGCGTGCGCTCGCGGTCCTGCGTCGGCGCTTCCCCTCGCCGGCGGGAGACCGCCGGGAGCGCGAACGCGCATTCGGCGTGCTGCTCCGCAAGGGCTACGACTCAGACCTCGCGCTCGAGGCGATCGCCGCCCACATGCGAGACCTGGACGCGTCGTAGCCCCGGGGCTCAGCCCCGCGGTCCGCACCCGCCTCAGCCGGCGCACGATCTACTGGCTGACCGAGACCGTTCCGGGATTGCGCCGGCCGTTCCTCGGTACTACGATCCTGTAAGCGAACGAAGGGCCCCCCGGGCCATAAAGAACACCAGCAAATTTCGTACATCTTGGATTCCGGACTTAGTGTTGACGGCAAATACCATCGGGCCGCCTGGTCCATACAGACAAGACCCAGAACCCGCAAGGTAGCCGCCGACTGAAGGCAGGCACCAACCGCCGTGCCGGCATCCGTTCGCGCAGGCCTGCGCGGGCCAATCGGTCGCTCCGAAAATCAAAGGTTTGAAGCAGGTCCGGCAGTACGCCGGAACCGCACGGAGAGGATCGACCATGGAAATCATCGGGGCCGCAGCGCTGATCGCGGTGGGAATCGTGGTTGCGGCCATCATCTACGGTCGGATGCACGGCACCCGGACGGTTGCCGTCGCCAATCCGGCCGTCGGCACAGCACTCGTCGAGGCGCCGCCCCCGAACCCCAGGCGCCACGACACCGAGCTGCCCGAGCGCACGGCGGCGCTCACGCGCCGTGAAGAGGCTCTCGCGACTCGCGAGGCCGACGTCGAGAAGCAGCGCTCAGCGCTCGCCGACGCCCGCCACGAGGTCGAGCGTTCGCTCGAGCAGATCTCAGGGTTGTCGGCGGGCCGCGCGAAGCAGCTGCTGCTCAAGGAGGTGGAGGAGCAGGCCAAGCACGACGCCGCCCGTCGCATCCGTCAGATCGAAGAGGAGACCAAGCGCGAGGCCGAGCGCCGCGTGCGAAACATCCTGTCGGTCTGCATGCAGCGTCTCGCGGCCGGGCACGCCGCCGAGACGACCGTGTCGGTCGTGCAGCTCTCGGCCGATGACATGAAGGGCAGGATCATCGGCCGCGAGGGTCGCAACATCCGGGCGCTCGAAAACCTGACCGGAGTCGACTTCATCATCGACGACACGCCCGGCGCAGTGGTCCTTTCCGGTTTCGACGGCGTGCGCCGCGAGATCGCGCGGCTGACGCTCGAGAAGCTGCTCCAGGACGGCCGCATCCATCCCGCGCGAATCGAGGAGATGTACTACCAGGCGAAGTCCGAGCTCGAGGGCCACATCGTCGCGATGGGCGAGGAGGCGGTGTTCGATGCCGGCGTGCAGGGCGTTCACCCTGAGCTGATCAAGCTGCTGGGACGACTCCGGTTCCGGACGAGCTACGGCCAGAACGTGCTTGCGCACTCGATCGAGGTCTCGCGCCTGGCCGCGATGATGGCCGAGGAGCTCGGGGCCAGCCCGCGCACCGCCCGGCGGGCGGCGCTGCTTCACGACGTCGGCAAGGCGGTGACGCATGAGGTAGAGGGACCGCATGCGCTCGTGGGGGGCGAAATGGCGCGCAAGTACGGCGAGTCCGAGGCGGTGGCGCACGCGATGGAGGCCCACCACAACGAGGTCGAGCCGCAGACGATCGAGGCGGTCATCGTGCAGGCCGCGGATGCGCTGTCGGGCGCGCGGCCGGGAGCCCGCGGCGAGTCACTCGAGCAGTACGTCAAACGGCTGCGAGATCTCGAGCAGATCGCCACCCGTCACAAGGGCGTCGACAAGGTCTACGCGATGCAGGCCGGGCGCGAGATCCGCGTGATGGTTGCCCCGGGCGCGATCGACGACGACGCCGCGACCTTGCTCTCGTACGAGATCGCGCGAGAGATAGAGAAGGAGCTCGAGTACCCCGGGCAGATCAAGGTGACGGTGATCCGGGAGTCGCGCGCGGTCGAGTACGCGCGCTGACACCCGCCGTTACCGTCGCGGGCGCGTTCGAGGACGCGCCGACGACACGCGCCAAGGACCGCGTGAAATTCGCGCGGTGTGGGTATACGTGACCACGGCGGGTCGCTCTGCGGGAGGTGCGGCGGCTTAGACCCGCCAGCCGCCGAGGAAAGGGACCTCGATGAATCGAAGGGTGTTGTCGCCCGGCGCGGTCAAGCGCCTGGTTGCAGTTCTGTCTGTGTCGCTGGCAACCTGTGGGGTTGCCGCGGCAAGCGCATCCGCTGCGCTCACGTCCCATGGTCAGCTGCTGCGCCTCGCGCCGCACCTGCAATCGAACACGAACTCGAGCAGTAACTGGTTCGGTTACGGCCAGGGAACACTCGAGCAGGGAAGCAAGCTGTTCAACTCGATCACCGGTGACTGGACGGTTCCGACCGCGACCCAGCACACCGCCGGCCAGGCCGAGGACTCCTCCAATTGGATCGGGATCGGCGGGGGTTGCATCGACGCCGGCTGTACGGCGACCGACTCGACGCTGATCCAGACCGGGACCGAGCAGGATGTCGACTCCACCGGAGCTGCCTCGTATTCGGCATGGTGGGAGCTCGTGCCCGCGCCGTCGCTGACGATCAGCAACATGACGGTAGAGCCGGGTGACCACATGCACGCGTCGATCTCCGAGGTCGTCGCCGACTCGGATGTCTGGACGATCACGATTCAGGACGTGACGCGTGGGGAGTCGTTCTCTCAGACGGCCCCTTACCCATCCACTCACGCCACCGCCGAGTGGATCGAGGAGACCCCGCTCGAGATCGGCACGAACGCCGGGTTCGCCGCACTTCCCAACCTGACCAATCCCGCCTTTAGCTCGGCCACCGTCAACGGTGCGTCCGCCGGGCTCAAGGCGTCCGAGGAGATGGATCTCGTGGACTCGAACGGCAACGTGATCGGTGCCCCCTCGGCGCCGAACTCCACCGCCGACGGGTTCGACGCTTGCGCGTGGGCTTCCACGTGCGGCTAGCTCGTAGCTGACGCAGTCGCCTAACACGGTCCATCGCGCATCCGGCTGATGCGCGGTGGACCGACTGCGTGAGGCCGGCTGGCGCTCAGTGGTGGTGATGGTGCAAGAACACTGAGTGCGCGGTCCAGCTCGCGAACGTCGGGATCAGCACGATCGCGAGCACGAGCCCTCCGACGATCGCGCCCGTCAGCGCGATCCAGCGCCCGGTCGCGCCGCCCGCGCCGCCGACGCCCTGGGCCTGTCGGCGGCCGCCGATTCCAACGGCCCGGGCCACCGCGGGCAGATGCCCGAGAATGTGGAGGCTCGTGAACACGACCCAAACGATGAACATCACCTTGTGCAGCAACAGCCACGGGTCACGATGCGACGGTCCGACGATCAGCAGCCCGATGCCGGTGACGAACACCCCGACCGTCGAGATCACCACGAGCGGCGCGATCAGGCGCAGCACGATCTCGGGCGGACCCTTCCGCCGGTACTCGGCGTCGTGGGTGTAGTAGCGCACGAACCTGTACCCGGTGCTCGCCATCTTGAGCACGACGGGACCGATCAGTAATAGGCCCACGAACAGGTGCAACCAGATGAACTGACGGAGCTGCGGGATCGTGAAACCGATGACCGCGAGCAAGACGATCAGAATTACGCCGTTGACCGCGGTCAGCTGCTCGTTGCCGTCGGCGCCGCCGCCGGTGAGCGCGGCCGACCGCCACCGGCGTCCGGCTCCCGCGCGCTCGCGCGTGCCGCGCGCGATCATGACATCGTCGCTTGTCCCCATTGCCAACGAATTCTCGTCTCGCAAACGAAGCCGTACGTGAGTCACGCGTGAGAAAGCTCTTCAGCAGGTCGGATGCCGTCAAGGCCCGCTCTATCATCGCCCGACGCGTAACGCCGGAGGCGGCGTCAGCTGAGCATGCCTGGATTGATCCTCGTAATCGAAGACGAACCTGGAATCGTCGACTTCCTTGAGCGCGGACTCCGCGCCCAGGGCTTCGACGTGATCTCCGCGATGGACGGCGCGGCCGGCGCGGTGACCGCGCAGAACGAGGAGGTCGATCTGGTCGTGCTCGACCTGCTGCTTCCCGGGCGCAGCGGCCTCGACGTCCTCACCTCCTTGCACGACACAAAGCCGGGGCTGCCGGTGATCGTCCTGACGGCGCTCGGCGAAGTCGAGCATCGTGTCGCGGGTCTCGACGCGGGGGCCGTCGACTACCTCACTAAGCCGTTCTCGCTCACCGAGCTCGCGGCCCGGATTCGTGCCCAGCTGCGCGCCGCCGCGCAGTCCCCCCGTACCACCCTTAGCGCCGGCGACATCGAGGTGAACCTGCTGACACGCGAAGTCCGCCGGGGCGGCGAGCTCGTGCGGCTGTCGACGACAGAGTTCGAGTTGCTCGCGTACCTGATGAACAACCGGGGTCACGTTCTCTCGCGGGAGCAGATCCTGCGCGCGGTGTGGGGCTACGAGTACGACCCAGGCACGAACGTCGTCGACGTCTACATCGGGTACCTGCGCCGCAAGCTCCGCCGGCAGGGCACGAACCCGCCGATCGTCACCGTCCGTTCGGTCGGCTACCGGCTGGAAGCGAGCCATTAACGATCGGGCGCGACCGGTGTCCGGTGTGCGCGCGCGACTGTCTTCGGCGCTGCCGGCCGGGCTTCGGTGGAGGTTGACGGCATGGGTGGCCGGCGTGATGGCGGTGTCGGCGGCCGTCGTGTTCCTGGTCGTCTACCAGGACACGGGCGCTCAGCTGAGGAGCGAGATCGACCGCGACATCAGCGGCGACACCAGCCAGATGATCCAGTCGCTGAACGCGATGAGCGGTCAGCGGCCGATCCGGATCAAAGCCGCGGCAGCGCGCTACGTCCTCACTCAGCCGTACAACGCCACGTCGACGCTGCTGTTTGTGCTGATTCCCGGCGCCGTGCCCGAGAGCAACCATCCCGAGGTGTTCGGCGGAGGTCCTCCCGACGAGGGCGAGACGGCGTCCCAGCAGCAGCTGGAGAACGCCGAAGGCAAACGTCTCGAAGTGCCCCACATCGGGTTCTCGACCGCGCTCATCGCGGACGTTGGGCGGATGCGTCTGCACGAGCGACACGCGGACCTCGGAACACTGCATCTGATCGTCGGCGCGGGCGAGCCGCTCGCGCTCGTCGAGCGTGCCCAGAACGGTGTGGCGCGGGCGTTCGTGCTCGCCGGGGCAATCGTTCTGTTACTCGCCCTGGTCGCGTCGTACCTCGCGGGCGCCCGTGTGTCGGCGCCGCTTCGACGGATGGCGCAGGTGGCGACACTCGTCGACGCTGGTGACCTCGATCCGCGGATGGAGATACCGGGCAGCCGCCGGGACGAGGTGCGGGTCCTGGCCGACGCGTTCAATCGAATGCTCGACCGGCTCTCCGAAGCGTTCGCCAGCCAGCGCGAGTTCGTGGCCGACGCGTCGCACGAGTTGCGCACCCCGCTCACGGTGATCCGTGGTCAGCTCGAGGTGCTGGCTGGACAGGAAAACCCGTCGGCCGAGGAGGTGATTCGCGTCGAGCAGCTGGTGCAGGCCGAGATAACCCGAGTCAGCCGGCTTGTCGACGATCTGCTCGTGCTCGCCCAGGCCGAGCGGATGGACTTCCTGCGCGCTGAGACGATCGACGTGCGGCCGTTCGTCACAGAACTATGGGACGGAATGAGCCTGACCGCCGATCGCCAGTTCGAGCTGGGGACGATCGCCGACGGCTCGCTCCAGGCGGACCCCGATCGTCTCGCCCAGGCGCTACGGAACCTCGCCCGCAACGCGATCGAGCACACCGAAGAGCACGACGGCCTCGTCCGACTCGACGTGACCCAGCCGGCGCCGAACCGGATCCGGTTCGCCGTTCTCGATGACGGCCCCGGGATCCCCGAGGACGAGCGCGAGCGCGTATTCGAGCGGTTTCACCGCACCGACGACGGCCGATCGCGCTCGAGCCCCGGCGGCGCCGGGCTCGGGCTCGCGATCGTCCGCGCGATCGCCGAGGCCCACCGCGGCACGGTTCGCGTCCGCGACTCGCAGAACGGGCACGGCGCCACGATCGAGCTCGTCCTGCCCGGATTCAAGCCGAGCTGAGAATCTGTCCCCGCGCGAATCGACGCCGCGCGATCGCGATCGATCAGCCGGGGGCCTTCGTCAGCTGGTTGTACGCGGACTTCGTGGTCGCAGAGCCGAGCCGGCGACGCCGACCGTCCATGGTCGGCGACGGCGACCGTCCATGGCGCTTCGGCGATCAGCCCTTCGAAGCCGTGAACACGTCAGAGCCGAACGTCGCCGGGACGCTGGCGGCGTCCGCTAGTCGGGGCAGGCCGAGCAGCGTCTCCCAGCTCGCCAGCGAGGAGTAGTGGTTGTACGGCGTGTCGACTGACGGTGCCCGGCGCGATGAACGGCGAGAGCAGCACCGCGCCGACCCGACCGCCGCCCGGCCCGGTGATGCCCGGGAGCGGCGAGTCCCGGCCCCGGCTGCTCTTCGCAGCACGAGAGGCATCCGATTGCGGGCCGTCGGACTCGTCGAAGGTGATCTCGAGCAGCCCGTTCCTCTTGAACGCCGGCGAGCTCGTGATCTTCGGCACCCAGGTTTCGAGGAAGGTGTCGATGTCCGCGAGCGCCGAGGCGCCGCTCGGCTGGTTCGTGCACGGGTAGTCGTGGCCGTCGTTGCACAGGTTCGGGGTGATGAACGAGAACGTCGGCGTGGTCGCGATCTTCGTCAGGTCGGTGGCGAGGCCGGTCTCGCCGGCGAGCGCGGCGGGCGGCATCGCGCCGGTCGGCGAGCCCGAGCGCGACGACGTGCTCGTCGCAGTAGGTCTGGTTGTCGATCACCGAGTGGAAGTAGACGAACGGGTCGTGGCGGGTGGCGTAGCCGTCGCCGGCTTCTGCGTTCTGGGTTTCGATCCTGTGAGTCGAGGGCCGGGTGGCCGCAGGCGGCCGTCTCGCGGTTGGGGTCGTTGCCCATGTCCTCCTCGTAGGCCTTCCAGTTCAGCCCCGCGGCCGACAGCTGGGTGCCGATGTTCTGGACGCCGGCCGGGTAGACGCAGCCGGTGCCGGTCTCGACTCCGTCCGACAGCAGGTCCGCGCCGGTGAAGTCGTCGAAGATCTGGCAGTCGGCCTGGTTCTGCGGGTTCGGCGGCTGGCCGGAGACGAGCGAGATGTAGTTGTCGTTGCTCTCGTGGCCGGTGGCGTAGTAGTCGTTCAGCAGCGCTCCCTCGTCGGGCAGCGTGCTTGCCAGGTACGGATCGGCGGACGGGTCGCCGAAGGTCGCGGCGTAGCCCTGGTTCTCGAGCACGATCACGAACACGTGACGGACGGGCGGCAGCTGGAAGCCGGCGGCGGGACGCGCCAGCCGGAGCGAGGGCCATGATCGCGACCGCGCAGGCCGCGCCGAGTGCGCAGACCACAGCGAGTACGTTGCGGCGGCGGCGGATCAGCTTCGGGCGTCGCATGCGCATCAACTCGACGTTCCCACGGGTCCCGAAGGTCCGGTCGGAGAAGGCGCCACCAGCGTCGTCGGCGGCTCGAGGAATGCGGCCCTGCTCACGTCGAGGAAGTCCATCACGGTCGTCGCGTTCGCGTCGCGGTAGGTGAGCGCGGGCAGGTTCCACTTCGCCTCGATCGTCGCCAGCACCGAGGTGTGGTCGTGGACGCACGTTCGTGACCGCGTTCGGCTTCGAGTAGGGCGAGACGACGACGGCCGGCACGCGCGGGCCGTAGATGTCGTAGCCGCCCGCGGCGTCGCCGGGGCCAGCTTCGGCGGGATCGAGTCGGGGGCGATCGCCGCCGGCGGCGGCACGTGGTCGTAGTAGCCGCCGTGCTCGTCGTAGGTGTAGATCAGCAGCGTGCGCGGCCACGCCGGCGAGTCGAGGACGGCCTTGAACGATCTGGTAGGCCCAGTACTCGCCGTAGGACATGTCCTGCGGGCTCTCCTCGTCGCCGCCGATGCCGTTCGCGTTCTGCAGGACCTCGGCCACCGCGGGCTGCGTCGCCACCGGGGTAGCGAGGCGAGCGGCGAGCCGATGTCCGAGAGCACGCCGAACTCCGGGTCGACGAAGCTGACCGATCGGCAGCGTGCCCGCGGCGCAGTCGGCGCAGGAACTTCGCGATCGGCGCCAGGTTGCCCGGGTACTTCTCGATCGATCGAGGGGATGATCCCGGTCTGCGGCAGGTCGGTGAAGTAGTTGCGCCAGCTGACCCCGTAGGCGTGCAGCCGGTCGAAGATCGTGCCGTTCGGCGGCGGCGGGTCCTCGAGGCTCTGGTCGTCGGTGGCGATGTCTCCGTACGCGGTGCCGGCCATCAGGAAGCGGCGGTTGGGGTACGTCTGGCACGGCGCCGAGCAGAACCAGCGGTTGGCGAGCGCAGAAGGTGCGCGCCAGCGAGTAGGCGAAGGGCAGCACCTGGTCGGTCCAGTAGCCCATCGGCTCGATCGAGTTGACCGATGCGACGAAGCCGTCCATCTTGCCGCCGTCGATCTGCTGGTGGGTGGCGTTCCAGGTCTGATCGACACTGCCCGGCTGCTCGGTGGTGGGGAACGGGAACGAGCGCACGGTGCCGCTCGAGCTCGGGGTTGCTGTTGATCGCCTCGCCGGCTCGGTCGAAGGTCAGGCCATCCGCCTGCGGCTGCCCGAGCCGAGGTAGCGCGCCGAGCAGGTTGTCGAACGAGTGGTTCTCCATCATCACGACGACGATGTGGTCGAACGGCATCGCCTCCGTGGCGGTACCGGCTGGACGACTCGGGTCGGGGAGGCTGTCCGGGACCCGAGCGGCGGCCATCGCGCTCGCGCTCATGACCGCGCTGCGCAGGCCGGGCAGGGTCTGCGCTGCTCCGAACGCGCCGCGCTTGAGCAGCCCTCGACGGGTCAGTCGCCAGCGCGGGTGTCTCGCTTCGTCCACGTAAGCACCTCGATTCGTCCAGATCTGGCTCGCACCGGCCCGCTGAACCTGCCCGCCGTTGCGAGAACGAGCGCCGAGCAGCGGCAGCGCCGTCTCGGCGCATGGAGCCTTCCCCGTTTCCGGGCAAACCTGTTAAAAGACGGTGAACCGGTTGATCGCGGCCGGCGCGATCCTGAAATGGGGGTGACGGCTCGCGTCAGCTGGATCAACTCAGACCGTGCTCTGAAACCCGACCTGACCAGTGAGCCGAGGTACGCTTGCCGACGGTGAAGCTTTACCACGTCACCACCTTTGGGTGCCAGATGAACGAGCACGACTCCGAGCGGATGAAGGGCATGCTCGAATCGCTCGGCTACGCCGAGGCGCCGACGCGCGACCAGGCCGACCTGATCCTGTTCAACACGTGCTCGATCCGCGAGAAGGCCGACAGCCGGTTCGTCGCGCATCTGGGTGAGGCCAAGCGGCTCAAGTCAGAGCGTCGCGATGTGGTGGTCGGCGTCGGCGGGTGCTGGGCGCAGTCGGTCAAGGAGGAGGTGTTCGCGCGGTTCCCGTTCGTGGACGTGGCGTTCGGGCCGGGTCAGGTGCACAAGCTCGCGGAGTTCCTGGTCAGCGATTCGCTCAGCGCGCAGGGCTACTTCGAGTTCGAGGGATTCACCGGCCACCTTCCGGCCAAGCGGGCGCGCGATCACCACGCGTGGGTCCAGATCAGCGTCGGCTGCAACTGCGTCTGCTCGTACTGCATCGTGCCCTCCACGCGCGGACGGGAGGTCAGCCGGCCGGCGCACGAGCTCGTGACCGAGGTCCGAGCGCTGGCCGAGGACGGCGTCCGCGAGGTGACGCTGCTGGGCCAGAATGTCAACTCCTACGGGCGCGACCTGCCGCGCGAGGGGCGCACCACGTTCGCCGAGCTGCTCGGACGGATCGATGCGGTCGAGGGGATCGACCGCATCCGGTACACGAGCCCGCACCCCAAGGACATGCGCGAGGACGTGATCCGCGCTCACGCCGAGCTGGCGGCCCTGTGCGAGCACATCCACCTGCCGCTCCAATCCGGGTCGACCACGGTGCTCAAGCGCATGCGGCGCACGTACACCCGCGAGCGCTACCTGGACCGCGTCGCGATGATCCGCGAGCACGTGCCGGACTGCGCGCTGACGACGGACATCATCGTCGGGTTCCCGGGCGAGACCGATGCGGACTTCGAGCGGACGCTCGAAGTGGCCCAGGAGGTCGGTTACGACGGAGCGTTCACGTTCATCTTCTCGCCGCGTCGCGGCACCGAGGCCGCGGGGCTGCCGGACCATGTGCCGCACGAGCTGAAGGTCGAGCGGCTTCAGCGCCTCGTCGAGGTCGTACAGCGACGCGCCCATGAGCGCTCTCAGCGATTCGTCGGCCGGACGCTTGAAGTGCTCGTCGAAGGTCCCTCGCGCACCGATCCATCCCGTCTGCGGGGACGTTCACGGCACAACAAGGTCGTGAACTTCGGAGGCCTCGGAACCCCCGGGGAGCTGGTCGAAGTCGAGATCCTCGACGCCACGAGCCAGACGCTCTCGGGCCAGGAATCGATCCTGAGCCGCGCTGCCCGCTGACATTCGTCCAGTTTCGCCAACTCGGCAAAGTGGACATCCGTCCAGAGGCCGGGATTGCAGCGGTTCCGCGCTCTAACCCCGCCGAAACGCTGATTGTGGGAGTGATCCACCGATCAGTGGAGCGGTAATGGCCACCCTGGCAGCGGTCACGAATCTGCCTGCTCTCGGGCTGCTCGGCGAGGACGGCGGGCTCGAGCACAGCACGGAGCCGTTCCGCCGGTGGTACATGGACAAGCAGGAGCTTTGCAAGGAATCGCCCGAGCTCCAGCGCGTTCTCGACGGTCAAGCTAACGCCGCGGTACTGAAGCTCGACGGGGTTGCCGTCGATATCGCGGCCGTGTCCGACCGCGGCGGCGCGCGCCACGTGCTGCTAACGCTGCCCACGGACGAGCTGCCGTCGCTGGGCGACGCGGGCGGAGCGCTGCTCGACGGGGCGCTCGACGAGAGCCCGGCGATCGTGTGGCTGAAGGACCTCGAGGGCCGCTACGTCCGCGCCAACTCCCGATTCACGACCTTCCTCGAAACCAGCGAGGAACGATTGCTCGGCCGTACCGACGCGGAGCTCCCACCCGCAGAGACGGTCGACGGACCTCGCCACCAGGAACGCGATGGCGAGGTCGAGGTCGAGGAGCCCCTCCAGCTGGAGTACTTTGTCGGCCCCTACCAGGGGCGCGATGCGCTGGTGGTCCTCCGGTTCCCAGTCGGCGACGCCAAGGGCGTGCCGACGCTCGTCTGCGGTGTGGCGGCGCCGTCATCAGAGGCCAACGTCGCCCGCAGCGAAGCCGCCCGGCTGTTGCGGATCGAGCGCTGGAGCCGCCTCGACGCCGAGAGCGTACGCGCCGAGATGCTCGCCGAATGGGGCGTGCTGCCCGACGCCCGCGGCCGAACGTCGTCCCCGACCAGCAGCGGCGACCCGGCATCGGGGGCGACCGACCGCGAGCAGCAGGCGGCGGTCGCCGAGGCGCGAGCGGAGCGGGCGACCGCGATCGCCGAGCGCGACGCCGCCCTCAGCGCCAATGGGAACCTGGCCGCCGAGTTGAAGACGGCTCAAGCTCGGCTGACCGAGCTCGAGCGAACCCTCGCCACCGGAGACGCCGAACGCGGGGACGCCGAGGTTGCGCTCGCCGCGCAAGCCGCCGACCTCGAGCGCGCCCTGGGCCGTGAGCGCGAGCGAGCCGAGGAGCTCGAGCGAACGCTCACCCTGGTCAGAGAACGCCTCGGCGACGACGCCGAGGCCGCGCGGACCGAGGTCAAGCGCGCGCGGAACGACGCCGATGCCGCGCGGACCGAGCTGGAGCGGGCGAGGGCGGATGCCGAGGCGGCCCGAGCCGACGTCGAGAAGGCGCGCGCCGAGGCGGAGTCGGCGCGGGCGGCGGTCGCCGCGGAGCGCGAGTCGGCATCGAGTGCGAGGGCCGCGCTGGAGCTCGAGGCCAAGCAGGCGCGCGAGCAGCTCGCCAAGCTCGAGCGCCAGCACGGCAGCGACGACTCCGGAGCGCAGCTGATCGCGGCCGAGAAGGCGCGCGCGGCGGCGGAGGCAGCGCTGTCGGAAGCGGTGGCCGATCGCGATGCGACGATCAAGGCCAGTGCAGCGTTGACCGGCGAGCTCGAGCAGGAGCGCAGGCAGGTCGCCGCGTTGCAGGAGGGCGCCGCCGCCGCCCAGGAGCGGCTTCGCGAGCTGACCGGCGACCTCGAGCGTGAACGGGTCCGCGCCGCCGTGCTCGAGCAGTCGCAGGCGCGAACGCAAGAACTCGAGGGCGAGCTTCGACAGGCGATCGCACGCACGGACAAGGCCGAGCGGGAAGTCGAGTTCGCGGCCACGGAGTCCGACAAGGCGGAGAATCAGCTGCGGTTTGCGGTGGCGCGGGCGGATAAGGCCGAAGCCGAGCTACGCGCCGCGGTGACGCGCGCCGACAAGTCCGAGGGCGAGCTGCAGCTTGCGGTGGCGCGGGTGGAAAAGGCAGACAGCGACGCGAAGGCCGCCCTGGCTCGGGCCGAGAAGGCCGAGGTCGACGTCGAGCAATGGCGCACGCGGGCCCAGGAGGCCGAGACCGAGCTCGCGCGCGGGACCGCACGGGCGGCGGGGCTCGACGGCGAGCTCGCACGCTGGCAGTCGCGCCTCGAGCAACTCGAGGCCGAGCTCAGGGTCGCCGTCAAGCGTGCCGACGACGCCGAGCGCGACGCTGCGCTCGGCCAGGCGCGGGTCGCGGCGCTCGAGGGCGAGGTTGAGCTTGGGCAGGCGCGGGTCGCGGCGCTCGAGGGCGAAGTCGAGGACGAGCGCGCGAAGGCGGAAGAGGCCGAGGCGACAATCGCCGAGCTCGAGGAGCGGCTCGAAACGCGCGCCGAAGAGGCTGCCGCAGAGCCGGATCCCGGTCCCGATTCGAGTCTTGATCCCGCCCCGACGGGTCCGGCCGATATCGCGGAGGACGTCGAATCCGAGGAAATCGCCGATGCTCCCGGCGCGGTCGTGCCTGCGGTCGAGCTGGCCACCCTCGAATCCGTCCGCGAGGCGACGCACGCCCAGGCCGCATCCGGCGTCAGCTGGCATCCGACGGCCAAGCGCACGCTGGCCGCCTCGCTCGCGCGCGAGTCGGTATGGCGCAACGTCTTGAAGGAGACCGTCCAGGTCCTCGGCTCGGAGGGCGGCTGGGACACCGTGACGGCATGGCTTCCCGATGAGTCAGACGGCCTGGGGTGCGCGGCCACGTGGGCCGCGCATCGCGGGCTCGACCGCTTCGAGGCGCTGACCTGGGAGGCGGGTCTCAAGCGCGACGGCTCGCTGCTGGATCAGGCACTCCAGGCGCCACACCTGACCTGGCTGACCGACATCGACGCGGTCGACGACGAGCGTCTCCAGACCGCGGCGGCACACGGCATGAGCTCCGCGCTGCTGCTGCCCGTCAGGAGCGGGTCGTCGACGATCGGCCTGCTCGAGCTGCTGACGCATGACAGCGTCGAGCCTGACGCGCAGATCGCGCTGTCGCTCGAGGCATCGGCACTTCAGCTCGGGCGGTTCGGCCACCTGCTGAGCCTCGGCAAGTAGCCGTCCGGCGGGTGCTTTGCGGCTCGGCGGCCTAGGTCCGTCCGGGGCTTATGCGAACATGCGTTCGTGCGATGGAGCAATCTAGAAACCGACATCGAGGAGCGAGCTCGCCTGCCGGGTTACCGGGACGAGGCGGTTGTGCGCCATTTCGACGCACCAGACGCGGTCGAGACGAGGTTCTACGAGGTCAGGGCCAAATCGATCCTCAACCACGTGCCGGCGGCGTCGCAGATGCCGTTCCGGTGGACCATCAACGTCTACCGCGGCTGTACGCACGCCTGCCAGTACTGCCAAGTGGGCGAAACGCCGGTTCTGACAGCCGATGGCGGCCACAAGCCGATCGCTGATCTGGAGGTGGGGGAGGCGATCTACGGGACCGAGGTGGGTGCATCCCGGTACCGCCGCTACGCGCGGACGACGGTCCTCGACAAGTGGATCACAGTCAAGCCCGCCTACCGCGTGACCCTTGACGGCGGGACCGAACTGATCGTCAGCGGCGACCATCGGCTGCTCAGCAACAGGGGCTGGAAATATGTCCTCAATAGCCCACGAGGCCAGCCCGACCGGCCACACTTGACCACTTGCAACCGCCTCGTCGGTACCGGAGCATTCGCGCCGCAGCCGGCGCATGACAGCGAGTACCGTCGCGGATACCTTTGCGGAATCGTTCGTGGCGACGGCTCGCTTCGGGCCTACCTCTGCCGCGGGGCTAGCGGCGCACGACACCGGGGGTATGCGTTTCGCCTGGCGCTGGCTGACCTGGAGGCGCTCCTCCGCTCGCGTGAGTTCCTGGCTGCTGGGGGTGTCGCCACTCGTCAGCGGGTGTTCCAGCGTGCTGTTGGCGCGCGGCGGGAGATGCAAGCCATCCATTCAGGATCGGCTGCTTCATTCGAGCGGATCACCGACCTCATCGACTGGCCGGTGCTCCCGAGCATTCAGTGGTGTCGGGGCTTCCTCGCCGGGATCTTCGATGCGGAGGGCTGCCGGAGCGATTACGCGCTGCGGATCGCCAATACCGATCCGCAGATCTTGGCCTGGATAGAGGCTTGCGCCCGCCGACTCGGCTTCGACACGTGCGTCGACGATAAACATCAATCGAACGGGCTCAAGTACATACGGATCCGCGGCGGACTATCGGAGCATCTACGGTTCTTCCACTTGACCGATCCGGCGATCACTCGCAAGCGCGACATCGAGGGCCAGATGGTCAAGACGTTCGAAAACCTGCGGGTGGCCGAGATCGAGCCGCTCGGGCGGGTGATGCCGCTGTACGACATCACCACGGGGACAGGCGACTTCATTGCGAACGGGGTGGTCAGCCACAACTGCTTCGCCCGGCCGACGCACAAGTACCTGGACTTCAACGCCGGTCGGGATTTCGAGCGGGAGATCGTTGTCAAGGTCAACGCGCCCGAGCTGCTGCGGGCGGAGCTGGCGCGGCCGAAGTGGACACACGAGCACGTGGCACTCGGGACCAACACCGATCCGTACCAGTGGGTCGAGGGGCGCTACAAGCTGATGCCGGGCATCTGGGAGGCGATGCGCGACGCGGCGAATCCCTGCTCGGTGCTGACGAAATCTCCGCTGCTGTTGCGGGACCTGTCGCTGATGAAGCAGATCGCCGAGCGGACCGAGTTCGGCGCCGCGCTGTCGGTGCCGACGCTCGATGAGCGGGCGTGGCGGGCGACCGAACCGCATACGCCGAACCCGCGGGCGCGGCTCGAGGCGGTGGCGGAGCTGACGCGGGCCGGCATCAGGACGGGCGTGCTGATCGCGCCGTTGATGCCCGGGATCAACGATGCGCCCGAGCAGGTTGCGAAGATCCTGGAGCTTGCGTCAGAGGCGGGAGCGGATTACGTGACGGGCATCGCGCTGCATCTGCGAGCCGACGTGAAGGGGTTGTTCTTCGACTGGCTGCGGAACCATCGTCCGGATCTGGTAGACCGTTATAAGCAGCTCTACCAGCGAGGCGCTTACGCTCCGCCGGACGAGCGAAAGCGCCTGAGCGAGCTCGTGAAAGGCCCCGATCTGACGCCGGCCGGACGGATGCGAGCCCGCTACGGGCCGCGTAAACCGGACCAGGAGGACGCGAATACCGCGCGAAACGAAACCGCATGGACACCTGACCAGGGTCGCCTATTCTGAGCTTCTCGTGAAACTCTGGACGCCCGTCGGTGATAGGTAGAAGGCATTCGCACGGCGCATAACGAGACACATGCCACAACGCTTCAAGCCACCAAGACCAGATTTCCGTCTCGATCAGATGTTCGAGACCCACAGCGACGAGTGGGAGCGCGTCGGCCTTGCCGTAGAGGCCAACACGAAGGGCATCAGCAGAGCGCGTCGGCGCGCGGCGGTTCTCATCCTGGGATTCATCGCCGTCGTCGTCCTGTACGACAACTACCAGAATTGGTTCGGCGTCCATCCCGACGGGACCTGGATGACCGTCATCCAGATCGTGGCGGTAATCGCGCTGCTCGGGTTGGGCTGGGCGATCGCCCGCGACATCGGTCGAATCGCGGGACCCACGTTCTTCAGGCGCATGGATCCGGGAACGGCCGGCACGGTCGGCTTCCTGGTCCGGCTCGTGACGGTCGTGATCACCGTCGTCGTCGCGCTCGACGTCGCAGGGCTGAGCGCAGGTTCGCTTGTCGCCACGAGCGCATTCACCGCGGTGATCCTCGGTCTCGCGGCGCAGCAGACGCTGGGCAACCTGTTCGCCGGCATGGTGCTGCTCAGCGCACGACCGTTCCGCGTCGGAGAGCGTGTGCGCTTTCAGGCGGGAGCCGTCGGGGGACAGATCGAAGGCATCGTGAGCTCGCTTGGCCTGCTCTACACGACGCTCGTCCAGGGCGACGACCGGATCATGGTGCCGAACAACGTCGTGTTATCGGCCGTGGTCGTCCCGATACGAGAACCCGAATCCGTCGACGTGAAGGTCCGGCTCGGCAAGGGCATCCCCGTGACACAGGTCCAGAAGATCCTCGACGACGGGGTCAACACTCCGACCCGCCGACCCGTGACCGTGAACCTACAGGAGCTCGACGGGGATGACGTCGTCGTGAGGGTGCAGGCCACGCCGGACCGTCCCGACGACGGCGCGCGCCTGGCCGACGAGATTATCGACGCGCTCGCGTCCGTAACCGGCGAGCACCCGGTCGTGGCCCACGACGGCGACACCGGCGAGCACCCGGTCGTGGCCCACGACGGCGACACCGGCGAGCACCCGGTCGTGGCCCACGACGGCGACACCGGCGAGCACCCGGTCGTGGCCCAAGACGGGGACACCGGCGAGCACCCGGTCGTGGCCCAAGACGGGGACACCGGCGAGCACCCGGTCGTGGCCCAAGACGGGGACACCGGCGAGCACCCGCTTGTGGCGAACGACGCCGACGAGCCGACCCAGGAAGACGGCGGTTCAAAGGCGGCGCCGATCCAGGAGGACGGCCACTCAAGGGCGGCCCCGACCCAGGAGGACGGCCACTCGAAGGCAGGTACTCCCGTCGGACCGCGCCGGCGCTGAACCGCTGGGCGAGGAGGAATCGCCGGCGATCTGGCCTGAAAGGCGCGCGCTGGACCGCTGGGCGGGGTGGGATCGCCGGCGCTCCGGCCCTGAAACGCCGGACCGTGCGGCGCCCACGCTCGGACGACGCGGCTGCTATTTCGCCCCGGCGGGTGTGCGCACCAGGTCCTGGGCGGCGGCGACGATCGCGTCGGAGTCGATTCCGAACTCGTGCAGCAGCTCGGCCGGCTTGCCGGAGCCCGGCATGCCCGACACGGCCAGCTTGTGCACGCGCACGCCCTCGACCTCGGCCAGCGCGGACAGGACGGCCTCGCCGATCCCGCCTTCGGGCCAGTGATCCTCGACGGTGATGATCGCGCCGGTGTCGACGGCGGCCTGGCGGACGGTCTCCTCGTCGATGGGCTTGACCGAGTAGAGATCGATCACCCGCGCGGCGATGCCCTGCGCGCTCAGCTCGTCGGCGGCCTTCAGCGCCTCGTGGAGGGTGACGCCTGCGCCGATGAGCGTGACCTGATCCTCGTCGGAGGAGCGCAGGACGGTTGAGCCGCCGATCTCGAACCGGTCGTCCGGTCCGTAGATCGTGGGCGTCGCGCCACGGCTCGTACGCATGTAGGCGATCCCGGGATAGTCGGCCATCAGGCGCACCAGTGCCGCGGCCTGGTTGGGGTCCGACGGGTAGAGGACCGTGCTCGTGTGAATGGCGCGGAAGATCGCAAGGTCCTCCAGTGCCATCTGAGACGGTCCGTCCTCGCCGATCGCCACGCCGGCGTGCGACCCCACGAGACATATGCGGGCGCGGCTGATCGCCCCCATCCGCACGAAGTCGTAGGCCCGCGAGAAGAACGCGGCGAACGTTGACGCGAATGGACGGTAGTGGCGCACCTGTAGACCGACCGCGGCCGCGACCATCTGCTGCTCGGCGATGAACATCTCGAAGTAGCGATCGGGATGCGCCTTGGCAAACAGCTCCGAGTAGGTCGAGTTCGACACCTCGCCGTCGAGCGCGACGACATCGGTGCGCTCGGCCCCGAGCGCCGCGAGCGCTTCGCCGTAGGCACGGCGCGTGGCGACCTCGTCATCGGGTCCCCACTGCGGCCAGGCGATCGCCGGGCCGGTCTCAATCCGATGAGGCTCGCCGTTCCCCGTGGGTTTGGCCACCGACATCGTGAGCGAGCGCTCGCCGCCGAGCTCCTCGATCGCCTTCTTGGGGTCGGACAGCGGCTTTCCATGCTTGCCTTCCTTGTCCTCGACCTCGCTGGCGCCCTTGCCCTTCTTCGTCCTGGCGATGATCACGGTCGGGCGGTCGTGCGCCTCCGCCGCCTCTGTGTAGGCGCGGTCGATCGCGTCGACGTCGTGGCCGTCGATCTCGATCGCGTGCCAGCCGAACGCGATCGCACGGTTGGCATAGGAGTCCAGATCCCAGCCGTGCATCGTCTCGCGGGTCTGGCCGAGGCGGTTGACGTCGATGATCGCGGTGAGGTTGTCGAGCTTGTTGTACGCGGCGTGCTCGAACGCCTCCCAGATCGATCCTTCCGCTATCTCGCTGTCGCCGCACAGCACCCACACCCGGTAGGGCAGCTGGTCGAGCCGCTTGCCGGCCAGGGCGACTCCGACGCCGATCGGCAGCCCCTGCCCGAGCGAGCCGGTGGCGACGTCGACCCAGGGGAGCACGGGCGTGGGGTGGCCCTCGAGGCGGCTGCCGAGCTTGCGGAACGTCAGCAGCTCGTCGTCGGTGATCGCGCCGGCGGCCTTGAGGAAGCTGTAGTAGAGCGGCGAGGCGTGCCCCTTGGAGAAGATCAGGTGGTCGTTGCGGGGATCCTCGGGCTTGTCGAAGTCGTAATGCAGGTGATTGGCCATCAGCACGGCGATGAGGTCGGCGGCCGACATCGATGACGTCGGATGGCCCGACCCGGCGGCGTCGCTGGACCTGATTGAGTCGACGCGAAGCTGCTGTCCGAGCTCGCGCCAGGAGGCGGAGTCACTCATATGCCGATCGTACCCCTGATCGCCGCGCGGGAACAAAGCGGTGGCGCTTGTTGGGTGGAGCGCCGGGAACTGCTGTCATCGCGCGTCGCGCAACCGCCGGTATACGGAGCCGTCAGCGCTTGTCGCGCTGACCGGCGGCGATCTTGGCCGCGATCCGCTCGCTGCCCAGCACGCGGCTGACCGCCGAGGCCAACCCGGGCGCCGCGCCACCGATGGTCGCTCCCAGCCGCATCGGCAGCGGCGCGACCGCCAGCTCGGCGCGATTTCGCTCGATCGCCGAGATCACCGCCCGCGCCACCTCCTCAGGGGATCGGGTCCCCACGCCCGGCGGCAAAACAGCGCGCGACTCCGCGAACATCCCGGCCTCGCGGATGAAGCCGGGCAGGATCACGGAGACGCCCACGCCATGCGGGCGCAGGTCCTCGCGCAACCCGAGCGCGAACCCCCGCAACCCGAACTTCGTGGCCGAGTAGACCGAAGATGCCGGCGAGGCGGTCTTGCCCGATAGGGACGAGATGAACGCCAGGTGGCCGCGGCGGCGCTCGACCATGCCCGGCGCGAACGCGCGGGCCAGCGCGATCGGCGCCCGCAGGTTCACCTCGAGCATTCGGTCGATCTCCGGCTGGGTCAGTTCGAGCAGGAAGCCCGACGCCGGCAGCGCGGCGTTCGCGATCAGCACGTCGACGCGCCCCGCTTGCTCGATCAGCCGATCGACGTCCTCGGGACGCGAGAGGTCGCAGCCGATCACACGAGCTCCGAGGTCGGCGGCGAGCGGCTCGAGTACCTCTGTCCGGCGGGCGGTCAGCACGAGGTCGGCGCTCCGGGGCGCCACCGCCCGGGCGATCGCGTGACCCAGCCCCCCGCTGGCGCCGGTCAACACGACGTTGCCGCTCAGGCGGCTCATGAAGCCCGCGGGAAGACCGCCAGCGTCGCGGTGAATCCATGCAGGAAGCTGCGTCCGCCGACCGGTCCGATCTCGCCGGCGGCAAAGAACCCCGCGGACGGCGCGCCTCCGAGCTCGCGTTCGATCGCCTCGGCGTCGTGGTCGGCGATGCCGAACATCCCGGTGCCGCGGCCGTTGCACGAGAACACGAGAGCTCCGGCCGGGCGCTCGCCGGCCAGGGCCTCGACTCGCAGCTTGAGCGCCTGGCGGAGGTCCTCGTCGGCCGAGCGCGCGTCGCGAGCGTGAAGACGCACGACCTGGCCCGGTGCGGCCTGCGTGCCGACCACCAACGCGCCCGTTTCGCTGTCCGCGCCCAGCACCCCGCGCACGAGAAAGTCACCCTGGTTGTACTCGGGCTTGCCGCCGTCGATCACGACGCCGATCAGCAGCCCACCCGCGACCAGCCCGCGCTCGCGAGGAGAAAGCTCGGAGATGATCTGCTCCACGGTCTGGAGGGCCGGCCGTCCAGCCAATTCGTGGATGATGTTGCCCTCGGCCGCGGTGATCGTGACCTCCCGGCCGAGGGGGGCCGCCCCCTGCGAGACGCACGGCAGCATCTCGACGCCCTGGAGGACAACGCCGACGGCCCCGCCGTCGCACACCTCATCACCGAAGAACAGCGCCCCCTCGCCGGCGCTGGTCCGTCCGCTCGCGAGCCCTCCGAGCACCGGGACCGTGGGCGCGTGCTCGGAGAGGAACTCGAGCACCGCGTCGGTGGGGAACGAATACGGGTCCGACAGCATCAGCAGTCCGCTCGACCCCTCGAGGTCGGGGAGACCCTCGAGCCGGTGCTCGTCGTCCGCTTCGGTCAGCGTGGCGTGGAACGGCGTGGCGCCGCCGCCGTCGTCGAACGTCGCCGCCCAAACGGCGAGCCCGGTGCCGGACTCGAGCTCGCGCCCGCGTCCGAGTACTCCGCCTGCGCCGCAGCCGACGAGCGCGTCCGAAGCGAGCACCGCCTGGACGCCCTCGAGCGTCGCCTCGGGCGCGACCAGGTGGTCGCCGCTGACGAACACCAACACGAGATCGGGGCGAGCGCCGCCCAGCTCGGCGGCGGCCGACCGGGCCGCGGCGGTCCCGGCCGCAAGAGGGTCGTGGTCGGTCGAGATTCCGGTACCGACTCTCATCGCTCCACGATACTCCGGCCCATGCCGCGCGCCGAGGTGATCGCCATGTTCGGTCCGACCGGTGTCGGCAAGACAGATGTCGCGATCGAGCTTGCCCGCCGCCTGCGGGAGCTCGGCGAGCGGCCCGTGGCGGTCTCGGCCGACGCGCTCCAGGTGTACCAGGGGCTCGAGACCCTGACCGGAGCGGCCACCCCGGAAGAGCGAGCGCAGCTCGAGCACCGGCTGATCTCGTTCCTGCCCGTGGATGCCAGCTTCAGCGCCGGCCAGTACGCCGAGCTCGCGCACGCCGAGATCGATGCGCTGCTGGCCGGCCGCGCCCGCCCGATTGTCGTCGGCGGAACCGGGCTCTACCTCCGGGCGGCGCTGGCCGAGCTGAGCCTGCGGCCCCCGCCTCCGGACGGGGCGCGCGAGCGCTGGCTCGCCGAGCTCGAGCGCCGGGGGGCGCCGGCGCTCCACGGCGTACTCCGTGAGCGAGCTCCGTGGGCGGCGGATGAGATCGATCCCGGCGACCGCCAGCGGATCGTCAGGGCGCTCGAGCTGCTCGACGCCGGAGAGCTCGACCCCCAAGCGGAGGACTCCGAGCTGTGGACCAGCGACGTGCGCCACCCCACGCTGCTGGTCGGGCTGGTGATGGAACGTCCGCAGCTCTACGAGCGGATCGACGCCCGGGTCGACGCGATGGTCGCCGCTGGCGCCGCGGACGAGGTGCGCGCCGCCCACGCCGCCGGAGCGTCGCCCACCGCGCGTAAAGCGCTCGGCTTCGAGGAGCTGCTGGCCGGCGACGTCGACTCGATGAAGCGGCGAACGCGCAACTACGCGCGCCGGCAACTCACGTGGATGCGCAAGCTCGCGGACGTCCACATCGTCGACACCACCGGTCGCTCGCCAGCGCAGACCGCCGAGCAGGTGCTTGCGCTTTGGCAAGGGGGCGGCCGCTGACCGCCGAGCTGGTGGTTGCGCTGTGGCAAGGGGGCTGCCGCTGACTGCCGAGGAGGTGGTTGCGCTGTGGCAAGGGGGCGGCCGCTGAGCGACGAGCAACGTCACACAATGCACCCTCCGCGCAAAGTCTCTAAACGAGATGCCACTCGACACCAACCGAACCGACGGCGAGCTTCTGGCGGCGGTCGTGGCGGGCGACGGAGCGGCCTTCGCCACGTTCTATCGCCGGCACCTACCGACGGTGGTCCGGTTCCTGCTGCGCGAGACCGGAGATCGGGAGGCGACGGCCGACCTCACGGCCGAGGTGTTCGCCGCGATCTTCCTGGTCGCGCGGCGCTTCCGCCCGCGCGGTTCGGGTTCGGCGCGCCCATGGGTGCTCGGGATCGCGCGCAACAAGTTGCTCGAGAGCCGCCGACGCGGCCGGGTCGAAGACAGCGCCCGCCGTCGGCTCGCGTTCGAGCCCGAGGTGCTCGACGACGACGACCTCGCGCGCGTCGACGAGCTCGCCTCGGGGCCCGACCAGCCCGTCCTCGAGCTCGTCGAACAGCTGCCCAAGTCCCAGCGCGAGGCGGTCCGGTCTCGCGTGCTCGAGGAGCGCGACTACGGCGATATCGCCCAGACCTTTGACTGCTCGGAGCTCGTAGCCCGTCAGCGCGTGAGTCGTGGCCTCTCGCGTCTGAGACATCAAATGACGGAGGGTGAGCAGTGAGCGACTACTTCGACCGGGTCGAGCGCCAGATCGTGCGCAACGTGGAGGCGGGGCTGCCGCGATCGACGCGGCTCCCGTCTCCGTTCGGGTACCTCGCGACGGCGGCCGCGGTGGCGGTCGTGATCGTGGTCGCGGGGGTGTTCCTCCTCGCGCACGGCTCGAGCCGCTCCGGCGGGCCAACCGCGGGGACGGGCCCAGAGAGCGTCACCGTCACGTTCAAGACGGCGGCGATCGACCCCCGGGCGCCACTCGGTCCGGCGATCGACCGCTCGATCCGGATCCTGCTCGAGCGCCTCAGCCCGGCCTTCCCCGGGACGAGCGTGTCCCGGAACGGACGAGACATCGTCGTCGTGGCGCCGCACGCCGGCGCCGCCGCACGCGCCCGAATCCTCGCGCTCGCCGCGCCCGGGCGGCTCGCGTTCTACGACTGGGAGGCCGACGCCATCGCGCCGAACGGCAAGACCGTCGCCAGCCAGCTGGAGGCTCAGGACCCGACCGCGCTCCAGATCAGCCAGGGCTCGGGCTCACTCGCCCCGGGCCAGCCCGGCGCCGGCAGCATGCCGTACGAGCAGGCGGTCGATCTCGCCTCGAGGCTGGATCGCCACGCCAAGTACACCGTGCTCGAAGCCGCCGACCCGGGCGGCTACCGCCCGGCGAACCTCGGTGACCCGACCGCCCGCTTCTACGTTCTGACGGACGCCCCCCTCCTCACGGGCGCCGCCATCACCCATCCGAGGCAGAGCAGCGACAAGAACATCGGGGCGCCCGACGTCGTATTCGGATTCACCCGAACCGGCGCGGCCGCGTTCGAGAAGATGACGAAGGCCGTCGCCCATCGCGGCGACCTCGTCAGCGGCCTCGGACAGACGCTCAACCAGCATTTCGCAGTCGCGCTCGACGACCGGCTGATCACGGTCCCGTTCATCAGCTTCAAGCAGTACCCCGACGGGATCAACGGCGACAACGGTGCCGACATCAGCGGCAGCTTCACGGTCCAATCCGCTCGAGACCTGGCGACGATCCTCCGCTACGGCCCGCTCTCCGTCAGCCTCACGGAAGCGGGGTGAACGGGTACATCACGATCACGGCCACGAGCACGGCCGCCATCCAGGCGATGCAGAGGATCCGACCGGCGCCGATCCGACCGATCAGGTCGGCCACCGCCATGTAGATGCCTGGCATCACGATCGCCATGTAGTACAGGTAGCTCGTCCGACTCTCCGCGAGGCTGAGCAGCACGAACGGCAGATAGGTGCCGAGGAACCAGGCGAGGCCGACCACGCCCACCTCATCGCGTGATCTGAACCAGCGGCCACTCGAAAACACGCCAACCCCCGCGAACACGAGAGACGGGATCGCCAGCAGCAGGATCGGAGGACTGATCAGCCCGAGGAAGTGCACCGCCGGCTCGATCTGGTTCAGAGCGGCGGTCGGGTGCCCCGGGTTGATCCGCAGATATGTGATCGGCTTGATATCGACCAGCCAGTCCCACGGGTAGGACGCGATCCCAGTCGGCCCGTGCGGACTGGTCTGGTGCGCGGCGTAGCTGAGGATGCGCCGGACCTCGCCGAACGGAATCCCGGACACCAGCTTGCCCGTCTGCGGGTTGAACGGCGGGACGATCTGGTAGAGCAGGGTCAGCAGGGCTAGAAACGCTCCCGCGGAAGCGACAAAACACCAGCCAAGGCGTCTCAAGGCCGCGACCGCGCCCTCGCGCCGCGCCAGCCAACGCAGCAGCTCGAGCACCACGAGCGCGAACAGGACGTAGGGCGTGACCTCCTTGGCGCACGCGCCGACGCCGACGACGATGCCGGCCAGGATCGGGCGGCCCCGCAGGTACAGCGCCGCGGCCCAGACCATCGCGGCGACCGCGTAGATGTCGAGCGTCCCGATCCGCCCGTGGACCAGCAGCAGGTTGTCGGCCGCCATCAGCGCCGCTGCCCCGAGCGCGGTCCACCTCCCTCCGCCCGATGCCCGGACGAGCGCGAACATCCCGAGTATCGCCACGGTGCCCAGCAGCACGCTCGGGAAGCGCCACGCGAACGGGCCGTCTCCGAACAACTCGATCCCGCCGGCGATGATCAGCTTGGCCAGTGGCGGATGTTCAGAGTTCGGGTCGGTGCCCAGCGGTGAGTTCGCGTACGGAACGCCGGCGGGCGGCGCAATACGGTCGATCACACGCGCCGCATTGACGTAATAGTCCTCGTCGAAGATCAGGACGTGGTCGGACGGTTTGCGGCACGGCGAGCGGCACGGCTCGGCGATCCACGCCAGCCTCGCCGCAAACGAAATGACCAGCACGGCACTCAGCAGCCACAGCGGCAGCGATGGCCGGCGCCGGGCCCAGGCTTGGAGCCGCGTGAGCCGGGCCCGGGCTTGGAGCCGCGTGAGCCGGGCCCGGGCTTGGAGCCGCGTGAGCCGGGCCCGGGCTTGGAGCCGCGTCACCATTGCGCGCGCGACGGTACACATACACTGGCGCCCCGTGGAGTTCGAGAAGTGGCAAGCGCTCGGCAACGACTACGTGATCGTCGAGGCTCAAGAGCTCCCGTTCGAGCTGACCGAGGCGCGGATCCGCGCGATCTGCGCTGCCCACACGGGTGTAGCCGCCGACGGGATCCTGCTCCTGTCCGAGCCCGATGAGTCCGGGTACGTCGCCCGGCTGCGGATCTTCAACCCCGACGGATCCGAGGCCGAGCTGTCAGGGAACGGAGCGCGGGAGGCCGTCATGTACCTGCGCCGCCACGGCTGGACCGACGCCGACTCGTTCGCGATTCAGACCGCGGCGGGCGACATCCGCCCGCGCATCACGTCGGCCACCGAGTGCACGGTCGACATGGGCCGGGCGACGGTAACGAGCCCCAGCTACCCGTCAGGCGCTGACAATGGCCGCGGCGAGCTCACAGCGGCCGGCCGCAGGTGGCGCTTCCAGTTCGTGCAGGTCGGAAATCCGCAAACCGCCATCCGGGTCGAGAGCGAGCACGAGCTCGCACAGCTCGACCTGCAAGAGATCGGCCCAGAGATCGAGCACAACGCACTGTTCCCCAACCGCACGAACGTGTCCTGGTTCGTCGAGCTGGATGATTCGGACCCCGCCCGTTCCCGGATCCGGGCGCGGATCTTCGAGCGCGGCGTGGGGGAGACGTCGGCGAGCGGCACGGGCGCCACCGGGGCCGCGGTCGCCTACGTCCTCGACGGCGGAACTTCGCCAGTGACGGTCGTCCTCGACGGCGGTGAGCTCACGATCGAGGTCGGCGGCGGCGACGACGACCTGCACATCAAACTGACGGGGTGGGCGGTGCCCGTGTTCAAGGGCGCGCTTGCCGACACCTTCCTCGAGGAGCTGCATGCGACGAAGTAGCCGACTGGACCTCATCCCGCCTTACCTGTTCGCAGAGCTCGAGCGCAAGGTTCGGGCCAAGCGAGCCGCCGGAGTCGACGTGATCAGCCTCGGAATCGGCGATCCGGACACCCCGACGTACGCGCCGATCGTCGCCGAGGCGCAGCGCGCGGTCGCGGATCCGAGCACGTACCACTACCCGTCGAACCGAGGCCGCCTGGAGTTCCGCGAGGCCGTGGCCAGCTTCTACAAGCGCCGGTTCGACGTCGAACTCGATCCCGAGACCGAGGTGATGGCCGCGATCGGCGCGAAGGAGTGCATCTTCAACCTCAACCTGGCGTTCCTCGATTCCGGGGACGTGGCGCTCGCGTCCGATCCGGGGTACCCGGTGTACACCGGCGGACCGCTGCTGGCGGGCGGGCGGCCCGTGGTCCTGCCGCTGCTCGCCGAGCGCGGCTTCGCGCCCGACCTCGAGGCGGTCTCGCCAGCGGACAGGGAGCGGGCGCGCCTGATGTTCATCAACTACCCGAACAACCCGTCGGGGGCGATCGTCCCGCCCGGGTTCTTCGACGACGTGGTCGAGTTCGCCGGCCGCCACGAGATCCTCGCCGTCCACGACAACGCCTACAGCGAGACGACCTACGACGGCTACGTGGCACCCTCGTTCCTGCAGACCCCGGGCGCGAAAGAGGTCGGCGTCGAGGTGTTCTCGCTGTCCAAGGGCTACAACATGACCGGCTGGCGGTGCGCCGCGATCGTCGGGAACGCGGAGGCGATCGAGCACTACTGGCACCTGAAGTCGAACATCGACTCGGGCAATTTCGAGGCGGTCCAGCTCGCCGGCGCCGCCGCGCTCGCCCCCGAGGTCGACGCCGACAAGCACAGGATGAACGCGGTGTACCAGCGGCGCCGCGATCTGGTGTGCGACGCCCTCGCCCAGGCCGGCGTCGAGGTCACGCCGCCGAAGGGGACGATCTACATCTGGGCGCCGATCCCGGAGGGCTTCGAGTCCTCGGCGGCGTACTGCGAGCACGTGCTCGAGCACGCCGCCGTGATCATCTCGCCGGGCGGTGCCTACGGCGCGAGCGGCGAGGGCTACTTCCGGATCTCGCTGACGACGCCCGACGATCGGTTGCTCGAGGCCGTCGAGCGGATCCGGCGCCTGTGATGCCCGTCCGCCAGCCGCGCCTTAACACTGCCCCTACCGACATCGAATCCGCCGCCGGGTAAAAGGTTAAGGTAGACGGACCGAAGCTACCATCAGCTTTGTGCAGAGTCCCGAGCCTCACAGCCAAAAATCGATGAACGGGCAGCGTCCGCGCGGGCGGGCCCGGCAGCGCGCCTACCTGGTCGCCGTGGTGCCGGACGGCGGCGAGGAGCAGCTGGCCGAGCTCCGCGAGCTGCTCAAGACCGCCGGCGTGGCCGATGTCGGGGAGCTCGTGCAGCGGCGCGATCACCCGCACCCGAACACCTACCTCGGCCCCGGCAAGATCGACGAGCTGAAGGCCGAGCTCGCCGCGTCGGACGCCAACCTCGTCGCGGTCGACGACGAGCTCTCGCCACGCCAGGAGCGCAACCTCGAGTCCGCGCTCGGGATTCCGGTGATCGACCGGACCGCGATCATCCTCGACATCTTCGCCGCGCACGCCCACACCGCGGAGGGGAAGCTCCAGGTCGAGCTCGCGCAGCTCGAGTACAACCTGGCCCGCATGCGCGGGCTGTGGTCGCACCTCGAGCGGCTCGGCGCCGGAAGGATCGACGGCGGCATCGGGACCCGCGGACCGGGCGAGACCCAGATCGAGACCGACCGGCGGCTCGCGCGCGATCGGATCTCGGCGTTGAAGCGGAAGCTCGGCCACGTCCGCTCGAGCCGCTCGGTGATGCGCGCGGAGCGCGAGCGCACGCAGCTACCCTCGATCGCACTCGCCGGCTACACGAACGCCGGCAAGTCGACGCTCTTGAACGCGCTGACCGGCTCGAGCGTCGGCGTCCGCGACAGCCTGTTCCAGACGCTCGATCCTACCACCCGGCTGCTCCGCGCCGGCGGCCGCGACTACCTCGTGACCGACACCGTCGGCTTCATCCGCAAGCTTCCCCACCAGCTCGTCGAGGCCTTCGGAGCGACGCTCGAAGAGACACGGCTGGCCGACCTGATCCTGCACGTCGTTGACGCCTCCGTACCCGAGGACGAGCTGGTCGCAATGACGCGTGCGGTCGAGGACGTGCTGGTCGAGATCGGCGCCGACGGGTTGCCCCAGATCCTCGTGCTCGCCAAAGCCGACCGGATCGATGAAGAGCGCCGGACCGAGCTCGAGCGCCGGCACCCCGACGCGGTGCTGATCTCGGCGATGACCGGCGAGGGCCTCGACACGCTCGAGCAGCGAATCGAGGAGGAATTCGCGCGCACCCTGCAGGACGTCGAGCTGCTGATCCCCTATGACGCCGGCGCGCGGCTCGCCGAGCTGCACGGCCTGGCGGGCGATCTCGAGCGCGAGGACACGCCGGAAGGCGTCCGGGTGATGGCCAAGCTCCCCGCCGCTGTCGCCGCGCGCTACCAGGACTTCGCGCTCAGCCGACCGTTCGCATGAGCCTCAAGGTGCGGCGGCTCGACGCCGGCGCGCGACTGCCGAGCAGGGCGTATCCGGGCGACGCGGGGCTCGACCTGTACGCGCTCGACGAGGCCGTGCTCGCACCGGGAGGGCGCGCGTCGGTAGGCACGGGGATCGCGATCGAGATCCCCGACGGCCAGGCGGCACTGGTGCTGCCCCGCTCCGGATTGGCGGCGCGGCACGGGATCGCGCTCGTGAACGCCCCGGGCCTGATCGACGCGGGCTACCGGGGCGAGGTCCGGGTGCTGCTGCTGAACACCGACCGCGACAAGCCGTTCCCCGTGCGGCGCGGCGAGCGGATCGCTCAGCTCGTACTGGTCCGGATCGAGACGCCCGAGGTCGTCGAGGTCCACGAGCTCGCGCTGTCCGAGCGGGGAGCCGGGGGCTTCGGCTCGAGCGGCAGCGGCTAGTAGGGCTCGTCCGTCAGTCGCGGGGCTTGTGGACGGGTCGACTAACCCGAGGTCGACGTCGAGCCCGAGGTCGAGGTGGTCGTCGCGGGCTGGGGCAGCACGCCCGCGTACTGGAGAAACTGGGTTGCGACCACGGCCGGGTCCTGACCGTCGAGCTCGACTGCAGCATTGAGCTCGCGCATCATCGGCAGCGTGAGCAGAGCGCTGACGCGATTGATTGCGGCTTCGAACGCCGGTCCCTCCGCGTCGAGCACGCGGACCGACACCACCGGGACGACGTTGCCCCACCCGAACATGTCCTGCGGGTCCGCGAGCAGTGGATATCCGCCGCTCAGCAACTGGGGATCGGTCGTCGAGACGACTGCGGCCTGCACAGTTCCGTTGTCGAGGGCCTGGTATTGGGGGGCACCGAGCTCGAGCGGCTTGAACGCCGCCGGGGTAACGCCGTACATCTGCTCGAGCGCCGGCAGCCCGGTCGGGCTCTGCTGGAACTGGGGCGGTCCCCCGAACACCATCTGGGGCGCGACCGAGATCAGGTCGGAGATCGACTGCACGTTGTTCTCGACCGCGTAGTCGAACGCCACCGCGATCGCGTTCGTATCGCTGAACGGCGTCGGATTCAACAGCGCGAGGCCGTGCCCGAGCGCGTAGTGCTGCCCGGCCACGTACGCGTCCCGGCGAGACTTGAAGGGGCGCTGGATGCCGGCGACCGTCGAGTCCCACGTGTCCAGGTACTCGGGATACATCGCGAGCTGCCCGTTGGCCATCGCTTGCTGGATCACCTCGGGCGGACCAATGCTCTGGTTGAGCGTCACCGTGAAGCCCTGGGCCTTCAGCGCCTGGTAGTAGAGCTGCCCGAGCAGGAACTGCTCGGGGGTGTTCTCGTCGCCGATCGTGACCGGCGGCCTGCCGGCGCCGGGCAGCGTGACCGTCGTGGTGGCGGTCGTCGTGGTCGTAGTCGTCACCGTCGCGGTGACCGTGGTCGTGGTCCCGCTCGCGCTCGTGCTCGTCCCGGGGGTGGCCGCAGTTGCCGGATGCGACCCGCTTCCGCAGCCCGCGAGCCCGAGCGCGGCGATCCCGCACGCCAGTGCCGACGACACCGAGCCGGTGAGGCTTGCCCCTCTCCTCATCACCTCAGGCTCTCACACTCCGGCGGCTCGCCGCGCGTCCGCGTGGGCGTCGGCCTCGAGCCGATCGTCGAGCGGCTCTAGCTGGCCGAGGCCGAGCGCGGTCTCGATCAGCCAATCGGCGAACCACGCGTTCTTCGGAAGCAGCGGTCCGTGAAGGTAGGTCCCGATCACGTTCCCGCGGCGGACGCCCTCGTGACCGTCGACGCCGTTGTTGCCGTATCCCTTCAGCACTCGGCCCAGCGGCGTCGCGGCCGGACCGAGATGAGTGCGACCACCGTGGTTCTCGAACCCGGCGAGTACTCGCCGCACACCCGGATCGAGCTCGATCTCGATGGCCACGTTGCCGATCAGTCGCGCCTGGTCCGAGCGGACGGTGACGAGGTCGACCAGCCCGGCGCCCGGAAGAGTCTCGTCGCCGAGCTGATAGGAGTGCCCGAGCAGCTGATAGCCGCCACAGACCGCGAGGATCACCGCACCGCGGTCGGCGGCAGCGTGCAAGGCGTCGCGCTTGACCTCGGCGAGATCGAGCGCGCACAGCTGCTGGTCGCGGTCCTGTCCTCCCCCGATGTAGTAGAGGTCGGCGCCATCGGGGTCGAGCCGCTCGCCGAGACCGCTCGCGGTGACGCTGAAATCGATCCCCCGCCACCGGCAGCGCCACTCGAGCAGGAGCAGGTTGCCCCGGTCCGCGTAGATGTTCATCAGGTCTGGGTAAAGCGCGCACACGCGGAGCTCAGCCAGCGAGGATCACCACCTCGCTACCCGAATAGTCGGCGGTTTCCCGCACGTGCTCACGCCGCGCTGGTGTGAGCCCGGGGGCGGTGCCCTCGCGCTCGAGCTCCTCGACCGTTAGCAGATCCAGGTGGATCAGGTCCTGCTCGACCGTCCGCTCGCCGGTCGTCGAGACAGTCTCGCGCCGGCGTTCGAGCACGAACCCGCCCTGGTCGGCGCGCACCGCGATCGGCTGGCTCGAGTACACGACGCCGTCCACCTCGCGGAGGTCGGGCAGCGGCGCGGGCAGCCCGTCGACGACCTCGTAGGTCTCGAGCACCTCGGCGATCGCGATCGCCAGCGCGCCACCGGGCAGCAGATGCCGGCGCGCGGCGGCCAGGAACCGGCCGCGGCCATCCGGGCCTCCGAGCAGCTGGATCGTCTGCATCGGGACGATGATCAGCGGGAACCGTTCGCCCAGATCGAAGTCCCGGGCATCGGCCACGACCGTGTGGCACATATTCCGCGCCATACCCGAGTTTTCTGCCAAACGCCGATCGAGAGCGTCGAGTAGCTCGGGATCCCGGTCGAGCGCAGTGACGCGGTAGCCGGCGCGAGCCAGGTCCAGAGCTACTCGTCCGGTACCCGCGCCGACGTCCAGTACCGGACCGCCGTACTCGGCCGCGAGCGACCGCCACAGCGGCAGGTCCTCGACATACGCGCCGCATTCGACGTCGTGCCAGATGACGCTCATCTACCGCCCACCGCCTCGGGCTCCCAGAACCTGACCGCATGGCCCCGCGCTGCGAGCTCCTGGCGCAGCTCGAGCAGCGCCGTGTACGTCGGCAGCACGTAGAGGTGTCCCGATTCGACGGCCGCGAGGGCCTCGTCAAGCGCGGACGGCAGCCCAGGAGTGACGTGCAGGCGGTCGCTGGGGATGCCGGCGTACTTCAGGCGCACGGCGAGCTCGGCGGCGCGCGTGCCGGCGCAGGTCACGCGACGTACGTGCCCCGCGAGCATCTCGAAATCGGCGTCCCACACCCAGGACACGTCGCGCCCGTCGGCGGTCCGGTCGTTGAGGATCGCCAGCACGTCGAGCTCCTCGTGCTCGAGCACGAGCGTGCGCAGGATCTCGTTGGCGCCGGCAGGATTCTTGACGAGGAGAACCTGGAGCTCGACGTCGCCGATCGCGATCCGCTCGGCCCGGCCGAACGCCGCTGTGACGTCGCGCAGGCCGGCGACCACAGTCTCGAGCGGGACGCCGAGCTCGAGGCACAAGGCGGCGGCGCCGAGCGCGTTGTAGACGTTGTACACCCCGGGCAGCGGCAGCTCGACCGGCGCGCTCCCGGCCGGCGTGGTCAGCTCGAACCTCGATCGACGCGTGCCGTCGAGTTCGATCCGCTCGGCCGCGATCGACGGCGCGGGGCGCTCCCGCCCACACGACGGACACCGGTAGCGACCGAGGTGGCCGAGGTACACCGCCTCGTACACGTACGCGGCGCCACAGCGGCGGCAGTGCTTGGAGTCCGACGCGTGCTGCATCTCGGGGATCGCGACCGACGGGTCCTCCAGGCCGAAGTAGGTCACGTTCGGCGCGTCACGGCCGAGATCGGCGATCAGCGGGTCATCGGCGTTGAGCACGAGGCGGCCGGTCGCTCCTGCCGCGGACGCCACGGCCGCCCACCTGTCGGCGATTGTGTCGAGCTCGCCGTAGCGGTCGAGCTGATCGCGAAACAGGTTGGCGAGCAGGATTCCGCGCGGCTCGAGCTCCGGGGTGATCCGGTCGAGCCAGAATTCGTCGATCTCGAACAGACCCAAGTCCCCTTCGATCCGCCCACCGCCACGGGCGGCCGCGAGCAGCGCGGACGCCACGCCGCCGGCCATGTTCGCGCCCGCCCGGTTGTGCACGACGGGGACGCCGGCATGGCGGAGGACCGACGCGACCATCGCCGCCGTCGTCGTCTTGCCGTTGGTCGCCGAGATCACGACCGAGCCGCGAGGCAGCCGTGCGGACAGCTCCGAGATCGCCCCCGGTTCGAGCGCGATCAACACCTTGCCGGGCAGGCTGGTCCCGCCGCCTCGCCCGGCCCGGCGGGCGACCTCCCCGACCATGCGCGCGGCCGCGATCTTGGCACCGAGCAGCGTCATCGCGGCACGATCGTCCGGACGGCGCCCGGCAGCGCGCGAATGGTGACGGGAAGCTCGGCCAGCGGCTCGCCGTCGGCGTAGAGGGTGAACGGCTGCGTTGCCTCGATGTGCACGTCGGCGGCGCGCGCCACTTCGACGCCCCGCTGGCGCACGTGCCGGCCGCTGAACACGGTCGGCGTGAGGCGCAGGAAGCGAAGGCGTGACATGTGTTCGATGGTGACCACGTCGAGCAATCCGTCGGTGAGCGAGGCGTTTGGGGCGAGGAGCATGCCGCCGCCGAACGCCTTCGAGTTGGCGGCGGCCACCGAGTAGCCGGTGAACCGCCGGGTGGCGGCGCCGTCGAGCGTGACCGCGAACTCTGCCGCCTGCCAGCTCGGCAGCGCTCGGAGCAGCGCGTACGCGTATACGAGGCTACCGCGCAACCGCGTGGTCTCGTTGGCGATGCGGTTGACCATCGAGTCGAACCCGCAGCTGGCGATGCCCGTGAAGGTCCGCTCACCGACCTCGCCGAGGTCGATCGCACGTTCCACCCCCGTCGCCAGGACCTGGCAGGCCGCGACCGGCTTGCGCGGAATCCCGAGCACCCGGCAGAGGTCGTTGCCCCGGCCCCCGGGCAGGATCCCGACCACCCCGTCCGAGTGCTTGAGCGCACCGGCGACCGCGCCGATCAGTCCGTCCCCCCCGAACGCCACCGCGACCTCGCCGTTCGCCGCCGCGTCGAGCGCCAGCTCGCGTCCATGCTGGAGGCTGCGCGTGTACTCGAACCGCTGATCGAGCCCAAGCCGTCGGATCTCCGACTGGACCTGCGGGAGCGCGCGCGCCGGGCGGCCCCCGCCGGCGACGGGATTGACGATCAACAGAAGCCTTCGCATCGCCCAAGATCATGCCGCAGACTTCCGCTCGCGCCGGCCCGGGGGAGATTGGTAGGCTTTGCCGCGCATGGCGCTTCGCCTCGATCTCCGACTTCTTCTCCTCCCCCCTCGGGGGGAATAGCGCGTGGGCGGCCGCACGTAGCCGCGAGATCAGCACCGAGAAGACATCGAGAGAAGCCGGAGACTTCTCGTTAAGGGAAATTCCGCGAAACGACGCAGCCCCGAGAACGGGGCGATGGAATTTCCCCCGGAGACCGAGATAGCTAGGAGTGACATGAGCAAGCCAGAGGACCCGAGCCGAGTACTGATCTTCGACACGACGCTGCGTGACGGAGAGCAGTCGCCCGGCATCTCACTGAACACGCAGGAGAAGCTGGAGATCGCCCAGCAGCTGGCGCGGCTCGGCGTCGACGTGATCGAGGCGGGGTTCCCGATCACCTCGCCGGGCGACTTCGAGGCCGTCCAGGAGATCTCGCGCACCGTGGAAGGACCGGTGATCGCCGGGCTGGCGCGCACGCACGTGGCCGACATCGACGCCGCCTGGAACGCGGTCAAGGACGCCGCGGGGGCGGGTGGGGCCCGAATTCATACGTTCATCTCGACGTCGGACATCCACATCCAGTACCAACTGCAGACGACCCGCGACGACGTCAAGGGCCAGGCCCGTGCCGCGGTTGCTCATGCCAAGCAGTACGTGGACGACGTCGAGTTCTCGCCGATGGACGCGACCCGTGCCGACATCGAGTTCACGGCCGAGGTGTGCCAGATCGCGATCGACGAGGGCGCGACCACGATCAACATCCCCGACACCGTCGGGTACACGATGCCGCAGGAGTTCACGGCGTATCTGCAAAAGCTGTACGAGCTGGTCCCGGGTCTGAAGGACATCGTCCTGTCGGTGCACTGCCACGACGACCTGGGCCTGGCGGTCGCCAACTCCTTCGCGGGCCTGCTCGCCGGTGCCCGACAGGTGGAGTGCGCGATCAACGGGATCGGTGAGCGCGCCGGCAACGCGTCGCTCGAGGAGATCGTGATGCTGCTGCACACGCGCTCTGCGGACATCGGGCTGCACTCGGGGATCGTGACGCGCGAGATCGCGCGGACGTCGCGCCTGGTGTCCCGCCTGACCGGCTACGCCGTCCAGCCGAACAAGGCCATCGTCGGCCGCAACGCCTTCGCGCACGAGTCCGGCATCCACCAGGACGGCGTGCTGAAGGAGCGGACGACCTACGAGATCATGGACGCGACCACGGTCGGGCTCGAGGCCAACTCGATTGTGCTTGGCAAGCACTCGGGCCGGCACGCGCTGCAACAGACGCTCGCCGACCTGGGGTTCGAGCTGTCCGGCGAGGGCCTGAACACCGCGTTCAAGCGCTTCAAAGAGATTGCGGACAAGAAGAAGCACGTCACCGCGATGGATCTCGAGGCGCTGGTCACCGACGAGCTGCGAGAGGAGATCGCGGGCTACCAACTCGAGTGGTTCGACGTCGAGGCGTCAACGCGCCGGCCGCCGCACGCGACGGTCGGGATCCGGACGCCTGACGGCGACGAGGTCACCGGCTCGTTCACCGGCGACGGCCCGGTGGACGCGATCTTCCGGGCGATCAACGCCGCCACCGGCGCCGACGCTCGCCTGCGCGAGTTCCGCGTGGATGCGGTCACCGGCGGCCAGGACGCGCTCGGCGAAACCTCGGTGGTGCTCGAGGTGAGCGGCGTCAACGGCTCCGGTCAGGGAGTCTCGACCGACATCCTCGAGGCCGCGGCCCGCGCCTATATACGTGCGCTGTCGAACGCGATCCGCCGGCGCGGGATCATGGCCGAGGCAGAGGCAGCGACGGCTGTGGCTGCGTCTGGACCGCCGGTACGGACGCCGTGACGAAAGCCAGGCCCTGGCGGTAGCCCGCAGCCAGCACCCGTCCGCGCGGCTCGCGGTCCATGAAGTTCGTCCCCATTACCCCCGCGCACTCGGCGTTGGGCGCCAGCGTCTGTACGGCCGCGCCCCGGCGCCGGAGCGCGAGCGCTTCGACCGACACGGCGGTGCGCGACACGCCCCGAACCACGGCGAGCACACCACCCGAGCTCGGCAGGCTCGCGGTCGGGTTGAGGCACAGCACGTGCGTGTCCCGACCGGCGGGGGCGGCGTCCAGGTTGGTCGGGCTCCAGACGCCGCCGTCGACGTACTCGCGGTCGCCGATCTCGACCGGCGCGAACAGCCAGGGGACGGTGCACGACGCCTCGACCGCCTCGGCGACCGTCGCGCGTGGCGCTCGCGGGCTCCCGAACACCACGCGTCGGCCGTTCCCGCGGTCCACGGCCGCGATCCGCAACCGCCCGTCGAACCGGGGGTCCAGCCGCTCGATGTTGCGCCGCAGGTCGGCCAGCGTGTCCTTGGGCCGTGGCAGCCGGCGCAGCAGCAGGGCGCGCGCCAGCGCCCCGCCGGGAGCGGCCAGGCCGAGCGCGAGCGGCGCGAACGTCGCCCCCGCGGCGAGCGCCCAGGCGCCGGCGCGGCGCGCCGCGGCCAACCCGGCCGCAGCCAGTCCGTCGACCGGACGCGGCCCGGCCGGAGGCTCGAGATCGGCCCCGACCGAGGAGGGCCGGCGAGGCGGCTGGCCCGCGACTAGGTGCGCCGCGACGATCGCCCCGGCGGAAGTGCCCACGTAGTAGTCGCAATCGCGCAGGTCGAAGCCGGTGCCGTCCTCGATTCCGGCCAGGACGCCCATCATCCAGGCCTCGCCGAGGACCCCACCGCCGCCGAGGACGAGAACGTCCGGTCGCGATCGCATCCGCGTGAGGCTAGCGGCGCGCAAGCGGCGCGCAAGCGGGGCGCACGCCGGGCGCAAGCGCCGTATGTGATAGCGTACGAATGTATGTCATCGACCGCAAAGGCTGACGCTGCTGACGCCGCTGACGCCGCCGCTAACGGCGTGAGCACCGATGGCGGCCTGGGACCGCGCGTGCGGTCGCTGCGCGAGGCCATGGACCTGTCCCTGCGCGATCTGGCCGAGCGCTCCGGGGTCAGCGCGCCGATGCTCTCGCAGGTGGAGCGCGGCGAGACGAGCCCGACGCTGCAAGTCGCCAAACGGATCGCCACCGGTTTGGACCTCCGGCTTTCGCAGCTGCTCCGGCTCGACGAGGACGGCGCGGTCACCGTCGTCCGGGCCGGCGAGCGCCGCGTCGGTCCGACCGCGGTCGCCGGCCACACCTACGAGATCCTCACGCCGCCGCTGCCCGGCCAGCGCGCCGAGCTGTCGCGCCACAGGCTCGCCCCGGGCGCGGTCACCGGCGGCCCGGGGGACCCCCCGAGGCACGAGCCAGGGAGCCGCGAGACGGCGCTCGTCGAGCGCGGCAAGGTGGTCCTGTTGTGCGATGGCGAGCGGTACGAGCTGCTCGATGGCGACTGCGTCACGTTCGACGCAGACCTAAATCATCATTTTGAAAATCCAGGCCCTGAACAAGCCGTGCTGCTTGCGGTACTCAGCGCGGGGCTACGGAGGAGCTGATGCCAAAGACGCTGTTCGACAAGATCTGGGATGCCCACGAGGTTGGGGGGGTGGGTCCAATCTCATTTACATCGACCTGCACCTCGTGCACGAGGTTACGAGCCCGCAGGCCTTCGACGGGCTCCGGCTCGCCGAACGCCAGGTGCGCCGCCCCGACCGCACGCTGGCCACGGCCGACCACAACGTCCCGACCGACGGCACGCCGGTCGCGGCGAGGATCCGCGACGAGCTGTCGCGCATCCAGGTGGAGACGCTCGAGCGCAACTGCGAGGAGTTCGGCATCCCGCTGTTCTCGCTCGGGTCAAACCATCAGGGGATCGTCCACGTGATCGGGCCCGAGCTCGGCGTCACCCAGCCGGGGATGACGATCGTCTGCGGCGATTCGCACACCGCGACGCACGGAGCCTTCGGCGCGCTCGCGTTCGGGATCGGGACGAGCGAGGTCGAGCACGTGCTCGCCACCCAGTGCCTCGTCCAGTCGAAGCCGCGGTCGATGCGGATCCTCTACCACGGGTCACTCGGCTTCGGGGTGACTGCCAAGGACCTGATCCTGGCGACGATCGGCCAGATCGGCGTCGACGGCGCCGTCGGGCACGTCGTCGAGTACGCGGGGCCGGCGATCGAATCGCTGTCGATGGAGGGCCGGATGACGGTCTGCAACATGACGATCGAGGGCGGCGGCCGCGCCGGGATGGTCGCGCCCGACGAGACCACGTTCGAGTGGGTGATCGGGCGCGGGGTTGCGCCTTCGACCCTGCCCGACGAGTGGCGCGCGCTGGGGACCGACGAGGGGGCGCGGTTCGACAAGCAGGTCGATGTAGACGCCTCTCAGGTCAGCCCGATGGTCACCTGGGGAACGACGCCGGGAATGGTCGTCCCCGTCACCGGCGCGGTTCCCGAACCGAACTCCGATCAGGACGAGCGCGCGCTCGAGTACATGGCGCTCGAACCGGGAACTCCGATCGGCGACCTCAAGCTCGACCGCGTTTTCATCGGCTCGTGCACGAACTCGCGGATCGGGGACCTGCGCGCGGCGGCCGACGTGGTCCGGGGTCACAAGGTCGCCGACAGCGTCTACGCGATGGTCGTCCCCGGCTCCCAGCAGGTCAAGATCCAGGCCGAGCAGGAGGGACTCCACGAGGTGTTCCGGCGCGCCGGGTTCGATTGGCGCGGTGCGGGCTGCTCGATGTGCCTCGGGATGAACCCCGACATCGCGGCGCCCGGCGAGCGCGTGGCCTCGACCTCTAACCGCAACTTCGAGGGCCGCCAGGGACGCGGCGCTCGCTCGCACCTCGTGTCGCCCCAGATGGCGGCCGCGGCGGCCATCGAGGGTCGGTTTGTGGATATTCGGGAATGGGAGGAGGGCGCGTCAGCGCCCGGTCAACGGCGACGTGATGTCGCCGATCGGTCTCAGAACGCGGGGCTGGATGCCCCGCGGAGGTGACCACATGAGAGCGATCGAGACGATCACCGGGCGGGTGTCGGTGCTGAAGCGCGACGACGTCGACACCGACCAGATCATCCCCAAGCAGTTCCTGAAGCGCGTCGAGCGCACCGGGTTCGGTGAGTTCCTGTTCTTCGACTGGGCCAAACAGCCGGGCTGGGACCTGCCGAGCAACCCGATCCTGGTCGCCGGGCGGAACTTCGGCTGCGGGTCGAGCCGCGAGCACGCGCCGTGGGCGCTCGAGGACTACGGCTTCCAGGCGATCATCGCGCCGAGCTTCGCGGACATCTTCCGCTCGAACTGCACGAAGATCGGCCTGCTGCCGGTGGTGCTCGGCGCTGAGGAATGCGCATCGATCGCGGACGCCGGCGAGGCGCAGGTAGATCTCGCGGCGCAGGAGGTGAGGTGGCCCGGCGGGACGGCGAGCTTCGAGATCGACCCGGAAATCAAGCATCGGTTGCTGAACGGCCTCGACGACATCGCCCTGACGTTGGAGCAGGGCGACGCAATCGCGGCGTTCGAGGGCCAACGCGAACGTCCCGGTCCGGTCACGACCGCTCTCTCAAGATGAGCGTGGGCTCCTCCCGAGATTGGGATGCGGCCACCTACGACCGTGTCTCGGACCCGCAGATGGCGTGGGCCCGCGAGCAGCTCTCGCGTCTCGCGCTCGCCGGCGACGAGGTGGTGCTGGACGCCGGATGCGGGTCGGGGCGGGTGACCGCGCTGCTCGCCGACCTGGTTCCCCGCGGTCGCGTGTACGCGGTCGACGTCGCCCTGTCGATGGTCGAGCATGCCGCCGCCGCGTTGGGCGATCGCGCCACGGTGCTGTGCCAGGACCTGGTCGAGCTCGACCTCCCCGAACAGGTCGACGCGATCTTCTCGAACGCCACCTTCCACTGGATCCACGACCACGACGCGCTGTTCGGCGCGCTTTTTCGAACGCTCCTGCTCGGGGCCCAGCTGGTGGCCCAATGCGGCGGGAGGGGCAACATCGACGCCTTCCGGACCCTCGCGGACGAGATCGCGGGCGAGGAGCCGTTCGCGCCCTACTTCGCCGACTGGCAGCGGCCGTGGAACTACGCCACCGATGTGGACACCGCCGATCGCCTGCACAAAGCCGGCTTCGTCGACGTCTCGTGCTGGCTCGAGCCCAAGTCGGTGACGCCGAAGGATCCGCGGTCGTTCATCCAGACCGTGTGCCTGGTGCGGCACCTCGACCCGCTGCCGGACGATCTGCGCGGCCCGTTCGTCGACCGGGTGCTCGAGCGCGCCGGCGATCCGCTCGTGCTCGAGTACGTGCGGCTGAACATGACCGCGCGGCGGCCTCCGGCGTAAGCGATCCGGTCGACGAGGGAACACGAGGTACCGGCGCACGCGGCGGCGCTCGTCCCCTCGAGGAGGATTCGCGCTCGGGAAGATTTGGCGGCGGATGCCGTCTCCAAGGATGATGAGGTTCATGCGGAACACCGCGACGGCCGTAGTGCTCGCCGGCGCAGCGCTGGCATCGGGATGCGGTTCCGCGGCCGTCACGCACTCCATGGCCACGCACTCCGCCACCTCGCACTCCGCCACCGCCTCCGAGCCCGCCGCCACCGCACCGGCGGCGTTCGCCTGGCTGCGCCCCGCCCCAGCGCCCTCCGCATGGCGGCTCGCGCGGCTCCCCGGCACCGCCGCGCTCGCCTACCCGCCGGCCTGGCACCGGATCAAGTCAGATCCCGGCACGGCGTCCGTGGCGGTCGTCACCTCCGGCACGGGCCTGATCGCCGAGTACCTGAACGCGACGCCGGAGCAGGCGAACGAGACGCTGGCCAACTGGAGTAGCTTCCGTCCCGCCCACAACCGCGAAGAGGGCGACAGCCAGGACCGGGTGCTCGCGGCGGCGCGCGATCTGCGGTTTCGGAACGGCCGCGGTTCGTGCGTGATCGACCGCTACCAGACCAGCCGGGCCCGCTACACGGAGATAGCCTGCCTCGTCCAGGCGCCTACAGGCGAGACCGTGGTCGTCGCCGCAGGGTTGGCGGCGCGTTGGCGGCAGGAGGCACCGGCGCTCGAGCGCGCGGTGTCCGCCTTCCTCGCGTAGCGCCATCCTCCAGCGCGGAGGTTTCGGGCCTCGTACAGGTGTCGGGCCCGCGTCGCGCCTTGATTCGTTAGCGTCCCGCCACCATGGCCCCGCGCGTCGTCCTCCTCCCCGGTGACGGGATCGGCCCCGAGATCACCGCCCCGACCCTGGATGTACTGAAGGCTGCCGGCGCGGATCTCGAGTACGAAGAGCACGTCTTCGGCGGCGCTTCGATCGACGCCTGCGGCACGGCCCTGACCGACGAGACGCTCAGCGCGTGCCGGAACGCCGACGCCGTGCTGCTGGCCGCGGTCGGCGGTCCGAAATGGGACACCACCGACCCCGACAAGCCCCGCCCCGAGCAGGGCCTGCTCGGCTTGCGCAAGGGCCTCGGCCTGTTCGCCAACCTGCGCCCGGTCAAGCCGATCCCGGCCCTGTACGACGCGAGCCCGCTAAAGCGCGAGCTCATCGAGGGGACCAATCTCACCGTCGTCCGCGAGCTCACAGGCGGGATCTACTTCGGCGAGAAGACCCGTACCGCGGACGAGGCATCGGACGTCTGCGTGTATACCCGCGCCGAGATCGAGCGGATCGCCCGCGTCGCGTTCAACGCCGCCAAATCCCGCGTCACGAGCGTCGACAAGGCCAACGTGCTCGAGACCAGCCGCCTGTGGCGCGAGGTCGTGCGCGACGTCCACGAAAAGGAATTCCCGAACATCGAGCTCGAGCATCTGCTCGTCGACAACGCCGCGATGAAGCTGATCGCGGCGCCCCGGCACTTCGAAGTGATCCTCACGGAGAACATGTTCGGCGACATCCTCAGCGACGAGGCGGCGATGCTGACGGGCTCGATCGGGATGCTCCCGAGCGCATCCCTCGGCGACCAGAAGCCCGGTTTGTTCGAGCCCGTCCACGGCTCCGCCCCCGATATCGCCGGCACCGGCGCCGCGAACCCGCTCGCGATGTTCCTGTCGGCGGCGCTGATGCTGCGCCACGGACTCGACATGGAGCCACAGGCGGCGGCGGTAGAATCGGCCGTCGAACGTGCGCTGGCCGACGGGCTGCGCACGCCCGACCTGGGGGGCACGGCAACTACGAGAGAAGCCACCCGGGAAGTCCTCAATCACCTCTAAGGAGTCAGGCGTGCAACAAGCGGACCTCATTTGGCACAACGGAGAAATGGTTGCCTGGGAGGACGCAAAGGTTCACGTACTGACGCACGGCCTGCACTACGGAACAGGCGTATTCGAGGGGATCCGCGCGTACGAGACCGCGAAGGGCACGGCGATCTTCCGCCATCACGACCACCTGGACCGCCTGTTCAAGTCGGCCGAGCTCTACTACATGCCGATCCCGTACACACTGGCCGAGCTGCGGGCGGCGACCCACGAGTTGATCGCCGCCAACGAGTTGCGCGAGTGCTACATCCGCCCGATCGTGTTCCGCGGATACGGCCAGATGGGTCTTTATCCACTCGACGCCCCGGTTGAGGTCTCGATCGCGGTGTGGCCCTGGGGCGCTTACCTGGGCGAGGAAGGCAAAGCGAGCGGCATCCGGGCCAAGGTCTCGAGCTGGCGGCGGATCCCGCACGACGCCCTTATTCCGCACGCCAAGGCCTCGGGCCAGTACCTGAACAGCGTGCTGGCGAAGATCGAGGCCTCGAAGGCCGGCTATCAGGAGGCGATCCTGCTCGACTCGCACGGGTTCGTGTGCGAGGGCTCGGGCGAGAACATCTACGTCGTCCGCGACGGCGCGGTCCTCACGCCGCCGCAAACCGCCGGAATCCTCGACGGCATCAACCGCAAGTCGATCATCCAGATCGCCCGCGATCTTGGCGTCGACGTCGTCGAGCGCGACATAGCCCGAGCTGAGCTCTACCTCGCCGACGAGGTGTTCATGACCGGAACGGCGGCCGAGCTCGTCCCGGTTCGCGAGGTCGACGATCATCAGATAGGCACCGGCGAGCCCGGTCCGGTCACCCGGGAACTCCAGCGCGTCTTCGACGACGCCCTGCACGGCCGCGATCAACGCTACGCCGAGTGGCTCGACGTCGTCGAGGTGCCGAGCGCAAGCGCGGCCGGATGAGTCACATCGAGCTGTACGACACCACCCTCCGCGACGGGATGCAGGGGGAGGGCATGTCGCTGTCCGCCCAGGAGAAGCTGCGGGTGGCGCACCGTCTGGACGAGCTCGGCATCGACGTGATCGAGGCGGGGTTCCCGAGCTCGAATCCCAAGGAACTAGAGCTGTTCGGCCTGCTGGCCGGGGAGACGTTCCGGCACGCCCGGATCGCCGCCTTCGGGATGACGCGCCGGCGCGACAGCACCGCCGACGCCGATCCCGGACTGCGGGTGCTTGCGGAGTCGAGTGCCCCGGTGTGCACGATCGTCGGCAAGTCCTGGGGCCTTCACCTCGAGAAGGTCGTGAAGGTAGATCGCGACGAGAACCTACGGATGATCTCCGAGTCGGTGGCGTTCCTCGCCGGCGAGGGAAAGCGGGTGATCTACGACGCCGAGCACTTCTTCGACGGGTTCGCGGACGACCCGGCGTACGCGCTCAGCTGCGTGCGCGCGGCCGCCGAGGCCGGGGCCGACACGGTCACCTGCTGTGACACGAACGGCGGCACGCTCCCAGACCGGATCGCCGCCACCATCGATGAGGTGGTCTCCGCGCTCGCCGGTTCGCGCGCGAAGGTAGGGATCCACTGCCACGACGACTCAGGGTGCGGGGTCGCGTGCTCGCTGGCCGCCGTCGAGCGAGGCGCGGTCCAGGTTCAGGGGACGATGAACGGATACGGAGAGCGCTGCGGGAATGCGAACCTCGTCACGATCATTCCGAACCTCCAGCTGAAGCTCGGCTACGAGTGTGTGACCGACGAGCAGCTCGCCTCGCTCACCCAGGCCGCTCACTTCTTCGACGAGATGCTCAACTTCACGCCGGATCCCGACCAGCCGTACGTCGGGCGCAACGCCTTCGCGCACAAGGGCGGCATGCACGTGGCCGGCGTCAACGTCGACCCCGCGACGTTCGAGCACGTCGACCCGGACATCGTGGGCAACCGACGCGAGCTCCTGATCTCCGAGCTGTCGGGCAAGGGAACCGTGGAAGCACGTGCCCGCGACGCCGGGATCTCGCTGGGCGACGGCGAGGCCGGCCGGCTGGTGGAGCACGTCAAGGAGCTCGAGCACCGGGGCTACCACTTCGAAGCCGCCGACGGGTCGTTCGAGCTGCTGCTGCGCAAGGAGACCGGCGAATACGAGCCGTTGTTCATTCTCGAGTCCTGGCGCGTGATCGTCGAAAAGCGCGCCGACGGCAAGGTCGAGACCGAGGCGACGATAAAGATTTGGACCCCGCCCGCGGGTGGGCGGGGACCGCATTCCGAGCGCTACGTCCGCACCGCCGAGGGCAACGGCCCCGTGAACGCGCTCGACCGGGCGCTCCGGGAAGCGCTGGTGGAGATCCATCCCCACCTGGCCGATATCGACCTCGTCAACTTCAAGGTGCGGATCCTGGACGAGACCAAGGGCACGGGAGCGATCACGCGCGTGCTCCTCGACGCCTCCGATGGCGAGCAGGTGTGGGGCTCGATCGGCGTGTCGGAGAACGTCATCGAGGCCTCCTGGGAGGCGCTCGTCGACTCGCTCGAGTACGGCATGCGGATATCGAGCCCGCCCACCCGTCGGTCGTCCGACCAGGCCGTCTCGCCCACGGGTTCGTGACCGAATCTTCGAGGCAGAGCGTGGCCAGCCACATCGGCGGGGCCGTACCGCTGGCGCGCCCGGTGATCGGCGAGTCTGAGATCGAGCGCGTGCTCGAGGTGCTCCGCTCCGGCCGACTGTCGCTCGGGCCGCTACTCGCCGAGTTCGAGCGGGAGTTCGCTCGCAAGGTGGGCGCCAGCCACGCGAGCGCGGTGTCGAGCGGCACGGCGGGGCTGCACCTGGCGCTCAGGGCGGCCGGCGTTAGCGACGGCGACGAGGTCGTCACGAGTCCCTTGTCGTTCGTGGCCAGCGCGAACGTGATCGTGTACGAGCGCGCCACGCCGGTGTTCGCCGACATCGACCCGGTCACGTTCAACCTCGATCCGGACGCCGCGGCAGCGGCGGTCACGGAGCGCACCACGGCGCTGCTGCCGGTGCACCTGTTCGGCTTCCCGGCCGACCTCGGCGGGTTCGAGCGGCTCGGGCTCCCGATAGTCGAAGACGCGTGCGAGGCCCTCGGGGCGATCGACGCCGACGGCGTGCCGGTCGGCGGCCGCGGGCATCCGGCGGTGTTCGGCTTCTACGCGAACAAGCAGATCACGACCGGCGAGGGGGGAATGGTCACGACCTCCCAGGCCGCGGTCAAGGAGCGCGTCGACTCCGAGCGCAACCAGGGCCGCGCGCCCGACATGGACTGGCTCGACCACGACCGGCTCGGCTTCAACTACCGGCTGTCGGAGATCGCCTGCGCCCTGGGGCTTGCCCAGCTCGAGCGCATCGACACGCTGCTCGCCGGCCGCGCGCGGGTCGCGGCCGCCTACAGGGAGGCGCTCTCGGACATCGACGGCCTCGAGCTGCCCTGCCGTGATTCGACCCCAGCCCGGGGGGGTGGGAATAAAGTCCGCCGCGGCTGGTTCGTGTACGTCGTCCAACTCCCGCGCGACGTCGATCGCGACTCGATCGTCCGGGCGCTCGCCGCGCGCGGAATCCCGAGCAAGCCGTACTTCCCTGCGGTTCATCTGATGACCTACTACCGCGAACGGTTCGGGCATCGCGAGGGCGAGTTCCCGGTGTGCGAGGACGTCGCCGCGCGGTCGATCGCGCTGCCGTTCTTCCCCGACATGACCGAGTCGCAGGTGGAGCAGGTGGCCGAGTCGCTGCGCGAAGTGCTCGGGCGATAATCCGTCGTAGAGATGTCTCGTTTCGCCGAGCCCCAAGACGCGGCCTTCCGCGCGCTGAACGACTCGCTGTCGTTCGACTGGCGCCTCGGGCCGTACGACGTCCAGCAGTCGCGCGCGCACGCGTCGATGCTCGCCGCGCAGGGCATCATCTCCGACTCAGAGCGCGACCAGCTGCACGCCGCCCTAGACCAGGTCGAGCGCGAGCTCGGCGAGGGCAGCTTTCCGTTCGCCGCCGGCGACGAGGACATCCACATGGCGATCGAGCGCCGCGTCACCGATCTCGCGGGCAGGGTCGGCGGGAAGCTGCACACCGCCCGGTCGCGGAACGACCAGGTCGCGACCGACGTCGCGATGTTCGTCCGGGCACACGCCCACGCCGCGGTCGACCGGACGGCCAAGCTGGCGATGACCCTCGCAGACCTGGCAGAGGCGCACCTCGACTGGCCGATGCCGGGCTACACCCACCTCCAGCGCGCGCAGCCGGTCTATCTGAGCCACCACCTGCTCGCCTACTGCTGGATGCTGATCCGCGATCGCGACCGGTTCGCAGCGGTGCTGGCGGCCACCGCCGCGCTGCCCCTGGGCGCCGGCGCGCTCGCCGGCGTGAACTTCGACACAGATCGCGAGCTGGTCGCGCGCGAGCTCGGCTTCGCCGAGGTCGCCGAGAACTCGATCGATGCCGTATCGAACCGTGACTTCGTTCTCGACTACCTCGCGGGCGCGGCCACGTGCGCGACCCACCTGTCACGCCTCGGAGGCGAGATCGTGCTGTGGTCGAGCGAGGAGTTCGGCTTCTGCGAGGTCGCCGACGCGTGGGCGTCGGGCTCCTCGATCATGCCCCAGAAGAAGAACCCGGACGCCGCCGAGCTACTGCGCGCGAAGGCGCCGCGCGTGGCCGCCCACCTGGTTGCCCTTCACGGCGTGCTCCACGGGCTGCCGCTGACTTACAACAAGGACATGCAGGAGGATAAGGAGCACCTATTCGACGCCGCCGACACGATCGAGCTCTGCCTCGACGCCGCGGACGGCATGCTCGGATCGATTCGTTTCAGTCGCGACAACCTCGCCGCGGCGGCCGCGGACGAGATGCTCGCGGCCACCGATGTCGCCGACCTGCTCGTGCGTCGAGGCATGCCGTTCCGCGAGGCCCATGGCGTCGTCGCCGGCCTCGTGCGCAGCGCGATCGACCAGGACAAGGCGCTGTCCGACCTACCGCGCGAAGAGCTGACCCGCCACTCGCCGCTGCTCGACGACGAGTTCTACGCGCTGCTCCGGGACGGCGCCTGGCTCGAGACCAAGCGCTCGCAGGGAGGGACGAGCCTGCCACGCGTCCGCGAGCAGCTCGGGCGGGCCCGGGCCGCCCTCGGATGAGACGCGCCTTCTACGACCGTCCGGTCCTCGAAGTGGCGCGCGACCTGATCGGGTGCGTGGTGTCGCACGGCGGCTGCGCCGGCGTGATCGTCGAGACCGAGGCGTATCACGACTCCGAGCCGGCCAGCCACGCCTTCGTCGGCGTGACCCCGCGCACGCGGGTTCTGTTCGGCCCACCGGGCGTGGCCTACCTGTACCGCTCGTACGGCATCCACGCGTGTCTGAACGCCGTGTGCGAGCCCGATGGCGTCGGCGCGGCGGTCCTCATCCGGGCGCTCGAGCCGGTCGTGGGTATCGAGTTGATGCGCGAGCGCCGGGGTCTCGAGCGGGTCGAGGATCTGTGCTCGGGTCCCGGAAAGCTCACGCAGGCCTTGGGGATCGGACTCGAGCTGAACGGTTCCGACCTGATCCGAGGGCCGATCCTGATCGCGCGCCGAACGCCGGCCTGGCGCGATGTGGACGTTATCACGAGCACGCGGATCGGAATAACCAAGGCCGCCGAGCTGCCGTGGCGCTTCTCGGCGGTCGACAGCCGGTTCCTGTCCCGGCCGGCGCTGTCACGCGTATAAGGCATCGGCGACTCGCTCCGCTCGCCCGCGACGGCTACGTAGATGCCTGTCCGCCCTCGGGTGACTCGCGCTCGATCCGGTGGCCAGACGACTCGGGTGGCGGCGCACGTCACCCGAGGCGGACGCCACCGGAGCGGCTAGCCCCCGCCGCCGATGCCGGCGCCACCGGAGCCCGACCCGCCGCTCCCTCCGCCGGTGGTGCCGCCAGCGCCGCCGCCGCCTCCGGTCGTACCGCCGGCGCCGCCGCCCGTCGTACCGCCCGCGCCGCCGCCACCGCCGGTCGTACCGCCGCCGCCACCCCCGCCCGTAGCGCCGCCACCGCCACCGGTGGTGCCACCGCCACCGCCGCCGGTGGTCCCGCCGGCCGTGCCGCCGTTCGCCGGTGCTCCGCCGCCCGTGTTCCCGCCGGCGGCCGGAGTCGTCGCCGTCGCCGAGGTCGAGGTGCTTGAGCCCGATCCGCTCGACGGCGGCGGGGGCGCGCTGGTCGTGTCCGTCGAGGTGCTGGTCGTGATCTTCTGGTGCGGGTTCTCGCTGGCGAGGGTCTGGAGCGCCTGGACCATGAAGTTGTGCCAGATGATCGCCGGGTACGTCCCACCCTCGACCGGCGCGCCGTTGTACTGGGTGTTCATCGGCACGAGCTTGTTCGGATAGCCGACCCACACGGCGGTCGTCAGCTGCGGGGTCCAGCCGACGAACCAGGCGTCGGCGTAGTTGGTGGTCGTGCCGGTCTTGCCCGCGACGTCGACGCCCGAGATCGCGGCCGACGTGCCGGTGCCGGACTGCACGACGCCGGTCAACATCGAGTGGACGACGGCGGCGATCGACGCCGGAAGCACCCGCTCGTACTGGGGCGTGTCAACCAGGTTCTTCTGCGGGCACACCGTCGAGCAGTAGATCTGCGCGATGCCGGTCGGCCCCTTGTTCGGAGCGCCGAGCGCCGGGCTGTACACCCTTCGGCCCCCTTCCGCGAACGTTTCATACGCGTGCGCGAGGTCCAGGGGCGACACCCCCACCTTCAGCCCGCCGAGGATCATCGCGTAGTTGCTCGAGACCGGGGTCCTAATTCCGGCGCGCCGGGCGAACCTCGCGATCCTCTTGGTTCCTACGTTGATTCCGACCTGGGAGTACACCGTGTTGTCCGAGACATCGGTGGCCTCCTGGAGCGTGATCGGGCCGGAGTAGGTGTTGCCGAAGTTGTGGACGATGAAGTGCTCCTTGCCGCCGCTGTTGGGGACGACGAAGTCCTGCGGCGCGGAGTCGATGATCGAGTCCGGCCCGTATTTGTTCGACTCGAGTGCCATCGCGAGCGTGAACGGCTTGAACGCCGAGCCCGGCTGGCGCTCGGACTCGGTGGCGAGGTTGAACGGGAACTGGTTGTAGTCCTCCTGCCCGTTGACGATCGGTCCCCCGACCATCGCCCGGACCTCGCCCGTCTTGTTGTCGATCGCCACCAGCGACGCGCTCGGCAGGCCGGATCCGTACGGGAGCTCCTGCGATATCGCCTGATCGGCGGCCTGCTGTAGCCCCAGGTCGAGTGTCGTGCGGATCTTGAGGCCGCCGTAATAGGCGCGGTACTCGGCGACGCTGTCCGGGACTCCACGCTTGTCGAGCCCCATCGCCGTGAGGATCTGCGGACGCAGCCAGCTCGTGAAGTACGGCGCCGGGGCGGGCTCTTGAGGCTGCTGGATCAGCGCGACGGTCGGAAGCGGCTGGTTCTTGCCGAACTGGTACTCCGCCTCGGTGATGTAGTCCTGCTCGAGCATGTCCTTGAGGACGCGGTTGCGCCGGGCCTTGGCCGCCTGGGGGTGGAGCAAGGGATCGAACGCGGTCGGGTCCGCGACCATCCCGGCGAGCAGCGCCGCCTCCCAGGGCTCGAGCACGGACGCGCACGGCGTTCGCGGCGCGTCGCCACAGCCCGAGCCGGCCTGCGTGGACGACACCGAAGAGTTGTAGCCATGCACCTTCCCGAAGTAGACGCGCGCGGCTGACTCGACCCCGTAGGCGCCGTTTCCGAAGTAGATCGAGTTCAGATACTGGGTCATGATCTTCTGCTTCGGCCACCTGCGCGTGAGGTGATAGGCGAGCGCCGCCTCGCGCAGCTTCTCGAAGATCGTGCGGTTGTCCTGTTCGGACAGCGCGTTCTTGACGAACTGCTCCGCGATCGTCGAGGCGCCCTGTTTCGAGCCGCCGGTCACGTCGGACATCACGGCGCGGGCGATCCCGCGCAGGTCGACGCCGGGGTCGGTCCAGAAGCGGCGGTCCTCGACCGCCACGATCGCTCGACGCATCCAAGGCGAGATCTGCTTGAAACCGTCGATGACCTCGTGGTTCGGGGGTGCGAACTGCCCGATCAGATGCCAGTGGTCGTCGTACAGGTAGGAGTTCGCCGACGCCGATGAGTACACCTGTCGGTTCTCGATCTGGGGGAGATCGGAGGCGACCGCCATCATCATCCCGAAAACGGTCGAGACGACCGCCAGCGCGCCGAGCCCGATCAGGATCAGGATCAGCCGGAGCTTCCGGACCCTCGGCTTGGTCCGGGGTCCCCGGCGCCGGCGCCAGAACCGCCCGCGCGTCGGCCTCCGTCCGCGTCCGTCCCCGCGTCGGCCTCCATTTCCGCCACGACGCCCGTTTCCGCCGCCACCGTTCCGCCTCCTGGAGGTTTTGGGCGCGATCGGAACGTGCGGCTGATCCTGATCGCCCTGTGTCGGGATTTCGACGTCGTCGATCATGCGAATGGGGTCATGCGGGCCTATCCGATGGCCTTGGCGCGCAGCGAAACGTGGCGGCAACAGGGGTCCCGCGGCGGCGAGAGTCTAGCATTGGGCCGGATGGATTCCGAGGCCCGGACGGCGCCCGACCCACCGCCTGAACCATCCGCCTCGAGTCCCGCCGCGGCGGCAGCCTGGCTCGCGCGAAACGCGGTTGACAGCCTCCCCGAGGGGGCGCTCGAGCGAAAGCTCGCGGCCGGACGGCCGCTTCGGGTCAAGCTCGGGATCGACCCGACCGCGCCCGACATCCACCTCGGCCACACGGTGGTCCTCCAGAAGCTGCGCGAGTTCCAGGACCTCGGCCACGAGGTCGTGTTGATCATCGGCGACTACACCGCCAGGGTCGGAGATCCCAGCGGCCGCTCGGCTACCCGGCCCGCGCTGTCGAGCGCGGAGATCGACGCGAACGCCCGGACCTTCACCGAACAGGCGTTCACCGTATTGGACCCGTCTCGCACCACGGTCCGGTTCAACGGCGAATGGCTCGACATGTCGATGGAGCAGCTCTTCCAACTCGCGCGGATCCCCACCGTCGGGCAGCTGCTCGAGCGCGACGACTTCGCCAAGCGGTTTGCCAGCCACACTCCGATCTCGGTGCTCGAGCTCCTCTACCCGCTGCTCCAGGCCTACGACTCGGTGGCGATCCGCGCCGACGTCGAGCTGGGGGGGACCGATCAGAAGTTCAACCTTCTGCTCGGGCGGGACATCCAGCGCGCGTACGACGTACCCGAGCAGGCGATTCTGACGATGCCGCTCCTGCCCGGCACCGACGGCGTCACGCGGATGGCCAAGTCGATCGGCAACTACATCGGGGTCTCCGAGCCGCCCGACCAGATCTACGGCAAGACGCTCAGCATCCCCGACGAGGCGCTCGAGATCTGGTACAGGCTGCTGCTGGGCACCGAGCCGCCGCCCGACCTCGGCCCGCGCGACGCCAAGCGCGCCCTCGCCCGGAAGCTGGTCGCCCGCTTCCACGGGGAGGACGCGGCGCGGGCGGCCGAGCGGGAGTTCGATCGCGTCCACATCGCGCGTCAGGCTCCGGACGAGATGCCGACGGTGTCATGGCCGGCCGACCACCCGGTCGTGCACCTGCCGGCGCTGCTCGAGAGCGCCTTCGGGGTTTCGCGGTCCGACGCGCGACGCAGCCTGGCCCAGGGCGGGGTCAAGCTCGACCTTGAGACCATCGGGAACGGCGCGCTCGACCTGCCGGCGGCGGACGTCGACGGCAAGGTCCTGCAGCTCGGAAAGCGGCGGTTCGCGCGCGTGCGCGTGGAGTAAGAGCGTGGCCGTCCACGGCGGGCTGCTACGGCTCGAGACGCCCGGCAACGGGCACATCGTCGACATCACCCCCGGCGTCGCCAGCGTGGTCAACACCGCCGGCATCGATCGCGGGGTGGTCAGCGTGTTCGCCACCGGGTCGACCGTCGCGGTGACCACGATGGAGTACGAGCCCGGCGGCGTACACGACCTCCAGGAGCTGCTCGACCGCCTGATCCCGAGCGCCGGCGACTACGAGCACAACCGTCTCAACCACGACACGAACTCCCACGCCCATCTCCGCGCCGCCGTGATCGGGCCGTCCGAGACGATCCCGGTCGTCGACGGCCAGCTCGCGCTCGGAACCTGGCAGCAGGTCGTCCTGATCGACTTCGACGACCGCCCGCGCCGGCGGGTCGTGACCGTCCAGGTCCTGTCGTAGGGTCGCGGTCTACACCGCTGCCCCGCGCAGCCGAACCGGCGCTATACTCACCGGTCCGCTCCGAGATCGGAGACGGTCTCGGACGCGCCCTGGGAAGGAACCCCCTTCCCGAAGAGGTGCGACGGTCTTTGAAAACTCAACAGCATGCGCACTCTTCGACCGATCCCTCGGTCGAGATGTGTGTCCAGGTTCGACGCCGTCGCTCGATCGGTCCTTCGCGGACCGCGGGACGACGGTGCCAGATTGAAACCCCGTCTTGCGTCCCGGGATCCGTGGTGTACATCGGATCCCCTTGTGAGGACGCAGGGGCCTGATCCTACCAGGGACAGGCCCGGGTCCGCCCACCACGCTTGGTGGGAATGTCCGCTCCGGCGGAACAGGACCTCGACGACTCTTTGTGAAGCGAGTCGCTTCGGCGGCTCGTCTCAGCAGTTCTTCACGGAGAGTTTGATCCTGGCTCAGGACGAACGCTGGCGGCGTGCCTAACACATGCAAGTGGAGCGACGAACCAGGCTTCGGCCTGGGGCAAAGCCGCGAACGGGTGAGTAACACGTGGGTAACCTGCCCCGATGATTGGGACAACCCGAGGAAACTCGGGCTAATACCGAATGTGCCCTCCGGCCATAAGGCCGCTGGGGAAAGGAAGCTTCGGCCTCCGCATCGGGATGGGCCCGCGGCCCATTAGCTTGTTGGTGAGGTAACGGCTCACCAAGGCGACGATGGGTAGCTGGTCTGAGAGGACGATCAGCCACACTGGGACTGAGACACGGCCCAGACTCCTACGGGAGGCAGCAGTGGGGAATCTTGCGCAATGCGCGAAAGCGTGACGCAGCAACGCCGCGTGGGGGAAGAAGGCCTTCGGGTTGTAAACCCCTTTCAGTTGGGACGAAGCTTCGCCGGTGAATAGCCGGTTGGAGTGACGGTACCTTCAGAAGAAGCCCCGGCTAACTACGTGCCAGCAGCCGCGGTAATACGTAGGGGGCAAGCGTTGTCCGGAATCATTGGGCGTAAAGAGCGTGTAGGCGGCTCGGTAAGTCCGCTGTAAAAGTCCAGGGCTCAACCCTGGAAAGCCGGTGGAAACTGTCGGGCTAGAGTCCGGAAGAGGCGAGTGGAATTCCTGGTGTAGCGGTGAAATGCGCAGATATCAGGAGGAACACCAATGGCGAAGGCAGCTCGCTGGGACGGTACTGACGCTGAGACGCGAAAGCGTGGGGAGCAAACAGGATTAGATACCCTGGTAGTCCACGCTGTAAACGATGGGCACTAGGTGTGGGGGGTGTCGACTCCCTCCGTGCCGACGCTAACGCATTAAGTGCCCCGCCTGGGGAGTACGGCCGCAAGGCTAAAACTCAAAGGAATTGACGGGGGCCCGCACAAGCAGCGGAGCATGTGGTTTAATTCGACGCAACGCGAAGAACCTTACCTGGGCTTGACATGTTCCTGACAGCCGTGGAAACACGGTCTCCCTTCGGGGCAGGATCACAGGTGGTGCATGGCTGTCGTCAGCTCGTGTCGTGAGATGTTGGGTTAAGTCCCGCAACGAGCGCAACCCCCGTCGCATGTTGCCAGCATTTAGTTGGGGACTCATGCGAGACCGCCGGTGACAAACCGGAGGAAGGTGGGGATGACGTCAAGTCATCATGCCCCTTATGTCCAGGGCTACACACGTGCTACATTGGCGCGTACAGAGGGTTGCGATACCGCGAGGTGGAGCGAATCCCTTAAAGCGCGTCTCGGTTCGGATTGCAGGCTGAAACTCGCCTGCATGAAGGCGGAGTTGCTAGTAATCGCGGATCAGCACTGCCGCGGTGAATACGTTCCCGGGCCTTGTACACACCGCCCGTCACACCATGGGAGTGAGCAACACCCGAAGCCGGTGGCCTAACCCGCAAGGGAGGGAGCCGTCGAAGGTGGGGCTCGCGACTGGGGTGAAGTCGTAACAAGGTAGCCGTAGCGGAAGCTGCGGCTGGATCACCTCCTTTCTAGGGAGCCCTTTATGGGCAGCGATCGCCTCGAGCGATCGCCTCTAGCATGTCGACCGGACCTGGCAGGCTGCGCGCGTGGGCTTTGTGCCCTCGTGATGCGGCTCGCATGCTGTTGAGTTTTGAGAGACCGGCCTCGCCGCCGGCGCTCGTGGACTTCGGTCCGCGGGCATGGGCAGCGAGCGCGCCTCTTCTCGGACCTTGAAAACTGCACAGTAGCCAATGACACGGGTATCGGGCAATTCGCCTCGCGGCGAGTTGCCTATGGAGAAATCCTTGCGGATTTCTCCGAGCGGGAAGAGTCCGGACTAACCCTCGAGAAATCGTAGGTAAACGCCGCCAGGCGGTTGCCCGATTTCCCAGGGAAAGGTCCGCCAGGACTTTTCCCCGATCACCGTCAAGATATTAAGGGCACATGGTGGATGCCTTGGCACCAAGAGTCGATGAAGGGCGTGAACGGCTGCGATAAGCCGCGGTGAGGCGCTGAATGGCCAGTGACCCGCGGATGCCCGAATGGGGAAACCCAGCGTCGGTAATGCGACGTTATCCCGCGCTGAACACATAGGCGCGGCGAAGACAAGCGGGGGAAGTGAAACATCTCAGTACCCCGAGGAAAGGAAATCAACCGAGACTCCCTGAGTAGTGGCGAGCGAAAAGGGAAGAGCCCAAACCCGGCGTGTGTAAGCGGTCACGCGTTGCACGTCGGGGGTTGTAGGGCGCCTGGTCCGGATCGTGACCGATCCGGCGGAAGTTACAAAACTGCGTGATAGTCGAAGCGTGTGGAACCACGCACCACAGAGGGCAATCGTCCCGTAGACGAAATTGCGCAGACTTCTGCAGGCGTTCCTGAGTAAGTCCGCACCCGTGAAACGCGGACTGAATCTGGGGGGACCACCCTCCAAGGCTAAGTACTACTTGGTGACCGATAGCGGACTAGTACCGTGAGGGAAAGGTGAAAAGTACCCCGGAAGGGGAGTGAAATAGTACCTGAAACCGCGTGCCTACAAGCGGTGGGAGCGGCCTTGTGCCGTGACCGCGTGCTTTTTGCATAACGAGCCGGCGAGTTACTCGTCTGCGGCAAGGTTAAGCGATGAGCGGAGCCGTAGCGAAAGCGAGTCCGAATAGGGCGACATAGTCGTAGGCGGTAGACCCGAAGCTGAGCGAGCTACCCATGGGCAGGTTGAAGCGGGGGTAAGACCTCGTGGAGGACCGAACCGACCTAGGTTGAAAACTGGGCGGATGACCTGTGGGTCGGAGTGAAAGGCTAATCAAGCTCAGTGATATCTGGTTCTCTCCGAAATATATTTAGGTATAGCCTCGGATAAATTCCGTGGCGGCCGTAGAGCACTGTTTGGACTAGGGGCCCTACCAGGTTACCGACTTCAGGCAAACTCCGAAGACCGTCACGGTTACTCCGGGAGTCAGTTGCTGGGGGATAAACTTCAGCGTCAAGAGGGAAACAGCCCAGACCGCCAGCTAAGGTCCCTAAGTACTAGCTAAGTGGGAAACGATGTTCGAATGCAGAGACAACCAGGAGGTTGGCTTAGAGGCAGCCATCCTTGAAAGAATGCGTAACAGCTCACTGGTCAAGTGTTCGAGCGCGGACAATGTAACGGGGCTCAAGCTAGTCACCGAAGCTGCGGGTGCGTGAACCTTCGGGTTCGCGCGCGGTAGGAGAGCGTTCCGGCGCCAGCGAAGCGGCGGCGTAAGCCAGCCGTGGAGGCGCCGGAAGTGAGAATGCCGGCATGAGTAACGAAAGAGGGGTGAGAATCCCCTCCGCCGATTGCCCAAGGGTTCCTGAGTAAAGTTCGTCTGCTCAGGGTCAGTCGGGACCTAAGGCGAGGCCGAAAGGCGTAGTCGATGGCCAACGGGTTGATATTCCCGTACCACGTCGCTTCCGTTTGACCGATGGGGGGACGAGGAAGGCTATGGGATCCCAGGCGATGGTCGTCCTGGGCTAAGCATGTAGGGGTGGCTCTAGGCAAATCCGGAGCCGCATAACCTGAGGTGCGAATGCAGCTGGCTCTAAGCCGGCGAGTCCCGGAAGCCCTGCCTCCAAGAAAAGCCTCTAGGGAGGAAGCGCGTGCCCGTACCAAAACCGACACAGGTGGGCAAGTGGAGAACACTAAGGTGATCGAGATAACCCTCGTTAAGGAACTCGGCAAAATCGCCCCGTAACTTCGGGATAAGGGGCGCCCCAGTAGGGTGAACCTCCTCGCGAGGGGAGCCCGAGAGGGCCGCAGTGAATAGGTTCAAGCGACTGTTTACCAAAAACACAGGTCTCTGCTAAGTCGTAAGACGACGTATAGGGGCTGACGCCTGCCCGGTGCCGGAAGGTTACGTGGAGGTGTTAGGGGCAACCCGAAGCACCGAAGCTAAGCCCCGGTAAACGGCGGCCGTAACTATCAACCGAGGTAGTTATAAAACTCGGCTATATGCTGGAAACTCCGAGTATCCCGCGCTACTCGTTCCGTCCGACTCGGACGGTACAGTGACAATGTGACGGGTGCGGACAATCAGCAGGAAAGACTCTCTGTCGCTTTGATCCCGAGCTCGCTCGGGAACTACCTGGCCGGGTTTGCGCTGGGAGAAGCCAGCTTCATGATCGTATGTCGTCCTCGAGGCGACTACACGCGACGCTGGAAGCTCTCGGCGGCCTTCAACGTTTCGCAGACGGATCGAGCTCCGCTCGACCTGTTCCGCGAGACGCTCGCATGCGGAACGATGCGAAGGGCGGGCAATGGTGGCTGGTACTGGGAGGTCAATCGCCTCTCGGACATCCGGTCGCTCATCGTGCCGTTCTTCCGACGGTTTCCGCTTGTGGGGTGGAAGGCGCATGACTTCGAGCTGTTCGCCCAGGCGGCGGACCTGCTCGCGCAAGAGGTCATGCCGGACGCGGACTACAGACAGATCCTGCTCCTTCGAGAGCAGATGAATCGTGGCGGCAAGCGCCGCTACACGATGGAGAGAATCCTCAGAGACTATACGCCGAGCTCACCGGTGGATCTGACCGGTGAGATGAGATAGTCCGATCTCATGGGCGACCATGAGAGCTGACCAGAAATGTGTCAGCCACGTTCAGCCACCCGGCTGTGCGTAGTAACAAAAATGAACGGTCCTAAGGTAGCGAAATTCCTTGTCGGGTAAGTTCCGACCTGCACGAATGGCGTAACGACTTGAACGCTGTCTCAACGAGGGGCTCGGTGAAATTGCAGTCTCGGTGAAGATGCCGAGTACCCGCGGCTAGACGGAAAGACCCCGTGAACCTTTACTACAACCTGGTATTGGGGTTCGATGCATCTCGCTCAGGATAGGTGGGAGCCTTGGAAGCGCCGGCTGCGGCTGGCGTGGAGGCAACCTTGAGATACCACCCTTGGTGTATTGGATCTCTAACAGTGCGCCGTGAATCCGGGCGCTGGACAGTGACAGGCGGGTAGTTTGACTGGGGCGGTCGCCTCCCAAAATGTAACGGAGGCGCGCAAAGGTTCCCTCAGCACGGTCGGAAATCGTGCGTAGAGTGTAAAGGCAGCAAGGGAGCTTGACTGCGAGACCGACAGGTCGAGCAGGTGCGAAAGCAGGCCTTAGTGATCCGGCGGTAGCAAGTGGAAGCGCCGTCGCTCAACGGACAAAAGGTACTCCGGGGATAACAGGCTTATCGGGCCCAAGAGTCCACATCGACGGCCCGGTTTGGCACCTCGATGTCGGCTCGTCGCATCCTGGGGCTGAAGTAGGTCCCAAGGGTTGGGCTGTTCGCCCATTAAAGCGGTACGCGAGCTGGGTTCAGAACGTCGTGAGACAGTTCGGTCCCTATCTGCCGTGGGCGTTGGAGAATTGAGAGGATTCGTCCCTAGTACGAGAGGACCGGGACGAACGCACCTCTGGTGTATCTGTTGTCCTGCCAAGGGCACCGCAGGTTAGCTACGTGCGGATCGGATAACCGCTGAAAGCATCTAAGCGGGAAGCCGGCCTCGAGATGAGTTCTCCCATCCCCTTGAGGGAGTAAGACCCCTGGAAGATCACCAGGTTGATAGGCCGGATCTGGAAGAGTGGTGACACTCGTAGGAGACCGGTACTAATGGGTCGAGGGCTTGACGGATATTTGATATCCGTGCATTGGCACTGTGTAGTTTTGAAGGCCCGAGGAGGGCGGGAGAAATCACCGATTTCTCCCAAGGCTAAGCCGTTCGCGGCTTAGCCCGGTCTCTACCGGTTTCCGGTGGCTATGGCGAGGGGGAAACACCTCTTCCCATTCCGAACAGAGCAGTTAAGCCCCTCAGCGCCGATGGTACTTGGCCCGCAAGGGCCTGGGAGAGTAGGTCGCCGCCGGTTTATTTTCACCGCCGTACACAGCGAGCAGTCAATGGGAACTTGTAGATGCAGGACGTGATCAAGTTCCTCCGCACCAACCCTCAGGTGTTGGTGCTGCTCGTCATCTGCCTCGTGCTGGGGATCGGCACGTTCCTCGTTGTCCTGTTCGGCCTGGCGACGGCGCCATCGGATCAGACGACCGGGGAGCCCAGCGGCGCGATTCTCGCCGCCCACGCCACCGTGCACGCGGCCCGCTTGGCGCTGAGCGTCTAGGCGAGCGTTGCGCGCGGTGGGCCGGCGTTGCGGGTCTGGGCCGGCGTTGCGGGGTCTGGGCCGGCGTTGCGGGGTCTGGGCCGGCGTGGCGCGTGTGGCCGGCGTGGCGCGTGTGGGCCGGCGTCGTGCGTGTAGGCCGGTGCTGCGGGGTCTGGTTCGGCGTCGCTCGTATAGGCCGGCATCGCGCGTCTAAGCGGGCGGGGGGGGCGTTTATCCGGCGGACGTGGATCCACGCCGGATCGTGTCGGCCCGGAGATGGGGCGGACGACGGGCCGGGGGGCCGGCGGGCCATCCTCCCATCCGAGGCCGGGCCCACGCCGAACGATGTGCCGTTGCCGTCGAGTTCGTTGGCAACGGTCACGCGAGCAACCTCTGCGGGAACCACAACCGGTCCTCGTGCCGCGTGCTGGGCGCCCGCCACGGACGCGGCGCGAGCGATACTCGCGCGACGTGTGACGGGCGACACGGGTGACGACAGACCTCCCAGGCTCCGGCGTCTCGCAACTGGGCTCTTGGTCTCGTTCGGGTGGGCTTCTCGGCCTCGTAATGGGCTTGTCGCCTCGCCGCGGGCTTTCCAGGCCTCGCGGGCGGGTTCTCACCGGGCTCGGCTCGCGGGCGGGACTGTCCAGGCCTCGCGGGCGGGCTCTCCCGGGCTCGTGCGGCCCTCGTCGGCTGGCGGCCAGGCTGTCTGCCCGCAGCGGCCGACATTTCGCCTACGGCTGGCGCATCACCTCGCTTCGGTCGCCGGCCGCCGGCGTGGACCGGACAGGGCACAGGCAGTGGGCGGGTGGGGGCGTGACGCTGCCGGCGCGGCGCTTGCGCTCCCAACGGAGCGGGCGGCGATGCGGGTGCGTGGCCCAAGGCTCGAGATCGAGTTGCGCGTCATCCGGCGGGTCGCCGAGGAAGTCGTCGACGAGCTCCAACCAGGCGCGCAGACGGGTCTTGGAAGACAGGAACATATGTTCGAGACCCTAGGGGGTCCGTCGGACGGAATGGGTGACCGGTTGCAGGGAGAATCCGGGCGCTTCATAACGCCGCCGGGGAGCGGCTGGAGCGCTCCATAACGTCCGCCGGCGAGGCGGATTTGGGCCGGCCGAGTGCCATGGACGGACCCCCGGACGGCGCACTCGCCAAGATGCTCCCGTTCTTCCATCTTCGGGATCGGCGAGCGATCGCCGGCGGCCGCCAGTGCATCCCGATGGTTACATCTGGACCGCGTCGGCGCCGCGCACCAGCGTCGGGTCTCGCGGCACGGCCACTCGGGTCCCGCGCCACCGGTCCACCGCCCCCGCGACCTGCATGACACGCCAAACCAGCCGCGACCACGCGACCTTGCCGTGTCATGCATGTGGGGCACGCATTACACGCCACGGTCCCGCGGAACCCGCTCGATTGTCGTGTCATGCATGTCCGGGCCGCGGCCCACGCGCGACCTGTGGCGACCTGACAATTCACACCTTCGGAGCCGACCGTGTCAGACGGTGCATGTGGCGCATGCCAGACCTGACACCGTCCGCGCCCTCGCGCTCCAATGTCAGATCCTGCAGGTCCCCGCCTTCACCGCCCCGCTGGCGACCCCCGCGAGAGCCCACCGACCCCATTCTCCAGGTGCCGCCTTTCCCACATGCAGCCGGCGACCCCCGCGAGTGCCCACCGACCCCATTCTCCAGGTGCCGCCTTTCCCACATGCAGCCGGCGACCCCCGCGAGTGCCCACCGACCCCATTCTCCAGGTGCCGCCTTTCCCACATGCAGCCGGCGACCCCCGCGAGTGCCCACCGACCCCATTCTCCAGTTGCTGCCTTCCCACGTGCCGCTAACCCGGAACGGGACGGGTGATGCCTTCCCACGCGCCGCTAACCCGGAACGGGGCGGGGATGCTTGGGCTCGTACAGCCCGAGCTCGCCACCGCCGGGCAGTGCGATCGACGTGACCGACCCCCAGCGCTCCTCGGCGATGGGGCGGCTGAACTCGACGCCCTTGCCGCGGAGCTCGTCCATCGTGGCGTGGATGTCGTCACACATGAGGTACAGCTCGCAAGAGCCGGCGCCGTCGGTGGGATGGGTGGCGACCTCGGAGGGGGGCAGGGCGAAGATAAGCCAGCCTCCGCCGGCGTCGACCGAAGGCAGCTCGAGCACATCCCGGAGGAACGCGCGCACGCCGTCGGCGTCCCGGCTGTAGATGATCGCGTGAGCCCCGGTGATCACTGGCTCACGCGGCCGACCCGAGCGTCGACCACACCTCGATCTTGGTGGCGACCCGGTTGACGACCTCGGAAGTGAACTCGGTCGTGGTGGCGTTGCCGCCGAGGTCGGGCGTCTTGATCCCCGACCCGATGGCCTCGAGCGCCGATTCGTAGATCGCGCGGGAGGCGCGTTCGGCGGCCGGCCCGTGGTTGTCGGCGGCGTGGCGGAGCAGGGCGCCGCAGGCGAGGATCATCGCGAGCGGATTGGCGAGATCCTTGCCCTCGAGTGCCGGCGCGGTGCCGTGCGGCGCTTCGGCCATCGCCACCGTCGTCTCGTACGTCTCGTTGTCGAAGGCCAGGAGAACGGACTCGGCGCCGGCAATCGAGCCGAACATCGGCAGCACCAGATCCGACAGGCAGTCGCCATCGCGGTTGAGCGCGGGGATCACCAGCGGGGCGTCGGTGGCGCCCGACATCAGGCCGGCGTAGGTGGCGTCGATCAGGACCGGCTCGTATGCGATCTCGGCGTGCCGGGCGGCCGCAGCGTCCATCTCCTCCTTCAGCATCCCCTCGTACACCGGCGACACCGTCCACTTCGGTCCGCCATATACACGGGCGTTCATCTTCTCCGCGGTCTGGAACGCGTACTCGGCGACGGCGCGGCACGTTGAGCGCGTGATCTTCTCGGTCCGGTAGGCGATCTCCGAAGGATCCCCGGGATCGCCCTCGCGCCACTGCTTGGCTCCGTAGGCATCGTCGACGGCCATCCGGACGACGGAAATTGGGTAGTGCACGCCGGCGATCGGGGCGACGCCCGGAAGGCGGCGCCCGGTCCGGACGATCACCTTTCCGTCGACCTCCTCGCGCAGGAGGCGGTTCGGCGAGCCGACATCGTCCTTGCCCTCGGGGGTGATGGTCGCGGCCTTGAGCCCCAGGCCGGCGGCGCGCATCGCCTGGGCGGCCTCGGTGACGACCTCGTTGGAGGTCGCGCGTCGATTCTCGAGCGAGAGGTCGAAGCGCTCCAGCTCCAGCGCAAGCCCGAGCAGCGCTGGGTCGAGCAGCCGGACGGATTGCTCGAGCAACTCCTGCCCAGTCTGGTCGCCCTCGAGGACGACGATCTTGACGGCGTCGGCCATGCCGGGCGGACCATAGCCGACGAAGCGTGTCCGGGCCGCGACCGGACTGGCCCGCCGACCGCCCCCGAGCGATGTCCGAATTCGGACGTACGAGAGCGTACGGTCCCACCTTTACACCTACCGACTAGCAGGTACCTTCCCGGGGCGTCTCGCCTTGCTCTCGCCAAGCGAGACGCCCAAATTCGAGCAGACACGATGTAGGTGGCGCGGCCGCTGGAGCATCAGGACCGGCTCGACCCGTCGCAAGCGCCCGCGTCTACCGGCGGGCGCCGCAACGACTCACCTGCGAACGCTGCTGATCTCACAACGATGACAAACCCCGAGAACACCCTCGCCGGTCCCGGCGATCCCCGTGTGCAACACCCTGGTGGGCTCCCGCCAGATCCCGGCGAGCTATCGCAACGGGCCGCCGGTCTCTCACACCAGCCCGCCGGTCTCTCACAACAACCCACCGGTCTCTCACACGGGCGAGAAGCGCCCGACCGGCTGTCGGTGATCATTCGAGACCTGCCGGAGGCCACGGTGGTCGCTGTCGGAGGCGAGCTCGATCTGCTGACGGCTCCTCAGCTGGCGGCCGAGCTCGAGCCGATCCTCGGCGACGACCACCGGCAGATCGCGATCGACCTCACCGGGACCACGTTCATGGACTCGGCCGGGATCCACAGCCTCGTGAACATCAGCAATCGGGCGCGGCGGCATTTCGCGGTCATCTGCCCCGCCGGAACGGTCCGGCGGACGATCGAGCTGGTCGGCCTCGCCGAGCCGCTGTGTGTCGTCGACAGCCTCGACGAGTACAGGCGGCGCAGAGTTGGATCCTGACTCCATCTGCGTCGATGCCCCAAGTTTCGGTGTCGGCGCTCGGGGGGATCATGCCCACCAGGAGGGCGCAGCCAATGAAACACAGAGCAGACCATCCGACGCTCGGTCGCTCACTGCGCCCGCGGGGCCCGATTTACCTCGACCTCAGCACCCGCCAGGCCCCGGAGGCGACGGTCATCACGGTCAGCGGTGAGCTCGACGTCCTCACCGCCCGCAGGCTTACGCCGCAGCTGGACGACATCGTCCGCAGGAAGAAGGGTGATGCCGTAATCGACCTGAGCCAGGCCGATTTCGTCGACTCGTTTGGGCTGACTGTCCTGCTGAACCTACAGCGCCGCCTGGCGCGTCAGGGGCGGACGCTGACGGTGATCTGCGGTGAAGGTCCGGTCCGGCGTGCGATCGAGTTCGCCCGGCTGCTCAAGCCCCTCGGCGTCGTCCCGAGCCTCGCCGCGTACAAGCAGAGCCGCTCGGACGCCTAGGACGCCGAGCCGTCCGCGGGGACGCCAGAGTCGGCGGCGTCGCCGAAACCGGAGTCGGATCCGGAACCGGAGTCGGATCGCGAGTCGGAACCGGAGTCGGAGTCGGCGGGCATCAGCTCGTCCTGCCGCTCGGCCAGCGCCGCGATCACGATCGTGAGGTGCTCGTCGAAGTCGACCCCGAGATCCTCGGCGCCGTGCACCAGCTCCTCGCGATTCACCGCCGCGGCGAAGCTGGGCTGACGAAGCTTCTTCTTGACCGACTTCGGCGTCATCCCCTGAAGCTTCTCGGGCCGTACGTAGGCAACCGCCAACACAAACCCGGACAGCTCGTCGACCGCGTACAAGGCCTTCTCCATCGGTGAATCCCGGGACACGCCTAGGAAATCAGCGTGCGAGGCGACGGCACGGACGAGCTCGGGTGGATAGCCCTGCGCCTCCAGTTCGCGCAATGCATAACGCGGGTGGCCATCGTCGAGATTCGGATACCGCTCATAGTCGAGATCGTGCAAGAGGCCCGTCAGCCCCCACAGCTCGACATCTCCGTCGAACCGCGGCGCGTAGGCGCGCATCGCCGCCTCCACCGCCAGCATGTGGCGCCTCAGCGAGTCAGAAGAAGTCCATTCACAAAGGAGGTTCCACGCATCGTCTCGCGAAAGCTGAACCTGCATGGAGGGAACCCTAGCTGAGCGGATCCGGATCCTTGACGCTCGCGAGGCTGGCAAGCGGGTAGCAAGGGCGAAGGCCCCGTCGAAACCGACCGAACGGCCACCCAGCTCGGGTCTGGCGACGCGAGAAGGTACGCTGCGGCCCCCTATGGAAAAGTTCGTAATCGAAGGCGGGACGCCTCTGTCGGGCACCATCACCCCCGCCGGTAACAAGAACGGCGCGCTCCCGATTCTGGCGGCGTGCCTGCTGACCGACGACGAAGTGATCCTCCGCAACGTCCCCAGGATCAGGGACGTGGAGGCAATGACCCTGCTGCTCGAGCAGCTCGGAGCCCGCGTCCAGTGGCTTGGCCGCGGTGAGATCTCGATCGACGCCTCGAGCGTCGACAGCTGGGAGGTCGACCGCGAGCTGGCGGAGCGGATCCGCGCGTCGTTCCTGCTCGCCGGCCCGCTGCTCGCGCGCTTCGGACGCGCGCAGATGCCGCCACCCGGCGGCGACGTGATCGGCCGCCGGCGGCTTGACCCGCACCTCGACGCCTTCCGCGCGCTCGGGGCGACGGTTGATGACGACCGCGGCGAAATCCGGCTCGAGGCGCCACTGGGGCTGAGGCCGTGTGACTTCCTGATGGACGAGCCGTCGGTGATGGCCACCGAGAATGCGCTCATGGCCGCGGCGCTCACGCGCGGGCCGACCGTGATCCGCAACGCCGCGTCCGAGCCGCACGTCCAGGACCTCGCCCGGATGCTCGTGGCGATGGGCGCGCAGATAGACGGCATCGGCTCGAACGTGATGACCGTGCACGGCGTCGCCAGCCTTCGGGGTTGCACACACGGCATCGCCCCCGACCACATCGAGATCGGCTCGTTCATCGCCCTCGCCGGCGTCACCGGCGGGGAGCTCGTGATCAAGGACACGGTCACCGAGGACCTGCGGATGATCCGGCTCGTGTTCGACCGCCTGGGCCTGCGCACCGAGGCGCGCGGCGCGGACGTGATCGTCCCCGGAAACCAGGAGCTCGTGGTCCGCAACGACAAGGGCGATCACACGCCGAAGGTGCAGGACGGCCCGTGGCCGGCGTTCCCGGCGGACCTGACCAGCGTCGCCCTGGCCCTCGCCACGCAAGCGCAGGGCTCGGTGATGATCCACGAGTGGATGTTCGAGAACCGTCTGTTCTTCGTCGACAAGCTCGTGCTGATGGGTGCGTCGATCACGATCTGCGATCCACACCGCGCGATGGTGGTCGGGCCGCGCCGCCTGCACGGCCAGCGGGTCGACTCGCCGGACATCCGCGCGGGGATGGCGATGCTGATCGCGGCGCTCGCCGCCGACGGCGTCACCGAGATCGGCAACGTCCGCCACATCGACCGCGGCTACGAGCGCATCGACGAGCGGCTGCGCGACCTCGGCGCCCGGATCGAGCGCGAGGACGACGTGCCCGTCTCGGTCTGACGGGAACGACGGAAACAGCCCCCGCGAGCCGTAACTGACACATTCCTGGGCGATGGCCGATCGCATCCCCAGCGGAACGCGAGACTTCCTGCCCGACGAGATGCGCGAGCTCCGCGCGATGACCGAACGCGTCCGCACCGTCTTCGAGCGTGCCGGCTACGGCGAGGTGTACACGCCCGCGCTCGAGTACGAGGGCACATTCGACCGCGCCGACATGAACGCGAGCCGCCCGGCGTACCGAATGTTCGACGAACAGGGTCACGTGCTCGTGCTCCGCTCGGACATGACCGTCCCGATCGCGCGGCTGGTCGCGACGCGCTATCGGGATGCCGAGCCGCCGCTGCGGTTCTGCTACTTCGCGCACGCTTATCGCGGGGTCAGGCCGCAGCGCGGCCAGTCGCGTGAGTTCCTCCAGGCCGGGATCGAGCTGATCGGCGCCGGGAGTCCCGAGGGCACCGCCGAGGTCCTGACCGTCCTGTGCAACTCACTCGACGCGGCAGGTCTCGAGACCTATCGAGTCGGCCTCGGCGACGCTTCGCTTTACCCGACGCTCCTCGACGGTCTCGGGGTCGACCCGGCTCGCCGCGAGCACATCCTCACCGAGCTCGTCGACGGCGATTTCGTCGGTCTCGAGCGCGAGATCGCAGAGCTCGGCGTCGATCCAGCCCGCGCCAACTTGCTCCTGCGGGCGCCACGCACGCGAGGAGGCCCCGAGGTGCTCGAGGACCTCGAAGGGCCGCTGCACACCGCGGTGACCGGCATGCGAGCCGTGCACGGGCTGCTCGCGCCAAGCGTCGCCGACCGGATCATCTTCGACCTCGGCCTCGTGCGGAGCCTCGGTTACTACACGGGCGCGATCTTCCAGGTCTACGATCCCGCCTACGGCGTGCCGATAGGGATTGGCGGACGGTACGACGAGCTGCTTGGGCGGTTCGGGCGGCCGCTCCCCGCCGTAGGGTTCGCGCTCAACGTCGAGCGGCTGCACATCGCGCTCACCAGTGAAGAGCGCGGCCGATGAACGAACTACGTATCGCCGTTCCGCGCGGAGCGCTGTTCAGTCAGACGCTCGACCTGCTCGACCGGCTCGGGCTCAACACCCAAGACGTTCGCGACAACGACCGCAGGCTGCTGTTCGACGACGCCGGCATCATCACGATGCGGCCCTCGGACGTTCCCACCTACGTCGAGGCCGGCGCCGCGGACCTCGGGATCACCGGCAAGGACGTGCTGCTCGAGCAGTCCGAACGCGAGCTATACGAGCTCGTCGACCTCGGCTACGGCCAGTGCATGATGGTGCTCGCGACCGTCGCCGGCAAGGATCCCGCGGCCGAGGCGCTCAGACGCCTGGGCGTCGTCCGGATCGCCACCAAGTACCCGCGCGTCGCGACGCGCTACTTCCTCGAGACCGGGCGCCAGGCGGAGATCGTCGAAGTCAAAGGGTCGGTCGAGCTGGCCCCGCTGACCGGGCTCGTCGAGGGCATCGTGGACCTGACCGCGAGCGGCGCGACGTTGCGCGAGAACGGGCTCGTCGTGCGCGAGGAGATCGCCCGGAGCACGGCACGCTTGATCGCCAACCCCGTGGCCCACAAGCTCAAGGCGCGGACGATCGACGCGCTGCTGGAGCGGCTCGATGCGGTGTGAGCGTCTTGCGCTGGGCGGCGCCGACGACGCCACCGGCGTGGCGGCCGAAATCCGCAAGCTGGTGCCGCCGCCGGAGTCGGTCCGCGATGGGGTCGCCCTGATCATCGCCACCGTGCGCGCGGGCGGCGACCGGGCCGTCCGCGACTACTCGCGCACGCTCGACACCGGTGGCCGCGAGCCGCAGGCGCTGCTGGTCGGAGACGACGAGCTCGACGCGGCCGTGGCCGCGCTCGACCCCGCGGTTCGCCTCGGGATCGAGCGCGCGATCCGAAACGTCGAGGCCGTCGCGGCCGCGTGGGGCAGCGGCCGGCCGGAGGTCGTCGTGCTCGGGGAGAACCGGGTGATCCTCCGCCGCGCGCCTGTCGACCGCGCCGCGGTCTACGTCCCCGGCGGACGGGCCCCGTATCCGAGCACGGTTGTGATGGGAGCGGTCCCGGCGAGGCTGGCCGGCGTCGCGCACATCGCCGTGTGCTCGCCTCCCCGCTCGGACGGGGACCTCGATCCGGTGGTGCTGGCGGCGTGCCGGCTCGCCGGCGTCGACACCGTCTACCGGATGGGCGGCGCCCACGCGATCGCCGCTCTCGCCTACGGAACCGAGTCCGTCGGGGGCGTCGACGTGATCGTCGGCCCCGGGAACCTGTACGTCCAGGAGGCGAAGCGGCAGGTTTTCGGACAGGTCGGCATCGACGGCTTTGCCGGTCCGAGCGACCTGCTGATCCTCGCCACCGGCGACGTCGATCCCGACCCGCTCGTGCTCGATCTGCTCGCGCAGGCCGAGCACGGCCCCGGGACACTGGTGGTCGCGGTATCGGACAACCCCCGGCTGCTCGACGCCTTCGAGGAGCGCCTGCGCCGGGCAGCCGACACCGGCGCGGTCGCCTGCGTCCTCGATGCCTCCGTCCCAGACCCGGCGCTCGCGTTCGCCCAGGCATTCGCGCCCGAGCACCTCCAGCTCGTCGGGACCGACGCCGAGGCGCTCGCGGATCGCGCGATGACGGCCGGGTGCCTGTTCGTCGGCGCCGGCGCCGGCACCGCGTTCGGCGACTACATCGCCGGCTCCAACCACATCCTGCCGACGAACGGCGCCGCCCGGTTCGCCTCCGGCGTATCCCCTGAGCACTTCGTCAGGCGCTTCAGCGAGGTGCATATCGAGGCACCCGCGGAACTCGCGAAGCTCGCCGCACCGCTCGCCCGCGCCGAGGGCTTCGAGGTGCATGCGCGGTCGATGGAAGCTCGCATTCGGGAGAATGGGCGCCCATGACCCGCATCGGCCTGATCGAAAGGAAGACCGGCGAGACCGAGATCAAGGTGAGCCTCGCGCTCGACGGCAGTGGCGCGGGCGAACGCGACACCGGCGTCGGCTTCTTCGACCACATGCTCGACCTGCTCGCGCGCCACGGCCACCTCGATCTTGGCCTGGAAGCGCGCGGAGATCTCGAGACCGGCGCCCACCACACGGTCGAGGACGTCGGAATCTGCATCGGCCAGGCGCTCGACGAGGCCCTCGGCGACCGCACGGGGATCGCCCGCTACGGGCAGGCCACGATTCCGATGGACGAGGCCCGCGCCTCGTGCGCGATCGACGTCTCCGGCCGCGGGCTGTGCGCGTTCGAGGCGACGCTTCCGCCCGGCGCGATCGGCAACTTCGACCACGAGCTCGTCGAGGAGTTCTTTCGCGCGCTGGCGCTGAACGCGAAGCTCACCCTGCATCTCAGGATCGAGCGCGGAACCAACGCCCACCACATGATCGAGGCGGCGTTCAAGGCCGCGGCGCGGGCGCTGCGGGCGGCCACGGCGCTGGACGCGGCCGAGCACGGTGTGCCGAGCACGAAGGGCACGCTCACGTGACCAGCGTCGCCGTCATCGACTACGGGATGGGGAACCGCCGCTCGGTGGAGAAGGCGCTCGAGCACGTCGGCGCACGTACCGCTGTCACCGGCCACCACGACGAGCTGCGCGCCGCCGATGGGCTGGTGCTGCCCGGCGTGGGGGCGTTCCCGCAGGCGATGCGCAACCTCGAGGAGCTCGGTCTCCAGGACGTGATCGTCGAATGCGTCGAACGGGGCACCCCGCTCCTCGGGATCTGCCTCGGCATGCAGCTGCTGTTCTCCTCCTCGGAGGAGATGGGCGGTGCCACCGGGCTCGGTCTGATCCGCGGCGAGGTCACGCGCCTGCGCGCCGGGGCCCTGCGGATCCCGCATATCGGCTGGAACGAGGTGCGGTTCGAGCGCGCGTCGGCCCTGATCGAGGAGCTGCCGCGGCGGGGGTGCGCCTTCTACCACGTGCATTCGTTCGCGGCACGGCCGAGCGACCCCGATGCCGTCGTCGGCACCACCGAGTACGGCGAGCGGTTCCCGACCATGGTCGCCCGTGAGAACGTGTTCGGCGTCCAGTTTCACCCCGAGAAGTCCTCGCGCAACGGTCTGAGCATGCTGCACGACTTCGTGGGGATGTGCGCGAGCGTGCGCGCATGATTCTCCTTCCCGCGGTCGACATCCTCGACGGCAAGGCCGTACGACTGACCCGCGGCGAGTTCGACCAGAGCACGGTGTACGACGCGGATCCACTCGACGCCGCCCGGCGGTGGGTGGACGACGGCGCGCGGAGATTGCACGTCGTCGACCTCGACGGCGCCCGGAGCGGCGCCCCGGTCAATCTCGAGCACGTCCGGCGCATCGCTGAGGAGGTCGACGTCCCGATCCAGGTCGGCGGCGGGATGCGGACGATCGAGTCGATCCGGCAGGTGGTGAGCGCCGGCGCCACCCGAGTCGTGATCGGGACCGCGGCGTACACCGACGTCGACTTCCTCGACCAGGCGGTCGCCGAGCTCGGGGACCGCGTCGTCGTCTCGATCGACGCCCGCGCCGGGAAGCTCGCGGGGGCTGGGTGGACCGAGCAGACCGACATCCCGATCGAAGCGGTGGTCGAGCAGCTGGGCGCGCGGGGCGTGCAGCGGTTCGTTTACTCGAGCATCGACCGCGACGGCATGCTCGAGGGTCCAGACCTCGACGGCGCCCGTCGCGTCGCCGAGGCCGTCCGCGGCACATACGCGTACTCGGGAGGCGTCTCGACTTTGGATGACCTGCGAGCGCTGGTCGAGCTGCGGCAGGTCAATCTGCGCGCGGTCATCGTCGGCAAGGCCCTGTACGAAGGTCGGTTCACGGTCGCCGAGGGCCAGGCAGTACTCGACGATGAGGGCCGCTAAATGCACTACAAGCGCGTCATCCCGTGCCTCGACGTCGATCGCGGCCGCGTGGTCAAGGGCGTCGGGTTCGTCGACCTGCGCGACGCCGGCGACCCGGTCGAGCTCGCGTGCCGCTACGACGCCGCCGGCGCGGACGAGCTCGTGTTCCTCGACATCACCGCGACCTCGGACAAACGCGAGACGGTCGTCGAGCTCGCGCGGCGCACGGCCGACGACGTGTTCATCCCGTTCACGATCGGCGGCGGCATCCGCTCGGTCGCCGACGCCCAGGCCGTGCTCGACGCCGGCGCCGACAAGGTCTCGGTCAACTCGGCGGCGCTGGCGCGACCGGAGCTGATCGACGAGCTCGCGGCCACGTTCGGCGCCCAGTGCGTCGTCCTCGCGATCGACGCGAAGGCGCGCGATGCGTCGAGCTGGGAGGCGTTCGTCGCCGGCGGCCGGACGCCGACCGGACGCGACGCAGTGGACTGGGCCCGCGAGGGCGTGGAACGCGGCGCGGGGGAGATCCTGCTCACGAGCATGGACCGGGACGGCACCAACGCCGGCTACGACCTAGGACTGACCGCGGCCGTCGCGGGGGCGGTCGGCGTGCCGGTGATCGCCTCCGGTGGCGCGGGAGCGGTCGAGCACCTGACCGAGGCGCTCGAGGCCGGCGCGGACGCCGTGCTGTGCGCCTCGATCCTCCACTACGGGCAGCACACCGTGCCCGAGATCAAGGCTGCGCTCGCCCGGGACGGGGTGGCGGTGCGTCCGGTGGATTAGTGGGGTCTCGCTGCGCTCGACATCCCTGGGGCCGGGTGCCCCATCCAGCCAGTACCGCCGGCCCTCGACGGGGCTGTAAGCGGGGCTGAGACGCCCGGCCTGCGGCACTCGCGGCCGGTTACCCGTGGCCTACTGCCACGTTTGAACTAGCGTGGTGCCGCGGGACGGGTGTTCAGCCCAAGCACCCGCGAGGCGCGGAAACCCCGCCCTAGCTCGGTGAACCTGCAGTTTTATGTTGGCCCGTTTGAAGGCGGCCGCGGTTATGCGGCCTCTTCCACGTATCCGGCGGCGCTGCATGCATCGCAGTACGCGGCCGGGGGAACGCGGGGCTCATAACAGCCAGGGCGGCAGCAAGTCGAGGACCGCTTGGGCCGACCGCGACCGATGCGGGCTGCCGCGGCGTCCTTCAGCTCCTCGCGCATGCGATCGAGCTCCGCCGCGTGATCCGCGCAGAACCTACGGCCCGGAAGGGTCGGCTCCTGGCAATGACTTCCACTACGACAACGCATAGACACTTGAGGATAGCAAGATCCGCTCGAACGCACGTTCCATGCGAGCCACTTTGCACGCCCTGTGCGGGCATTTTCGTGAGCGGGGGTGAACGCTGTGTGGATTTTGGGGGAGCGCTCTGTGGCGATTACGTTAGCGATTCGGAAGCATCTGGTACAGCATCGTGTACCCACTCAGGTAGATCGCGTGATCGTCGGCGACAACCGGATTGAAGGCGCCGTCGGGGAACGAGAAAACTTTTCGGCCGGTGCGCGCGTCGAGGCCGGCGGTGGTTTTCGTGCCGAGATCCGAGTAGTAGACGACGTTGCCGACGATCGTCGCCGACCCGGAGATCTTGCCGCCGGCGGGGTGCTTCCAGCGGATCGCCCCCGACCGGGCGTCGAAGGCGTAGAAGTTGCCGTCGTAGGACCCGAGGTAGATCGTGGGACCGAGACCGGGAGTGTCCTCAACGGCCGCTGACGCGTACACGTAGGCGCCCGTGCCCGTGGCCCACGCGAGCTGACCGGTCTTGGCCGCGAACGAGTACACGCGCCCGTCCGTGTTGCCCATGTAGACACGGCCGAAGGCCACCGCGGGGGTCGAGTAGAAGTTGCCCGAGCCGAATCCAAAGTCCGCGCCGTTGGTGTTGGACGCCCATACCTGGTGGCCGGAGGCGGCGTTCACCGCGTATGCGCGCCCGGAGTAGTCGCCGAAGTACAGGACGTCGTTCGACAGCGCCGGTCCACCCTTCACCGGTCCGCTCGCGTGGAAGGTCCAGTTGACCCGACCGGTCGACGCGTTGAGCGAGTACACGGTCCCGGACTGGTCGCCGAAGTACACGGCGTTGCCGAACGCGATCGGCGAGGACTCGGTGCCCGCGGGAATCACCTTCGACCACACGATCCGGCCGGTCTTCATCGACAACGCCGCGAACCGCCCGTTGCCCGGCGTCTGCCCGGCGTGTGGGCTGGTCGAGAGCAACGCGACGTACATCAGGCCTTGCTTGACGCCAATCGCCGGCGAGGCGGCGGCGAGCGTCCCCACCTTGGTCTCCCACAGCTTGTGGCCGGTCCGCTTGTCGAGCGCCTTCGCCGAGCCGTCGTCGTCGATTACGTAGAGGTCGTTCCCATAGATGACCGGTGGGAACTCGAGCAGCGCGTAGTCCTGGAAGCGCCAGCCGACGTGCAGCGGCGGCTCGGGGACGGCCGAACCGGGGAAGAAATGCGTTCGCTCCGCGTCGTACCCGTAGCGCGGCCAGGCGAAGTTGTTGACGACGACCTTCTTCGGCGCCGTCGTCGTCGTCGGGGTGCTGAATGCGACGTCAGGATTGGAGACGTTGTGCGGTGAATGGAGGAGGACGAACGCCACCGCGACTCCCGCCGCGACCAATACGACCGCCCCGGCGACGAGTCCCCACCGCAGCCACCGTCGCGAACCGGGACTCGGCATGGCGGGCAATGCTAGCCACCCGCCTCCCGGAAGCGCTTGGGAAGAAACTATGACTATGTCCGAGTTTCTTCCCAACCGCCGAGACCTCCTGGATCGGGTCCGGGCGTTACCGGTGGCCAAGCCATTGCTCGCGCACCTGCAAGACGACGCCGGAGTTCACCTCGTCGGTGGCGCCGTGCGGGATCTGTTGCTGGGTGGGACGCCTTTCGACCTCGATCTGGTGGTCGAAGGGGACGCGGCGGCGGTGGCGGCGTCGCTCGGAGGCGAGCTGAAGGCGTTCGATCGCTTCGGCACCGCGACGGCCGTCCTCGACGGGTTCAGCTACGACATCGCACAGGCCCGCCGCGAGACGTACACGCACCCCGGCGCGCTCCCCGACGTCGAGCCGGCCCCGCTCGCCGAGGACCTTCTGCGGCGCGACTTCACGGTGAACGCGATCGCGCTTGCGCTTGCGGGCGATACCGCCGGTGAGCTGACCGCGGCGCCGGCGGCGCTCGAGGATCTCGACGCTCGCCGCCTCAGGGTGCTCCACGATCGCAGCTTCATCGACGATCCGACGCGGTTGATGCGGCTCGCGCGGTACGCGAGCCGCCTCGGGTTCGAGGTCGAGCCGCACACCCGGGAACTGGCCGACGCGGCCGTCACCGGCGGCGCGCTCTGGACGGTCAGCGGCTCGCGGCTCGGGGCCGAGCTGAGGCTGCTCGCCCGCGAAAGCGACCCGGTGGCGGCGTTGCGCGGACTCGCGGACCTCGGCCTCGATCGCGCCATCCACCCGGAGTTCGGGATCGAGGACGAGGAGCTCGCCCGGCGTGCGCTCGCGCTGCTGCCGGATGACGGGCGACGCGACCGCCTGGCCGTGGCGCTCGCGGCGCCGCGCGTTCCACCGACCGAGCTCGGCGCGCTGCTCGAGTCGCTGGCCTTCGAAGCCGACGACCGCGACGCGATCCTGCTCGCTGCCACGCGCGCCGACGACGTCGCCCGGGCGCTGGCAGCGGCGCGGGCGCCATCGGAGATCGCGGCGGCGGTGGCGGGCGCGCCACCCGAGCTCGTGGCGCTCGCGGGAGCGCTCGGCCCCGCTTCGGAGGCCCGCGAGTGGTTCGACGCGCTCCGCCACGTCCGCCTGGCCATCGACGGAGGCGACCTGCTCACCGCGGGCGTTCCCGAGGGACCGGCGATCGGGCGGGGGCTCCGGGCGGCGCTGGCGGCGAAGCTGGATCAGCGGGCGCCCGGACCCGAGGAGGAGCTCGCCGCCGCGCTGAGGGCAGCGGTTGGTACAACAGACCGATGAAGTTGCCGGCGCCGTTCTATGCCTGGGACGAACATATGGGCATCGACCTGCCCGGGGCACGGGCGCTGTTCACGACCCGGCGCGGGGGATTCTCGGAAGGTCCCTACGCGAGCCTCAACCTGGGCCGCATGACCGACGATCGGCCCGAGGCGGTGCGGCGCAACCGCGTCAAGGTCCAGGAACAGGCGGGGGTCCCCGCGGCGCTCATCTTCCAGATCCACGGCACCTCGGTGCGAACGATTTCCGGAATGACCGACGTCGGAGTCGCGCCGCCGCGAGACACGGACATCGAGCTCCTCAAGGCCGATGGGCAGGCGACGGAGCTTCCCGGTGTGGCGCCGATGGTGCTAACCGCGGACTGCCTGCCGATCGCGATCGCCGGACGCGGGGATCCCGCCGCCGGCGACAGTGGCGCGGTCGCGATGCTGCACGTCGGCTGGCGCGGCCTGGCGGGCGGAATCGTGGCCGAGGGCGTGCGCGCGGTTCGCGAGCTTGGGGCCGACGGACCGCTCGAGGCGGCGATCGGTCCCGGCGCCGGCGGGTGCTGCTACGAGGTGGGCGACGAGGTGTTCGAGCGGTTCGCCGGCTACGGCGACCGCGGCCGCCACGGCCGGAACATCGACCTCAAAGCCATCGCCCGCGACCAGCTCGAACGGGCGGGGGTGGAGGCCGTCCACGACGTCGGCCTGTGCACGATCTGCTCGGACGAGTCTCTGTTCTTCTCTCACCGGCGCGATCACGGCGTGACCGGGCGACAGGCTGGACTGGTGTGGTTGAGCTGATCACCGGCCTCCGGGCCGAGGACGTGAGGGAGAACCTCGAGCGGGTGCGGTCCGAGATCGCCGGCACCGGCCGCGACCCCGCGGAGGTGCAGATCCTCGCGGCGGTCAAGTATGTGCCGGTCGAGGAGCTCGGCGTGCTGGCCGAGGCCGGCATCGACCTCGTCGGCGAGAACCGCGCGCAGGACCTCGTGGCCAAGGCACACGCCTACCCCGGCGCCTTCACGTGGGACTTCATCGGCCATCTCCAGAGCCGCAAGGTTCGCCAGCTGCTGCCCGAGGTCCGCTACATCGAGACGGTCGCGAGCGAGTCCGCGCTCGACCAGCTCGGACGCCACGGCACGCCCGATACCGAGATCCTGATCGAGGTCAACGTCGCCGGCGAGGCGGGCAAGAGCGGGATCGCCCCGTCGGAGCTGCCGGCGTACCTGGAACGGTCCGGAGTGAAGGTGGTCGGGCTCATGACAATGCCGCCGCTGGCCCCGTCCGCGGAGGCCAGTCGCGCGCATTTCGCGGCGCTCCGCGAGCTCGCGTCCGAGCACCGTCTGCCCCAGTTGTCGATGGGCACGAGCCAGGACTACCTGGTCGCCGTGCAGGAGGGCGCGACGATTGTGCGACTCGGCACAAGCCTATACCGGTCGCGCGCGTCATAATCAGCAGGGAATCGCGTTCCGGGAACGAAACTTCGAATCCGAGATGGCCTTACGAGACACCTGGCACCGCACGCTCATGTACTTCGGGCTGGCCGATGATGAGGAGTACGAGGACGACGTCGAGCCCTACAACGAGCCGGAGGCCGAGGCCCAGGACGCCTACCGCGAACGTCCGAACGTACGGCGTCTCAGCTCGCGGCGCCGGCGAGACGAGTTCGACGACATCTTCGCCGACGATCCCGAGGCAGACCGGCGGACGACATCGTTGCGACCGGTGCGCAGCGGAGGCGGAAACGGCCGCAGCGGGGACGTGCGCGTGCATTTCGTCGCGCCGAAGAACTTCAACGAGGTCCAGGACGTCGCCGACAAGTTCAAGGACGCGATCCCGGTCATCCTCAATCTCCAGAGCACCGACCACGACTTGTCCAAGCGGCTCATCGACTTCTCGAGCGGGCTTACCTATGCCCTCGACGGTGGCATGCAGCGGATCGCCGACAAGGTGTTTCTGCTCACGCCGCGCAACGTCGAGGTGTCCGCGGAGGAGCGCGCGAGGCTCGTCGAGAAGGGGTTCTTCAACCAGAGCTGAGTCGCCGCTCTGGCCGCGGCCCCCCGCAGCGCTAGATTTCCTTTTATGCAGGTCGGACTGATCGGCGCTGGCAACATGGCGCGTGCGCTCGCCCGAGGGTGGGGCGACCCGGTGCTGGTGTCCGATGGCGGCTCGGGACGGGCGAAGGCGCTGGCGGAAGAGCTAGGGGGCGAAGCGCTCGGCTCGAACGTCGCCGTCGCCGACCGGGCCGATCTGGTCGTGCTATGCCACAAGCCGGCGCAGTTCACGACTGTGGCTTCCGAGATCGCGGGTCGCGCGAAGACGGTCGTGTCGGTGCTCAGCGGAATCGACACCGCGAAGCTGCGCGAGGCGTACGGCGGCGCGCCGGTGTTCCGGTTCATGCCGAACACTCCGGTCGAGGTCCGCCGTGGGGCGATCTGCTACGCGGCCGAGGGCGAGGTCGACACCGCGCTCGAAGGCCAGGTGCTCGAGCTGTTCGGCAGGCTCGGCACCGTGGTCGCGGTCCCCGAACGGCTCATGCCCGCGTGCGGCGCGGTGGTGGGGGTCGGTCCCGCGTACCAGGCGCTGCTGGCTGAGGCGCAGGTCGACGCCGCGGTTCGCCACGGGCTCGCGGCCGGGCTCGCCGGCCGGCTCGTCGCCGAGACGATGGCCGGGACGGCCGCGCTGCTGCACACGCGCGATTACGACACGCTCGCGGTTCGCCGCGAGGTGGCCTCCCCGGGCGGCACGACGGCGCGAGGGCTGGCCGCGCTCGAGCGCGGGGGGGTGCGTCCCGCGTTCCAGGACGCGATGGACGCGGTCGTAGGATCGGGGCTGTGATGCTGATCGAGGCGGTCACCCGGGGCGACATCGCCAACTACGTCTCGGCGCTGTTCCTCGTCTACATCCTGCTGATCTTCGTGTACATCCTGCTCAACATGATGTTCTCGTTGGGGCTCCGTCCGCCGTACACCCGGTACATGGACGCGATCATGAATTTCCTGCGAGATGTATGCGAGCCCTATCTGAAGATCTTCCGGCGCTTCATCCCGCCGATCGGCATGTTCGACCTGACTCCGATGATCGCGATCATCGTGCTGTACATCGTGCGGACGGTCGTGGTCAACCTGATCTCTGGCTGATGCGCCGGGTCGTGGCTGCGGGCTGAATGCCCGCGTGAGATGACGCAGACGAGAGCATCGGTCCGGGTGGCGGCCTTCGCCCGCGCCGCGCTGGTCGCGGCCGTCGTGGTGGTCCTCGATCAGGTGACCAAGAGCCTGGTCAGGGCCAACATCCCGCTTGGCGATCACGACAAGTTCCTTCCGGGCGTGACGCTCGTGCACGACCGGAACACGGGTGTCGCGTTCACGCTGTTCGCGGGCGGTGGCGCGCTCGTGCTCGTGGTCACGTTCGCCGCGCTCGCGTTGCTGATCGGGTACTTCGCGATGCGGCCCGACCGGCCGCTGCTGTGGCTGCCGACCGGGATGCTGGTCGGGGGCGCGATCGGCAACCTGATCGACCGGATCGCGAGCGGCGGCGTGACCGACTTCATCCAGCTGCCGCACTGGCCGGCGTTCAACGTCGCCGACACGTCGATCACGTTCGGCGTGTTCACGCTGCTGTGGGTGCTCGAGGGCCGCAAGGAGCAGTGACCACGTCTACCCGGATCGAGCTTCGGGTCCCGGAGGCCGCGGCCGGGACGCGCCTCGATCGATTCCTGGCCGAGCCGCTCGGCTCACGGGCGCGGGCGCAGACGTTGATCGACTCCGGCCGCGTGCGGGTCGACGGCTCGCCCAGGCCAAAGCGGCACCTGGTCCGGTCGGGCGAGTCGATCTCGATCGACGACGTGACCGAGTCGGATTCGGCGGTCGTCGCTGGACGCCAAGCGGAGTTCGGCATCGCCTACGAGGACGAGTACCTGCTGGTGGTCGACAAGCCGGCCGGCGTGGTCGTGCATCCGGCGCGCGGTCACTGGGTGGGAACGCTCGCGCAGGCGCTGGAGGGGCGGGCCGCCGGTGGCGTGGAGCCGTCGCGGGCGGGGATCGTCCATCGGCTGGATCGCGACACCTCCGGGCTGCTGGTCGTCGCCAAGAACGACGAGGTCCACCGCGCGCTGAAGTCGATGCTGGCGGGCCGGCGGCTGCATCGCGAGTACCTGGCGCTCGTCGATGGTCACCCGTCGGCGCGGACCGGGACGATCGACGCGCCGATCGGACGCCACCCGCGCGATCGCAAGCTGATGTCGATCGACAGCCAGGAGCCGCGTGAGGCACGCACCCACTTCGAGATCGAGCGCCTGCTCCCCACGTCCGCGCTGCTGCGCGTGATGCTCGAAACGGGCCGCACCCACCAGATCCGCGTCCACCTCGCCGCGATCGGTCATCCGGTGTCCGGCGATCCCCAGTACGGGGTGCGCGGCCGGTTCGGGCTCACCCGCCAGTTCCTCCACGCGGCCCGCCTGGCGTTCCCGCACCCGGTGACGGGCGCGCCCGTCGATGTGGTGTCGCCGCTTCCGGACGATCTGTCGGCCGCGCTCGCGGTGGCGGAAGGACGGGAGGAGGGGTTGAAGGGCAAGGTCTGAAGCTACGCGTGACGGGCCGGTGCGCGGTGGCGGAGCCGGAGGGAGCAGGGGTTGAAGCTACGCATGAGGGGCCGGTGCGCGGTGGCGGAGCGGGGGAGGCGGGCGTTGAAGCTACGCATGAGCGGCCGGTGCGCGCCTATGCGGCGGGCGGGCAGGGCACGGCTGGCAGCGCTCGCGCGAACTGCGATCTGAGTGGCCGACCAGGGCGTTAGCGCGCTGCCAGACGTGGCTGCCGCCCGCCGTGACCCGTGCAAGGCCGTGAAAAAAGAGGCGGGGCGGCCCGTCCACAGCCGCCCCGCCTGAGGTTGCGAACCGAGCCACCGGAGGTAGGGGAAGGGAGGTTCGGCCCGCGCGCAAGCCATCGCTGAAGGTAGGGGAAGCGAATGGCCCGCTACACCTGAAAACGATGTGGCGCGCCAAAACTTGCGTAAACTCAGTCGGACCGTCCCCAATCCCGTTCATACGGATCGCGCCCTGCCTCGAGATACGAGGTCCGCGAGTCCCGTGTGAGCGGACGATGTAAACCAAAAAACACAAGGGAGTAGCAACAGTGGCTCAGATCGGAATCAGGGAGCTGCTGGAGGCCGGCGTCCATTTCGGCCACCAGACTCGTAGATGGAACCCCAAGATGCGCCGCTTCATCTTCGGCGAGCGCGACGGGAACTACATCATCGACCTCCTTCAAACCCAGGTGCTCCTCGAGGACGCGCGCGTGTTCGCCTCGGACATCGCGCGCCGCGGCGGCACCGTGCTGTTCGTCGGGACCAAGAAGCAGGCACGCGACACGATCCGTGAGAACGCCGAATCGGCCGACATGCCCTACGTCAACCACCGCTGGCTGGGTGGCCTGCTCACGAACTTCCAGACGATCTCGCTGCGGATCAAGCGGCTGCACGACCTCGAGCGTTACGAGACCGAGGGGCAGCTTCAGCTGCTGCCCACGCGCGAGCGGATGGCAGCGCAGGCGGACCTGGAGAAACTGCGCGCGAACCTCGGTGGCGTCAAGAACATGCAGCGCCTGCCCGACGCGGTGTTCGTGATCGACCTGAAGACCGAGGCGATCGCGGTGCGCGAGGCCCAGCGCCTGCGCATCCCGATCATCGGGCTCGTCGACACGAACTGTGACCCCGACGGCATCGACTACGTCGTGCCCGGCAACGATGACGCGATCCGGTCTTGCGCGCTGATCACGAGGTCGATCGGCGACGTGGTGTCGCAGGGTCACAACGTGTTCCGCGAGGAGGAGGAGCGAGCCCGTCTCGAGCGCGAGCGCCAGGAGGCCGAAGAGCGCGCCCGGCAGGAGGCCGAGGAACGGGCTCGCCAGGAGGCAGAGGAGCAGGCCCGTCTGGAGCGCGAGCGCCAGGAGGCCGAGGAGCGTGCCCGCCAGGAGGCCGAGGAGCGCGCCCGGCAGGAGGCGGCGGCTGCAGAACAGCAGGCAGCGGCACCCGCGGCCGCCGAGGCCGCAGCGCCGGCGGAGCAGGCGCCACCCGAGCCCACGCCGGCACAGGCGACACCGGCGCCCGCGGCCGAGGCGGCCGCGCCGCCGGCGGAACCCGCCCCGGCACCCGAAGCCGCCCAGCCGGAACCGGAGCCCGAGCCGGCCGCCGCCGCCGAGGCCGCGCCGGAACCGGAGCCCGAGCCGGCCGCCGCCGCCGAGGCCGCGCCGGAACCGGAGCCCGAGCCGGCCGCCGCCGCCGAGCCCGCGCCGGAACCGGAGCCCGAGCCGGCCGCCGCCGCCGAGCCCGCGCCGGAACCGGAGCCCGAGCCGGCCCCCGCCGCCGAGCCCGCGCCGGAACCGGAGCCCGAGCCCGCGCCGCAGGCCGAGGCCGCGCCGGAGCCCGAGGCCGCGCCGGAACCCGAGCCCGAGGCCGCGCCGGAACCGGAGCCCGAGCCCGCGCCGCAGGCCAACGCGTCGCCGGCTGATGGCGCTGAGGCGTCAGCAGAAGCGCCGGCCGAGGAAAGCGAGCCAGCCCAACCGGAGCAGACCCCCGAGCCCGCCGCGGAGGAGAACTGATGAGCGCGATCACCGCAAAGGAAGTCAAGGCCCTCCGCGACCGCACCGGCGCGGGCGTGCTCGCCTGCCGCGAAGCGCTCAACGAAGCCGACGGCGACGTCGAGCGTGCCGTCGAGATCCTGCGCGCCCGGGGCCAGGCCCAGGCGGCCAAGCGCGCCGGCGCGGAGGCGGCCGAGGGCGTTGTCCAGAGCTACATCCACGCTGGGAACAAGATCGGCGTGCTGGTCGAGGTCGATTGCGAGACCGACTTCGTCGCCCGCAACGAGAACTTCGTCGAGTTCGCGCGGGATCTCGCGCTGCACATCGCGGCGGCGGCGCCGATCGCGGTGACCGACGAGGACGTCCCCGCCGAGGACCGCGAGCGCGAGGTGCGGATCGCGGTCGAGCAGGCGGCCGACCGCCCCGAGAACGTCCGCGACCGGATCGTCACCGGCAAGATCGACAAGTGGCTGGACGACGTGGTGCTGCTGCGGCAGAAGCACGTGAACGAGGACAAGCACGGCGGTAAGACGATCGAGGAGCTGCGAGCTGAGCTCGCCGCCGAGACCGGCGAGAACGTCGTGATCCGCCGCTTCAGTCGCTTTGCTGTAGGCAGTTGAGCTCGCCCAGCGTCATCCGTCATCCCTCGAGCCATCCCGTCGTCTACCGGCGGATCCTGCTCAAGCTGTCGGGCGAGGCGCTGATGGGGGACCTCGATTACGGGACCGACGCCGACCGGGTCCGCCAGATCGCCTCGGAGATCGCGGCCGTCCATCGCCGCGGCGTGGAGGTCGCGATCGTGGTCGGCGGCGGCAACATCTACCGCGGCCTCGCCCAAGCCGCCAAAGGCATGGATCGCGCCACCGGCGACTACATGGGGATGCTCGCCACCGTGCTCAACGCCCTGGCGCTCCAGGATGCGCTCGAGAAGGAGAACGTGCAGACGCGCGTGCAGTCGGCGATCACGATCTCCGAGGTTGCCGAGCCGTATATCCGCCGGCGCGCGATGCGTCACCTCGAGAAGGGCCGGATCGTGATCTTCGCCGCCGGCACCGGCAACCCGTTCTTCACCACGGATACCGCCGCCGCGCTGCGGGCAGCCGAGCTGCACGCGGAGATCATCTTGATGGCCAAGAACGGTGTCGAGGGCGTCTACACGGCCGATCCGAGAACCGACCCGAACGCCGAGTTCATCCCCGAGATCACCCACAAGGATGCGCTCACCCGCGGCCTTCAGGTGATGGACTCGACCGCCTTTGCCCTGTGTATGGACAACAATCTCCCGATCGTCGTCTTCAACATGGCCGACGGGCGCAACATCGACAAGATAGTGTCCGGAGAACGAGTGGGGACGCTGGTGAGGACATGACTACCGACATGATCGATGAGCTCCTGGCCGATGCCCGTGAGCGGATGCACAAGTCAGTTGAGTCGATCAGGGCCGAGTTCGGATCGGTTCGGACGGGGCGAGCGAGCCCGGCGCTTCTGGACCGGATTCAAGTCGATTACTACGGCACGGCCACACCGCTGAAGCAGCTGGCGACGATCAGCGCACCTGAGGCCCGGCTGCTGACGATCCAGCCTTACGACAAGTCCTCGATCAAGGCGATCGAGCGGGCGATCCTCGAGTCGGATGTCGGGTTGACCCCGAACAACGACGGCATTCTGATTCGCCTCGGCGTCCCCGAGCTGACCGAGGAGCGCCGGAAGCAGCTCGTCAAGGTCGTACGCCACATCGCCGAGGAGGGCCGCGTCGCGATTCGCAACGTCCGCCGCGACGTGATGCACGACCTGCGCGAGCTCAAGGAGGCCGGCGAGGCCGGATCGGACGACGAGCATCGCGCAGAGGTCGAGCTTCAGAAGGTCACCGACCTGCGGATCAGCGAGCTCGACGACGCGCTGAAGCACAAGGAAGCCGAGATCCTGGAGGTTTAGGTGGTGGTGGTCCGCGACGAGCGGGGGACCGCCGAGAGCGACGGGGCACGGGCTCGCTACGTGGCGATCATCACCGACGGGAACGGCCGCTGGGCGACCCGCCGCGGCCTGCCGGCCTTGGCCGGACACGAAGCCGGCGCCGACGCCGTCAAGGCCAGGCTCCGGGACGCCGTCGACCTCGGAATCCGCGAGCTGACCGTGTACTCGTTCTCGACCGAGAACTGGATCCGCCCGGAGGCGGAGGTCCAGGGACTGATGGCGATGATGGCCCGGAGAATCGAAGCCGAGACGCCGGAGCTGCACGACGAGGGCGTCCGGATGCGCTTCATCGGGCGCCGGAGCGACCCCGTCCCGTCCAATCTGATCGAGCGGATGGCATGGGCCGAGCAGCTGACCGAGGGCAATGACCGGATTACGCTGTTCGTGGCGTTCAACTACGGCGGCAGGGCGGAAATCATCGACGCAGCGCGAAAGTTCACCTCGGGCGACGAGGACGACTTCCGCGCCTACCTCTACGCCCCCGACATGCACGATCCCGATCTGATCATCCGCACGAGCGGAGAGCGGCGGATCTCGAATTACCTGCTGTGGCAGGGGGCGTACTCGGAGTGGGTCTTCCGCGACGAGCTGTGGCCGGATTTCTCACGGGAGTCGTTGGAGCAGAGCCTCGAGGACTTCGCCGAGCGCAGCCGTCGCTTCGGGGGCCGCTAGATGCCGCCCGCGCGCTCGAGCCGCTCGAGCCGCACGAGCCGCACGAGCCGCACGAGCCGCACCGATCGATCGAGCGCGTCGGAGCGCCGGCGACGAGTGCCGCGGGGCGAGCAGCCCAAGAGGTCGCGGCGGCGTCCTGAGCTGTTCACGAGGATCTTGGTCGCGATCCCGCTGGCGATCGCCACGATCATTTTCAACAACCTCGGCGGGCTGCCGTTCGCGCTGTTCATCATCGCCGCGGGCCTGATCTGCATGCACGAGCTCTACGGGCTGCTGGCGATCTGGCGGCCGATCGCGTTGATCGGGCTCGTCGCGGTCGCGGTGATGGTCCTCGTCGCGCGGTCGGGCAGCACGGCGCACGTCCTCGAGGTCGCGGTCGCCGCCGTCCCGGTGGCCTTGCTGGCGGTGCTCATCAGCGACCGGCGCCGCCCGACGATCGCGATCGCCGGCACGCTGCTCGGCATCTACTACGTCGGCTTCGCGTTCGCGCACGCCGAGCTCCTGAGGGAGCTGCCCCATGGCAACGGCGTCTTCCTCGACGTCCTCGTCGGGACGTTCGTGGGTGACACCGGTGCTTACTTGGGCGGGCGCCTGTTCGGTCGACGTCCGCTCGCGTCCACGGTCTCGCCCAACAAGACCGTCGAGGGCCTCGTGTGCGGAATGTTCGTGGCGATCCTCGCCGTCTTCCTCGCCGGCCTGTACCAGACGTGGCTGAGTCAGGGGCACGCGATCCTGCTCGGAGTGGCGGTCGCGGTGGTCGCGCCGCTCGGCGACCTGTTCGAGTCGGTGATCAAGCGCGATGCCGGCGCCAAGGACTCGGGCAGCGTGTTCGGTCCCCACGGCGGCGCGCTCGACCGCCTCGACGGAGCCCTGTTCGCCGTCGTGGTCGGCTACTACATCTGGCTTGCCGTCCACTGACGCCGGCCGTCGCGGAAGCGCAAGCCGCGGTCCTAGACTGGGTGCGTGCCCCGACGCGTCGCCATACTCGGCTCGACCGGGTCGATCGGCGTCCAGGCGCTCGACGTGATCTCGCGTTCGCCGGAGCTCACCGTCGTGGCGCTGAGCGCCTCGAGCTCCTGGGAGCCGCTGCTCGAGCAGGCCCGCCGCCACGGCGTCCGCAAGGTCGCCGTTGCCGATCCCGACGCCGCCGCGCGGGCGAGCGAGGCGTGGACGGGCGGAGACGTGCTGGCCGGCCCCGACGGCGTCGTTCGCCTGATCACCGAGTGCGAGTGCGATCTGGTGCTGAACGCGATCGTCGGCTCGGCCGGGCTGCTCCCGACCGTCGCGGCCCTCGGCGAGGGGATCGACCTCGCGCTCGCCAACAAGGAGTCGCTGGTCGTCGGCGGCGAGCTCGTCACGGCGCTCGCCCAGGCGACGGGCGCGGCGATCATTCCGGTCGACTCCGAGCATTCGGCGCTTCACCAGCTGCTCGGCTCCGAGCGGCCGGGAACCGTCGACCGCTTGATCCTGACCGCCTCGGGCGGCCCGTTCCGCGGCATGCAGCGGGCCGATCTGGAGCACGTCACGACCGAGCAGGCGCTCGCCCACCCGACGTGGGCGATGGGCGGCAAGATCACGATCGACTCCGCCACCCTGATGAACAAGGGCCTCGAGCTGATCGAGGCGCATCACCTGTTCGGCACGCCGTACGAGCAGATCGACATCGTCGTGCACCCCCAGTCGATCGTCCACAGCCTGATTCAGCTGTGCGACGGCGCCACGCTCGCCCACCTCGGCTACCCGGACATGCGCGTCCCGATCTCCTATGCGCTGCATCATCCGGAGCGCGTCGACGTCCCCGTCCGACCGCTCGACCTGGTCGAGCTCGGCAGCCTCACGTTCGAGCCGGTCGACGAGGAGACGTTCCGCTGTCTGCGGATCGCCCGGCACGCTGCGGCGGCCGGCGGCACCGCAACGTGCACGATGAACGCCGCAAACGAGATCGCCGTGCACGCTTTCCTCGGCGGGCGCCTGCGGTTCCTGGATATCGCGGACGTGATCGAGGAGACCTTGGCGGAGCTTCCGTCTCGGCCGCTTCACTCGTTCGAGGCGCTCGGGGAGGCCGACGCCGAGGCGCGCCGGCTCGCCGGCGAGCTCGTGGCCGAGCGGGCGGTGGCTTAGCGGGCGCTCGCCGCGCGAGCGGGTGGCGTAGCCGGTGGTGACGTAGCCGGTGGTGGCGTAGCGGTGGTGGCGAAGCGGGCGGTGGCGTAGCGGGCCCCTGATCGCGTTCTTACGAACACCGCAGAAAGGGCTGCCACACTAGAAGCGGTGTCCTACGTCCTCGCGCTCCTGGGCTTTGTCGCGCTGATCATCCTGCACGAGGCGGGGCATTTCACCGCGGCCAAGGCCGTGGGCATGCGCGTTGAGCGCTTCTCGCTGTTCATGGGCCCGCTGCTCGTCAAGTTCCGCCGGGGCGAGACCGAATACGGCATCGGCCCGTTCCCGCTCGGCGGCTACGTGAAGATCACCGGGATGAACCCGCGCGAGGAGCTGAGCGAAGACCGGGAGATCAGGGAGCTCTCGGGACAGCTCGAGCGATTGCGGGACGACGCCAAAGCCTCGTGGGCGCCCGATTCCGCCCGCGCTCAGACGTTGACCAGGGAGGAGCAAGAGGTCGAAGACAGGATCTCGGAGCTCCAGACCCAGGCCGATGCCATCCGCGGGCGGGCTTACTACAACCAGAAGGTCTGGAAGCGGGTCGTGGTGATCCTCGCCGGTCCAGCCGTGAACCTGCTGATCGCGTTCGTGATCTTCTGGGCGATCGCGCTCTCGAACGGCCAGACCGTCGCCAACACCACCGTGCAGACGGTGACCGCCAAGGGGCCGTCGGCGGCTCTGATTCGCCCCGGCGACAAGGTCATCTCCGTTGACGGCGTCAGCGGCTCCGAGAACGCGATCCGCAACCAGATCGGCACCCACCGCTGCGCCGGCGCCCAGGTGAATAACTGCGTGGCGGCGACGCCCGCCCGCGTCGTGGTCAGCCGGGACGGCAAGGTGATGACGCTCGAGGTCCGCCCGCGCTACAGCAACGCGTCTGGCGAGAACAGGCCACTGCTCGGGATCGGCTTCGGCCAGACCCAGCAGCCGGTCGGCGTCGGCAAGGCGGCGTCGCTGTCGGTCAGCAACATGTGGTACGTCACCACCCGAACCGTGTCGGTCGTGGCTCGAATCTTCGAGCCGCAGGAGCGTAAGCAACTCCACAGCATCGTCTACGGCTACACCGCCACGCAGGAGTCGTTCGCCACCAGCACGACGCAGGCGTTGTACGTGCTCGGGTTGATCTCGTTGTCGCTGGCGATCATCAACCTGTTCCCGTTCCTGCCGCTCGACGGGGGTCACGTGTTCTGGGCCGTGGCGGAGAAGGTCAGGGGCAAGCGGATCCCGTTCGAGGTCATGGAGCGCGCCGGTGTGGTCGGCTTCGTACTGATCCTGCTCGTGTTCGTGATCGGCCTGAGCAACGACATCTCGACGCTGTCCGGGCCCGGCATCGGCCTGCACTGACGCCTGCGGCGCCGGCGTGGCGCGCGTCCGAGGGCCGGGCACCCCGCTGATAGCGTTACGCCGCAACACCAGGCCCGGATAGAGGAGAAGCATGGAGAGCAGCACCACGATCTCGCCGGCGGTCGGGCGGGCGGTCGACGCCCCGACGCTGACGGAGGCCCTACGGCGCACCGCGGCCAACCACCCCGAGATCGTCGCCGTCCGGACCGCCGACGACAGCGTCTCGATCACGTGGTCAGAGCTGCTCCACCGGGTCGAGGCGGTCGCCGGCGGCCTGGACAGGCTCGGCGTGGGTCGGGGCGACACCGTCGCGATCATGCTCGGCAACCGCCCCGAGTTTCACATCGTCGACCTGGCCGCGACGATGCTCGGCGCCATCCCGTTCTCGATCTACCTCACCTATCCGCCGAACGAGATCGAATATCTGATCAACGACGCCGCGTCCAGCGTGGCGATCGTCGAGCAGGCGTACCTGCCGACGATGCTCGAGGCGCGCAAGAACCTCCCCGGGCTCGAGCATGTGATCGTCGTCGACGGCGATACCGCGGAGAACACGGTCTCGCTCGCTGACGTCGAAGCCCTCAAGGACCACGATTTCGACCTCGACAGGGGCCTCGCCGAGATCGCCCCCGACGACCTCGTGACGCTGATCTACACCTCGGGCACGACCGGGCCGCCGAAAGGCGTTCAGCTGTCCCACCACAACGTCATGTCCGGGGCGCAGGCGGTCGAGGAGGTGATCAAGTTCGATCCGGGGGCGAAGGTGATCTCGTGGCTGCCCGCGGCGCACATCGCCGAGCGGATGGCCCACCACTACATCCCGGTGATCTACGCCGGGACGATCACGTGCTGCCCGAACCCGCGGGAGGTGCTGTCGCACCTGCCGCAGGTGCGCCCGACCTGGTTCTTCGCGGTGCCGCGGATCTGGGAGAAGCTCAAGGCCGGCCTCGACACGATGCAGGCGGCCCAGCCCGAGGAGCAGCGGCGACCGGTGCAGGAGGCGGTGCAGGACGCGATCGAACGGGTTCGTCTCAAGCAGCGCGGCGAGGCCGTGCCGGCGGAGCTCGAGGCGAAGGTCGCACACGCCGAGGAGCAGATCTTCTCCAAGCTGCGCGCGATGCTCGGGCTCGACGAGGCGATCGCCGTGAACGTCGGCGCGGCGCCGACGCCGGTCGAGGTGCTCGAGTTCTTCCACGCGCTGGGGATCGAGCTCGCGGAGCTGTGGGGCATGTCCGAGACATGCGGCGTCGGAACCTGCAATCGCGCGGGACAGGTGAAGATCGGCACGGTCGGGCCCGCGGAGCCCGGCGTCGAGATCAAGATCGCCGATGACGGGGAGCTGCTGGTCCGCGGTGGATGCGTGATGACCGGCTACCGAAACGCGCCGGAGCGAACCGCCGAGGCGCTCGACGCGGACGGATGGCTCCACACCGGCGACGTCGGGTCGGTCGACGAGGACGGCTTCGTGCGCATCGTCGATCGCAAGAAGGAGATCATCATCAACGCGGCCGGCAAGAACATGTCGCCGGCCAACATCGAGGCCACGCTCAAGACCTCGAGCCCGCTGATCGGGCAGGCGGTGTGCATCGGCGACGGCCGGCGTTACAACACCGCGCTGATCGTGCTCGACGCCGACTACACGCCGCAGTGGGCACAGCAGCAGGGTATACAGGGACAGGCCCTCGAGGACTTCGCCGGCGCCGAGCCCGTGATCGCCGCCGTTCGCAGCGCGATCGACCAGGCCAACGCGCGCCTCGCCCGCGTCGAGCAGATCAAGAACTTCACGATCGTGCCCGGTGACTGGCTCTCCGGCGGCGACGAGTTGACGCCGACGATGAAGCTCAAGCGGCGTCCGATCGAGGCCAAGTACCAGGTCGAGATCGACGCGATGTACACCGGATAGCTGGGCGGAGGACTTCAACGGCGGGCACCTGGAGGGTGCCAGGCAGACGCCAGACGCCGGCCCTGACCTGCAAATCGCGCCAATTCGCACGTGCGGCCGGGACCATGGCGTCTCAGGCATGTGGGGCGTGCTTCCTCCGCCACGGTCTGGGGATTCCGCGTCCGGTGGCGTGTCATGCATGTCGGACGCCACCGCTCTCCCCTCAGGCGCCCGCCGTTTTCGACCCCTCTATCCGCGCAGCTTGATCGGGACCGACCGGCTGTACACGGTCGTCCCCTCGGCCGACGGCGGGAAGAGCAGCAGCGGGTTGTTCGGATACGTGTAGGCCAGCCTTACCGTTCCACTCCCGGGGAACCGGATCCGCATGTCGAAGTAGCAGTCATTGGCGTTCGAGATCGTGACGGTCCGCAGTGTGGTGAAGCTCCGGGACGATCCGGAGGCGAACTGGATCCGGGCGCTCTGCGGCTGTCCCGTCGGACCCGTCTGGGATGAGCCACCCGACGCGGAGCCACCCGACGCGGAGCCACCCGACCCCCCTGACAAGCCAGCCGCGCCCAGGATCGCGTAGCGCGCCGACCGCACGCATCCCCACATCTCGAGCGAGCGGTTGCGCCGCGCCGAGGTCACGGGCAGGAACAGCGGTAGTCGGTAGGCCGCGTAGGTGGGCTTCGGCTTTCCGTTCGCGAACAACAGCCCGCTCGTGAAGCCCCCGTCGCCCCGCATGAGGGCGGCGGTGAGCGGCGGGTCGTTCAGCAGGTACTGCATCGTGCTGGCGATCCTGGGCTGCTTCCAGCTCAGGTACTCGGCCCAGTTGATGTAGTACGCGGCGGTCGCCGGCGAGACGAACGCGTCGTGGTTCGGCGGGTGGGTGATGTAGCCGTACTCGGTGCTGTAGATCAGGAAGCGCTTGCCGGAACCGTAGATCCGCTGGACCCGGTCGAGCTCGCGTTCGAGCGTCGGGATCCGTGGGAAGGTCGCGATGTCGGGATCGGTCGAGGTCTCGGTGTTCGGTGGCGCGTTGTCGGGGTACGGGTGATCGGCGTACCCGGTGGCGTTGAACAGCGCCGGGTTCTGGCTGCGGAACCGGCGTGACCCGGCTGCGGTCGTCGGGCAGCCGACCGCGCGGGCCGCGCGCCCGCGGAGCTCCCGGTACGACGAGTCGAGGCAGTACAGGGTGCGGATGAACTGGAGCGGCTTGGTCTGACCGAATTCCCCCGGGAGACCCTGCGGATGCGTTCGGTTCGCTGCGCCGCTGAGGCCCCTCGGTGCCGTCTCACCGATCAGGATCGTGTCGTGGCCGTGGCCCGTCGCCTGGAGCGCGGTCCACATCTGCCCGGCGAGCGCCCGGTACATCTCCGGCGCGACCGACACGGTCGAGCCGTTAACCGCCTGGGGGCCGAGGTCCTCGCCGAAGTTGGGTTCGTTCCAGATCGCCCAGAAGTTCACGCGCGGCAGCGGCGTCGTCTGCCCGGGGGGCACGTACGTGCCGCTGTAGCGCTCGCCCGCGGCGCGGGCGAACTGGCCGAACGCCGACGCCGACGGCCGCCAGGCCCAGAACTGGTTGTCGAGCGCCGCCGGCGGGATCCCCGATCCCTCGGCCCAGCGCGGCGCGCCGCCGCTCAGCGTGAGGTCGACGCCGAGGCCGTTCTGGTGCGCGAGCTCGACCATCTGGTCGTACGGCGCCCAGTCCCCGGGCGGGTACGCGCTCGGGTCCGAGGCGTTGAACCCGCGCGGGGCCTTGCGGGCCTGCGCCGAGGGCGCGACCTGCGCCCACACCACGATGACCCGCACCATCCGGACGCCGAGCGCGCGGAACGTGCTCATCGTCTGCGCTGGGGCGTCGAGCATCTGGACCGAGTCCTGGATGATCGACACCTGGTTGGTCGATGCGAGCGCCGTCCCGGCGAGCCCGAGGCCGCCCACGCACATCGCGAAGACGACCATGGCGGCTGTGAGTAGTCGTGATCTCATCTGTGGAGAGATATCTGCACGGACCGGCTCTCGATCTGGTCGGACTCGGCCGTCAGCGCCGGATCGGGGAACGCGACCACGGCCCCGGCGCCGCCGGGCGACGAATCGTCGTAACTGAGCCGGACCGTCCCGCTTCCGGGGAACTTCACCCGGATGTCAAAGTAGCAATTGCTCGGGTCGCTCAGCGTCACCGTCTGGATCGTCGTGAACGCCCCGGACGTACCTGGCGCGAACTCGATCGCGGCGGTCTGCGGCGCCCCAGCCCCAGCAGTCGTCCCGGCCCCAGCAGTCGTCCCGGGGACAGCAGGCGCCCCGGCCACAACAGGCGTCCCGACGCCGACAGCCGCATAGCGCGCCGGCCGCACGCAGCCCCACACCTCGACTGAGCCGCCGCGCCGCGCCGACGTGACCGGCAGGAACAGCGGCAGGCGCCACGCCACGTACGTCGCCTTCGGCACGCCGCCCCACGTCTCGAGGCCACTCGCGAACCCGCCCCAGTCGTTCGACTGTGCGGCGCGTACGGGGTCGAAAACCGGGAACTGCGCGAACGACCTCAGGCGAGGGTTGCGCCAGCTGATGTACTCGGCCCAGTTGTCGTAGGCGGCCGCGGTCCCCGGCGATACGTACCGCACCTTCCCTCGCGATCCCGGATCGGGGCTGCGCTTGGGCGGGCTCGTGATGTAGCCGAACTCGGTGTTCCAGATCGGAAAGCGAGTGGTCGACCCGTACACCCGTTGCGCGCGATCGAGCCCGCGACCGAGGTTGGCGATCACCGGCAGCGACGCGTAGCCGGCCGTCGAGACCCCGTTGGTGGGGTCGGGATCAACCTCGACGTTCGGCGGATACCACCGCGTGTAGGGATGGTCGCTGATGCCGCTGGCGGCGAACAGGGCCGGATGCTGGATCCGGAACCGCCGTGAGCCCGAGGGGGTCGTCGGGCATCCCCGAACCCGGGCCGCCGGGCCCCGGAGCGGACGGTAGCTCGAGTCGACGCAGTAGAGCGCGCGCAGGAACACCAGCGGCGTCATGCCCGAGAACACGCCCCACCGGTTCTCGCCACGTGGCGCGAACTCGCCGATCAGGATCGTGTCGGTCCCCGACCCGTGGCCGGCCGCCGCCAGACCCGCCCAGGCCGCGTCCACCATCCGACGGTACATGCGCGGGCTGTTTTCGACCGCCAGGTCGCCGGGCACGCCCTGGGGCGCGAGGCTCGGTCCGTAGTTGGGTTCGTTCCAGATCGACCAGAATCCAACCCGCGGCAAATCCCCCGGTGCGCCCGGAACGAGCGAACCGAAACGCGGGTCATACGCGCCGCTGTACCGGGTCGCCACGGCCTGCACGAACGCACCGTAGGCCGCCGGGGAGGGCTCCCAATTCGAGTTGCCGTTTCCGGCCGGGCGGCCTGGCCCCAGCGCCCAGCGCGGCGCGCCGCCCATCAGATCGAGGTCGATCGTCAGCCCGTCGCGGTGGGCATCGACGACGATCTCGTCCCACACCCTCCAGCTCGCGGAAGGGTACGAGGCGGGGTCCGAGGCGTCGAAGCCGCCCGGTGGACGCGTCGACGCCGGCGCGGGCGCGATCGCCTGCCACGGCACCGATACGCGGACGACCTCGGCCCCGAGGGCGCGCATCTGCTCGAGTGTCCCGGCCGGATCGGCTTGCAGGTGAACGTCGTCCTCGATCACCGACACCTGACTCAACGACGCGACCGCCGCGGCTGGCCGGCCGATGAGCAGCAGCGCCCCCACCACCACGGTGCCGAGCAGCAGCGCCGCGGTACGTCGGCGGAGCACCACGACTACTACCCGACCTTCACCCTCACCGTGCGGCTGTAGACCGTGTCGGCGTCGCCCGGCGTGGTCAGGCTCGGCGTCAGCAGCGGGTCATCCGGCGGATACGACCAGGCCAGCCGGACCGACCCGCTCGCCGGGAACGTCATCTTCAGGTCGAAGTACCCGCGCGTGTTCGTCACCGTCACGGTCCGCAGCGTGGTGAACGCTCCGCTCGATCCCCGCTGGAGCTGGATCTGCACCCGCTGCGGGGTGCCGGCGGTGTCCAGGCGAGCGAAGTGCGCCGGCCGCAGGCATCCCCACACCTCGACTGAGCGGCCGCGCCGGGCGGAGGTGACAGGCAGGAACAGCGGCAGCCGGTAGGCGTTGTAGCCGGGCTTGCGCGCGCCGCCATAGAAGATCAGCCCGCTGGCGAAGCCCCCGAACTCCGGAACGTTCTTGGTCGGGTTCGGGTCATCCAGCAGGAACTGCATCGAGTTGGCGATCCGCGAATTCCGCCACGAGAGGTATTCGGCCCAGTTGATGTAGTACGCGGCCGTCGCCGGCGAGACGAAATGGGAGGCGCTGTGGTTCGGCGGGTTGGTGATGTAGCCGTACTCGTTGTTGTAGACCGGGAACCGCTTGCCAGACCCGTAGATCCGCTGGAGGCGGTCGAGCGTCTGCGCGAGGCGCGGCAGCTCTGAGAACTCGGTGAAGTCAGGATCGGTGGAGCTCGCCTGGGTCGGGGGCCGGTTGATCGGGTACGGGTGCGTCGCGAACCCGGAGGCGCTGAACAGCGCCGGATTCTTCCGGCGGAAGCCGCGCGATCCGGCGGCGTTCGTCGGGCAGCCCACGGCCGCAGCGGCCGAGCCTCGCAGCTCGCGATAGGACGAGTCGAGGCAGTACAGAGTGCGGATGAACTGGAGCGGCTTCGTCTGACCGAAGTTGCCGGGGTAGCCCTGCGGAGCCGATCGGCTGGGCTTCCCGCTCGTCCCGCGGGCGGCGAGGTTTCCGATCAGAATCGTGTCCCGGCCGTGCCCGGTGAGCCCGAGCGCGCTCCAGCCGGCCTCGAGCAGGTTCCGATACTCGGGCGCCCCCGTCGGCACCGAGGACCCCTTGATCGCCTGCGGCGCGAGGTCCTGTCCGAAGTTCGGCTCGTTCCACAGCTCCCAGAAGGCCACCCGCGGGAGGTCGCCGGCGCTGCCGTGCACGATTGCGCCGACGGTCGGGTCGTAGCTGCCGCTGTAGCGCGTCGCGACCGCCTCGACGAACGAGAAGAATGCCGACGCCGACGGCTTCCAAGCGCCTGCGTAGCTCGACGGGGTGCCGGCCGGGACACCCGGAGCGGACGCCCACAGCGGCGCGGGGCCGGTCAGCGAGAAGTCGACGGCGATGCCGTCCGTGTGCGCGTCGCGCACGATCTGGTCATAGATGCTCCAGTTGGCCGCCGGGTACGACGCCGGATCGGACGCCTTGAACCCCGCCGGCGGCCTCTGAGCCGGCGCCACGGTGCTCCACGCGAGCGTTACCCGCACGACGCCGACCCCGAGTTCCCGCAGCGTCAGGAGCGTCGGGCCGGGCGCGGTCAGCATGCGCACGTCGTCCTGAAAGATCCCGACCTGATTCGTCTGCGCCGACGCCCCCGGCGGTAGCCAGAGGAACCCGGCCCCCGCCAAGGCCGCGGCCGCCGACAGACCCACCGCGAGCCGCCTCACGAATCGCATCGAAGACCACAACAGGCCCGCCCCGAGGAAGTTGCGCCGTTCGGTCACGTGTGATGCCCGCCGCGCCCGGGCTGAGACCCGTGGCTCCCCAGTTGATGGGCCGCGTGACCGAGCTCGGCGCGCGAAGTCGAGTCCGGAACTTTCGGTCGCCCCCGGCTAATGAATCGTCACGGGGGCCACCCGGCTGTAGATCTGCCCAGTGGTGGGGGACGACCACGCAGTCCGCACCGAGCCGCTCGAGGGGAACGTCACCGACGTGTTGAAGTACCCGTACTTGTCGGTGATCGTGACGCGGCCGACCGTCTTGAACGCGCCCCCGCTGGCGGGCTGGAACTGGATCTCGGCGACCTGCGGCGCCTTCGAGGAGGCCAGCAGCCAGTGAGCCGGCCGCACGCAACCCCACACGTCGAGGGCCTGGTCCTTCTTGCCGGTGGAGTTCGGCAGGTACAGCGGCATCCGGAACGCCTCGTACATCGGGTCCTTGGGCTTCCCGTTTGCGAACTCGAGCCCGGTGTCGAAGTTGCTCGGCGGCGGCGGATCGGTGAGCAGGTACTGGTCCCACGAGGCCACCCGCGCGTCGTGCCAGCTGATGTACTCGGCCCAGTTCATGTAGTAGGCGGCGAGCTTCGGGGGGATCGCGCGCTGGATCGTCTCCGGCGGGTTCGTCTGGTACCCGAACTCGGTGTCGTAGATCGGGAGCCGGGTGTCCAATCCGTACGCCTTCTGAGCTCCGTCGAGCGTCGCCTCGAGGTCGGGGAGCTTCGGGAGGTCGGCGTAATCGGGCTCGTTCGCCGTGGGCACGTTCGGCGTCACCTGACCCTGGGGGTAGGGGTGGACGGCGAATCCGCTGGCGTGGAACAGCCCTGGGTGCTGGCTCGGGAACGCCTTGGACGCCGACGCCGTCGCCGGGCAGCCCCGCAGGGTCGCGGCGGTCCCGGTCAGCGGATGGAACGACAGATCCACGCAGTAGAGCGCCCGGATGAAGCGGAGCGGCACCATTCCGGAGAAGTTGCCCGGCTGATCGCCGGTGGTCTGACCGCGCGGCGCGACCTCGCCGATCACGATCTGGTCGCTTGCATGCCCGGTCTGCCCGAGCGCGGTCCAAGCGGCGTCGACGAGCTCGCGATATAGCAGCGGCGAGACCTCAACCGTCGAGTTGTCGGCCGCCTGCGGGGCGAGCTGCGCGCCGTAATTGGGCTCATTCCAGATCGACCAGAAGCGCACCGCCGGAATGGGGGAGCTGGCGCCCGAGGGCGTGTAATGGCCGCTGTAGCGCTTGCCAACCGCCTGCACGAACAAGGCGTACTCCTTGGCCGAGGGCTCCCATGAGCCAACGAACCCGGGCGAGGTGCCGGGAGGCACACCCGGGCCGGTCGCCCACAGCGGCGCGGGCGCCTCGAGCGCGAGGTCGACGCCCATCCCGCGCGCGGCCGCCGCCCGTATGACCGCGTCGTACCCCGCCCACAGCGGCGCGGCATAAGAGGCCGGGTTCGCGGCGTCAAACCCGGCGGGCCGCGTGTGCGACAGGGGAGCAGGGGCCATCGACGCCCATGGCATGAACACCTTGACGTCGTCGACGCCGATGCTCTTCAGCGCGTCGAGGGTCGGGCCTGGGCTGGCGAATAGCTGTGACTGCGCCTCGAAGATCGTCTCCAGCGGCTGCGCCCGCGACGACGCCGTGTCCTGCGACTTGCCCCCGCCGCCACACCCGGCGACGATGACAGCGACGGCGCTCGCCACGGCCACGGCTAGCGCGGCCCCGGCCAGTCTCGGAGCCCGTGCGGGGCGCGGCAACCGGCAGAGGATGAGCGCGAGTGTTCGTGTCAAGAAGATGGCGCGATCGGCTCCGAAGAGCGGTCAGGGGCGGCGGGCCGACGCTCAATCCCGCTCTAGAATGCGCGCGGATGCTCGTCCCGGCCCGCTCGGACGCCGCAGTGGCGGCCCGGACCTCTAGGGCGCTGAGGGTAGCAAGCACTTCGGTCGAGGCGTGGCTCCTCGCGGGCGTGGTCGCGGTCGGAGCCTGGCTCCGATTCGCGACGCTGGGCGCCCAGAGCTACTGGTTCGACGAGGCTCAGGCTGCCCATGAGCTGCACCTGTCGTTCGGGTCGATGCTGAACTCGATGGTCGTCCACGAGACCAATCCGCCGCTCTACTTCGTGCTCGGCTGGCTCTGGGCGCGCGTATTCGGGACCGGCGAGGTCGGGCTGCGGTCGCTGTCGGCGCTGGCCGGAACCGCCGTCATCCCGATCGCCTATCTGTGCGGACGCGAGCTCGTCTCGCGCCGCGCCGGGCTGGTGGCCGCCGCGCTCGCGTCGCTCAGCCCGTTCATGATCTGGTACTCCCAGGAGGCCCGCGAGTACATGCTGCTGGCGGCGCTTTGCGGCGCCTCGCTTCTGTATTTCGCACGCGTCTGGCACGAGCCGTCTCGCAGGAACGTCGCGCTTTGGGGGGTGTTCTCCGCGCTGGCGGTGCTGACCCACTTCTTCGCCGGCTTCCTCGTCGCTCCCGAGGCGCTGTGGCTCCTGTACGTGATCCGCGACCGCGCGATCGCGATCGCGGCTGGCGCGGTCGCGGCGGTGCAGCTGGCGCTCGCGCCCCTGCTGTTCACGCACGCCACCAGGAACCTGCTGGGGTTCATCGGCGAAACGCCGCTGCGCCTGCGGATTCAGCAGGTGCCGGTGGCGTTCGGCCTCGGAACGCTGTACCAGAGCCCGAGCGTGCGCTACGGGCTCCTCGGCGCGGCGGTCCTGGTCGGAGCGTGCATCGTCCTGCTATTGGTCGGAGCAGACTCGAGCGCGCTCCGGGGCGCGGGCGCAGCGGCCGCGCTCGCGGCCGTGGTCCTGCTCGTGCCGCTCGTGCTCGCTCTTCTCGGCGAGGACTACTACATCCCGCGGGCGCTCATATCGGCGTGGATCCCGCTGGCGGTCGTCGTCGGAGCCGCGTGCACGGCGCCGCGAGCGCGAGCGCCGGGGGCGATTCTCGCCGCGGTCCTGCTCGCGAGCTTCGTGTACGCCCAGGTCAAGATCAACGACAGCGCCCAGTACCAGCGTCCCGACTGGCGCGGCGTCGCCCACGCGCTCGGGCCGGCGAGCGCCCCCCGCGCGATCGTCGCCGACGACGGGTCAGCCGCCACCGATCCGCTCGCGATCTACCTGCCAGGGGTGCCGTGGAGCGGTGCGCCGGCCGGCCCGGTGACCGTCGGCGAGGTCGACGTCGTCGGGCACCGCTGGCAGACGCTCGCCACGGCCTTGCCCGTCGGCACTCGCCTCGTGAGCAGCCGGACGGTCGACGACTTCCTGGTCGCCCGGTTCTCGATCGCACGAGCACGGCCGCTGAGCCAGCCGCAGATAACCGCGATCGCGGGGCAGCTGCTCACACCGCCGGTCCCGGGCGCGGCCGTGCTCGTGCAGAGCCCGCGCGCCGCCCGCTAGGAACGCCGCCCGAGCGTGGTCGTCCTCCTCCTGCACAACCGCTACCGGACGACCGGCGGAGAAGAGCGCGCGGTCGAGCAGATCGCCGCATTGCTGACGCGCCGCGGACACGAGGTCGAGGTGCTCGAACGCTCGAGCGCGACCGTCGGGCGCGGTAAGGCGGCGCTCGGTCTGCTCGCCGGCGGCCTCGATCCCGACGCCGTCGGCCGCGCCGTGCGGGCCAGGCGAGCGGATGTTGTGCACGCCCACAACATCCATCCGACGCTCGGGTGGCGCGCGCTCGCCGCCGCCCAGGTCGCCGGGGCCCGGACGCTGCTGCATCTCCACAACTTCCGGCTGTTCTGTGCGATCGGCGTCTCCTACCGCGACGGCGCGCCGTGCTTCCGCTGCCGCGGCGCCGGCACGTTCCCCGGCGTCCGGCTCCGCTGTCGGGGGTCGGTGGCCGAGTCGCTCGTCTACGCCGCTGCCCTGCACCGCCAGCAGCCCCGCCTGTACGAGCACGTCGACCAGTTCGTGGCGGTCAGCGAGGCGACCGCGAAGCGTCTGCGCGACTTGGGGCTCCCGCCCTCGTTAACCGCCACGTTGCCCAATTTCATGCCTAACGACGCCTTCGTCCCGGAGTCGCGCGCGGGCGCCGGCGAATTCGCGCTGGCTGCTGGACGCCTGACCGAGGAGAAGGGGTTCGAAACCGCGATCGCGGCGGCGCGGACCGCCGGCGTCCCCCTCGTGATCGCCGGCACTGGACCGGACGAGGCCCGCCTGCGCGACCTGGCCGCGGGCGCGGACGTCCGGTTCACCGGACTGCTCGCGCCGGAGGCGCTCGCCGAGCTCCGCGGTCGGGCCGCCGTCGCGCTGGCGCCCTCCCGATGGGAGGAGCCGTGCCCGTACGCGGTGCTCGAGGCGCTCGCCGCCGGGGTGCCGGTGCTGGCCGCGGACCGGGGCGGCTTGCCCGAGCTGGTGGGCGAGAACGGGGCGCTGTCCCCGAACGACCCAAAAGCATGGTCGGACGCCCTCGAAGAGCTCTGGCAGAACCCCGATCTCAGGGCCGAGCGCGGTGCGGCGGCCCTCGCCCGGGCCCGCGAGCGGTTCGGCGAGGACCGCTTCTACGACCGGCTCACGGCGCTGTATCGGGCGGATTCTTCATAAGCTTGCCCCGATGACGCGACGCTCGTTCATCGTGTTCGCGCTGGTCTGCGCTCTCGCCGCCGGTCCCGCGGCGGGGATCGCCGCTGCCGCGGCGAGCGACAGCGCAGCGGCCGCGATCGCCGACTGCTCGGCCAACGACCGCCTGACGCATCAGTACTCGTCGGCCACGCTCACGGCCGCGCTCGCGAAGCTCCCGGCGGACGTGCGGGAGTACAGCGACTGCTACGACGTGATCGAGAAGCAGCTGTTCGCCCAGCTCGGCAAGAGCTCCGGCGGGGGCTCGGGCGGCGGCTCGAGCTCGGCCGGCTCCGTGCTCCCGACCTGGCTCTTGATCGTGATCGTCGTGCTCGCGCTCGCGGCGCTCACTTTCGGCGCGCTGGCGATCCGCAGTCGGCGAGCGCAGCAGGCGTCCGGTGGCGGCCCCGGTTCCGCAGGCCAGGGCGGACCGTCCGACCCCGGCAGCGGACCAGGCGATTCCGGCTCGCCCGGCGGTAGCGAGTCAGGCGACCCCGGCTCGAACAGCTGAGCCTGCCCGAGAATCGTGGGAGCGCGGAGGGTGCCGGCGTGCTCGACCGCGCGCGAACGTCAAAGGCGGGCACCTGGAAAACGGGGGGAAGCGCTCGGTCCCGCCCCGAACCTCAAAAGAACCTGCATAACACGACAATCGAGCCGATCCGGGCGGACCTTGACGCACTACGCATGGCCCACATGCATAGTCCGTCAAGGTCAGCTCGACGTGCGTCAATTGGCGTGTTATGCATGATCCGCGCCGCGCCACGACCAAGGCACGCCTCGCACCGCGCTGCGACCCCGCGGGCAGGCACACCACCCCGCCCGCTTTTGACGTTCAGCCGCTCGCGACCCGCTTCCGCGCCCCCAAAGCCCCCGAGCCCGCCGGCGAACACGATCCGGGCGGGTCAGACCCCGGACGGACCGAGGCCTGACCACGCGCAGATCGAATCGGGCTACCTGACCGTGATCTTCTGGGACCGGCTGTACACGGTTCCGCCGCTCAGCAGCCGGTCACCGGTCGGATAGGTCCACGCGAGCCTCACCGTGCCGCTGCGCGGGAAGGCGAGGTGGACGTCGAAGTAGCCGCGGGCGCTCTTGATCGGGACCGTCGCGATCGTCGTGAACGCGCCCTTCGAACCGGACTGGAACTGGACGAGGACGCTCTGCGCCTTGCCCGTGTCCAGCGTGGCGAAGGACGCCGGACGGACGTCGCCCCAGACCTCGAGCTTGCGGCCCTTGCGGGTCGAGGTGTGCGGCAGCCACAGCGGCATGCGGTACGCGTCGAACGCGGGCTTGTGGCTCCCGTTGGGGTTGATGAGCCCGGTGTCGAAGTACGCCGGCGGCGGCTGATCGATCAGCTGGTACTGGGAGTAGCTGTCCAGGCGCCCTGGTGGTAGCTGATGTACTCCGCCTCGTTCATGTACAGCGCGGCGTTCGCCTGGCTGACGCCCTCGTGGGGGTCAGGCGGCCGGGTCCGGAAGCCGTACTCCGTGTTGTACACGGCAAAGTGCGTGTGCGAGCCGTAGATCCGGTTCAGCCGATCGAGCGTGCCCTCGAGGCGCGGGACCTCGGGCAGATCGACGAAGTCGGGATCGGCGGGATTGCCCGCGCACAGCTTGTTGCCGCACAGGTGGGTCGGCACGTTCGGCGGCGACGCCTCCTCGTACGGATGGGCCGCGAACCCGCTCGCCGAGAACAACGCCGGGTTCTGCCGGCGGAAGGCACGCGAGCCGGCCGCCGTCGTCGGGCAGCCCTGGGCCCTCGCCGCCGCGCCGCGCAGCTCCCGGTAGCGCGAATCTACGCAGTAGAGCGACCGCACGAAGATCAGCGGCTTCATGTTGGCGAACACGCCCCAGGTCGCGTTTCCCGTGCGGAGTCACCTCGCCGAACAGGATCTTGTCGCTGCGCGTCGTGTGGCCGGTGGCGTTCAGCGAGCTCCACGCCGCGTCCACCAAGCCTCGGTAGATACGGGGGCTGTTCGGGGTTGTCTGGTTGCGCCCGGTGCCCTGCGGGGCGATGTCGTAGCCGTAGTTCGGCTCGTTCCAGATCGACCAGAAGCTCACGCGCGGGAGCGCGGTCGCCGAGCCCCCCGGCTTGTAGGAGCCGCTGTAGCGCGCGCCGACGGCCTTGACGAAGGAGCCGTACTCGGTCGCCGACGGCTCCCAGTCGGCCCGGAAGTAGCCGGTCGTTCCCTTTGGCGCGCCGGAGCCGGTCGCCCACAGCGGAGCCGGTCCGTTGATCGTGAAGTCCACCGCGATGTGGTCGGCCGTGGCCACGCGTACGACGTTGTCGTACGGGGCCCAGCCGCCGGCAGGATAGGCCGCCGGATTCGTGGCGTCGAAGCTCTTGGGGCGGGTGGTCGACAGCGCCGAGGGCGCGATCGCGTTCCAGGTGAGGTTCACCCGGACCATGCCGACACCGAGGTCACGCAGGGTCTGCAGGGTCCCGCCGGGATTGCCGAGTACCTGGGGATCGGCCTGGAAGACCGCCACCTGCGTCGTCGACGCGGCGGCGGGAGCAGCATTGAACGCCGCCATGCTCGAGAGCAAAACGGCTATGGGGAATAAGCGTCTGATTTTGTGCACGGTAGAAGCAACTACCCGGAACCTCTGAAGTTGCGCCGGGCGATCACGGGCATGCAACCCAGCGCCCACCCAGCCGCCTCTACACTGGCCCCATGGCCTCAGAGCGCCAGATCCACGTCGGCGGGGTGCCGATCGGCGGCGGCGCGCCGGTCGCCGTGCAGACGATGACCAAGACCGAGACCGCCGATCTCGGCGCGACGATGGCCCAGATCCGGACGGTCGCCGAGGCCGGCGCCGACATCGTCCGCGTCGCCGTCCCGCGCGAGAAGGACGTCGAGGCGCTGCGAGACGATCGTCCGCGAGTCGCCGATCCCGGTGATCGCCGACATCCACTTCAACTACACGCTGGCGCTGAAGGCGCTCGACGCCGGGGCGCACTGCGTGCGGCTCAACCCCGGCAACATCGGCGGTCCGGACAAGGTCGCGCTCGTGGCGGAACGCGCGAACGAGCTCGGCACGCCGCTGCGGATCGGCGTCAACTCGGGCTCGCTGCCCGCGCACCTGCGCGAGCTCGAGTACGAGAACCCGGTCGAGGCGCTCGTCACGCGCCGCGGTCGAGTTCGTCGAGCTGATGGAGCGCCTCGAGTTCACGAACTTCAAGGTGTCGATGAAGTCGACGAGCGTGCCGAACACGATCGCCTCGAACCGGCTGCTCTCCGAGCGGATCCCGTATCCGCTGCACCTCGGGATCACCGAGGCCGGCACGAAGTGGTCGGGCTCGCTGAAGTCGGCGGTCGGCCTGGGGACGCTGCTCGCCGACGGGATCGGCGACACGATCCGGATCTCGCTCTCGACCTTCCACGCCGAGGAGGAGGTCAAGGTCGCCTGGGAGATCCTCAAGGCGCTGAAGCTGCGCGAGCGCGGCCCGGTGCTGATCGCGTGCCCGACCTGCGGGCGGCTCCAGTTCGACATGGACACGGTCGTCGCCGAGGTCGAGCGGCGGCTCGAGGCCTACGACGACCCGATCGAGGTCTCGGTGCTCGGCTGCGCCGTCAACGGGATCGGCGAGGCCCGCCACGCCGACTTCGGGATCACCGGCGCCAAGGACATGGGCGATGATCTACTCGCAAGGGCGAGCCGCTCCAGAAGGTCCAGACCGAGCAGCTCGTCGACGAGCTGTTCGCCGAGATCGACAGCTACTACGCGGCCGGCAAGCGGTCGTCCGCGACGAGGCGCGGCGCCGCCGAGGCCGCGAGTGGCTGGCCGAGAACGAGGACGAGACCGCGATGACGCCCGAGCGCATCGCGGCGATGGAGGCCGCGGCGGCCCAGCTCGACGAGGAGCCTCGCCGGTCGCCGGCCGGCGGTTCACCCGGGCCTAAGCGGTCCTTGGGCCGCTCGCGGCATCCATGGCCAAGCGAGCCCTCGGTCGCGGCCCACGGATGCGAGCGGCGTCCATCGCGCCGTCCGCTCCAGTCGCACGGAGACTGCCGTCAGCCGGTCGCAGCGAGCCGCCAGCGACAGCGGCCGCGAACCGCTCGGCGACCTTCGGCCAGTTGACGACGTTCCACCAGGCGTCGAGGTAGTCCGGGCGGCGGTTCTGGTACTTCAGGTAGTAGGCGTGCTCCCAGACGTCGACGCCGAGCAGCGGCGTCTTGCCGTCGCAGATCGGGCTGTCCTGGTTGGCGGTCGAGACGATCGCGAGCCCGGAGCCGTCGTGGACGAGCCACGCCCAGCCGGAGCCGAAGCGCTCGACGCCGCCGTCCTTGAGCTGCGCCTTGAAGTCGTCGAACGAGCCGAAGGCCGCGTCGATCGCGTCGCGCCAGGGCGCCGTCGGGCTCGCCGCCGCCGTTCGGGCGACATCCACTCCCAGAACAGCGAGTGGTTGTAGTGGCCGCCGCCGTTGTTGCGGACCCGGCCTGCGCTTGTCGCTCGGCAGCTCGTCGAGGTTCTGCAGGACCTCCTCGACCGGCTTGTCGGCCCACTCGGTGCCCTCGAGCGCGGCGTTGACGTCGGTCACGTAGGCCTGGTGGTGCTTGTCGTGGTGGAGGTGCATCGTCTGCTCGTCGATCGTCGGCTCGAGCGCGTTGTAGTCGTAGGGGAGGGGCGGAACTTCGTAGGCCATCGGCTGCTCCTTGCATGCGGTTCTTCGGGTCGTCGCTCCTTCTATCACGCCCGGGTACGCTTCGCTGGCGCCCGATGACCCGCCTTTCCACGTACTTCCTGCCGACCGAGCGCGAGCCGCCCGCCGACGCCGAGGCGATCTCGCACAAGCTGATGGTGCGGGCCGGCCTGATCCGCCAGGTCGGGTCGGGGCTGTGGATCGTGGCTGCCGGCCGGCTGGCGCGTGCACCAGCGGATCGTGCAGATCGTCCGCGAGGAGATGAACGCGATCGGCGGCCAGGAGATGCTGATGCCGGTGCTGCAGCCGGCCGAGCTGTGGCGGCGCACCGGCCGCTACGAGATCGAGGAGCTGTTCAAGCTCAAGGACCGCCGCGGCGCCGACATGGTGCTGGCGCATGACCCACGAGGAGATCGTCACCACGCACGTCGCGGCCGGCGGTCCGCTCCTACCGCGACCTGCCGCTGATCCTCTACCACTTCCAGGTCAAGGAGCGCGACGAGCCGCGTCCCGCGCGCCGGCGTGCTGCGCACGCGCGAGTTCATCATGAAGGACTCCTACACCTTCGACCGCGACGCGGAGGGGCTCGACGAGTCCTACGAGAAGCACGTCGGTCGCCTACGACCGGATGCTCGACCGCTGCGGGCTCGAGTGGTACCGCGTCGAGGCCGACGTCGGGATGATGGGCGGGATCGGCGCCCACGAGTACATGGCGCCGTGCGCGGCCGGCGAGAACGAGGTCGCGCTGGCGCCGGGCTACGCCGCCAACGTCGAGGTCGCGACCGCGCAGGCCCAGCCGGTCGAGCTCGCGCCGGCCCTCGACGCCCCTCGAGCTCGGTCGACACGCCCGGGATGACGACGATCGACGCCGTCGCGAGCGCGCTCGGGTCGCCGGCGGGCGCGCTGCTGAAGGCCTTCCCGGTGATCGTCGACGGCGACGCGATGAAGCTGGTGATCGTGCGCGGCGACCACCGCGTCAACGAGATCAAGCTCGCGAACGCGCTCGGGAGCGAGTTCCGTCCCGCCCATCCGGACGAGGTCGCGGAGCGGCTCGGCCCGCCCGGGTTCATCGGCCCGGTCGGCGCCGAGGTGCCGATCCTGCTCGACGAGGGCGTCGCTCGCGGGCGGCTACGTCACCGGCGCCAACCGTCCCGACGCGCATCTGCGCGGCGTCGAGCCCGGCCGCGACTTCCCGTTCGAGCGCGGTCGACGTGCGCACGGTCGTCGCCGGCGACACCGTCGACGGCCGCGCGATCCGGATCGAGCCGGCGATCGAGGTCGGCAACATCTTCAAGCTCGGCACGCGCTACTCCGAGCCGCTCGGCGGCCACGTACCTCGACGAGTCGGGCAAGGAGCAGCTGATCTGGATGGGCTGCTACGGCTTCGGGCCGGCGCGGGCGGCGGCGGCGGCGGTCGAGCAGTACGCCGACGAGCACGGGATCTCGTGGCCGCGCGCGATCGCGCCGTTCGACGTCGAGCTCGTCGTGCTCGGCAAGGACGGGAGCGAGGAGCGGGCGCTCGCCGACCGGCTGTACGGCGAGCTCATGGAGCTCGGCCTCGAGGTCCTCTACGACGATCGCGACGCCGGACCGGGGGAGAAGTTCGCCGACGCCGAGCTGCTCGGGTGCCCGCTCCGGGTCACGGTCGGGCGCCGGACGCTCGCGGCCGGCGAGGTCGAGGTGCAGATCCGGCGCGGTCGGGAGAGCGCGGACGGTGCCGCTCGAGGACGCGGCCGAGGCGATCGCGGAGCTCTGGCGGGGGTTGCCGTGACCGGTAGGCCGGGCGGTGCTTTGAGCCCTCCGATCAGCAAGCGACGGCTGTTCGGCATCGACCGCTCGGGCCGCCGCCCGAGGCCACGCTGTCCGGCCAGCCGCTGAACCCGTGGACGATCCCGAACGCGATCGGGTTCGTGCGGCTGGCGGTGATCCCGGTGTTCCTGGTGGTCGCGCTGTCGAGCGACGACGGCAAGGACGCGCTGGCGGCCGTGCTGTTCGCGGTGATCGGCTGGGCCGACTATCTCGACGGCTTCACCGCCCGGCTGACCGGCCAGTACAGCCGCCTCGGCGCGCTGCTCGATCCGATCGTCGACCGGCTGCTGGTGGTCTCCGGCATGGTCGTGTGCTGGCACTTCTCGCTGCTGCCGCGATGGGCGATCGCGCTCGTCGTCGCCCGCGAGCTGTTCATGCTGGTGGCCAGCCGCTACGCGCTCTCCCGCGGGCTCGAGCTCCAGATCAACTGGGCGGGACGGCTCGGTGTCGCCCCGATCGTCGGCGCACCGTTCTTCGCGATGGCCGGCGTCCACTGGCTGGCGCTGATCCTGCTGTACGTCGGGCTGGCGTTCGCGCTGATCGCGACCGCGCTGTACGTGCGTCACGGGGCGCAGGAGCTGCGCGCTCGCGGGGCTCGCGAGGAGCCCGGGGACGACCCGACCCAACTCTCAAGCTCAGCTTGACCCTCCGAGTTTGCCAGGCTATACTGCTCGCTTCGCCACTCCGACCCGGAAGCACCCGGAGGTCTGCTCTACATGGACACGTTCCCCGATCTCGGCTCGCTGACCGATCAGGAGCTCAAGGATCTCATCAAGCAGCTGACCGATGAGGAGATGGAGATCTCCTATCGCCGGCGCATCCTCCACGGGAAGATCGACATCCTCCGCGCCGAGCTGGTCAACCGCCTGCGCAAGAAGGACGAGAGCGGCGAGCTCGTGATCACCGGCGCGGATGTCCAGCAGCTGACCGACATCCTCGCCGGTCGCGTCCCGGGGTCCGAGCCCGAGTAGCCGGCGGCGGTGGCCCAGCACTGTCCAGAGTGCGGCTTCGCCAACGCCGAGGGCGCCAACTACTGCCAGCGGTGCGGCGCGTTCCTCGCCCACTCCGAGCCTCCGCCGGGGACGACCACGGCCACCTACAAGGTCGGCGAGACCGGCGAGCTCGAGGAGGTCGAGTTGGACGAGGTCGTCGCGCGGGGCGCGGCGCTGGTGATCCGCGCCGGCGGCGGCCGCGCCGGTGAGAGCTTCCCGCTCGGCGCGGGACGGCTCACGGTCGGCCGCCGGCCGGACACCGACATCTTCCTCGACGACGTGACGGTCTCGCGCGACCACGCGATCCTCGTCCGGCGGGGGCAGGACTACTACCTCGACGACTGCGGGTCGCTCAACGGCACCTACGTCAACCGGCGCCGGATCGAGTCTCATCGCCTCGACGACGGCGATGAGCTTCAGGTCGGCAAGTACAAGCTCGCGTTCCTGAGCCGCTGATGGCCACTCCCGAGACCCACGACCCGGCCCCCGTCGAGCTCCACGATCCGCCGCTCGGAGATGCGGAGCGTCCGCGCCAGAAGGCGGTCACGATCGGGGCCGTGTGCAAGGCGCTGCGCCAGGAGTTCCCCGACATCTCGATCTCGAAGATCCGCTACCTCGAGGACCAGAAGCTGCTCTCGCCGCGCCGCACCCAGGGCGGCTACCGGCTCTACACCCAGTCCGACATCCAGCGGCTGCGCACGATCCTGCGCCTCCAGCGCGACGAGTTCCTGCCGCTGCGGGTGATCCGCCAGGAGCTCGCGGGCGGTCGCGCCGAGCGCGAGGTCACGACCCCGCCTCCGGCCGCCGACGGCCGCTCGATGCGGCGTGCGCTCGTCTCGACGCGCGATCCGGGCGCGCTGTACTCGCTCGAGGATGTCGTCGAGGAGACCGGGGCCGAACCGGAGCTGGTGCGCGAGCTCGTCGACTACGGGGTGATCAAGGGCGACGTGCGCGCCGGCGTGCGCTACTTCGACGAGACCGAGCGCGAGATCGTCCGAGCGGTGTCCGAGCTCGCGCGCTACGGCGTCGGCGGTCGTAACCTGCGTGTGTTCCGGAGCTCGGCCGACCGCGAGGCGCAGCTCCTCCAGAGCATCCTCGCCCCGGCGCTGCGGTCGCGCAATCCCGACCGCCGGCGCGAGGCGATCGAGGCGCTTGAGAACCTCGCGTCGGTGACGACGCACCTGAAGCACCTGCTGCTGATTCGCGATCTGCGCAAGATCGCTACGTAATCTTCATCTCCAAAGGGGCGGGAAGCTGCCGTCTGAGACCGTCACCGTCGAGTACCTGCTCGAGTACGGGGTCGATGTGCTCGAGTACGCGTCGTGAGCGAACCGTTCGACTCGAGCTTCATGCCGCAGCGCCGCACGTTGTCGCGGGCGCTGCGAACGCGCCAGCTGATAGCCACGCCCCAGACGCTGTGGCGGGTGGTCGAGGACCCGTTCCAGTTACCGCGCTGGTGGCCCGGCGTGGCTCGGGTGGAAGGGGTCGAGGACGACCGCTTCACGGAGGTGCTCGAGACCAAGCGTCGGCGGACGGTGCGGATGGACTTCCGGGTGCTCGTGTCCGATCCGCCGGGGAGCGGGGGCGAGCCCTCCGGACATCGGGCATGGGAGCAGGAAATCGCCGGAACGCCGTTCGAGCGGGTCCTCGACCAGGCGCTCACCGAAGTGTTGATCGAGCCCGCGCACGGGGGAACGTCGCAGGTGACGATCGCGCAGCTCCAGAAGCTCCGCGGGTACTCGCGCACGGGTGCGTTGATGCTGCGCCGCGCGACGAACAAGCGGCTCGACGAGGCGCTCGACGGGCTCGCACAGATCTGCGCCTGACGGTCGTCACGCGACGCCCTTGAAGCCACCCTGAAGAACGTCGTTACGCGACGCCCTGAGGGCACTCTCAACGACGTCGTTACGCGACGCCCTTGAGGGCGCCCTGAAGGACCACCTGACCCGGGGTCTTGGGGGTGGCCGACGTCTCGAGCGTGAGCAGCAGGTTCTTGTAGTGGGCGGCGTTGCTCGGAAGCGGTCCCTCGGTTTGCAGCCGCCCGTTCTTGCCGACCGGCGTGTTTACGAACCCGATCCGGACGCTGTCGGTCGGGGAGTTGGACAGCCACACGGCGTAGGCGTTGTGCGAGTTCGGGGCGAGGCCCTGCGCCTCGACGATGATCCCGAAGGCCGTGCCCGCCTTGACCACGAACGAGGCGCCCTTGGCGCTCCCGGTGCCGCTCGGGGGGTCGAGGTTGATCTGGGCGACGACCTTCGCGCTCGTCGTCGAGGTCGTGCCGGTCGTCGTTCCCGTTGTCGGCCCGGTGGTCGTCCCGGTCGTCGCTCCCGTGGTCGTTCCGGTCGCCGCTCCGGTAGACGTGCCCTGGCCGGACGGGGTGGTGCCGTTCTGGGCCGCTGTGCTCAACGAGTGATTGCTCGAGCTGCCGCTGCTCAGGACGACGAGCAGCACGACCACGACGACGATCACCACGATCGCTCCCACGACCAGGAAGATCGCGCCGCCGAGCCGCGAGCTCGGCCGGTCGTTCGGCCGCGGCACCCGACGAGGGGATGCGGCCCGGCGCGGGGAAGGGCCGGCGTCCTCCGACGGCGCCGGCGCCGCGTCGTTCGCCGGCGCCTTCGACCGAGCTGTCCCCTCGGGGATCTCGGGCAGCGGCTTGCTCGACACCGGGGCGAGCTCCGACGCCAGCACCCGCGCCCACGCGCGCTCGTAGGGCGAGGTGGCGAGACGGTCGCGTGTCTGCTCGGCGACGCGCGGCGGCAGCTGGCCGAGCAGGTAATCGGTGATCAGCGCACGGGCCTCGGGCGCGAGGCCGGTGTCGGGTCCGAGCTCGTCGAACGCCGCCAGCGCCCGCGCCCGAACGGCCGCGCGGTCGATCGCGAGCAGACGCGCGATGTCGTCGTAGCTGCGGCCGCGCTGGAGCACGAGATCGAGGACCGCGCGTTGGTCGGGAGGGAGGGTGTCGATTGACGCCATTGCGACCGCCTAGCGTAGTAGGGCCTACGGCGCGGTGCGGCGGATGGGGGGCGTATGGTCCCGCGTTCGCATGAGCTTCGATGCGCTCTACGGGCTGGAGCTGACCGACTGCTCGGACTCGATGGTCCGGGCTCGGGTCTCCGTGCGCGACGAGCTCTTGGTGGTGCCCGGAAGCCATGTCCACGGGGGCGTGTACGGCGCGATCTCCGAGGCGCTGGCCGCGCGCGGCACCGAGGCGGGGGTCGGCTCTGACGGTCGGGTCGCGGTGGGCCTTTCGAACCTCACGACGACGCTGCATCCGATCATGGCCGGCACGATCCACGCGACGGCGGTCGCCCGGCATCGCGGGCGGACGACGTGGGTTTGGGAGGTCGAGCTTTCCGACGACGAGCAGCGCCGCTGCGCGGTGGCGCGGGTGACGATCGCCGTTCGGGATCCATAGCCGACGGGTAGCGTGCGGGGCGTAGGGAACCGTCCGTCCATATGATGCGCCGAACCCTGTTGTCGGTCATGCTGCCGCTGGCGCTGGCGCCCTTGCCGGCGGGGTGGCCTCACCACCTGGCGGTGGGCGTGAGCGACCCGCCCGGCGACGCGCAGGCGCTGCGCGCCCGGGCGCCCGTCGACATGCGCTACCAGTACCTCGCCGGCGGCATCAACACCGGCCACGGCTGGACGACATGGAACCCGAACGGAAGCTTCGTCTCGATGTACGTGCGCGAGTCGGTCGCGGCGCATATGACCCCGGTGTTCACGTACTACCAGATGCTCCAGTCCGCGCCGTCGGTGGGCTCGACCGAGCAGGCGCGCGACCTCTCCAACATGCGCAACCCGGCGACTATGCGCGCCTACTGGGCCGACTACAGCCTGCTGCTGCGGCGCGTGGCCGCGGCGGCGGGGTCACGGCTGGTCGTGATCCATGTGGAGCCGGATCTGTGGGGGTATCTGGAGCAGGCCCACGCTGTTCGGCTCGCGCGCGCGTTCGCCCATCGTCTCATCGCTCTCCGGAATGCGTTGGCGCCACACGTGGTTCTCGCCTGGCACCTGAGCGTCTGGGGTACCGACGAGGACCCCACGTACTCGAAGCCCTCGCTCGCCCACATGGACAAGCTGGCGGCCGACTCGGCGGCGTTCTACGAGTCGCTGCACGCCCACTTCGACCTGGTGTTCAGCGACGTCACCGATCGCGACGCGGACTACTACCGCGACGTCGAGGGCAACCCGCACACCTGGTGGGGGCCGGCGGATTTCGCCCGCGAGAATCGCTACATCGCGGGCTTCACCCGGCGCACCCACACCGCCGTCGTGCTCTGGCAGCTGCCGCTCGGCGACAGCAACGAGAACGACACCTGGAACCACTATCGCGACAACCGGCTGCAATGGTGGCTCGGCGCCGGCTCGGCCGCCCACCTGCGCGCCACCGCCGCCTCGGGCGTGATCGGGCTGCTGTTCGGCGCCGGCGCGTCCGGCAACACCACGGACATGACCGACGGTGGGTTGTTCTACCGACTGGCGGGACGGTACGAACAGCGACCGGTGTCGTTGTCCGGGTTGTTCTAGCTTCGGACACCGTCTGCTTGCTGGATTTGGGTCCACAGTCAGTGGGCCCTTTTTCAGCATGCAACCGTTGGGTTGCGTTACTGGACGGGCGCGCCCCGACCGAGCCAGAAGCTCACGAACTGCGCGAGTTGCGGGTCGGAGGCGGTGTCCACGGGGAGGAGGTGCGCCCAGGCGAGCGCCACCAGCCCCCTCGTGCCCGGCCGGCGGGCGAGGATCACAGCGTCGCCGCTGGCAGCGAGCCCGGGCGTGAACGCCGGCGCCGCCAGGCGCGTGAACCGGGTCAGTCCGGCCGGCGGAGTCCGTGTGCCATACACGAGCACGACGTTCCCCAGCTGCAGCGCCTCGAGCAGCTGATCGTCGTTCAGCGTGGCGTCGTCGCTCGTCACCGCCTCCGGGACGTGCGCGCCGCTCGTCGGCGGGTTCGAGTTGTAGCTCGGGTGGGGCTGGCCGCGACTCAGGATGGCGTGGCCGAGGTCTGGGAACGCCTGCCCCGGACCGCTCGTACCGCCGGAGATCGCCGCCTGGTCGCGGCCGGCGAAGTAACCCGAGAGCAGCAGGATCAGCGCGATCGAGAGGGCCAGCGAGGCGACCCCGATCGCCATCAGCTCGACCGCCCTGATCAGCCGCGAGTCGCGCGGCGCGCGTGCGGGCTCCCGCGCGGCGGGCGTCACCGGGTAGCGCGTGCCCGGCCGCTCGAGCCGGTTGGCGGCGCAGTCGCGTCGTCGGGCCCGGCGGAGGGCGCGCCGGCGGCCGCCGCGAGCTCCTCGATCGAGGACCGGATCTCGTCCGCCAGCACCTCGAGATCAGCGAGCGCGTCGTAGTCGCCCACGAGGCCAAAGTTCAACTGCCCGTTGTAGGAGAGGATCGCGATTCCAAGCGCGGTGTTCTCGGCCAGCGGGACCATGGGGTAGATCGCCTCGAGCTCCCGGCCGAGGAGGTAGAGCGGAAACTGCGGGCCGGGGACGTTGGTCACGACGAGGTTGAAGAGTCGCTGGCGGGCCTGGAGCCGCGCCGCCTGCGCCATGATCGTCGGTGGCGCGAAGCCCGAGAGCGCGGTGAGGATCTCGGCGCCGACCGCCTGCCCCGACTGCTTGACGCCGACCATCGCGTCGCTGACAGTGTGCAAGCGCTCCACGGGATCCGTCATCCCGACCGGCAGCGTGGCCCACATCGCCGCGACCCGGTTGCCGAGCGCTCCGCGTTCGATGTCGGCACGGACCGAGACCGGAACCATCGCCTTGAGGCCGACATCGTCCGTGGCCAGTCCGTGGAGACGCATGTAGCGGCCGAGCGCGCCGGCCACGACCGCCAGCACGACGTCGTTGACGGTTCCCCCAAGCGAGTTCTTGATCGCCTTGAACTGCGCGAGATCTGCGTTCACCCACGTGAACCGGCGGTGGGGGCCGATCCGCACGTTGAACGGGCTGGGCGGAGCGGTCTGCAGGCCAGTCCAAGCGAGCGCGCTCATGCTCCCGATCGCCTTGCCGGCGCGCTTGGCCACCGTGCGCGGCCCGCGGAGCGTCGCCCGGACACCGCGCGTGACCTCGGCCGGCACGGTCGCCCGCTCGAGTAGCGCGTCGGCCAGCAGCTGGGCGCGGCTGGGCAGCGGACGGGCAACGAACTCGTGGTCGGGCGGCGCCACCGGCAGCGGGTCGGGCGAGGTATCGAACAGGACGGTGGCGATGTCGACCCCCGAGATGCCGTCCACCAGGGCGTGATGCGTCTTCGACAGCACCGCGAAACGCCCGCCCGCGAGACCTTCGACGAGCCAAAGCTCCCACAGCGGTCGGCCGCGGTCGAGCGCCTGGGAGAACACGCGCCCCGCGAGCCGCTTCAGCTCGCTCTCGCCCCCCGGCCGCGGCAACGCGGTATGGCGCACGTGGTAGTAGACCCTGAAGTGGGGATCGTCGACCCACACCGGACGGCCCTGGCCGAGCGGAACGAACGCCAGCCGTTGCCGGTAGCGAGGAACGAGGTGAAGCCGCGACTCGATCGCCTCGACGAGCTCGTCGTAAGTGGGGGCCGAGCCGAGGAACACCGAGCAGCCCGCGACGTGCATGTGCGCCGAGTCCCGCTCGAGGTGCAGGAACGAGCTGTCGAGGCCGGTCAGCCTGTCCTTGTTCGCCACCGATGGGATGGTAGTCGCCGGTCGGCCGGCTGGCCCCCGCATACCGGCGAACCGACCCCGGCACAGCAGCTCACCGACCCTCGGCGCAGCTGGCTAACCGGCTCCCCGAAGACCGCCTCAGTCGCCTCAGCAGAGCGCCGCTCGTGGCGAACAGCACATCCGCGTCGTGTGACCGAGCTCACAGGCAAACCGTCAAGCCGCCGCCTAACCTGGCCGACTTATTGATTGACCTGCCGAGTCGTCCTTGTCCGTTACGAGGGCGAACGGGGGACCCATTGCCAGGCGGACACATGCCTGGCCGGGGCGAATCGACTTGCCCGGCCCAACGCGCCGGCCGCAGTCGTAGCGCCAGCTTTGGAGAGCGCGCGGAGCGCGCCGCCAGCGGTTGCGAGCCCGTCAGCTAACCCCGTAGGCGTCCGGTCGAGATCGAAGGAGGTCCTCGCTTTGAGGCCTGAATTAGCCATGAAATCGCGCCGCAGTCGGCTGGGCATCGGCGCGCTGATAATCGCAATCCCAGCCGCAGCGGCCTCAACCGCGGCCGCCCAGGCGTTCGCCTCGCCGGCGCAGGCTCCGCTGCACATCAAACCCCGGTCGGGTCAGGTCGCCTACGGGCATGACCTCGTCGTGACCGGCACGGAGTCGGCGTCCGATGCCGGGCACACCGTCGTGCTCGAGTTCGCGCGCGGCGGCGCCACGGCCTGGAGCCAACTCGGCTCGACGACGGTCGGCGGCGCTGGCGCCTTTCAGCTGGCCGCCCGGCTCGAGCAGTCGGGCGTCGTGCGCGTACTCGACGCCTCGAGCGGGTCAGCGACGCCGTTCGTGGCCCGTGCCCGCGGCGGTAGCAGCGGCGGAGCCGCGACGAGCTCGGCCGTCCCCGTCGACGTCGCTGCCCGTGTTCGTGTCCCGACCCGCGGGATCAAGATCCTCGCCGGCCAGGCGGTGCAGCTGCGAGGATGGGTGCTTCCCGCCGTGGGCGGTCGCAAGGTGAGCCTCGAGGCCCTGCAGAGCGGCTCCTGGCACACGCTCGCGACGGCGCGCACCGGCTCAGCTGGGAGGTTCGTCCTGCGTTACGTCGCCGGCAGCGCCGGCCAGCAGACGATCCGCGTCCGCTTCGCCGGGGACCGGCGGAACGGTCGCTCGACGGCCGGAGCCGGTCAGATGACCGTGTTCCGCCCCGCCGAGGCGTCCTGGTACAACGACGGCGGCAACACCGCCTGCGGCTTCCACGCCGAGTACGGCGTCGCCAACCGCTCGCTTCCCTGCGGGACCAAGGTTGAGTTCCGTCTCGGCGGACGCTCGGTGAACGCGACGGTCGATGACCGCGGACCGTACGTCGGCGGTCGCGACTGGGACCTCAACCAGAACACCGCGTCCGCGCTCGGGTTCGGCGGCGTCGGCCAGGTCTGGTCGAGCCAATAAATAGTTCTCGCGGGGTCCGCCATCGGGGGCCGGGCCAGTCCACCGCCTCACGTCTGAGGCGTGTCCTAGGCTGACTTTCGATGGCGGACCGCTGCGTCGCCCACCTCGACATGGACAGGTTTGCATTTACGTTGCTGTCGAGAGTATCATGTTCGCTATGGCACCTCAACTCGACGGATACGTACGCGTCTCCCGCGTAGGCGCCCGAGACCAGTCGCGACGGCTTCATCAGCCCCGACGTCCAGGAGCGCGCGATCCGAGAATGGGCCGCGCGCTCCGGCGTCGACGTCGTTGTCCAGCCGCACGAACTAAACGTGAGCGGCGGGACGATGGACCGTCCCGTGTTCAACCAGGCGATGGAGCGGATCCGATCGGGCAAGTCGAGCGGCCTGGTGGTCTACAAGCTTGATCGCTTCGCCCGCACGCTTCTCGGCGCCCTGAACACCCTGGAGGAGCTGGGGCGCCACGACGCCACATTCGCCTCTGTCACGGAGCCGCAACTCGACTACACGACTCCGTCGGGCCGCGCGTTCGTCCAACAGTTGTTCGTGTTTGCCGAGTTCACGCGCTCGACGCTGAAGGAGAGCTGGGCGGTTGCCCAGCGCCACGCCATCGAGCGCGGGATCCACATCAGCCCGAACGGCTATCTCGGCTACGACCTGGGACCCGACCGTCGGCTCGTGCCGAATGATCAAGCGTCGATCGTGCGGGAGGTATTCGAACGCCGGGCGGACGGGGAGACATGGGGAACGCTCGCGCAATGGCTACAGGAAGCGGCGCCGCGTGAGGACGGCACGGCCTGGACGCCCAAGGCGGTACAACAGCTGACCGCCAAGCGGGTCTACCGGGGTGAGGCGTCGAGGTACGTCGTGCAGGACAAGGACGATCGTGGCCCGATCGTCAACCCAAACGCACACGAGGCGATCGTCGAGGAGGATCTGTGGCGTCGCGCGCGGATGAAGCCGCGCGTCGCGCGCAGCGGCCCGAACGGCTCGCTGCCGCTCCTGAGCGGCCTCGTGCGGTGCGCCGGGTGCCGTTTTTCGATGTCCCTCGGCCGCGGACCCCGAGGCGAGCGGCTGTATCGCTGCCGGCGGCGCCACGCGTCGGGCACCTGTCCTCAGCCGGCGCAGATCATCTCCTCGATGCTGGAGGACTACGTCGAGGGCCTAGTGCTCGCCGAGATCGAGGGCATCACCCGTCTGGTGCCCGATTCGACGGAGCGTGATCGTGTCGTCGCCGAACTCGAGCAGGCGCGCTCGGATCTGGAGGACTTCCGGCAAGATCGTGCCGCCCGGCGTCGCCTCGGCGGCGCGTGGCTCGAATGGCTGGACACGTATCTACGGGCCGTGGGCGACCTTGAGGCCGAGCTACAGGCGCTCGACGAACGCACCGGAGCGGGACTGGAGGGCCTGACCCGGGACCACTATCTCGGCCTCGACGTCGACGCCCGGCGCGAGGTTCTAGGCGGGTTTATCGACACCATCATGGTGCGGCCGTCGCGTGGCCGGGGCCGACATGTCGACCCGGTCGAGCGGCGCGCACGAGTTCTTTGGCGTGGCCAGGGACCCGAGGATCTGCCACGGCGCCGGGTCGTGAACGAGATCAAGTCCTTCGAGTTCTGAGGGGCACCGAGCGCCCGGCCTCGGCCGGGCGCTTCGGGTTTGCGTCCCCGGGTTTAGACGCCGCGGGCCTGTCGTGCCTCGTTGATCGCCCTAGCAAGGGCTTGGGCGAACGGACGAGGATCGCTGTCGGCCCGTGGAGCTGGGGAGCTGAGCCTGAGTTGACTAAACGGCTCCCCGAGCTGGAACACCCACTCTCGGGTCACCCCGGAGACATCGTTTCCCCCCATTTTCGCCGTGACCGTGAGTTTGTAATTCGCCGTCCTACCGACGGGTCCGGAGTCATATTCGCAACTGCGCTCCTCGACCTCGTCAGGAGGGTCCTCGGGATCAAGCGGGCCACGGATACGGTGGAGCGTCCCCCGTTCGAGAGCGAAAACGATTGCGCTGCCCTTGGTCGCCAATCCCACCATGATCTCGTCCGGAGTGGGGCAGACCTCCTCCAAGTCCTCCAGCGCTTCAGTGATGGCACGCGAACGTCCGCCAATCTTCGTTCGAACTTCGCTCCAACCGCTCATAACCAACCTCCTGATTAGGTCTGGTCGCGGCGGGCGCTGACGATCGCGCCAGCGTCCGCCGCATCGCTGTTGTTGATCAACTGCACGACCCAGCGCCTGACGGCGACCGTCAGGTCGTCGGTCGGCCCGAACGTCTCTTCCCACTTTTCCGGGTCGATGCTCACGCGCTCGCGCGTCGCAATGTGCCGAAGCTTCGGCATCACGCTGCTCCTCCGGGCCGATTCAGTTCCCGACACGAGGCCACGATCGCCTCGAACTCGCCTCGCTGCTTGGCTGCCTCTTCGTCGAGGATGCCAGCGATCTTGACGAAGCAGTCCCGCCAGTTCGAGTCGTGCGGAAGCTCCTCCGCGCGCTTGCGCAGGTATGGCGCGACTCGGCTGATAACACCCAGCTCGGTCCAATGGTCTCCGGGCGCCAGCCGGGCACTGTCGAGATCTACAATGGTGCCCATCACGCCACTTCCTTCCGCGTCCGGGCCCGGTAGTCGTCCAGCGCCGCCTCGATCTCCTGAATGGTCTTGCCGCCCGCTCCGGGGAGCTTGTGGAGTTGTGCCAGGCGGATCTGCCCAATCTTCTCGATCCCGTTTCGATGGAGGACCTTGTACGCCCGCACGCTGATCTCGAGCTCGAGGATCGGCGTGTCGTCGCCATCGCTGATCCGTTCCGCGTCAGCGAGTGTTTTCGCGGGCCGATCCTCCACTGGCATCAGCCGCCATTCGAGGCCCATCCCCGGATCGCTCAGCTTCGTGCCGGTGATCGAGGCGATGGCGCGGTCGTAGCATGAGTCAAACGAATCCTCCGGGACAAGCCCGGCGCGGTCCGGCCGCCGCGGTCGGTGTCCTCCTTCGGCGATGCGCAGAAAAACCGCGTGGGCCGCGTCTCCTCGGCCCATTTCGCGTCCAGCGCGGATTTCCCGCCGGGATGGTGAATCGACACCGGCATCTTGGCGTAGTCGGCCTCCGGTGGGATGTGCTCTCCGCACCAGTCGCAGACGGTCCAATAGGTCATGTGATCCTCCTTCTTGGAGAACCCCGAGCACATCGCGCTATCGCTGTCAAGCCGCTTTGAGGGCGGCCAAGGAAGGCGATAGCGTGAGGAACGCATCAGGGGCTACTCCTGGTGCCATGGGGCCGGCCGTTGACGCGGTGCGGCCCCGCTTTACGTTGGCGGCGATCCTACGCCTAGCGGACACCGAACGCAAGAGCGGCCCGCTGGGAGGACCCGTATTCGGTTGGTCGAACTCTCAGCGCGTGGAGGAATGGCAGTTGCCCCCGCGACCCGAGGAGTTCGGCCTCCCCGCCGACTGGCTCGTGATCATGCCGGCGTCCGGCCAGACGATGTTTCGCATGGTCACGCACGAGCAGCAGCCGCCGCCCGAAGACTTCCTGTCGGATCGAGCTCGGTCACGTCCGCGGCTAGACGAAGACCTAGAGGCCGATCACCTCGGATCGTCGATGTTCGCCGAGCTCGCTCAGGCCGAAGCGATAATGCGCCGATACCCTAAGCTGGTAGCAGGGGTTCGTCTTGAAGCTGGTCACGGGTTCTCGCTGGCCCGGACACTGCCCGACCTGGACGGCCATCACACGGTCTGGGGCGAAGCAGACGATCTGGCCCAGTTAGTACAGTACGTGCACGTAAATCGTGGTCCCTAAGGAGGCAACAGGTATGGCATACGCGTTGCTCTATGTGGACGGCTCCAGCGCGATTGCAACGTTTGAGACGCGCGAGGAGGCCACCGAACGGCTGACTCGGTTCGTTGCGGACCACCCGGAAATCCGCGACGACGTTGCATTGCTCGAACTAGACGACCGCGGGCGCGGGATCGGCGACTACATCTACGCCGATAGCCACTCCGCCCTGTTCGCGTAACTAGGAGCTCGCAAGTTTGCGCAAACGCCGGCGCCACGTGCGGCGCTTCTCGAGCCACCTGCGGCGCGCCTCGGGAGGCATGTTCGGCTCTCGCTGCTCGGGAGTCAGCCGCCTTGCAAGCGCTTCCACAGCACCGGCGACGGTGCCCTCGGCGACCGTACGCACGCGCTCCGGGTGGCGCCCGTATCGATCCCCGCTGCGGCCAACCGGAATGGCCTTGCCCCAGATGCCGCTCTCGATCCGCTCTCGAACCACAGAGGCGAGATAGAGCAGTTCCTCCGAGCCGAAGTGATGGTCAAGCTGCTCCTCCGTTCGCTCGAGAAGGTCCCACATGTAGCGCCGAGATGACGCTAACCCGTAGTTCAACCACTGGGACCGCAGCGACGCGATCCTCTTGAGCCGTTTGATCGTCTCCGGGTGGGTGAGGAGCCCGTGGCGGAGATCGCTCAGGGCAGACTCGTGGACGACGTCTTGGTCGGTCATCGCCCGCCCCGGCAAGGATTGGCCGTGACACTTAGCGGCGGAGCCGCTCGTTTCGTTCAGCCTTTCAGGCATGAGCGCTAACGATACAAGCCATCTCCGACACGACCGGCGGGCTGCGGGTCTTTCTAACAAGAACTGGCCGCGCTGGCGGGCTGCTCGCTCAGCTACATCCGCCTACTCGAGCGCGGCTTCGCGCCATCTCACAGCGACGTGCTGCCCCGGGTAGCGCGTGCGCTGGAGATTTCCCCCATCAACAAGTCAACCCCGGCCGACGAACCGGGGTTGACGAAGACGGCTGGAGGTAGCAGCCACCATGAAGGTTACACCCACTAAGCGCGGGCCTGCGATCGTCCAGCTGAAGAGGCTCGATCGCGTATACGAAGGTCACGTCGAAGTCGATCCGCCATTCGTTCACTTCAATGGACGCCGCCGAGTTCGGCACGGCGAGAGTGTCAGCCTATCGCCCGGCGGCCGAGTACAGCTGGCCCTACACGAAGGTCGACACCATCCGGTGGATCAAGGCAGCCGCATGATGTCCGTGTCCTCGCCGATGATCCTCACTCCCGAGACCGCCCGGATCTTGACAGACAGGGTCAAGGCGGATGCCGTTGCCCTCTGGGAGAAGTTGCTTGAGTTGTACGAGTGCGGAGCCCACACGGCGCTTGGGTACCGCTCCTGGGCGCAGTACTGCTCCGTCGAGTTCGACATGGGGAAGTCGCAGGCGTATCGGCTCCTCGATTCCGGCCGCGTGATCGCAGTCCTGGACGAGTCCCCAATTGGGGAACGACCGACGTCCGAGGCGGTCGCTCGTGAACTCGTTCCCGTACTACGTGGTGATGCCGACCATCTGGATGAGGTCTGGGGTCAGGTGGTCGACTACACGGTCCGAAGCCGACCGCGGCCCAGGTGCGGGAGCACGTTCATCGGGGCCACAGACGGTGGCCGGTAGTCCAGTTCCCGCGAGGCGGCATAGCCGAAACGGAGGACGTGACCGTCTACAACACCAGAAATCTGAAGGTCGTCGCAGAGAACTTGATTCGCTGCGCCACGCCCAAGGAGGCCGTGGCGCTTCATGCGCTGTTCCTCAAATATGCCCAAATGGCAGAAGGGAAATACGCCAAATGAGCGGGCGCCGGCAAGTGGTGGTCACTCATG